>NZ_SPQG01000016.1:55891-67549 GCF_004944975.1 Halorhabdus amylolytica
CGGACAAATTATCACGATTGATTTCTCCCCAGGGAGATCGAACGGTGGGATACGGAGTGTGGAATTCCTATGCGTGAGAATCACATTCAACTCGGACGGCGTCGGCCTGACGATTCTGTCGGACACGGTCGACCAACCGGACGTCGAGACAACTGTCGTCATCAGATCGTCGTCGCGCGGGCTGGTGGGTCCAGGAGAGTTCGAACCGGGTTCGCCGGCAGGTTTTTCTCCCGGCCGAACGGGGTCGAGGTATGCGACTCGGAGTCAACGCCGACGTTGGGGGGAACGATCCCGACTCCTGGATCGACGCACTCGATGACGGCGGATATCGGACGGCTCCGGCGCCGATCGATTCGGACGCCGACGCCGAGACGGTAGCAGACTATCGCGAGACGGCCGCAGCGGCGGGCGTCGAGATCGCCGAGGTCGGTGCCTGGGGGAGCAATCCGATCAGCGACGATTCCGACGAGCGCGAACGGGCGATCGACGCCTGCGCCCGGCACCTCGAACTCGCCGAGGAACTCGGTGCGACTTGCTGTGTCAACGTTGCCGGTTCGCGCGGCGACGCGTGGGATGGCCCCCATTCCGCGAACTTCTCGGCGGAAACGTTCGACCGCATTGTCGAGTCCGTCAGGGAGATCATCGACCGTGTCGAGCCGACTCGGACGGTCTATACGCTCGAGCCGATGCCGTCGGTGCCGCCCCACTCGATCGAGAGCCAGCGGCGGCTCCTCGAGGCGGTCGATCGCGAGGCGTTCGGCGTCCACTTCGATCCGGTGAACATGCTCACCAGTCCGGAACGAGTCGCCCACAATGCCGAGTTCGTCCGTGAGTTCGTCGAAGCTTTTGCCGCGGACATCGCCGTCGTCCACCTCAAGGACGCGATAGTACGCCACGAACTGACCGTCCACATCGACGAAGTCGTCCCTGGCGACGGCGAGTTCGACATCCACACCCTGCTGTCGGCACTGGACGACCACGGCCTCGACGTCCCGATTCTGCTCGAACACCTAGAGAGCGAGACAGCCTACGAGCGGGCGACGACCCACGTCAGGGACGTCGCTGCGGACGTCGGCGTATCGCTGTGACAGCCGTTCACTTGACGAGGGCGTCACTCACTCGCCTTCCGGTTCCCTGACGGTCAAGACGGGTACGTCGGACGTCCGGACCAGCTTTTCCGTGACACCACCGAAGAGATAACGATCCAGTCCGGCTCGGCCGTGCGTCCCGAGCACGATCAGATCGGCCCGCTCTTCCGCGGCGTGTTCCCGGATCGTCGCCGGGATCGAACGGCCGCCAACGACGGCGGTCGAAACCTCGGAGACCCGTCCGCGGGCAGTCGACGCGGCCGACTCGACGGCCCGTTCGGCCAGGTTTTCTCGGCGCTCGCGTTCGCCCGACGGGTGAACGTTGCCGTCCGACCCGGGCGTTTCGACGACCGACAGTGCCGAAAGCGGGACGTTTGCCGTTTCGGCCAGTTCGACGCCGACGTCCAGGGCCGCAGCCGCACACTGGCTTCCGTCGGTCGGGACCAGGACGCGTCGGTAGGGATAGCGCAACTCGGCGTCGGGACAGGCGGTGAGGACGGGTACGTCGGCGAGTCGCATGACCCGGGCCGTGACGCTTCCCAACAGAAGTCGTTCCAGTCCGGTCCGTCCGTGGGTCGGCATCACGATCAGGTCGATGCCCGCCTCCTCGGCGAGGTCGAGGATTTCCCGGTACGGGCGCCCCTCCCGGAGCGTCGTCTCGACTTCGAGACCCCGATCCCGGACACGGTCCGTCGCCAGTTCGAGGACCTCCCGTCCCGGGGGCTCCCCGCCGCCCCCGTCGACGGTCAGGATGTGGACGCCAGCGTCGTGATCCGCCGCCAGATCCAGGGCGTGTTCGAGCGTCGACATCGCGCCCGCGCTGCCGTCCGTCGGGAACAGGATCCGTTCGACCATACCGGCAAGTACGTCCGGTTCCCGGAAAAGCCTGTCTCAGAAAGCGCGGTCGTACTGGGGCGGCACGCGAACGCGGTCCAGGGCGTCGAGTTCGGCCGCCGCCCGCAACGTGAAGTACGGGTCCCGGAGGTGCTCCCGGCCGACGATCGCCAGGTCGGCACGTTCGTTCCGGACGAGCTCGTCTGCCTGCTGTGATGTCGTGATCGCGCCGACAGCACCGACGCGTAGCGAAGACGGCGTCTCCTCCCGAAGACGTTCGGCGTGGGGTACCTGATAGCCGGGCCCGGCATCGGTGGGAGAGGAGTCCGGCGCGATGCCGCCGGAACTCACGTCGATCAGGTCGACGCCGGCCGCGGCGAGGTCGCCGGCCAGCCGGACGGACTGTTCGAGCGTCCAGGAGTCCTGATCGTCGAACCAGTCCGTCGCGGAGATCCGGACGAACACGGGCTTTCCGTCTGGCCAGACCGCCCGGACAGCCGCGACGACCTCCCGGAGCAGTCGCGTCCGGTTCTCGAAGTTCCCGCCGTACTCGTCGTCGCGGTCGTTGGTGACCGGCGAGAGGAACTCGTGGAGGAGATACCCGTGGGCGGCGTGGACCTCCGCGATCTCGAAGCCGGCCGTCAGGGCGTTCTCGGCTCCCGTCCGGAAGGCCTCGATCACGTCCGCGATGTCTTCTTGATCCATACGGCGATGGGGCGGTGCCGGATCGTCGTAGGGCCAGGCCGTTCCGCTCGGGCCGATCGTCTCCCAGCCGCCGTCGGCCGGCTGGACGGGCTCGCTACCCTCCCAGGGCCGGGTCTTGGACGCTTTCCGGCCCGCGTGGGCCAGCTGGATCGCCGGGATCGCTCCCTGTCCGGAGATGAACTCCGTGATCGGTTGCCAGGCCTCGACCTGTTCGTCCGACCAGATCCCGGTGTCCGCCGGGGAGATGCGACCACGCGGCTCGACCCCCGTCGCCTCGCTCATGACGATCCCCGCACCGCCGACGGCCCGGCTACCGAGGTGGACGCGGTGCCAGTCGGTCGGGATTCCGTCGCGTTCCTCACAGGAGTACTGGCACATCGGCGAGACCATCACGCGGTTGGGGGCGGCTACGTCGCGCAGTTCAAGCGGCGAGAAGAGGTCCGGTGTCATCCTGCCAGAGTTCGGTTCCGCGCCTGAAGAACGTCCCGACTCGGACTCTGGATCGGATAGCTGGGCCGCGTGGAGAGTTCGATCGTATCGTCCCAGACTACACTTCGGGATCCGAGGAAGATCTACGTTTGGCAACGATTACCATCCAAGGAAGATTTACAAGGCCTCGCCCGCGAACGATAGACATGGCCGCATACGGCCGGCCGACGTTGCGCGACCTGTTCGACGATTCTCCGACGCCCCACATCGCCCATCCGCCGCGGACACACCACCGTGACTTCTACCTGGCGACTGACGGTTCCTTCCGGGGTTCCGAGGGCGGACTCGGCGTCGTGATCGAGACCAGGGACGGCGAGCGCGTCGCTCGCCTGTCAGTGCCCGACGTGGTGCCGGACAACAACGTCGCGGAGTATCGGGCGTTGCACCTCGGGCTGGACGTCCTCGCGGCGCGGGCACCCCGACGGGCTCGGGTGGGCGTCCTCGTCGACCACGACGAACTGGCCGGCAACGTCAACGCGGCGAGACTGGCCGCCCGCCACCCCGACAACGAGACGCCCCACCGACTTTCCGTCCCGCCCGCGACCCGTCACCACTGGCGGGGGATCAGAGCCCGGATCAGCGGATTCGAGTCACTCCGAGCGGCACGGATCGACAGCGGCGTAAATCCGGCCCATCCCCTCGCCAACACGCCCGCGGAGTACGCCCACGTCAATCACGAACCCGAGCAGTGTCTCCGGCCCGAACCGCCCCGGAGCGGCGACGAGCGTGTTCCGCCACCCTCACGCGCCGATCGACCGGCCGACGACTGATCGGTTCGGGATGGGTTCAACTTCCACCTGTGGTACCCGACCGACGACTGATCGGTTCGGCTTCCACCTGTGGTGCCCGATTGACGACTGAGTCCGTCGGTAGGGAACGTCGGCCCGCGGCGAGTTACTGCTCCGCCTGGGCGTCGACGACCGCTACACCGGCCAGGTTGACGATGTCCTCGACGTCGTCGCCGTGCTGGACGACGTGGACGGGGCGGTCCATCCCCGCCAGCATCGGCCCGACTGCGCCGGCTCCCGCGAGGTTCTGGAGTAGTTTGTAGGCAATGTTACCTGCTTCGAGGCTCGGGAAGATCAGGACGTTGGCCGGATCGTCGAGGTCGGAAAACTCGTAGGTACCCGTCAGGGCCTCACGGAGCAGGGCCGTGTCGGCCTGCATCTCGCCGTCGACGGGGACCTCAACCGTCGGATCGTCTCGCAGCCGTCGGGCGGCCTCCCGCGGGACTCTGGTCCGCTCGTCGTCGACGCTTCCGAAGTCACTGTAGGACAGCAACGCCGCCCGCGGGTCGACGTTGAACTGCCGGGCGAGCTCGGCCGTATGGCAGGTGATTTCGGTCAGCACGTCCGCGTTCGGGTCAGGGTTGACGGTCGCGTCGGCGACGAACAGCACCTGGTTCCGGAAGGTGAGCATGTACACGCCTGCGACGTAGTCGGTGTCGGGGGCCGTTCCGACGACTTCCAGTGGCGGGCGCAACGCGGAGGGATAGTGGTTGGTCGCACCCGTCAGCATGGCGTCGGCGTCGCCGGTTTCGACCATGACACTGGCGAGGTAGTCCCCGTCGGTCAGCAGTTCCCGCGCCTCGTTGCGGGAGACACCTTTCCGCTTGCGGAGTTCGTAGAGGCGATCGGCGTACCGGTCGACGTCCTCGTCGCTCAGGTCGACTACCGTCGGATCGAACGAGAGACCGAGGCGATCTGCGCTCGCCCGGATCCACTCGCGATCGCCCACGAGGATCGGCTCGGCGATTCCCCGGTCGACGAGCTGGTAGGCCGCCCGGATCATCGCGTCGTCGTTGCCCTCGGCGAGAACCACGCGTTGGGGATCGCTCTTTGCCTTGTTGAGGACGATTCGCATCATCTCCCGGGACTTGCCCAGCCGTGCTTCCAGGGACTCGACGTAGGTGTCGAGGTCGGGTTTACGACGTGCCCCACCGGACTCGATGGCAGCCCTGGCGACGGCAGGGGCCACCTCGAAGAGGACCCGTGGGTCCAGTGGCTTGGGAATGACGTACTCGGGACCGAACTGGATCGGTTCGCCGCCGTAGGCGCTCACGACTGCGTCCGGGACGTCCTCGCGGGCCAGCGCGGCCAGCGCCTCGGCGGCAGCGACCTTCATCTCCTCGTTGATAGTGCGAGCGCGGGCGTCCAGGGCCCCCCGGAAGATGAAGGGAAACCCGAGAACGTTGTTGACCTGGTTCGGGTAGTCTGATCGGCCGGTCGCGACGATGGTCGTCCCCTTGCCAGCCGCCTTCGCGTCGGGATAGTCGATCTCCGGGTCAGGGTTGGCCATCGGGAAGACCATCGGATCCTCGGCCATCGAGGCGACCATCTCCGGGTCGACGATCCCGCCGACCGACAGGCCGACGAAGACATCCGCGCCGTCCATCGCGTCGGCCAGATCACCCGCCGGTCGATCGCTCGCGAACTCGGCCTTGTACTCGTTGACGTCGCCGGCCGCGGCCCGCTCCCCAGTCACGATCCCGCCGGAGTCGACCATCGTGATCCGCTCTCGCGGGACGCCCAGCGAATCGAAGAAGCGTGCCGTCGCGATCGCGCTCGCCCCGGCGCCCGAGAACACCACGTCGAGGTCGGCGAGGCCCTTTCCGACGATGTCGGCGGCGTTCAGGAGCGCTGCCCCCGAGATGATCGCCGTCCCGTGTTGGTCGTCGTGAAAGACGGGGATCGACAGCGATTCCTTGAGTGCCTCTTCGACGGTGAAACACGCCGGCGCGGCGATATCTTCGAGGTTGATACCGCCGAACGTGGGCTCTAAGGCCTCGACGATGTTGATTATCTCTGCAGGATCCTCGGTGTCGACCTCCAGGTCGAAGACATCGACGTCTGCGAAGCGCTTGAACAACACGCCTTTGCCCTCCATGACTGGCTTGGAAGCGAGCGGTCCGATGTCACCCAGGCCAAGCGTCGCGCTGCCGTTCGAGACGACGGCGACGAGGTTTCCCTTCGAGGTGTACTCGAAGACGTCGGTCGGGTCGGCGTCGATCTCCCGGCACGGGCCGGCGACACCCGGCGAGTACGCCAGACTGAGGTCCCGTTGAGTGTTGGTCGGCTTGGTCGTGGCGATCTCGAGTTTCCCGGGCGGTTCGCGTCGGTGATACTCGCGTGCGTCCTCTTCGAGTCCCATGGGAAATGCCTGTCAGCCAGCGACAAAAAGGTATGTGGGAGGGCCGCATGATCAACGGAAGATGACTCGCCGGAATGACGGAGGCTAAGTGGATCCCGATCCAATGGTTCCCCATGAATCGGCGGTTTCGTTATCTCGTTGCCGTCACGACGGCGTTCGTCTTCGCGACGATCCTGCTGGGGATCGCGACGAAGTCCTACGGGGCGGGGCTGGCCTGTGAGGCGCGCTGGCCGGTCTGTGACGGTGGTATCCTGAACCTCTTCCCCGAGTCGTTCCCGAGTTTCTTCGAGTGGATCCACCGCGTCGTCGCCGGCGTCGGCGGGCTGTTCATCGTCGGGTCGGCGATCGAGGCCTGGCGCCGGGACGTCCCCCCGAAGATCCGCAACGCGCTGACGGTCGGCGCCCTCCTGACGCCCCTACAGGTCGTTCTCGGCCAACAGACGGTCGTCAACTTCACCTTCCCCGTGTTGACAGCCCACTTCTGGACGGCCTTTACCATCTTCGCCGCGTTCGCGTTCGCGCTGGTGACGAGCTGGGCGGACGTGATTCGGCGGCGACATCTCAGAGCCGCTGCCGTCGTCACGCTGGCGCTCTTCCCCGTCCAGGTCCTGCTGACGCCGCCGTTCATCAGCAGTTACACGCCGGTGGTCCAGACGCTGCAGTACGCAGTCTTGCTCGTACTCGTCCTCGCGGTGGTTGCGCTCGTGGTGGTCGGCCGCCCGGCGTTCCCGGCGCGATATCGTCACGCTCCCGTTGTCGCCGTCGTCGCGCTGGTCCCGACGGTCTATCTAGGTCGTCACCTGCTCGCCGGATCGACGGTCCATCGCGCGGCCTATCTGCTAGCCGGGGTCGTCGTCTTCGGCGCCCTCGTCGCGAGTACAGCTGGCGTCTGGCGGAGTGACGGTGCCGTCAGCTGAGCGACCTGGATTGTCGCGACAGCAGTCCGTGCCGATCCCATCGAACGCCACATATAAACCCTCCCTGACACAATCAGGGCCCGATGGAATCGTTCGAACTCACTGTCCGCCTAGTAGCCGGTGTGGCCCTCATCCTGACCAACGGCTTCTTCGTCGCGATCGAGTTCGCCCTGACGCGTGCCCGCCAGTACACCGAAGAGGAGTTCGTTGGTGACGGTTCCCACCCCGGACTCCGGCGCGCCTGGGAGATGACCCAGGACCTCGAACTGTATCTGACGACCTGTCAGGTCGGGATCACAGCCTCCAGCATCGCCGTCGGGATCGTCGCCGAGCCGGCGCTGGCGGCGATCTTTGAACCGCTGTTCCACAACACCGTCCTGGCGTCGATCGGTTCGGGTGGGATCATCGCCTTCCTCATCATCAATCTCGTCCATCTGACCCACGGCGAGCAGACGCCGACGTACCTCGGCGTCGAGCGTTCGCGCTGGGTTTCGAAGTACGGCGCCGTCCCGCTGTACTGGTTTCACTTCCTGATCTCCCCCATCATCTCGCTGGGCGACGGCATCGCCAAACTCACACTGAAACTGTTCGGTGTCGAGATGACGGGCGCGTGGCTCGAGACCGAGGAGGACGTCATCGAGTCCCGAGCGGACCTGCGCAACCGCGTGGGATCTGCCCTCGAAGAGGGTGGCCTCAACGAGGAACGCCGCGAGGAAGTGATGAATGCACTGGCGATCGGCGAGCAGCCGGTTCGAGAGGTCATGATCGACGCCGAGGAGATCGTCGCTCTCTCGACGGACGTCGATCCCGCGGAGAACTTCCGCCTGATGGAGGAGCATCCACACACCCGCTATCCGCTGATCGGCGAGGGATTGGCCGACTTCGTGGGGATCATTTACGTGCCTGTCCTGACGCGCTATCGGGAAGAGGTCGCCACGGGAGACATGGACTTTGCCGATCTCGCGGCGCCGCCGATGACACTCTCGCCGGACGTCGACGTCAGCGACGCGATCGATCAGTTCCAGGCCGAGAACCAGGAACTTGCCCTGGTTATCGAGGACGGCGAGGTTGTGGGCATGGTGACAGTGACGGACTTGCTGGAATCGGTCATGGGTGACGTGGAGGATCCGATCGACACGCGTCGCCTCACTACACTCGAAGAGTGAACGGACGATACGGCCGAATATTGCTCTGTTTCGGGCCGACGGAGGCAGATCGGTTGATACGCTATCCCTGTCAGCCGTCTCCGAAGGCTCATTCGGTTCCCTTGTTCCCCGTCGTTGTCGATCCAACGAGTCGTATATGCCAGGATATAGCTGCATATAGGACTCATAGTAGCACCTAAGGGGGAACGATGATCCAGCAATCGGTGTGTTGTCGATCCCCCTTTCAGCGCGACGGTTCGGCCCTCTGGACTGGACCCATCCGCGAGCAGCGGCGGTCGGCCGGCGGCGACGGGAGAAACGTGGTCCAGTCGGCCGGCACGGAACCACTCGATCGAGGTGTGTCCGTCGATGACGGAGACGACTCAACCGACGATCGAACGGGCGCTCACCCGTGCCCAACGGGAGTGTGAGCTCTTGGACACGGAACGCGATGCGTTCCGAACGCTCCTGACCAGGGTCAGCCGGATCCAGGTCGACGGACCCGGTCCGACGACCGTCCGGACGGGTGGATCGACGACAGTCGTCCGATCGGTAGCTAGCCAGTCGTCGCGGCGCCTCCAGAAGCTCCGAACGGCGTATCGCGAGACGGTCATGGGGGTTGTACACTACGATTCGGAGTACGGTGAGTCCCTCCGGGAGAACCTGGCGGCCGAATGTGGGCACCCGCTGGCTCGACAGATCGTCGACGGCGAGACACTCGTGCCGACTGTCTACAACGCGTTCGTCGACGCCTGCAAGCGCGCCCGCGACGAACGCAGTCGGTTGTGCCAGTACGTCGAACGTGAACGGGACAGCCTGGGGCGATACGCGGAGCGACTCGACGGAATCGAAACGACAGCCGTCGAGGTGGGGTCCCGGATCGATTCGACATCGGAAACCGAATCACTGTCACGGATCGACAGGACGCTCGAACGGCTGGAGTCGCGATGTGCCGATCTCGCGACGGAGCGACAGGAACAGATACACGGCCGGTCAGTGGCCGACGTCGACGGGACCGAACTCGAACTTCTCGAATACCTTTATGACGACATGGAGACGACGACACCGGTCCTTGCCGACGTCGCTGCGTGTCTGGAGACGATCCGGTATCACCGCAATCGCTGTCAGGGCTGATCTCTCGAAGGTGACGTCGTGCCCTCGACTAGCGGCATCGGCGCCTTCTCGCCCTGTTTCCACGTCTCTACAACGCTTTTTCGGGCGTCAGCGGCCTTGTTCCAAGCGGTTTGGACGTGGTTGCTGTGTAACGCTGTCTCGTCGCGCACGTCCTCGTAGGTGTCGTCGTGAAGCGTCGTTTTGCTTGTGGTGACGTATTCACCCTCGAAAGCGTCGCGTGTGACGTAGTTGGCGGCCCACAGGAACTCCTCTACAGTCTCTTCGAGGGGTGCGGCGTCGTCACTGTCCACGTCGAGTTTGACCGGGACAGTACACCGTTTCTCCATACATCAGCTGTGTTCTTGATGGTTCAAAAATATTCGAGAGGTCGGCCCTGTCGTAGTCGGTGGGTTGTCACACGGAGCGTACGCGCTTTCTCCCACCCGTGAACGGGTGAGTTTCCGCGCTGTTACCGCGATGAGTGCTACATAGGTCTCTGGATCCCTACGTGGCACTCGCGCTACGGGTCGGTGTCGCCGGTGACGGATGGTTGGGCACTGATTCGCTCGATCGCCCGAACGTGATCGTCGAGTCGGTCGAGGGCGTCGTCGATCCGCGCCAGCGACGCCTCGCCTTCCGAGGGGTTGGCAACCGGCTGTCTGGCGGATTCGTCGGCTGGAATGACTGCTCCGTCGTGGGCGTCAGAGACGTGTTTGGTCGCGTGTTCCAGCGCCGATCGGTAGCTGTTCAGACGATCAGCGACTGCGTCGCATTGTCTGGCCGACAGCGTGACGTCGTCGAGAACAGTCGCGAGGTGGATGGTCGCCGTCGCGCTCCGTTCGATCCGGTTCGCGGTCCGGTGATGCCGAGACAGTGCGACTCGGTCGACGCCCAGCGAGTCGAGTTCCCCGAACGAAACCAACGAGCGGTTGTAGTGTCTCCGGATCAATGCGAGTAGTCGGTCGACATCCGGCCGCCGATCACTGACGTGTGACGCGACCGCAGCGTCGTCGGCCAGACCGTCGATCGTGGTTCGCAGCATCGAACTCACGATCGAAACTGCCTGCTCGATCGATTGCCTGATCGAGACGGCCGACGGGTCGAGCATGGCCCGGACGACTACCGCTTCGTCGCCCGACTCGACGATGTCCATCCCGACGAGTCCTCGTGCGACACTCCGTGCTGCCCGACTTTGTTCGTCGGTGATCGCCGTCTCGGCGACGAGCGTGATCCGTTCGAATCCCGCTTCGTAGGCTGATCGGATCGCCCGTTCGACGGTCTCTGGCGTTCGATCGGGGAGGGACCGCGAGATCGACTGTAGCCTCCCGCCGTCGGCCTGCCTGCCGCGGACGATCAACGACCCGTCGCGATGGGTGTATAGTCGAACCTCTTCGCCTGACTCCAGGCCCTGTTTTCGGGCCCAGTCTTTGGGCAGCGAGACGGTAAACGTCGAACCGCCCACGCGCTGTATCTTGCGTGTCTCCATCAGTAGATCAACTCCGGATCGCCTTCCAGGGCGTACAGCGTCCGGGCGGCGACGTTTTCGGCGTGATCGCCGACGCGTTCGAGGTCCCGGATCGTCAACAGCACGCTCGCGACGTCGTCGAGGACGGCTTCGAGGTCCCAAGCGTCCATCTCCGGATCGCGTTCCAGCAGGTCCCGGACTACCCGTTCGCTCGCGCGCTGACACAGCGCATCCAGGTCGTCGTCGCGCTCGGCGACGGCCCGACAGACCACCGCGTCCTCGGTCCCGTAGGCCGCCAGGGCGTCGTCGAGCATATCGGCCGCCGTCCGGCCGATCCCGGAGACATCGATGTCTGGCACGTTGGTCCGGGTGCTCGATACCGTGTATCGGCCGAGGTTCGCCGCCAGGTCACCGACCCGTTCGAGGTCAGTGATGACCTTGAAACTGGCCGCGACGAACCGGAGGTCGCCGGCAACGGGTTGCTCCAGCGCGAAGAGGTCGATACACTGTGATTCGACTTCGAGGTACCGTCGGTTCACGTCCTCGTCGCCCTCGATGACCTCGCGAGCGAGTTCGTCCTCACCCGCTTCGAGGGCCTGTAATGCCATCTCAAGACGGTCGAGGACGAGATCTCCCATCTCGAGGATCGCTTCCCGGAGGGCCACAAGCGCCTCGCGGTACGCCTCTCGTGCCATGGTATCACCCGAACTTGCCGGTAATGTAATCTTCGACGCGTTGACTTTCGGGATTCT
>NZ_SPQG01000017.1 GCF_004944975.1 Halorhabdus amylolytica
TCGAACGCGCGATCGAGGGGGCAGACCGCTGAACGCTGGCGTCTAAACAAGGCCGATAAGTTGTATCTGGACCGGACCGACTGTTGAGACTCAGATCTCGTCGGCTCCTTCATCAGATAGAATTTGTCTTCGCTTTGGTATCCGGTTCAATCTCCTGGGAAAATGGGAGCGTATGCATTGAGAAGAGTCGTCTCATCTTCTGGCCAGCCGACAATCTCCTCCCGGCTAGACCACGGGAGGCGGGGACCTAAACCGATGGCCCACGAACGGGTAGTGTGGACCGGCGAACATTCATCGCGTCCGTCGGGACGTCGAGCGTCGTCGCGACCGCCGGATGCACGTCCCACGGTGAAGCGAGGCCGCGGTTCAGAATCGGCGAGAACGGGTTCGAGCGGTTACGAAACGGAGTCTATCGACCGTTTTCCGTTCGGGGCCTCAACCTCGGAATGGCAAAGCCCGGACGGTTCCCCGGCGAGGCGGCGATCACACGCGCGGAGTACGACCGCTGGCTCGCGGCTATTGGGGACGTCGCGAACGTCGTCCGGACCTACACCATCCATCCCCCGGCTTTCTATCGAGCGCTCGCGGCCTACAACGAGGGGACGTCCGATCCGCTGTTGTTGCTCCAGGGGACGTGGGTCCCGACCGGGGACCTTCTGGAAGCTGGCGACGCGACAGAACTGTCGGAAACAGTCGACGCCGAACTGGAGCGGACCGTCGACGTGGTTCACGGACAGACGACGCTTCCGGAACGCCCCGGTCACGCAGCCGGACGCTACGACGCCGACGTGAGCGAGGCCTCACTCGGCTATCTTTTCGGGATCGAGTGGCCGCCGGAAGTCGTCACGGAGACCAACGAACGCGGTGACGAGGGGGACTACGAGGGCACGTACCTGCAGACGCGGGATGGCTCGCCGTTCGAGCGCTGGCTGGCGGGTCGTCTGGAGCGGATCGTCGCTCGAGAGTCCGAAGCGTACGACACCCAGCGACCAGTCTCGTTCGTCAACTGGGTGACGACGGACCCGCTCGAACACCCCTACGAACCGTTCCGGGACGAGGACAGCGCGAGCATCGATCCGGACGCCATCCGATCGACGGACGCCTTCGATGCCGGGACTCTTGGTTCGTATCACGTCTACCCGTACTATCCGGATCTGCTGAACGAGACGCCGGCGTACGTCGAGTACGTCGATCACCGCGGAGACCGGAACAACTACGCCGGATACCTGAACCATCTCGTCGAGGTGACCGATCACCCGGTGCTGGTGGCGGAGTTCGGTGTCCCGAGTTCCCGCGGGATCGCCCATCGGAACGTTCACGGTCGCCACCAGGGCCGTCACACGGAACGAGAACAGGGCGAGATCATCGCTGCGATGTTCGAAGATGTTGTCCAGGCCGGGACTGCTGGTGGGATCGTCTTCTCCTGGCAGAACGAGTGGTTCAAGCGCACGTGGAACCTCGACGCCCGCTCGGTCCCCGGTCGACGCCCGTTCTGGTCGAACGTCGAGACGCCGGAACAGCGCTTCGGTCTGCTGGCTTTCGATCCAGTCGATGGCGTCAGACTCGATGGCTCGCTGAACGGCTGGGAAGACGCGACGAGGATCGAACCGGCCCGGAAAGGGAACGCACGGTCCGAGCGGACGCTCACGAGCCTGCAGGTTACACACGATCTGGAGGGGCTGAACTATCGACTCGAGTTCGAGGATCTTCCGGAACCGATCGACTGGACGAGCATGAACGCACTGGTGACTATCGGACTGACTGGCCGAACGATGACCTTGCCCCTGGGCACGGATGCGGACGTAACGGCGGATTTTGTCGTTCACCTGGCCGGACCCGGGGACTCGCGGCTACTCGTCGATTCGCGATACGACGCTTTCGCCCGGGAGTTCGGGACCGAGGCTGGACTCCCACTCGAGGCATACCGCGATGGGTCCGCCGGATTCGTTCCCGTCCGGGAGCCGATCAACCTGGGGTACACGGTCCCGGCGACTGGCAAAGAGGTCCCTTTCGAGGCCGTCGAGACCGGTCAGTTACGGTATGGCAACGGCAACCCCGACGCGGCGTCTTACGACTCGTTGACGGACGTCCACGTTGATGCGGCGGGCAACGTCGTCGAAGGGCGACTGCCGTGGATCCTGTTGAACGTCGCCGATCCGTCCAGCAAACAGCGGATCGCTACCGACTGGGACGAGGGACTCGACAACGTCGGATTCGACGGGGTGACGATCGGCGCCGCGACGTTCGCCCCGCGATCTGACGGGGATGGACGGGCTGCCGTCACGGACGGGCCGACGAACGTCGTCGATGCAGTTCCGGGCCGGGACGGATCAGTTGTCCGGACGGCTGAATACACGTGGGATCCCTGGGAGAAACCGGCCTACCAAGAGCGACTGAAGGAGTCATACGATATCCTTCGAGAGGAGCTAAGCTGAACGGAGTGCGACGCATTTCTGAGCCGAGATACTGTCAGATATGTGGGTAGAACCACTGTCAGTCACGTCCTGTTCTCAGGCGAATCCCAGCAGGTTCGCCAGCGCGAACCCCAACACAGTTGCGAACGCGAAGTGCAACAGTGTCAGCCCAGCCGTTGCCCGCCTGGAGATACCGTACACCTTCGCGATCGCCATCGCGTCGGCGAGCAGCGTCGTCACGAGGACGACTACCACACCGAGTTCCTGCGAGAGGATCCCCACGCTCTCCATGCCGTATCGACCGAGGAGGATCGAGACGGCCGCGGGGACGGGACCGACGTAGGCGGCCCGCTGGCTAGGCACCTCCCCGAGGAAGAACGTCGCAGCGAGGTGCAACGTGACAGCGTAGAACAGCGAGACAGCCAGGAACACGCCGACGAGGGCAGCGAGTCCCCCGCCGATCGGACCAGTCTGTAGCATCGTCTCGTCCCCGGCCGACCCAATCTGTGACGCAATCGCTCCGAGAGGAATGTTCGGGAGCGACAGGAGACGAAAAGACGCGAGTGAGAGCATATCCGCCCTTCGACGGGGAGCGGTTTGTCGGTTGTTATTCCAGCAGTCCGAGTTCCTCGAGTCGGGAGACGATCTTGTCGACGGCTTCGCGGGCGTCGTCGGGTTCCTTGCCACCGGTGATGACGAGCTTGCCCGAGCCAAAGAGCAGGGCGACCACGTCGGGTTCTTCCAGACGATAGACCAGTCCGGGGAACTGCTCGGGTTCGTACTCGATGTTCTCCAGGCCGAGCCCGATCGCGATGGCGTTGAGGTTGAGATTGCGACCCAGGTCCGCCGACGTGACGATGTTCTGGACGACGATCTCGGGATCCTCGTCCACTTGGATCTCCAGGTCCCGCAGTTTGTCGAAGACGATCCGCAAGCTCTGATGGACGTCGTCGGTGCTCTTCGCGCCGGTACAGACGATCTTCCCCGACCGGAAGATCAGCGCCGCCGACTTGGGATCCTGCGTGCGATAGACGAGGCCGGGGAACTGCTCGGGATCGTAGTCCGCGCCCTCCAGATCCATCGCGACGCTCTGCAGATCGAGCTCCTGACCGATCCCGGTCGAAGCAACCACGTTTTCGATGTTGATCGTTTCCTTGGGGTCAGCCATGATTCGAATAGGAGATCGTATTTAAGTCTTATAAAGGTTGGTATTTAAGATTTATAAGCACCCCAGTATTCGGGGTACAGGCCATTGCAAGGGCGAACGGGCACGAATCGTCTGTCGAACTCCCTCATACGGATTATTGTCGTGATGTACCGGTATCCGTCGACTCCCGGGTCGGTGTCATCCGGAAATAATCTACAATAATCTGTATCAGTCCCTTCGGAGCAACACGTTCAGTTCCCTCGGACACGTCTCTTGCGTGGCGGGCAACCGCCAGAGACAAGCGCCGACGGACACTCGCTACGGGCGTGTACCTGCTGGAACTGGCGGGCACCGACGATGCCTTCGCCGCCTACGAGGCGGGGAGCGCCGTCAGCGACGTCTCCGTCGTCGGTGGTGGCCTGGCGACTGCGGGTGCGATCACCGACCGCGTCTCTCGACTCGCGTTGACCCATCGTGTCAGCGAGCTTGTCGGGATGACTGCACCGACGATCGAGAGCGCCCGTGAACTCCTCGCGGAGACATCGCTCGATCGTACCGGGTCAGTCGCGGTACGGGCACGGGACGTCCGCGGTGCGACGGGTATCAGTACCCAGGCCGTCGAGCGTGAACTCGGCTCGGTGCTCGTCGACGGGGGTTTCAGGGTGGACCTGGAGGATCCGGACCACGAACTCCGGGCTGTCTTCGCCGGGTCGCCGTCCGCCCAACCGGAGGATGCAGTCGAACTCATGTCCCACGGGAAGGAACGCGTCTGTGCGTTGGGATGGCTCCTCGACGAGCCCGACCGGCAATTCACCGAGCGCGCACCGACCGATCGTCCGTTCTTCCAGCCCGGGAGCATGGATCCCACGCTCGCACGCGCGCTGGTTAACGTCGCCGGTGCCCGTCCCGGCGCGACGATCCTCGATCCGATGTGTGGAACGGGCGGGCTATTGATCGAGGCGGGATTGGTCGGGGCCGACGTCCTGGGCGCCGATGCCCTGCCGAAGATGGTGCGGGGGACCCGGGAAAACCTGATCGCGCTCGTCGGAGACAGCTTCGACGTCTGCCGGGGGGACGCGGGACGGCTCCCGTTCCGGGACGAGGCCGTCGACGCGGTCGTCTTCGACGCGCCCTACGGCCGACAGACGAAGATCACCGGGGACGATCTCGCGTCGTTGCTCGCTGACGCGCTCAGGGAGGCACAGCGACTCGCCCCCCGGGCGGTCGTCGTCGGCGATCGCCCGTGGGATAGCGTGGCGACCGATGCCGGCTGGACGGTAGACGCGCACTTCGAACGGCGCGTCCATCGGTCGCTGGACCGGCACGTCCTCGTGCTCGAACGGGAGTGACTGGTCTCCCGTTCTGGCCGGTACTGACGGCTCACCGACCTTCGATGGTTACGTGGTGTTCTGTGACGGCCGTGACTTCCCCGTCGATGGAGGCGTGGTGGGCGTTGCTGATCGCGTCCTCGGCAGGTCGGGCGATCCGATCACCCACCGTCACGTCGTCGCCGGGGGAGACCGTCGGGTTCGCGTAGTCGGCGACGCCCTCGTAGTCGGGGTTGCTCAACAGCGGGATCCGGACTCGATCCGGCTCCAGGCCGGTCGGTTCGTCCTCGAGAGTCCGTCCCTTCCAGGCCTGGGGGCCGAGAATGTTGATGCGGCCGTTGCCGATCCGGTTGTCCTCGGCCAGTGTCTCGTCGATGATCAACAGGCAGTTCGTCCGCTTGGTGACGCCGAACATGTCGGGATCCCGTTCAATCTCGAAACTCCAGCCTGGCCCCCCGTCGGCGAGAATCTCGTGGGAGCCGGGCCCGCCGGGTCGGCCCGCGGCCGCGAGGAGCTCCGTCGCCGGTGTGCCGACAGGTACCCTGAGGAATCGGTGGCGGGGGGTGTCGCCGTCGACGTGGATTAGCTTGTGTGTCACTGGTTTTCCGTCGCCCAGCGCCAGAGCGATATTGTAGAACGTCTCGGTGTTCTGGACGATCCAGCCGTGATCCATCGGCAGGTCACGGCCGATGACGGTGTCCGCCACCGTCCGCAACAGGACGCTCTCCATCCCGTACTCGTAGCGGTCCCCGGTGCAGGCAACAATAATGCCTGTTTCTCCGTCGTCGATCGGTAACTCCTCGGGTTCGTAGACCGTCGCGTCAGTCGCTTCCTCCAGGGCACCGAGCCAGACGCCCCGGTAGTGCTCTTTGGTCCCGATCACGACGCGATCCAGAACCGTCTCCAGGAATGCGTCACAGAACGCAGCTAGCGTTTCGGCGTGTTCCCGTCCGATCCAGCGGTCTTTGACGAAGTCCGGTTCGCTCTCCTGGTGATTGAGCAATAGCCCGTCGACCTCGTCGATGCGCTTCCACTTGGCGTAGGCGGGGAACCCGGCACCGCCGGCCCCGGCTATTCCTGCACGCCTGATGCGATCCACGAGCGGCTGTTCCCCGAGCCCGAACGACGCTCCGTCCACCGGAGCCTGTTGAGTATCTCCACTCATGGGTGTCCCATCGAGGAGTGACATCGACCTGACTGTCCTGATCTGAATTGACTTGTGGCGACCATGGAGACGAGTGAGTCAGTCAAAGGCGGTCGCCCGGGTCTGGATCGATCTGTGGGTCTGGAACGGTTTGCCACACATTGCGCACTCTCCCGGATGTGTCTCGGCCGTAACGATCGCACCGCATTCCGGACACACGTACGTAGCGCGTGTCCTGGCCGTATCGCCCATCGCGTCGTGCGTGTGAGCCATCGTCTACCATATTACGCCCTGCTCGTAAGTATCGATCGTAAACGGAAAAATATGTTATTTATTGATGCGGATCGACCATCCCCACACTGATGGGGCAGGCGGGCTGTGGTCGGTTCGGCGCCGCGATCTGATACCACGGAATAGCAATTTTTATATAGAACCGCAATCGACCATTCATACGAGGATCCAATTATGTCACAGTCTGGACAGCAGCGCATGGGCGGTCAGCCGATGTTTATTCTCAGCGAAGATTCCCAGCGGACACAGGGGAAAGACGCACAGAGTTCGAACATCTCGGCCGGGAAAGCAGTCAGCGAGGCGGTACGAACGACGCTCGGTCCCCGCGGGATGGACAAGATGCTCGTCTCAGACGACGGCGACGTCGTCATCACGAACGACGGTGCGACCATCTTAGACGAGATGGATATCGAGCATCCCGCGGCGAACATGATCGTCGAGGTCGCCGAGACCCAGGAGGAGGAGGTCGGCGACGGGACGACCACTGCCTCGATCCTCACGGGCGAACTGCTCGCAAAGGCCGAGGACTTACTCGACGACGATGTCCACGCGACGACGATCGTCGAGGGGTATCACGAGGCCGCGCGTCTCGCCCGCGAGGCTATCGATGATCTCGTCGTCGACGGTGATCTGGACGACGAGTCGCTGGTCGAGGTTGCCGAGTCCAGCATGACCGGCAAGGGGACCGGCGACGTTGCCGCCGAGGCGCTGGCCGAGACGGTCGTCGAGGCGATCAGGCACGTCCGTGACGGCCGCGTCGAACGCGAAAACATCACGATCCATACGCAGGTTGGATCTTCCTCGAGCGCGACCGAACTCGTCGAGGGTGTCATCGTGGACGAGGAGCCCGTCCACGACAACATGCCCCGGACAGTCGAGGACGCGTCGATCGCCGTCATCGACGGCGACATCGATCTCAAGGAAAGTAACATCGACGCCGAGTACAACGTCAACAGCGTCGACCAGCTCAACGCCGCTATTGAGGCCGAAGAGAATGAACTGCGCGGGTACGCCGACGCACTCGCCGATCTCGGTGTCGACGTCGCGTTCGTCTCCGGCGACGTCGAGGACCGCGTCGCCGCCTACCTCGCGAAGGAAGGCGTACTGGCCTTAGACGGCGTCGACGACCTCGAGGCGATCGCCGGCGCGACCGGCGCGAGCCGGGTCGCCTCTGTCGAGGATCTCGAAACCGACGAATTCGGTGAGGCAGAATCGATAAGCGTTCGCGCCTACGGTGAGGAGGACCTCACCTTCGTCGAGGGCGGCGCGGCCGCCGAGGCCGTGACGGTCTTCGCCCGCGGCGGAACCGAGCACGTCGTCGACGAACTCGAACGCGCCATTATGGACGCACTGGACGTCGTCACCGCCGCCCTCGAGCGTGGCGGTGTCGTCCCCGGTGCGGGCGCCACCGAGGTCGCCGTCGCCGACTACGTCCGTTCGCACGCTGCGACTATCGAAGGCCGCAAGCAACTGGCCGTCGAGGCCTTCGCCGACGCTGTCGACGTGGTCCCGCGGACGCTCGCGACGAACACGGGCATGGATCCGATCGACGCGTTGGTCGACCTCCGGTCGGCCTACGAGGACGACGACCTCTCGGGCGTCATCAGTGAGGGCCAGACCGGCGTCATTGCCGATCCCCTCGAACACGGCGTGATCGACCCCGCTGCCGTCAAACACGAGGCCGTCGAGTCCGCCACCGAGGCCGCGACGATGATCGTCCGCATCGACGACGTCATCGCCGCGAGCTAAGTCGACGCAGGCTCCCGTTCTAACGGACGGCCGCGTTTGCTTTCGAAATCTTTCGGAGAGTGCTCCCTCTTGATACGGATTGCTCTCAGCCATTCCACATCGACCGCCCCCCAGTCAGGCGGTCGTAGTGAAAAACAGTGATACGGATTATTGTCGATTATTTCCGGATGACGCCGACCCGGGGGTCGACGGATACCGGTACATCACGACAATAATCCGTATGAGAGCAATCCGTATGAGGGGTCTCCCGGTCGACTCATGATCCTGGCTTCGTTACGCGCGAACGTGCCATCCAGTCGTCCGTTCGCCCTCGCTACGGTCGCAGGAGGCTTCGTCGCACTCGTCCACGCGAGTCTCACGTGGCCCCTCGCGGCGACGCTTGCCATCTTCGGCGGCGGAGCCGTCGCCGCGTTCGTCGCGGAAGCAATCGTCATCGCCCGCGACCACCTCGAACACTACATCGGTCCGACACTGCTGGGTGTGCCTGTCTACGTCCTCTTTGGCTGGACTGGCGTCGTCTACGTCGCGTTCCGTCTCGCGCTGCTTGTCGTCGACGGCCTCCCGGCCGTCGCCGTCGCCGCCGCACTGGCGACCACCTACGACCTGCTCACCGATCACAGGGGAGTTGCGGCGGGGTACTGGACCTACACTGATGACCTGCCGGGACCGCGATTCCATGGCGTTCCGTGGTGGAATTACGTCGGCTGGATGGTGATCAGCTCGATCACGGCGGCCCTAGCGTCACCGTTTCTCTGAAGTTGCGAGGAGCGGATCCAGGGAGGGACACGGCCTCGCCGCTCGGTTCGACTTGCCCCCAGGGATGACGCTCACGGACTTCGATATCGAGCTGTCGCGTCGACGACGGTTTCACCCGAGAGTCTTCCGACGACCAGCTCATTTGCTGACCGTGGTGCAACGACTGACAGCGAGCCCGCATCTGATCGGTTGCCCCTTCCGTCTGTGAGCCGCGACGAACGTGTCGTCGTCCTCTCTCCAGGCCCGGTCCACGCGATGTTTCCCAGCACAGATTGTCGCCTTCGCCACTACTTTGGTAGAGGATCTCTCTCATACTAATGGGAGTGAGTTAAAACGTCCAAATATGGCAATGGACTGTTTGTTAATGTGCACGTGTAATCGAATTATTTCTGAATAAATTGAACTCAGGGGAGGGGTGAACGAGTATGACCGAGAACGTTTCGACGGGGATCACCGGACTGGACCGACGGCTCGACGGCGGACTCCAGCCCGGTAGCCTCCTGGCAGTCGTGGCGCCGCCGGATAGCCAGAGTGAGCGGCTGTTGCACGTCCTCATGGGGGAACGGCCGTCGCTGTATCTCTCGACGTTACGTCCCGCAGCAGCGATCGAGGATCACCTCGATCGTGCCAACGGAGGAATCGACGCCGTGGACGTCAGGTACGTCGGAAACCACGCGAGCATGGACAACGAATTCGTCGCGGAGATGACCGGTGATCGATCGTATGCGATGTCACTCGACGACTCCCGGGCACCGTTCGATGCCGTTTACGAGGAGATACGGACGGTCGACAGTCAATCGAACGTGATCGTGGATCCGGCGACGCCACTGGAAGAGAGCGACCGGAGCGGGACGTACCAGACCGTGCTGAACCAGCTCAAGGAACGAGCCCTGGCTACCGACAGCGTGGGGGTGCTCCACTGTATTGAACACGATCGTACCCCGCCACTCCGGGAGATGACGCTTAACGTAGCAGACGCCGTCTGGCGGTTCGACCTCGTCTCGGGGTCGGATGGGATCGAGTACCGTTTGCGGATCCCCAAGAACCGTAGCGGAGCAGTCATCGACGAAGAGATAAAGATCCTGTTCGGGCACGAGGTCTCCATCGACGACAGCCGGACCATCTGACGGGGTCGTCCTCACGTCCAGCGCAGCCGAACCCGCGAGCCCGTCGAGACGCTGAACCGTTCGTCACCTCGGTCCTGATTGACCGCGAGTTCGACGTTGCCGTGACTACCGACCGTGACGAGTCGGTTGTCGGTGTCCACCCCGGCGTAGGTCCGCTGGGCGGGCGCCCAGACGCCGTTGACCGTCACCGCCTCGCCGAAGTGATCGGCCAGTATCTCTCCCGGTACGTTCGTGATCGCGTTGCCGAAATCGTCGACGACCAACACCTCGCCGTCGACGCCACCCTCGCGGATCGTCGGGTCGGGAAACGTCACGTCCTCGTATTCCTCGACTGGAGTGAATCGCTCTTCCGCCTCGACGGTCTCCCGGCCGGTCTCCTGGACGGTCGCCGCGGCCGGCGCGAACACGTCACGGCCGTGGAAGGTAACACTCTCCGGGTCGTCGTAGGCGTACTCGAAGACTTCGATCTCACCGTGTTCGTCCGCGTCGTCGGCAAGTGTCCGCGCGGCGGGGAACAGGACGCCGTTGTCGGGGCCCACGAGGACGTGTCCGCCGGCACGGACGGCGAGCGCCGCCCGTTCGGTCCCCACGCCGGGGTCGACCACGACGAGGTGGACGGCGGGCGGGAAGTACGGCAGGACTTCCCGGAGCCAGAAGGCGGCCGCCCGGATGTCCTGGCGGGGGAACTCGTGGGAGACGTCGATCAGTCGTGCGTCGGTCCGGCTGGCGAGGACGCCCTTCATCGCCGCCGGGTACGGCGACCCGAAGTCGGAACTGAGCGTGATCATCGCTGCGCTGTAGGCGGGCGACGGCAAAAGGCTCGGGGTCGGGGCCACACGGGTCTCTCGATACCGGCGTCAAGCACTTGGGCTTCCGTCGTTGTCGGCTTCCCAGCGTTCGACCACGTCCGACTGGGAGATGGTCCGAAGGCGTTCGACGCCGCTGCACTCCTCGATTACTTCGACGACGGCGTCGGGAACGCGGTCGCGCCACTGGTCACCCTCGATGATGCGTTCGCGGATCTCACTGCCCTCCAGTCGTTCGCGATCGAACATCCGCGACTGCCGTACCTCGATGCCGGCCTCCTCGAACAGCTGGATCACCAGGGGGTTGTTCGAGTACGCCAGATCGAAGTTCGGACACATGCTCTGGACGTGACTCACCCACACAGAGTGCCGTTCGAGATCCTCGATGGGGACGACGTAAGCCGGGAGATCGAACTCGGCGACGGCCTTGTTGACCATCATGATGCGCTCGCCGGCGGTGAAGGGATCGTGGACGGTGTGGGAGTCGCCCGCGCTCCCGATGCCGAGGACGAGTTCGTCGATTTCCCCGTCGGTCGCGATGCGTTCGACCATCGTGTGGTGGCCGTTGTGATAGGGCTGGAAGCGACCGATGTAGAACCCGCGGGTCATACCCGAGTACAGGCGACGGTTTTTCATAAACCCGGCGGGTCGAGCCGTGGCGGATTGACACAGCCTGTACCGTCGCTGTCCGTCGGTTTTAGCCGTCAGGCAAACCGCGTCGTGAGGAGAAAGTATATGAATCGACAGCACTTGGCTTTCGATGACTAACCCGTTCAAAATGAGCGAGAACATCGATACCGACGAACCGCCGCCCGACGACGAGGACCCGTCCTCGGAGCCTCCGGCGTCCGGGACTGAAGGATCGCCGCAGGCAGATGTCGACTCGGCGACCGAGTCTCCGACCGAGGGGGACGAGGAGGTCGACGAACTCGGCAGCGACGTCACGCTCGACGACGAGGAGGTGATCGTCGCCGACGACGAGGAGGACATGCTCGGCGGGCTGGACGTCGAGACCACCGAGGACATCGAGGTGCCCGACCGGCTGGTCGATCAGGTCATCGGCCAGGACCACGCCCGGGATATCGTCAAGAAGGCGGCCAAACAGCGTCGGCACGTCATGATGATCGGCTCGCCCGGCACGGGCAAGTCGATGCTCGCGAAGGCGATGAGCCAGTTACTTCCGCGGGAGGACCTCCAGGACGTTCTTGTCTACCACAATCCGGACGACGGCAACGAACCGAAAGTCCGGACCGTCCCGGCGGGAAAGGGTGAACAGATCGTCGACGCCCACAAGGAAGAGGCCCGCAAGCGCAACCAGATGCGATCGTTCCTGATGTGGATCATCATCGCGGTCGTCATCGGTTATTCGCTGTTCCTGGCCGGACAGGTCCTGCTTGGCATCCTCGCTGCGGGGGTCATCTACCTGGCCTTCCGCTACGGTGCCCGCGGGAGCGATTCGATGATCCCGAACCTCCTGATCAACAACGCCGAGAAACAGACAGCGCCCTTCGAGGAGGCGACGGGTGCCCACGCCGGCGCGCTGCTGGGCGACGTTCGCCACGACCCGTTCCAGTCCGGCGGCATGGAGACGCCCAGCCACGACCGCGTCGAGGCCGGCGCGATCCACAAGGCTAACAAGGGCGTGCTGTTCGTCGACGAGATCAACACGCTGGACATCCGCTCCCAGCAGAAGCTGATGACGGCCATCCAGGAGGGCGAGTTCTCCATCACTGGACAGAGCGAACGCTCTTCCGGCGCGATGGTCCAGACCGAACCCGTCCCGACGGACTTCATCATGGTCGCTGCGGGTAATCTCGACGCGATGGAGAACATGCACCCCGCACTCCGTGACCGCATCCGTGGCTACGGGTACGAGGTGTACATGGACGACACCATCGACGACGAGCCGGAGATGCGCCGGAAGTACGCTCGTTTCGTCGCCCAGGAGGTCGAGAAGGACGGCCGCCTGCCACACTTCACCGAGGAGGCGGTCGAGGAGGTCATCCTCGAGGCGCGACGGCGCGCCGGCCGAAAGGAACACCTCACGCTGAAGCTGCGGAACCTCGGTGGACTCGTCCGCGTGGCGGGCGACATCGCCCGCGCCGCCGACAAGGAGTACACCGAACGGGAGGATGTCCTCCAGGCCAAGGAGCGTTCCCGCTCGATCGAGCAGCAACTCGCGGACAACTACATCGAGCGCCGCAAGGACTACGAACTCACCGTCAACGAGGGCGACGCAGTCGGTCGCGTCAACGGCCTCGCCGTGATGGGCGAGGATTCGGGGATCGTCATGCCCGTCATGGCCGAGGTCGCCCCTTCTCAGGGTCCGGGTGAGGTCATCGCGACCGGGAAACTCCAGGAGATCGCCCAGGAGGCCGTCCAGAACGTCTCTGCGATCATCAAGAAGTTCTCCGACGAGGACATAAGCGAGAAGGACATCCACATCCAGTTCGTCCAGTCCTACGAGGGCGTCGAGGGAGACTCCGCCTCGGTGACGGTCGCGACAGCCGTCATCTCCGCGTTGGAGAACATCCCGGTCGAGCAGAACCTCGCGATGACCGGCTCGCTGTCGGTCCGTGGTGACGTCCTCCCGGTCGGCGGCGTCACCCACAAGATCGAGGCCGCAGCCAAGACTGGCCTTGACAAGGTGATCATTCCGAAGGCCAACGAGCAGGACGTGATGATCGAGGACGAGTACAAAGACCAGATCGAGATTATCCCCGTGAGTCACCTCTCGGAAGTGCTGGAGGTCGCTCTCGCCGGCGAGCCCGAGAAAGACAGTCTGGTCGATCGCTTGAAATCGATCACGGGCAGCGCCCTGGAGACGAAAGTCGGGCGCGGCTCCCCGAGCCCGCAGTAACCGTGACCCGGTGGGCCGGCTTCGTCGGCCTGACCGCGCTGTTGATCTCCGTTTTGCTGTTGCTGACGCGCGCCACCGAGCGGATGGTCGAGTCCGATTCGCGGATTCAGACGGAAAACAGGACGTCGAGGACTACCGAATCGATAGAGCAGATACCATCCGTCGACTCGTCCGGTCGGTCGTCGCCCGTGGATTCGACACTATCGACGTCCGGCGACTCGGGTCGTCCACCATCGTCCTCCGATTCGACCGCAGCGTCTGTATCCGTCGAGGGGATCGACAGCCCGTCCGTCGACGGGTCGTCGTTCGATCCCGAGACGTCTCTGACTGCGAGTCCGGAGTCCACTGCTTCGTCCGGAGAGGGGTCCCTCTCGACGGGGGCGCTCGTGGTCAACATCGCGCTCACCCAGGGGCTGGTCGCGATCGTCGTGTTAGTCGGCGCGTGGTACTTCGACGTCCCGCTCCGGGCGCTCGGTATCGCCGGCGACTCCCCGATCGTGGCGGTCGCGACGGGACTCGCTCTTGGCCTCGTCCTCTGGCTGGCTAGCGAGGTCACGACGGCGTTGAGCGAGGCGGCCGGGTTCGGCGCCGACGAGGGGCTCCGGAGACTGTTGGCTCCCGGGACGACCGGCGGCTGGATCGCCCTGTTGGGGTTCGCCCTGCCGATCGTCGCCGTGAGCGAGGAGTTACTCTTCCGGGCAGCGGCGATCGGCGTTCCTGCGACCGGGTCGGGGACCTCTCCGTGGGCGCTTTCGATCGTCTCCTCGGTCGCGTTCGGGTTCTGTCACGGGATTCAGGGGCGAGCCGGTGTGCTCGTCACAGGCGTTCTCGGGTTCGTGCTGGCCGCAGCGTACGTCTACACCGGTAGTCTGCTGGTCGTGATCGTCGCTCACTACGTCCTCAATGCGACGGAGTTTCTCGTCCACGAAGGGCTGGGTGTCGATCCGATCGGAACCTAACCCAGCCCCTCGATCGAGCGTAACTGCTGTTCGACGGCTGGGGGCGCACCGCTTGGACCGTCCCTGACGCGATGGTCGGGGACGAACAACGGGACCGGGTTCTCCGCCAGGGCCGTCCGAACGAGTGAAACGTCCTCCTCGCGTTCGGGGTCGAGTCCGGGCGTCATCCGCGTGAGTTGTTCGACGTTGATCTCCTCCCCGTAGGGGACTGATCGGAGCGTCTCCAGAACCTCACGGCGGTCGGTCGCCATCGTCAGTCCCACTTCGACGGACGCGAAGTCGATCTCCGCACCCTCGAAGTACGCCGTGATTTCCTCGAACAACGGAGATTCGTCGTCGGCATCCTCCGGCGTCGAGTCGGGAAAGGAGACGTCGATCACGCGGCCGCTCGCAATCCCGAGTTGGACGGCCCGATTCAGAAACGCCACCTCGAGAGCGACGATGCCGGACGTCTCGTCCATACGGGTGTCGACGGGCGACGTGGTCTTGAATATTCGTCCTCACGACTGGCGATCGGGGACGCTGTCGGCGTCGATCGCCGGGTGTACGCCGGTCGATCGGGCCAGTTCGTCCAGACGCGGCGCGTCCACCAGCGTGAGTCCACGAAGCATCGCCACCTCGAAGGCTGACGGGTCGACTGGATCGGTGGTCACCAGTACCGGCGTGGGGTCGTCCTCGTACTCTTTCGCTACGCCTTCGAGTCGATGAACGCCCCTGGCCCCGAGGGGCACTTCCTGAGAGCGAACGGACAGGATCATCGGACGCGCTTCGTCCGGCCGTCTGGCGATAATGTCGGCCTCACTGTCCTCGATCCGATCAGTCGACCATCCGAGGACCCTCCAGACCTCGACGACTGTGTCGAGTACCTGTTCGCCGTCGAGGGTTCGCAAGTAGTCCACGTACCGATCGGGACCTGCCCCGCGTTCGGATGTCGTGACCGGTGGATCCCTCCCGTCGATCCCGGACCGGTCCGTCGCCTCGGATATACCGTGAGCCTCACGAAGTGCCACGTTCTCGGCGGTTCCACCCCCGTTCTCGGACCTGGGGGTGGGTTCGTCCTTTTCGGCGGTACTGTTATCGCCGCCCCTGCCAGCGGTGCCAGCGCTTTTCGGATCATCGTCCGTGTCTCCGTTACCTTCATTGGCTTTGTCGTCGGATCGCTCGATATCCGTCCCCCTCCCACTGTCGTCGTCGGTTCTCTCTTCGTCGCCGGTCTGTTCTTCACTATCCTCGTCGTCGGTTCTCTCTTCCCCGTCAGTCTCCTTTTCACTGTCTCTGTCGTCGGTTCTCTCTTCGTCGCCGGTCTGTTCTTCACTATCCTCGTCGTCGACCTTCACGTCCTCGTCAGTCTCCGCTCTGGCGCCACTGTTCTCGACATTCGCGTCTTCGGGATCGTGTTGTCCTCCGTCCGAGAGAGAGTCCATCCGGGACTCGACATCCCCGAGTCGATTCCGGATATCCTCGAGTTCCGCCGGTGCGAGTTTCTGCGCCGTCGAGATCGCCGCTTCGAGATGATCGACGGCGTCGCCGTAAGCGGCCCGAGCCTCTTCGATCTGATTCTCGCCGGCGAGCCGGTGCGCGTCCCGAAACCGCCGATCGGCCGCCTGTCGGCGTGCGCCCAACAATCCCGCGACGGCGGCTTCGAGGCGTTCCCGGATCGTATCGCTCTCGCCGTCGAACCGGGACTGCTTGCGTCCCCAGTCCAGTTCGAGTACCGTCCGGAATCCCTCGTAGGCGTCCCACCAGCGATCGATCGCCGTTTCCGGATCGTCGGCCCGTTCGGCGGCCCGTTCGAGTGCGAGTGCTCGACGGAGCGGTGCTTCGCCGAGCCGTTCGCAGTTCCGATCGATCGCGGCGAGGTCCTCGCATACGGGCCTTGCCGTCCGTCCGGGACAATCCCGTTCTAAGAACGATTCGAGCCGTTCGCGCGCACGTTCATATTCGTCGGCCGCCCGTTCGTAGGCCCCCTGGCGCCAGTGTTGCTCGGCCCGCTCGACGCGTGACCGGGCGCGGTCGCGAACCAATTCCCGTCGCTCTCCGAGACATTCCTCGCGGATCGATTCGAGCCGTCGTTCCATCGCTGGGACCGTGTCGTCGAACTCCCTTTGGACGGTCCGGGCATCAGAGAGCGCCGATTCGGCCCGCTCACAGGCCGCCTCGGCGGCCGCGAAGTCCCCGTCGACCCGGGCGGTCCCGGCGGAATCGAGCGTCTTCCTGGCAGTGGAGAGATGGGTTTCGAACCGGTTCCAGGCGTCGGCCGCCGTCTCCAGATACTCTTGCACTTTCTCGGCGTCGATTCTCGCAGGATAGAGATGCCAGCCGTCCCCGCTTTCTGTCCGGAGCGTTACTCGCGATCGACGGAATCCCGTGGTTACACTGACCTCCCTGAGCGCGTCGAACGGGATCTCGAACGACCGGTCGCCGTCGTCGTCCCCGACGACGATCACCGCTCGTCGACCTGTGAGCGCAACGAGTACTCGGTAGCCCGATCCGGGGGCGTGGACCGTCTCCTCGCTACCCACGTCGTGGACGACACCTTGATGGCCGCTAGCAAAGACTATTCGTGGTCGTTCGGCGCTTTCGAGATACGTTTTCAGCGGTCGATCGGCGAGGTAGCCGTCCCGAAGCACTCCGCCACTTCCGGTCTCCGTCAGGAGCGCTTCGTCGACGAGCCCCTGGCCGTCGAATGTCATGAGTTGTCATTGCCTGTGGAGTATAAAGGTTCTACCGGGGCGGTTTCGCTCGCTGAAGACGTCGGTCACGCGGTATCGATATCGGGTTGTCGGCCGACCGACAGACGCCTGTCTGACAGGTATTTACGTGGTCCTTGCCGGAATACGTGAGTGATGCCCCGGCTGGTACTGTCGCTTCCGACGGAACTCGGTCCCGGACGGACGCCACGGTCGCAACGAGCTTTCCGGACCGATTCGAGGACGGACTACCGCTCGCACCATCAGCCCGGTCTCGAGGAGATGTCCGACGATCGGCCGCTGATCGAGCGGTGGCTTTCCTGCTGGGTCGACGGGACGGAACGACGGTAGAAGGGCCAGTCAACGGCGGCGAACGGGTGACGTTTTCGACCGACGGTGGCTCATACGGATTATTATAGTGATGTACCGGTATCCGTCGACCCCCGGGTCGGCGTCATCCGGAAATAATCGACAATAATCCGTATCAGTTCTCGGTCAGACGCGCGGCGATTCGCTGGGCACCGATCGTCGCCGCCAGGTCCGGTTCGTCGGGTGCGATCGCCTCGACGTCACGGTTGAGTGCTTCGCTCGCTCGCTCGGCGAATTCGTCGACAATGCCCGGGATGCAGGCCATCCCGCCGGTGAGCACGATAGGCTGGTCGAGGGCGAGCTGATAGACCTTCATGTGGTCGTTGGCGAGTTCGGGCAGGAACGTGTTGGCGAACTCCTCGACGACCTCGTCGAGGTACTCGTCGACGGCATCCATGACCGAACGCTCGATCGTGAACTCGTGGGCGCCGCCGCCGGGCTGTTGTATCACGTCCGTGAACGGCTCGAAGTTCTGGAAGTCGGCGTGTTGTTCCTTGTACTCGCGGGCGGTCTGGGTATCGACGTTGACCCGGCCCTGGGTCTCGGCCTCGACGTAGTTGGCGATCCGACGGTCGACCTCGTTGCCCGTGACGGCACCGGTCGTGAAGGGGGCGAGTTGTTCGCCGCGTCGGTAGGCCGAGGCTTCGAGGTTCGTCGACCCCATGTTCACCGCCAGAAAGATCTCGTTGATCGCCTCGAGACCGTCGCCGAACGCGGGGATGGCGCCACATAGCGACTCGGGATAGCTCTGGATGAAGTGTTCGCCGATCCCGCTGTCCTCGACGACCGACTGGAGGTTAGCCAACCCACGTTCGTTCTCGATCGTCGGGATGGCGTAGACGACGCCGCTGTTTTCGGGGACGTCGTTGGCCTCGATGACCGACTGGAAAAATCGCCGCGTGAGATCCGCGCCCTTCTCGTCTTCGGGGAGACCCGAGCGTAGCGTGAACTGGACGCGGTCGGGATACTGTTCGGCGGCCTCCTCGCCGAAGATGACCTGCTCCTGGCCGGTGATGGCGTCCTCATAGGTCGCCAGACAGGTCAGCGTCCGGACAGTCTCTAGATCGTCGCCGTCGCCCGGCATCGCGATGACTGTCCTGGTGGAGCCGAGTTTCACGCCGACTGGAACCGGATCTCCGGACGCTTCCGTGTCCCCCCCGTTATCCGTCTCGGCGCCGGTCGACTCTTCGGCGGGTTCCTCGGTCGTGGCGGCCTCCTCCTCGTCGGGCGCTGGTTCGCTCTCGTCGTCTGTTTCAGCGTCGTCGACACTCATACGGTGGCGGCTTGTCTCCCCGGCAGTATATAACTACGTGTCGAAAATTCAGTCCTGATATCGACGGACTTCGACGGGATGGACGACCACAATCCGGCCGGGACAGCACGGCCCCACACGCTCACTGCATCGAGGTGAGTTTCGCGATGTGGACCAGGCTCAACAGGTGGTCGTCGATCGAGAGATCCCCGCCGTCGCCTGCCTTTTCGTCCAGGCCGAGCAGGTAGTCCTCCAGGTCGTCGTTGACGTCCTCTGTGATCCAGCCGACGTCGGCGTAATAGTCGATGGCCTCGTTGGCGCCGCGGAACCCGGCCGTTTCCAGCAGGAACGAGAGCCACTCGAAGACGACGAGTTCACCCGCGTAGCTTTCGGGCAGCCCTCGCAGATACGGTTTCTCCAGCTCCCCTCCGACCATGCTTTCCATGGGGAGCAACTGCCGGTAGAGCTGGGATCGATAGGCGTCGTCGCCGAGGACGTCACCGCCGAGACTCCCAGCGTCCAGCCCGGACGTCGGCGTCTCCGACTCGACATCCTCGTCGCCAACCGGGATCGTGGCGCCGCCGCGCTCGCGGGCCATCTTCCGGAGTTCGTCGAGGTCGTAATCCTTCGGATTGATCGTCATGGTCGTCCTTACCGGAACATTCAGGCTACTCTATGTTAAATGTTGCAGTGCGGTCGGACGGGCGTCTGACGGTTCGAACTGTTCGAATCCGGCCGATGTCTGGTTTTCCCCTCCCCGGAGCGATGTCGTCCGATTTCAGCATTTGATACCCGCGAGCGTATTTTTATTAGCTGTCGAACCCGACGTTCCCCCAATCGAGAATGAGTAGCGAGATAGCGACCCGGCCGCCCACAGTCTGCGTGACAAACGCGAAGGGTGGAACGGGCAAGACGACGATCGCGATCAACGTCGCAGGGGCACTCAACGAACGGGGTCACGACGTCCTGTTCGTGGACGTGGATCCGCAGGGCAACGCAACGGAGGGACTCGGCCTCCTTTCGGCCTACGACGCCGAGCCACCGACGCTGTTCGACGTCCTGACCGACCGGGCAGTTCGAGCGAACGTGGGTGAACTGATCGTCGAACACGAGGAGATGGACGTCCTGCCGAGTTCGATCGATCTCCTGCAGGCCGAACACGAACTGACGATCGCCGACCTGCTGGCGTGGGCGAAGACCGACGACTCGGTGGCCGTCGATCCCGACGCGCTGGCCGACCTCGCGATCAACGTCACGCCGGAGACGGTTACCGGTGACCATGCCCTGGACTCCCTTGCGCTGGCACTCGCCGAACTCGACCACGAGTACGACTTCGTGGTCATCGACTCGCCACCGTTCTACGGGAAACTGACCGACACGGCGATCTACGCCGCGGGGAACGTCCTCGTGCCGGCGCTGACGGAAGCGACCTCCGAGCGGGCGATCGAGTTGCTGATCGACCAGGTCGCGGCCCTGGAGGGACAAGTCGACATTACCGTCGACACCATGGGTGTGGTGGCAAACCGGGTCGAACAGACCAACGAGGACGCCACGATGCTGGCGTGGCTTGAGGAAGTGTTCGCCGACTATCCCGTCTGGGAGGTGCGAAAGCGCGTCGCCCTCCAGCGGGCCTTTTCGGCCGGCAAGTCTATCTTCGCCTACGAGCAACGCGTGGACATGGAAGACGTCTTTCTCTCCATCGCCGAGCGCTTCGAGACGCATTTCGAAACGACTACACCCGAGGTGACAGCATGAGCGAGGACGACGACGAACGGATGGACCGGGCGCGCCGGATCCGCGAATTGCGAGAGGGCAACCGGGGTCGCGGAAACGGTGACGAAGACGATGCCCCTGACGGTAGCGACGCCGGCGAGGACGGAACTGCCCCCGAGGACGCGACGCCAGCCGACGGGACCGACCCGGATTCGGCGGGCGACGGCGACGACGGGATCGACCCCGATTCGGCGGGCGACGGCGACGACGGGACCGACTCGACGGCCAACGACCAGGAGACGTCATCCGGGAACGAAGGCAGCGGGGCAACCGATGACGGCGCGGACCTCCCAGCCGACGACGGGGAGTCGGTTACGGACGACGGGAGTTCGACCGCCGAAAGCGAAGCGACCGCCCCCGACTCCAACGACGAGATGGCGAGCGATGAGGACGTCCGGACCGGAAACGGCGGTGACGAGTCGGTCCCGAGTGACGATCCAGGGGAGCCGGTAGACGCGAACGGGGACGACGATGTGGTAGACCCGGTCGATGCAAACGAGAGCAAGAGTGCGGCGGGATCGATGGACGCGAACGGGGACGATCTGACGGAGGACGACGCCCTCTCCGCGGCTCAGGCGGCGGCCGCGGCCGCGAGCGAGTTCGAGGGGGAGGGTGGAGTCACGATGGGTTCAGACGACACGGACGGGTCCGCGACCGAGACGGCGTCTGACGACGGTGCCGCGTCCGGGGAGGTCGCGCCGGCCGGGGCGACAGTCGCGGACGCGGACGTCGAGCAGTCGACCGAACAGGAGACCCGGGTCCTGGAGTTCCGACTCGGCGAGGAACTCTACTGTCTAAACATCGAGTACGTCGAGGAGATCGTCCGTGAAGAGACCGTTACCCGGGTACCCAACACCCCGGAATACGTCAGCGGCGTCGTCGACCTGCGCGGACAGATCACTACTATCCTGGATCCCAAGACCTCGATCGGGATGGACGGGGGCGACAACGGACTCATCATCGTCTTCGACGCCGAAATCTTCGACGATCACGGGGCGATCGGCTGGCTGGTCGATGAGGTAAATCAGGTGACACCAATCGTCGAGAGCGACGTCAAGGAGTCGCCGATCCAGGAACCGTACATCAACGGGGTCATCGAACGCGACGACGAGTTCGTCATCTGGACGACGCCGGAACTCGCGCTCGAAGTCGACGAAGACGAGTAGCGTCGCTTACCGCTCACTCTTCTGCGATCGCGTCACCGACGTGTTTGAGGGCCTCGCGGGCGGCACCGATACGCGAGAGATACTCGGCACCGACGAGCGTCTTTACCCCGGCCGCCGCCGCGCCTGTCAGGACTTTCGGACCCACTTTGGCGACGGCCTCGTCGCCGACGCTGATCGTCCACCCGGCGTCGTCGTGGCGGTAGCGATCGAGTCGCGGTTCGAAGTCGCCACCACCCGAACGTCGGTGTTCGAGAAGCGTCGACAGGTTCGCCGCTGCAACGGATGCCTGGCCGGTCGCCGCCTGTGCGGTCGCCGGCACGACGCGTCCGTCGGCATCGATCACCCGTACTGCGTCCCCCAGCGCGAACGTCCGATCTCCCAGCCGCAGGGTCGCCCGCACGTCGGGTCGTTCGTCTCCGAGCGCACTCGCTCCAGCGATCCCACCTGTCCAGACGAGACAATCGTACTCGACCGGATCGCCCCCCGCAACCTGGATCCGATCAGCACTCGCGCCAGTGATCGTGACGCCCGTCTCGACGGTGACGCCCGTCCCCGCGAGCGCGTCTTGTACGGCGCTCTGCAGGCGATCGTCGTACCCCGGCGGGACCGCATCTGCCTGTTCGAGGAGCCGAAGGTCGAGCCGATCCGCCCCGCCGCGTTCCGCGGCCAGCGCGGCGAGTTCACCCGCCACCTGGACGCCGGTGAGACCGCCGCCCCCGATCACGGTCCGTCCGCCGTCCGCGAGCGCATCCAGAAACGACGTTCGCACTGCCTGTGGGTCCCCCGGCCGATGGAGCGTGATCGCGTGTTCGGCGACGCCGTCGAGTCCGTAGAACGCTGGCTCGGAGCCGATACACACGGCCCCGACATCGTACTCGATCGTTTCGCCGTCGGCGAGCGTAGCCACCCCGGTCTCGGCATCGAGATCGGTGACCCGCGCCTCTCGGACTGTCGCCCGATCGAACAGGTCGTCCAGTGTCAGCGTGAGATCCCCGAGACCCTCTGGACGGCGGATCGCCCGATGGAGCAGGTGCCGGACGACGTGGGTCCCCGACTCGTCGACGACGAGCAATTCGTCGTCGGATGACAGCGATCGTTCCAGACGACGGGCGACGTTGACGCCGGCGTATCCCCCGCCGAAGATGGCGACGCGCATGCGTTTGATTGGCGTGCCAGCGGCCTAAAAGCACGGACCGCTTCGGAGGAACTTCTTCAGAACAACGCCGCGTCGGCATCGCGGACCTGTGCGGGTCCACCAACCTGCCAGACGCGTGTTTCGATCCCGAGATCGGCGATCGCCGATTCCACTTGATCGACGTACTCGGCGGTGGTGTTGACGTAGATGCTCGCACCGGTGTCTCCCGAGAAGTAGACCGGGACGCCTTCCGAGCGCAGGTCCCGGACGGTCTCGAAGACGGTGAGGGTCTCGGGCTGCCAGTAGACCCACCCGCTCGGGCCGGTCATCGTCGTCGCCGCCAGCGAGAGCGTGTCGTGTTCTGCGATCTCGAAGGTCCGCTCGAAGTCGCCGCGACCGAGCGCGTCGCGCATGTCGGCCAGTTGCCCGTGGACGTGCGCGAGTCGCCCCTCGAACATGTGGCTGTCTTCGGCCTCCGCGTGGGCCGCTTCGGTCTCCTTGTAGGCGGGGATCACGGCCCCGACGATCCGGACGTCGTCTTCGAAGTCGACCTCGAGCCGTCGGGAACGACAGTCGGTGTCATTGTTGCCCGCCCGAAGGTCCGAGAAGCCGCCCGTGACTGCCCGCGCCGCCGAGGTCGATCCTCGGCGGGCGATCGTGGATATCTCGGGACGGGAAAGGGAGAGTCCAGCGGCCTCGACGAGGGCCGTCGCCAGCGCCGCGAAGCCCGACGACGACGATCCAAAGCCCACGTTCGTCGGGAAGTTGTTTTCGCTCTCGACGCGAACCCGGTTGTCGATCCCGACCCGCTCGCGGACGTGGTCGACGACGGTCCGGATCCGTTCGGCTCCGCGCCCGGCGACGCGTTCGCCGTCGATGACGTACTCGTCCTCGGCACGGTCGGACTCGAAGGCGACTGTCGTCGTGGAATTGCTCGGGGCCGTACAGAGACTGATCGAGTCGTGATAGGGTGTGCGCAACTCCTGGTCGCGTATCCCGTGGTACTTCACCAACCCCTGGATCGGGTGGGCCGTCGCTGTCGCTTTCATACCGTTTCCAGTCCCCGCCAGCACTTAGATACCGTGTAATCGGAAAACGTCCGGCCCTTCGAAAGATCCGAACTGCAGCTATCTCGAATAGTCGCACTGGGCTTGTGGGATCCACGCCCGCCCTGAAGGACGGGATTCCCCCGCTGAATCAAGATAGTCGCGGCGTGGCAATCCAGCGTCGATCTGAATGATGATATTACAAAAACCATTCCAAGATTACAACTCTTGTGGATGGAAAGGGTTTTTCATCCAGCCCGCGGACGTTTCGATGACATGTCCCCGCTGTCGCGCGTCGCCGTCCTAGCGCTTTGCGCTGCCCTCCTCGTCTTCTCCGGCGCCGGGCTCGTGGCCGGTGGGTCCTCCGCCCAGCAGGTCACGGGAGAGGCACTGCCGACCAACACTCAGCAGGTTTCAGGGGTGGAACTGCCGCCCGACGCTCAGCAGGTTTCAGGAGTGGAACTGACGACCAACACTCAGCAAGTCACACCAGAGACACTGACGACCAACACGACGATAACCATCGGACTGAACAGTACCGGCGACGCCCGGTGGACGGTTTCGATGACTGTCCCGCTCGACGACGAGACGGACGTCGAGGCGTTCCGGTCGATAGGTGACGCTTTCGAAGCCGGCGAGAGCGACGTACTCTCGATCGAGACGTTCCGACGGTTCGCCGACCTCGCCAGTCGGGCCACCGGACGCGAGATGAGCCTGCGTGAAGTCACGCATAACGCGACCGTCAGCAACGAAACGGGCCGACTCAAACTCGGGTTCACCTGGCAGAACTTCGCCTCCCGGGACGGCTCCTCGCTGGAGGTCGGCGACGTGTTTGCCTCGCCCAGTGGGACGTGGCTGGACGGATTGACGGCGACCCAGCGTCTGGTGATCGAGTCTCCCCCTTCCTCCGAGATCACGAGCGCACCCAAGGAGTTCTCGAACCGGACGATCCACTGGACCGGGCCGACGTCGCTGGATCCGTCGTCGCTCTCTATCACGTACCGGATCGAAACGACGCCGTCGGGACCTGGCGGTGGGTTCGACCTGCAAGCGATGGCTCTCGTGGTGTTGATCACCGGGGCCGTCTTCGGGCTCTACATGTTCCGACAACGGTCACCGATCGACGTTGTCGACCTGTTGGGAGGCTCCGTCCCGGGATCGGCCCATCGGACCGACGATAGCGAACCCGAGCCGGAACCCCCGACGGATGGAGACGAACCGGACGGAGCGGAAATCGACTCCTCAGAGGAGGAGACGGCCGAAGACGAGGACGAGAACCTGCCCGTGGACCGTGAGCTGTTGAGCGACGAGGAATACGTCGAGGCGTTGATCGAACACAACGGGGGACGTATGAAACAGGCCGCCATCGTCGAGGAGACCGACTGGTCGAACGCGAAAGTTTCACAGCTGCTCTCGGCGATGGCCGAGGACGGACACATAGAGAAACTTCGGATCGGTCGGGAAAACTTGATCTCCTTCCCGGAAGACGAACACGACGAACCCTGAGCGGGAGGGACTTCCCGACGAACTTCGAACGGGAATCCACGTCCCGGTGAACGCTTCGTCACGTACTTGTCAGTCCGGCCCCCTAGAACCCACGATGGATTACCTGGAGCGACGGCGGGACCTCGTCGAGGAGCGACTCGAGGACCTCCTCTCGTCGGTCGAACCCGGGGAGCTCGAACGCGAGCTAGAGGATGTCGTCCTGGCCGGGGGCAAGCGAGTGCGACCGACGGTGACGCTGCTGGTCTGTGAAGCGGCCGGTGGCGATCCGGAGGACGCCGTCGACTTCGCTGTCGGGGTCGAGCTCGTACACAACGCCTCGCTGGTCGTCGACGACATCATCGACGAGTCGGAACTCCGTCGCGGGTCGCCCAGTGCGTGGTCGGCGTTCGGTCACGGACCGGCGATCGTCGCCAGCGACGGGCTGCTCGGGGAGGCCTTCGCCCTGTTTTCGAGTGACGAACGGGCGATGCGGGCTGTCTCGGAAGCGATGGTCGATCTCGGTGAGGGTGAGGCGACGGAACTGGTCGCCAGTCCCGAGGGCGAAGCGGAGTACCGCGGGCTTGCCCGTCGCAAGACTGGTGCGCTGTTCCGGGCGGCGGCGGAACTCGGCGCGATCGCGGCCGACGCCGACGCTCACATCATCGAAGCCTACGGGGAGTACGCCGAACGCGTCGGAATCGCCTTCCAGATGCGCGACGACGTCCTCGATGCCACGAGTGACGCCGAACAACTCGGCAAACCCGCGGGGCACGACCGTCAGATGGACCGCCCCTCTATCGTACAGGTCACCGACCTCTCGCCGGCGGAGGCCGACGAGCGAGCTCACGAGGAGTCCGAGCGGGCACTCGATCGACTCGACGCCCTTTCGGCCGAGAACGACCGGGCACAGGGATACCTTCGGGACCTTGGGAAGTTCGTCGTCGCTCGCGAGCGCTGACCCGCTTCCCTCGGCGGTGTCGGGATCGCATCGCCAGGTGACTGTCGGCCTCTTTGGGATGTCGGTCCCCTTGACCAGTCACGACAACTTGCTACCGAGTACTTTCGCCGCCGTGAGCACGGGGTCCCACGTCGGCCCGAACGGCGGGGCGTACGAGAGATCCAGGTACTCGAGGTCAGTGACGCTCATCTTCCCCTGGATGGCAGCCGCGACTGTGTCGATCCGCTTGGCGACGCCTTCCTCGCCGACCATGCTCGCGCCGAGGACGGCCCCCGAGTCGGCGTCCCCGACGAGTGTGATCTCGATCTCCGACCCGCCCGGGTAGTAGTGGGCCCGCGAGGCCGCGGTGATCGACACCGAGACGGGATCGAACCCGGCCTCGCGCAGTTGTTCGTTTTCGAGCAGGCCGGTCCGAGCGACTTCGAGGTCAAAGGCCTTCAGGACGGCCGTGCCGGCGATCTCGCCGACCGGTGTGGGATCGCCGCCGACCGTGGCACCGACGGCGCGACCGGCACGGTTGGCCGTCAACGCGAGCGGAACGTGGGCCGGCTGGCCGGTGACGGCGTGGGTCATCTCCGCGCAGTCGCCCGCGGCGTAGACGCTCTCGACGTTCGTTTGCCCGTACTCGTCGGTGGCGATCGCTCCCGTCGGGCCGAGGTCGATCCCGGCCGACTCGGCGAGTTCGACACGCGGTTGTACGCCGGCCGCCACGAGGACGGCATCGACCGCATGCTCGCCGTCCGGCGTGATTACGGCCGTGACGTGATCTTCGCCGGCGACGCGTTCGACCCGAGTGTCAGTGTGGACGGCGACGCCGTTATCCCGGAGTTCATCCGCGACCGTCTCGCCGACCTCCGATCCGAACGGCTCCAGGACGTGCGAGCGCATCTCGAACAGTTCCACGTCGAGGTCCCGGCCCCGGAAGGCCTCTGCCAGTTCGATCCCGACGTAACCGCCGCCGATGATCCCGACAGTATCCCCCGCTGGGGCATCGACGTACTCTTTCAGCTCCCGGCCTGCCTCCATCGTCTGGAGGGTAAACACACCGTCGCGGTCGAGACCATCGATCGGCGGTGCGACGGCGCGTGCACCCGTGGCGAGCAACAGTTCGTCGTAGGACTGGGTGTCGGTCCTCTCGTCCGTCTCGACGGTCACCGTCCGGGTATCCGGGTCGATCGCGGTCGCCTCGTGGCCGGTCCGGAGGTCGATGTCACGCTCCTCCCGGAAGCGCTCGGCCGGGATCGCGACGAGATCGTCCAGGTCGTCGATCTCGCTCTTGACGTAATAGGGGAGTCCACAGGCCCCGTAGGAGACCCACTCGCCGCGTTCCAGCACGACGACCTCCCGATCGGGGTCGTCCCGTTTGGCCTTGCTCGCCGCGCTCATCCCGGCGGCGTCGCCACCGACGACCAGAAACGTCTCTGCCATGGGTGGGACTTCGTCCCTGCTTCGCTAAAGTATTGTGGGAAAAATACAATCCCGATGGACGGAATCTTTCACTGACCTCGAAGCGGCACCGATCACCCGGGACTGGCGGGCCAGTATTCGATAGACTGTCGATGTTCCCCTACCGAACGGCGCAAAACCCCGTCGAAAAACCGGACGGCCTACAGTGAAATTGCGTCGACCGGGCACTGCTGTTCGGCCTGTTCGGCCTCCGGCGTCACTTCGTCGCTGATGGCTTTGGCGAACCCGCCGTCCATCTCGAACGTTTCCGGCGCGACGTTCGCGCAGATCTCACAGCCCGTACAGAGGTTCTGGTCTACTTCTACCATCGTATCACTCCGTTCGTACGTTATTCACCCGCCAGTTTAGTTCGAGCGGGTGTTCCCACGCGCTGGAAACGGGAGTGAACATCCGGGAAGGATCATATTGACGCCCGCCTACCGAACATTCATCGAGAGATCAGAGACGAAAACGCCGAGGTCTGCTCGTCTTTGCGGATATGAGTTACTACCCCACGTTAATAACTAACACTGTGTTCGAACGTCCAATTTCACAGCTATATCTCCGGGAAAGGGGAAGCAAGAACCGGTTCTTTTAAGAAGGAAGGTTAATAACCGGCAATATATGCAGGAATACGAGTCACGCGACGACGTCCTGGATACGACCAACCGCGGCGACCCCGCCGAGTCTGGTCTGTGTACGTTGTGCACGTCGGATTGCGTCGGCAAGTGCGAGACCTGGCTGTCCTCACTCCGCGGGCGGGAGATGTTGTATCCTCGACGGTACGGCGATATCACTGCAGGGGCTCGCAACAAGACCGCCGAGGGTGTTAGCTACGAGTCGATGCGAATTCAGGGGTATGCCCATGGTGCCGAAGGACTCCCCGAGGACGTTTCGGCCGATCCCGACGACGCGCTCTATACGAACGTCGACCTCGAAACGGAGTTCGGCGCTGACACCACCACGAAGTGCAAGCTCCCGCTGATGACGGGCGCGCTCGGATCGACGTTCATCGCCGAGAAGTACTGGGAGTCCTTCGCCGTGGGGGCCGCACTCCGCGGATTCCCGATCGTGATCGGCGAGAACGTCGTTGCCGTCGATCAGGAGTCGACGATGGAAGGTGGTCGGGTCGTCGACGCGCCGGAACTCGACCGACGGATCGAGACCTACCAGGCGTACGCCGACGACGAGTACGGCGCGATCATCGTCCAGATGAACGTCGAGGACCAGCGCAACGGCGTCGCCGAGTACGTCGCCGAAGAGCACGGCAACGACGTCATCATCGAACTCAAGTGGGGCCAGGGCGCGAAAGACATCGGTGGGGAGATTCAGGTCGATTCCATCGAATACGCGAAGTTCCTCGCCGATCGCGGCTACGTCGTCGACCCCGACCCCCACGACGAGGCCGTCCAGGACGCCTACGAGACCGGGACTATCGACAGCTTTGCCCGACACAGCCGACTGGGCGCAACCGACGCGCCCGAACCCGAGGACGTCGAGGAGAGCTTTCTGGAGACTGTACAGTACCTTCGGGAACTCGGCTTCGAGCGTATCACGCTCAAGACCGGCGCCTACTCCAACCAGGACCTCGCGCTGGCGATGCGATGTGCCTCGAAAGCCGGCCTGGACCTGCTCACCATCGACGGCGCGGGCGGGGGGACCGGCATGTCGCCCTGGAACATGATGCAGGAGTGGGGGACGCCGTCGGTCCACATTCACTCGAAAGCGCTCGAATATGCCGAGTTGATGGACGAACAGGGCATGACCGTCCCCGACCTGGCCTTCGCGGGCGGGATCGCCACCGAGGATCAGATCTTCAAGACGCTCGCGCTGGGCTCGCCATACGTCAAACTCGTCTGCATGGGCCGGGCGCTGATGATCCCCGGGTTCGTCGGGACGAACGTCGAGGGGGCCCTCGAACCCGAGCGCCGCGAGGAGATCAACGGCAACTGGGAGGAACTCCCGCCGACGGTCACCGAGTACGGCGACACGCCCGAGGAGATCTTCGCGGGATGGCAGGCAGTCCAGGAAACGCTCGAGGAGCGTGACGTCGAGGACATCCCCTACGGTGCGGTCGCGCTGTGGAACCTCACCGACAAGCTCGGCGCCGGCCTCAAACAGCTCATGGCCGGCGCCCGCAAGTTCAACATCGACGCCATCGAGCGCTCGGATCTGATGGCCGAGAACGAGGAGACCGCTCGCGTGACCGGGCTACCGCTGTTGACCGAGGCCTACGACGAGGAAGCCAGGGCGCTGCTCGAAGACGCGAACTGACCCTGGCGGTCGACGACTGGGGATCCCCGCTGTGGCCGATCGATTATCGTTCTGTGGTGTCGTCGGACTCGTTTTCGGGACTCGATGTGTCTGACTCGTTTTGTCCCGACCGACACACCAAAGTGGACTGATGTGCTACCGCTCCGCATGGACGCTATTGTCCTCGCCGGTGGCTTTGCGACGCGCCTGTGGCCGATCACGCGCAATCGACCGAAGATGTTCCTGCCGATCGGCGATACGACGGTGATCGACCGGATATTTCGCGAACTCGAAGACGACGACCGGATCGATGATGTCTACGTCTCGACCAACCGGGAGTTCGCCGGGGAGTTCCGTGATCACCTCGCGGATTCGCCTTTCGAGAAGCCGACGGTCTCGGTCGAGGAGGCTCGCGACGAGGACGAGAAGTTCGGCGTCGTCGGGGCGCTGGGTGAACTCGTCGAGCGGGAGGGGATCGACAGTGACACGCTGGTGATCGCCGGGGACAACCTGATCAGTTTCGACCTCTCGTCGTTCATCGACGCCTTCGAGTCCAACGACGGATCGACGATCGCCGCCTACGACGTCGGCGATCTGGAGAGTGCAACCCAGTACGGCGTGATCGACATCGAGGACGACCGGGTCGTCGAGTTCCAGGAGAAGCCCGCCGATCCCGCAAGCACGCTCGTTTCGATCGCGTGTTATGCGTTCCCTGCGGAGACGATCGGGCTTTTCGATACGTACCTCTCGGGGGAGAACAACCCGGACGAGCCCGGCTGGTTCATCCAGTGGCTCATCGACCGCGAGCCAGTGTATGCCTTCCCCTTCGAAGGTGCCTGGTTCGACATCGGCACGCCGGATGGCTATCTCGACGCCGTGTCGTGGTACCTCGATGGCGGGACGCTCATCCATCCCGAGTCGACGGTCGAGGATTCGGACCTGGGGGAGAACGTCCACGTCATGGCGGGCGCGACAGTTGTCGATTCGAAGGTCGAACGGTCGGTCGTCTTCCCGGACGCGACGCTCGATCGCTGTCGGATCTTCTCATCACTCATCGACCAGGAGACTGAACTCGAGGACGTCAGTCTCTCGAACGCACAGATCGGCGCTCATACTTCGCTCACCCAGACGCCGCCGGATCCCTGGGTGTGGGACCAGTACCGCGACTCCGAATGATCCAGCCGGAGTTGGGATGGTGTCGTCCCGTCGGAGCGAACAGTGAAGTACGACCCACTGCAATCACAGACAACGAATGGTACCGAAGGTGCTGATGCTCGGGTGGGGGTTCCCGCCAAACGTGAGCGGCGGGCTCGACACGGCTGTCGGGGAGTTGTTCGAACAGTTCGATTCTCGTAAGGACATCGAGATCGAGCTGGTTTTGCCGGCCGAGTATGCGCCGGATCGCGAGGGAATCCACGGCGTCCCGACGGGAGAGGGAACGGTCGCTGAACGGATCGATCGTCTGTCAGAGGAGTTCGTCGAGTTCGCTGCCGACGCCGACGTCGTCCACACTCACGACTGGTTCGGCTACGGCCCCGGGTCGCAGGCACAAGACACCCACGACGTCGAATGGGTGACGACATTCCACTCGCTGACGACCGATCGCAACCGTCTCCCGCCGGATCGCGAGATACAGACCGAACAGCGGGTCGTCGATCGGGCCGACCACCTGATCGCGGTGAGTGAGGTCACCCGTCGGGCCGTCCGCGAGCACTACGGCGGCGACGCGCGAGTGATCTACAACGGCTTCTCATCGGTCGAGACGACCGGCCGTGACGTCGCCGGGGAGCTGGGAATCGAGGGGGACATGCTGTTTTTCGTCGGTCGGCACACCCACCAGAAGGGGATCGAACACCTCGTCTACGCCATGGATCGACTCGATCCCGACGAAGTCACACTCGTGGTCGGCGGAACCGGTCACTTGACCGAGCGCCTGAAGCGATTCGTCGACATACTGGGGGTCGAGGACATGGTCGAGTTCGTCGGGTACGTCCCGGAGTCGGAACTAGGCGATTATTATGCCAGTGCCGACGTGTTCGTCTCGCCGTCGCTGTCGGAGCCGTTCGGCATCACGATTGTCGAGGCACTGTCTACCGGCACGCGAGTCGTCGCCTGTGAGTCCGGGGCGGCCGAGATCCTGCCCGCAGGCTGTATCGTCGAGGTCGAACCTGACTCGCGGTCGATCGCGAAGGGCATCAGGCGCTCGCTCGATGCCGGCCCGCTCCCCGAATACGAGGCACGATCCTGGAAAACTGTTGCCGACGAACACGTCGAATTCTATCGGGCGATCCTCGACGCCTGAGACGGTTCTTTCCGGCGTACTGCCGAACGATCCCCCAGAAATCACGACGCCAGAGGTCAACGCAGGAAACGGACGTCACTCGCAGGTTCGGGATGGACGACGCGGAATCCGTTTTCGATCGGAACGACGCCGGAGGAAGTCTCCGGCGTGGGGCCAGACTCGTAGGGGCTGTCGTCCCGGATCCCCTCGTATGGGCTGTCGTCTTGGATCCCCTCGTAAGGGCTGTCGTCTTGGATCCCCTTGTAAGGGCTGTCGTTGGGAACCCCTTCGTAAGGGCTGTCGTTGGGAATCCCCTCGTAAGGGCTGTCGTCCTGGATCCCTTCGTATGGGCTGTCGTTGGGTATCCCTTCGTATGGGCTGTCGTCGTGTTCGGTCGATCGCAGGTCGATGTCGCTTCTCGCCGCTTCGGGCGGCAGATAGACGCGTTCGCCGGATGCGGACTCGACGACGACGGCCGCGTCCTGGGTGCCGTCGACGACGACGACCGTTCGCCCGTCTTCGATTTCGACAGTGACACTGACGGTGTCGTCGTTCTCCCCGGCCAGGGGCGAAGTCATGTATCCTTTTCCGTCGAGTCCGAACTTAAGCGTTCTGACGAGGGTCCCCTCGTCGGGGTAGCGTCAGTCGGCCCGGTCCGTCCAGTTCTCTTTACGAAGACGCTTGCCAGGATGAGCCGTTAGTCCCGGCTCCAGGGTGGTTCGACACCTCGATGTCCGTCGTCGAATCCCGTCTCGTCACTGCGTTTTGTCTTCTCGTCGCCGGGATCCCGTACCCCGTCCGGGTCGGCACCTGGTTCTGGCTCGTCGTTCGGGACGAGCTCGCCGTCCCGGATGTCTTCGAGCAACGACACCATACTCACGTGATAGTAAACCGTCCATACGAACCCGAGGCCGACCGCGACCGGGAGCATGGGTAGCATGTCCTCGATGCCGATCGTGATCGCCAGGTACCCCCCGGACATCACGGCCGCCGTATTGTAGACGAACATTGCGATGTCGGCACGGTCGATGTCCATGCCCACAGTGGGGATCCCCCACTCAAAATGTCCATGCCCTGTAGTGGCACACTCACACTCGTACGGATTACTGTCGATTATTTCCGGCTGACGCCGACCCGGGGGTCGACGGATACCGGTACATCACGACAATAATCCGTATCAAAGGGCTTCTCGGCGCCCGAACGGCCCGAATGCGAACGTCCGGGTGTGCCCGATCAGTGTTCGTGTCCGATCGGTTCCCCGGGATACTCCTTCTCACCGGCCTCGACCCGCACGTCCAGCCAGTTCTCCATCGGGATCAATGGGCACTCGTAGGCCTCGTTGTACGCACACGTCGGATTGTACGCCAGGTTGAAATCCAGAATCCACGTGCCGTCCGCAGTCCTGTGATGATCGGGTTCGAGGTCGATGTATCGACCGGCTCCGTATGTCTTCTCGCCGTTGGTTTCGTCGCGGAAAGGGACCCACAGGCGATCCTCGCCCGACGCCGGCTCGTACGCCTGCAGGGTCACGCTCTCGCCGTCAATCTCGAAATCGAACTCGCCCCGGCGGACGTACTCCTGAGATCCGTCCGCGGTCGTCTCGACCGTTATCTGCTCCTTCTCGTCGTGCTCGGACAGCGAGCGTTCGTACCGGTAATCGGGATCGATCTCGAAGTACTCCAGTCCTGCGAAGTCCGCGTGTTGGGGAAACGGTGAACGCGGATGCTCGGCGAAGTACGTCTTCTTCTCCTCGCGTTGCTGTCGGATCCGCTCGACGTATTCCTCGTCGGTCATCGTCGGACGTAGGGAGCGCGGATACATAACGGTATTGCGTAGAATAGTCAAAACCGGTCGGAACGATCGTGGACCGACGTAGTCGGTCGATCAGCTCTGTAGGCGGCTCAATAGCCGACCCAGCTGGCCGGAACTGCCCGTGACGAGCCGGTCGGAATTGAACACGCGGATTGCCAGCCAGATCATGGCCGCGGCGAAGATCGCCTGGTAGACAATCCCGCCGAACACCATCATCGTGTCGTTCAACAGTAGTCGCTTGGGTGCGATCGCGGGGTGGGTGAAAGGGATTGCAAGCAGGACAGCCCGGATCGGCAGCGACAGCCGTGCGACGTCCGTAAACATCGTCGCGAACATGGGCACGATCGCCAGAATGGAGATCGGGAACAGCAGCATCTGCGCACCCTGGCGGTCGTCGGCGAAAACGCCCAACACCAGCGCGAAGGCCAGGACGCCGACCAGTGAGAGGAACAGCGAGACGCCCACGATCGCGTAGTCCCAAATGCCAAGCGACAGGGCCGCACTCGCCCCGCCGTCAGTGAACGAAGATTGGTAGTAGTAGATCGAGATGGTGTATAGCGCCGCGCCGAGCAACCCGATCGAGGCGCTGCCGATCAGCTTCGCGGCGACGATTGTCGAGCGCTTGACCGGCATCGTCAACAGGGTTTCGAGAGTCTTGTTCTCCTTTTCGGCGCCCATCGAGTTGATCACCATCTGGCCGGAGAAGATGATCACGAACATGATCACCACGGGGATGAAGATGAACTGCGTGGCGAACGATCCCGAGAGTGCGCCGGGGGAGGTCTCGACGGTTCGTTCCTCGATGTAGGTCGTGTACGCCGGCCGGATGGGGTCGAGCATCGCCGGCGTCGTCCCGGTGACGTTCAGTGTCAGGACGGTGCCAGCCCGCTGGATCTGTCCGTCGATCTGCGCCGAGGAGGTGATCCCCGAGAGGGACAGCGAGCGCACGACCGAGTGGACGCCGACGCTACCGGCCGTCCGATCGCGGATGCGTTCGGTGAAGCCCTCGGGGATGACGAGTAGTGCGTCGCCTCCTCGCTCGGAAACCGTCTCGATGGCGCTCGCGGGGTCCCCGGACTCGGCGTAGTAGACGACCGAAGCGTTCCGCGAGAGGGTGTCGTTGACGAGTTCGCCGTACTCGCCGCCGTCCTCGTTGATGATACCGATCGTCGGCTGGCCGCTGGCTGCGTCGTCGATGCCGCCCATCCCCTGACCCAGCGCGAGGAAGATGATCGGGATCATCAGGATCGGTAGGAGGTAGCGGGGCCGGAGCAACTCCCGGGTCTCCTTCCAGAGAAGACGCCAGAAGTGATTCATACGACCGCCTCCAAGAAGACCTCCTCTAAGTTCTCGACGCCGTACTCGGCAATCAGGTCCGCCGGCGCCCCCTCGGCGACGATTTCTCCCTCGTTGAGCAACCCGATCCGGTCACAGAGGAACTCGACTTCGAGCATGTTGTGGGAAGACAGCAGGACACTCCGGTTCGTGCCGGGGAACTCCTTGACGATGTCCCGGATCGTCCGGGCGTTCTCGACGTCCAGCCCCGAGGTCGGTTCATCCAAGATTGCGAGATCGGGCTCGGTCATGATCGTACTCGCAAGCAGGAGCTTGCGGGTCATCCCCTTGGAGTACTCGCTGGTCTTGCTGTCGATCCGCTCGCCCAGGTCGGCGATCTCGATCCCGCGTTCGACGAGTGCGTCGGGGTCGTCGCCATAGAAGTCCGCGATGAACTCCAGATACTGCCGGCCGGTGAGGTTGTCGTAGGCACCGGCGTCCTCCGGCAGGTATCGGATTCGCTTGCGAACCTCGTTCGGCTGGCTCCTGACGTCGGCGCCGAAGACGTCGACGTCGCCGTCGCCGACGGTCAACAGAGTCGAGAGCGTCCGGAGGGTCGTCGTCTTGCCCGCGCCGTTCGGGCCGACGAGTCCGTAGATCTCGCCGGGTTCGACGTCGAAGGAGACGCCGCGGAGGGCCTGTACGTCACCGTATCGCTTTCGCAGGTCAGCGACCTGCACCGCCCGTACACCCATAGTTGTACTGTCGGTCGTCTTCGGGCTATCAATTGATGGTTACGATCTCCGCGGAAATCACCGCCGTCGCGGACGCCCTTCCGGGAACCCCGATAGCCTGTCGGGCCGATCCCCCTTGGTCAGTCATGCACGGATCAGACGGCGTCCGGAATCGATCGTCGTGTCAGCCACGCACGGATCAGACGGCGTCCGGTCGGACACAAAACCGATCGTAGCCGCCGTGAGAGAGCTCCAGTGCCCCCATCCACCAGTTCCAGCGCCCGGCGAGGTCGGTTCCGTCGGGCGCGTCCGCGAGGTTCGCGATGACGACCTCGACGGTCAGCGACGCGTCGACATCCGTCGGATAGCTCCCCGAGTCGACGAGGTCGCCGGCTGCTCTGGCGACGACGTGGGCGACGGCGGGGTCAGCGTCGAAGCGCTCGACCAGCCGCGTTTCGAGTCGAGAGCGGTCCACGCGAGAACTAGATCGGACCGCCCCTTCAACGCTCCGGGCCGGCGGCGGTCGTCAGTGAGTGCCGACCGTCATCACTCGTGACCGACGATCGGCTGGGGTTCGTAGGGTTCTTCGAGGTACTCGACGTCCGATTCCGAGAGATCGATCTCCATCGCCTCGACGGCTTCCTCCAGGTGTTCGACGCTCGTCGTGCCGACGATCGGCGCGGTGACGTACTCGTTTTGATACTGCCAGGCGAGTGCGATCTGGGCCATCGTCACGCCGTAATCCGCTGCCAGTTCCTGGACGCGTTCGTTGATCTCCCGGCCGCCGCCGCGGGTGTACTCGTCGGTGGGGTTGTGGAAGTTCTCGGGGTCGCCTCGTTCGGTCGCTTCGAGTTCGTCGATGGGGCGGGTCAGGAAACCCTGGCCCAGCGCTCCCCACGGGATCACACCCATGTTCTCCTTTTCGGTCAGCGGGAGCATCTCCCGTTCTTCCTCGCGGTAAGCCAGGTGGTAGTGATTCTGCATCGTCTCGTAACTGACGAGGTCCTCGCGTTCGCTCACACGGAGGCGCTCGGCCAGCTGGTGGGCCCACATCGAGGAGGTCCCGACGTGGCGGACCTTCCCCTGCCGGACCGCGTCTTCGAGCGCACGAAGCGTCGTCTCCGGCGGCGTGTTCGGATCCACCCGGTGGGTCTGGTAGAGGTCGATCGTCTCCATGCCCAGCCGTTCCAGTGAATCGTCGAGTTCCTGCTGGATGGTCTTCCGGGAGAGCCCGGATGCGTTGGGTGTGTCCTCGCCGGCGGGGAAACGGACTTTCGTCGCGACGACCTGCTCGTCGCGGTCGTACTCCGACAGCACGTCGCCTAAGATCTCCTCGCTCTCGCCGTCGGAGTAGGCGTTGGCCGTATCGAAGAAGTTCACGCCCAGCTCGATCGCCCGCTCGACGATCTCGCGGGACTCCTCTTTGTCGAGCATCCAGGGCTCCTCGCTGCCGAAGCTCATGGCCCCGAGACAGAGCTGACTGACCTCCATCCCGGTCGAACCGAGTGTCGTGTACTCCATACACACCCGGTTCGTAAGCCAGTCCCTAAATCATTATGTGTGTGCGAATATATCTTCAAATTTTCTCGCCGTTGTCCCCCGTCCGGCGGGAGCGTTCAGCGGTCGTCGGCGTAGAACCGTTCCGGGTCGGGGAAGAACTGCTCGGCGTCGTCGTGTTCGATAGTTCCCAGCAGCGTCCCGTCGAGTTTCTTGAGGTGGGTGTACATCTTCTCGCGTTCGACGGCAGCCTCGACCAGCGCCGAGGCGTTTTGCATGCTGTATGTTCCCGCCACGAACAGGGCGAGGTTTCGCTCCGTGTCGAGACACTCGGTGACGACGAACACGTGGCCGGCACTACTCGCCTGGTAGACGATCGTGTCGTCGAACTCGGCACGGTCGGACACCGTCAGAAACTCCTGGGCCTGGTTGCTCGCCACGATATATACGAGCCCCCACTCGTCCGTTTCGCCGGTTTCCGGTGGTTTCGGCGTGGTGTTGTCGGACGTGAGTATCACCGTCTCGAACCCGGAGTCGGCGCGGTCTCTCGCCATCGCCTCTACGTCCGTCAGGGTCTGTTCCCACCCACTGTGAGCCGTTTCGCTGGTCGCGAGCAACCGCTCGCCATCGTCGAGAGTCACGTCATCCGGGCCAAGTCTGACCATGATCGGTGATGTGGACCCACGCAATTAAGCAGTGCCCATCGGAGAAGGCGCACTCACCCGACAGCGACGTCGAATCCGACTTCGAGAACGAACGACACCCCCAACAGGACCAGGCTGGCGACGAACACCTTCACGTCGCGGCTCACGCGATCCGCGACCGGGAGCGACTCGCCGTCGAGCGGGGGGACCTGCTGGATGCGGCGTTCGAAGCCGAACTGGGACGTTCCGTCGACACTCAACGAGAACAGCCGTGAGAGCGGCCCACGACCCCGCGGCGACGGTTGGATCGCGAAGCTCCCGACGCCAAAGAGGAGAAACCCGACAACGAACAGTGCGTACTTCAGCGATAGGAGTCCGTCGCCGACGGCAAAGGCGGGAACCGCGAGCGCGAGAACGATCCCGCCCGAGGCGGTCAGGACCCAGTAGACGAACTCGACGAACCGGAGCGCGTTACGTGTCACGAGTTCGTCGGGTGATGACGGGATCGACATCCTCGTACTCGTCGGTGTGCCGGTGGCAGTAACTCAGGTGGCCCCCGTTGGCGACCTGGTGGAGTTCCGGACGTTGCATGTCACAGACGCCGTTGAACTCATCGATGAGGTGACTGCGCGCGTCCTCCGGCCGGCCGTCCTTGACCAGTTCCGCGGCAGTCTCGACGTGTTCGCGGATGTCTGCGGGGACGTCGAGATCGTCGAAGAGGTCCGCCACGGTCTCGTCGATGTCGTCGTACGCCGAGAAGCGACCGACACTCCGTTTGAGGCGGTCGAAGGTCCCGAGACTCATCCGTGACCGCTCGCGGACGACCTCCCGATAGCGTTCGATCGCGTCCCAGACCTCGTGCTCGACGTGGGCGTACTCCTCGGGCCGGATTTTGGCCGGACAGCGCGTCGAGAACTGACAGCCTGTCGGCGGATCCCGCGGGCTCGGGGGGGTTCCCGGCAGGGTGATCCGGTGGGACGACGACGACGGATCGGGATGGGGGATCGCCGACAGCAGCGACCGCGTGTAGGGATTGTGTGCGTTCTCGTACAGCTCTTCGGTCTCACCGATCTCCATGATCTTCCCGAGGTACATGACTGCGACGCGATCGCATATATGTCTGACAACAGAGAGATCGTGGGCGATAAAGAGATACGTGAGGTCGAACTCCTCCTGTAAGTCCTCCAGTAGCGTGATGATCTTCGCCTGGACGCTGACGTCCAGCGCGGAGACCGGTTCGTCGAGGACAATGAACTCCGGTTCGAGGGCAAGCGCCCGGGCGATCCCGACCCGCTGGCGCTGGCCCCCGGAGAACTGGTGGGGGTACCGGTAGTAGTGCTCCTCCCGGAGACCCACAGCGGTCAACAGATCCAGTGCCCGTTCTTGACGGTCCTGTTTGTCCTTCCAGTCGTGGGCGTCCAGCGGTTCGCGGATGATCTCCCCGATCGTCATCCGGTCGTTGAGGCTGGATTCCGGGTCCTGGAAGACCATCTGGGCGTTCCGACGCCAGTCTTTCAGTTCGTCGCCGGTAAGCGTCGTGACGTCCGTCCCGTCGAAGGATATCGTTCCCTCGGTCGCCTCCTCGAGCCGTATCAGTGTCCGACCCAGCGTACTCTTCCCGCAGCCCGATTCGCCGACGAGTCCGAGCGTCTCACCGCGTTTGATCGAGAAATTCACGCCGTCGACCGCCTTGACTGACGGCTGGGCGAACACTCCGCCGCCGCCGTAATGCTTCTTGAGGTTCTCGACCTTGATCATCGTCTCGCCGGCCTGTGCCACGCGTTCCGTCCGCCCGGATACCTTGCTCATTTGGTATCACGCTCCGTCTCGGATTCGCCGGTCGTCCCACGCGCCCGATGGTGCTCGACGCGATCGGCTTCGGTCATCGCTTCAGGGTAGAGCAGACAGGCAGCCGTGTGTTCGATCGTCTCGCCGACATCGACGTGGACCGGCGCCACCTCCGAACAGGCCCCGAACGCTTCGGGACAGCGCGGGGCGAACCGGCAATGATCGGCCGGTTCGTGCGGGGTCGGCACCTCTCCGTCGATGGTGTTGAGCCCTTCCTTCCGGGAGTGTTCGCCCGGAATCGATTCGATGAGGGCGCGCGTATAGGGGTGTTCCGGGCGCTCGAAGATGTTCTCGACGGAGGCCTTCTCGACGATCTGGCCCGCGTACATCACGTTCACTCGATCGGAGATGTCGGCGATGACGCCCATATCGTGGGTGATAAACAGGATCGCCAGGTCACGTTCCTCCTGGATGTCCTTCAACAGGTCGAGGATCTGGGCCTGAATGGTCACGTCCAGGGCCGTCGTCGGTTCGTCCGCGATGAGCAGGTCGGGCTCGCAGGCGAGCATCATCGCGATGACGGCCCGCTGGCGCATCCCGCCCGAGAACTCGTGAGGATATTCGTCGAGGCGACGCTTCGCGTCCGGGATACCGACCGATTCCAGGAGGTCAGTCGCCTCCTCGACGGCTTCCTGGCCGGTGATGTCGCGATTGATCCGTAACGCCTCTCGGATCTGGTTGCCGACCGTGTAGACCGGGTTGAGCGACTGTTGGGGATCCTGGAACACCATCCCGATACCGCTGCCTCGGATCTCCCGGTACTGGGCGTCGGAGTAGTCGGTCAGTTCCTGGCCCTTGAACCGGATCGACGATCCCTCGAGGACGCGTCCCGGGGATTCGATCAGTCCCATGATCGACCGGGCAGTGACACTCTTGCCCGAACCGGATTCGCCGACGATACCGACCGTTTCGCCACGGTAGATGTCGAAACTCACGTCGTCGACTGCCCGGATTGTTTCCCGGTCAGTGAAGAAGGCCGTCTGCAGGTTCCTGACCGACAGCAACGGCTCCTCCTCGCGGCGCGAGAAGTCGGGTTCGAACTGCTCGCCCGACATCAGGCACCGCCTCCTGCGGCGGCTTCCTCGCCTTCGGTCCCTTCGGTCTCGGGATCGATCGCGTCACGGATCCCGTCACCGAACGCGTTCAGACCGGTCACCAGCAGGACGATCATCAGTCCGGAGATCAGCGAGATGTGCCAGGACGCCGTCGAGACGTAGTCCTGTCCCAGCGAGACGGCCCGTCCCCAGGCCGGGGTCGGCGGATTGATCCCCAGCCCGTTGCCCAGGAACGACAGCGCCGAGAGTCCGATGATGATCCCACCCGTCGACATCGACGCATAGACCAGTAGATACCCGACGATATACGGGAGCATGTGTTTATGCATGATCGTTCGGGGTCGCTGGCCGAAACTCCGGGCGGCGTCGACCCACTCCTCCTGGGCGACCTGTAACGCGGGTCCGCGGACCGCCCGCCACAGGAACGGCCACGTGGTGAACGCGAATACCATCGCCAGGATGAACCCGCCGTCGATGATGCCCCCGAGCCAGTGGTTCGCGAAGACGGCGCTCACCATGATCAAAAGGAGCAATCTCGGCACTGAGACGACCCCGTCCGCGACGGTGAGAACCGTGAGATCGATGGTCCCCGCGTAATACGCCGAGATCATCGACAGAACGGCCGCGATCAGCGTGGCGAGTCCGATGGCCATGCCGGAGACGATCAAGGTGATCCGTGCCCCTCCCATGAGGAACGTGAACAGATCACGGCCGTTGTTGAGCGTCCCGAACGGATGGAACCGCCCGTAATTGTCGTATGACATCGGCCCGACGTTCTCGCCACCCCCCTTGGACTTCGAGTTGAAATTGGCGTCGCCGACGGGGATCGACTCGACTTCACCCGTTTCGCCGTTGTAGTATTCGATCTCGTAACTGTAGGAACTCTGAATGTTCTGTTCGACGGTCGTGGGTCCGAGTGCCGGTCCGAACACAGCCATCGTCAGGTACAGCACGAGAACGAGAATACCGAATTGTCCCCAACGATGGCCCCGGAGTCGCCCGACCATGTCGTCGGTCGGCGTCCAGTCGGCCTGCCGGTAGTGCTCGCGGTAGACCTGCCAGCCGCGGAACACCCAGTAACTGAGAAATAGGGCGTACACGACGAGGAGGGTGAAGCGGAGTCCCCACGCTACGGCGGGTTCAAGCCCCATGAATGTCCCCTGCCAGGGACCGTTCGGGCCGAGTTTGTGTCCCTGGTTCGGGATCACCTCCCTGCTCAACAGCGTCGGGAGGGCGGCGGCCGCGTCGGCGACGCCGACGAGGAACTTCGAAACGCCCTGCTGGAGATCGACGACCGCCTCGGCCGCCCCCTCGGAGATAAATCCTAACAGGATATCGAAAAGCGCCGTCACGCCGACGAAAGCCCGTTCGACCGTCGCGATCGTCAGCGACGCGTACGTGCCGAACTCCACAGCGATCAGGACGATCAGTACGGTGGCCCACTCGAGGAACGGTCGGGGGGCCTCGGCGATCCGCGTCCGCACCGGGATGTTCTCGTAGCCGGTCAATTCATCGCGCGTCGTGGTCGTGTCGGTATCCGACATCGATGTCACCTCTCAGTGTCCTCCAACGTGATCCGCGGGTCGATGAACGTATACAGGATGTCCTGGGAGATGTTGAGCGTGATATTGACGACAATGAAGAGGAATACCAGCGCCATCACGAGCGGGATATCCGGACCCAGCATCCCCCGAAAGAACATGTTCCCGAGCCCCCTGATCGAGAACACCTTCTCGACGAGAACCGAACCGCCGATCAGCAGGTAGAACTCGCCCATGATCACCGGCAACAGGGGAATGAGGGCGTTCCGACCGACGTGTTTCGTGACGATCCGCCGTCCCGAGACTCCCTTTGCCTTGGCTGTCTGGACGTACTTCGAGTTGATGCTCTCGAGGACGGCTGTCCGACCGATGCGGATCTCGTTACCCATCGACGCCGAGCCGAGTACCAGCGCCGCCGGGAAGATCCACTTGACCGCGATCGCCAGGTTCTCCAAGTTCGGGATCGGTATCCAGAGCGCCTCGAGGAGCGGCACGCCGGCGAAGACGTGAGCGCTACCGAACATGTTCCCGAGGGCGTCCGGTGTCCCGATGACGTCCGTCTGAATGAGAAGATCCTGATAAAACGAGAGGGCCCCGCCGGCCGAGAGCACGCCGACGAACATCACGGCGAGCCAGAAGTTGGGCATCGCCCGCCAGATGATACCGCCGCCCGAGGTGATGTAATCACGCCAGGTGTTCGCCCGGAGGCCGGCGTACAGGCCCCCAGGGATGCCGAACGCGAGGGCGATGACGACCGACCAGAAGCCGAGCCACAGCGTCGCAGGCATCCGGTTGAGAATGAGATCAGTCACCGCGGTGCCACGCTGGATGATCCACGACTGGCCGAAGTCCAACGTCACCAGGTCGGTGACGACCTTGAAGTACTGTGACCACAGTGGCACCGGCGTCCCGTCGGGGTAAATGATACCGAGAGCGATCTTGAGCTGACGGACGTCCGCCGGCGTCGCGTCCTGGCCGAGGATGTTCAAGACCGGGTCGATCGGCCCCCGGTACATGATGAGGAAGCTCATCGTAATGCCGAACAGGAATACCGGGACCGCGAGCAGGAGCCGCTTTCCGAGATAGAGCAATCGGTTCATATTTCAACTCCCTCGTTCGGCTTCGGCACGTGATCGAAGTGCTGTCCGGGCGAACATGGCTCGCTCGTCCGCTTGGTCCCGAACAGAGTCTCCCTCCAGAATCCGGCAGAGACAACGGGACGACCTCGACTATCCGGCACCAGTGTCCGTAACCTTGCGGATAATTCCATCCTCGAGGGCATACTGAACTGTCCGATCTTGGTATCGGCTATGTGGGTTTAACAATATCGGTTGTCGATCGGGAAACGACACCTGGGACGGGTGTCTACTCCTGGTAGTTCGACTCGTAGCCCTCGGCGCCGCCCGGGAAGACCTGCTTGGGAGTCAGGTGGAAGGCCGCTTCACCCCGGCCCTTGAAGACGCTCTCGACGAAGTCCTCACGGGTGATCACGTAGGCCATGGCCTGACGGACCGGCTTGGGTACCTTCTCCATGTGGAACCCGAGGTAGTACGTGTTGATCGACGGCGTCGTCGACATGCTCACCGTCTGCTCTCCCTCCATCGGGCCGTACGTGCCCAGGACCTGGCCCCGTTCGTTGGTCGTCTCCTCGGTAGCGAGTTCGGGGTTGTACTGTGGCGTCGGGATCTCCGCCACGTCGGCGTTCTCGTTCAGGAAGTAGCTGTACCGGGTGCTGTCCTCGGTGATGATCGCTTCGTGGGTCTCCGCGAACGACGGGGTCTCGCCGTGGTAGTCCTCGAAGGCCGTGGCGCGGAACTCCCCACCGTTGCCCTCTTGCCACTCCTCGAAGACGAATGGCCCACAGCCGACGGGATTCGTCGAAAACTCGTCCCAGGCCATCTCGCCCTCGTAGCCCTCGACGTCGCCCACGATGCCCTCCGGGACGACGGAGAACGCGGAGTATGCGAGCACTTCGAGCGCGTAGCCGAACGGGCTGGAGAGCGTGACAGTGAACGTGTAATCGCCCGTCGCCTCGACGGCAGTCGAACCGGAGACGACGTTGCCCTCCTCGTCTGTCTCGTGTTCGATCTGCAGTACCGATAGCGGGAAGTACGTGTTCGTGGAGTTGTCCGACTCGATCAGCCGCCGGAACGAATAGACGACATCGTCGGCGGTGACCTCTCCGTAGTCGCCGTGGAACTGAATCCCCTCTTTCAGCGTGAACTCGTACTCCGTGAGATCGTCGCTGACGGTGTAGTCCTCGACGAGAAGGGGTTTGACCTCCGTCGTCCCGTTGACGTAGTTCATCGGCGCGTCGAACATGTCCATGATCTTGTTGCCACTCTCGGTGTTCCCCGAGGCGATCGGATCCAGGGAACTATACGTGCCCGAGATGCCGTTGAGGGTGCCGTCACCCTCTAGCCCGTTGACGGACATGTTCACCTTCGCACGCGATGGTCCCATCCCGCCCGGCGGATCGTAGTCGACGTGGTCGTACCAGAACCGCTGGTCGACCTCGTGATAGACTGGCAGGAGTGCGGCCGAATCCCACAGCGCCCGCTCGATCTTGACGGTGGCGTCGTCGCGGACGCTTTGGGCCTCGTCGGTCAGCTCGGGGTTGTTCTGGATCCGGTCGAACTGTTTGGTGACGTACTGGCGGATGGCCTCCTCACCCTTCGTGTCCTCGGACCAGAACAGCCTCGCACCGTTTGGCGTATACCCCTCGGCGTCGTAGATCGTGTTTTCGGGGTCGACCAGCTGGAGAAAGTTCTGGGCGGCTGGGTAGTCGGCGATCCAGCCGAGAGTAAACGCCTCGTGGTTGCCGTTCTCGGTCGTCTCCAGCAGCGACCCGAAATCTGCGTCGCTGATGTTCATGTTGATGTACGCCGAGTCCAGGCGGGCCCGGATCGTGTTCGCCATCTCCTCCCAAGCCCCGCTCTGGTACTGCAACCAGTCGAGGTTGTATCGATTGTTCGGGCCGTATCCAGCTTCCTCCATCACCCGCTGAGCCTCGCCGACCATCGTCTCGTTGATACCGTACGGGTAACTGCTCGGGGGCTGGTAGTCGCCACCCTCGTCGGTCGTCCCTTCGCCGCCGCCCGTGTCGGTCCCGCTCTCGGTCTCTTCGGGCTCCTCGGATTCGGTATCTCCTCCACCGCTACAGCCGGCCAACCCGACGCCGACCGTCGCTGCTCCGGTGGCCTTGAGGAATCGCCGTCGATTCATACCGTTGTCGTCGGACATGATGCGACCATGTAACAAAGTGGTGGGTTTAAATGTACTGGTCTTGGATACATCACTTCGTGGTATTCAATTGTTCACTCGTATTAATGAATAATCGGTCACAAGAGTACTGAGAATTGCCAAGGACTAACGCCCAACACGCCATCGCTGCATAAAAACCCGAATCGCCTCCTCGATCTGTCTGCGATCGGACGTCCACACTTCATACAGACTGCTGTAAGTCATTTCGGTATCGACTGCCCGCACTCGGGCGGTCGTACCGGTAAACAGTTACAGCAGTCCGTATCACGCCGTATACACGACGCTCATGCGTGGGTACCGGCCAAAAACGAGCGGGTCCTGGCGCCCTCGTGTATGGCGAGGGAGCCCCCTCTCTCGGCGGATTTGAACCGCGAGTACTCGCTTCGCTCGTCCTCTGGGCTCAAACCGCCGCCTACTTTGACGGCGTTGACGACTCGCCTCGCCCGTCGTGTTGCGCCGTCAGAAGATGGGTTGGGGCGTCCTCGTGAGCGAAGCGAACGAGGGCTCGGAAGAGCGAAGCTCTTCCGGTGGATTTGAACCGCCTGAACGTCGCTCGCTATCGCTCGCTCGTTCCGTGTTTCAAATCCGTATGAACCATCTGCCGCTCACGGATTTGTTCGCGGCAAAAGTGGGTTGGGGCGGATTTGAACCGCGAGGACTCGCTTCGCTCGTCCTCTGGGCTCAAACCGCCGAAACCATCCGCTCCTCACGTCCGTTCGTCGCAGGATGGGTTGGGGCGGATTTGAACCGCCGACCTCCTCCATGTCAAGGAGGTGTCATAACCAACCTAGACCACCAACCCGATCTGGCGTACACAAGTCGGTAGATGGCAGGTACAATTGAAGGTTTCGAAACGGACCCGTTCCGGCAGCCGGTCGAGCGGACCCGACAGGATTAATATGGGGGTAGGTCAAGCGACGCGCCATGCCCGGTCCAGTGTTTCTCGAAGGTGAGACCGTGTCCCTCCGGACGATCGAGGAGAACGACCTGGAGTTCGTCCAGCGTGAACGATCGGACGAACGGGTCTGGCGCACACTGGGATGGCCCTTTCCGTCCAATCGCGAACAACTCGAAGAGTTCTACGAGGAGACGATCTCCGACGAAGAGACCATCAATCTCCTGATCACGGCCGATGCCGATCCGGTCGGCATGGCGAGTTTCCACGACCTCGCGACGGAGGACCGACGGGGCGAACTGGGGTACTGGGTGGCGGCCGCTTACCAGGGCAACGGCTACGCTACTGACGCCGTCGGGACGATCGTCGCCTACGCCTTCCGTGACCTCGGTCTCCATCGGGTCGAAGCCAAGGTTTTCGACGGCAATGACGCCTCCCGGCGCGTCCTGGAGAAAATCGGGTTCACCCACGAGGGCGTCCACCGCGAGGCGACGTTCTCCGACGGCCAGTTCCGGGATGTCCACTGGTACGGCGTGCTGGCCGATGAATTCGAGAACGACGCGTAGTCGTCGGCTTCCGGACCGCGTTATGGCGTCACCACTCGACTGAGACGGTCCCGTCGCCGTGTGGATCGGGGGCGATCTCCTCGTCGGTTCGACGATCGATCACGTGGATCACGCCGCGGTCCTTCTTGGCCGGGCAGACTTCGGCCGCCTCGACGTTCGCTTCCAGTTCCCCGTCTTCGATGAAGTATCGTTGCGGGCGGGCTATCCCTGTCTCCAGATCCAGTTCCCAGTTGTCGGCCACCTGGGCGCACTTGCCCGCACCGATACACTTGTTCGCCTCGAAAATCACCTTGTATGGTTTCTCCGCGACCGGCGGTGCGTCCCGTTCCCCCACCGTCACCGGATCGATCGTGGCGTCGGCGTCGTCCTCGATATCGCTCATAGCGGCATTAGGGAAGGCCGACGCTAAGCAGGTGCCGATGGATGCAAAAGCCGCCCGGATCCCGGACACGGCCAGTCGTGTGGCTTGCCCGGTCGTCGAGACGTCTACTCGTTGATCTCGACAGACTCCAGCCGCACGTCATCGACTGGTTCGTCACGCGGATCGGTCTCGACACTGCCGATCTCTTCGAGTACGTCCATCCCATCGACGACCTCGCCGAAGACGGCGTGATCGCCGTCGAGGTGGGGCTGGGCGTCCAGTGTGATGAAGAACTGTGAGCCGTTGGTGTTCGGACCGGAGTTGGCCATCGAGAGGACGCCCGGACCATCGTGGCCCAGATCGTCGTGGAACTCGTCGTCGAAGGTATAGCCCGGCCCGCCGCGGCCGGTCCCCGTCGGGTCGCCCATCTGGACCATGAAGCCCTCGATGACACGGTGGATCGGGCTGTCCTCGTAGAAGGCGTCGCCGCGGATCTCGCCCGTCTCGGGGTCCTCCCAGGTCGGCGTCTCCGGGCTCGGCTCGGCGTCGGCCGCAGGATCGTGTGCCGCCAGGTTGACGAAGTTCTCGACGGTCGTCGGCACTCGCTCGTCGTACAGTTCGATCTCGATGTCGCCGTGGGTCGTCTGCAGCGTGGCTGTCAGGTCTCCCATGCACGGGGAAACGAGTGGGCCATGGATAACCGTGGTGATCCCGTGGAGTGTCGGCTCCGAGCGGGCGAGAACGCCGTGGATCGGTGCGTCAGTCGATCCGGTTTCGTCGCTCGTCGCGTCTCGGGCGACAGTTGATTTATTGTTGCCGATCCAATACGTGACTCCATGGTATCGGACGGATCGAGCGGGGAACCGGAGCACGCGGGCGAGACGAAAGGAGAAATCGAGGACGCCGAAAGCGAAGTCGACTGGTCGCTGTTGAACTGGATCGTGATCGGGGTGTTCGGGCTACTGACGGCGGTCGGGATCGCACTCTCGACCGGGCTCCTCGAGTGGGTGGTGGCGGTCCCCGACGGATCCGAGACGAATCCGGTGACGGTCCCAGTGTACGTCTACCTCTACGCCGCGCTCGGAACGTTCGGGTACGTCTTCACCCGACTGATGCACAAACTCGACCAGTACACGGAGTGGAACCGATGGGAACACCTGGTAGAGATGGCGATGCGGATCCCGGCCGCGTGCATCCTCGCTGCCGGCGTCTACTTCTTTCTCGGGTATTTCGGTGACGTCGAGGGCGTCGAGGGAGCGCGCTTCGCCGCCGGTGTATCCTTTATCGTCGGTCTGTACGTCAACGTCGCGTTGAAGGCCCTTGGCAGTCTCGCTGACCGGATCCTCGGACGGGCACCAAAACAGCCGGAGTGAGTCGCTCTGCCGGGACGTCAGGGCTTTACGAGCACTTTGATCGCCTCGCGCTCGTCCATCGCGCGATAGCCTTCCGGTACCCCCTCCAGATCGACGACTTTCGTAAAGATCGGTGACGGATCCAGGTTCCCGCCGACAACGTCCGCGAGCAACTCGTCGGCGTACGCTCGAACCGGTGCGACGCCGCCTCGGAGGGCGATGTTGTCCTCGAACAGCCCGAACATGTCCAGCCCGCCGTCCTCGATCCCGTAGGGGACGCCCACGTACCCCACGGTCCCGCCGGGACGGGCGACGCCGATCGCAGTGTCCATCGCACTGGCCGCACCGACACACTCCATGACGTGGTTCGCGCCGCCGTGCGTGACCTCCAGTGCACGCTCGAGCGCTTCTTCGCCGCGAGCGGCGATCGTCTCAGTCGCCCCGAACTGTTCGGCGAGTTCGAGGCGGTCCTCGTGGTGGCCCATCGCGACGATCCGCTCGGCGCCCAGGCGCCGTGCGGCGAGCACGCCACAGAGGCCGACTGCCCCGTCACCGACGACCACGGCGGTCGAGCCTGCTTCGACGCCCGCACTGACCGCCACGTGGTGGCCGGTTCCCATCACGTCTGTCAGCGGGAGGATCGACCGGAGGGTGTCCTCGTCGTCGGCGTGGCGGTCGGGCACGCGGACGAGCGTCCCGTCCGCGTGGCGTGCCCGGACGTACTCGCCCTGAGCGCCGCCGTTTTCGCCGTCCCAGGAGTCGCCGTTCACGCAGGAGGTGTACAATCCCTTTCGGCAGAACTCGCACTCGCCGCAGCTGATGACAAACGGGGCAAACACGCGATCGCCCGGGTCGACAGAACGCACGTCTTCGCCGACTTCCTCGACGATACCCATGGGTTCGTGGCCGATCCGGGAGGGAACGTCATGATCGGATTCCCCACGGTAGGGCCAGAGGTCCGAACCACAGATGGCGGTGTGGGTCACGCGGACGATCGCGTCCGTCGGTGACTTGATCTGGGGTTTCGGGACCTCCTCAATCGAAATCTTGCCAGGGCCGCGGTAAATGGCTGCGCGCATGCCCGATCCTTGGAGAGGGTGGGTCTTAAATCGGTGGCCGCGATCCCCCAACCTGTGGGGGTCACGCCGTGGTGATCGTGACGATGTTGACGACGACCACGATCACGGTGACCCCACCGAACCCCGCGAGTGCGGCGTGACCCCGCCGCTCGTCGACGAGATACCAGGTCACCGCGAGGACGGCCAGGGCGGCGAGCTTCAGCCCCGCGAGTCCCGGCGTACCGAGTGTTTCGACGAGTCCGCGAGCGAGTGCGTTCCCCTCCGAGAGTCCGAGCCGGAGCCCGATCGCCGTCGTCAGGATGTCGAGCGCCGACGCCGCGAACACCGTCGTCCAGAGGCCGATCGTCAGCGTCGAGAGCGGGACGCTCTGCTCGATGCGGCTCGTCGCGTCGATACTCCACCGTGTCGGGACTGTCCGTCCCGTAGCTGTCTGCTGGTCTCCCATCCATCCCACCGTCTGCGGACGACGAATCCCCGTTCGTCGCCCTCTGTGCTCCATGTCACCCACTGGCGTGTTTATCCTTTCGGTTCCGGACACGCCGCCGGAGCGATGTGAACCGGACTGGGTTCGCCACCCGGGGTTTCGGCCACATTGATCTGTCTTCTCCGCGAGCAGGAGGCTTTCCCGATCTCCCGGTCGACCTGAGGAGAACTGGCGCTCACAGGCCGGCGAGCGTGAGCGTGTTGAGCGCACTCACCAGCAGCGTCACCAGTGCGAACCCCATGAGAACGAGTCGGGCGGATTCGCCTTCCAGGTAGTACCAGACGACCACCAGAAAGAGCAGGGCGATGAGTTTGAGGGCGCCGATCCCCGGCGTGCCGTAGGTAGCCATGAACGCCCGCGCGACCGCGTTCCCCTCCGGGATTCCTCTACCGACCCCGACGATGGTCGTCACGACGTCGAGTGCGGATCCGACGAGCACGACCGTCCAGAGGACTGCGTCGGCCTCCGGCAACGGCCGCGGTTCGAGGAAGTCCTCGAGGGCGAACAGGCCCGCCTCGAACCAGGCGGGCACGAGTCCTTCGGGAAGGGTTCTTGGGTCCATAGTCCACGTGAGAGAAGAGTTTCCGCCGATCACGTCCGTCGCTCGATCCACGCCGGTGATCGGTAGTAATTGAGGTAGAACGTCCGGCCACACCCGTCCTTGCCGGGGATCGGGCCGTCCTGTCGGTCTGTTCTGAACGTGACGTCGCCCGTCTCGGGCCGGCCGGACCCTCGATCGGGCGCGTCCACGTCCCCCAGACAGACGAATTCGATCCCGTCTGCGGCCTCGAGGTCACCCGTCGTGTCGGCGTACTGCCGATCGGGATCCGGATGGGCCCGTACTGACCCGTCCCGTAACTCCGGGGCGCGGTCGACGCTCGTGACTGCGCCACAGTACGGACAGTAGTAGGAAACTTCGACCATACGGGACCAACGACCCGAAGAACTATAGGTCCGCGGACTCCGGCTGGCGACTCAGAACGCCCGTAGTGCGTCCAGCTTCGCCGACGCCGTCCCGTCGCGAAGGGTCTCTCTGGCAGTCTCGATGCCCGTCTCGATGTCGGGGACGTCCTCGCGTGCGTACATGCGCAACGCGGCGTTGAGTGCCACGGCGTCCGCGAACGCGTCCGTCCGTTCGTCAGCGAGAACTTCCTCTGTGATGGCTGCGGAGTCGGCGACGACGTCCGCCACTTCGAGGGCGATCTCTCCAGCGTCGAGACCGTACTCGGCGGTCTCGATCGTGGCGTCCGTGATCTCCTCGCCGTCCCACTCGGCGACCGTCGTCGATCCCGGCCGGACGTCGTCGTAGCCCTCCAGGCCCTGAACGAACAGGGCACGCTCGAACGGAAGTTCCCGGGAAGCTTCGAGCGTGCCGGCGAGTTTCTTCGCGAATGCGAGGTGGTAGAAACTGCCCAGATGGACGGTCGCGTTCGCGGGGTTCGCGAGCGTCTCGATCGTATTGACGAACGTGCGAACGCCCATTTCGTCGCGACGGTCGAACAACGCTGTCGTGCCGGGATCGAAGTTCGGCTGGTAGTAGAAGCCGAAGCCGATCTCCTCGACCATGCTGGCACTCTCGGCCGGATCGAGGTCCGTCCGCACGCCGAGTTCGTCGAGGACGTGCTTGTAGGCGGGCTGTTTCTGGGTTGGGACGCGGTCGCCGCTGTGGACGACGACCGGCGTTCCGGCCGCGGCGGCGACGAGTCCGGCAGCGGCCCCCACCAGCGCGGTCGAGCCCTTGCCGTCGTAATTGGCGCCACAGTCGACCGGGTCGACCTCGGGCGCCGCCGTCCGGACGCTCCTCTCCCGGAGTACGTCGACGAACGCGGCGAGTTCGGCGGACGTGTTGCGCTTCCAGCGGTTTGCCAGCCAGAACGCCCCGAGAGTCGTTTCGGCCGGCTCGTCGGCCAGGATCCGTTCCATGGCTTCGCGGGCCTGTCCACGCGTCATGTCGTCGGCCGACTTGTGGCCGGAACCGACTACCTCCGTCATCAATCTGTGGAGGGACCACTCTCCCGTTGAGTCCTCAGTCATGGTCGGACGTGGCACCGAACCGTGCTTAAGACACGGGGTTGCGGCGAGGTTTCGTCGTCATCGATGACGCCCACTTCGCCATCTGATCGTCTTCGTTCCGGTCGGATGTCTGATACGGTGATCCCGTGACGCCGGTGGTGCCGCGGCAGAAACCTTATGACACCTGCCACGCCAGTATCGACCGTTAGATGTCCGCAAGTGTCGCCCCGATCGTGCTGGTGGTCGACGACGAGGCTGACGTCGCCGACGCCTACGCGGCCCAACTCGAGGACCGATACACGGTTCTGACGGCCTACAGCGGTCAGGAGGCCCTCGAAACCGCCGACGACACCGTCGACGTGCTCCTGCTGGACAGGCGGATGCCAGGTATCTCCGGCGACGAGGTTCTCGAGAAGATCCGAGAGCGCGACCTCGACTGCCGGATCGCGATGGTGACGGCTGTCGATCCGGACTTCGACGTCATCGAGATGCCGTTCGACGATTACGTCACCAAGCCGGTCTCTCGCGACGAGCTGTTCGAGACGATCGAGAAACTGCTCTCCTTTCGATCCTACGAGGAACAGTTCCAGCAGTTCTACCGACTGACCACGAAACTGGCAACTCTCCGGGCCAACAAGAGCGAAGCCGAACTAAAGCGCAACGACGCGTTCCAGCGACTGCTGGATCGGCGGAACGAACTCAGGGAGGGACTCGACGAGACCCTCTCCACTTTCGACGACGACGATTTCTCTACCGTATTCAAGGACCTCGACACAGGCGGGGAGTGATCGCCCGCTGGCGCGGACGGATTGTTCTGGAACCGAACACCCAAGTACTACCGGGACATAAGTTAACACATGGCTCCAGTCTGGGGCTGGATCGCGGCGTACCTGCTGGGGTTCCTGCTATTTCAGGCGGTGATCTACTGGTATCTCCAGGGTGACGGTACGTCTTTCGAGGAGCCGACGCCGGGGTACACTGAGGGTGACGTGGCGACTCATCCGGCGGTCGACCGCCCGGATCGGGACGGACAGGGCAGCGACGGGACAGTCCCCGACGGGTCGGTGCGCTGCCCGTACTGCGGGGCGTCCAACGAGCGCGAGCCGAATTACACCTACTGTCGGGAGTGCGTCCGGGAATTGCGCTGAACCGTCCCGAGTATCACCACTGAGAACACCGAAGAAACACCTTAGTGCTGACGGTGTCATTGCTCCGGTATGCGTGTGGCCAGTGGCGTGCCGGGGTTCGACGAACTCGTCGACGGTGGACTGCTGTCGGATCGCCTCTACGTCGTCAGCGGCCCGCCGGGCAGTGGGAAGACGACGTTCTCCTCGATGTTCATCACCCAGGGCGCCAAGAAGGGGGAGAACTGCCTGTACGTGACGATGCACGAGACGAAATCCGAGCTTCGGGAGGACATGTCCGGCTTCGAGTTCGGCTTCGACCGCGCCATCCAGTCGAACGCTGTGCAGTTTCTCAACCTCGTGACCGAGCCCGGCAAGCGCGCGATCTCGCAGTTCGGCAACGAGGGAGGGTTGACGAACCGCCTCGTGGCCTACATCGAGTCTAACGGCGTCGATCGGGTGGTCATCGACTCGACGATGCTACTCCAGCACTTCTTCAACGACGTTAGCGAGGAGATAACAGGCTTTCTCTCGGCGCTGAAACAGACCCAGGCCACGATCATTCTCATCTCTGAGATGACCGACCCGAGCGCGTACTCCGACGAGCACTACCTGGCTCACGGCGTCATCTTTTTCCACAACTTCCTGGAGTCCGGCGGGATGCAACGCGGCATTCAGGTAATCAAGATGCGCGGGACCGCCATCGACTGTGACATCCGGGAGATCGAGTTCACCGACGAGGGACTGTGCGTCTACACGGATCGGAAAGTCCAGGCCTGACATGTACGACCGCACCTACGGTACCGACTGGGAGACGCTGGGCAAGGACGAGGCAGCCGAACGCGCGTTCGCGCTGGGCGTCGCGGCAGTGCTTGGCGAACCCGACCCTGAGGAGTACGAACGCGTCATCGAGACGGCCGCCAACTCCTACGACCGGAGCATCGTCGAACTCGCCTACGCGGAGGGCAAGCGGAAGGCCTCGGGACGTCGGGAAGAGTTCGACGGTGACGAGGACGTCTGGGAGTCCCTGGTCGAGGACGGTCCCAAGACCACCGTCGACGAGGACGAACTCCCGACGGGCGATCGCGACGGACTCCCGGCAGCCCTGGAGTCGATGGATCTGCTTGATCGACCCGTCGAAGATCGATTCGAGGCCGAGCGCCTGCCCGAGTTCCTGCGAAAATAACGTGGCGGACGTCAGAAACTGCGCCTACAGCGACCGCTGAGTCCGGAAGTCCGCCCCGGGACTGAAGGGATCGCGATCGCTGTAGAACTTCCGGCCGATCGCGTCGCTGCTGACTGCGGAGTACAGCGCGGCGGTGGCCTCCTCGTGTGTCTCGTAGGTTTCACGATCGAGTCGCCCGAAGATCTCCGCGAGGGTCTCCGAACTATTCGAGTACTCGATCTCGACGTCGCCGTGGGCGGCCAGCAGGTCGTCGGTCGTCGTCGGATAGCGATGCGTGCCGAGTCGGTCGGTCGCGTCCTGGATCGTTCGCATACTCACCTGAATGCCATGGTCCCTAATAAACCTTAACAATTAATAATCGTATATCGTGGTAAGGAGTCACACACGCGTCATGGGGTCGGTCGGGTCGATTCCCACATCCACGCCGGGGCCACCACAAGGCGGAAGGGTCCCCTATGCCAACCTGGTCCATGGTCGTCGCCGACTTACACGTCCATACGACGCGATCGGACGGATCGCTCGCGCCCGAGAGGGTCGCGGGCGCGGCCCGCCGGGCGGATCTCGAAGCGGTCGCCATCACGGATCACGATCGGTTGCCTCCCGGCGAGTCGTCGATGGACGAACGGGCGGGTGTCACCGTGATCGGTGGGATAGAACTCCGGGTGACGACGGACGACCAGCGTCTCGATCTGCTGGGCTACGGGATCGAGCCGACCGACGATCTCCGGGCGGAGCTAGAGCGACTCCAGCGCGACCGGATCGAGCGCGCCCGGGCGGTCGTCTCCCGGGTCGAGGATCACATCGGCGTCGACCTCGACGTGTCGTTCGATCCGGGCGTGGGTCGGCCACACGTCGCGCATGCGATCGCCGAAAGTGACGCGCCGTACGGGTATGACGGAGCGTTCGAGAACCTCATCGGCGACGACGGGCCCTGTTACGTCGCCCGTGAGATTACACCCTACGAACGCGGTCGCGAGTTGCTGGCTGGGGCGTGTGATCTGGTAAGTCTCGCTCATCCGCTTCGCTACGACGACCCCGACGCGGCGCTGTCCCGGGCCGGCGACCTCGGGGCCGTCGAACTGGTTTATCCCTACGAGGGAACAGTCGACCTCGGCCCAGTCGAGGCCGTGATCGCGGAAAACGACCTGCTGGCGACGGGCGGGAGCGACGCCCACGACGAACGGCTCGGGGTCGCCGGCCTCGACGACCAGGCCTACGAGCGCGTCCGGGATCGGCTGTCCCCCTGACCCGTCTGCCGTCTGTCGGACGCGAGCGGAGGCTTCAATGTGCCCGACGCCCTACTCCCAGGTATGCAGTGTCACTACTGCGACCGCGAGGCCGAGGTCGCGGTCGAGAAGGACGCCGTCAAGGTGGGCGTCTGTGAGGAGCACTTCCGTGAGCGCATGTCCGAACTGGCCGATGGCGACTGGATTGAGGGCGTCGGCGAGGATCTGGACATCGATCGCGAATCGTGAGCGCCCCCTCCAGAACAGTAGAGCTCTTCGAAGCGGTTCCGGTTCGAACGTGCCGTCATGATTGACCACGAGCCCAGCCACACGACGCTTTCCCGATCTAGTCGTCCGCGAGAGTACCGACCCGCGAGTCGGTCGCCGCCCCCGTCGTGATCGCGTCTGTGAAGTTCCCGAACACCTGTTTGGCCTCACAGGCCGACCGGTAGTTCCTCTCGGTAATTCTCTCGAGGACGCGTCGTTTCCGTTCGTCCCCGAGTTCGTCCTTTCCCCGGGTGACGCTCCGTGCTGTCTCTCGATCGTATTCGGGATGGAACTGTACGCCGAAGACGGTCCCACGACGGAAGCCGTGGATCCCGTAGTCGTTCTCTGCGAGCAGCGTGGCTCCCGGGGGCAACTCGGCGACGCGATCGGAGTGGGTCGTGAACACGGTGAACGTCTCGTCGATTCCCGCGAACAGTGGCGATTCCCGCGCCCGTCGCACTTCGCGGTAGCCGATCTCGTACTCGCCCATGGCCTCGACCTCGCCGCCGAGGACGTCCGCGAGCAACTGGTGACCGAAACAGACACCCAGCCCGGCCAGCCCACGGTCGATCGCCTCCCCGACCCACTCCTTCAGATCCGCGATCCACGGCTCGTCCCAGTAGACCGAGGCCCGGGAGCCCGTGACCACGAATCCATCGAATCCGACGGTCTCCGGCAGATCGCGCTCGGTCGTCCGGAACTCGACGAGGTCCGCGGCCAGTTCTCGGCGAAAGTTCCGGGGCGTGTGCTCGTCGCCGTGAGCAGCGTTCAACAGCGCGATACGTGGGCGACTCATTGAGTCACTCAACAGGACCCGTTCATATATGTCCCCGAATTGTGGCAGTATCTGCCACACTCTCCGACGGGACACTGACGTCCGTAGAACGCCATGGCATCAGTCCGTTCGTTCGTCCAGCCAGGCCAGCAGTTCGTCTGCAACGACCTGGCTCTCGCTGACCGGGAACAGATGTCCGCCCTCGAGGGGCAGATGCTCGCCGCGTGGGAGTTCCTCGGCCAGGCGTGCCGTCGCCGTCGGATCGACGATCCGGTCCTCGGCCCCGCTCACCACCAGGGCTGGCGTCGTGATCTCGTAGCGATCCGGCAGGTCCGCACCCAGCCAGGCCGCCCGCTGGGCCGCCCAGCCGTCCGGATCGGCGTCGTCACGGGCGCGCCACTCGACGATACGATCGATCTCCTCGGGGTGAGCTTCGAGCACACCCGGCGCGAACGCCGCCTCGAGGGACTCCCGAAGCGCGTCCGGGTCGTCGGCCGGCGCGGTCAGCGACGCGAGCGCGTCGGCGTCGACGGCATCGCCCTCGGCCGTCCCCAGCACCGTGAGCGAGGCCACGTGATCGTGCTCGCGGGCGTACTCGAGGGCGATCACCCCACCAAGCCCGGCACCCACGAGGTGGACACGACGTTCGTCGATCGCCGAAATCACCGCGCCCAGGTCCTCGAGAAGCGTTTCCAGCGCGTAGGGGCCCCCTGGCGTGTCGGACTCGCCGGTCCCGCGCAGGTCCCAGACGACCGTCCGATAGGGCCCGACGAGGGCCGGCTGGAGGTGGCTCCAGAGCCACGCGCCGAACCCGGCGTCGTTGACGAACACGACCGGCTCGCCCTCGCCAGCGACAGCGTACCGCAGTCGGACGCCACGGGTTTCGACAGTCGACATGATCGTCTCTTGGGGAGTCCCCAGCAAATGGTCGGCGGTTTCCGTCGGGTTCTTGCGCTGACCCACGAATCTAAAGGCCCTGACGTCCAATGGGGGACTAATGGGGATTACGGAGTTCATCGATGTCGTCGACGACCGAGAGAAGACGGTCACGGTACTCAACCGCGAGTCGGTCGATCCCCTCTATCGAATGCTCGAGGACATGTTCGAATCGGACCGGGTGGCCATCTCGGAAGCCGAGGATCCCGACGCCCCGGGCGACGTGGTACTCCTCAGAGACGAGACGACGGGTTCACTCGCTGTCTCGCGGATGGACGACGTCAGTGAGACGCTCCTGCTCGTCAACTCGGATCTGTACGTGACCGGGACAGTCCCGATCGAGGAGGTCGAGACGCCGGAGGTCGTCGCACACCTCGCCGACGTGACTTTCACCGTCGAGGACAAACAGAAGTTCCTGTTGATTCATATTTCTCGACATATCGAGTCGCTGGCGCTGGAGACGGACTCGGGCACCCTGCACTCGTCGTTCCAGCGTCTCTCGCGACTGCTCGACGAACGTGGGACGAGCGAGGCCTACGAGACACTCGCGAACTCGGGCGTCGACACTCACGTCTACGGGGTCGACGACTGGGAACCGCCGACGTTCGTCGATCGGCTGACGGTCCACGCCGGCGAGACCGAGGAACTGCGAACGTCCTGGTTCGTCGTCCACGACGGTGACGGCGAGGACGACCGCAAGGCTGCCCTGGTCGCAGAGGAGATCGGCCCTAACGAGTACCGCGGGTACTGGACGTTCGAAGCGAGGCTGGTCGACGACATACTCGATCACCTGCGGAGCACGTACGGAGGCTGACCGTGGTGTCGGCCGGTGGGTCGTCATCTTGATTGCGTTCGGTGCTGAAGACAAACCGTGAGTGGTACCGTCGAGATCATCCAGATCGTCGTGACCATCGCCAGTCTCGGGGTCCTCGCGCAGGTCATCTCGGATCGGATGCAGGTGCCCAGCGTCCTGTTCCTGCTTCTGACCGGCGTTATCGTCGGCCCGGAGGGACTGGGCGTGGTCACGCCAGCCGTCTTCGGTGGGGGTGGGGGCGCCCTCCCCGCAATCGTCGGGCTCAGCGTTGCCATCATCGTTTTCGAGGGGGCGTTCTCGCTCCGGACCGAGCGCCTTCGAGAGGCCCCCCGGACGACGTTCCGGCTCGTCACGATCGGCGCCGCGATCACCCTGCTGGGAACGACTCTCGTCGTCCACACCCTGTTGGACGCCACCTGGGGGCTCGCACTTCTGATCGGCTCGTTACTGATCGCGACGGGGCCGACGGTTATCACCCCGATCATGAACGTGGTGCCGGTCCGCGAGCGGGTCGCTTCCACGCTGGAAACGGAGGGCGTAATCAACGACGTGATAGCCGCCATCCTCGCAGTCGTGGTCTTCGAGTACGTGGTGCTGGAGACGCGCGGTGTGGGGCTGTTCTTCCGGGAATTTCTCTCCCGACTCGGTGCGGGTGTGGCCGTCGGACTCGTCGTCGCCGCCCTCGCGACGACTGTCCTCTCGCGGCTGGGTCCGACAGACAACGAACCCCAGAACGCTCGGCTGATCGTCCTCGTCGCCGCACTGATCGCCTATGGCGGGGCCGAGTCGCTCCTCTCCGAAGCGGGGATCGCCGCGGTCGCGACCGCCGGGTTCGTCCTCGGGAACGTCGACCTGCCCTATCGGGAGACGGTCGAACAGTTCAAGGGCGACGTGACGCTGCTGGTCAACTCTTTCGTGTTCATCACGCTGGCGTCGCTGCTCTCGCTTGGTGACCTCCAGTTCCTCGGACTCGCAGGTGTCCTCGTTGCGGTGCTCGTCGCCGCCGTCGTACGACCGCTCGCAGTGCTGCTCTGTACGGTCGGACGACCGTTTACACTCCCCGAACGGGCGTTCATGAGTGGCGTCGGTCCCCGTGGGATCATTCCCGCTTCCGTCGCGACACTGTTCGCGCTCGAACTCCAGTCCCAGGACCCGACAGCCGCGACGACGCTGGTCGGGACCGTCTTCCTGGTCATCTTCCTGACCGTGACGTTTGAAGGGGGCGGGGCGCGACATATCGCCCAGGCACTGAACGTGATCCCAAAACGAGTCATCATCGTCGGGGGCGGCCGGATCGGACGATCGCTGGCCGACCGTCTCGCCGACCGGGGTGAGGAGGTAGTAATCGTCGAGGTCGACGAAGCTGTCGTCGAGTCACTGCGCGCCGACGGCTACACCGTCAGACACGGTGACGCCACCGAGCAGAGCGTGCTGGAGGCGGCTGGGATCGGAAACGCCCGGATTGTCGCTCTGGCGACTGCCGACGACGACGTCAACCTGCTGGTCGCCCAGTTGGCGAACAATACCTTCGGCGTCGAGACTGTCATCTCGCGGGTGAACGAACCGGGTAACACCGACGCCTTCGACGATCTGGACGTCCAGACGGTTTCGAGCTGGCGGGCGATCGCGTGGTCGATGGACAACCTCGTCGAGCGACCCGCGATCGCCCGCTGGATGACGGAACTCGACGAAACTGGCGACGTCCAGGAGATCGAGGTGACCGCCGAGGAACACGTCGGCGAGACGGTCGCAGAACTCTCGGCGTCCATCCCGGAGGGCGCCCACCTGGCGATGATCACGCGTGACGGCGAGAGTTACATCCCCGACCCGGACCAGCGGATCGAACGAGGTGACCATCTCACGTTCCTGGGCCATCACGACGCGGTCCGCGCCGCCCTCAAGTACTGCGAGTGAATGTGCCTGCCGTTTCAGATCACCCCCGAAGTCCCGACGCTCCCGTGCCTATGACCGCGGATCCAGCGTCGAAGATGTCCACGCCGCTCGTTCCTATCGCCTTCGGCATCGGGACGGTCCTTACGCACGTCCCGTTGCAAGCTGTCACCGCTGCCCGGACGGATGACTGACCGGAGTGTGGGGGATCACGTGCGTTGCCCGGGCGGCTTCTCGGAGGCTGTTTGCTATCCTGTGAGATGAGTATTTCAATATAAATCACATATTCAAAATGTCTGTAGATGAAACAAAACAGAAAAAGAATATACGTATGTATCTGGTACTTGTTCGAAAGTCTATTCCGGGACATCCATCGTGGCGCCGGTGGAACCGAGTAACGTCGGCGTTCGGGAGATCGGGACGTCGGCGACGTCGAGATGAGGATACAGGGACTACGATTCCCGCTTTGGGCCGGATTTCTCCCGGTCTTGGGACGAACGACCGGATTTGTCGATCTTGTCGTCTAAATAATATAACTTCGCCATTGGAACATTCTTCGAGCAGATGTCCCAGCAACGTGCACCTGTTTTGTGGCTCAGCGAAGGGACATTCGTCACGAGGCCCGGCCAAAGTGCCGGATCGTCGCGGGAACTGCCGTTCCGATTGACCAGTGAGGAACGTCTCCGTCTGAAACGCTCGTCCCGAATAAATCAACTGAATTACTAATTATCTTACCTATATGGTATATGTCTAATTCTTCTATATATAAGTTTACTAGTATTATATCTCAACTCGCTTGTCGAACATCTTCACGACCGTGTTACTGCGTCGCGGCCGTCACGGGCAATCCGGCTGTCGCCCGGGGCAACGATCTTGATACAGCGAGGGAATCCCGCCCTTCCCGTGAGTGACGAGAGTTCCGACGCCAGTCGGAACCGAGGAGCGAACAGGGCGGGAGGGAATCGCGTACGCTCCATACAGCAATCCACCGGCTACACCACAGCTGACTCCCCAGTTTTATTTCACTATATGAGTAACTTTTATACTAACTCAAATACATATGGTAACTGTGGAGCTTCGACGGACTGCCGTCGTGAAACTTGACGTAGACGACGATGCTCACCGCCTTCTCCAAGAGACGATAGACCGCTTCAAACAGGCCGCTCAGATGGTTGCAGACGACGGCTGGAACGGCACTGAAGACGACTATATCGTCACGTCGAAAACTGAGCTACACGACCGGACATACGACGCAGTACGCGAAGCCACCGACGAACTTAACGCTGACCTCGTGTGCGCCGCTCGGAATCGGGCCGCTGACGCACTCGATTCCTGTGCCGAGAAACGCAAAGACGGGGAAAATCCCTCGAAACCAGAGTTCACGTCCGATTCAGTCGTCTACAATCTCAACGCAATCACCTACTACGACGAGTACGCTACGCTTGCGACCGTGGACGGCCGTATCGAAGCCGAGTACGTCCTCCCTGACGAAGACGTCCCACCGACGACATACTTCTGTGAAGAGTGGGAGAAACGCGAGGCGACACTGCATCACCGTGACGGCGACTACTACCTCCACATTGCTGTTGTCACAGAGACGA
>NZ_SPQG01000018.1 GCF_004944975.1 Halorhabdus amylolytica
CGTCGCCGAGGAGTTGACGGCGTACGGCCCACACACGGTATTTCTCACGCAGGGCGGCGACGGCACTTACGCGTTGGCGACCGACGACGCACCGTGGGGACCCGCGGAGGCTGATCGATCCGTCTTCGACGTCGATGTCGTCGAAACCACGGGTGCCGGTGACGCGTTCACTGCCGGCGCGATCACCGGACTCCTCGAGGGGCACTCACTCACCGATGCCGTCCGATTCGGCAACGCTGTCGGTGCGCTCGCGACGACGGACACCGGTGCGATGGACCCTCTGCCGACGCGCGAAGCCGTCGAAGAGTTGCTGAAATCGACTTAACGGGCGGGTTCTCATCGACTCCCTGGCTGTGCCCGGTTCGTGCGTTGGCCCGATAAGCAATCGACCACCCCACATTAGATATAGCATAATATAGTTTATCGGTGCGAGGTCGAACGGTATTCCGGGACCGGGAGTGCATAGACGTTCCGCTCGTAGACGTCACGAACCCGGTCACCCCAGTCGTGGGTGTAGGTATCGATAACGTCCTGAGCGACATCGCCGCGGAGGTACTTGACGATACCGCGGTCACCAGTCCGATCGCGCAGGTGTGTCGTGAAGAAGTGCCGGAAGTAGTGGGGCGTGACGTTCTCTTCGACGCCGCCGCCGTCGGCGTACCAGCCCCATTCACGGGCGTGGGTAGTGACGATGTGATGGACGGCGTCGGTCGTCACCCGCCGACCCCAGTTGTCGCCGGTACTGACGAACAGCGGGTCGGCCCGGGAGACGGGGTCCGGACGGACGTCGAGCCATGCACGGAGCGTCGTCACCAAATCGTCGTCGACGGGTATCACTGTGTCTCGGCGGCGCTTGTTCGAAGCCGAGCGCACCTCGCCGTTGACGTTCTCTCCACGTGCGGGATCGCTAGAGACGTACAGCGTGTTCTCCCGGCCGTCCAGACTCGGGCGGATCGTGACGTCGTTCCGCGGATCATCGGCGAGGTGCAGGTCCCGCTGATCGAGGTTACACAGTTCCCCGACGCGCATCCCGGTTTTCAAGAGCGTCACGATCAGTGCCCGTTTCAGAGGATGAGTAACGTCGTCGACGAACCGCTTCATCGCATCGATCGAGACGTCGCGTCGAGCAGGATCCGAATCGATACTCTCGTCGAGCTCCTCGACGACGATCGCCATCGGATTTGACTCGAAAGTACCGATCTGGGTCATGTAGGAGTAAAACCGATGGAGGTAAGACGCGTACGTCGCGATCGTGCTCTCCGAACGGCCGTCCCGCTGATCGTGAATCCAGGCCATACAATCCCGATGGGTTGCAGTTGCGAGGGTGTCAGTCCCGATCGAGGACTCGAAATCACGCAACACGCGCTCGTAAGCCTCCTGCGTCCGCTCGCTCTTTCCCTGGAAAGAGATGTCCGTCAGGAAGTACTCGATCGGATCCTCGACGGTATCTGGGGCCGCTCTGTCCGTACTCATGTGTCTGTGAGCGTGTATCCGCCGTCACGACCGCTATACTTGATCGTGTTCGACGCCTGGAGTTCGTCGAGGCTCTCGTCGAGGCGCGCCTCGACATCGTCGGTCAGTGACGCGAGTAGTTCGTCCCAGGACAGCGGCCCCTGACTGTCAAGTAACGACTCGATCCGAGCCGTGAGGTCCCCGGCATCGGCTGTCGCGTCTTCGCTCGGCCCACTTTCCTCGGGGGAGGGGTCCGCGTCTGGCGAAAAGTGTCTGCGACCGGCCTGAACCATCGTCCTGACGAACTCGCTTTGACTCATGTCGAGTTCATCGGCGTGTTCGCGCCAGGCATCTTTTTGATAAGCCGGAACGTACGTCTTGACAGCAGTTCTGGACGTCGACTCTTCGGCCGGCATTGGCGGCGGTTCTCCCCGCCGATCCTTCAATCTATCCCTACGTACGCACATAACTCCCCTTATGTGCGTGAATAGGCCCTTGGAACCGGCAGTCCAGATCAGATTATCTTGAAATATAGGGATACAAATCCTGATGTGGTCTTCACATCGAGATATATAGATTCCGGAACATCGACCATCAATCTCGCAGTGATCAATCCATGCTACGAAAGAGATCGCAGAGAATGGTGGTCTTCAGCGGTCGAACCCCGGGGAATACGGAGGGGAAAGAGGGAAAACGGGCGTCCCAGTTCACTGTCAGACTCAACCCGTCTCGACGGCAAAGTTCACAACAATCGCAGACGTCAGATGTCACTTTTGACGACTCTCTGCCAGAGGAGAGCGTATGGGGTACTTTCCGTGACTACAGCCCGGTCACACATAGACTCGAATGGCAGGTACGGCCGGTTTGAACTGGTCGGTACGCAGCTGTTTAGCTTCTGCCGGACGGAGAGTCTTCTTTCTATTGATGGTTGACGTAACCAACGTTTCGGGGGAACTCCGTCGTTTCGGTCGGCCGGCGACGCGGAAGACGACACTGGACTGCGGCGGTCCAGCCCCCAGGTCGATCGAGACCACAGACAGTTGATCGAACGAAAACGTATGACTAGCCAAGACACGACTCGTTTTCTGGAAGTTTTGAATGGGAATGCGGATCACTGCTCGTCGGGCCCCTTTCGTTTATCACGTCAAAAGCGATAGAGTTTGTCGTCTCACAAATCGATAAATGCAAACGTGAAGGAAATGCCTCGAAACACGGCTGCCAGTCACGTGCTCGGACCATTCTAGATCGGCCGGAAGACGACAAATGTCAGGTCCGAACGAGCTGCTTGTCCGTCTCCCGAATGGACCCGTCTGATCGCTACAGAGAGAGGGACGCTAGCGTACTTCGATCGGGGAGACCCCACTGTGAATGGTCCCTACATACGGTAGTGAGTGCGGACTCGAGATCTGAACGCACTCGGGCGGCGAAAAAGTGGACTGTGAATGGGGGATACACACAGTAGCCCTCGGTGGCCCCTCCCGGCGTTCCGCTACGACTGGCAATGGAAGAAAGACGGGCCGAGAAAGACGATGAACGTAATCCTCCCATCGTTTTCAGGTTGTTCTCACTGTCGACCCATCGACGGACCAGCCAGATCCATTTCCCCGAGAGCAAAGCGAAACGGTCGCGGAGCCTTCGGGTCCACCGATGAATTAATCCAGGACGCCGCGCCCGGGTGGCAAAGTCAAGGGACTCGAATCGGTCGGTGGTTCACGCTTCCCGACTACTTGGCGATTGCACTGTCAGAGGTGTATAATCGGATTTCCAATATATTACGCCCGCGTGAGACACTGTCGGAGACAGTACTGATAAATTATATACCGATATATTCAATATAGGATTGATCGGGCGATGAGTTCCATTGCTGATTGCGATCGCGAACCGAACTGGAAGGGTTACCGCAACGTTGCGTCGAACCCCCAGCGGTGATAGCATCGTCTCCAGACCTGAATCGTTAAGTCTGTGTGTGACTATATGCCAAATCGATATGAAGAAGCGAGCAATCACCGTGGAGGCGCAGAGATGATACTGACGGTCACACCGAATCCGGCAGTCGACCAAACTATCAAGATGAACGACGGACTCGAATCGAACGCAGTCCAGCGAAGTGCCGAGGCACAGTTCAATTCGGGGGGTAACGGCATCAACGTCTCGCAGTTCCTCCGAGCGCTCGGCAGCGACACAGTCGCGACGGGGATCCTCGGCGGATTCACGGGCTATTTCATCGAGGAGGACCTCAAAGGGTACAACGTTCCCACGGACTTCGTTTCGGTCGACGGGGAAACCCGCATCAATACGACGATACTCACACCCACGAGCGAGTATCACGTAAACCAGAAAGGGCCACAAGCCGACCGTGACGCCATCGATGAACTGATCGAGACCGTCCAGGAGTACGATCCAGCAACGATCAACATCGGAGGTAGCCTGCCGCCGGGGATGGACCCAGCGGATGTCGATCGGATCGCAGCGGCCGGTGACTGGGACACAGCCGTCGAGATTCACGGCGAGGCACTGGCCGCCCTCGATCGGGAGTACGAGTACTGCAAACCCAACCGGGAGGAGTTGATGGCCGCGACCGGGGTGGAGATCGACTCAGTCGACGACTGTGCCGAAGCGGCGACGGCACTCCAAGAGAAGGGGTACGAACGCGTGATCGCTTCGATGGGGAGCGACGGGGCAGTGATGGTAACGCCCGGGGAGGCCCTGTACGCACCGGCACTGGAGGTCGACGTGGTCGATACAATCGGCGCGGGCGATTCCATGTTGGCTGCGATCCTGTGGGCATACGAACAGGGCTGGAACGACGAACGGGCACTCCGCGCGGGTGTGGCCGCGTCCGCTCACCTCGTCAGCGTGATGGGGCCCAGCGTCCACGAACTCGACCCGGAAACGACGATGGATCAGGTTACCGTCTGGTCGCTGGACAGGTGAGAAACGGCGCCGTCGCTGCCGGACGGGCCGACGTCACCATGACACTCCTGCCGATACTCCTCGGATGGTCCATGCGAACGCGCCAGAAACGTTGAACGTCTGGAACTCGAACCTGTTCGTATGGATCGGATTGTGATAAACGCAGCCGGGTACTACGGGGGTGAAATACAATGACGGATGTCCGAGATCCAGCCGTCGCCGGGCGATTCTACGCCGGCACCGAACGGGCGTTACGCGAACAGATCGACTCGGTCTACGCGCACGGAATCGGTCCGGGATCTCGTCCGGAAGTCCGGACTGGGGAGCCGTCGGTCGCTGGGCTGGTCGTTCCACACGCAGGAATGCCGTTCTCGGGCCCTGTCGCGGCACACGCCTACGCCGCGCTGGCCGCGTCCGGTCGTCCGAAGACGGTCGTCGTCGTCGGCCCGAACCATACCGGGGTTGGCTCGCCGATGGCACTCCCCGGCAACGATCGCTGGCTGACGCCGCTGGGTGACGTGCCTGTCGCGACGGAGTTACGGGACGAAATCGCAACGGAGACCGACGCAACGGTCGACGACCGCGCCCACACACGGGAACACGCCGCCGAGGTACAATTGCCGTTCCTCCAGGATCTGTACGACGGCGCCTCGATCCTGCCGATCAGTCTTCGGCGACAGGACGCCGAGAAGGCTCGCCGACTCGGAGCGGCGATCGACGACGCTGGTGACGACGCGACGGTCGTCGTCGCCTCCAGCGACTTTACTCACTACGAACCCCACGACATCGCTCTCCAGCGAGACGAACTCGCCCTCGATCGGATCCGCGCGAGCGACCCGGACGGACTCGTCGAAACGGTCGAACGCGAGGGATTGTCGGTCTGTGGCTACGGCGCGATCGCGACGATGCTACGCGCAGTCGAGGGGGACGTGGACGTACTTGCCCATGCCACGAGCGGGGACACTGCCGGTTCGAAGGACGAAGTGGTCGGGTACGCCGCGGTGGCGGTCGAGTGATCGTCACCGTCTAAACGTCAGACTGGTTCGCCCAGGGCGTAGACGGTGTTGTGACCGGTGATTTCTACGTCGACGAACTCGCCGAGTGCGAGTCCCATCGACTCGGCCCCGGGAACGGCGACCTGTCGGTGGGCTTCGTCGTAGCCGACAAGCGAGTCCTCGGTTCCGTCCTCAACGAGCAGCAAGCAGCGTCGCTCGCCCACCATCGCCTCGTGGGCTGTACCGACCACGTCCATCTTCAGATCGGTCATTGCCTTCGAACGCTCCTTTTTTTCCGTGCCGCCCAGCCCATCCATCTCGGCGGCGTCGGTCCCGGGCCGCTTCGAGAAACGGGTAACGTTGAGCTTCTCCGGTTCGACCCGCTCTAGGAGGTCCATGCTCGCCCGAAAGTCGGCATCGGATTCGGTGGGGAAACCGACGATGAAGTCCGTCGCGAGCGTCCAGTAGTCGAGTCGGTCCTCGAACGCGTCGACGATCTCGACGAACTGCGGCGTGCGGTGGCGACGACGCATGTCGTCGAGGACGTCGTCACTTCCGGATTGTACGGGCGCGTGGAGAAAATTATAGAGTTCGTCGTGCTCGGCGAAGACGGCGGCGAGTTCCTCGCGCATGCCGTGGACGCCCTTCGGGTTTGCCATCCCGACCCGGACGCGGAACTCTCCGGGAAGTTCACACACTCGCCGGAGGAGTTTCGGAAGCTTGTGGTCGCCGTCGTCGAGTCCGTAGACGCCGGTGTCCTGGCCCGTGATCCGGATCTCGCGTGCGCCGGCTTCGAGCAACCGGCGGGCCTTTTCGACGTTTTCCGCGATGGAAGGGGAATCGATCGTTCCCGTGGCCTGCTTGGTGATACAATACGAACAGTCCGAGAGACAGCCGCGCGCGATCGGCAAAATGCCCGTCACGGCATCCATGAGCACGTCAGTATCGGGAGTCGTGGTCGGACACTCGCCGTTGCGAACGTATTCCGGGACGTCGTCCCAGTGGAGGATCTCGGCGTCGATGCCGGCCTCCCGAAAGGCCTCTCCCTGAGCGAGGGCCATGCAACCGGTTATCACGAGGTCTGCCGGCGTCTGGTCGTCGAGTTCTTCGGCCCGCCGGAGCATGTTGCGCTCGGTCTTCTCGACGACAGTACAGGTGTTGAGGATCGCAACGTCGGCCCTGGCGGGGTCCGGCACAGGGTAGTGACCGCCGTCGCGGAGGGCCCGCTCGATCGCCTGGCTCTCGCCCCGGTTGGACGTACAGCCGTAGGTCTCGATGTGATAGCGGGCCATCGTAGTACTCCATTCTACGGGTGGACGACCAAAAACACGACGCATCGAGAACGGGTGTCGGCTGTCGAAACCGTTCAGTTCTGCCGGAACACGTCGAAACCATTATCTGGCTATTCATTGAATTTGATTGCGCTATGGCACGTCGAACGTTTGCCGCCCTGATCGCGGTCGTGGCCCTCCTGGTGGTTGGTGGGACGGTGGTCGCGGCCGAGACGGGTACCCAACAGCTGGACGAACCGGCGATGAACAACACTGACACGGCCCAGGAAGCCTACGTCACCGAGGATGGTGACGTGATCCTCGTCTACGAGGATAACGAAACGAGCGAGGGGAGCGGACATTTCGGTCTCAACGTCACGGAAGGACTGGTCTATGGCCTCTATGAGATGCCTGACCTGGACTCGAACGTGACCGGGTCGTTCTCGATGGCTGCGGACCGGTCGAAAGTGAACGGTTCCGGCAGTCTTTCGGCTCCTCGACCCGACGAGCTCGAATCCCTCGACTTCGAGATCGACAGCGTGACCTCGCCAAGCGAGGCGCGCAGTGACGTCACTCTCGACACGTCGATTGCCCTCCCGGAGGACAGCGCGATGATCGCCGCGGTGTTCAGTAACGCACAGACGAACGGCGAGATCACAACGACCGGGACGACCCTGTCGACCAGCGGGAACGCGGAGTGGACGATGACGCTTCCGGGGACGTCCGCACAGAGTTACGATTACGACCTGCGTGCGAGTGACGGCGGGCACGTCCTCGAGGTCCAGCGCGAGGGACAGGTCTCCGAACGGGAGGCCAGTATGTGGGACACGCGTGAGAAGGCGAGCGAACGGATCCGCCGTCAGTTCGAGGGGATGACGTCCTCGGTCGGTGGTTCGAGCGAGGTCACGATCGAGTCCTACAGCTTCGAGGAGACTGACACGGGTGGACAGCTCACTCTCGCCTACACGGTCGAGATCGAGGGGCTGAACGAACTGCTCAGGCAATCGATCGCCACGGGCATGTCGGGACCGATGGGGACCGGCGCGGCGTCGTCGTTCGGCCCGAATCAGGACGAGATCAGCGAGGACCTCTCGAACCTCTCGATCGAACGCGCGTCGATATCTTTCGAGACGGGATCCGACGGTGGCTCGGCCGACTGGAACATCAGCGTCGAGAATTACGGCGGGCTGATGAAAGGTTACTTCGCGGCGATGGAGACTGTCGACGAGAGCGGGTTCGTCGCCAACCAGTCCGAACGCTACGAGGAGCAACTCGCAGCCATGAACGCTGCAGACTACACCGGGACGTTCTCCTGGGACGCCATGGTGGAGACGACGTCTGACGGCGCAATCGTCGCGAACGTCTCGCTTCAGCAGCGATCCGAGAACTGGGAAGCGTACGTCTCCGAGCGGGACGAGCGAGGGTTGCCACCGGTCGGAACTCAGGAATTCACGATGAACGTTCTGTCTGAGGGAGACCGAGTCCGCGCTGACGGGTCGTTCCTCATCCAGCAGGAAGACCTCTACAACAGGACCATCGAGAACTACGAACAGAGCCTGCAGGCGGGTGGGATCGCCACGCCCTCGGCCGAGCAGGCTATCGCAACGATCAAGCAACTCGGCTTCCGCGGTGCCCGACTCGACGCCTCTGTCAACGAGTCGACCGCCACCATCGAGGGCGGCGCGGCGTTCGACAACCTTTCGGCCGCTGTCGAGTACTTCGACATCCCCGGGAACGCCTCGGTCGAACGAGCGTACATGTCCCAGGACGCCGACGGCTCACAGGGACACGTCCGGATGAACGATGCCGTCGACGCCGTCGACGAGTCGACCGTCCGGCAACTGGAGTTCGTTTCCGAGGGAACGACTCTCCACATGCCGGGCGACTGGGACGCCGACTCCAGGTCGTTCGAGTCGCTAAACACCCAGAAAGTTCGCTCGTACATCCCGAACGCCGCGAACGACGGATCGGCGAACGACGATGGGATGTCGACGGAACTGCTGGTCGGCGGCGTTGGCGCCCTCGCAGTGGTAGGAGCCCTCGGCGGAGTCGTTCTGCGCCGTCGCACGTGACCGATCGGCGGTTCACCCTCGACGACAACCGCCACAGTGAAGATTTCGAGTATCAGGACTGTGGGTATCAGAGCCACGACGCCGACAACTCCATACCCAGAGATCAAAGATTTCCGGTGTGCGAACGAAACACTCCGTGTCCCGTCAACGTCGGCAAAACAGAGATGACGGAAAATGGGTTGACGGGATCAACTGCCGGAATTTCCCGTATGAGCGCGGTCAGTCGTACAGCGGATATTCGTCGGTCAGTTCGTCGACGCGCTCACTCACTGCCCCGATGACGCTCTCGTCCTCGGGCGCGTCGACGACCTCGTAGATCAAATCGGCGACCTCGCGAGTGGTGTCCTCGTCGAACCCGCGAGTCGTCAGGCCCGGCGTGCCCGCTCGGATACCGGATGGGTTGAACGACGAGCGCGTCTCGCCGGGGACCGTGTTTGCGTTGAGGACGATCCCAGCGTCTTCGAGCGCTTCCTCGACATCCTTGCCCGGCGTGTCCGGGTGCGAGGGCCGGAGATCGATCAACACGAGGTGGTTATCCGTGCCGCCGGAGACGAGTTCGAGGCCGTGCTCCTGGAGGCGATCGGCGAGGGCCGTCGCATTGGCGACCGTCTGTTCGGCGTACTCCTCGAACTCGGGCTCTAGGGCCTCGCCGAAACCGACGGCCTTGCCGGCGATGTTGTGCATCAGCGGTCCGCCCTGCATCCCGGGAAAGACCGCGGAGTCGACGTCGTCGGCGTATTCCTCGTCGCACATGATGATGCCACCGCGGCCGGCCCGAATCGTCTTGTGGGTCGATCCCGTCACGAAATCCGCCACGCCGACCGGCGAGGAGTGGACGCCCGCCGCGACCAGTCCCGTGATGTGGGCGATATCAGCGAGATGGTAGGCGTCGACGCTCTCGGCGACTGCCTGAATTTCTTCCCACTCGACCTCGCGGGGATACGCCGAGTAGCCCGAGACGACGATATCGGGATCGAATTCCTCGGCTGTCTCGGCCAGCCCCTCGTAGTCGATATAGCCCGTCTCCTCGTCGACCTCGTACTGTTCGACGTCGTAGACCTGGCCGGCGAAGTTCGCCGGGTGGCCGTGGCTGAGGTGCCCGCCGTGGGTCAGGTCCAGCGAGAGGATCTTCTCACCGGGTTCGAGCACGGCCAGGTAGACGCCCATGTTGGCCTGACTGCCCGAGTGTGGCTGGACGTTGACGTGCTCGGCCCCCCACAACTCCTTGGCACGCTCGATCGCGAGTTGCTCGACCTCGTCGGCGTACTCACAGCCGGCATAGTAGCGCTTGCCGGGGTAACCCTCGGCGTAGATGTTCGTCAGCGTCGACCCCTGGGCCTCGAGGACGGCCTCGCTGACGTGGTTCTCGCTGGCGATCATCGCCAGGGTGTCCTCCTGCCGATCGCGCTCGCCGACGAGGGCGTCGGCGACGGCCGGATCGACCTCACGGACAGTCTCGTGAGTCATATGTCTCCCTCGTCGGCCCCTCTTGAATAATCTATCTTTCCGCACTCGAGGGCGAGTCGCTTCGACCCCCGACTGTCTCGGTAAAGAATCGAGGATTGGTCCGGAACGTCGGGCAAGACCGTCGGAGACGCGAAATCAGATTTGCCGAGACAATAAGATTAAACACCTCCTTTGGTTATATACAAAACACAAATGTCCAGTCAAAATACGATAAACGGTTCGCTCCGGGCGATCATCGAGAAGGCCCTGGAGTCGGCGTCGGAGGCCTACGTCGTGAACCCGGCCGCCGAGACGATCACGGAACTGGTCGATGTGCTCGACGGGTTCGAGGACGCGCCGACGGTCCGGGTGCTCGTCCCCGAAACCCCTCTCAAAAGTGTCATGGACGACTTCTTGATCGCCAGCGTCGCGGCCGATCTGATCGATGCGGGGGTTCTCTCGATCCACCTCCTCTCGGAGGCCCCGGTCAACTCCCTCCTCGTGACCGACGACGCCGTCGTGTCGCTCGTGACTTCGGCGGGAACACCCGCGGGGCTCCGGAGCGACAACGGGGAGTTCGTCGAGGAGACGCGGACACACTTCGCCGACGTCTGGGAGTCCGCTGGGGAGCATTCCCTTCGGACGCCGCCGCTGTCCCGGGTTCGGTCGACGTTGGAGTCGGAACTCGGCCCCGAGACGCGGGCGGATTTCGACGCGGTACTGGACTCGCTGTCGGTCGCCCGCGGCGACGGGGACGGTCTCGACGAGGTGACGATCAGTCTGCTGGTGGCCGCCCGCAACGAGCAGTTGCTCTATGACATCAGCAAGTGGGGCGAGGACGTCGGGCTGGCGAGCAAGGCGACGTTCTCCCGGTCGAAGACCCAGCTCGAGGATCGTGGACTCCTCGACACCGAGAAGGTGCCGATCGACGTCGGCCGACCGCGACTGCGATTAGTTCTGGGCGACGAGCGGTTGCACTCGGCTGACGCGGGCGAACTGGCCGACGTCGCGATGAATCTGCAGCCCTAGGGAGCCTATCGGGGCCACTTCTCCGGGTTCGTAGCGGATGCCGTGGTCGACTGCCGTTCGGAACGCGACCTTTTTGCCGTTCGGGCCGCCACGGGGAGCCATGACTGTCGGCATCGCCGGGTCGGGACCGGCCGTCGAGGCGATCGAGGCCGCGCTTTCGGACGTGGACGTCCGGGCGGAACGACGTGAGGCACTGGACGTCGGCGCGTTCGAACTGGGGATCGTCGTCGACGTGGCCGGATCGACGGCTTTCGAGCGGGTCAACGACGTGGCCCGCGAGACGAACGCGCCGTGGATCGCGGTCGAACTCGGCGGCGTCGGCGGCGTGCCGGTTGTCGACGCGGCGATCACCGGATTCGACGGGACGGGCGGCTGTTACGCCTGTCTGGAGACGCGCGTCAGGTCGAACGTGGATCCGACCGAACAGCCGACCGAGGCACCACGGCCCACGACCGCCCGCTACGCCGGGGCGATCGCCGGCCGTGCCGCGGCCGGCTTCCTCGACGATGGAACCGACGGCCCGGACGTGTTCGGGCACGTGATCGAAATCCCTCACGAACGCCGACGGCTCCTGGCGGTTCCCCACTGTGGGTGTGGAACCGAACCCACTCGGAAGGTCGAGCGGACGACGGCTTCGCGGGGCGTCGAAGAATCGCTCGCGCTGGCCGAACGGGGGATCGACGATCGGGTCGGTATCGTCAGGGAGGTAGGCGAGATCCACTCCTACCCCCTGCCGTACTACCTGGCGCGGAGCGCCGACACCGGAGATTTCAGCGACGCTACCGCACCCTCCCAGGCCGCCGGTGTTGCCCTCGACTGGGACGAGGCGTTCATGCGGGCACTGGGAGAAGCCTACGAGCGCTATGCTGCGGGCGTCTACCGCACGGAGACGTTCCGAAAGGCGTCCTACGAGCGTTTCGACACCGCCGTTCCGCCGGCTTCGTTCGTAACGCCGTCACCGCCGGACCGGGACAGGACCCGGCTGTGGATCGACGGTGAGAACCTCACGACAGGCCAGTCCGTCCAACTTCCGGCATCGCTGGTGCTGTATCCGCCGCCTGGCGAGGACGTCAGACCGGCGACGACAACCGGACTGGGGTTCGGCAACGCGAATGTCGAGGCGCTGTTATCGGGTCTCTACGAGGTTCTCGAACGGGATGCCGCGATGCTCGCCTGGTACTCGACGTTCGAGCCGCTTGGCCTCGCGGTCGAGGACGAACGCTTCGAAACCTTGGTCTCCCGGCTCGAGGCGGAAGGACTGTCCGTCTCGACACTGTTGCTCACCCAGGACGTCGATGTGCCGGTCGTGGCCTGTGCCGTCCACCGGGACGACGGTGAGTGGCCCCGGTTCGCGATCGGGTCCAGCGCCGATCTCGACCCCGCCGCGGCCGCCAGGTCGGCGCTGACCGAGGCGACCCAGAACTGGCTCGAACTCGGTCGGATGGGGCCCGATCGGGCGAACGAGGCCGGCGGCGCGATCGGCGAGTACGCCGACTTCCCCGACGAAGTCAGGTCGTTCGTCGATCCGGGAAGCGTCGTCCCCGCCGGGGACGTGGGGGCTGATCCCGTGCCAACGGGTGAGGCGGAACTGACAACATTGATCGAGCGGGTGATCGACGCCGACATGACCCCGTACGGGGCGAGACTGACTACCAGAGACCTCGCTATGCTCGGCTTCGAGGCGGTGCGCGTGCTCGTCCCCGAGGCCCAGCCGCTGTTTCTGGGCGAGCCCTATTTCGGTGATCGACTCGATACTGTCCCGGACGAACTCGGGTTCGAATCGCGACCCGACCGGGCATTCCATCCGTTCCCTTGAACGAGGAGGGTAGTCCCGAGCGAGCCACGCTGCGGGACGATCAGATCCCCAGTGCGGCACGCAGCATATCCCTGGAGCCGGGACCGAGACCTACCGCGACAACGGCGACGAGCAGTAGGTAGCTGTATCCCGGTTGTTCCTCGATGAACTCCTCGGAGAACAGCCAGACGATCGCGAGTGGGAAGGCGAGTTTCACGAGCAAGAACGGCCACGACGCGCCGGTCGCTTCGAGGATGCCGGCGGGCAAGATCGTTTGGGTCACGTCGATGATGAAGGCGTTTGCGGGGTGTTTCGGCGAGTAGGAGATGGGGAGGCCGATCGCGCCGGCCCAGTCGGAGATAAGGACGTTCGCCACGCCGTCGACGGCCTGGCCCCAGAGTACGACCAGACCGACCGCACCGGTCCCGTTGTTGATCGACGGCGCGACACGATCGGCGGCAGCGTAGACACCGTAGGCGAACAGCGTCGCCAGTCCGAGCGTGAGGATCACGACTTGCGGGTAGAACCCGACGTATTCGACGGTGAATCCAAGGAATCCGAGATAGCCGATCGTGATCGAGAGTACAGTGACGCCGACGTATCCAAGCGTCCGTTCGGCCGACACGACCACGCCCCGGTTGGCGAGTTCGACGCTTGCGAGTAGCGAAGCCAGCGCGACGCCGAAGACGGTGAAGTAGATGACCGGACTGATGAACAGCGTGTTCAACGGATAGTCGATCGCCGGTTCGACGCCGACACTGGCCGCCGCGTCGGTGGCGTCCTCAACGACCCGAAGCGCGCCGCCGAACAGCATGAACGGCACCAGGGCGAAAAACATCGATCGGTCCAGGCCGATATCGAGCCGACGCAGGAGGAGATAGACCCCGATCACGAAGAACAGTCCAACGACCATGTAGCCGACCTCGGAGACGATCGTATAGCCCGGCTCGGCGACGATCGCCCCACCTCGTTCCGCGGCAACACAGGCCGTCTGACTGTTCTCGAGAGAGAGCCCGCCGTCCTTGATCGCACAGGCAGCCTTGTGGGCGTCGGCGTACACCGGCCCCCAGAAGTACTGCCAGATAAATCCGTCCCAGACGGTCCGCGTGAAGGCGATCGAGCCCCCGACGACGGCTACGATACCAGCGGCAAACGTCGCCAGCCAGGCCCGTTCCGGGTTGTCGGTGACTGCCCGAGAGTCCATGCCCGAGTTGCCGGGAGCCGGGGAGTTGAGCGTTCCGGTCCCGTATGTTCCGTTAGGGATCCGCGATCGATCCGATCCCCGCCTTGGCGCCCTTGGCCGCTATCGAGCCGACCGATCCCGATATTGCCATCTATCTGATCGCAGTCATTGTCGACCGATCCGGACGCTTTTGCCGATCGCCGTCGATCGTCCCGGTATGGATCCGGAGGTGCTGGGTGATCTCGTGGCGCCGTCCAGGCGGACCGACGCCGTCGCCTACCGTCACGGCGAAGAGCCCGCCCGCTCACAGAGTTACGACAGTCTCTGTACGACCGCCTGGCAGACGGCGAACCTCCTGCGGCTCTATGGGGTGCACGCTGGCGCGACCGTGGGGATCGTCGACGCACCGAAACACCCCGACGACGGCCCGTCGACAGGTGACGTGGGGGAGCGAGTCCCTGGGACGCCGATCCCGGAGGTGATAACGACGTTTCTCGGGGCTTCGCTGCTCGGCGCCGTCGTCCGGTTCGATCCCGACCGATCCTTCGACGGATCGGCCCTGCTCTGTCCCGCTGCCTGGACCGAGTCCTACGACGTGGGATCTGGCTGTACGGTTCTTGCGTACGGCGGCCCGCCAAGCGACCCGTCAGTCGTCCATCTCGAGAGCGAGGTCTGGAGCGAGACACCCATCGAACCCCCCGAATCGGTGTCGCCGTCGGCACCCGCACTCGCGGCGGACCACCGGACGTTCGATCACGCGTCGCTCCTCTCGACCGCCGCCGATGTCGTCGAGGAATACGGGTTCGTCGAGGGAGACACTGTCGCGATCGGAGCGTCCCTCGCCCAACCGGGGACCGTCGTCGCCAGCGTGATCGCCCCGCTACTCGTGGGCGGGTCGATCCAGGTCGGCGGCGGGGACGTGGCCTCACGGGTCGGCGGCGATGGGATCGATCCCGCGGCGGTCACTCCTCGTCCGATGGGCGGACATAATTCGCAAGCGTGACGACGACGCCGATCAGCCAGCCGACGGGGAAGGAGATCCCGAACCACATGATCGCGTGGGCGATCCCTTCGAGGTCGAAGCGTGCACGCAACGTCTCGGCGATGCCGCCGTAGCTCAGGACAGTGTCGTTGATCCAGTGGGCCACGTCCGTACTCTGGGCGAAGATGGCGTCCTGTATCGTGGGATTGTAAAATGCCGCCACGATCGGCGGCAGGAACAGCGCGGTCATAGCGAACGGATAGGCGAACAGGACCGTCGTCACCCGACCGCCGACGGTTCTGAACAGGTAGGCGAGCATACCGGCGATCACCGCGACGACGCTCGCCACCAGGACGGCGAAGACCTCGTCCTGATTGGTGAGTTCGAGGTGGGCGACCACCGTGAGTGAGCCCCACATGATCGTCAGGACGAGAAACGTTCCGATCGCGCCAATGTAGGCCGCAACCCAGTCGAGCCGGCTGGTTTGGGCGCGCATGACGTAGCCAAACAGGACCATCGGATACACGATGGCGAGGAGCAGCCAGCCCAGGACGCCCCAGGCACGGTAAGTGATCCACCCGCGCTGGCTGTCTGGCGTCCACTTGCCCAACACCGTCTGGTCGGCGTCGACCTGCCGCGGATAGACGATCTCCATCCAGCTTTCGTGGAGTCGCTTGAGATCTATCCGGACCCCCTCGACGATACCCGACGCGTTCCCGGCCGACATATCCCGACGATTGAACGGGCCAGGGTATAACTGCTACGAGGACAGGTCGTCGGTCTGTTCCGGAGGGGGCCACAGCCCAGTTCAGCGTCCGATTCGTCGAGAGGTCGTCCGGCACGCCGTTGGATCCCTTCGATGCCATCTTTTCTCGATCGTCCGACGGGGTCGATTACCAGTCGGGAGCGAAATCCGGATCGATCCGCCGATCCCTTCGATCGATGGCGTCGATAGCGGCGATATCCTCGGCCGATAGATTCAGCCGCACGCTCCCGAGATTTTCCCGGATGTGCGTCTCGCTCGTCGCTTTCGGGATCGCTGCCACGTCGTGTTCCCGGAGCCACGCCAGGCTGACTGCTGCCGGGCTGACGTCGTGTTTATCGGCGATGTCACGGATCGTGGGGTCCTCCAGGATGGTGCCGCGAGCCAGCGGCGAGTACGCGACGAGGTTGTAGCCCGTTTCCTCGGCGTGGGCCAGCAGTTCCGTCTGGGGGAGAAGTGGATGCATCTCCACCTGGTTGGCGAAGATCGGTGCGTCCAGCACCTCCCGGGCACGATCGACATGCTCGGGCGTGAAGTTACTCACGCCGACGTGCTCGATCAGCTCGCGATCACGGAGCTCGTCGAACGCCGGGAGCGTCTCTTCCGGATCGTAGGCGCGACTCGGCCAGTGGACGTACAGGAGGTCCAGCGAGTCCACGCCCAGATCCTCAAGGCTGCGCTCCGTCGTCTCGATGACGTCCGCATACGAGAGGTTGCTCGCCCGCACCTTCGTTGCAAGGAAAATCTCCTCCCGTGGGACGTCGGCCGCGGCGATCCCGTCGCCGACAGCCGCCTCGTTGTTATAGCCCTGTGCCGTGTCGACGTGTCGATAGCCCGCTTGCAGGGCCGTTCGGACGCTCTCGGCACACTGTTCGGGATCGTCGTTCTGCCAGGTCCCGAGTCCGAGTACCGGCATCCCGTCGATCGACGGGACGTCTTCGGGATCGATCGGTGTCGTTTCCATCGCGTCGATGGACGCCTCACAGCGAGTAAGGTGTTTGGAAAGTCAGCGGTAGGGGACTCAACGCAAACCCTGCCGCTTGGGAGGGTCACTGGTACTCTGGAAATGGCGACGGCTGAACTCATCGAGACGCTTGTAAGTCCGACGATCCGGCCGCTGGAGTCTCCTGAGTCCGACGGCAGGGTCAGTATTTCGGCTCGGCCCCGAACTCGTCGTAGAAATCCGTCATGAACGCGTCGCGCTTCTCGCGCCAGTCGGCAAACCCGGCCGGCGTCTCGGGATAGCCGTCGTAGATCTCCTTGAGTTCGGTCGCCCGCTTGTTCACCTTGTAGGCGTCATAGAGCGTTCCCCAGTGGCCGAACGTGTCCTTCAGCGTCTTGAGCTTCAGTCCCAGCCCCATCGAGGCGGTCCCCGTTCGACCGAGGATGTCGATGAGTTGCTGGGCGGGCAGTGCCGAGAGCACGTCCGTGAGATCCTCGACCGAGTGAGTCCCGCCGAAGATGTTGTACAGGTCCATCGCCGCGAACCGCTTTCCGAAGTCCGTCAGGACGCGGCGATTGTACTCCCACAGTGCGGATTCGTCCGTGTCGCCATCGGCGATCGCGTCGGCGGCGACGTCGGCCGCCCAGTGGCCGGCTTTGGCGGCACCGGGGATCCCGCCGCCTGTGGTCGGATTGACGTGTCCTGCCGCGTCGCCGACGGCAACGTATCCGGGTGCTGTCGCCGAGTCGTAGGGTCGTCGCGTCGGCAGTGCGGCGCCGAGTTTGTCTTTCACGGTGGCGTTCTCGAACTCGGGGCGGTCCCGGATGTCCGCCCGGAGCACGTCGACCAGTTCCATGGGTTCACGATCCATCTGGAAGCCGAGTCCGACGTTGATCTCGGTGGCTGTCCGCGGAAAGTACCACAGGTACCCGAGTTCCTCGGTCGGCTTGAAGACGATCGCGTCGTCCCACTCGACTGGCTCCTCGACCTCGATGATCTCCCGGTAGGCCGAACAACACTGCTGGTAGGTGACGTTCGTATCGAAGGTGGCGTCGGCCAGATCGGCCCGGTCCTGGAGGATCGAGAGTGCGCCGGCGGCATCGACGACGACCTCCGCATCGTACCGGCGGGCCTCGCCGTTCCGGACGGCCTCGACGCCCTCGACCGTGCCGTTCTGGCGGACGTCCCGCACGACAGTGTCGTAGTGTATCTCCGCGCCGACGCGTTCGGCTTCCTCGAGTAACACCTCGCCGTAGCGTTTTCGGTCGACGATCGCACCCGACCCGGTTTCGAACGGGTAATCGATGGTGTCGCCGTCGGGAACCTCGAAGAGGGCGTGCTCGATGTTCTCGTTGGTGAACGATTCTTCGCGGAGGTAGTCGAGGTCGATCACGTCCGGGAACGTACTCTTGCCCTTGATCGCGTCTCCACAGGCGATGTGACCGGCCGCTTGCTCGCTCTTGCGCTCAAGCAGGACGACGTCCAACCCCCGCTGGGCGGCGGTCGCGGCGGCAAACGATCCGGCTGTCCCCCCGCCGACGACCACGATGTCGTAGGCCTCGCTCGACATTGCACGTGGGTTCCCTGGCAGGTCACAAAAAGGTGCCGTGTGTCGAATACGTCGCCGGCACGGCTGACCGTCCACGTGACGAAAGGGTCATTATCAGGCCGGACACACCTCCGACAATGCGCCGGCACCTCGTCCGGCGACGGTGACACAGATGACGGCTATCCCCAGACGACTCGCCGGCTGGCTGGCCGACCGCGAAGCGCTTCCGACCGCCGGACAGGCCGCGCTCGGCTACTACGCCGAGACCGGCGTGTTCGACCGCGCGTCACTCCAACTGAGACGGATTGTCGATCGTCGCATGGACGCGATGATCGCGGACGCGTTCGACCCCGTCGAGGACGCGCTGGCCGAGGCCTTCGACGTGCAATCGATCGAGTTCTCCTACGACACGAAACTGACCCTGCCGGCGGAGTTGACGCTGGGACAGATCTATCGGACCGCACGCGAGCGCGCAGTCGACGGGAACGATCCGGTCGCTCTGAGCGTCTGGGCGGACGGGACCCTGGACGGGGATGTCGACGATGCCGACGCCGTCGGGCCGATCCGCTTTCGGGAGTCGATCACGACCGAGGAATGGGAGACTGGACCGGAGACGCCACAGGACCTCGTCGATCGGGGCGAGTACCTCACCCGGTTGGTCGTCGCCGCGCTCGTCGACGGCGATATGCGCGACGCGATCAACGACGCGGAGTACGAGGATTTCGAGGTATCGGTCGACCTCGAACCGGGCGACCGAAAGCGAGTGGCAGAGATCGCCCAGGAGACGCTACAATCCGAACTCGAGGCTTCCTTCGACCGACTCCCCGGGGAGATCCGCGAGATTTACGACTGGGCGGTCGAACTCTCAGAGCGCCACCAGGATCGCGACCCTCACTTCCGGGAACTGCTCGCGGACGCACAGGCGGGCGATCAGGACGCACGCGAGCGGATCCGCGAGGAGTACCGTGACGCACCCATCGACGACCTGGATGCCGAGGTCGACCTCTTTGCAGGGTTCGAGGAACTGCCGTACCTCAAAACCCAGTACGCCCGCGTCGGTGTCATCTACGACGGGATGATCGAGATGTACCGACGTGCTGGCCTGCCTGTCGACGAGGCGTTCAAGCGATCGATCGTCCTGGCGATCATCGGCGCGCAGCTCTGGCTCGACGATGTCGACGACTTCGAGGCTGACCGTGCAGAGGGGCAACTGACGCCAGTCACCGCCGAGTACGTCCTTGCGAGCGACGAAGACGAGGCCTACGAGCGGATCGTCGCCGTCAGCGAACGCTATCTCGATCTCGCGACCGAGTTCGCCGCCGAGACGGATTCGCCGCTCTCGGGGATCGCCGCCGAGTACATCCGCCGCTCGGGTGATCCGAGCGTTCTCCCCGGTCACGGGCCCACGTGATCGCCAGTCGGATTGACGACCGGCGACGCTTCGGGTGTGACACGTTTTTATACCGGTGGCAGCCACAGTTGGAACAATGACGACGTTCGTCGACATCGCGAAGCGACTCGAATCGGCCGCGAGTGCGGCGACGATCGCGAGCCGAAATCTGCTGTCGCTCGATACCAATCCCGTGCCGGGCGAGTGGACACATGTCACGAAGATCGACCCGGAAGAGGAGAAACAGCTTCCCTTGCTGTTTCCGCTCTATCTCCAGCATACCAGTGTCCTCGAGGTCGGAGGATCGAAAGACGTGACCGGGGAGAACACCAGGCAGACGCTCGAGTTGGTAGCTGATCGTCCCGCGCCAGCCTTCCAGGAACCGTCGGGTCCGGCCCAGGTAACCAACGCGACGCGCGAGCAGGCCGAGTTCCTGGCGATCCCGGAGGTGCTTAACGGCGACGCCGAGTCGCTGGTCGGCGCGCTCGGTCGGGGGATCGAACACATCGAGGAGGAACTCGTGCCGGCGATGCTCGCGGAGAAACTGCCGATCCCGCTGGGTGAGGGACTCGAAGGACGAATTGCCAGTGCAGCCACCTCCTGGATGATCGAAGAGGCGATTTTCGAAGCGTACATCATCCAAAACCCCGACAGCGCGGCGGCTCGGGAGGCCAACGTCGAGGAGAACGACCTGCTCGGTCCCGAGGCAGCCAAACAGCGTGCGATGGCCGCTGAACGCTATCACGAGGCAGAGATCATCTATCTGGAGTACTCAGGCACGTTCGGCGGCGAGGAGGCCCAGGACATCCTCGCGGCGATCGACGAGGGCGTCTCCTGGTCGCGGATCTGGTACGGCGGCGGTCTCGACGACCGTGAGAACGCCAAGGCGGTCGTCGACGCGGGCGCGGACGCGGTCGTGGTGGGCAACGTCTTCCACGAGATCGCCGCGGAGGAGACCGGGATCTGTGCGGACGCCGCCGAGGCGCTCGGCCCGGACGCTGACCGGGCGGCGGTCGAATCCTGGGTCGAGGAGAACGTCGACGTCGAGGGAACCAACGCGACGCGGTACCTCTCGACGATCACGTCGCTGTCCAATCCCACGTCCCGCGCCAGGGAATACCTTATCGCGACGATAGAGGCCTATCTCGGACTGAGCGCCCTCGCTGAGGACCTCGAAGGCGAGGTGAACGACGAGACCTCGCTGTCAGCGGCACTCGACGACCGCGAGGAGCTTCCCGGTGAGGTGGAACTCTCGAAGGTTCTCCCGGACGACGAGAGGTCTTTCCCGCGGGACCTCGTCGCTGGTCTGCTCGCCGAGCGATTCAACGTCGAGGCAGAGGTCCCCCCGGTTGGTCACGTTAGCATCGACCTCTGATACGCCATCGAACCGGGAGCACGCCCCGACGGGCGTGATCCACGGTGACTCAACCCTCGCCGTCTTCCCCGTCCGTCATCTCGCTCGCTCCCGCTTCTTCGAGGCGATCCATCTCTTCGGCCAGGACCTCATCGTCTGCGGGACTGTCCTCGATCTCGAAGGCGTCGAGGTTCTCCTGACGACTGTCGGCCATTTCCTCTTTGGGATCAAACAGGACGATCCCCGTCCCACTGGTGTACTCGTAGGCGCTCCACTCGGGGTACGTGAGGACGCCGGACATCTTCCGGACGCGGATCTGCTTGATGAGTGCGTCCTCGACGATCTCCTCGTTGAGTCGCATCTCGACGATTCCGTCCGCCATGTACCCCAGGTCGTGAGGGAACCCGCCGCCGTCGCCGGCCATGGTAGCGCCGGCGAAGACGGGGACGAACCGGCCTTTGCAGACATCCGCGCGGACGTCTTTGACGAAGTTGTACGCCCGAATCGGCTGGACGATCGAACCCAGTTCCGTCAGCGAGTCGATGACGACAATTCCCCGCTCGTCCATCTCGAGTCGTTCGAGAGCGTTGTCCAGTCGGTTCTCCAGTTCGTGGATCTCGGTCGCGTCCCGGACCGTTGTCGTCGCGTCGTTCGCGACCGATCGGAGGTGACGGTTCCACTCACTCATGCGGTCGTGCATCCGCTCGGGGTCGTCGACCCGGTAGGTGAATCCGTCGACGACGTGCAACTGATCGCGTTCGAGATACGGCAGGACGTTCCACTCCAGGGAGATAAACGACTGGATGATCGACACTGGTGGTTCGAGGAAGGCGACGACGACGGCGGGTTCCCCGCGCTGGAGCGTCCGCCAGACGAGTTCCGCCTGGACGGACTCGGTTCGGGTCCCCGCCAGGTCGCCCAACATGACGAAGGAGTTCCGCGGCATCCCCTCGGGCAGGGCGGTCTGGAGTGCCTCCACGCCGGGGTCGAACCGCCGCGCCTCCTGGAACTGCGTAAAGACGCGGTCGCTGTTCTCGACGGCCCTGCGACACGCCCGCGAACAGAACCGGTAGGTTTCCTCGTCACGGTTCAGGACCGTCGGCTCGTGGGGGATCGGCAACCGACAGTAATCACACCGCTGGATGCCGGCCGCCTCCGCCGTGCCGTCCGGCGATCCGGCGCCGTCGGTGTCGGCTTCTTCGTCGACCGGATCTGTCATGCGTTCACATATTCGTCACAACGATAAAACCGTCAGGGTTTCCTCACAGACTCGACAGCAATTCATCAAAAATCTGATGTTCGGTCGATCCATTCAGGCGTAGACGAACAGCGCCAGCCAGATTTGGGCGAGGCCGGCCAGGAGCAAAGCGATCCCGGCAACCTGTGTGATCCGTCCGGACAGCGCAGGCAGTCGCTGCCGACCGACGTCGACGCCGACGGCGATGGCGACGGTCGCCCCGATCATGAGTACCACCATGCCGGCGGCGTATCCGCCGAGGACGGCGAGGGTTCCGTACAGCGGGAAGGTGAGCGACTGGGAGACGATCCCGAGGAACACCGGCGCGAGACAGCCGGTCGCCGCCACGGCGTACAGTGCCCCGAACGCCACGAATCCCGGGATCGAGGTCCGGCGTTCCGGCAGGCGGGCGTGCCATCCGATCGATCGATCGGACAGAGTGAGCAGTCCCAGACCGACGAGCACCGCGCCCACGACCACCTCCAGGGAGGGCAGCCACTCGGTCAGTGCTCGACCGGCGGTCACAGTCAGCGCCGCCAGGACGACGAACGCCACCAGGATGCCGACGCTGGCGGCGACGCCACGGACGAGTGCGCCCGAAACGCGCGGGGTATCTGTCGCCCCGCTTGTCCGCATGTAATAGCCGACGTAGCCGGGCAAGAGAGGGTACGCACAGGGTGCGAAGAAGGTCGCGACGCCGGTGGCGAACGCGAAGGAGACTGCCGCCGCCAGTCCGACGTCAGTCATGCGTTCGCTTCGTCGATGGCCTGATCCACGCGGTCGGCGTCCGGGACGCCCGTATGCGACCAGACGATCGAACCCGTGGCGTCGACGACGGCCGTAAACGGGAGTCCAGTGGCGTCGAAGCGACTCGACAGCGCGTTCTGGGCGTCGTGGCCGACCGGCCAGCGACCGCCGTGGGTTCGCCACCACTCGATCACGTCGCTCCGCGTCCGATCGGACGCATCACCGAGGTACTCCCCCGTGACGGAGACGAACTGGACATCTCTGGCGTCGGACTCGACCGAAGACAGGGAATCGAGCGCCGGTTTGCAGGGCGGGCAGGTCGTCGCGAACAGATCGACGACAGTCGTCTGTCCGGGGACGGGGACTGTCATCTCGCCACCCGGACTTCCGGGTGTGTCGAACAGATCGACTTCGACGGGGGTGACGTCGCCACCGGCGGACGACAGCGCAATGTACCCGCCTGCGCCGACGACCGCCGCCCCGCCGAGTCCGGCCAGGAGTTCACGCCGTCGCATCCTCATCCCTCCCGTTCGCGGAGCGTCTCGAAGTCGTCATAGATGTCCTGCCACCGCGGCGTCGATCCCGTGTAGGCCCGCTCGACGTAATCGTCCGCGTTGACCAGCAGGATGAGCGCGAAGTGATTGAACATGTACATGTCCATGTCCTCGGGACGAGTCCGCTCGAAGTTTACACCGAACTCTCCCTGGACGACACTCTCGGCGGCTTCGGGTGACTCAGGGCGGAGGAACCGCCACCCATCGGCGAGGGAGACATCCATCCGGTCCGCGTAGCCCTCAAGCCGCTCGGCGTCGTCGCGTTCGGGATCGAACGTGACCGCCAGAAATCGGGTCGTGTCGGCGTGTCCTTCGTCGATAGCCCGCATCTGGACGTTACGGAGTGCCGAAATCAGTCGCGGACAGACGGTCTGGCAGTGTGAATAGAAGAACGTCATCAACGTATCGCCTTTTCGACCGGTCGTCTCGACCGCCTCCTCGGCGAGCGGATCTGTGATCGTCATGTCGGGGAGTCGCTGCCCATAGCCGGGGAACCGGACGTCGGCGGGTTCGTAGCCGGTATCGGGTTCCGAGAGGTAGGTGTCCGAATTCCCGCCGACACATCCCGCGGTGGCGCTGATCACGCCGGTCCCGAGCGCCCCCAGATACTCGCGTCTATGCACGGTTTCTCTCTCCGTTTCGAGCGCACTAAACGGTTCGCTATTGCGAACGTTTTGCATGTTACTTTCGGGAACGACGCGGAAATGTGGCCGTATTATCCGGTATATGGCCACCCTACGTGTTCAGTCTTGTTCGAATTATGGATTACTGGTCGTCCGTCGAGAAGGAAATCACTGCCTCTTTGACGGTGGACGTGAAATCCCCCGTCAATGAACGGCGACTGGATCCGGACTGGCGGATGTCGGCGGAGTCACGAGGGAGTCGACGCCGATCAGCACATCCACCTCCGCCCGGGACGGGAGTCGTCGATGACACGACGGCAGTTGCTCGGCGCCGTCGGAACGGGAGCGATCCTCGGACTCGGCGGTTGTCTCGGTGCGGAAACGCCGGATCCCGTGACGCTGACAGATAACGACGCCTGCGACGTCTGTGGGATGATCATTCCTCACCATCCTGGGCCGAGCGCGGAGGTCTTCTACCGGAACAAAGACCCCTCAGGCCACGAGAACCCGGCACGGTTCGACAGCACGTGGGAAGCATTCGAGTACGACTTCGAGCGGCGCGATCGTGGCTGGACCCGATCGGCCTTTTACGTGACCGATTACTCGGCCGTCGACTACGAGGTGTTCACCGACGGCGGCCGAACACTCATCTCGACGCACCCCGAGGCGTCTGCGTTCGTCGACGCTTCGGACGTGACCTTCGTCGTCGCGTCGTCGGTCGAGGGCGCGATGGGACAGGACCTGATCGCGTTCGGCAACGGAGACGACGCGCGTTCGTTCCAGGGGGAGTACGGGGGTGGACTCGCCGCCTTCGGCGAAGTGACGCGATCGATGATCGGCGAGTTGAGCGGGACCTGATATGCGCGTAAACGTCGTCCTCGCCGGTCTGGCGGTGGTGCTTGCGAGCGCCTCGCTGGCGTTCGCCGTCTCGCCCGCAGACACCGCCACGGCACAGCCGGTCGCCTTTTCAGATACGCTGACGACGGGGATGACTGGCGTCGACATCCGGCAGGCCGACGTTGGCGGATACGAGATCCCGCGCGCAGAGGTGTTCTACTCGCAGTACCAGTACATCGTCGGTTACTACGGGATCGAGGCGGCGCTGGGGGCGCTCGACCGCGACGCGACGACCCAACAGTTCGGGCACCCGCTCGCGATCTACGTCACGGACTTCGCCGACGCGGGCGTCGATCTGACCGACGACGGGCTTCTCACCGTCACTTCGGATCCGGAGGTCGACTGGGTCGAAGCCGGCGAGGCCTTCTTCGTGGTCGACAGTGCCGCGCGAACGCCGGGTGGGCCAGCGATCGTCCCCTTCGACGATCGGGCGTCCGCCGCGAGATTCGCGGATCGATACGGCGGAACGGTCCGACGCTGGGACGAACTGGACGCACGCGAGACAGGTTCGACAGGCGAGCGCGTCCGGACGCAGGTCGAGCAGCGCGGGGCGTGGGCGGATCGGGCAGTCAAGAAGCGGGAAGACCTACTCGACCGCCCCGTCTCCGCGACTGTCGGCGAGAACGTCTCGACGCTCGCGGCTGCCGTCCGGACGGCCGAGGAGAACTCGACGATCAGGCTCCCCCCGGGAACATATCACGCGAACCTTACGAGCGAGAAATCGGTCACGATCCGTGGCGCCGGCGACCGGACGCGACTCGTCGGCGACGGTACCGGCACTGTTCTGACGTTGCGCGGCGAACGGACGGCACTTTCGAACCTGTCGATCGCGGGTGTCGGCACGAACAACACCGGCGAACCGTCGAACGCATCGGTCGCGAACGGTAGCTGGGACGAGACGGTCCGCACCGTCTACGGATACGGCGACGCGGCGGTGGTCCTCGACGGGGCGAAGCGCTCGTTACTCTCCGACGTCACGATCGAGACGCCAGCAAGCGGTGCGATCGTCCGGGAAAGCGACGGGACAGTCATCCGTGACGCCGAGGTCGACGGGACCGACACCTGGCAGGACGGGTTCATGGGCGTGCTGGCGATGAATTCCCGGATCGTCATCCAGAACAGTACGTTCACCGGCGGTCGAGATGCCGTCTACACCCACGATGCCGACGGCCTCGTCGTCCGGAACAACCGAATGAGGGGGATGCGCTTTGGCGTCCACGAGATGTTCACTTCCAGGACGGTGGTAGCGAACAACACGGTCGCGGGAACGAACATCGGTATCGTCGTCATGACTCGCCCGAAGTCGAACGCGGTCGTCGGCAATCGGGTCAGCGACAGCGGCGTCGGAATCTCGATGTCCGGGAGTTCCTCCGCCGTGCTAGGGAACGTCGTGACCGGGAACCGCTACGGCATGGATCTGGGCTCCCAGCGATCGACGTACGAGCACAACCTCGTCTACGGGAACGACGTTGGTCTCCGGACCGGGACAATCGTGCCGACGAACGAGGTCACCGACAACGACATCATCGAAAACGACCGGTACGTCACCACGGGACGCGGCCCGGTTCGTGTCTGGTCCGGCAATTACTGGGGAGCGATCCCCGGACGCGACCGCGACGGCGACGGCACGATAGAGCGCTCCTTCCGGCCGACCGGGATCGTCGACAGCGCTGTCTCGCGTTCGGCCGGCGCAGCGACGCTCGCACGATCCCCCGCCGTCGTGATGTTGCGGCAGTTCGAGACGGCGGTCCCGGGATTGCGTGCCGCGGACGTGATCGACGACCGGCCGCGAGCGGAATCGGCACAGTCGGGCTTGTCCCCCTCGAACGCGACGGTTGGCGACGGAGGTGTTTCTCCGTGAATTCCGACGGAACCGACGACACGTCTGTCCTCGAACTACGGGACGTGCGCAAATCCTTCGGAGACGTCACTGTCCTCGACGGCGTGACGCTACGGGCGGCCGCCGACTCGGTGACATGTCTCCTGGGACCGAACGGGTCGGGCAAGACGACATTGCTCTCGATCGTGGCCGGGCTACTCGACGCGGACGGCGGAAGTGTCGAGCGCCGGGACGACACCGGCCGCGTCGTCGGCTATCTACCACAGCGACCCGCGTTCCGGTCCCGATTCACGGTCCAAGAGACGATCGAATTCTACGGCCGCCTGGTCCCTGCGGAGGTCGACGTCGATGGGATCCTCGCACGCGTCGGCTTAGACGGCGTCGCAGACCGCCGAGTCGAGCATCTCTCCGGTGGGATGACGCGCCTGCTCGGTCTCGCGCAAGCGACGGTCGGGTCCCCGTCGCTGCTCGTCCTCGACGAACCGGCCAGCGGACTCGATCCACAGTTGCGCCGGCACATCGCGTCGGTGATCGCCGATCTCGCGACCGACGGGACGGCCGTCATCGTAGCAACCCACGACCTCGTCGCGACCGATCGCATCGCTGACGAGGTTCGGATTCTCGATTCGGGATCGTTCGTCGCGAGCGGGAGCCCCGACGCATTGCGGGCCGAGACCGGCACAGACTCGCTGGACGACGTCCTCGATACGGTGATCGAACGCGACGAGACGATCGGCGTCCGAAGTGGGATCGGGGGTGGGGACGGATGAGACGAGGTGCCCGGATTGCACTGATCATCGCCCAACGCGCGTTCGATTCGGTCACTCGCAGCCGGGCGCTGCTGGCCCTCGCCACGGGCTACACGTTCGCGATCCTGGGGTTCGCTTGGGCGAGTCGCGGCGGCGGGTATCTGGCTCTGTCGATGAATCTGCTCACCCCACTGGAAGTGCTCGTTCCGCTGGTCGCCGTCGCAGTAGGCTATCGTTCGATTCTGGATGATCGTCTGCGGGGCGAACTCGACGTGTTGGGGAGCTATCCGCTCGCCGGTCGAACGTACGTTCTTGGAACGTTCCTCGGCCGTGCGGCGGCCCTGCTGGTTGTCGTCGTAGTACCCCTGGTGATCGCGATGGGGACCGTCCTGCTGTTCCGCATCGAGCGGATATCTGTGCTTGCGACTCACGCCACCGCGGATTCGCCGATCGTCTATCTTCGTATGGTCGTGCTTACCGCTGCGTTCGCACTGGTCGCCCTCGCTATCGCGATCGGGATATCGGCGCTCTCGGCGAGCAGTCGCGGCGGGCTCGCAGTGGCCGTCGTGACCGCCCTCGCGCTGGTAATCGGCCTCGATCTCGGCGTCGTCGCCGGTCTCGCAGCTGACGTCGTCCCTGCCGACGTTCTGGATGTGTTGCTGGCCGCAAGTCCACTTTCGGCGTACCGTGGGCTGGTATTCGAACTCGCAGTCGGTTCGGTCGCCCCACGGGCCGTTTCCGGTGGCATCGATCCGGTCGCGGCATGCGGAAGCCTGACGCTCTGGGCTGTCGGATCGTTATCGATCGCAGCCGACACCGTGTTCCGATGATCGTTGTCGGTATCTGCTCGTTACCGTTCGGTGGTCTGACGCACTCTTAGTACAGTTTCCATAACGGACGGGATCCGGCCACCACTAATAGGATCGCGTGGCGTGGCTCCCAGCCGTAGACGTGATTGAGCAGGATGTAGGTAACGATCCCGAGGAAGAGACTGATCCCCCAGGCTGCGACGGCGATCCGCCCCACGCGGGCGTGGTGGGTCTCCCGCAACTCGGCGGGACTGTGAGTCAGCCCGAGGATCACGGCGTAGAGGACGACGGGCACAGCGACGATCGAGAGGACGATGTGGACGGCGAGCATGAGGAGATATGCGATTTCCGGGATGCCGGTCGCCGTAATCGACTTCTCGAAGCCGCCGCCGACCTTCCAGAGGTAGAGGACGAGAAAAACCAGAATTAACCCGAACGCGGTCAGCATAGCCCCGCGGTGTTTCGCGACCGCGTCGCGCTTGATGAACCGGACGCCGACCAGGATGGCGATCAGGGCGGCCGTGTTGACCAGCGCGATCAGGTGACCGAACAGGTTCACGGTGGCGTCCGAAAGGGGTGGGAACAGCGGGATCGCCCCGGCGAAAGCGCCCGCGACGAGGGTGTATCCGATCGCCGAGAGCACCACAGTCAGGACGATCGGTCGGGCGCGACCGAACTCGCGGAGACGCGAAAGCAGATTCATGTCTACAGTTGTGGGCGCCTCGGGCTTTTGCGTTCCCCTCCCGGCAGTCGATCGTCGTGGCTGATCTACAGGCCGAACAGGCCGAGGCGGTTCACCGTTTCGACGCCGCGATCGTGGGCGGGTGTCAGTTCCCGTCAGTCGGTCGTTGTGGCGGATCCGCTCGCAGTACCGACGACGTTCGATCCCTGGTTTATGTAAAAATAGTCCATTTCAGTTCAGTTTCCGACTGAAACGGGTGATTACTTAATGTGACGTTCGTCACAGTGATTTATGGGAGCGAGACACGATGGCACGCTTAGGGCGCGTGATGAGCGAACGTGACCGTCAGGAGGAAATCGAATGTGATTTGTGAACCGCGTCGAATCGGCCCCGCTGTCCCCGCGTCAGAACCGAAAATCAGTGTCTTCGACCCGTTGATCGACCCGGGTCCGGAGGGACACAATGAGTAACGACGAAGAGCCTCGGTCGAAACGACGACTCGCCCTCCTGTTGCTAGTAGCGATCGTCGTGATCCTCGGGGCCGGGATCGGAACGGTCACGCTAACCGACAGCGATCCGGATACGGAGGGGACGGCATTCGGAGAGCTAAGTGAATCGGACGATGGAGGAGATACCGGTGACGATCCCGGCACCTCGCCGGTAGGCGGCCCTGACGACCAGAACGATGGGACGTCAGTCGACGCTCCAGGAGCGGCGGCTGAGGGTACGGGCGACGGGACGCCGGACAGCGGGACCGACCAGTCAGGGGACGATGACGACGATTCGACGGACGAGGGCGACGAAAACGTTCGAAATAGTGAAGACGAAGCCGACAACGGTGAGGAGACCGCTGGAGGCGGTGGTGGGACTGGAGGCGACGAGGCGGACGACGGCGGTGCGGACTCACCCGACGACGATGTCACGGTCTCTCTGGATTCCGAGGGAGAAGGGATACTGCTCGAAGCGAACGGCGTGGTGCCGGGCGATGCCGGTACCGAGAGGATGACGTTGACGAACAGCGGGAACCAGTCCGGCACGGTCCGGCTGGTTCGGACCGACATTACCGACCTCGAGAACGGGATCGTCGAACCGGAAGCCCCAGTCGATGACTCACCTGACGAGGGCGAACTCTCGAAGGCGATCGCGGTCCGAATGACCTTCGAATACCCCGACGGCACGGAGGAGACTGTGGTAGGATCGGAATCCTCCTCCGTCACGCTTGCGGATCTCAACGACTCTGCAAGCTCCGGGGCTGTGCTCGAGCCGGGGGCCGAGGTAACGGTCAAACTCGAGTGGCGAGTCGACGAGGACACCGGCAACGAGATTCAGTCCGACGGCACGGTCTTCGACGCAGTCTTCCAGTTGCGCGCGCCAGAACCGTAATCGGACTCACGAGAGGAGCAGGCCGAGATTGACGCCGGTGATGATCGTCCCGACGATCGCCAGGAAGATCGGCGGGCCGTAAAACAGCAGTCGGTCGTCCTCGAGTCGACCGGCCCAGATGCTGACCCCCAGACAGGCATAGAGGACGAGCAGTTTCATCGCCAGGAACCCGCCGCCGCCGAAGAGATCGATCGAGAGGTTGACGACCGGATTGGCCTCGACGTGGACCCGACTGAAGTACGCGATCGTGATCGTCGTCACGATGTCGCCGACGCCGTAGGTTGCGAGCGCCAGCAACCACACGTTGCGGAACCGCTCCTCCTCGAAGGGCGAGCCATCGAAGTGGAGCCACTCCGGTTGTGCAGTTGCCATCGCCAACAAGTAATCGGCTGACGTATTTCAATTCACTACCCTGGTTATCACTGACGATAATCCCAGGTAAATCAAACCAAACGCGAGTGATTCCGTAGTATTGGTAGAGAACGCTTGTCAATGACTCTTTCTCGTTGCCGTCGGCGTCGCTCGTTTTCGTCTGATCCGACCTAGTCGGGTTTGTTCTCTCGCCCACCCCCGTCTGTACGACTGGTTCGAATCAGGTCCCTCAGTTCAGTCACGATCAGTAGGATTGCCGGGACAACGATCAGCGCAATTACTCCGTACTGACTCCCCCCGAAGGCGACAACATATCCGATCAAGGGCAAATGAAACTGGACTATTCCGAGGATCTGATCAGGGCTGACGAGTTCAGTGTCGGGTTCCTCGTTGGCATCGCCTTTCGTTCGAAAGGCTCTGTCACCGTCCTGCTCGACGACATCGACGACACGATGGGTTACCCGTCGAGAGGACTGCTCGCCAGTCGTTTCGAAGGTAATCACGTCGCCCTCGGTTACGTCTGTCGCGGGTTGGTCGCTGACGAAAACGACCGACCCAGCACCGATCGAGGGTGACATACTCGAAGACTGGACGACGAAACTCTCGTCAGCCCCTACGAGACCGGGGATGGCGATGGCAAGGAAGATTCCCACGATGGCCACCAATAACACGAATCCGATGATGTGGCCTAGTCGGCGAGTATCGAGTGATTCTGACGACACGTTCGGTAGATCCATTGAATGTATTGACAATCGATTAGTTCAGGCGAGAGGCGTTCACTTTGTTCTGATGGGCTATTTCTTTCAACTCAGGGTTGTTAGATGGGCGTCATCGTTCGGTATAGTTCCCGAAGTACACTCGGTCCTCTTTATTTTTATTAACTTTGGGGATTTCAGCCGATCGACTGTTCGCTCTTACCACGTATCCTGTGTTCGCTTCTTGGATGGAAATCGTCGCTGTATCTGTATCTGTATTCCCTTTGTTGTCTGTCACTGTCAGTTCAATCACTGCTTGTGTCGTCCCATTCACATTGTCTGGCGGGAGGTAAACTCCCCAAGGGAGGGAAGGATACCTCCAACCCCAGCCCGGCCCACTCGTCACTTCCCATGAATAGGTCCTGATGTTTCCTCGGTCGACTGAACTTTCCCATCCCTCCAGGATCAACGTAGACCCAGCCGTTACGGTATACGGTCCTCCCGCGTCGGCAGTCAGTCCCGTCCCTCCATTATTGAAATTCGACGCCGCAGATATCTGGCTATTGGCGGCGTGACTGTCGCTGAATTCCGCAGCCGTCAGATGCGTACTGAGACCGCTGAGTCCGCCGACCATAATCACAGCAAGAAGAACCGCTCGCAGGGCGTTCTGGTTACCCATCAGTATCCCCTCCAGATACGCTCGTGCCAAGCGAAGGCGTGTCTCGATTTACTCCCATCCGATCACCTCAGGTCTGTACCAGCCGGAAGGTGAGATCCATTTCGACGCTATCGCTCTGAGCCTCGTTCACGCTTTTGTCCCCGGGATCATTGAATCGCCATTCGAGGGTGAACTGTCGTTGCGATCCCGGGACTATCGTCTCTCCGGTTGGATACGTATACGGGAGCGGGGTCGACTGGAGCTGATCTAGTCCGGTCCAGTCTCTGATCTCAGTGCCGTTGATCTCGGCCCGTACCTCGACGTAGTTCTGGAGTTCTCCTTGATTGGGGGTGTCGTCAACGCTGTTCTCGTTGTTCACGATCCCATTCTCGGAGTCACGAACGTCCTCGACGATGATCTCGATTGTACCCGTAATCGAACCGGTATTACCCAGTTGGATGGATTGGAAGCCGTCATCTCCGGGTTTCACGCCACTTACGTCGAGAAACGTGACTGTCTGGTCGTTTCCGTTTAGCTCTAGGTCGAGAGTTCCCGCCTGAACCGTGTTCTCGCTACTGGATTCGGCGTCGGAAAAGGAGGCCATCGTCCCTGCGCCCCCGGCCGCACTGGCACCTCCTACGACGACGAGACTTCCCAGAAAGCGTCGACGTGACACCATCTCTGTGTCCGTCATTTCGTGCCCCTCGCTTCAGAGAAATGGAAACACCGCTCACGGACCAACCAGCGGTCGTCATTTGTCCCTGCCGTCGGGAACAGATCGGAACACATGGGGTGAATTTCCTCGACAACCTGATCACGCACGCCCGACACCCTTCTTCATCGGGATGCCGTACTCCCGCGGAGGTGAATATTCCGCTTATGACTGTTCAATTTCAGCCGTGAGGTCGAATGTTACGGTATCGCCCTGGATCACGTTGCCCACGTCCGGGACGTGATAGTTGACGACTAGGTACTTCGTCTCGGACGGGTTGAGTGAAACAGGAGACGAAGGTGAGTTTGACGTCCCCCCGGCGGAGCTGAGGGTTGTCCCATCCGAGATCACCGTGGTTCCCCCGGAATTGATCTCCGAATCGCTGATGCCTTCTCCTTCCGATGGCTCACTGTTCAGGACAAACGCTTCTATCTCCAGATTGTCCGCCAGGTCACCGCTGGTGTCCGTATCAGTGAATTCGTCTGCAGTCCCGTCGGATTCAGTGATCGACTCGACAGTGACTCCTGCCACATTCGCATCGATCGATCCTGCGTTGGTTAGTTCTAAAACGATAGCGCCACCGTCAGTTGGCTTCACATCCCCAACTGAGAGAGATGTGGTGGCAGAATCATCGGGATCGATCTGCAGATCCAACGTCCCCGCAGTCACTTCGTTCCCACTGCTCGTCTCCGTGTCGCTGAACAGCGCGAACGTCCCGGCCCCGGCCGCCGCACTCGCCGCACCGACAGTGATCAAACCGCCCAGTACACGCCGTCGTGTGAGTTCTATCTCTGGCATAGTTGGAAAAACCTCATTTCAGTTCCGCGATCACGACAGGATCGGTCACGTTAGTTTCGTTATATCCCTCGCCTCGGAGGCATATAAACAGGGAGATGTACTTTCGCACTCGGATAAATCGACTAAAAATTTGATAATTGGAATATATCGAAACGTCTGTCTACATATCTGCCCCAAGATCGGATACATTTCGTGGGTTCTGGGGTTGAATTTCGATGTCGGCGATGGCTTTCCGGTCGAGTTCGGAGTGGAAGTCTTCCGCTAGTTCTCCGATGCCAGATCAGCTGGTCAGTGGTGTGTTATCAATCATGATAGTTTAGAATCGTCACAGCCACTCGTCGGGTTTCGTGTCGTAGTCGACGTCCTCGGCCGCGAGATGCTCAACTGTCTCCCACTCGACGTCGGTGACCGTGACGTGATCGCCGTCGTAGCGCAGGCGTTTGCCCACCTCGACCGACTCCGGTTCCTCGTCGCGTCGGCGGGCGACCTCGACATCGTGGTCGTCGAACTCCTTGACGATAGTCAGCAGGTTGACCGGTCGTCCCCAGAGTTCGAAGACCCGTTTCAGGACATCCGTGGCCTCGTCGACGTCGAGCATGACACCGTTGTACTGGTGGGCGACCAGGAGTTCGCCACTGTTGTCGTAGTTTCCGTCTTCGACCACGATCATCGGTTTCCCGAAGTTGGTGAACTCGAGCATCAGCTTCCGTTTGACGTCTTCTGGATCAGTGCTGGAAACCCGGAAGTCGCCAGTTTTGTAGCTGTGTTCGTAAGCGAAGTAGTCGTTGGCCGCGACGAACTCCCCGGTGAGAAACGCGTCGATGAACGTCACGTCGTTGTGGCTCTCCCTGATCTCCCGCATGCGATCCCAGCCACGGGTATACTCGACGTCTTCTAGGGCTGCCCCGACGCTATCGTATCGTGCGTCGTCGAAGAGGTACCGCGCGATCGATTCGAGTTCTGACCGGCTCGCCTGCTCAAGAAAGCTCCGGTTCTGGGGCTTCACCAGTGAGTAGTGTCGCTGGGCGAGCCCCTCGTAGGTCAGGACCTTCCAGGGATAGCGATCGATGTCGACCTCGCCGTCGCGGGCTCGGGAGAGTGCCTCAGCGTCGACTCGTGGATCGTCGGGATCGATCGATTCGAGCCAGCCCGGGACGTTCTCTAGCCAGGCGGGCGGGGCGAGTCGCTCGCGGACGGCCGTGAGGTCCACTTCGTTTTCGAGATTCCGCCAGGTGATCCCCTCGACGCGGAGCAGCCGTTCGAGGACTTCCCGGCGGTTGGTCCGGTTCTGGACGTACTCCCAGAGTTCCTTGCCGAGTTTGTATGGGTTCAGTCCGCCCGACCCCAGTACGCGAGCCTGATGGTCGGCGTACGTCAGGAATTCGTCAGTGCCGGCGAAGGCTTCCTCGCCCATCATCATTGATTCCCAGTAGGCCGCCCACCCTTCGTTCATCACCTTCGTCATCTTCTGTGGCGCGAAGTAGTAGGCCTCCCGGCGCAGTATTTCGAGGATCTCTCGCTGCCAGTCGGTCATCTCGACGGCCCTGTCGGCGGCGTCGTCGTACTGTTTACCGTGGGCCGCGAGGAAGCCGACAAGGTCCTCGACAGGTTCGGGCGGGAAGCCGGTCTCCTCCTCGGAGTGGTCCGCGAAGAACGTCTCGTCGAAGACCTGGCCGGTGACCTCCGCCGAGAGGTCGAGTTCCTCGATGGCCCCCTCGGGATCGCGGTCCTCAGCCTCTTGTGCGTCCCGTCGTTCGGGTTCGACGGGTGCGTAGGCGGCGTGGTGGTCGATGGTGTCTTCCAGACAGAGGACGTGATCGATCCAGCGCTCGACAGCCTCCCGGTCGATCTCGGGATCCTCCATGAATCCCCGGATCCGGTCGGCGTGGCGGGCGAGCATCGCCGTGGCGTTGGGGCCGCGGCGATCGGCAGCAGGCGTCTGGTCCTGACCGTCGGTGAACAACCCGAACCACTCGTTGTTCCCAAAGAAGTCCGCGTGGGCCTCGACGTGCGTAATCACGGCCTTCTGGTCGGCGAGGGCGTTGGATTCCTGGAGGAACGCGTGAGCGGGGTTGTCGTTGTTGACGATCTCGAAGGCCTTCCCGCCGAGGAACTGTCCTTCCTTGCGCTGGCGGTCGAAGGCCATCCCCCATCTCCAATGCGGGTAGCGTTTCTGGAAGCCCCCGTAGGCGATCAACTGGTTCATCTCGTCGTGGTCGACGATCCAGTAGTTCACCGGGTACGGATCCAGCCCCAGTTTCCGTGCCAGGGTGCGCGCTTCCGTGACGGGTTCCCGGAGTCGACGTGCCGTCTCCTTTGCGTCCGTACGGTTGTCGATGGTGCTCATTGGTCCTCCGTACTGAGTATCTCGTCGATGGCGTCGATCACGTCACCGGGTTCGTTGACGAACGCCACAGCCACGTCGTCGCTCCCCCCGAAGTGACGCTTCACTTCCTCTGCGTGGGTCGCGTTGATCGCTTCCCCGCTCGGCTGCGTCTCGACGTAGGCGTGGAGGTTGGCGTCGATCTCTTCCATCAGCGGGATGACCCGTTGTTCGGTGTCGTCACTGGAGTTCTCGCTGTCGCCGGCTGCCAGCACGTAGCGGTTCCACTCGCTGAAGGGGTATTCAGCTTCGAAAATCTCCTGGGTTAACTCGTAGGCACTGGAGATGCGCGTCCCGCCACCGGATCGAATGCCGAAGAACCCCTCGCGGTCCACTTCCCAGGCGTCGGCGTCGTGGGCGACGTAGACGAATTCGGCGGTGTCGTACTTGCCCTGGAGGTACCAATCGAGGGGCGTGAACGTCCGCTCGACGAGTTCGCGCTTCTTCTCGCGCATGCTCCCCGAGACGTCGCGGATGTTGACCACGACGACGTTGCGCTCTTTACGCTCGATCGTCTCGGGATAGCGGTAGCGCTCGTCCTGCCGGCGGAAGGGCACATCGTCGATGCCTTCCCGGCGGATGCGATCGACCGCCCGCTCGCGCTCGACGGCCGTCTCCATCGCGTCGATCGAGTCCCACTCGCCGCGTTCGCCCGGCGGCAGGTCGTCGTATTCGCTCTGGATCCAGCCCAGCGAGACAGGGATCCCGTCAGCCCGGGCCCACTCGAAGGCTTCCTCGGGGCCCCACCCCTCGACTTTCAGTGCCGCACGGACGTACTCCTCGTCGAAGTCCATCGCCAACTTGCGAGTGATCCCCCGCTTGAACAGCGTCTCGAAGTCCAGTGTACTGGAGGGACCGGTCCGGGCGACGTCGGTGAACTCGCCTTCGATCTCCTCGACGACGGTCTTGCCCTTCGGTTCGAGGTCGAGGCCGAGTTCCTCGTCGAGTTCCCTGGCGAACTCATCGGGATCCATCTCGTAATAGTCGTGTTCGCCGCCTTCCTCGCCGGGATCGCCCTTTTCGTCACCGTCTCCGGGTTCAGGCTGGCCGACTGGATCACCGACGTCGGGTTGCTCACCCTGTCCCTGGCCGACACCTCCTCGATCACGCCTGTCGTAGACGAATTCCGGGAGATCGACGATCTTGATCGGGATGCGCACCTCGTCGGCGCGGCTCTGTCCGAGGTCGCCGTACTGGATGAACTCCGCGAGGTCCTGACGGCGCTGTTCGCCCACCTCGCGGTAGCGCTCCAGATCTTCCCTCAGTCCCATCGGTGGGCGACCTCCTCTAAGACGTACCGGCTGGTCAACTCCGCCGAGGCGGGGCTGTAGCCTTGATCGTCGACCATCACGTCGATCGTCCGCTCCTTGACGCGCTCGGTTTCGGTGCCGGCCGGCGGATCGGCCCACTGGTGGGGATCGAAGTCCTCGAAGGTGCGCCGGACGGCCTCCCAGTCGTGACTGCCGAGGATCGACTCGATGACCGGAATCGACTCGGGATCGAACTCCTCGACGGCGAAGCCCTCGTCGCGGGACTCCCAGGCGTGGCGGTTGATCGCGGTGACGATCCTGTCGTTGCGGAACGCTCGAACCGCCTCTCCGGGATCGTTGCCATCGTAATGATTCTCGTCGAAGCGACCGAGGTGTTCGACCTCGAAGACACGCATCGTCAGCGGGTCGGGAGGTACCTCCTCGCCGCGGTCGTTCTCGACGCGACCGTCGGTCGCCCACGCGTAGACGGCCTCGACGTACTCGGCGACAGTCTCGCGTTCGACGCGCTTCTCCTTGAGCATCGCTCCCAGGACGTCCTCCTCCTGGCGGGTGGAAACGTGCGTCCGGACCTGATTCACACGCCCCTCGAACGTCTCGACCTCGCTCTCGCCGAAGACGGGCGCACTCGACAGCCCCTCGGTCATCGCCCCGAGCACGTCCCGGGGCATGATCACCGATCCGATGTCGAGGTCGGAGTGGTGACGGTCCCGGTCGGCGTACAGCACATCTGCGATCACGTCTCGCGTGTACGTGACGGGAATGCCGCGCTCGCCGTCCCCGGCTCCCTCCTCGAAGGCAAACTCCTCGGCCTCGATCCGTTCGTCGCCCTCCTCTAGGTAACCCTGGTCGAAGAGGAGTGCCTTGTCTACCAGATTCAGCGCGTCCGGCAGGTCCGACGTCGAGAGCCGCGAAACCACGTCGTACAGGGCCGCGGCCTCGATCGCGTGGGGTGCGAGTTCGACCTCTGTCGTCCCCTCAGCCTCCCGGACCTCGATCGCCACCGGCTCGCGGATGTGCTCGGCGAGTTCGGCGTAGGAGTCGGCCCGCCAGACGGTCGTCTCGCCGGTCAGTTCCCGGTGGAGGAGTTCGGCCTCCAGCGAGAGGGTCGTCAGATAGGCGAAGCGGTGTTTGTCCAGGCGGCGCTTGAGCGCCTTCAGCGGGTCCGAGCCCCCGCGCTCGGCGTGCTGGTCGAGTTGGGCCTCCAGATCGGGATTGGAGATGATCAACAGTTGGGTGTCGACGTCCATCTCGATGCCGCGATCGAGTTTGACCGAGCGCTCGTCGGGGACGTTCAACAGCTTTCGCAGGAGGTCGGCGTGCTGGGCGGCGTCCTCGACGACCGTCAGGACGCCGTTGCCCTGGCTGAGAACGCCGTCGTAGGAGAACGCCTGGGGGTTCTTCCGCCCCCGGGAGTTCAGCTCCCGGAGCATCCCGCCCATCCAGGTGCCAACCAGGCGCTCCTTTGGCGTGCCCTCGTCCTCGGCGTGGAGCACGCCGATCCCCTGGCCGACATCGACGACGTAGTTCTTCACCCGGAGGTGGTGAGGAGCAGTCACGGCCGAGAACAGCCCGTCGACGCCGTCACGGCGGTACTGCTCCTCTAAGTACTCGTAGGCCTCTCGCGAGAACGGATCGAGATCAGTCCCGACGGTCACGTCCGGGTGATCGCCGATCCGGTCGTTGAGGTCGGCCACGATGTCCGTGCGGATCTCCTGCGGAAACACGGCGAGAGGATGGGTCTGGACGGGACTCTCCAGCCAGTCATCGTCGTCGTTGTCTGGCACGTCGCCGTAGGTGAGCCCACTCCCGACGCTGCCCGCACCCGACGTGTTCCACTCGACAGTGTAGCGTCGGCCCTCCTCGGTCCGAGAGTATGCTCGCAGGCCGTTGATCAGACACCGCTTGAGTTCGGACTTGCCGGTCGCGGTGGGTCCCGCGAGCCAGACGATCTTCTCGGCTTTCCCCCGACGAGCAGCGATCGTCCGGAGATCCTCGACTAATCCGTTGAGAACAGCCGTATTCCCGAGGATAGCGTGCTCGCCGTCATTGTACGGATCGTCGAAGAAGCGGTAGCGCTCGCGTTCCTCACCCTCCTCGACGACGGTCCGGGTCCCGGCGGCTTCGATCGCGTCCAGAAGGTACGTACTCGCACCCGCGGCCAGCTGGGGCTCCTCCAGGATAGTCTCGACGTAGGCCTCCAGACTCATCGGCGGCTCGTAGGTCTCGGCGAGTTGGCGGTCGGCGGCGGTGACGTAATCGTCGGCGTCCGTCCCCGTCTGACCGGAGCCGCCCTCAGCGTTACGTTCAGAGCTCATTCTTCGAGTTCGGTCTTGGCGACCTCCGCGCCCGCGAACTCCAGAACCTCGACGGCGCCGTCCCGGGAGTAACCCTGCTCGATCAGGGCCTCGATCCAGGCGTTGCGGTCGTCGTCGTCCATCTCCGAACTGGCGACCAGCGCGGAGAAGTTGATGTTGTGTTTCTTATCGGCCCAGAGTTTCCGTTCCAGGGCGCGGCGTAGTCGCTCGTTGTCCTGCGGACTGAACGTGTCGCCCTCGCGCGCCCGACGGGAGACCCAGTTTGACACTTCCTGGCGGAAGTCGTCCTTCCGATCCTCGGGAATGTCTAAGTGTTCCTCGACGCTGCGGAGGAACTGCTCGTCGGGTTCGGCCTCCCGGCCGGTGAGTTCGTCCTCGACGGTATCGTCGTCGATGTAGGCCATGACGTGGTCCATGTACTTCTCGCCCTGGCGCTGGATCTCCTCGACGTCGTAGGCCAGGGCGTGGCGCACGTCGTCGATCGCCCGGTCGCGGTACTCCTCGCGGGTGAGTTCGAGGTAGCGGTAGTAGGTCTCGAAGCGCTCGGCGGGGATCGACCCGTGATGTTCGAGGTTGGCCTCGAAGTGGTTGAACGCCGTCAGCGGCGAGAGAAAGTCCCGGTCGCGGTGCATCGAGTCCATGATCGCCTCGGCGATCTCGTCGCCGATGAACCGCGGGGAGACGCCGTCCATGCCCTCGCCGATGTCGGCGCTCTCCTCGGCTTCCTCCCGGAGTTTCTTGACGTCGACGTCTTCGGCCTCCTCGCTCTCGCCGTTGTAGGCCTTTGCCTTCTGGAGGATCGTCACTGCCGAGTCGTCGGGTTCCTCGATGCGCGTGAGCACGCCGAAGAGGCCGGCCATCTCCAGGGTGTGGGGTTCGACGTGGATGTCCGGTAGATCGGCGTTGCCCAGCATCTTCCGGTAGATCATCGCCTCGTCCTCGTAGGCCAGCACGTACGGGAAGTCGATGCGCTTGGTCCGGTCGTTGAAGGCCTCCATCTTCTCGTCGCCCTTCTTCTCGCGGTACTCGGGCATGTTCGTCCGACCGACGATCACCTGGTCGATGTCGATTCGCGGATTATTCCGTGGTTTGATCGTCTGCTCCTGGGTCGCATGGAGGAAGTCATAAAGGAACTCCCGCTGCAGCTTCAGCAGTTCCTCCCCGGAGAAGATACCGCGATTGGCGTTGCAAAAGGCCCCGGAGTAGTCGAACGCGCGGGGATCGCTCTCGCCGTAGACGGCGATCTTGCTGTAGTTGACGTCGCCAGTGAGTTCCGTCTCGTCCTGGTTTTTCTTGTCTTTTGGCTCGAAGGTCTCGACCGCCTGGCGCATGTTTTCGTCGGCGACCAGCCGGATGATCTCGACGTGGTTTTCGAGGACTTCCTGCAGGTCGTCGTCGTAGTGGGCCAGCAGGCGATCCATGTAGAACTCGCTTGCGGGATCCAGTGATTGCTCGTTACGGATCGTATACGGTGCCTCCAGCGCGTCGTTCATGTCTTCGAGGACACGGTCGCGCTGCTCCTGGGGCAACAGGACCAGTGGATCCTGGTTCATGGGCGAACGAACGGTATCGTCGTCGGGGTCCTGATCGGGGATGACGTCCCGGAGATTCGTCCACCGAAAGGTGTACATCCGGCCGGCGTCCCGACGGGTGTAATCCTCAAAGTATCGACGGACCTGCCGGTCGAAGTCTGACTTCCCGGAACCGACGGGCCCGAGCAGGAGTTTGATCCGCCTCTCGGGGCCGAGTCCCCGCGAACCGCTCTTGACCTTGTTGACGAACTCGTGGATCGCCTCGTGAATCACTCGCCCGTAGAAGGTATTCTCTCCTTCATCGAGGGGGTCCGTGGCGGCGAGGTCGTACTCGACGACGCCCTCGTCCTCGTCGTAGGTCGTCCCGTAATGGTCGAACATGTCCGCGACGCGCTGGTGGGCGTTACGGGCGATCTTCGGTGACTCCTGTAGTTCGTCTAAGTACCACTGGAACGTCCGGCGCTGTCGTAAGTCGGCCGGGATCGAGTCCCGGTAGTGTTCGTTCAGTTCGTCGAGGGTGTTTCTGGTGCCATTCATGCTATCACGCTGGGGTTGCCACAGCGCTCTCCGCGATCGGTCGGGGCCTCCTTCGGGGCCGACGATCGATGGCCCGACCAGCTCTCATGGTATGATAATCCATACCACTCTCTGTGGAGCAGGGCACACCTGCCGGCGGGAAGAGTCTGGAAGGAAACCACCGATAGTAATATTTGTTGAGTACTGCAATCACTTAAGGATTTGGCTCATTTCGAACCCTGAGATGTAGAAACGGACGGAAAAGCATTCTAACGGCCATTCGAAGGAAATTCCGGCGTCCATAGAGACGAAGTACAACGCTATTTATAAGTGAGAGCTCATGTTCGTCCAGTTTCGGCCGTCTGGACTGTCGTCTCGCCGCGATCACGGAACTCATAGGGGAACGCAACGATTGACGACTGTGACCCTCGACGCGCTCCCCGACGGTTGGGTGGTCTGGAATCAGGAACCGACAGACCTGGTCCTGGTCTATCGACCCGACATCTTCGACACTGACGCGTTTCCGGCCCCTTGCCTCCCGACGCTATATGTGACCCGTGGGCGTCGCAGTCGTCGGCCAGGTCGATCTGAGCCGGACCCCGACGACCCGTGGATAGTCACGTTGTATCTGGAGCCGGAGATCGACGGACCGACCCGGGAGTTCGACGATCGCACGGCGGCCGAGACCGGGGCCGCCAGACTCGCAGAGAGGTTCGCGAGCGGCGAGATCGATTATCGGTCGTTCTACCAGCACCCTCGGGAAGCGTATCTCGATCGGCTCGACGAGCTGACCGGTCGGGAGACTTAATCGGCGGGCCGACATATCTCGATCTAATGACCCAGATCACACTTCTCGGAACCCGTCTCGCTGACGTCGGTACCGAATTCGTTTACGGTGGGGAATCCGCGGCCTGCGAGGGATGTCCCTATCGCGAGCAGTGTCTCAATCTCGACGTCGGTCGACGCTATCGCGTCACCGCGGTCCGGGAGGGTGCCAGCACCCTCGACTGTGCCGTCCACGACGTAGGTGTCACTGCCGTCGAGGTCGAACCCGCGCCGATACAGGCGAACGTCGCGTCCCAGAGCGCCTATGCCGGAAGCAAGGTCGAACTCGAAGGTCCGTGCCCACACGAAGAGTGCCCGAGCCACGAACTCTGTGAGCCTGCCGGCGGTGACTTCGAGACGACCTATCGAATCGACAGTGTCGTCGGGGAGCCACCACACGATTACTGTATGCTCGATCGTGATCTCACGCAAGTCGAACTCGCACCGCCCGAGGAGTGACGCCTGTGCGAGTGATCGCCCACGGCGGGGCGGGTTCGCCGCCAGAGGAACCTCGCTGGCGACAGCGCCGGCTACAGGCTGGCGCAGATATCGGTGCCAGGACCGACACAGCGATGAAGGCCGTTTGTGAGACCATCCGCGCCCTCGAGAGTGACCCGGCGTTCAACGCGGGCGTCGGGAGTGACGTCCAGAGCGACGGTCGGATTCGGACTGACGCCGGGTTGATGACCGGCGACCGACAGTGTGGGGCCGTCGCAGGGCTCGACGGCGTCGTCCACGCGATCGACGCCGCCCGGGCCGTCTTAGAGGAGACGCCACACGTCATGCTGGCTGGCGAACCGGCCGTGGAGTTCGCCGCCGCCCACGGGATCGAGACCGACGCCGACCCCTGGAGCGACCGGACGCGGGAACGCTGGCGGGACACGGATCCCCCGGGGTCGACAGTGACCGAGCAACTCGCCTGGCTCGACGAGCACTTCGGCGGGCACGACACCGTGGGCGCGGTGGCGACTGACGGCGACACGCTCGTTGCCGGTACCTCGACGGGCGGTCGCTGGGCGGCGCTGGCCGGCCGGGTGGGCGACGTCCCGCAGATCGGTGCCGGGTTTTACGCCAGTGAGGCGGGCGGGGCGAGTGCGACCGGTGCCGGCGAGGACATCGCCCGCGAAGCGCTCGCCAGACGTGCCGTCGAACTGCTCGAAGACGGACAGTCACCTCGCGGTGCGGCCAAAGGAGCGATCGAGACCTTCGGCGACCGGGTCGAGGGTACCGCCGGCGTCATCGTGCTGGATCAGGCGGGCACCATGGGCGAGGCGTTCAACAGTCCCGCAATGCAGACTGCCCGGGCGTCGAGCACTGAAGCCCGCCAGTGGACTGATCAGTAAGTCGACTTCTTTTTGGCCGATCGTTTAGAAGCATCGCGACAACGGACACAATAGATGCCTTTAGTGGCCAATACCGACACGTCCGTAATGCTCATGTCGGCGAAGGGAGTTCGATCATCCATGCAAGGGCCGACGGGTCCCAGCCGGATCGTCGGGGTGGTAGGGTGATCGATCAGCGGATCCTCGACAGGGCGGCGACGCTCGCGGAGATGGCACCCGACGACTCGGTAACTGCGGAAGTACTTTCGGGTCGCGAAAGCCGATTCTCGACGGCGACGCCGCTGGCAAAACCGCCGGTAACCTATCTCGAGGACACGGAGGCACCGGCGTACGTGCTGACGAACGCAAAGCGAGGGATCGGACGCGGTTCGAAACGGAACACGGTCTCGCCGGACGGCGAGCGACGGACAGTCGTCCTCGTCACTGGCCGCCGGACGCTCTGTCTCGTCGGCAGAGAATCCGAGGACGAGGTGATCGAGGTGCCACACGACGCCGTCGCCAAGGCGGCCTACAACACGGGACTGCGCGGCCATCGGATCGCCCTGCGGACACCCCGTCAGCAGTACCACCTCTGGGTCCACCGAAAGACCGGGGAACCGCTCCTGGAAACGACGACTGAGTTCATCGGGGATCACCAACTCGACGACCCCGAGACGCTCGAAGACAACGATGCCAGCCGCGTCATGTATCGGGGACGTCCGGTAAATCTCGACGCGGGGCCTCGTCAGTCGGGGGACAGTGAGACGGAGGACACCAGGACGGAGGACGGTGAGACGGATACGTCTGATGGCGATCACACGATCACGTACCGCGGGAAACCAATCGAGGACCCCTGATCGGCAGGACGGTCTAACAGTCGATCTGTTGGGAGAGTCCGTGCGGAGTCGATCCGTCGAAGACTACCCCTCGACGAGCTCGAGGATGTCGTCGAAGAACGAGAGAGAGTCGTTCGGTCCCGGATTCGCTTCGGGGTGGTACTGGCGGGTGATAATTCCCAGATCGTCGTTCTCCAGGCCTTCGGGGGTGTCGTCGTTGACGTTGACCTGTGTGACCTCCAGTTCCTCGCCGGGTTCGGCGACCGTGTAACCGTGGTTCTGGGTCGTCATCACGACCTGATCAGTCCGAAGGTCACGGACGGGCTGGTTGACGCCGCGGTGGCCGAATTCCATCTTCTCGGTCGATCCGCCCAGGGCGTTGGCGACGACCTGTTGGCCGAGGCAGATACCCGCCAGGGGAAGATCGCCGGCGTATTCCTCGACCAATCCCGCTGCAGCCTCAAAGTTCTCGGGATCGCCCGGCCCGTTCGAGATAAACAGGAGGTCGGGATCAAGCTCCTCGACCTCGGCGGGGGTCGTGTCGTAGGGGAGGGCGTGGACGACTGCGCCGCGCTCGACCAGCGACTCTTGGATCGAACCCTTCGCGCCGCAGTCGATCAGCGCGACAGCTGGCCCGTCCCCGCCCTCGTTGTACACGACGGGTTCGCTCACGCTGACCTGTTTGCCGATGTTCTCGTGGTCGCTCATGTGCTTGCACTGGCGGAGTTCGGCCAGCGCGTCCTCCTCAGTGACGTCCTCACCGGCAGCGATCCCACACTTCATCGCCCCCTCGTCGCGGATCTCGGTAACGAGTTCGCGCGTGTCGATGTGATCGACGGCCGGCCGGCCCTCTTCTTCGAGCCACTCGGCGACATCGTCGGTCATCTCGCGGGCGACGACACCGCGGGGGTGGACGCGATCGGACTCGAAGCGTTCCTCCCGGACCCCGTAGTTGCCGATCAGCGGATACGAGAAGGTGAGGATCTGTTCCTCGTAGGAGGGATCTGTCAGGCTCTCCTCGTAACCGGTATAGGCGGTCGTGAATACCAGTTCGCCGCGGGTCGTTCCAGGTGAGCGGGCGCGCGCCTCGACGACGCGCCCGCCCTCCAGGGCCACGTAGGCGTCTGTCATTACGAGATCCGTATGGAAGGTCCGCAGATAAGCGTTGCTTTCGAAGCATAGTTACGAAATTCGTAATCCTCAAGTGTGGACCCCCGGTACCCTTCAATCTCGATGGACGATCTGGACCGCGAAATTCTGAGCATCCTTCGACGTGACGCCCGGACGCCGTACACGGAGATCGCCGACGAGGTCGGTACCTCGGAGGGGACAGTCCGGAACCGCGTCGAACGTCTCACCGAGGAGGAAATCATCGAGCGGTTCACGATCGCGACCCAGACGGGAAACGTCAAGGCGATGATCGAGATTGAAGTCGACGTGGACGTCGACCACAGCGCGCTCGCGGACGCGTTCGTCGAGTGGGCCGAGGTCGACTTCGTCTGGGAGGTCAGCGGCGAGGAGGATGTCGTGTTGATCGTCGACTGTGCCGACACCGGCGAGGTCAACGATCTGATCACACGAGCACGCGAACGCGATGAAGTCATGGGAACGAAGACGAGGCTGATCCTCGAGGAGCGGGTTGGGTGATGAGGCGGTGTCGACAGAATCGAGG
>NZ_SPQG01000019.1 GCF_004944975.1 Halorhabdus amylolytica
ATCTCCCTAGTTCTGACGGTCGAAGCCGCCGCTGTTTAGCGATTCACCAGAGCCTACGAGTGGAAAAATATCCCGTAAAACACCATTCAGAGATATGAAAATGAATATGTACGTCCACAGTGAAAGCCAGCAAGTAGCTATGAATACTGGCGACTGTACCTGATTCCAGTCATCATGGGAAATCGATCTTACAGGCGTGATACGGTTTCGCTCGAAAAGGATCGTGAGCAATACCTCTCAAAGGGTTCTGTGATGAGTTTCCCTACCGAACAATGACACCAGATCTGGAGCATATTCTCGGTACAGACAATCGAAGATTCGCGTTGCCGAAGAGTCCGTTTGCCAGTGTATCGCTTGGGATAACAGCCCTACGCGGCCTAGGTGCCGCAGGATATATAATCGGACTCCTTTTGTTTTCGTTTTGGGTACCGGGTGATTCAGCCGAGTTAGTGATTGGCTCAGTTTCGATTGACTGGACGGTAGTACTCGGTGGCGGCGTTTTGCTCTGTATCATTGCCACCATACTACAGATGGGGATACTCGCACTTTCGAATCGCCCCTCTCAACCAGCCCCAACATTGACACTGATCGTATTCGAACTCTCATCGGTTGTTGCTGCAATAAAGAAACTCCCACTTGATACACTTGATACGAACCTAATTGAACCGGCTGTCATCGTTTCAACTCTACTCACCATTCCAGTTGGAATTATCTACGTGGGATGGTTCTGGGAACAACTCAACGTCATCGGAAAGCGACTTGGAAGTTCGTCTTCGGGTCGCAATGGATTACCACACATCATCTCCGTTTTGCCATTTGTTGGACTTTCTTACTATTTTCCGCGGATAGGATTCGGTGTATTCTGTGGCATGTTTTTTGGAAACTTGTGTGTCCGTGGATATCGGGACCTCATTGTACCGTTGACGCTACGGCGAAGCGAGCCCGACAAAGAAGGAGCCGAAATATCCCCAACTGAGTATTTTGCAGCAGAACTGAGCAAAGGACTAGGATCAGCGTCTGCTTCTCTTTTCGTGGTCTGGGTATATACTGCAGCTATCTTTTATGATTCGAGGGGAGCAAGTAAAACAGTTGCAGAACATGCCGGTATTGAGACGATCGTCGGATACGATCCAGTACTGTTTCTACTTGGACTCGGTGGTATCATCGTATTTCTATTCATCGGCTGGATCAGACTGGGTTCTGGTAATCACTAGACAGCGTCAGTTCCGATCGTCAGAATTATGAGTTGATGCGGGAACCGCCGATGCCTCTGTCGAAGATCTCTCCGCTTCACAAGCAAAGCGGTCTAGTTAGCAAAATGCCGTCGGTACGGGTCGCCGAATCTATCCAGCTACGTAGAGTTGTATAAATATAGTACGTAGAGTCGTTAGCTATCGAAGACGATCTCCGCTACACCGGCACCATCGAGTGGGTACCCGACGATTATAGCGCCGTGATTGCCAAGATGTTCACTTGTAATGGCGAGCCGTGATTCGCTACTACCAGCGAAGCCACCAGAATATGTGAGGATTGGATCGGATTGCCAATCTGAGCCTTCTGCGATATCGAGCAACGTCGATTTGACCTCCGAGTCGCTCATTCCGGTGGATGTATCCAGGTCATCGCGAGCCGAAATGTCGGCACCGACAGTACCCTTGAGATAGTCCCACCTATCTTTTGTGATGAATACAAATTTGTCTGTCATTTTCCGCCCATGTGACGATATCGTTCTCACCTCCTCAATCTCATCTGTGGAGACTTGTGCGTCAATTTCTTTAATGAATTGGGTATATTCGCGGGCAGAGAGGCCGATGCCTTTTAGTTTAAGTTTTTTAACGTTGACTGCAGCCTTGACAATTCCTCGAACCTGCGCGTCCGACATATGATCGAAGACCCCCGCTTTGCTGAGCACTTCAATAACTCCTACACCGAATTCATCGCCGTATTTTCCGGTATACTTGGCAACACCGTTAGATAATTTCGACGTATCTCCAATTACTGGAACGACACCGGCCGCCGAGAACGCAGCGTCTACTGGTTTCCCTCTAGCAATATTCCCAACGACATCACGAATGTCTCCAATCGGATGGGCGGTACTCAATGTCTTTCCGAGAAGATAATATGGGCCCTCTATCTTCGGCTTACCCAGGGCAGCCTCAGGACTGCTCGTATCACCAAGGACGGCACCTTTCATAATCGCCGTCGCTTTGTCCGTCGATGATACTTCCAGCACACGGGTCTCTTGCAGTGGCTCGTAATCGGAGGCATCGGCCAGTCCGTCGCCGTCAGTATCAGGAGACAGGGGGTTCGTCCCGGCCATTCGCTCGTCGAGGTCACTCAGTCCGTCACCGTCGCTGTCGACGGTCGTCGGATCGCTCTGCATCCGGAAGTACTGCTTGTCTTCGCTGTTCGGGTGGTTCGTGAAGCCATCAACGCCGAGTTCTTGCCCGTCTGTCAACCCGTCGTCGTCCGTGTCCGGATCGTACGGGTCCGTCTTAATTCGTTCATCCCAGCCGACGGGGATTCCGCGCTTTTCGAGGTAGTCCGGGAGACCGTCCCCGTCGCTGTCCGTGGCGTTTCGGACGCTGATGCTGGTTTCGACAGTGTCGATCTGCAGGGTCGTCGTGTCCATCGACCCGAGAGCGCATTTCCGACCGGAGTCGAAGAACGGCCGGACACGATTGACGAACACGAATCCGAAGGTTCCGTTGACGTCACCACGAACCGTCGTTGCTCCGCGTTCGTCCTCGTAGTGTCGTGGCGGAAGCGCGCGGTCACCGTATCCACCGTCGACGACTTCGTAGGGAGTCTGCTGTCCGTCCTCCACGAGATGGAACAGTGTCTGGTGGACGCCATTACCATCTCCCTCCTGGCGGTTATACGTGAATCTGACAGTGACGGTGCCGTTGAACTGTCCGATACCCTTGCCGGCCGACGTCGCGTAACAGCCATACGATTGCAGCTCGAGGTTACTGTTGCTCGCCCGGACGTGACCGTTGTCGTGGATCGGGTCGATAAAGTATCCACCCGGGTCCCGATTTACTTCTCGCGTCGTCCAGTCACTGAGGTTACCGTCCGTGAAGTCGTCAGTGTACACCGGGAGTTGCCATGTGTCACTAGTATCGTCGAGGGGTTCGGCAGTTGGCTGGCTCGTTTGCGCGTCCCAGGTGTGACTGTCCAGTACCGCGTACGTCGAGAAGTGTGAAACATCCGCGGTGACGACGTTCCGACCCGGATGAACCGTCGAATCGACTGCGACGAACGTCTGGTATGTCTTGTTGTATCTATATATGGACAATTCTGATTCGGAGCTGTCAATCTCCGATTCGGTATAATCCAGTTCGATCGTCGCCTCGTCGAAGTCCTTCTGGGTATCGAACTCGACGACATCCGAGACAGCGACATCCGAGACTGCACTGGCTTCGAACGGTATTTCAGTCGTCTCTTCGATCGTGGCCGAATTGGCGACAATACCTTTTCCGGAGAGGGTCACCTTGGCTCCGACACTTTCGTTTTTCGTTTCGATCTGTAGCGTCTCGTTGCCATCAATTGTGCCGTCTCCATCGGAATCAGAGTCCAGGGGATCGGTTCCGGCTGTGACTTCCGCACTGTCCGTGAGTCCATCGCCGTCGGAGTCGGCTTCGGTCGGGTCTGTTCCGAGTTCGACTTCTCGACCGTCGGTCAATCCGTCCCCGTCGGTATCTGTGTCCATCGGGTCCGTTCTGAATTCCTGTTCTTCGAGGTTCGTTAGTCCGTCTTCGTCCGGATCACCCTTCGAATCATTGATACCATCTCCGTCGGAATCCACTTTAGTCGGATCAGTGAACGCGTACACTAACTCGAAGGTATCGTTTAGTCCGTCGCCGTCAGTGTCCGGTTCGAGGGGATCAGTCCCGATCTCGAACTCACGTGCGGTCGGAATCCCGTCACCGTCGAAATCTTCTGCCCCATCTTTGATCCCGTTATCCCCTTTGTCAGATACCGTCTCGTTAGAATCGCTATCAGGATCGGTCGGATCCGTTCCGGTGACCGATAACTCGTAGGTCGTGTATTTCCTGTCCATCCCGTTGCTCGCTGTTGGTAATTCGCGAAAGTTTCGCGCCAGGACGAACTCTAAAAGGTTAATGTGGTGGGGGAATTCCCTCCGTGCATGAAGGTACTGGTCACGGACCCGATCGACGATGCGGGCCTGGCGCGACTGCGTAGCGCCGGTCTCGACGTCGTCGAGGACGTGGATATCGACACCGAAGGCGTCTTGGAGATCGTCGAGGACGTCGACGCAATGCTCATCCGCGGGACGGAGATCACCCGCGAGGTTTTCGAGAACGCACCCAACCTCAAGGTCGTCTCGCGGGCGGGGATCGGCGTCGACAACATCGACATCCCGGCGGCGACCGACCACGGCGTCATCGTCGCCAACGCACCCCGCGGAAACGTCTATGCGGCAGCCGAACACACGATCGGCCTTGCCTTTAACGCCGCCAAACGTATCCCGCAGGGCCACATGCAAGTCCAGGACGGCGGCTGGAACGGCGAGTCCTTCGAGGGGCTGGAACTCGGCGGGATGACCGCCGGGATCGTCGGCCTGGGCCGGCTGGGCCAGGAGGTCGCCTGGCGGCTGGACAACCTCGGGATGGACTTACTCGCCTACGATCCCTATCTCGGGGAGGCCCGCGCCCGCCAGATGGGCATCGAGCTAGTCGAACTCGACGAACTGCTCGAACGCGTCGATCTCCTCTCCGTGCAGGCCCGCCTGACCGACGAGACGCGCGGGCTGATCGGCCCCGAGGAGATCGAGCGCTTCAATGGGGATCTCGTCGTGTTGAGTTCCAGGGGCGGTATTATCGACGAGCAGGCACTCGCGAATGCCGTCGCAAGCGGCGACATCGAGGCTGCGGGCGTCGATGTCTTCTCGACGGAACCACCGGCCGAGGACAACCCCTTACTGGCCGTCGACGACATCATCGTCACACCCCACCTGGGCGCGAAAACCTACAACGCGCAGGTCAACGTCGCCGTTACCGCCGCCAACAGCATCATCGCGGGGCTCGAGGGCGAGGAAGTCCAGAACGCGCTGAACATTCCCTCGACGGACGCGAGTTCGGACCCGCGGACGCGCGGGTTCGTCGACGTCGCCGAAACCGCGAGCAAACTCGCGCTTCGACTGTTCGACGGTCGCGTCCAGTCCATCGAGATTGAGTACGCCGGCGACCTGGCCGACGAGGAGGTCGACCTGATCACAGCGGCCGTGTTCAACCCCTTCGGCTGGCAGGATGTCGTCGTCGACGCGCCGACCCGGATCGCCGAGCGCCGGGGTATCCAGGTCGTCGAGAGCCGTCGTCGCGAGACCGAGGACTACCAGAACCTCGTCTCGATCACTGTCAGCGACGGCGAGGAGGAACTGACGGTCAGTGGGACGCTCTTCGGTGACAACGAGCCCCGGATCGTCGAGATCGACGGCTTCCGGGTCGACGCGGTCCCCTACGGGACGATGCTCGTCTCCTACAACAACGACGAGCCGGGCGTGATCGGCTCGCTCGGTTCGATCCTCGGCGAACACGATGTCAACATCGCCGGCATGGCCAACGCCCGCCAGGCGATCGACGGCGAGGCCATGTCCGTCTACAATCTCGACGATACAGTCCGCGACGAGGTCGTCGCGGCCATGGAGGCCGACGACCGCGTCACCGGCGTCGAAGTCATCGAACTGCACTGATCAGACCGGCCGTTCGTTTCTCCCGTCCGCCGTCTTTTGGATATGTCTGATCCGCTCGGGGATCGGCGGATGATCGTAGTGAAACGTGGCGTACAGTGGATGCGGAAACGGGTTCGAGAGGTTTTCGCCCGTCAGATCCGTCAGCGCATCGATCATCGCGTCGGCGTCGGCCACCTCGACCGCGAAAGCATCGGCTTCTCGTTCGTGAGCCAGCGACAGCCGGTTGGTCAGCGGCGCGGACAGTCGTGCGACCGGCTCCAGTAACAGCACAGCCAGCCCCAGGCCGGCATACATGGGCTGGCCCGCAACCGCGAACATGTCGTACAGCCAGGTCGCTTCGACCAGCAGCGACGCCCCGAACAGCACAACGCCGACCTGGATTGCTCCGGCGGCGAGTTGCTTCCAGGTATGTCCGTGCTGATAATGAGCGAGTTCGTGGGCCAGTACCGCCTGGATCGACGGGATCGACAGTTGATCGATCAGCGTGTCGAACAGGACCACGCGTTTGGTCCGGCCAAAGCCGACGAAGTAGGCGTTTGAGTGGCTCGACCGACGGCTGGCGTCCATCTCGTACAGCTGTGAGCAGGTGAAGCCGGCGCGGTCGAAGACATCCGTTACGGCATCCTCGAGATTGCCGCCCTCGATCGGCTCGAAGTCGTTGAACAGTGGCGCGATCACGCGCGGATAGAGCACCTGCATCACCAAGGCGAAGCCGACGAACAGCAGCCAGGCGCCGACCCACCAGAGGCCGCCGATCGCGCCCATCGCCGCGAACAGTGCGGCGGCGAACACGCCGCCGAGGACGACCATCACAGCCAGCGAAACGACGAGATCACGGAACCACAGCCCCAGCGTCTGCTGGTTGAATCCGAACTGCTCCTCGACGACGAACGTCTCGACGATGTCGAAGGGGAGACTGATCGCCTGGAGGGCGAGGAGGGCCCCGAGAACGAAGACGGTCCCGCGGACGACCAGCGGCCAGCCGGTCGCCTCGATGGCGGCGACGATGTCCGCGTAGACGCCCGAATAGAGGACCAACAGGACGATCGCGAGCGAGATCCACGTCTGTAGTTGCGAGAGTCCTGTCCCGAGACGGTTGTAATCGATCAGTTCGCGGGGATCGTCGACGCCGACCCGCTCCCGGAGCCACCCCTCCTCCTCGGCGACGGTCCGCTCGGCGTGCCGGAGGTTCATCGTCGCAAGCGCCGTGAAAAACGCTTCCGTCCCGACCAGCACCACGACGAAGAGGACGTGATAGACGAGCATATCCGCGCTTGGACGCGGACGAGCAAAAGAGGAGGGACATCGAGGATGGACGGGTCAGCGATCACAGCAGGAGACCCCTTCAAACGATGGGGGTTGCGAGAGGTTTAGGCCGGTCGACACCCAACCGACGGCCGTGAAACGGTCGCGACTGTTGTCCGGGCTTGCCGGCTCCTTCGCCGCGATGACGGCCACATTAGCCGTTGCAGGGGTGCTGTACAACCCCGCGATCCTCGCCCCGGCAGCGTTGTTCGGCGTCGTGACCTACTTCCTGTGGATGCACGCCAGCGGCCGGCTGGCCGCCCGGATCTACCGTCGCGTCGAACAGCGGGCCGCGGCCAACGGCGGCCGATCGACGGGCCGGGATCCGGACGGATCGGACCGACGAGGTCGGGCACGCCGCAGACGGGCGGAACGCATCCGAGGACGCCGAGCACGGCGTGAGCGAACCCGACGGACTAACGGCGGTCCACGGTCCCGCCCGGAAGATGTTTCGATGGCCCGGAAAGAGGCTCGCGAAGTGCTCGGCGTGGGCCCGGACACCGACCAGGAGCGGATCAAGGAAGTGTACCGCGAGCGCGTCAAGGATGTCCACCCGGACTCCGAGGACGGCGACCGGGAGGCGTTCAAGCGCGTACAAGACGCCTACGAGACCCTCCGGGAGTGACTCCCTTCGAAGCGCAACCGGCAAGCCGGCGGGGATCGGACGCTCCGACATGACTGAGAAAGCGGTTCCTCCGCTGGTGACCGATATCGACGGCACGCTGACGGACGACGACATGATCCTCGATCCTCGCGTGGGTGAGGCACTCCGTGAGTGGGCCGCGCCGGTCATCCTCGCGACAGGAAAAGTCCTCCCGTTTCCGATCGCGCTGTGTAACTACCTCGGACTGGATCGTCACGTCATCGCCGAGAACGGCGGTCTCTCCTTCGTCGAGACGGCCGAGGGGATCGAACGCCACGGCGACCGCGAGGCCGCCCAGGCCGTCGCCGACGAGTACGTCGCGGCGGGCTACGACCTCGGGTGGGGGCCGGCTGACCTGGTCAACCGCTGGCGCGAGACCGAGGTCGCACTGGCCCACGACGTTCCGATCGAGCCACTGCGGGAGATCGCACGCGAACACGGCCTGGAAGTCGTCGACACGACCTACGCCTACCACGTCAAGTCTCCCGACATGAGCAAGGGGCGGGCCCTGGAATCGGTCGCGGAGTCGCTGGAATACGAACCCGCCGACTTCCTGGCCGTCGGCGACTCCGCGAACGACGTCTCGACCTTCGAGCGGGCCGGCACGGCCATCGCCGTCGCCAACGCCGACGCTGCGGCGATCGAAGCGGCCGACCACGTCACTGACCGTTCCTTCGCCGACGGCTTCCTCGAGGCGCTCGATCGCGTCGAAGCCGGACAGTTCTGATCCGGCGGATCGGAACTCGCAGCGACGAGAGTGAGTCGGGACCGTTATGCCGGCGTGTCCCGACACCCCCGGACGTGATGAACGCACACGATCGATTGATCGACAGTGGCGTCGTCGCTGTGCTCCGGAACATCGACGCCGACGCGATGCTCGACACCGTCGAGGCGCTACGGGCCGGCGGTGTGACGGCCTTCGAGGTGACGGTCGACGCCACGAACGCGACCGACCTCGTCTCTGAGGTGACCGCGGAGTTCGCTGACGACGAGGAAGCCGTCGTCGGTGCCGGGTCGGTGCTGGACGCCCCGGCCGCCCGATCGGCGATCGAGGCGGGTGCCGAGTTCGTCGTCGGGCCGACGCTCGCACCCGACGTGATCGAGACGGCCAACCGCTACGGTGTCCTCGTCGCACCGGGTGTGATGACCCCGACCGAGGCCATCCGGGCGGCCGAGGCCGGGTCCGATCTGATCAAGGTGTTCCCCGCTGCGACGGTGGGACCGGACCACCTGAGCGCGATCCAGGCCCCCCTGGGCGACCTGCCGCTGATGCCGACTGGCGGGATCGGACCGGACAACGTTGATGCCTTCTTCGACGCTGGCGCGACCGTTGTGGGCGCCGGCAGTGCACTCATCGACTACGATGCCATCGAGCGCGGCGACTTCGACGCCGTCGAGGACCACGCCGCCGAGTTCGTCACGGCCGTCGAGGACGCCCAAGACTGAGTTGACGAACGCGATCCCTAGGCGGGATCGAACGCCGACAGACTCACTCCGTTCGTCTGTCGAACTCGACGAGGCTATGCCTCGTCGAACGATTCAAATCAGAGATTTGCCGGTTCGATCCCTAGGCGGGATCGAACGCCGACAGACTCGCTTCGCTCGTCTGTCGAACTCGACGAGGCTATGCCTCGTCGAACACCGTCTCGCCGTCGACCTTGTACTTCTCGACGGCGTCGAGATCGAGCGTCAGACCAAGGCCTGGCTTCTCGGGGATTGCCATCGAACCGTCCTCGATGAGACCGTCCTCCTCGACCAGGTCTTCCCACCAACCGAGTTCGTAGGAGTGGTACTCGACGGCGAGGGCGTTCGGGATCGCCGCGCCGACCTGTGCGGAGGCCATCGTTGCGATCGGCGAGCCGACGTTGTGCATCGCAACGGGGATGTAGTAGAGATCGGCCAGGTCGGCGATCTTCCGGGTCTCGCGCATGCCGCCGACTCGCGGCACGTCGGGCGCGATGATGTCGACGGCCTGCTCTTCGAGCAGGCGGCGCTGGCCGTGCTTGCGATAGACGTTCTCACCGACGGCGATCGGCGTCGTCGTCGACTGCGTGACCTCACGCTGAACGTCGTGATTCTCCGGTGGGACCGGGTCTTCGAGCCACCAGACGTCGTCGTCCTCGATCTCTTCGGCGAGTCGCTTTGCGCTGCCACCGGTGTATGTCCAGTGGCAGTCGAAAGCGACCTCGGCGGCGTCGCCGACACGCTCGGTCGTGGCACGGACGATCTCGGCCTTGTGCTCGATCTCGGGTTGGCTGAGGTGGCGGTTGGCCGAGTCCTTCTCGTGGCCGCTGGGGACGTCGAGATCGAACTTGATCGCGTCGTAACCTAACTCCTCGACGACGCGCTCGGCCTCGTCCGCGCAGGCCTGCGGGTCAGCCTCGTCCTCGGTGTGAAGGTCACAGTAAACCCGCACGTCGTCGCGGTACTTCCCGCCGAGGAGTTGATAGGCGGGTACGTCCATGATCTTCCCGGCGAGGTCGTGCAGCGCGATCTCGACACCCGAAATGGCGTGGAGCCACACGCCGGCGATCGAGCCTTCGCCGGAGGTCTTCTGGACCATGTGTTCGTACAGGCGGTCGATGTCAAGCGGGTTCTCGCCGACGATGAAGGGTTTCAGTCGCTCGACGAGTTCGGGGACGCCTGCTCCCCAGTAGGCCTCGCCCGTCCCGACGACGCCCGCGTCGGTGTAGATCCGGACGAGTGTCCAGGGGTAGTTTCCGTCGACCATCGTCGTCTGGATGTCGGTGATCTCGACGTCCCGCGTGCCGCGATCAGCTATCACGCCCATCGTCTCGGCGGAGAGGTCACGCATCGTGTACTCCGCGTTCGGATCGCTAAGCTGGGTGTAATCTACTGGCACGCCCGGGAAGTCGGCGTTCGAGTGGTTAATCCTTTCCCAGGAAGCTCGTCTTGAATCAGCGTGATATCTCGTCGACGTCACCCGCGACGATCGACTCGACGGCCTCCGGTCGCACGACGGCGAGGTCGCCCTCGATCGTCCGCTTGAGCGCCGCCGTCGCGGCCCCCCACGCCAACGCGGTCGACAGATCCGTCCCGTCGAGCCAGGAAGCCAGGAACCCGCCGACGAAAGCGTCGCCAGTTCCGATCGCGTCAGTGGTCTCTGTCTCGATCACCGGCTGGCTCACGGCCTGGTCGCCGTCGAAGGCCAGTGCACCCTCCTCACCGCGGGTCATGACGACGAGGTCGGCGTCGTAGGCGTCCCGTAATCCCTCGACGACCGCCTCGTCGTTCCCGTCGAAGTCCAGAACCGTCGCAGCGTCTCGCCGGGCGACGAAGAGGATATCGACCAGCGGGAGGAGGTCCGAAAGCGTCGCCGCGGCCGTCTCGGTGTCCCAGAGGTTCGATCGGTAGTTGACGTCGAAGACCGTCGTAATCCCGTTGTCATCCGCGGTGGTGAGGACCCGCTCTGTCGTCTCCGCGAGCGTTTCCGAGAGCGCCGGCGTAATCCCCGTGACGTGCAGGGTGTCGGTATGTTCGATCGGTTCCGTAGGCAGTTCCTCGTATGTGGCGGTCGTGATCGCGGAGTCAGCCCGGTCGTAGAAGACGCTCGAACCCCGCGGTTGTCCGCCGCGTTCGAGGTAATACGTACCCACGCGGCCGTCGTCGTCCCAGGCGACGGCCGTGTCGACGCCGTGGGTGTGGTACGTCGAGGTCACCTTCTCGCCCAGCGGCGTCCGGGGGAGTTTCGATACCCAGGTGGCGTCGATCCCGAGGCGCTGGGCCGCGACTGCGACGTTACCCTCGGCGCCGCCGACGTAGACGTCGAAGGCATCGGTTGCCTCGATCGGTTCCTCAACCGGTGTCGACAGTCGCAGGAGCGATTCGCCGAACGTAGTGAGGCGAGGTCGTGTCACGTTCGCCGGTGTGCCTGGCGGGTGCATAAATCGGCGGGATCCTCGCCACTGGATCTACTCGTGAGTGGTATGTCCGAAACGGTTGCGAACCCGATAGCCACGCGCTTCGTGGATTATTTCCCGACAGCCGCGTAGTATTCACCTACGAGCATCCACCATGCAACGCTACGACACGAAACTCGAAGACGGTGCCTTCTTCGTCGAGTGGGACGAGGAGTGGCTCGAGATCGGAGAGATGGCGGCGCTCAGGGACCTCTTCGGCGGAGATACCTACGAGATCGAGTACGATCAGACCCAGTCGAAGGCGCCCTGGCTGGAGAACGCCCTCGAAGATCAGACGCTCTCCTTCGACGTGACCGAGACGCTCGTCGACATGGACTTCGACGCAGAGTTCGTCGCGGACGTCGCCCAAGAGCCCATCGAAGAGACTGGCCCGCGTGGCTACCCCGTCCGAACGGAAGTCTTCGCCGAGAAGATGATCGAGATCTGGGATGCGCAGGGCCGCCAGGACGACGAGGTGTGAGACAGGCTCACCAGGAAGACGACGATACGGGATAAGCGAAGGGGGCAAGCGGTCGGGAACGCCCCCTTTTCATGGATGGCTCGTCTTCGCCCTCAGATCGCGTCGGGGTCGATCGCGGCGGCGTCGGCGGGCGTATCGACGCCGTCGGCTAGTGTCCACGTTTCGGTGTGAGTTGCGCCCTCCCCGGGCTTGACGGTTCGGAGCGGACCCAGTGACTCGACTTCCATCACGTTCTGATTCGTGTAGACCTCTGCCGCGCTGCCCCCGTCCGGATACGTCGCCGACGGGTCGAACGCGTAGTCCTTCCGGAAGACGTGGCCGTCGTTGAAATAGGCGAGCCACCCGTCCGCCCCCGATGTACCGAGTTTCATCGCCTCGCGGTCGGTTTCCTGGCTGACGTAGATGTACTCCTCGCCGAAGTCGATCCGGTCGTCGCCGGGCGTGGTGTAGGGCCACAACTGGATCGAGCGGTCTGGCAATAGCGATGTCTCGTCGGCCTGCGGGGTGAACGGGAGGACAGCCGTCCCGTCAAGCTTGAGAACGGAGATTCCCCAGGGCGCGAATTCAAGCGGCCAGGCGCGTCGGTTCGTGAGTTCGTGTTCGACCTCGACTGACGCCCCGGTTCCCATCCGTACCGTGATCGTCTTCTGGACGCCGGCACCGGGATCCTCCGGGCCGACGAGACGAACGCCATCGACCAGCACCTCGGCATCGACCGGATCCGTGTCGGGCTCGTAGGTCCTGTCGCTGTCCTCCGGGGCGTGCCAGAGCCGATGCCCACCGATCAGTGGCCACTCCTCGCGCCCCTCTTCGAAGATCCGGAACTCGTTGGGGCCTCCATCAAACCCGAAGTGGACGATCCGCGGGCCGATCGACGTCGGCGCCAGCAGTTCGATCGTTCCGTTGGCGACGCGAATACTCTCGCCCCATCGCTCGTGGTCGACGCGTTCGACTGTGGGTTCACTCATGATTGTCCAGCGTGTACGGTCTCCTGTTGGGCGTATAATGGTTCTGATACGCTCGCGTCGACATGTCCGGCCGGCAATTCGGTGCCGGCGTATCCGACTGCCGGGATCGCGACCAGTGCCAGATCGGCGGTTCGCTCACAGGAGGTCCAGTTCTTTCAGGTCTTCTTTCAGTGCCGCCGTTTCCTCGTCGTCCAACCGCCGGAGCGGGCTCCGCAACGGTCCGGGTTCGATGTCCACGTCCCGAAGAGCGAGGGCCGTCTTGACAGCCGCCATGTACGGCCCGCGATCGAAGGCCGCGAGCACGTCCAGAACCTGCCGTTGGAGCTGCTGGGCTCGCTCCTCGTCGCCGTCGTCGAACGCCTCGTAGAGGTCGACGACCAGTTCCGGGAAGGCATTGGCTACGGAGCTGACCGTTCCCGAACAGCCGATCTCCAGGCCCGTATACAGCAGTGCGTTCGAGCCCGCCAGGTACGTCAGATCGGGGCTGTCGGCCATTGCCCGACCGAGCCAGGGAACGTCCTCGCTGGTATCCTTCAGCCCCGCGACGCCGTCGATGGCCGCGATCTCGCGCATCGTTTCGGCCCCCAGCGTGTTGCCGGTTCGCTGCGGGATGTGATAGGCGTAGATCGGCCGATCGACGGCCGCGGCAACCTGTCGGTAGTGTTCGACAGCACCCCGGTGATCGAGCGGGAAGTAATAGGGTGTGACGACGACGAGTCCGTCCGCGCCCGCTCGGGCCGCTCGCTCGGCGTGTTCGACTGTCTCTCGGGTTCCCGGTGCGCCGACACCGGCGATCACCGGTACCTCGTCGCCGACGGCGTCGACGACCGTCTCGACGATCCGCTCGCGTTCGTCGCCGGACAAGAGCGGAAACTCGCCGTTCGTACCGAGTGGGAAGACGGCGTGGACGCCTCGGTCGACAACGAACTCAGCCTGGGCGGCTGTCCCCTCGTAATCGACATTCTCGTTTCTGTCGAAGGCCGTAAGCGTCGGCGGGATGACCCCGTGGAGATCGAGTGGATCCACTTCTCCGGACGCTGGTGCGTGTTCGGGCATCGTTCTCCGGTATCGGAGGTCGGATATTAAGACCTGGGGTCAACTCCCACACCCTACTTCGTTCGGTCTGAGGACCTCGCTTGTTGAGGGTTCCGTTAGACCGGGTCTGAGGACGTGCAGTCTTTGCTCCCTTCCCTCCTCTGAAGGGGTTGGCTTTCGACTTGCTACCGCTGTAAGTCACCACTGGAGATTTCGCGTCGACTCATTCTCCGCCGATACAGGATCGGAAACGTCGAAACGCCGTTTAGCTTCGACATCCCGACGCTCGTGCTTCCGCATCGCGAATCTCTGTGCCGACGCCCTCTATCGGATGGAGAACTGACGTGTTGACACGAAAGGGGGGATGAGCAACACGCCGGAGGGTCGGCGGTTGGCCTGTGCCTCCGTCGTCCCCGGGTACCCGAGGACGCGATGAGATCCGACCGCGGCGCGGACCCGTCGTCCGTGCGGCGTCGGTGGACCGGTCAGGGGAACCAGTCCATCCGGATCAACGGGGGACACGTTTGTAAACCAGTAACCACAACTTCACACTCAGAAGTTCCTGAACCACCGCTTTCACTGAGATTAGAACAGATTTTGGACGTCCACGTCACGGAGAGCACAGAGGGAGTATCGGTGTCGGCCGCCGGCTTCATCTGATACCGGGCCGGATACCTCTCGTCGGGTGGAGGGCGCCCGATCACTTTGTAAGTCGTGCAGTGACCGAACCGACGGGTGGGCCAGTGGCTGCGCTATGATCAGTTGGGACGCCGCTCGGAGAAATGCGGCCGGCTTGAGGAGGGTCAGCCGCTACTCCTCGATCAGTTCGGCGTCGCTACTATCACATTCTGGACAGCCGAACCAGTGGGAATCGGTGTCCGACGACGACTGAAATTCTGTCCCACACTCGGCACAGCGGTAGGTGGGTCGGGGCTCTTTGAGACCGATCGTCTCCTTGATCGACTGGATGACGCTCATGTACGAGTGAAGACGCTCGATCCGGTTAAGAATCCGAGAGCGATTTCACCGGACCATAACGGGCCTCGCGATACCGGCCCGCCATCGACCCGAGAATCCGCGACGCGTGTCAACTTCGGCCATCCAGCACGAGAGCGGGGGGGAAATCCTACCACTGCCGACTACCCGCTTCACCGAGGGTATTTTCACGACGCACAAACGCGGGGTCAGCTCCCGGCTGTGCCGTCAGTGTTGCTGCAACGAGTAAAACAGCACCGCGAGTCCGGCCGCGACGAGGACGCCTTCGACCGTGTGAAGCGCGAGTAGTTCGCGCCCAGTGAGTTCGTAACTCCGCCGGTAACCGAGTTCGTAGATACCCTCGACGAGCGTCCCGAGCGTGAGGAGGGCGAACCCCCCCGAGGCGAGCCCGAACGATCGGCTCCCGGTACGCTGGTAGGCCCGTCCGCTCAGGAAGGCCATCGCCCCACCCAGCACGAGGACGAGCGCGTTCGACATGACGAACAGCCACAGTTCCGGTGGGTTAGCCATCTGTCTGTTCTCTCGTCGATATTCGCTGTTTCATGGTTCGTTTCCTCCGCGTTCGAGATCGCTCCAGAAGTCGCTGAACTTGTCGACGAGGTCCTCGCGGAGTTCGACGTTGACTGTGAACCCGCCGTCGGCCACCTCGAAACTGACCCGTTCAAGGGTCGTCTCGTAGACCTTGTAGTGGTTCCCCTCGCCGTCGATCCGCGTTTCTTCCCGAAGCATGTCGTATTCCTGGAGGACGTCGACGCGTCGGTAGACTGTCGGGAGGGACGCGTCAGTGTGTTCAGCGAGCTCGTCCGCCGAAAGGGGTCGTACGTCAGCGAGCGCGAGTATCTGGCGGACGTGTTCGTTCCCAAGGACTTCGAAGACGTTCTCGGGATCCCATTCGTTGCCCACGACGAATGGACTCATTGCCGGGTGAATGATAAACCCAGGCGATCTACTTCAACGGCTATCTGGAGAGCACGTTCTTCGACGAATCGATGACGCATATCACAATTACGTGTTGACACGAATCCAAGGAGGTGGTGTCCAAACTATTCTGTCGGACCGCGTTCTTGAAGGAGTTCAAGAGGATCATCCCAGCCAGTAGAGTTCGAAAGTGACATCCTCCGCGCCGTGAACTGAGAGGGAGCGTAGCTCCCTCAAGCAGTCGGGCGTAGCCCGACGACGGCGCGGCTTCCCACGCATGGGGCATACCAGCTAAGTGCGGCTATCGCTGGCAGAGGGTTCCGACCCGTGGAAGGCCGAGTGAGTCATTTGCGAATAGTCCGGTGCCGAGATTCCATCCCCACGAACCACGACCGGGTATGGGCGTAGTCGTGGCCGGTCTACATGATCGATGGCGGCTTTCTACGAGCCGTTTCGGTGATTACGGCGACCACCTCTCTTTGGCTCCGGGTTCCACACGACGGCGACGGGGGCCACACAGGTGTTGACTAAACTCCGAATTTTCGGAATTTTCTAATTCCGCTAATTCGCCTGTATTCTGTACTTTGAGGGCCGTAAGACTAGTTTTGGAAACCTTCCAAAATAGTCAACTTCTTGATGGGCCCGCTCGGGGAACTTCCAGAACGCTCTGGAGCGTCAGCGATGAATACTCCGGAGCGTACAGTGCTGAAAAGCCGCTTGAGATGTGTTGAAATAGTGACTGAACTTTTGAAGAATCATCATAGCAATGCAGATCAATCCCTATCTGGACCCACACCGGCCAAACAACGTCTTGACCAATACATTTGCTACGGTCTGATCAAGCTAGGTCTCTCCACTGATACCTAGACAACTCCAGAATTAGCAAACTGCTCCCCAAATACCTTTACTAACAGACGGAAAATGACAGTTCATTGCAAGACAGATTCGATCCTTCTGAACGAGCCCCTGGGATGTACCGGCCAGTGCGTTCTATTGTAATTCCTCATTCAAAACCGGCGTCAAATGTTCGTGGAATTCCGCCAGCCGGCCAACGGCCCACACTTTGAGATCCTCGTCTTCCAGAGCGTCGTCCAGTGGGCCCACCTCCCGTTTGACATAGAGTCGCGTGTACCCGCTACTGCCGTACCCCTCTGAATGGATCTCTCCGGAGATGTCCAGTGAACGGTCTTCGATTGCCGACTGCATTGTCTCAAGCATTTCCCCGTTCCGTGAGGACTCGTCAAACTGAAAGTTCATCACGACGTGGAGCTCCTTGTCGCCAGGATCCCCTTTGAAGTGCCACACGAATTCGACATCCGTGTGGCCGGCCGGAATCGTGAGCCAGCTGTCGCTACTGGCACTCCTGCTGGTGACGCCGGGGAGTTCTTCTTTAAAGCGTCCGAGCACTTCGGCGAAGAACCGTCGGTACTTCTTCTGTTTCGGCGATTCCTCCTGTTCTTTGATTTCCTGCGTCTCGTCGACACCGATGATCGTCGGGACGAACATCTCGGCATCGTTCTTCTCGTAGTAATCGAATTCAACGCAGTTGATCTTCAGATCGTGTTCGTCCCGCAGCCAGCGCGTCATTCGCCGGACGTCGTCGGTCATCGTGTACGCGACCAGCATGAGCTGGGGCGACTCCAGCCTCTCAGTGAACTCCCGCTCGAAGTCGTCGATGTCAAACTCCGAGTCTTCTTCGTGGTCGAACGCTCTGTAGAGTTCCTCCACCGACTCATAGTCGGTGAGGTCGAAAAATTCGTCTTGGTCCATCCGGGCCAGTGAGGACGCATAATCAAATAGTTGGGTCGCGGCTGATCGCGGCGACCGGTCGCGCTTGAACTCGATCGTGGTAAGCGTCCCACGTTTGTCACAAACAAGTAGATCTGGCTCCTTGCCGGTCGGTAACTGGAGCTTGCTCCCAAGAACGACGTTCTCCCGGGTCGTGAGCGTCCCCATCACTAGCCTCGGATCGCTGTGGATCACCTCGTGAAGGTCGTCCTCTAGATGTTCCTCGCTGTACTCCACCTCCTCGAGATACTCAATTTCGTCATCCTCGCGGCGAAAGCCGATCAATGACATTACCATAGATGCCAGGAGCCATCCAAAAGATCTTGCCCCGTCGACATAGCGGCCGGGCAAGGGTCGATTTGCATCGCTTCGGGCCATGACCTCACTCCGGCGGATGTACCTCGTGAATTCGGAGTGAGTACTGGTCCGGAAGGGCCTTGATGATGACCCGGATTTTCAAGATGCGTTCGTCTCTTGCCAGTGTCTCCATCGTTTTAACCTGCGACCGTTGGAATGACGCGTCGCCCGTCTTGATTTCACAATAGTACCGTTCCAATAGTTCGCCGTCCCACCCGTCTTTAGCCTTGATAACGCAGTCCGGCTTCCATCTTCCCATTCCGGATGAGATCTTAACCGAAGACGAACGACCGCGATTGACATCTACACTTAGACCCCACTCAAGATCGTTCTCGTCGATATCTAGGTCCTGCCGGACGAAGTAAATGAGTGCGTGTGGCTTCGGGGACTCCAATAGGATCGCCTCGCCAAGCGCACCATACAGGTTCGCTCCCACGTCGAACGTCCACGTGTCACCGTCGATATCAGCTGGTTCCTTGATGGACGGGTTGTGTTCGGCGAGTAGGTACGCATCGATGTCTGTTGGTTCGTTCTCTGGGGCGGCTTGGACTCTGAGTGGCCCATTGGAGGCTGACAACTGGCTTGCGTAGTCCTCCGCGTGCTCTCTCGATCCGAATTCAAGTGTGTCACCGTGGCCTCCGACAGCTTCCCGAAGTCGATCATTCACCTCCAGTGCCCCGGGTTTCACTTCGACTACGAATCCTGTCTCTACCCCCGGCTCAATAGATTCGGCAGTGTGATCAGCGTCAGGGGTTGCAGAAGTATCCGACTGCGCAACGACATTTCCGTCCTCGAATCGTAATTGATACTCGTCTGATTTGTCGTCTTCCATCTCGGTGCTCTCCAATATGATCTGTTCACGTCAGCTGAAGATACCTTCGAAGAGTCCGATATCAACGAGGTACTACGAGGGGGATCGATGGAGATTCCAGGAAGAGGACGAGTTATCGAACTACTGATTTTGGAAATGCAGATTTCTGAAATATATATTTCTTTATCGTCGTCGGCATACTGTGTGATATCGCATCCGCTCAATCCGAATGCAAATTTCACAGTGTTCCGGTTCAAACGATCGTCGGAACTCGTTTCGTTTGGGCGAGTCTCCGCTTTTCGCCACCAACCGCCTGATGATCTGTCATTCTGTTCGATGAAGTAGGTCCCTACAGGTCGATTTCGCGACTCCAACACTGTCCGCCAGGTCCTCTTGCGTGCTGTTTCGGAAGTCGTCCTAATAGCCGTTCTCCAGCGCTGCTTAGACGATAGTCTACTGGCGGTCGGTCAATAACTGATTTAAGTTCTTAAGTGACAACAGGTATCTAGTCCACGCAGAGATCTTGAGTATTTGTGGAGGTGTAATCTACCACCCCACTATTTTTATTTAGCACCGAAAACACCAATAACGGTCACCGTATTTGCAGGGATACAACTGATGGAACGAGATGATTTCGACGAGACGGCTCCCGGTGAAATCGTTCCTACGACTACACAGAAGGGAACGTACTCGGCGTTTCGGCCCGATCCGCTTCCGCCCGCAATCAGCACTGAGCAACTCATTACGCCGCTGGCGGAAGCGACGCAGGCACTTGGTCGACTCCATGGTATCGGTCCCCGTGTCGGATCGCGAGAGATACTCATCGAGCCATTCATCCGAAAGGAAGCACTGGAATCCTCGCAAATCGAAGGGACACATGCCACACTCTCTGACATCTACGCCTATGAGGCTGGACAAGAAGCGCTCATCCACGAAGACAGACGACAGGGGACACAGGAGGTTGTGAACTACCTGCACGCACTGACTCACGGATTAGATGCGATCACAGCGGGCGATCCGATCACTGTCGAGCTACTGTGCGAAATGCACGACAGATTGCTTTCAGGTGTCCGCGGAGATGCGGCCAATCCAGGCGAACTCCGCGCGACTCAGAACTTCATCGGCAGTACGCCCTACATCCAGGACGCCAGGTATGTTCCGCCACCACCGAACGAGATTCCCGACCTTCTAGCGGACTTGCTTGAGTACGCAAACCAAGATGTTGATCTCCATCCGCTCCTCCGGACCGGACTGATCCACTATCAGTTCGAGACCATTCATCCGTTTCTCGATGGGAATGGTCGTCTCGGGCGGCTGTTAATCAGTCTCCTTTTGCAACGAGACGGCCTCTTGCCCGAGCCGTATCTATACTTGAGTTCGTATTTCAATGCACGACGCTCGGACTACGTCGACCATCTCTTAGCAGTAAGCCAGCATGGCGAATGGGAGGAGTGGCTGCTGTTCTTCCTTCGTGGCGCCCAATCACAGGCAGACGAAGCTCACCAGCGGGCAAATCTATTGGTCGACCTCCGTGAGGACTATCAACAGCGCTACCAGAGTGAGCGGTCTGAGAACATCCTGGAGCTTGTCATGCGGCTGTTCGAAGATCCATACCTCGATGTGAACACGGCAGCCGAGTGGTTGGGGGTAGAATACAGTACGGCTAATCGGCTCGTTGGGCAGCTCGAGGACGACGGAATACTCGAAGAGCTCACCGGAAAAGAGCGAAATCGGTTCTATCGAGCAAGCGAGGTCTTCGAGATCATTAACAAGCCAATCGACCGACTCTGACACGATTGTCCGGGAAACGCGGCTTCTTTATGATCGGACTATGTGTCTGGTTTTGAGGAGGTCTGTTTCAGCGTGAGCAGCTCAGCATACACTCTTGCGCGCTTTGGGGGCTCAAATCTGTAGCTTTACGCTACACCGGAACTCCGCATTGTGACACCTCTGTCTCGACAAACCTTATTGCGACTTGTGTGCAATTCGCTATAAAAGATGGCTACGAGAAAAGCGAACTATGAGACACCTCTCGATACCGGCGGCGAGGCGTTCGAACTGCTCGGGAACGCCCGCAAAGCATGGATATACACCTATATCCGCCATCACCCGTCGACGACGATCCAGGACATTGTCGAAACGCTCGATCAACCACAACGAACGGTCTACGAATACGTCGACGACCTCGAAGCCGCGGGTTTCATCGAACAATCGAATGACGGGCGACCAGCGGAGTATACAGCTCACGAGATAGAGATTCAACTGGCAGAAGGCGATGCCGAACGACGAATCACGCCGGAGTTGGTTGAGGCGGTTGCCCGCCGAACGCGTGACGATGACATCGATACCTACATCGATCGCCACGGACTGGACGGACTCGCCGTCGCACTCGAATACACTCGTGAGTACGTCGACGGATCGATACCTCATCAGATCATGGCCCGCGAGCAAGAGATCTCACCCGTCGAAGCGGGCGTCGTTCTGGATGCACTCCGTCCGGTCGTCGAGGATGTCGTTCCCGAATTTGACTGACGCTACTCCTTGTGCCTTCTTCCTCTGTACTTCCCTATTGCAACATTGTGACTGGAGCTCTCAACTAAACTCGATTCGTGATTCGGCCGAGTGAAGAACGGCAACCACAACCGGCGATTGATCTTTACGTCCCGGTTCGAGGATTCGACTGAGCGCAAATCGGACGAGCATGTGGCCACTCTCGAGAAAATACAGTCCGACGTTGACACGGATTCACCATTCGGCTTGCAAAACTCGGACACCACTTTCGGTTTGCGTCAGAGCATTCGCATGTCCACTGAACTTGACCCACTCGATCCAGCGACCGCCCGACAGATGTACCTCGACGAGCGACGCAACGAGCTCGCTGTTGCGACGATTCAGTCCCACGGGTACCGACTCCAGCAGTTTGTCGACTGGTGCAACCAGGACGGCATCGAGAACCTGAACGAACTCTCCGGGCGAGACGTGCATCGCTTCCGCGTCGACCGACGGAACGAGGACGACCTCGCCACCGCGACCATGAAGGGCCAGCTCGCAACGCTACGGATCTTCCTGAGATTCTGTGCGAGCGTCGACGGGGTCGAGCCCGGGATGGACGAAAAGATCATTCTCCCGCGGACGACGGCGGAGGATGCCCGTGACGAACTCGTCAATCCCGACCGTGCCAGACAGATCCTCGAGCACCTCGATCGATACCGATACGCCACGCTGGAACATGCACTGCTTTCGGTCCTCTGGCACACAGGGCTGCGGATCGGTGCGGCGATCAGTCTCGACGTGGAGGACTACGATTCCGGCGAGCAGTACCTGGATCTGGTCCACCGTCCTGCGGATGGGACGCCGTTGAAGAACGGCGCACATAGCGAGCGTTTCGTCGCCCTGTCCGAGCGAGTCTGTACTGTCCTCGACGACTGGCTCGAGGTGAACCATCCGGGTGTCGAGGACGATTACGGGCGATTGCCGCTGTTCGCGACGCGACGGGCTCGACTGAGCAAGAACCGCGGACGGACGATCGCCTACCAGTACACTCGCCCGTGCGTCTACTCGAACGAGTGCCCACACGACCGAGACGAGGAGACTTGCGAGGCTCTCTCGACTGCCCGCGCGTACGCCTGTCCGTCGGCGATGAGCCCACACCCGTTCCGTCGCGGGGCGATCACGTACCACTTGCAGCAGGACACGCCGGAGAAGGTCGTGAGCGATCGGATGGACGTGGGTATGGACGTGCTGGAACGCCATTACGACCAGCGATCGGCGAAAGACAAACTACGTCAGCGGCGCCGCTACCTTCCAGACGACTAACTCAGTCACAATCGATCGCCGTGTGTGATTTCACTGTCCTCGTCGTCGGTCGATTATACTCTCTGTCGATGCTCGATTCTGTAAACTTCTAGCACCGGTTTTGCGTACGAGGAAGCAGGTGAGCCGATAGTTGTCGATCCGCCGTTTCCAATCTAGTCTGGGGTGTCACAGGACTGTGGCACATTTGGGCTGTGGAGGTAAGTACGAGGACTGAAATAGCGAATTGTCCAGGCACCTGCCTGATATCGGTCACCATCTGGTTGCTGAATATAGAGTGTGTATGTATCATAGGAATCGAGGCATTGTTTAGAGAGCGAAGAGAGTCGTGAAGTAACCGATTAAATATGTAAATATTTTTACTGGATTCAAATATGTCTTAGAGCGGTATCTGGTTCGAAATCCAAGTCTTCCGTAGTTAATAAATATGATGAATATACCAAAAAAATTAAGATAAGATTCTAATTATAGTCTTCAGGAATGATTTTATCAGACAAATTAATGACGGTCGCCCCATGTGGCATATTTCCAGTAAGCTGTGGTTCAGAGATGACAGATCGGATCAATATCTCAAAGACCTCTTCATCTTTATCCTCATCAAATTCTTCTCCCAAGTAGACCATTAGCCGGTCATCTGGTTTTGGCGCATTGAAGCCCTCTACTGAACCGATGTATTCTGGACGATCACTGTCGGCGTAGCGCTTCTGTACGACATTTACATTTTCCTTATTGTATAGTACTATATCGTCGATGCCCCACTTTGATGGCATCCATTCAACCTTAATATCTGACGCACCTGCGATATACATACCGTCTTCTTTAGACTTAATCCGTCCGTCACTACGCCACTCATGGAGTTGCATTCGGAAATCCGTGCTATTGGGGATATAGATAATATCAGGATCATATACGTGATCAAAAGAATTTACAATTATCGAGTCATACGAGAACTCAGATACTTCAAAAGAATCAATTTCACCCTGTTCAGCAGCAGCCCTGATTGAGGATAAAATACTCACGATCTCACCAGTTGTTATCGAGTCAACGAATTGTTGAATTAGCGGCTTCAAAATAACTCCTTCATCTCGGAAGAATCGTTTTGGTAGGTTACTTCGCTTTCCGACTTGTGCAAACTCTTGATGAGAATGGGTCCTCTCATCGTATTCTGTTACATTTGAAACCTCATCCAATTCTGTAGATTCCTCGTAGTTGCTCACGATCTCACGAGCGAATGAATTAACTTCTTCAATTTCAGAGGTCATTGCCAATCCTCCAATGTAATATCTGACCCACCGACTGAAATGGTCTCTTTCATAGCTTTCTCTGCTTTACTATCCATTAGTTCTGCTTGAGACTCAACCATCTCTCTTATAGCTCTCTTTTTACTCAGATTTTCGTCATGATGCTTTTTCCAAATCCAAATCCCGTAGCTACCCATAAAGATTCCAGCAATTCCAGGTACTGCTAAAAACAGAATATGAAGTCCGTCAGATTGTCCTGCAAAAGAGAATGTAGCCGTTAAATACCCAAATACGCCTAAATAGGAGAGTACAAATAATGATGTACCCGTGGAGGTGAAATATTTGTGATATTCGCTATAGTTTATTTGAGCGACACCATTCAGTGCTTTGCTCATCCTACTTATACCGAGCAAACGGAACCACTTTATTATTGTTCTGTCCTTGTCAGCCATCCGAATTAGATTAGTACGCCACGGTCTGACACAGACGATGGCTTTTACGACATTCTTTCCGTCTGTGTGTCAGAATTGTGCCCAAAAGCCGAAATCCAGTATGTACGCTAGATACTTGAGTAGTACCAGTAAAGCAAATCCTTCGTAGGGATACAATGACGCCTCGATATGACTGACGGATATGCGCCCTGTATTCAGCACGACGCTATAGACAGCAACATTTCCTGAGAGAATCTTCAGCGGTCAACTCGCAATCTACCAAATAGGTATTTCAACATGGTTCAGCCAGACGAAACAGCTTGTGAGGGGGTGTATGACCACCCTCTTCCAGTCGGTTATCGGGATCTATATGTTCCTGTCATCAAACCACCTCTCGCAAGGCCCAAATGTCGGTCATTGGGTCCAAATTAGTCGGCTCTGCCCCGCGCTCGGTGAGAATCCCGGTGTGGTACAGCATCGCCTTCAGCTGAAAGACCGTCGGGGAGTGGTAGACTTCGCCGTCTCGCAGCTCTGCCTCGCGGAGGTCGCCGTCCGGCGTCAGTACCCGGCTACGAACGTCGTCGTCACCGCGGAGGAATAACTCCACGGTGAATGCCGGGTGCAGTTCGTGGAGATAGACAACTAGATCGACGAGGCACGGTCGATCGATCCCGTCATCGTGCATCTTCTGGACTTCCTCGACGAGGAGTTGTGTCGCCGGGTAGGCGAACACGATACGGCGGGCCAGATCACCCCAGTCCGGTGCGAGATCGTAGAAGCACTTGGACTTGTGATACCAGTCCTCGAACTCGGTCAGCGCCTCCTCCACGGATCCGTAGCGCGCCTTCGCGAAGCGAACCACCTCGCGCCCCAGCGGCGTCAGTTCAATGCCTGCTGGCTTCGATTCGACGAGGCCGAGAAATGCTGCCCCACGGCGGGCGTCGTCGAACGCCCGAACGACCTTGTGTTCCTTGAGGAGTTGTTCAGTCGGTTCATCGGCGTGATGTGCCAGCGGATAGCCGAGGTAATTCTTCGGGTGGTTCAGCCCGAACGACTTGTCGGCGACCCCCTGGGCGCTGGCTTGAAAGCGGATGGCTGTCGCCTCGTCCGTCGACCGATTGCCGACGACGCGCGGGATCTCCAACGGCTCGACGGTACCGGTCACATCGACGCCCAGGACGCCGACGTTGAGTTCGCGAGCGAGCGTTCGGTCGGTCTGGGAGACGGCGTCGGTCGGGACGGCCACGTACGCCACGTTGGCCTCGTTAAGCCGATCGTAGGCCTGGACAATTCCCCACTGCGTGTCGACCCCGCCATGTTCGGTGACGCCCTTCGCCTCGACGGCGATCAGCGGCGGGTCGTCGCCCAGTCGTTCGACTGCGAGGAGTTCGGACTCGAGGGAACGAACGCCGACGAGATCCGGAAAGCCACTACCGACGCGGACGTGGTTGAACGGTGCCAGCGTCTCCCTCACTGAGGCGTCGACGGTTGTTCCGGCGAGCCACTCCTCGCTGGCGAATTGCGTGTCCACGACAGCGTAGGTATTCTCGTCGTCGGCTTCATCCGGGAACAATCGTCGCTTCGCGTGTGCGAGGACGTGTGGTTCCGAGAGTGAACTCGCCGCGCTTGGCATGCGCCTACCATCGGCGACCAGTGTCATGAAGATTGAGGACGGGACCTGTGGCCAGCGGTAGTTGATCTATCACCGGAGCGGTTCACGATTCCATGGCCAGTCCCCCGACGCCGATTTAAATACACCCAGGCAGTATTTGATCAATGCGAGGCGCGGGAACTCTGAAATGAGGCCGGTGTACATGCACCGACCCCGCGCTTCGTGGAGCACACGAAGCATGCCAGCTAACGAAGCTAGCGGACTTCAGGATTCCGCCGCGAGTGTCGTATCGAGCCAATGGGATGGCCGCATGCGTGCAACGACCAGTTCCTGGAAGTCGGTAGAGGTCGCCTTTCTCGGAGCCCAGCCGCGACAGACTAGGGGGGTGTGCCTGTGATGGACGCGCCAGTTGATAGGGAGCGCGCGACATTGCTCGCCTGTGAGCAATTAGTAGCTGCTCTCGAGTATCCAGGCGACGACTCGTCGAGCGACATGTGCCGTCTAGTAGATTCGGCTTCCGACGTCGCGGCTCCGCTGGAGCGCGGAGAACGGTCGAACAGAGAGGATATCGAACGAGCCCATCAGTACACCGAGCGAGTCCAGGAACGTCTCCAAGAGGTTGTTGATCTTTTCGAGTGGGAGACACCACCGGCCGTCGGGACCGGTGACAGTGCGAGCGATTGTGCTGGCAGTCCTGAACTACTCGAAAACGATGAGCTCGTGGCACTCAGGTCGAATATCGAAGAAGGACTCTCGGTAGCTCAGTACGACGGTGCTAGCAGGGATGCGGCAGCACGAATGCTTGAACTGTATGCTCGGTGGGTCCGTCGAGGACACATCTATCCGCCATCTCGACGCGGCGAGTGGAACCGGGAGTCTCACGAAACGGATCGAGAGAACTGACTGACCGCATCTTGTGAGAGTTAGCCATTCCACGCACTTCTGACCGCGTTTGACCGATCTTCCTTCCGCCTTCGTTTCGTCCGCGGATCGTAATGCTTCCGGATGGTTTTGATCGAAACGTCGAACCGCTCGCTTGCGATCGCGGGTTGGAGACCTCCACTGAGATGGCGGACGATCGCGCCACGACGGATCGCATGTGGGTAGTACGAGTAATCGCAGATGTCCGAATCGGGGTTACAGCTTCCATCGCATGAGCAGTCTTCGGAACTATCTGATCGCCAGCGGCAGCTCGTCGCCTCGTAGACCCGACGACGGAGTGTCGATCGAGTTGCGCGCCCGTGGGTCGTTGCAAAAAGCGGTTCTCGGCCAAACTCGTCCGTCACGTTCGGACGCTCGTGATCGAGATACCACTCGATGGCTTCGACGGCCTGATCGCAGAGTGCGACGTTACGTTCGCCATCGCCTGCTGTGTTCTCGTCTTCGCTCCCGTTCTTTAGTCGGGTTCCACTTTGAGGCCGATGTCTCAGCCGGACCTCGCTGTTGGCGGGATCGAAGTCCCGGATATCTAGCGAGTGCGCACCGCCGAGACGCAAGCCGGCGTTCCAGAGCAGTTCGAGAAGCGCGTGCTTCAGTGAGCCACGCCGCTGGCGACGAAGTTTCCCGAGAATAGTGTTTGCTTGCTCTTCCGGGAGTGCCTCGTCACGGGCCCGCGGATTGAGTCCGAGTTCGTCCTCGTCGAGGATCTGGTAGACTGCGTCCTCACACTGATTGCGCCTGTTGAGCCACCGCAGCCAACTGCGGACGTTCTTCGTATAGGTGAGGATCGTCGAGTCGGTATCGTACTGCCCCTGGAGTTGATCGACGTACGCGTCGATCAGCGCAGTCGAAATACCTGCTGGTGTGGTGACGCCCTCGTTTTTGGCGAATTCGATGAACTTTGGAAGTGTCCGACGATACTGGGCTCTCGTCGCCGGGCTCCGGTCACGTCTCCGTGCGAGGTACCGGTTGTAGAGTTCCTGAAGGGTCGGCACTTCCGACGAATCGGTCTGTCCATCGGCAGTGCGATCGCTTTGGGACAGTTCGAGTACTTTCTCGATCGTTTCTGGATCGTTGACGTCTGCCAGGACGTCGGCAATGGATTCTGTCATCGTTGTTCGAGGATCGTGGACATCGCGTACTGCCAGATGTCGTGGGGAACGACTGGTCGCGATTCGCCGGCCGATTCAGGTGAACTGCTCTCACTCATCTGCTTGATCGAACGACGCAAAGTAGCGGGACTCACGCGCCCCTGGCGTGTTGAGAAAACTGGCTGTTCACTGTCGCCGTCAAGATCTGGGCGCTCGTATTCGATGTACGTTTCTACGGCGTCAACTGTCGTAGCAGTGAGGCGAGTAACGCGTTCGGTAACCAATCCGGCTACACTCACTAGGTGGGTGTCGGGAACACCTACGGTCACAGAACTGCGCTCGAGGTCAAGATCTGCGAGATCGATCTGTCGAATTTGCTCGGGCCGACCTTTTGTGTCCACAAGGAGCTCGACGTAAGCATGCGCACGGGTTCCGAAGTGACGCTGTCGAAGATTGGCAAGGAAGCGTGGAACCTGATTCTGTTCGTCTTCATTTTTGGTTCCATCGACGAGCTGATCACCCAGCTTCTGAAGTTGTGACTCTGGCGAGGCACATAGCGCCGAAGCGATTTCGTATGTTAGTATCTCTGGATCACGTTCATGGTGGTAAGCGAGCGCGTTTGCTACGGTCGAGATATACCCACGGATCGTGCTCGTGGAACATCCCGACTCAGAAAAGAGATACTGAGCGAATTGGACGACGATGTCGCACTCAGTGACTTCTGGACTGCATGTCTGTTCATCGTACCACTCGTAGAACGTAGATGACTGAGACTTGTGCGATCGGTAGGTCGTAACTGGAACCGCACTGGAGATGCTATCAAGGTAGTTATCCAGTGTCTCATGTAGGTCGTCTTGAGCGCGCGCGCCAGATCGGTCGCAATCTCGGCGGGTCAACTTCCCCACCCCCAATTTCCGCGATAATAGCCTGTTAACTGGCTAAAACCCCAAAAATAGGGAGAAAGATGCGTTGGTTGATAATCGGAGTATTGCTCCGTCCTGACCCTCCGATTCGCTCGACTCGCTGCTGAGCGCTTAGCCACGATATTTGTCTGCAGATTTATCTTTCGTGAGATCGAATTTCCTCGATCATTTCTGGCAAGGATTGGATATTTAGAGAGATGGGGTTCCTCAATCCCAGGCCCAAAATAAGATAATTGATATTCTATGTAATATGTTCTATCAAAATATTTAAGGCGTTTCTGTACCAAGCATCGATTGAATAGATTTGTTACTAATAGCCTCTGTGCAGCACCCATGAAGCAAGTATGATGTTGAAACGCCAGCGTTTCCACAGCAAGCCTAATTTAGGCACTCTGCACAGACCATTTATATAGGTCCGTTAGGTGGAACCACAAGATATAATACAAAACCGCTCTATGACTTATTGCGAGTGGGCAATAGGAAATCTTTCCGAAGCAGAGGTCAAATCATACTTCTACTCGGGATTTTTTAGACAAAAAGATGGTATATAAATATATCTTATGTTTTAGTGACTACGTCGCCCAATTTGAAGAGATTCCGTAAAAACTATTTATGACGGAAAACTTATCTCTGCAGTAAAGTATCAATATTACTATGGTGAGGATTTATCATCCGGTCTCCTTCTATGAGCGACTGGACAATGAACGGACGAGCCGACAGCGAGTCATGTAAAAATGATGATAAAGAAGGCGCGCTCGCTTACGCGCGTGTGAGTGACCCTAAGCAAGTGCGAGAAGGACAAAGTTTGGAAGCTCAAAAGAATTGGACGGCAGAAGAGGCCGAAGCACGTGGACTTGAATTGGTGAATACCTTCAGTGACTCGGCGAAGTCAGGTACTAACTTCGAACGAGAGGGTATACAAAAGGTCAGGGACGAAGCTGAAAAAGAACGCATCTCCTATGTGATCGTAGACGAGCTTGACCGGATCGGGCGGCATGCAGTCGAGACCGTGTACTACGTCTACGAGCTTCGAGAGGACTGTGGTGTCAAAATCATCGTAAACGAAGCGAGAGATGTCCTCGACGTAGCCCAATATCAAGACCTAAGCTATATTATGAATCGCGCATTGGCTTCGCAAGCCAGCGTCGAGACGCAGGCTCGAAGAGCAGAAGCCGGACGGGCCAAAAACTTCACTGAAAAGAAATGGAATTCAGCATTTAAATACGTTCCTATTGGCTACAAAGAAAATGATGACGATAACTGGATCTCGACAGAAGTAACCGAGATAGGTGTCGTCCAGGAGCTGTTTAAAAACTTCATAGGGTCTGATATATCTAGACCATTCGCTGAGACACTCGACAAAACACCCACCCTAACCGAAGACTTTGGCCGGCAAAGACTTCGAAATACTCTTGAACGCCCTCTCTACGTCGGGGAGCCAACCACAGGATTTGTTGATTACACACGTAACGATCAATCTAAAGAAGAGACGACAGTCATCGACAGGTCGCTACGGATCATCAGTGATGAAACTCGTGAAAAAGCTCTTGAGAAGCTTAAAGAAATTGATGAGTATTACACTGATGCCAAAGAAGAAGGAGAAGATGTAGAATCGTTAGTCAGCGAGCACGGCCCAGAACCTGTTGTTGATTGTAGCGAAATCATTCAGGTCCGTTGCCCAGAATGTGATACAGAAATGATGAAGAACGGAATCCGTGAATGGAATGATCACATCGGCCGAAAATACTTGTGTCCGGCCTGTGGGCGACATCGCCTGTTCCCGAAGCAGACTGAGATGGATCAACTAAGGGACCAACCCGAAGACAATTAGTTAATGTATAACGTAATAGGAATGTTTGGAAATAGTCAATTCTGCGTTAATTTATCCAGTCTCGGTATTGCTCAAGGATTCGTTCGACACGACTTGTCTTTCGTTTGTTCTTCATTCTGGTTCGACTGTGGCTTTGATCCCCACTAAATCGCGTTCTAATTGATCTGGCCTCATCGAAGAGATCATCGGAAACAATCCGATACGACTCCTCTTTCCGCTCGATATCTCCTACCGAATATCTGCCGATATATAACTGGTTTCTCAGGGTCGCGCTCAGAGATGCTGTCGTCCAAGATCGATGACCGGATTCCCGTTCGTTTAGCTCTTCGGCGACGTTTGCCATCGATTTCATCTCAACGTATCGTTCGAAGATTCTTCGAACAATAGAGGCTTCAGACTCAACGATTTTCAATCGCCCGTCAGGGGTAGCCTCATACCCGAGTGGTGGGGACGCATTGGGCCATTTGCCTTCCATCGCTCGTGCTGCGTGTCCCATCTTGGTCCGCTGCCGGATCATTTCCCGTTCGAACTCCGCGGTGTTCGCCAGGTTCCGGAAATTGAACTGTCCCGAAGGCGTTGTCGTATCGATTTGTTCAGTGACGCTGTGGAGAGCAACGCCCCATTCTTGGAACTTCTTCTCGAGCTGGACAGCGTGCATAATGCTCCGTGAGAACCGATCGATCTTCCAGAACACCACCACGTCAATTTGCCCGTGCTTCGCCCGGGTCAACATCTCCTGGAACATCGGCCGATCCGTATCTTTCCCGCTCATTGCCTCGTCGCGGTACACGAACGCCACTGTCCAGTCCAGTGCTCGACAGCGGTCGACGCATTGTCGGACCTGTTCGTCTATCGAGTATCCAAGTTGCTGTTTTGTCGTTGATGTCCGCGCGTAGATCGCCGCTCTCTGCTGTGGTCGCTCTTCACCGTCCATATTGCCGGCGTCACGGGGTACGGTGGTGACGGGCGCAAAACTCTGGTTCATGATTTGTTCTCGTCTTGTCCGGACTGATTCGAGGCTCGTCGGCCGTTAACGGCTTCCCGACAGTCCTTTACTCTGAGTCGAATCGTCTCAGTCGTCACTCCCGTGGCAGTCGCGATCTCACGCTGTGTGATCGCTCCTTCCGCAGCGAGGTAGAGTGCGGCTCCTGCGAATGCTCCTGGATGTTTCCCGCAGAGTTGTTTCGCAGGTACGGCCTCGAGTAATTCTTCGGCTACGGATATCGTCGCTTTGTGGATTTCGAGATCTCGGGCGAGGCCACCAAGGTACGTCCGCGGTGGACTTGGTTGACTTCCATAATCCAAGTCTTGCCGGAGTACACGGCAGATGCGACGAAGAGAATCCGAATCGACGTCGGCAATGTCAGCTATCCGGCTGGCCGGAATCGGGTTCTCGCTCTCCTGTCCAGCGACGGTGACACATGCTGTGACGAAGAGCTCCATAGAGCGACCGTCGGTGAGCGTCTCAGTTGCACCGTCGGCGTAGATTTCCGCTGCCCTCTCTCGAGTGGAGGTCGGAACGTCTAAACGACTCCCCAACTCCTCTAAGTACTCGAAAGCACGTGCAATCTGGTACTCTGTACTGTTCGTGACCCGGTGATTTTCTGACCAGCTTTCACGGGCATCTCTGTCTGGTTCAAAATCAGTCAGTGCTTCGTCAAACTCAATTGAGGCGGATACGACGGCCCCGCACTCCTGACAGACCGGATCGAGTCCTTCGATCGACCTATCGACTTCAGTCGAGTCACACGCGGGACAGCGAACGTTGTTCGTCCCTGATGTACTTTGCATGGCCCCCCACGGACCGTTTTCAGACATCTCTACCACCTCCTGAAAGAGTCGGATCGTCTGGCATTGGCCCCGAAAGCGTGGCCAAGATGCCGTTTGATCCGCACTCCTTACAGGCGGGTGCCTGATCAACATCGCCGTCCCAGTCGATCAATCCCACGGCTTTCGTGGTACCACACGCTGGACAGTGCCACTCCTGGCTCCCGTGGCTTTCCGCCAGATCGGGATGTACATGCGCGAGCGTGGGAGTCAGCTTTGCGCCCTGATTGGCTTCCAGATACTCGACGACGCTCTCTCGTGGATATTCGTCGTAAAGGGGAAGGAAACCCTCCGGTCCGAAGCCGTTAGTCTCCGTTTCCCCTTTCCCACACCGCTCGCGATAGTCACAGAACTCACACTCCCAGTCGTACTCGGGTGTCGCAGGCGGTAACTCGTCGTCGAGTCTGTACTGAGTGTGTTCACGGGCCCACTCGAGGACCACATCTTCCCAGAACGCGTCGTCGAATTCGATGTGGAATACCTTGAGGTCCATCGACTTTCGGCCACCGTAGAGGATAACGGCATCGCGAAGGTCGACGTCATACTTCTCGGAGAGACCGACGAGGTACGCGTGTACCTGCGCACGATGGTGACGATTGGGAGAATCCACGTGATCGAGTGATGACTTCGTCTTGACTTCTATCGGGAGAATGGGGACGGAGTCCTCGTCGACGATGACTGGATCCGTGGCCCCCTTGATCCTCACCTCTCCGGCGTCTGTCTCGATGGAGGTGTCGATCCACATCGTGTTCCGGACGTACGTGTTCGGGTCCGTGACCGCGCGTTCGAGGAAAGGGAAGACGATGTCCTCCTCGAAACGCGATCCGAACCAGAAAATTCCATCTGGATCTGGCTGTTCCGCCGGTGCGTTACACTGACGATAGAATACCTTCCGGTGGCACTGGAGGAGCGAGCTCGGACTGTGTCGCTCTGGGTCGGGAACGTGATCTGGTCCGTTGAAGTAGGGCGTCCCGTTCTCGATGTTCTGTCTGTGCTGGCGTTCCCGATACCAGTCCTGGAAGCGATCCGCCGAGATCTCATTGAGAAGGCCGCTGATCGACGGATTTTCGCGATTTGATATGCGTGGTTGTTCTATAGCCATGATGTGCTTGATGACCGGTGTAGTGGGTCACCGTTGGTTCCTAAGATGTCACTAGCCAACTTACTCAATCGCTCATTGTGGTCACCGGTCTCCATCGTCGCTCATCTCTTCCAGGAGTGACTGGAACAGGTCTACTGTCGGCGCGTTCGCATCGAGAAGAACTGCGGCGATCTGGAAGTTCGTCCCTCGGCAGACCGTTTGTCGCTCGGAGTCATAGACGATGATGCCCGCGTCCGATAGTGTTGGAAGATGCGTCTGGGAAAGTGCGTTGTACGCGTTCCGATACGGTTCGCCTGTAGCCTGATCCGCGGGCACGTCCTGCTCAAGACTCGCAATCTTTCGCGCCAGGTCCCTGGTGGTATGGGTAACCTCATCGCTTTCTTGGAGAAACTGGATCACGTATCGTCGCCGAGCTGCCCGGAGCGCATGGTAAAGAGCCGAAAGAAAGTCCTCAATTGTCGTCACGGACAGCATCCACTCCGGATCGTTTTCTCAGATATGCTCCTCTGGCTCTGTTTAGCGTGCCTTGCCTTCTCCGAAGATGTTTCACTTGCCATACGAGATTTGTTAGCACGAAACCGTAAAAATCTACGGTTAAAATATACTAAATACACTTCTATAACCGTATTTGCACCCCCTCTTAGGGTGTTATTTCACCAACTCAGGGCCAGATGCGCCCTCGCGTAGAGTGGATGACGCAAGCTGACGAGCGAATCTTGGAGTTTCTACAGGAGAAAGAGATCGTGGCATCTCCCGCTGTAATCGCTGCGAATATCGATTACACCGGCAAATACGTGTCTAATCGATGCCGAATGCTCGCAGATGCTGGCCTTATTCAGAGAGTCGACGCTTCGAATTACCAGATTACGGACTTTGGTGAGCGATTTTTGGATGGGGACGTTGAAGCAGAGGAACTAGAGGTTCAAGACAGCTAATTTGCCACCGCGGACTGTGATACTTGAGGGGGTGAAACATCATCTCCAGCCCGATGAGTACCACAACCGACTCAATCACAACTGCACGCTAGCTCGAAATATATTGGCCACAGCAAGAAATATGTATTTTTAGTGCGTGGGATGATGTATGGCAGAGAGTTCCCGCGCCGACGGCCCGCCGCCCTTTGACCGGCCGTTTGAAGACGCGGACACGAAACAGCGCGTCTACGGGGCGGTCTTCCATGCACGAGAACCGATGACGGCGGCGGAGATCGCTGAGCGAGCGGACTGCTCTGAGGATGCAGCGCGGGCGCATCTTTCCTTTTACGCCGATCTCGGGATCGTCATCCGCCACGAGGGCCGGCCGGTGAGGTACGAGCGCAATGACGACTACTTCGAGTGGCGGCGAGTGAACGAACTCGCGCGGGAACACACCGTCGAAGAGTTGCAGGCTCGCGTCTCAGAGCTCACCGATCAGCTCGAATCGTACCGTGACGAGTACAACGCTGACTCACCTGCTGACGTCGACGTGCTCGCGTTCGACGCGGACCATGTCGATGACGTGTACGTGGACCTCAGTGATTGGGTTACTGTCGTCGAGGAGCGGCGCCTGCATGAACGCGCTCGACGGAAGGCCACCAGCTCAACGGCGCAGTCTCACAGCTGACGATGGTGCCAGTGGAGGACGGCGCGAGCCCCGCGCCGATCGATCGGGCAGTCTTGCAACAGATGCGGTCTCGATTTCTCGGTAGTCGCCAGATCGACGCCGCTCGTATTCTGGAGGACGAAAAGCTCCACCTGCGCGTCGAATTGTCGAGTGACTACTACCCGAGCCATTCTTCGGTCCGTCTGAAGATCCGTTGGTACCGCAATGACGGCTTCAACATCTACTATCAGGAACAACGAGACGAGGAGACCTGGCAGTACCGATGGGATCGCCATCCGAACGTCCACAATTCGCGAGATCATTTCCATCCACCACCAGTAGCCAGTCGTACTGAGGCCCAGGACGCCGACTGGCCAAATGACCATCGTGAGGTGTGCCGTCTCGTCTTGGATTATATCGAAGAGCGGATTGAAACGCTCTGGGAGTGATATTCTTCGTGCTGTGAACGGAGTGGGGACGAAGCTTCCTCAGGTAGTCGCGAGTAGCCCGACGACGGCGCGGAGGCTGTTACCTGCTCAGATTACTATATCATCCCAAAGAGTGATATTCTCACGTATCGTACGCCCACCCATGCCAGATCCCGCTCCGACGTTCGAGAATGTGAACGAGCGCGCCAAGGAGGACTGGAAACGTGATACCACTCCCTTCGACCGCGTGCGGTCCGTGATGCGCACAGCGTACGATCCCATGACTGCAGCGACTGTCGCGGAGAAATCTCTCACGTCGGAGCAGACGGCTCGCAAGCACCTTCGCTCGCTGGTCGAACACGGCTACGTGACGGAGACAGCCTCGCCTGACTCGAAGGCCACGCTGTATCGACGGGCGAACGATTCACTCGCACTCGAACAGGCGCGGCGTATCCTTGACGAGACGGATGTCGATACGCTCTCGACACGCGTCCTGGAGATGCGCGAACAGCTTCGTGAGTACGGCGAGCGGTTCAACGCGGACTCGCCCGATGGCGCTGTTCGGGCTCACGCGGATATCGACCCGGAGACACTCATGGAATGGCGAACGACGCGGCGAAACCTCGCGTTCGCCGAGGTAGCACTCGCACTCAGTAGCGTCGAAGACGTTTCCGGGGTCGCGGAGGCAGTCTGATGCAATTTGAGAGTGGAAAGGGTGAGTCTCACGCGCTACGAGGATCGATCGACGTGGCGAAACTCGACGCGTTCCGCGATGCGTTCGTGTCTCTCGAACCGATGGCCGCTGGCGCGATTGATGATCGACTTGATCCCCGAGAGCTCCGGCTTACCATCCCGTACGGTATCGGGGATACTGAGGAGACGACATTCACTGTCCGATGGACGACAGTAGGGGACTATAACATCCACTACTCGGATACGTCCGAGCGAAACCTTCGCTGGGATATCCACCCACATGAGTTTTCGACACCATCTGATGACCGGCACTTTCATCCGCCACCGAACGCGTCAAACGACGATGAGGATGTCGAATCCTCTTGTATCGAGGCAAATCGGATTGATCTCGTTGCCAGGGCAGTTCACCTCCTGTGGAGAAGGGCACTCGACGAAGAGTCAGTGGACAGCATCAACGCTGGCACAAACCCACCCTGACGACGGTTCGTGGCACACATCGGGGGCAAGCACTGGGCCAGTCGCCTTGTCCAGCCTGGTGGACACTATTCATTAGCCCACTTCAAGCGGTTCGTCCCGACGATCGAATCCAACAGTCAGCGAGTCACTCTCGACTGATTAAGATACTTTACTCTTGCACAAGAATTTGCAATAATAAGAGTATATATGTATAGTGCCTGTGGGGAGAGAGAACTGAAGACCTTGCTCGCGATTAAGCCGGGCGATACGATCGTTGATGTAGCTCGGAAGATCGACGAGAACCGGGAAACGATTCGTCGGGCCGTCGATCGCCTCGAAGACGAGGGATACGTCGAATACGCCGACGGACTCTCCGTGGTCGATGAGTCTGTACGAGAGGCGGGGATCCAGTTCTTGGCAGCCTCAGCAGGTGTGTCTCCGCCATCGATCTCAAAAGGATACGTCTTACCGCATTTCGCCGGCATGGACTTCGCGTACACAGGCATCGACGCAGTGTATGTCTGGACTCAAGGCGGCTATCAGGTTGCCCGTAGTCCGGACGACTATCCTCTGTTTATCGGCGTGAAGGAAGCGGACCTTACCGAGTGGGAACAATTTTTCGACTTATTCGGAATTCCAGTTTCCCAAGAACGACAGCCGCTCGATGAGAGTGACGAGTCACTCCAAATCGTCCTCGAAACTCGACAGTCTATCGATGCAGAAATGGTTGAGGGCCATCCAGTTATAGCTCTGGAGGAGACAGTTGAGTTCGCTCGCGAGCATTACGCTACTTTCCAGTCGGCTCTTTCGATGCTTGATCGGATGTACGATCAGGTCGATAGCGACGCAGAATATCATCGATAACAGTATTCTATTTTGGTTCGGGAGTCTGTTCAGCCAGTCTGTGCGTTTGTCTGATGAACTCGGGTCTCACTCAGTAGTATCCTCGTCTGCGAGTTCTTCGTTCGCGAATTCATTCAATTTCTGCAGTCGATCATTGAATTCGTCTTCAAAGTCAGTGGCGAGCGCGTCATCGTACAGTTGAAGAGTTCGTCCGAGCCCAATCATCGCAAGCCAGTCTTGGAACTGATCGTTACTCATATCGTCAACAGGTCTACTCAATTCATCAATATTCGAACCAGCTGCCCAGAGATGGAGAAGATTGAGATCGTTGACCATTGCTAAATAGGCGAAGTCTGCGAACGCAGCCTGGACTTCGTGTGATAACTGTTTGTAGGAAACCGAATCATAGGGCTCTGGTGAATCGCTAAACAGCGGCGGCTTCGACCGTCAGAACTAGGGAGAT
>NZ_SPQG01000002.1:0-168104 GCF_004944975.1 Halorhabdus amylolytica
CAACCAGGCAGTGAAACAGTGAAATCAAGCTACGTCTAGCGATTCACCACGGCCAATCATAGTCAAGTTCTCGCTCCCCGTTTAGCAGCTTACTGGCGTATGAGAGCGAACGCAATGAAAGGAATCCATCCCTATTGACTGCCATCGGTGGATCACTCTCTGACTCTGAAATCTCGGACAATGCCTGTCCACAGGATGCACAGTAGTGGTAATCCGACTCAATTCGGCTACCACAGTTCGGGCAGTATGGCATACTGTGAGATACGAGTTATAGATACTGAACCTTTGCTAGTAAGATTGCCACTCTGGGGATTTTTGGATAGTAACCTCTAATGTGGATATTTCGGGGGAGTGTCTCTGTCGCAACATTCTATATCTCGCCGGATTCGCTATTGGAGTAAGGCCTGCGAAACATCTCTTCGGGTATATTCTGGTGAGTATCGTCAAACAACGGTTCGTGGTCCCGAGCATAATGATTGAGAACCTCTCGGGCGGTCAGCTGGAACGCGCTTGGGCGGGCCGGCCATCACCAGCCGGCGGGGTCTGGAGAGTGTGACTCTCGCTACTGGGTCCGTCGGCGGCCGACTCCTCAGAAGTCCACACAAACGGGCGGTGCCACGGGTGGCGAGAGGGTGCGCTATCTGCGGCCGTGAAGTAGGCGCTCTCGGCGATCGGCCGGCGCCACCACGCATTGCCCGGGAGTGGGCGGACGCGAGTCGTCTCGGCCGGGCTCACCGCGCGTAGCTGTGGGTCCAGTAAGACCGGGCAGGACGATTGGGTGCAAACATCTTAGCAGGTGCCTACCCGGCCGCCTACCTCGAGCTCGCGCATGCCGCGGGTAAAGTGCTCAGGTGGTTCAAACCGGCAGGCCTGGCACTTTGCGTGCGCGATTCGGAAGGCCGGATGTCGGCCGGCCGGAAGACCAACGCGGTGAGCGCCCCGCCTTCCCGGAGTTTCTCGCCACAGGCTTTGCAAGCCGCGGCCCCTTCCCCGATCACAATTTTTCAATTCTTATATATTCAATTAGATGGTCATCGACAATCTTTTGCTTCGACGGATTTGATCTTTTCATGGGCTCTCACGTACTGTTTGAAACCCAGTCCGAGTGTCCCTAGCACTCGGGCGCTTTCGCGAATCCACGCCCAACGGAACTGGGTTTCTACACCATCTCCTATCTTGTGTAATGGTATAAGTTTCCCCATCACCTACATAGGTGATGTCTACGAATCGATTCCTGTGCCGGGGAAAGACCGAGAGGAGGAATCTGGGAAATATACAACAAGCTATCTAGACTCTGATTTTTTAGACGCCATTCGGCGACTCGATGGTCTGGCGGGCACGTCAGAGATAGCTGAGGAAGTAGGATGTACCCGGCGAACGGCATATACAAGGCTCAAGTCTCTCGAAGACGAGGGACAGGTCAGCAGTCGCAAGGTTGGAAACTCGCTACTTTGGAGTGTCTCTGAATAGGCGACCACAGTAAAGAACTCACCGTCAGTATCTGCTATCGGCCCAAAATTAATGTTTCAATCAAATCATTTGGTACCGGCTGTATCAATTGGGTCAATATAGAATTCTATCTGGAGTTGGTCACGAAAATTATCAGAATTCTTCACCGAGATATCCTTTTATTCGCGGTCAGTAACACACCCACTCCTCTCACATCGTAGTATGCCCGTTTTACAGAGGTTGCGACTTTAACGGTGTGACTAGTTGAACAAGTTCGCCGGCTGGACACTGGGAAGCGACCGAGCAAAAGTCTACGTCCACCTCAACAACGACGACGTCAACAAAGCAATCCGCGACCATACGGCCTCGACTCAGAAACTGAAAAAGAACAGGACGTCGAATGTCCGTTCTGTGGAACCCAGAACCAGTCCGGACACAGCGAGTGCCTTACGTGCGGACGACCACTCGACCTAGAACAAGAGAAAGACAAGGAAGAGAAGCAGGAAGTATTGGAAAGACTCGCCGAACTGGACGAGCAAGGCGTACTGGAAAAGCTGGAGCGACTGGACCAGATGGGTTGATCGACTGAGTCTATACGGCCAAGAATTATCAGTGTGTCGCTGGATGATGGGGTATGGCGTTTTCACTTGAGACACATATGGCTGATGCAGATCTATTCCGCTGTCAAGTCGGTGAAGAACGTATCTCAGGTTTTGTGGGGACAGTTGTTCGCCCGGTTGGCGACCGTGAGGGATCTGTTCAGCTGGAGGATGTCTTTGGTGAGGAGGAGCTAGACGAAGTGCGTCGGGTTTGGAGTCTTGACGAGGCTGAGGATTCGGAGGTATTCGATCAGATAGATGCGGGCGATGTCGTGCTGTTTACTCATTCTGATGCTGTGGTAGGGTTTACGGTCATTGCAGCTACTGCTGAATCTGAGGAACTTGGAGACCAGCTATGGGGAAAATCATCCTTCAGCAAGTTGCTATTGCTCCAAGAACTGGTACCAGTGTCGCTGTCAGTCTCGGACCTATATGAAGAGTTAGGATACGGGAGTGAAGCGTCGTCGCCTGAAACCCTTCGCATTGATGATGAGGCTAAAGAGACGTTACTCGAATCATACGATAGTCTCTCGAAGTTTGTAGAATCTGTTAGTACTGCAGCTGAACCTTCGCTGGACGATCTTCTCGGCCAGTCTGACGATAATCCGCCTACTTGTGTCTGGTTGGATCAAACTGAGTTCGAATCCACAACACCGGACAAGATCGGCTTAGCTCAGGGTTGCATATTCTGCCGAGAATCTTCTGAGGGCGGTGAGCAGCTCGCTTCACTCGGGGAAGGTGATGTTCTTGTACATCACAGCGAGCGAGAATTTATTGGATACTCCGTCGTTACTGCAGCTCACAGCATCAGCATAGATGAAGTTGACGGAGTTTGGCTGTGGTATGCGTATTCGCCGTTCGATGAGTCATATCATCCCCAGGATTACGTAGGCCTACTGTTGAATTCGGATGTTGACTTACGCAGTATAGAGTTCAGTTATCAGATCAGGCAGGGACGAGTTCATTTCACGCCGTGGGAATCAGTCAGAGTCCTTCTTGAGGACTTGGTGGAAAATCCGGCTGAGCGGTTCCTTGAGAGCCGGTATGATAGAACGATCAACAGGCTGGGTTTTGATTTGTCTGATGAACCGCTTTATTATCCGGGTGAAGAAGAAAGTCTACAACAGCAGATCAATTCGACGTTAGCTGCCGGTAAACACATCATCTTTACCGGGCCGCCAGGTACAGGGAAGACCCGATTAGCTCGAACTGTTTGTGAGCACGCAACAAATACTGCGCTTGCCGAGACTGTGGATGACTACCAATTTACGACGGCGTCGGCTGATTGGACATCGTTCGATACGGTAGGTGGATACTCGCCGTCGAAAACGGAACAGGGGTTAGAGTTTCAGCCTGGGCAGTTTCTCAAATGTTTCCGCGATGGCGAAGATCTTCGGAATCGGTGGTTGCTTATTGACGAGTTGAACCGTGCTGACATCGACAAGGCGATGGGCGGGCTGTTTTCGGTGTTGACTGGAGAAGAAGTGGAACTGCCGTATGAGAATCGGGAGCCGGTTCGAGTTACACCGCTTTCCGCTGAGGATGATACCCACTTTGGCCGGTCACTGGCTGAGATTGCTGAATCTATAGACACCTATCCGGTGCTTCCGTCCTGGCGGCTGATTGCAACGATGAATACGTCGGATAAGGCATCACTATATGAGCTATCCTATGCGTTCACTCGCCGATTCAACTTCATCCACGTAGGAGTACCTGACTTGGAGAAGAATGGACAATTCGTAACGAAGCATCTTGATCCAACGGCCGAGGAAAGTTACGCAATTGCATTGAGTTCGGAGGAAACGCGTATGCTAGCGAGTGAGAATCTTCAAGCGGAACTAAGCGTTCTCTGGGGGCGGATCAATAAGCACCGGACCTTGGGGCCGTCGATTATCCTTGATATCATCCAGTATCTCTATGAGTCTATAGAGGATGAGCTGGGATGCTTGCCCGAGCTTCCATCCGAGGAGAACGGTGAGGGGGAGTCAGAAGAAGATACAGAATCGGAATCGGAGAATGGAGATGACGCCGGGGAAGATGAGGATTCTGGATCACGCATCCGGCCTGAACTCTACCAAGGACCTTTGACGGATGCGATCACGATGCTGGTCTTTCCGCAGCTAGAGGGGCTTCGAGAGGATAATCTTGAGGAGTTGATTCTCAAGTTGGATGATACAGCTGAAACCGTCGATGATGACACCGTTACAGTTCATTTGGAGACGCAGCGTCTTCATCGGAAGGCTGAGGATTTCTACGGGATAACTATCGATGAGTAGTTCGGAGTCAGATAGTCTGGTTGACGAGATTGTGGAGGATTTGACTCCATATCTGAATGGAGGGTCGATTTCAAGAGCTGAGCTTAATCGAGATCTGGAGTATGAGGGATTGGATATCGATAATTTCGATCGGTTGAAAGATATCCATTTTGCGCTCTCTGAGTCTGTTGTCGAGTTCGTAGAAGACCTTCCCTATCGTTTGCGGCGCATCTCGACTGAACACGGCCGAGTGAAGTCTGAAAGCAAGGGAGAGATTCATGGCAGTGTAGATTGGGATCGGACCTTCGAGCGGCGGTATGAGCAGAATCCCGATGATCCGACGTTATTTGTATGCAATACACCTGTAGCTGAATATGACCTTCCCGAGAATCTTGTTCTCAGGAAGCTGGTCGAGATAGTCTCAGATATTGTGACGTCGGAGCTGACCGAGATTGATTATGATTGGCGGACAGGTCGGTGGTCAGACGAACTTATTACAAGGTTTCAGCGAACACGCTCGAAAAACGTCCATCTGAACCGTATACAAAATCCCGATGAATTCGAGTTGTCCGGCCGTATCCTATCTTCCGCCCGAAAGTCTCGTAAACCGTTGTACCAAAATGCTTACTCGCTTTACACGACGTACGAGGATTTACAGGAGAATAACTTCGGCTCCGATAGTGTCCGGCAACTCCTGACGGATACAGTTGTTCGACCCGGGCGGAAAGAGGTTCTTTTTGAACTGTTTGTGCTTTGCCGTCTTCTCCGTGCCTACGAGACAATCAACAACCTGTCTCTGCGACGTCTAGAATCGACAGCGACCAAGTTCGCCCATCTCTCCCGTGAGGATTGCGAGATTCGAGTGTATCATCGTCGGCAGGGTGATTCTGTTACATTTTCAGAACCAATAGACCGGGATCGTGATTACGGGCATCGGTTCCTGCAGCGGGAACAGGCGGCACTGAGAGAGTACGAACAGACTTTCGGGGAGTTGCTTGATGGTTCGGGTATCAATTGGGTGATCTATACAGGGCAACCTGATTTCATTTTCGAGGAGTACTATGATCGCTCGCCGGATTCGGAGCCGCCCGATCGAGTCATCATTGGTGAGGTCAAGCGAAGCAGTAGACGGGATACTATTCGAGAGGGGCTCCGCGAGTTAGCAAAGTACGCGAAGTTTGCCAGGTACCCTGACTCCAGCAGTAGTGGTGATCCGCAATATTTAGACGACTCTGGATCGGGAACGGTTGTAGAAAAGGTCCTGGTAACTCAGGACTTTGAGACTGCCTCTACTTCGCCTGAAGTTGTACATCTCCAGTCGAGTGACTTGAGGCGCAGCACCGGGTTTACTTCCAGGGTAGAGCCACTTGTTGCTTATCGCAGTTCCGGTTTGGTATCTACTGGTTAAATCTCGTCCTCGGGTTTGTATGCGATGGAGTACGGGTCTCCTTGCAGGTCGTTATAGTCTTGTAGCTCGCTGAGGTCTGTCTCGAAGACTGAGGAAGCGTCAGGAGCGACTAGACGTACTTCAGACAGGCTACTGTTCTCGCGTTTGTAGTGGTTCTGTACCATTGCCAGCGTGTACGCATCTGCTGGCGTAGCGGTCTCCGATTTGATGACCCACAGGATTACTGAATCGTCTTCCTGCGTTTCGACGAGATCGACTTCTGCACCATCGAAGACCTGATCCTGTTCAAAGCTATGATCTGGATTCGCGTCTTTCAGCTGTTCAACTACGCTATCTGAACCGGTGTCGTCACCATTTTCTTCCGACTCATCTTCGTCCTCTTCCGTTTCTTCCCCACTGCCTTCATCCTCTCCTTCCCCGTCTTCTCCATCTTCCCTGTCTTCTTCATCTTCCCCGTCTTCTCCATCTTCCCCGTCGGTATTGTCATCTCCTTCTGTATCGTCTTCCGACTCGTCTTCTTCGTCGGTTTCATCGCCGGCGTCCTCCTCACCTTCTCCCTCATCGCTTCCATTTTCACCTTCATCGCCTCCCCCATCGCTATCCTCTTCTTCCTCTTCCTCGCCGCCTTCTTCCTCCTCACCACTACCGTCTCCTTCTTCTTCTCCGTCTCCTTTTTCGCCTTCGTCGGGTTTCTCTTCCCTTTCTTCCTCTTCGTCATCGTCGTATCGCTTCTCTTCGACACCTAATTCACGGAGTTTTTCAGCCAGGTTATGCCAGAGTTCGCTTCCTCGATCGATTGCAACTTTTCTGTTCTCGGTCGGTACCTCATCGCTATTGTTCTGTGGAATGATTCGGACAACGCCTCCGAAATAATTGAGTGCAGGATTATAGCTACGGTCGAAAATGTCCAGTTCTCCAAACATCAGGATGCGGCCGTTCGCGTAGACATCGACACCCGCCGTTGCCTGTGATGGAGTGTACCACCTCAACTTGTTACCGCTCGTAACTAAGCCACTATCTGCTTCCTCCGCAGCAGCACAGATTTCTTCGTAATCGATCATCCCGCGCTCATATGTCACGTCGTAGGTGACACCGTCGGCAGTTATCTCGAATTCATCTACTAACGGATAGTCAGGATCGAGTTCAGTATCGTATTCCAGATCCAGCGGCGGGACTTCATAGACTTGCGTAGTACCATCGTCCTTGTCTTCGTAGCGGATGGTAATCCGGTTATCTTCCCGTGTTTTCAGCAGATATCGATATTGCAGTCCGAGGCGTTCCTGTAATGCGTGGAGGCGAGTCGAAAGATCGGCCGGCCCCTGCTTCCACAAATCCTCGTCAACGCGGTCAAGGGTACAAGGGAGATAGACGCGGGTTCCAGTTTCCTCAGCCTCCAGAGAATCTCCCTGCAACCCATCAGTCCACAGAGAGTTATCCCGCTCTTCATAGATTTGGAGTGAGCCATCGATTGGGCCGCCTACACTGAGCAGCCCATCTTCTTCGGACCGGGTGATAATCCGGAAATTACTGTCTCTCGCTGAATCTTCGATATCGACGTTAATGTTCACTTGATTCTCGAACCACGCGACGGCTTGCTTCAATCCCCATCCAACGTTGTTTAGAATGCCGTCGGAGGAACTCTCGTCACCGAGTATGAAGATATCCCGTTGAAGTGTGTCATATGGAATACCCGGTCCGTTATCGGCGACGATAAACCAGACGAGATCTCCTTCTTTAATTATCGAGATACAGATTTCGACGACATCGTCTTCCTTCTCTGTGAGTTCATCGAAGTAGTCTTCGTTCTTGACTATTGCTGAGACGCTGTTGTCGATTGGTTCCTGCAGAGCGTCGATAAAATTCGTGTACTGGTGGCTAAGACCAGATGCAACATCCTGAAGCTGCATCGTGGTCTCACACGAGCCTCTGGGTGTGCGAGATTCACCCCCATCAGTTACGAGCCGAGAAGATGTGTGTAATACAGACGAGGAACCCTCTTCAGAGGTCATAATAATGAGGGACAGCGCAAGCAACTTCAATGTTAGTTAAGAGATCCCTACCGTAGCTACTCTCGGTTCTGGAGATTCAACAGATCGGAAAGACGTAGGAACCAGCTTCTGATCCTCATCCGTAACTTAGCCTTGGATCAGAAATCTATGGATATCCCGTTCACTGGTACTGTATGACGCGAGTTCTTTCACGCCGTCTATACAAGGCCGAGGAACTTCTGAAGGAGGTCAATTCTTGGTGTGTGGCAGAAGTAGAGGAGTTGCCGGAATTGTACCGTAAGAAGGCAAGAGAATACAGGGGGATTCTGCAACAGGGCGAGGCATATCTGGCAACCGGCTCCAAGTCTCATATACTGTGGGGGATGGATTACCTCGACCGATCCACTGGTTTTGATATCGAAGAACTGCTGGAAGAATCTTCTGAGAAGGAGCAGCAACGTCTCGAAAAGGAGCGGGAACGAATGGAGGAACAACTGGAGCAACGCGTCGAAGTCCACGAAGAGATCGTCGACGAATTAGAGTCCAAGCTGGATTGGTACAAGGAGCGGTTGGAATCCTTATATAAGCAGAGACGGGGTCGGAACAGTAAACGGGAACAGTCGAAGCAGCAGATATCCTAATCTTACCGACAGATACGGGAGGAGAAACAGCAGCACTGGCACGACAAACAAGAACGGGAACAGGAACGAAGAGATTTGCTCCGTGAACTAAACGCAAACGACGAGACAGAATTATTGGAAAATCTCTTCTGATCAGGTGTAGCTGCGGTTACAGTGGGACTCACCAATATTCCTGGCTGAATCTAGGTCGGGTTTAGACCGTTATCAACGCGGGAAATTCAGCTGGACACTCGGGGTGGGGAGGCGGACTACAAGCGATCTTAGTTGGTCTCGTCGAAGTTTCCGAGCACTGTCTGTTTTCCATCCATCTCGTCGACTTCTTGCTGCGGGTTTTCAACTTGGATGCCAAGATTCGACACTAGAGGTACCCAGTGGGTGGATTGATATCGCTTCCACTCGCCGTTTTCAACCATCGATCTCCACAGATCAAAGGTGAGTTCCGTTTGGTACCAATGGTGTATTCCGTCAGGGTAGACATAGAGGGGATTGATCGATGAGAGATCGAGTACTTGGGGAGCAGTCTCTTCGAACCAGTCCTCGACAGGATGTGCGTTTAGTTCGAAGTCAACTTCGTAATAGTCTCCAGACCCTCTGTTTGCTGAGATCAAGTTTTCTGCTGCTTGGCCGAATATGTCATTGAGTTCCCGGACTTTGTCGGTTCCGAGATAGTGCAGCTGTGTCTGTGGTTTGGTATCAATACCGATAGTTTCCGGGTCAGTCACTGCTAGCATGGAGCTGATGTCTTTCCGTTGGATATCGATTTCCTCGTTGCTAACTAGTTCTCTTTGCAGTCGGAAAGCGTATTTGTGGATGCGAAGTGCCCAGATGAGATATTTGAGGTTGTGGCTGCCTTCTTCGCCAAATAGGGTTTGCTGTTCAGTTTGTTGTTCAGTCTCCTGTTCCTCGATAGCGGGGAGAACGTGTTTATGATAGTGTTCGATGAAGTCCTCGTTGAGTTCGAATCCGATTGGACGACGGTCTAGTCGTTCCGCCACTGCCAGTGTGGATCCAACGCCGGCGAACGGGTCTAAGACTATGTCGCCGGGGTCTGTAGCTAACTTGATAATTCGTTCGACGAGGGGTTCCGGAAACGGGCTTGGATGGTAGTTGAGTTTGGGTCCCCACTCTCCCTGTTTGGGGATCGGGAACCCCCATATGTTCTCAGGTAATTTTCCCTTCGGGTGGTATCTCTCTGGGTAATTCACCCACCATCGGCCGAATTCGTCTGTGTCCTGGATGCGGATGGAGTCAGCGTTGTACTTGTAATCATTCGTCTTGGCGTACATCGAGATATGTTCGTAGATGTTCCGTAGCTGGCCTTTTTTCCTCCAGGGACGCGTCCGCTGCTTGTTCCATATAAGATGGTCTTTCAGCTGCCAAGATTCATCGAGAGGATTGACCTCTTCATTACAGATGTCGCAGTGCAGCATTCCGGTTCCTCTGTCTCGTTGAAGTCGGCCATTACAGTCTTCGTCAGGACAGAGACGGCGCTTTTCCAGATTTTCCAGCTCATCAGCGATATCGAACGGAGGACGGACAATACGGTTGTTCCGACGAAAGGTATCTGTGACAATCCACAGTGTACTCTCGTCAGAGGCCACATCGTAGCACTGCTTGAAAATGGTACGTAGGTCTTCGAGAAAGTCCTCATACAGTTGTTCGCCTATTTGTCCTTCCTGGTCGCCGTAGTCCTGCATATCGGCGTAAGGAGGCGAAGTAATGATTGCATCTACCACTGTCTCGGTTGATTCAAACCATTTTTCGAGTTCATATTTTAGATTCCGCGCATCAGCTTGATGGATATCAAAGACGGAATCCGAAGTCTCACCCATCGTACGTAGTAAATAACCTCCACCCATATAACATCAAAGAACCCCTGGCCTCTATCCACAGGCCTACAGCACTGTCACTAGGGAACTAGTCCGGGAAACGTGTCAGGAACGATCAGAAAACTTAAAACACCTAGATCAATTGGAGTCTGTTATAATGGTTGCTTCGGACCGCCAGCCCGGATTTATCTCCGATAACGCGTTGGCGCTCAACAAGATTGCTTTTAAGCGGTTCTCAGCTAGTGAATCTTCCTCTCCTCGGAGACAACTATGAGTCGGCAGACAAGGGCGACCTGCGATTCCGAGGTAGAACTCTCCACGTTGGCCTCGGGAATGGCAAAGCAGCACGAAAGGTATCAGGATGCGCTCCAGGAACTAATCGACAACTCGGTCTCGTCCGTGGTGAAGAACGAGGCATACTTCGATGATCCGGAGACCCCGATTAAGATAGTAATCACGCTTCGACGCACCGAGAACACTGTCCGAACGACTATTGCCGATAATGGACCAGGTATCAGCAGGGAAGCTCTTCAGAATGAAATCTTCCGAACCGGGAACAAGAAAGAATCCAACGGTATCCTGAATAACGTTGGCTGGGGTCTGAAAGCCAGTCTTGCTTGGTTCGAGGAAACTCTGTCGCAGGCTAATCCCACACCGGAGAACGAATGGTTTACACTGGTAACCCAGACCAGTGGGTCAGAGAGATACCGGGTTGATGGGCCTATCACCGGAGACCTGCCTATCTCTCATGCTGATGATGATGCCTGGATTGATGGGTTAGGTATCGGTGATCACAGTCTCGGTGAATACGAAAGTGGAACCCGTGTCCACGTCAGCTGTAGCCGACCCAAGTTCGATAACGACGTCTGGCCATCAGCCAAATCACTGGAAATCAAAGCCCAGACACTACGAGAGCTGCTCGGAGTCAAGTTCCGTCGGCTGCTCTCCGTTCACCCTGAGAACGAAATATACATCGATTATGAAGATGAGACTAACGGGAAGAGCGGCTCTCTACCTGTTATCCCAATCTTCCCCCAGTACGTGTCGAACGACCAAGACCCGCCGACACCTTACGCGGAGGACTCGTTTGAAATAGAGGGTGATGACGGTGCAGTGTATGACGTAGAGTTCGAACGTGGGACGCTTGATTTCGACGCGATGACCAGTGAGCTGGCCGACGACTATCCTGGTCTCTTCACTACAAGTGGCCGGTTCAGAACCAGATTCAGACCCAACCAGTCCAAGCAGGGTGTCGATATCTATGCTAATGGCCGTATCTTGATGACCTCGGTATTCACTGATCTTTTCGACCTGATCAGGAATAACGAGTACAACTATTTCGGGGGTGAAGTCCGTATCTTCCCGAAGGAAGGGACGGACGAGGTTCCAACGGACAACAAGAAGGTTCGTGTCGATACTAACAGCACATTATGGCAGAATCTGTGTGAAATCCTCTCCAGCGACAAGTACCAGCCTGAGGGGAAGCGGTATGACGAAGCATATGACGAGTCCGAGTCGGAGGCTGAAAATACTTCAGTGAAAGAGGTAGACTCTACAGAGACCTCTTCCGGAGCGGCTGACATCGGTCTCACTATCGATACGCCCAGTCTTTCCGCTGCTGATGACCTTTTTGAGATTCATCAGCAGGATTCGATGCAGTTGGAAGAGACTCTTCGAGGATTTGATGATGTTCCCGATGAAGGCGGTTTTGTCGATGCAACCTTGACTTCACCGCCGTACTTCGACCTCAAGGACTATGGGTATGAAGCGGAGGAGCAGCTGGGTCAAAGCGGTTCATACGACCAGTATCTTGAGGAGATGCGAGAGGTCTTCAAGCAGGTATACAACGTTACCAAAGATTCCGGAACTCTTTGGGTGGTGGTGAACACGTTCAAGAACAACGGTGAAATCGTCCAGCTTCCGAATGATATTGCTTCTATTTGTCAGAACCTATCAGGGATAGAACAATGTCCTGAGTGTGGCTCTTCGCTACGACTAGACCAACTTGATCATCAGCTCACCTGCCGCGAATGTGACTACACTCATAACCGTAAGTCGGATTCATGGTTGCTGCAGGATATCGTCATCTGGAACAAAACCCGGGCCTTACCCTACAACAGCGACGGCCAGTTCAGGAACGTCTTCGAGTACATCCTGTGCTTCAGCAAAACTGATTCCTTCGAGTTTGACGTTGACAAGACACGTATAGCAGATCCGACACAGTTCAAACAGTGGTGGGTCGAATATCCGGAAAGGTATCATCCACGAGGTAAGGTTCCGGACAATATCTGGGAGCACGTAACCCCTCCTCAGGGTTCATTTGGTGGAATTGATTCACTGGATCATCCAGCACCGTTCCCCACCGCGCTTGTGGAGCGAATTCTCCGCTTGACCACGAAACAGGACTCTATAGTACTCGACCCGTTCGCTGGTTCGGGAACGGTGCCTGCTGTGGCAGACATTATGGGACGTCGCTCTATCGGCTTCGAGCTGAGCCCACAGTATTGCGAAGCATATGATTCAGTTAAAGAGGAAATCTCAGAGAAGTACGGGGATCGGCTTCGATCTCAGACATCTGAACAACAAGAGGATCTTGCGAAGGTGATCGGAAGCCTACGGCAAATAAAGCATATCCGTGAACTTCTTCGAAAACACGGAAAGAAGTCAAACGGTGGTTCTCACGATGATCTGACTATCCACACTGTTTTCCACCTTTGCCGGGAGATAAACGTCCAATCAACTGATCAGGATCGATTTATCGACTCGGATATCTACTATATCGTTGACGACGATCTGAACGAGGAACTCCAATCCAATCTTCAGCAAAACCTACGATCGATTGCAGCCAACGGGATCAGCGCCTCTTACGGCATCAATCCGACTGTAAACGTATATTCTACCAGCGAGTTCCTTGAACAGGCAATAACACAGTCTGGGATGTCGTCTATTGGTGATCTGTATGTCTACGAAGGGGGGCGGCATTACGATTACAAGGAGAAGATCAGCTTGTCTGATTGGGTCGAACGGGCTGTTGGGACGAACAAATGGAAACAGGAATTCGCCCAGAAGGAGTGGCCGCCGATCGTGAGTAACGTCGGTCTTGCTGTGGACAATCCGCGTCGTGGTGGAAGTCAAGAAGGAAGCGAAGATGATACCGCAGATCAGATAGAGATTCTCGGAATTGACGATCTAGCTCTCAGTTGATCTAATATAGACTCTTCCTTCGCATGGAGATAATTTTCAGGGGCAATTTCTATTATAGGCCAGATTCAATATTGAGATAGATGTCTCTGAGGGATTACCCGTGGGAGGGATACTATCCTGGGCACGTGGATATTTTGGAGGAGTTCTTTATTCCTGCGCTCAAGCACTCGACTTATTACGATCGGATAACCGGCAGCTTTTCGTCTTCTGTTTTGGAGCTGTTTTCTGAAGGACTGCCTGAATTCATCGAGAAAGGTGGGACAATTCGCCTTCTTCCTGGAGTTGTGCTTTACGAGGAAGATATTGAAGCGATTAATCAGGGTCACTCTGACGAGGTTTTGTCAAAACGGATTGAGTGGGAGAGGGTAAAGCAGGGGAGCCGTGAGGAGGTGATTGAGGCCTTGGCATGGTTAGTTGCCGAGGATATTCTGCAAATCAAGGTTGGTGTGGTAACCGATGAATTGGGAAGGTTACAGACACAGCAAGAGGCAGAGTGGCATCAGAAGATTGCTATTTTCAGAGATGACGAGGATAACGCGATCGGGATTACCGGATCGCCTAATGAGTCGTTCAAAGCGTTGCAGCAGAATCGAGAGAGCTTCAGCCTTTTCCGGAATTGGATGAAATCTGAGGAAAATGAGTGGGATGAGAAAACCCGGCTGGATAAGCAGATAGATGAGTTTGAGCAGCTATGGAATGATGAGGATCCGGAGTCTGCTGTGTTCGATTTTCCGGAGGCGCTTCGCAGGGATCTAATCGAGAAAGCCCCGGAGTCCGAGCCCGACTGGGATGAAGTTATTCTTGGCGGGAGTGACGGAGTAAGCGGCCGTGAGGATATTGAACTGCGGCCGTATCAAGAAGAGGCTATCCAGAGATTTCTTGATAACGGGAATCGACTTGTTCTTGATCACGCGACAGGCACAGGGAAAACCTGGACCTCGCTTTTGGCGATGCAGCACGCGGTTGAGGACTCCGATATTGTTGTTGTCTTTGCTCCGACGAAGGACTTGGTCAATCAGTGGGTAGATGGTGACAATATCACGCGGTTCTTCCCGGAGAGCAGTATCGTCCGGTGTCTGGGAGATACGAATTGGCGTGAACGTTTGCAGAACTATCTCTTTACTGAGCGGTCGGATCCTCTGTTCGTGGTGTCAACAATGCATCCTAGCACGATGGAAGACGTCATCGAACGAGTGAATTCGAATAAGGAGTCGGGGATTGCAGTGATTGCGGATGAGGTACACAACTTGGGTTCTAATCTCCGCCGAACTATCTTCCCGGATCTGGAAGCGGATCGAGCCAGAATCGCTTTGAGTGCTACGCCATTCCGTGACGATCCCGGCGATGAAGCTATTATCGAATATTTCGGGGACACTATCCACGAAATATCAATAGAAGATGCAATAGAAGAATACGAAGTGCTTAGCAAGTACGAATACCACATTCACCCGGTTGTCTTGTCGGACAGCGAACGGAAGCGGTTCCGTGATCATTCTACCGAGATTTCCCACCTGTATAATACGTACAAGTCCTATGAGGACCAGTCTCTAATTGAGGTATCAGATCGGCATCCGGATCTGAAGGTTGAGGTGATGGATCGAGCTCGGATTGTTAAGGAGTGTTCAGCTAAACTTGATGTTACGAGGTCGTTGATTGATGAAGCAGGAACACGGACCTTAGTTTACTGTAATACTGAAGAGCACACTGAACAGGTTGTCGAGGAAGTCGACGATCATACTACGAAGACCGTCTCGATATTCCTCGGTCGTCTCCCCTCCAGCGAAAAAGAGAATCTGTTAACTCATTTTGAGGGAGGGAAAATTGATGTCTTGGTTTCTATTGATTGCCTTACAGAGGGTATCGACGTACCTGAGTGTGACTCCGCTATCTTGGTAACAAGTTCTACCACGGAGCGAGAGGCCGTGCAGCGACGTGGCCGTATCTTGCGTGAAGCAGAAAGTGATGAACCGGCCCATCTCTATGACTTCGTCACTTTACCAGCTGATCTTAAGAAAATCAAAGCAGGGGAGGCTGATCTTGTCCCTGCTGAGATTTCGCTGATTAAGCGCGAACTGCAGCGTCTACGTATTATGAATGCCGATGCAGCGAATAAGATGGAGAATGATCCCCGTATTTTAAGATTAAGTCGTGCCATCACGCAGTACGATCTCGAATGACAGGAATTGATCCGGACATCGAGGATATCCTAGATGAGGAAGTTAAGGACTTCCACACAAAACAGATGTTACGGGAAATTCTCGACTGGGAGGATCAGCAACTCTACAAAACAAGACGTCGCGGAAAGAAAGACGCTCTTGAAGGGTTCTTAGATAACTACCTCGAAGATAAAAAATGAAACTACAATCTGTAGAGATAGTCAACTTCCGGCCATACCGGGATTCCCACTTGGACCTTACCGATCGCGATGGTTCCATACACGTAGTAGAAGGTGATCAGGGAGGAGGAAAGACCAGTCTTCATACAGCGATCCAGTGGGGTCTATACGGTGGAGATGGACCCGGTACGAATTATTCGGAGCACTGGAACGAACGTGCAAAGCAGGACCGAGAAGAGAAAATGTCGGTAGAAATTAAATTCAAAGAGGGGGAACGGAGCTATACTCTCATCCGGGAAATTGACCGGTTCAACCATACACAAGGCCGTGCCTACGAAGAGACGACATTAATCGGAAATACCAATACCTATTCTGATGAAGAGGCTCAGAACCAGATTGAAGAGATCCTACCTGAGCAGCTGAAGGAATTTTTCTTTTTAGACGGTGAACGGATCCAGAGGCTGATTGAGGAGGATGCCGGGCAGCAGGTGAAGCGTGAAATTGAGACCGTTCTCAAGCATCGAACAATAATCAATGCTCAAAACGATCTTGAGGATCTGTTAGAGGACCGGTTGATTCCTCGTCGAGATAAGATTGAGGAGGAAGCAAGTGAGCGCGACGAGATTGTGCAGGAGATATCGGAGTACCGCGATGATATCAAGGACCTGAAAGAGCAAAATGAGGATGATCGTGACAAGATTCAGGAAAAGAATAAGATACTGGAGGAGACACGTGAGGAGCTCGAAGAGCTAAATGAGGAGAAGATCGAGGAGATCAACGACTTGGAAGCGGAAATTCAGGTTCTTCAACAAGATAAGGTCAAGATCCTTTCTGAGTTGAACCAATCGTGGAAGGAACTTCGCTACGCTATTCTATTTGATGATGTAGCCGATTTGAAGCAGGAGCTTAAGAGACAGATTAAGGAATACGATGAGCAGCTGTCGGAGATTGAGCGTAACCAGATTATCTATGAATTAACTGAGGAAGCCAGAGAGGGCGAGTGTCCAATCTGTGGGAATGATGATATTGAATATCTGAAGCAGCACGATCACGAGGACCACGATGAAAACTTGAAGGAGCAAATTACGGAAAGAATTGTTGAACTACGTGAGATGCGGGACAGACTTGATTCTGTTGAACCACCCGAAGATGCTCCCGGGGACAAGCAGGTCCGCCTTGAAGAAATCACGAGTAAGATCGAGGAAAAGCAGGATCGGCGTGATGAACTGTTAGATGAGTTAGGAGGTCTTCCGGAGGAAAGTGAGCGAGACACGTTGGAACAGAACATCAAGCAGCTTGAAAACGATATCAGAGATCTTCGTGAGGATATAGAGGATCGAGAAAAGAAGATTCAGAAAATACAGCAGGAGATCAAGAAGTTAGAGAATAAGCGGGAGGAGCGTTCCTCGAACAAGGATTTGGAAGAGGTTACTGACAAGATTGGGGCGGCCAAGACTGCTATTGAGAAACTGAAAACGATACGTGAGAAGCATGTCCGAGAGAAACGGAAGAAGATCCGGGATGAGATGAATGAGGTGTTCGATCAGGTAGCGCAGTCTGAGTTTATGAACGAACGTTACAAGGGACTCGATTTCCGGGGAACCCCGGATGAGGACGATTCTTATGTTCTCCAGCTAGTCGAAGTTGATGGCGAGACAAAAGATATGGTTAATCATCAGCCGTCGGCTGGTGAATCGCAGTTAACCGCTCTCAGCTTTATTTTCGGTCTCAATAAGTATGCGCGTTATTCTTCGACGGTCGTATTCGATACCGTTGCTGGACGGCTTGATTTGACCAACAGTGAAGCACAGGGAGAGTTCTTTGCGTCACTAGATGAGCCACTTCTGTTGCTCGTAACGGATTCGGAACTCCGTGATCTCGGTAAATCCGTTCAGCAGGAAATTGGTGCTCACTACGAAATCAAGCCTGAGGGAAAGGACTCAAAACTTAAAAAAGTGAAATGATGAAATTCGACGAAATCTCCGGAGCTCAAACCGTTCACGTTACGACCGAGAAATTCGAGAAGGTAGCGACCTCGATCAATGAGACATTGAAGAACAACGACGGCAATCCGGTGGAAAACACTCAGATAGCGAATCTGGCGATTGCAGTTGGGTTCAAAGAAGAGCGGCGTGAAGAACCGGAAAGTACGAATAAGCCGATAAAAATGGAATCGCTAGATCAGGACAAGGTTCTCCGGACGATGATTGAGCGTCGACACGAGGATACCTCTCCAGAGGAATTGAAGGAGATTATGGAGCAATATCTGGAGGGGGGAATTCGAGAAATAGTCGAGGATATTGATGAACAGAACTACTTTGAATACCACCGATACCTCGATACTGACGTCGGAGCCCCCTCAGACGATTGAAAATTCTGAAATTCTCACTTTAGAACGGCTGAAACTGTATTTCCGGTTTTGCTGCCATGGTGGTATTCCGCTTCGATCAGATTGAGCAATTCTTGGTGTAGATACGCCGGGTCTCGGGTTGACGCTGGATCAGATCGCCCACTTCTGAAATCTCAAAGGCTCGTCATGCCCGACCGCCATTGAAGAAATCCCAGATCAAACGTGCTCTCGCTCGTCTCCGTGATTCGTTCGAAGAAAGCTTCGCTTCAGGTGGCAGTGGAGCGGTCTCCATATCCATTTGCCTCACCACTACGTAATGGATTTCTGAACCGTTGTTCTCGTAGATAAGGGAGCACGATCAATTCAATCCCCTAGAAAGCAGCCTGTTCAGAAGCGATAGCTCGAAATATACAAAAGTGCCGTAATGGATGCAGCCTATATATTCAGCAAGAAAACTATAATATTCTAGTTATATTAAATTTCTGTGATATTTGGTTATCCTGCTGTACTGACCATCAATCGAGGACTGTAACAGGTTTTCGAACGTATCTATAACACGCTATATCGGGGAAAAGATCATCATCCGGCTCTATCACTATGTCTGCATGCCTCCAGACCGACTCCGCAGCATCGTCCCAATGTTCGGCGGCGGAGATCACTACGTCGAAACCTTGGACGCGATATTGGATTTCGTCAAGACCCACCACCCAACGACTGAAGAGCTAGTCGGCTGGCATCGCGGGGCGTTCGCGAACGTTGCAAGCCGGGACTCGATCATGCGGCGGGTCAAGTACCTCCACAGAGTCGGCTTCCTGGACGAAACAGACGATCGCTGGGGACTCGGCGATGCCGGCCAGGAATACCGAGCGGCGGGCGATATCTCAACCCTGCTCCGCATCATGTGCGATCGAAACGTCGGCCTCCGGAGCCTCATGTACGCGCTCGCGGCTGGCCCGATGACTCTGAGCGAGGTAAGCGAACAACAACTCGACACGCACCCGGAGCTGGGATGGAGTGAAGGCGAGACGGACATGGCGAAACAGCGGGTGAACTGGCTACGGAGCATGGGACTCGTCGAGCAACACGGCGACGAGTATCAGTTATCGGCCGATGGCCGCCAGTTCGTCGAAAGCGCAGTCACCGAGTGGGCTGACTCCGAGTGGACACCCTCCGTGGACGCGTCTGGCACGGCGATGCACGCTGGCATGTACGAGGCGACAACCCACGCCCGGTCAGTTGATCCGGAGTTCCGGGCGACGGTGCTGTCCCGGCACGACCGGACATGTCCGATATCCGGCGTGGATCATCCCTGGCTGTTGGACGTGGCGCATGTCCTGTCGTGGAGTGACTATCCCGACCACCGGGCCGACCTCTCGAACGTGCTGGCACTCAGCAAGACACACCACGCGGCCTTTGACCGTGAGCTGTTCACGATCGATCGGGATTATCGGTTGCGTGTGAATCCCGAGTTCGAGACGGAGAGTGACGTGTTACAGCGGACGATCATCGATCGTGCGGGGGAGCGAGTCTCCATTCCTGAGGAGAGCTTGAAGCCGGAGTATGTCGCGCAGCACAACGCAGCGCTAGAGTGGGTGTGAAGTACCGCAAAAATGTCGCCGGCCGAATTCATATCTCACATGTCTTGAAGTACTTTCCCCGACGCCTTCCGATATGACCTACGTTGGGGTGGACTGGGCAAGCGGATTGTGGGTGACCGTTGCAATCGATGACGATATCAGCATATCGACCCACTCCTCGATCTTGAACGTCTGGCACGCATACAAAGACTCTGCTGAGGCGATACTGGTGGACATCCCGATCGGGCTGCCAGAATCAGGCACCCGTAAGTGTGACCACGCCGCGAAGGAAATGCTCAAGAATCGAGCGAGCACGGTCTTCTCAGTCCCAGCCCGCGATATCGTCGAAAGCGATGACTATTGCGATGCTAAGAAGGAAAACAACGACTCACTCGGCAGCCAGAGTTGGTGGCTGTTCCCCCGCATTCGTGAGGTTGACGTTTTCCTCCAGGAAGTCAACGGCGCAATCGACCGTATCTACGAGGGTCACCCCGAAGTTTGCTTTGCGGCGCTAGCCGGTGAGCCACTCCAGTCGAAGAACAGTGAGGATGGTGTGGACCACCGAGTGGCATTGCTTGATGTTCTCGACAAGGATCTCCACGAGAATGTCAGAGAGTTTGTCGATGAGCGTCGAGAAGAAGCAGCGTGGCACCATCGCATCTCGGAGAGGCGAATTGACGATGTCGTTGACGCAGCTGTCTTAGCTGGCACCGCCGCGAAAGTCGGTTTGACTGGGAGAAACAGCGGTGCGGACTATCCCGCGCTTCCTGAGACTAATGACAATTCTGATGAAGATCCAACATTGGATATCCCGATGGAGATCGTCTTTCCGGGTGGGGAAGTCTCGTGAATCGCCACGGAGCCAAGTGATCCAAGAATCTTTGATTCTCGTCATCATGAAACTCTCCGATTTTCGGACGCTCCCTATGCAGTCGGCCTGTTCCGCCTGTAGACGAGTATGCAATTGAAGAGAAGGGACTCAGCGACCGCTCACCGTTCACCAATTTGAAGCCAACGGACTATACCTCCACCTCTACGGCGCCGGAATGAATGAACTCTACCGCGCAAGCCAAGAGAAGGTGGAGATGCTCAATCAGCAACTGTACGAACGGACAACTGGATTGTCTCCGGCTTCGGAACCCCTGTACACACACTACGCTAAGCGAACCGAGTTCTCCTCCGACGTGGAACAGACACATGTATAGATGTGGGAACATGCGACCACGGATTGGGAACTCATCCGAGAAGATGAAATCCTGGTCTTTCTTCCATAATTTATTGAGGCAGGCGTTGCAGCCATAGATAGAGCGTTCACTCGCCGGGTAGCCAGAATGTTTGTATCACAGACGCCGTGACTCCTTGATGACCGTCGAGGCAGATGAAGACACCAATTTACTCTCTCAGAAAGGTTGCTTCTCCTTCTTTCTATGTCGCGGCCTCCCAGTCGGATGCGGCTTGAGTTGCGCGCTGTACCCGCGCTGGCGAGTTCCTATCCGCATGAGTTGACTAAAGACCGAGTCCTTTCCAACCCGTCAGGGGCTTGAAATCGTTGAGGGGGGTTGAAACAACCCTTCCTCTTGGAAGCGAACCAGAAATCTACGAAGTATCTCCTGTTCTTCGACCCACTGATTCTCGATGTCCATTCGAGTCCCGACTGCTCTTTCTCACTTGCACGATACTGTTGGGAACGTTCTCAAATAACTTGGACGTGAAGTCTATAGACATCGTCTCGCAGTTGCGGTCAGCCTTCGTCAAACATGTAAGCGAACGCTTCGAGAGTGTTCTGGCCCTCCTCGGTCGCTTTGACGTATTTGTTCCGGCCTTTCTTGTACGTCTCCACGTACTCGTCCTCTCGAAGCGAGTTAAGCAAATGGGAATCAAGCAGACGGTACAAACCGCGTATATCGTCGTTTTCGTGCTCGGCAAGGGGGTCAATCCCTGCGGCGACAGCAAACTCGATACACTCTTGTTTCGTTACTGGGCCTTCGTTGATGATATACTGGAGAAGTCTGAGAGGGTCACGAGAAGGTGCTTGGATTGGGTATGTTGGGAGTCGAGATATGCTCGTCACATTTTTTGCCACTGGTACCTCTTTGTCTTGCCCGTATTCTGCAGCACTCACGTAGATGGGCTCGGCGCCGCCTGTGACCATACAAGCGATCATACCCGCGATCGCAGTGACTTTTCCTCCCGACGCGAGATTGACGTAGACCTCGTGTTCCCGATTGCCTTGGATGAGTTCGGCAACTGTTCTTAGAGTATCATACATATCGAAGATGTTGCAGACATTGTTGTCATTAACATCAATTCCAGCTGTTCTTAAATCGTCGTGAATCTTTTCGTAGTACCCTGGTCGCTCATCGGGATCGTCTCCTTCGTGGTAGATGAGATACACGCGGTCTGCACGCATCCGAATCGCTGGGACAGTAACTCGCTCGTACTCGTACCCCAGCGGGACGATATGGATTCGGTCAGAGACACTTAGGCCCTCAAACGAGACTGATTCCTCGTCTGTATGCGTATTTTTACTCTCAGCTGAAGAGGGAGTTTTCCGCTCGTCGCTACTCATAGGCTGGATTCTACGGGGCGGGTTATGAATAATGCGATTATTCTAGGAATAACGTTACAAATCGCTCCATCAGCAATATTTCTGTTTTGTCAGCGTAGTTTTTTTGTACTCTGTCTTCGTGTCACGTCTAGTAGATGCAAGGAAAGCAGGAAACGTTCGCTTCCTTCAGTTCCCCGCGGGTCGCAGCGGATGCTGCCTCGATAATTGGGATCATAGACTTCGTCTCCTGGTATAACGACGAACCCGCGCTCAAGTTCGCGCAACCGGGCGTACCGATACATCAGCGCCCAGACCTCCCACTATCCGAACTCGTGGGAACAGATGTTCGAGTGACAATCTCCGAAGACCAATACTGTACCCTCTGTGGCGAGTCAACCGAGACGTCCCCATGCCCAGACTGTGCGGGAGAGCCCCCTCATACGACGTGCGTGATGCATCCTGCGACCCACTGCGAGTACAAGGCTTGTCCCTACCCTGACTACAAACAGCGGTCGTGTTCGCATACACATCTTGTCTATCTTGCGGCAACCAACCGGATCAAGGTCGGGATTAGTCGGGAGTCCCGGGCACGCTGCCGCTGGGCCGAACAGGGCGCCTCCCACGCGATTCCTATCGGCCGTGCTCCGAACCGGAAGGCAGCCGGGATTATTGAGAAGGCTATCGGTGAGGAATGGCCTCAGCGTCGTCGCCATGAGTGGTACCAGCCGATGGAGAACAGCATTGGACGACTTACAGACGACGCCCTCGCCACAGCGGCCCTGATCCCGGAAAAACTCAAGCACTGCTACTTCTGGGACGATAGCGACCGACAGGACGTTCGCGACGCTGTCGTCGATGTTCCGTCTATCGAGGCACCGTCCCTCGACGAGCGCCTAACGACCAACCAATACTCGCTATCCGCGGGCGAGTCACGAGAGGGCCGCGTACTCGGCGTTCGCGGCGGACTACTCGCAACGGACTCTTTCGTCGCTAATCTCAAGGGTCACAGTAGCCACGTGATCACGATCGAAACCGACGACCCGTTCTTCGAAGACACTGATCTACGCGTTCAGCAAAACGAAGAGGAACACTCCCAAGAACGTGAACAGCCGCCTGAGTACATCCCTGCCTCCAAGGGAGGTGTTGCATGACCGAGTTCTCTTACGACATCGTTGAAGACGAATACGGCGAAAAACTGGCTATCGAGTTCGAGTACGACGAGGACGTCAAGAGCCGCCTAAAGGGGCTTTCATGGGATACCACTCATCGAGCCTGGAATCCTGACGCCGACGCGTGGACGATCGAGCTGACGCCGATGAGTATCCAGGCGTTTGAAGAGGAGTTCGACTTGACCGTCCCGGACGAGTACAAGCCTGATAAGAGCGCTGGTGATGACGGCGGGGAAACTGACTCAGAGGCTGAGTCGGGGACGAACGACTTCCAAACGGCAACTGAGCAGAGTAGCACTATCACCAGCGAGAGTACAGGATCGGACTACGACGAAGATGCGGCGATCGAAGACGCCCTCGTTGACACGCGCGACATTTCGGCTAGCGGCCATGGATTAACCACGTATCCGGCAGCTCAGCGGATCAACGACGTCCCGGTTTACGTCTATAACGTTCTCATCTCGACGGGGGACCAGGCACAGTCTACTGCCGAGCGCCGCCAGCGAGCGTACACGGCGATGCGCGAAATCCGTGAGGAGTACAGGGACCGGGCACCACCAATGGCGTACGCTGGCGACCTCGAAGTTGTAGCTCTCCATCCGATTCCTGGCGACGGCGATCTCGAAAGCGAGGGTATTCGAGGACTCAAGGAGGCAGGAGAGCGCACGCTCGAACTATCGAACCAGGCCGAAAGAGCGCAAATCCAGCGCCTCGTGGAAGAAGCATTCAAACAGCGCGTCGCCGACCAGAATTTCATCGTCCACGGGATGCACAAGATCCTGGAGAGCGACCCCATCCCGATCCACGCTGGAACCGGGAACTTCCGCCTGCACGAGCGCTTCGACTGCGCCATCTCCGTCGCATCGTCCGGACGGGTCTACCTCCACGTGAACCCCAAGACACGCGTCCAGACCAACTATACGCTTGATAAAGTCGAGAACCATCGACTGTACCCAGGGATTCGACTGGTCACGACCTACAACGGCCGTGGGTATCGACTTGGTCGCATCCTGTCTGAGCGGGCTCGCGATCCGACTATTGACGCCGAGACGAGTGTCGTCGATTACCACCGAGAGGACAACCCACTTATCGACGACAAAAAGGTCGAACAAATCGACAGCGCGAACCGTCGAGTTGTGACAGCATACCCCATGGGTTCAGGTGGAAAACAGACGTTCCCACAAGAGCTACTGGCTCTTCAGGGACACACTGAGAACCTTGCGAACTTCGATGGCGACTTTTGGGCGGAGGCACAGCCGAAAATGCGCCGCTCGGCGTCCGCTCGCGTTGAGGACGCCGTCGAGTTCGCGCGACAAGTCGGTGATGTCCCCTTCGACGGGACTACGCTTTCCTTCCCTGCTGACGCACCGCTGTTCGCTGGCGACTCCCACTTCCGAGTTGAACGGCTATACGAGACTGACGCCGAGGTTCTCAAGTTCGCGAACGGTCGCCTCGGTTCTCACCCAAAGGACGTCGGCCAGAAAGGCATCTACGAACCCCCAGCGTCGTTCAACGTTCTCTACGTCTACCCGCAGCAGTTGGAGGGTGACCAAGCCGATTCGTTCTGGGACACGTTCTCCCGGAAGCTCAGATCCATGGGGGCCGAGCCGGACAGCCGGTCAGATGTCACGTTCGAACCAACGCCGAAAAGCGAAGGGCCTGGTGACGTCGACATCCAAGTAGGCCGCCAGGTCCCGAGCGACCACGACTACGATGCCGCGTTGGTAGTCCTCCCTCCAGAGGAGGGTGCGCTGACTTCGTTTTATCAGCCTTACGACGAACTCAAAGAGGTCCTCGCCGGGAAGGGACTTCACTCCCAGATGATCGACCGAAAATCGATGAAGGAGACTGGTTACCATCAGAATATTGCCCTCGGACTGATTAGCGCAGCCGGAGGGATTCCGTTCACTGTAGAAGGCTCGCTACCGGGCGATTCCGATCTCTATCTCGCGTTCGACGTCGGCCAGTATTTCGACGCCAATGACGATGGGCGCCAGGACGGCATTCGCGTCGGCGCGTCCGTGACTGCGATCACGAACGAGGGAGCGGTTCTTGGTTACGCACACACAGGGCCACAGGCAGGCGAACAAATCCCAGCATCGGCTCTCCGCCGGATCGCTAGACAGTCGCTGTTAGGGTACGAAGAGCGCCGCGGCGACGCCCCCGACCATATCGTCATCCATCGTGACGGCTTCATGAACGATCCGATCGAGCCGGCCCTCGAGTTCCTCGACGAGCGCGGTATCTCCTACGACGTCGTCGAAGTGCGCAAGCAGGCGCCTGCCCGAGTCGTCAATCAGGAGAGCGGATTCGCGAACCCCGACAAAGCGATTGCCTGCATCAACGACGAGCAACACCTGGCATATATCGCGACGTATGGCCAACCCGAGCCACTCGCTAAAGGAACGACTGGCACGCCGCGACCGATCACGGTCGAGCGTAAGCACGGGGGGACCGATATCGAGACGCTCACGCGGCAGGTCTATCTCTTGGCACAGTGCCATATCGGTGTCGCGAATACAACGACCCGGCTGCCGATTACGACGGCCTACGCAGACCAAGCGGCGACCGCGGCGGCGAAAGAGCACCTCCCAATGACGTCCGACCTAGAGACCGGAATCGGCTTCCTCTAGCTTCTGGCCAGGGACGACAACGGGAAACGTATGGCAAATGGGTCAAATTCGGTACGCTACTTCTTCAAGAGCCAACAGGACAGTTTTTCGTTCAACGTTTATACGACATTGCTCAACACGCTTTCGTTGGTACTAGCAAGAGCTTCGATTCGGTGTCGATGGCGGCGTAGAGCCACTACTCTTCGCCAACCACTTCGATCTATTTCTCATCGACCGCAACCTACGACGGCGCTGCCGTCGGCGGGTCGCTCTGTGTTTCTGCGGCTGTTTCCTTCCAATACCAGATCGCTTGGTGGCAGCGATCGACACCCAGCCAGTCTAAAACAGCCTCGACTTCACGTAACGACAGCCCCATCGAATGAAGTCGAATCGCAAAAACAGCGGACGAGTGTCGGCGTGCGCTCGTTCTCCAAGTATCTTGATTCTCCACGTCTAAGCGCTTCTTGAGCAGGTCTGTGAGTGTCATGACCACCTCTCACTACAGCCTGCTCGTTCCTCAATCCCTCAACTAGACAGTGCCCATTGGGTTGAATCGTAATTAGGTAGAGAGTAGGTTCTCTAATTATGTGCGTACTCTTCTTTGGCTACTGATCCGCTATTATACTAGAGTGAGGACTTGGTCAATGATTTCGTCTATCTTCGGTACTGATCGGTCATCCTCTTTTGCAGTCTCGAATAAACTAGACATGACTGTCGGATTCTTTGCTCCCCGAATTTGTTTATGGTATCCGTATTTGTCACAGGCGTCCCGAAGTGCGTCATCATAGAATTCAGGTCCAAGAGAGGTTCGAATACATTCGGTTAGATTCTCTTGGAAACAAGCGTGCCGATCATAGACTCCTGAAGGCCAGTCTTCTTCTTCTCCCGCGTCAACAAGGCGAAGTAACCGCTTATTGATGTCTGTCTCTGATTCATCATCGTGGTCTGAGTCAAACATTACGTAGACAGATCTCCCTAATTGTTCGAAAATTATCGCGGGACGGCCGATTTTAGTTTTCCCATTACAGGGAAGGACTGCAACACCCTGGGAGCTAAGATCGATATCTCTAGCACTCGCCCGTCCTAGAAGAGCAGACCGGTCTTCAAGCCCTTCAACCAATACAACCACATCCGAGAAAAACCCCTCATTAACCCAGGGAGTCATCACTGGTTCCAAACGAGCACGTGTTGATTCGCCGGTGAATGTTCCTTCATCTGCGTCAAAAACAGCTTCCATCTGTCGAGCGACGGTCTCTAATGAGCTCTGTTTGACTTGGGTTTGCTTGGGAAGATCTTCTGCAGCTTCTATCTTCGATAAGCTGCGTATGTCGTCAAATCGTTTCATACTCACCATCAGGGGGGAGTGTGTTGAATATACGACCTGAACGCTACTAGCTGTGCCTGCTATCCCCTGATCATCAAATGAAGATAGAATGGACATGAGATGGCGCTGGCGATTCGGGTGTTGGTATAGTTCAGGCTCTTCGATACCCAGGATAAGGCTCGGATCGTAGTCGCCTTCATCTTCATCGGGAGAGTTCATGTCTTCGCTATGGACTGCCAAGTTTTGTAAAAGAGAGATGATGAATGCCCGCTGGGAGCCATGGCCTGCATGTTCCACTTCCGAGACAAAATCGTCTACTTCCAACTTGATATCTGCCTGAGGCATCTGGATATCGATGACATTCTCCGTATCCCAGGAAAGATCTACACCAACGCCGGGTGCAAACGTTTCGAGCGTAGATGAGAGGTCGGATTCTAATTGACTGAGCTCTGCTTCTGATGCATCTTCGATTAGCTCTGCATAACGACGTTGAGCGGCCCGTTGAAATTCTTCCAGTTCATCCCGTTCCGAGAGTGCTGCACGGACGACTAAGTCCATTAGTTCTGTTAGAGGGCTCCCTCGTTTATCATCGGCGTCCTCACTTGCATCACGGACTGCGGGAATCAAGATGTATCGTGTAAATTCCTCAAGAGCGGCTTGACCAACCGAATTAAATCCAAAGAATTGGCCGTCATCCCGTCTACGCTCACACCGGCTGGGGTGTTCTTCTTCCCACTCTCGCAAGACCGACTCTGCTTCTTCCTGGTTTTGATACTCCGGCAACTCACTGTAGCCATTGTCAAATAGATCCTCATATTCCCGGCGAAGATTGTGACCACTTGCATTACGGAATCCATCGAAATCAGGATTATACAAGCGGTTCCCGTGGTATCTTTGGTTGCCACGGTTATCTGGATACTCCATTACTTTCTCTACGGTTAATGTTTCACCACCAGTGTATGGGCTGAATTTTTCTTTAGCGTCTTCACCCAAATTTGTGAATTCTACTTGGACACTGATTTCTTCGTTAGTGTTGCGATTGTAGAAGTCTTCCTCGGAGTACGAGGTGTTCGCTGTATAAAAGAGATCTAATGCTTTAAGGAACGAAGATTTTCCAGCGCCGTTTGATCCTATCAGGGCAGTTAGCTCATTAAATTCGATCTGTGCATCTCGAAGACTCCGAAAATTTTGGACACGGACTGAATTGATGCGCATTATTTGATCTGATCGTGGCTATAGTTATCTTTGATATTCCGATGAAAGTATTTACCGTGCGAATTAGCATTCATGAGTTCCTGGTGAATTCGTTTGGGGACATCGAAATACTGGTAGACTCTTCCACCGTTAAATTCGATCTCTAAAACTTGATTCGTCTCATCATATCCTACACTGCTAAGATTGCTCGAAGAAACCGGAACTCGATTCATAGGGCCAATGTGGCGGAACAGTCATTTAGTTCTATTCATTAAATGATAGTATATATAGGAGTTCAGTTACTGTGTTGAGTAAGGCAGTAACGGAGCCCCTTGACTTCAACAGCCTCAACGTCGGGAGCCTTGATGACTGCTTGACCTTTACCGTATGTTTGGAGGTCCTGTTCGAAGCCACGGGGGACGGAAGGGACTTTATTGATGACTTCTTCGCGGAGCCCGAGGAAGATATTCGTATTAGTCTGTTTGAGGATGTCGCCGTCGATGTCTTCGGGATTCTGTGTGATCATGAAGAGACCCAACTTGTCCTTACGGCCCTGCTTGACGGCGTCACGGGCACGGTTGACGATATATTGCTCCCGAAGGGTGCCGGGGTCAGAGACGTAATTATGAGCTTCGTCAACGGCGACGAGGAGTGGCGTGTCCTTGACGTTGGGATCGACGTTGTAGTCGTCGATCTTGTTGTCGATAATATACGAGAGGATAGAGAGGACGGTGAGTTCCTCTTTCGCGCCGTGGAGGTGGCTGGTTGGGATAACTGTGGCTTGGCCTTCGCGGAAGACGGCGTTTGACACGTCGGGAAGAGGATTCGTGCCGTGATCGAAGACGTCGCTGTATGCGGCGTCGGTGACGCGACGCATGATCGCGCCCCACGTACCGTCTTCGATATTGTACCCATCGCGGAGCGGGCTCTCTGAGTCCTCATTATTACGGAGAAACTGGAGGAACTTGTTGTACTTCGGGTCATCTGCATCGGAGAAGTACGCGTCAATACAGTTTTCGAGAGCACCACGAGTGACTTCCGTTGGTTGGTACGGCATGAGGAGCTGTGGGCGGTCCTCGACGAGGGAGAACGGAATCGTCAGGTTTCGGCTTTCACCAGTTGTCGGAGCGTTCGTGTTTCCGATATCTGGAATGAACGTCTCGAAGTTATCGATGCCGCCGACCTCGATGCCGTCTCGTTCGAGCCGACGCACGAGTTCGTCCTTGTCTCGGAGTTCGGGGTTGCCGTTCCGCATTTCGGAGTACTCGTTTTCGGGATCGAGGATGATGAGGTTGAGGCGGCTGTGTTCGGTTTCACCAGTCTGGTGGTTCTCAATCGGATACCGCTTGTCCGTGGCCAGCTGTCGGAGCAAGTTTTTCGTGAAGTGCGTCTTGCCTTTCCCGGTGGACCCAGCGACGAGGGTGTGCCGGAAGATTGCAGGTTCGCCAGACTCAACGTCTCCGCTTACCGGGTCGACACCGGGGTTGCTGATAAAGTACGGGAGCGGATCGCCATCGACAGTCATGCGGTCGCCGCCGACAGAGAGGTAGCCGGCGAAGACACCGTCTTGTGGGATATTGAGGCCGGTACGAAGGTACTCCTTATTGAGGGAGAACGCGACGGGCGTGTTGGGTTTCGGGATCTTGTTGACGATGCCGCGTTCGAGTCCATCATCAGTCGGCGAGATGATGGCGATTGGTTCGAGTTCGGCGACGAGGACGAACTCCGTCTCGTCGAGGGCGTGTGCTGACGCGATCCGATTGTGAGTGTCGGATTTGTCGTCGAGTTCCGTGTAGGGTTCGTATCGGAGCCCATCGACGACGGCGAACAGTTCATCGGCCTGCTCGCTGGGATCCGATCCCGGATAGGGGACTTGAACATAGTCGCCGACGCGGACACCGTCCCGGCAATCAGTTTTCACGAACGCGTTGACGGTATACTCACTGCGCGTGACATGGATTTCTTCGCTGGCAACGACGTGTCCGAGTTCGTTCTCATCAGCGTCAGTCAACGAATTCGGAACTGTCGTTTCCGGGACGGTGGTCTGATCGTCCGTCTCCGTGCCTGTTGTGTCCGTGTCTTCTCCGGTGGGTTCATCGGTACCGGTGTCGGCACTCGTCGATTCGTCGTTACTGACGGGATCGCGGTCGAGGATGTCGTCGGTGCTGTCGCTCATTATTGGAGTTGGGTGTCGGGTGCTTGTTCGATGTCGTTCCAGCGGCCGTCCCAGTTGTAGTCGTGGGCGTAGTCGGCGGCAGTGAGGAAGTCCCGGATCGTGTCACGGTTGTCGCGGCTGATCCGGGCGATCCGATCCGCTCGCCCGACGGCCCGTGGGACGTCTTGTGTCTGGGCGATTTCTTTCAGGGCTTTGTACTGGATTTGGTCTCGGGTCTGCTCATCGTCGATCATGAGCTGGGGTGTTTCCACGCGAAGGACGTCGCCGGTTTTCGGAAGGCGAACGTAGAAGAAGGCCCGCCGGTAGTCGGCCGGATCTCCGTGGGACAAGTCCGCGCTGTACGGATCCAAGAGCTCGAACGATTGTCCATCGACCGGGGCTTGCTTGTGGACGAACCAGGACGTGTACGTAAGGTGTTCGAGGCTGTCGTCCCGAAGCACTTCAGCGATAAACTGGTGGTCGCGCGTCCAGGGAACGTCGGGCCGGCCGCCGTGGTCGCTTGTCACGTGATTCTCAGCGAGCTTCGCATCTAAGGCATCGAGAAGTTGACTGATGGTGGAGGTCTTCACAACTCCAATGACCGGATATCCTCGTTCATACTGGGTGTCGATAACGTCGATATAATTCCGGATGATCTCATCGGGCTTGTCCCATGCGCCGGCGGGCGTGGTACGGCCGACTTTATCGAGCAGAACCCAGTAGAGGACACCAAGCGGGTAGACTGCGCCGTCGATGAACAGGAGCCCGTCGAGCGCGTCAACGTGGGCGGCGACGTGGGAACTCTCTGCAAGGCCTTGCGCGGCGCTAGCAACCGATTTCGAAAGGGTTGCCGAGCGGTCAGTCGGTGGGAACTGGACGACTTCGCCGGTGACGTGATCAGCCTCGAACTGTTCGGCATGGAGTGTACTTTGGCTGTCTGCGAGGTATACAACCGTTTCTACCGTGCCAGCCTCCTCGATCCGCTTGTCGGTGTCAGCCCCGGCGACGCCGAGTTTGGCGTACGCGGTATCGACGATAAGCCCGTTGTTGAACTCTAATGGGCGTGTAGTACTGGCGTCGAGTCCGTAGGTTGGTGTTCCCCACGGATCACCGGTCCACGTGCCGAGTTCGTCGATCCGTGTCTTCTGGTAGGCGGGTTCGCCGAGAGCAGTGACCCGTCCGCCGTCTCGTGAGAGGTGCTCGAAGAGTCGGCGAGCGTAGTTGGCCTGCGGAGTGACATCGCGCGGGATGTTCGTATCGATATGGTCGAAGATGTCCTCGACGATGCTGAGTGCGTTCGTGTCCATCAGTCAGCCCCTGCAGTCCGCATCGTGATCTGGCTCGTATTATCCGACTCGTCGATCGTCACGTGACAATCGTGGTCCGCTCCGTCGATGAGAGTTTCATCGTGGGAGACGACGATGATCTGTGGGACATCCCACTCCTTGATGGTCGCCAGCATCTGCTCCAGTTGCCCGACGTGCCCTTCATCGAGGAAAGTCGTCGGCTCATCAAGGATGAACGGCGGGAGTTGCCCGCGATTACCGCCGTGCAGTTCGGCGATGAGTTTGTAGATTCCAGCCCGTAACGCGAGGTTCACGATAGCGCGCTCGCCACCGCTCGCATTGCTCGGGTCTTCAGTCGTCCCGTCATCACGGAGAAGCCGAATATCATACTCGTAACTTTCTCGCCGGTCGTCGTACGTTTCTTCGATGAGAACCTGCTGGTAGCTACTGTTCTTGTATATCTCTTTGAAGATGTCGTTCGTGTACTCGTTGATGTAGGCGAGGTATTGTTCCCGGAGATCGGATTTCGTGCTTTCGTAGACCGAGATGACAGCGTCGAGTTCATCGTGGACTTCCTTTGCCCACTGTTCTTTGTCTTCGTATAGGTCGATTCGTGCTTGCGTCTCACGCAGCGATTCGAGTTCTGTTTCGAGGCGTGTGCGCTCGTCACGGATTTCCTGCAGTTCGGCCTGGTACTCATCACGCGTCTCTTGGCGCTGCTCGATCCGAGCGTTGACACGCTCTAAGTCCTCACGTAAGCCTTCGACATCCTCGTCGCCGAGTTGGTCCTCGATATCTTCCTTCTCGTCTCGAAGCTGAGCGAGCCGGCCGTTAAGGTCGTCAATCCGATCACGAGCGTTCTGGATAGTTTGTTGCTCCTGCTCGATGGTCGTCTGGCGTTCGTTGATGGTCTCATATTTCGAGACTGCATCTTCGATGGTGTCCTGGACCGTTTCGACTTCTTCGACGCGGTCCTCAGCTGCTTCGAGCGCGGCCTCACAGTCGTCAACGACAGCCTCCTGATCGTTGATAGCGTCCTCCAGATTCCCGATTTCCTCTTCAATATCCGCAAGATCCGCCGTGACGGCCTCGATGTCTGCCTCGATATCGGCGATCTCGTCCTCGAAGTCGGCCACTGTTTCTTTTTGGTTGGCTACCTGCTCGAACGCGTCCAAGATGTCTTCGCCCGTGTCAATTGCTTCGTTTATCTCGTCGATCTCGTCGGTAAGCGCGGCCTCGCGGTCCGCTAGCTCGTCGATCTCCGTCTCTAGATCGGCGATCGTTGACTCATAGTCTTCGGTAGTGTCCTCCAGTTCCGCAATACGGGACTGCAATTCGTCTTCCTTCTCGCAAAGCGATTCTACCTCTTCGCGTACCGCTGTCAGGGTCTCATCGCGGAAGGTTATCGTGTCGAGAAGATCCGCACGGAACGCTTGCAACTCGTCTTTCCGTGACTGGAGTTCTTCTTCAGTCTCTTGGGCGTCTTCAATCGACTCTTTTGCATCGGCGATCGCAGCTTCCAGCTCTTCGACTTCCTCTTCGATATGCGCGTCTTTGACATCTTGGCCACACTTCGGACACTTGTCCTGCTCACCGAGTTCCTTGATCTCTGCGAGTTCTTCTTCGTAGCGCTGCTTGTCGTTGCGATGTTCAGTGATGGCGTTCCCGATGTCGTTCAGATCCGCGTTAGTCTCCTCGATGAGGTCCGGGACCACCGTATCACGAAGTTCGTCTAAGTTCTCGGCTGTGACCGCGACGTCGAAGTCAGAAGCCTGGTCCGTGAGCGTCTCGACCCGTTCTTCGAACTCTGCTTCGGCGGCCGTGAGATTATCTTTAGCAGTCGCCAGATCGGACTGCACCGTTTCGAGGTCGGCTTCTGTGTCCGCTAGGTCGTCATTTGCCGTCTCCAGTTCCTCACGGGCTGTTTCGAGGTCATCTTCAGCTCGGTCGTGCTTCGTCGTGACTTCCCGCTTCGTCGCAGTCACGTCTTCTCGTTCGTCGCGGAGGTCTGCAAGCCGCGCCTCGACTGCCTCTTCGTGGTCATCCGTGACCTCTTCAGCATCAGCAACCGCGGGAAGGAACCCGACCGCACTCTCGTTCCGCTCAGTCGTTAGCGATTCGCGTTCTGCTTCCGCTTCAGTGAGGCGGTCAGTAGCGTCTTCGAGGTCGGACTGGAGGTCATCACATTCCTCATTGAGTTCCTCTCGTTCGGTCTCGGCCTCAGAGAGATCATCTTCGAGACGGTCCAATTCTTTTTGGGCGTTCTGAAGGTCGTTTTCGCAATCGTTGCGTTCCGTTGTCGCCTCCATAACGGCTTCCTGCACGGCCTCGTTCGCGTCTGCGGCGCTCTCTGCAGAAGTCAAGTCATATTCGACCTCTGAATCGAGGGTTTCGATGTCACTTTCGAGCGTGTCGATCTCGTCTTGTGCCTCCTCGATGGTGGCCTCACTTTCATCGATAATCGACTGTTGGTCGGCCCGCTTCGCTTGAACCTCCTCGATCTGCTCCTGTTTCTCCGTCTTGCGCTCCTGCAGGTCTTCGTAGTCCTCGATATCGCTCTCGATGCTGGTTTGGTGGTCTTTGAGTTCGTCAATGAAGGACTCGATATCTTCGATATCTGCTTCAAGATCGGCAATATCGTCAGTGAGGGAGTGGATCTCGTCCTCATGCTCAGCTTCTGTTTTCTCGATGTTGTCAAGGTCCTCCTCGTAGTTCTCTCGACTCGTTTTGTTCCGTTCTTGAACTCGACCGGCACCGCGACGTGCGAGTTTCATCCGTTCGATGTGCTCGTCGAGTTCGTCTAATCCGAGGAGACTGTCGATCATCTCAGCACGATCACCAGCCTCAATGAGACGGTCGATTTCACCCTGCTTGACGTAGACAGAACTGGAGAAGTCCTCTTCGTCCATGCCGAGTAGGCCGATCACCTCTTCCCGGACGTCCGTAATACCGGTTACTGGGTCCGAAAACGACTCTGAATCCAGTGTCGCACTATTTTGGGAACCTGTCGTGTGCAACTCCCAGGTCACGGTGAATTCCGATCCATCGATTTCGAAGACCAGCTTTACGGTCCCTTTATCTTCACCACGCCGTACCAGATCATCCAGATTGAAGTCGTTCGTTCCGACGTTCCGGATCTTCGATAGGAACAGCCCGCCGAAGATCCCCATCAGAAGAGAGGTTTTCCCAGCACCATTGTCACCCCGGATCAGAATCGTCCCATCCGGAAACTCGACAGTCTGGTCCTCGTAGCTCCGGATATTCTGCAGTGTGAGCGCTTTGATCTTCATTCCCCGTTCACCTCCTCGGCGGTCTCGCCAAGCTCAAGTTCGGTATCACGCTCGTCGAAAGCGTCTGCCTGCGCTTCACGGATGAGTTCTTCCATGGTGTCGTCGATGGCTGTCTGAGCGAGATTGTCGTCCGTGCGAACGCGCTCTTCGACTTCAGTGGCAATCTCACTCAGATGCTGATCAGCAAGCTTCTCCTCGATGAGTTTATCCGCGCTTTGGATGTCTCCCTGCGGCCCTCCGTCCAAGTCGAGTTGTCTGCGACCGCGATCATCATCCACTTTGCAGACAGCTGCGCCCTTGTCCACCGCCATATCGTACACGTCGCTTGACGTGACTGGTGTCCGCTCACCGGTGAGCGTCACGATGGCAACCTTGTCATCAAGCTGGTGGCGATCCAATTCGTCGCGGGCATATCCGTGACTATCACCCTCGTCAAATTCGATGCGGATCGATTCGAATTCTCGGGTGTCGAGTTCGAGTTCCCGGCGTTCGAGGTCTCCGTCTTCAATTTCGAGAAGACTGACGGTACGCGGCTCGATTTCGTCTGTCGCACAGCGTTCGGTCGAACCGGCATACCACGCGGGGACACCCTCGACGATACTGCTCTCCGTCTTGTGGTAGTCACCGAGGGCGATTGCGTCAATGTCGATATTCACTCGATCGAGGACGTCAGCCAAGTCGTGATCTGCATAGAATTCGGGGACGAGTGGCTCGAAAAGTTGGTGCATACCCAGTAGCCGGAACGCGTCCGGGTTAGGAGAGTCTTCGAGAGTGAAGTCTGCTGCGTGCCAAGCTGGGCTCGTGACGGCGTCAATGCCGTAGAGGGCGACGTCACCGTTCACCATCGTCGGTGTTTGATCAAGTCGCTCTGCCGTCCCTGTTTCGCGAATGAGGTCCAACCATTGTTGGTCCATTTTCCGGTCATGATTCCCGACGATACCATAGAAGGGAATGTCCGCATCGGCCAGTTTTCTGAGAATCTCGATACAGTCTGTGACGATGGGAAGCGACGGTGTACGGCGATGGAACAAGTCACCGGTATGAATGACGGCATCGACGTCCTCTTCAAGCGCTCGGTCAATAGCGCCCTCGAAAGCGCGAGTGAAGTCGTCTCTGCGGGTATCGCTTCCGTATTGTCGATTGCCGAGGTGGGTATCACTTAGATGGAGAAGCTTCGTCATAACTATAACCTGATGGCGGGGGTACAATAACGTACGGCAACCACGGTGAAAGTGAACAGTCCTCGAGTCTGGTATTAGAAAGTTGTACCCCTATTCCGGGCTCAATAATTTTACAAATATATGTATATTTAGCGAGTGCCCTGAAGAATTCACGCGGCTCGCCCGTCTCTGGCTCAAAGAACTATGATATCGTTTGAAAACACCCGCACCAAATTTGGGATATAAGAAGAGCACCACCTCTGATAAGTCATGAAAACACCCTTCGACCATTCAAAACCGCCCGACTGCAGCCGTATCCTTCCATCGCATGGTTGAACTCTACCCGAACCACCGATCCGTTTCACTGCTCAAAATCATAGAATCGGCGATATACACCGTCTACCTATTGAAATCGTCGGCCACAAAACCTGCAAAATCTGGATGGGCCCGCTCGGATTTGAACCAAGGACGAAGCGGTTATGAGCCGCTCTCTCTAACCAGACTGAGATACGGGCCCTTATTCGATCATATCTCGTCGGTTAACTAAATTGTACCGTCTTCGCCAGCACGGGTGGGATTGATAGAAGCGACGTATTCGAGCGGGTTGCGATGTTCGAAACGGTTCGAGAGTCCGTTACGAAACCGCTATCAGGACTCTGACTCGCGAGAACATTCCCAGCATGCGGTTTCATTGCCTCAGGGCTTCTTCTCGCGGGCCACTGCGAGCTCGTTCGCTTCGCTCCATTGTGGCTGTGACTCGTCTGCACGAGTCCTGGCGGATCTCGTCCGCACGCTCACGGACGGTTCGCGATAGAAGGACGCCGCCGCCAGGACTCGAACGTCTGCAGACGGTCCTGCTCACCTCGCGCCGCTCGGTTGTGCGGGCTGCGACTGCCGGGCTCGAATCCTGGGGTTGCGCCGCATATCGATGTCGCTGTTGCTCGGCGATGAAACCCCTCACAAGAGAATCGAGAAGCGCCGTCCCGAGAACTGCTCTGCAGTTCTCGTGGGCCGGAAAATCGCTGAGCGATTTTACGCCGCCGCCAGGACTCGAACTCGCCGAGACGTTCCGGGCATACGGCCTCACTTCGTTCGGCCGTTCCGGGCCTGCGACTCGTCTGCTCGAGTCCTGGCTGATCTCGTCCACATCGCTCACGGACGGTTCGCTTCGCTCGCGGTTTCACTGCTCGCATCGAGGGCTCACTTCGTTCACCCTCGCTATGCTCACCGTCTTGTTCGCGATAGAACGACGCCGCCGCCAGGACTCGAACCTGGGACAACCACGTTAACAGCGTGGTGCTCTACCATCTGAGCTACGGCGGCAGGCATCCCGAGGTAATCGGAGTTATTTGATAGGGCTTTCGTTTCGAGCCGGACGCCCGACGGCGATCACATCGCACCGATACGCTTTCCCGTCCCTGCCGAATCACTCGACACATGAGCGACGCGGTCACGTCGGTTCTCAAGTCGGTCCGCGAACGCGTCGACCCCGACGCCGAGGAACGCCGTTCCCTCCGCCATGTCGCCGAGACCGTCATCGAACGTGCAGAGAGCGCGATCGACGCCCGCGATCTCGAGGCCGACGTGATGCTCGTCGGCAGCACCGCCAGGGACACCTGGATCGCCGGCGATCGCGATGTTGACGTCTTCGTCCGATTCGCGCCCGACATCGATCGCGAAACCCTCGAATCGGTAGGACTCGACATCGGTCACGCTGTGCTCCACGAGGGACACGAAGAGTACGCCGAACACCCCTACGTAGTCGGGGAGATCGACGGCTATGACGTCGATCTGGTACCGTGTTACGCCGTCGAAGATGCAACGGAGATCCAGTCGGCTGTCGATCGAACCCCGTTCCACACTCGATATCTCGAATCCCGTCTCGACGACGATCTCACTGCGGATGTCCGGCTCTGCAAGGCCTTCCTGAAGGGGATCGGCGTCTACGGTAGCGATCTCCGGACGCGCGGGTTTTCGGGGTATCTAACCGAGCTACTCGTCCTCGAACACGGCGGCTTTTTGCCGCTGGTCGAGGCTGGCGCCGACTGGCATCCTCCCGTCCGGTTCGATCCGGAGTCCCACGGCGAGGCCACCTTCGAGGACGACCTCGTAGTGATCGATCCGACCGATCCCGCACGGAACGTCGCAGCCGCACTCTCGTCGGAAAACCTCGCTATCTTCCAGCACTACGCCCGCGAGTTGTTCGCCGACCCTCGGGAGTCACTGTTCGAACCGTCCGAACCTGATCCACTTTCGCCCGCCACGGTCCGTTCGTTCTTCGATCATCGCGGGACGACGCCCGTCGCGATCACGTTCGAGACGCCGGATCTCGTCGAGGACGACCTCTACCCGCAACTCGAGAAGTCCCTGAACGGCATCGTCGGCCTGCTCGATCGTCACGGTTTCGACGTGCTCCGCGCTACCGCGTTCGCCGAGGAACGGGCCGTCCTGCTGGCGGAACTGGCGGTCGCCGAGCGTCCGACAGTCGAACGTCACGAGGGGCCGCCGGTCCACGTCCGCGACCACGCTGAGGGCTTTTACGACGCCTATTGCGACGACGAGGCGTACGGTCCGTTCGTTGCGGGGGATCGGTACGTGGTCGAACGCGAACGCGAGTTCCGGGCCCCGGAGGCCCTGCTCCGGAGTGACGCAGTCTTCGACGTGGCACTTGGTACGGCCGTCGAGAGGGCGCTAACGGACGATTACGACGTGTTGATCGGTGAATCTGTCGCGGATCTCGCCGACGAGTTTGGTCGCGAATTCGCGGCTTACTGTGATCCGAAACCCTGATATTGAAGCGCGTCACGAACGTTGCGGCCGTCCTCACTCGGCTCTTCCTCGACCGGTTCCGGATCACGACCGCCGAGAACCTCGTGGACCTCACGGACGCCGGAGGAGAGAGTCTCGAGACCGTAGCCACCTTCGAGGACGAACGCCAGCGGCGCGTCGATCCGGTCGGCGAAGTCGGCCAGCCGCCTGGCGAGGACACCGTACCCGGCCGTCGAGACGAGCATCCGTGAGATGGGGTCCTGTTCGTGGGCGTCGAAGCCGGCACTCACGAGCAGGAGGTCCGGAGCGAACGCTTCGAACTCGGGCTCAACCACGTGATCGTATACCGCGAGATAGTCGGCGTTGCCACAGCCTGGCGGGAACGGGACGTTCAACGTCGTCCCTTGGCCCTCCCCTTCGCCGGACTCGCTGATATCTCCGGTCCCTGGATAGAGCCCTTCCTCGTGGAACGAGGCGTAGTAGACGTCTCCCCTGTCGTAGAAGATGTCCTGGGTTCCGTTGCCGTGGTGGACGTCCCAGTCCAGGATGGCCACTCGCTCGACGTCTCGTTCCGAGAGAGCACGCTCGGCCGCGACGGCGACGTTGTTGACGAAACAAAAGCCCATCGCGTCGTCGGCGACGGCGTGGTGGCCCGGCGGCCGCCCCAGTGAGAACGGGGTCTCGGCGCCGTTGGCGCCGTCCAGCGCCGCTTCAGCCGCCCAAGCGGCCAGACCCGCACTGGCCATCGCGGCGTCCCAGGTCTCCTCGACGGCGACCGTATCGGCATCCCAGTTACCGCCGCCGTCCGCACAGAACTGTCGGACCGACCTGACGTATTCGCCGTCGTGTACGGACGCGACCTCGGCCTTCGTCGCCGCGTCGGCCGCCACGTACTCGACATCGTCGGCGTCGTCGAGCGTCCGTTTGATGGCCCGCAGACGGTCGGGACTCTCCGGATGGCGGCTGCCGGTGTCGTGCTGGAGGCAGATCTCGCGATAGCCGAATTTCATTCAACGTATTGTTGCAACTGGAAGTAGGCTTCGACGTCCTCCCCCTTAACCGTTCGGCGTCCGGCGTGCTCGGCGAGCAGCGCCGCGGCGGCGGCGACGTCGTCGGCCTCGTCCTCGAGGATCGATGCCAGCGCGATCCGCGCGTCCATCGCCACCCGATAGCGGTCGTCGATGTCCAGCCGCGCGATGCGATCGACCGGGGCGATCGGTAACTCGAGGGCGTCCTTCTCGGGGACGGTCCCCACTCCGAAGTCCGCGGCCATCAGCGTCTTCCGACCGTCGGATTCGGCACGTTCGGCCGCGTCGACGGCCAGTTCTGCCCCTCTGGACTGGATACGGCGCGTGAGTTCTTCCGTCGCTTCGGCACTCACCCGCAACCCGTCGGCGTTACGCCGGATGATCGAATCGACCGGGGCGAACGGTAACTCGACGCTCATACGCCACACGGGGGCGGTTTGGGTCTTAAGAGTTTCCTCACGCTCGCGGGAACGTCCCGATCGAGTGACTCGATCGTCTCAGAACAGTTCTTCGGCCTCGATGTCGCCCTCGCGCCGTCGCCCGCGGACTGTCACTTCCTCGCCCAGCCGCACCGACTCGTTCGTCTCGACGGTGACGGTCTCTTCGCCGTCGTCGACGATCACCGGATCACCCGTCTGGACGACCGTCCCGGTGAACTCGACCTGCGTTCCGTCGTCTGTACTGTCCTCGGTGGTCGCACTCTCGGAAGCGTCACCGCTCTCGTCGGCGAAGTCTGACAATCCGGTCGCGCCGTCGTCACCGACGTCCGAATCGGTCGTCGCGTCGGCCGCGGACGCCATCGATGCACCGTCTTCGAGGACGACGACTGTCGACTGCCAACCGGCCGAGGCCTCCAGGTCATCCTGCCACCCGTCCTGGATTTCGACGTCTGCACAGACGACTTCGTCGCCTGGCGCGAGTTCGCGGTCGGCCTTCTCACCCCACAGCGCGACCCGGATATCACCCGTGTCGTCCTGAATACGGACGTTCTTGACCTGTCCTTCCGAGCCGTCGTCTCGGTCGAACGTCCGTTTGGGATCCGTCGAGCGGACGACCCCGCCGATGTCGACCGTCTTGTCGATCTTCACCTCATCGATGGGAGTCGTCTCGGGAGCGTACTCGACGTCTGCGTCCGTCAGTTGCTCGACGGCGCCTTCTTCCCCGACGTGGACCTCCAGATCGCCGTCGCGCTCGCGGACGTATCCGTCGACGATCTCGACGGTATCGTCTGCGGTGACTTCTTCGACGGTGTTGGCCTGCTCGTCCCAGAGTGTCACCCGGACGCGTCCGGTCTCGTCGCCGATCGCCAGGTTGGCCACCCGCCCCTCCGAACCGTCGTCGCGTTCGAACGTCCGGATCCCCTCAGTGTCCAGTACCACCCCGCGGACGGAAACGTTCGACTGACCGAGCGTGAGTGCCTCGATCGTCTCGCCGTCGCCGGGCTCGACGTCGATCGTCGCCTCGTCGTCGGGTTCGGCCTTGTCGACGCTGATCTCCAGACCGCTGTAGCCGTCCTGTGGTCGGCCCTGGATCCGGAGGACATCCCCGACTTCGAGTTTACCCTCGTCGATCGCGACGGCCTGTTCGTCCCAGAAGGTCAAGCGGACCGATCCAGTCTCGTCGGCAGCCTCGACGTTGATCACTCGGCCGTCCTCGCTCTCCCCGTCGCGCTCGAACGTCCGCAACTCGCCGACCGAGAGCACTTTCGCGAGGAACTGGACCTCTTCCATCCCGGCTTCGAGGTCGGCGATGGTCTCGACCTCGTCCTCGGTCAACTCGTGAGCGACGAGCATCGCCGCCGTTTCCTCGTCCGCTAGCCCCCCCATCTGTTCGACTTTCTCCTCGACCGCCTCGCGGAACGCCTCCTCGGAGACGTCGGTATCGAGGTCCTCGAAAACGTCTTCGATCGCACCCATCTGTGTACCGATGGGCACGGTAGCGGTCCGTTTAAGTATTGTCGTCGGCCGGCGTAGGACTGCTGTCGTGCGGTTTTCCGGCTCGTCACTCGTCGGTCGTCTCACTCGGGGGATCGGCACTGACCGAGCCATGGGCGGCACTTGCGACACCGTGGCCGTTGTGGTTGACCGAAGCGCTCTCGGGAATCTCTTCCTCGAAGGAGAACCGTCCTTTGTAGGCTATTTCAGCGATGCACTGGGCACACGCCTCGACATCCTCGCGGTCGACGGCTTCGACTGCGATAGTCAGGTGGCTCTCCTCGCGGTCGTACATGAGATCGGCTAATTGCGCACGCTTACAGAGGTCACTGCCGCTGATGATGCCCTCGACGAGGACCTCGCCAGTGTCGGTGTCGAACTCGATGTCCGTTTCGTTGCGTTCCTGACCACATGCCGGAGCTTCGGAACTGAACTCGAACTCGATGCCGTCCATCGACCCACTGTTGGCCCAACTGCCTTCTCCGGAACGATCCGGTTCAGTGGTCGTGCCTTCGCCGATTGAGTCGCCGTCGTCGGTGGTTTCGGTTGTCGTGTCGTCGGGAGTCGACGTGGCTGTCTCGGTTTCGGTCGGTTCGTCAGTCGTCGGAGTGTTTTCGTCTGTTGTGGCCGTCTCGCTGCCGTTCTCTGTGGTCGACTCGTTCTCGGAGGCCTCGCTGTTCAGACAGCCTGCGAGGAGACCAACTGTTCCCGCTGTCGCCGTCGATTCGAGGAACTGTCGTCGGTTCATACTCGGTCGAACGAGTCCTTGTCTAAAGGATACTTCGTAGTATCAAACAGGTGTTTGTTTTGATCGCTTACAGCCCGCAGGTGGTCGAACCGTAACCCCTTTATCCGGCACCGCGAAAGGATGAATCGAGTCCGGGTAGGGTAGTGGACTATCCTCTTGGCTTGCGGAGCCAGGGACCGGAGTTCAAATCTCCGTCCGGACGCTTCTCTTCAGCGCAAGAGACCGTGAGCGACAGCGAGCGGTCCGCGCTGAAGAGAAGCGAAACGGAGATTTGAGCAGCGAGTGGGAGGTGAGCGAGCGAACGGGAACGAGTGAGTTCAATCTCGGGTCGTGAAACGCGAACTCCACGGTACTGGCTTGTTCGCCGTCGACCTCGGGAGGACCCGCCAACTTCGGCCACCAGCGATTTACGCCGTGGGCGTCAATAGCGTGTCACACGTTATTTACAAACATGAGTTGGATACGAACGGATCACTCACGGGCACGAGATAAAACGCCGGACGGATCGGAGTGAATGCCCGTGGACCGGACCACGATCGCGCTGGCCGTCCTCGGCGTGCTCCTGGTCGGGGCAGTGGCCGGTGGGTCGACGCTCGTGGCCGCCGAGCGGACGGTCCTCGACTCCGGGTACGTGACCGGGACGATCGCCGCCGATGACCGCTACGAGGAGATCCGGGCACCCTTCGTCACGACCGTCCGCGAACGACTAGCTGAGGGCAGCGATCCGGTCCCCGAGACGACGCCGCCCGGGATCGAGGTTCGCCCGTTCGATCGGGAGGCCTTTGCCGAGTCAGCGGTCGCCGAGGCGTTCGGTCCGGCGCGGATCGACGACACGATCGAGGGGATGTACGGCTACCTGCACGGCCGCCAGGGCAGGGAAGTGTTGACACTCTCCCTCGATGACGTGAAGGCGGCCTACGCCAGGCGGGTCACCGAGGAGGCGATCGACATCGACGCGGCGGCGCTGGCGGACGTCGGTGGGGAGACCGAGGGGCCGATGGCGATCAACGGGACCACCGTCGAGCGCCTGCGGGCCAGCGAGTCCAGCTATCTGGAGACCCGCGCCGACTTCCGGGAGTCCCTGCCGGACGGGACCGACCGCGAGGCGCTGGCCGAGCGCACGAAGGCCGACATCGAACCGGCGGTCGCGGAGGCGACCGCGGACGAGGAACCGGCGGTCACCGAGGCGGTGATCGCGATCCAGTTCGCGACCGTCGACGCGCTCGCGGGTGACCTCACCTACGAAACCTATCAGGAGCGGATCGACGACGCCGAGGCCGACCTCCGGAGCGTCGCGGGCGACCGCGTGCGCGAGCGGATCGACGAACTGGCGCCTGAGACGATCGCGCTCGACGGCGAGGACGGCCCCGTCCGAAACATCGACGACACCAGAGCGATCGTTGGGACGCTCGACCTGCTCGTCTGGGTGGTCCCGGCGGTCGCCCTGGGGCTGATCGGACTCGTCTATGGGCTGACGCGCTCGATGTGGACGACCGCCCGGACGACGGGCGGCGCATTCCTCACAGCGGCGGCGATCTGTGTCCTCATCGCGATTCTTGCCGGGGACGCGATCGCCGCCGCCGTCGACGACACGTCCGCGGCCGACGGCGGGGACTTCGGTGCGGTCATCGGCTCGATCGTCGATGGGTTTCTGGACGCACTGGTCGTCCAGTCGCTGGTGGTGGCTGTCCTCGGAGTCGTTCTCTTCGGCGTCGTGTGGGCAGACCGGACCGGTCGTCTCGACGGCGTCCGTTCTGCCCTCGGCCGGGGTCCGGTGGCGACAGCCAGGGGGACGTCCGAGAACCCCGAGGCATCGGCTGTAACGTCGGTCACGAACGCGACGGATCGCGAGAACAGTGTCGACGAGGCGGACACCCGTTCGACCGAGGGTGACGACGAACCCGATTGACGGGGCCGCATGGCCGCCCCCTGTCAGATCACCATGCGCGCACTCTCGATCGGGCCGTAATTCAATTTTCGGTGGACGGTACGTATCCCCGTGATGCAAGGTACCACCGTTCCCGCATCGCTTTACCGTGCGGGGTGTCTATCAGGTGTATGAGTGAAAATTCAGGGCGACGGAACCTCCGGATGCCCGACGACGACGAGGTGTTCGCCGTGGTGACCCAGCACAACGGCGGCAACCACGTCGAACTGCAGTGTGAGGACGGCAAGACCCGCATGGGGCGCATCCCCGGGCGGATGAAGTACCGTGTCTGGATCGAGGAGGGCGACGTCGTGCTGGCCGAGCCGTGGGACTGGCAGGACGAGAAGGCAAACGTCGAGTGGCGCTACGACAACGCCGACGCCGAGCAGCTCCGTCGCGAAGGTCACATCGACTGATCGCGTCGTTCGTTTTCGCCGTGTGGCCTGCTCTGCCGACTGTGCGCCGGACCTCTCCACGAGTCACGACGCCGACCGAGCTCCGGTTTCCCGTCGAGTCCCGCGTACCGCACGCGAGCGGCGAGGACTTTTCCCGTCGCCTCCAGTAACCCCGGCCATGCCAGGTGCCGGGGACGCGCCGAGCGATCGGCTACGCGAGCGGGCCGGGGAGAGTCGGCTGAAACTCTGGCTGTTTATGGATGCCGACCGCTGGCTCGTCACCGGCTTCCTTGTCGCTTTCGTGTTCGTCACGCTGATCGGCGTGGGGTATTTGTTGCCGGCCGTCGAGGGCGCGATCCGTTCCGGGGACTCGGTGGATACGCTCTTTCAGGCACTGTTGACGGCGACGATCACCGGCGTCACGCTCGTACTCACGCTGAACCAACTGGTGCTCTCCCAGGAACTCGGCGCGGCGGGCGACCAGCGCGAGCGCATGAAGGCAGCGATGGCGTTCCGCGAGGACGTCGCCGACGCTGTCGGTGCGCCCGTCAGTCCCTCCCGGCCCGCCCAGTTCCTCCGGGCGCTCGTACAGACGTCCGGTGACCGGGCCCGGGACCTCCGGGAAGCTGTCGGCGTCGACACCGCCACCGGCGCGAGCACGCCCGACGAGCATCTGCGGGCGGCGGTCGAAGATCTCACCGAGAGCCTGATAGAGAACGCCGACGAGGTCGCGTCGGGACTCGACGATGCCCGGTTCGGCGAGTTCGACGTGATCGCCTCGGCGCTGGACTTCAACTACTCCTGGAAGATCTTCACGGCCCGTCGCATCCAGGAGCGCTACGGTGACGACCTCGACGAGGAGGCCCGGACGGCCCTCGAACGATTGATCGACACGCTGGAACTGTTCGGCCCCGCCCGGGAACACTTCAAGACGCTGTACTTCCAGTGGGACCTCATCGATCTCTCCCGGCACATTCTCGTCGTCTCGGTCCCGGCATTGCTGGTCTCGACGAGCATGATCGCGTTCTTCGACCCCGCCCACGCGCCGGCAGTCGCCGACGTCGAAATGCTGGTTCCGATCGTTGCAGCGACGACGACGGTCGCGCTGGCCCCGTTCCTCCTCCTGCTTGCCTACGTCGTCCGGATCGCGACGGTCACCAAACACACCCTCTCGATCGGCCCGTTCATCCTCCGGGAGACCGACGACGTCGCCGAAGTCGAGTGGGACCGCTGACGACACCCTCGTCATCGCCAGTCACCTGTTCTGCTCCTGTGATGCGTCCGAGAGACGGACTGTCCCGACCACAGAGATGGGGTTTCCGTTCGTACCCGATGTATTACATTGTATACTCACGGACGACGATCACCTGGTGATCACTCGAACGACGACAGCGTGGTGTTTCGCGTCCCGTCGAGCCATTGCCGGATGTCTTCCCGATCCCAGCCGAGGGGCGCGAGGACGCTCTCGGCCGCCCGGAGGAGTCGGTCGGCATAGAAGTCGGCGTCGTACGTCTCGGGCCCTTCGAAGGCCAGGCGAACGCGCTCGGGCCCCGACCGGTCGTCGTCGACGATCACGTAGCGAACCGACTGGCCGGGCGAGCGATCGACGCCCAGTTCGCTCGCCCGCTCAAGCGCAGCCTTTCCTCGGGTGGCTTGGTTGTACGTCTCGGGGTGTTTCGAGACGCGCTGGGTGATCGCGAGGTCCGCCGTGGCGACCGCCCCGCTCCGGAGTCGCCCGAGCTGGCGCGCGAGGCGCTCACAGACCGGCTGGGGCGTACGCTCCCGATCGAAGACGGTGAGCAGGTCACGCTGGGCGCGTTCGACGAACGCTGTCGTCGAGCGCTGGCGCGCTTCGATCCCTCGGAGTTTGTATCGATCCGTGTTGTCCTCCATCGCGTCGTCGTTCCAGCGTCCGAAGTACCGCATCAACGCCGCCCCACTCGATCGTTTGCGCGGGCAAAAAGCAATCCAGTCGAAGTGACTCTCGTGTTCGAGCGTGATCCCGATTTCGTCGCTGATCGCCCCGGCAACCTCCCGGATCGGTGTCTGCTCACGGTCCGGATCAGGAGTTACCCACAGGCTGTCGACGATGCCGTGGACGACGCGCCAACCCGCCGCCTCGACGTGCTCCTTGGCGGTGAGCAGACACTCGCGGGCGAAGGCGTTGATCGCCTCGTGGACCTCGATGCGGCCGAACTTCGCGTGGCGATAGCCCTGATAGCCGAAACAGGATACCAGTACCCACTTGATCGCCTCGATTTTGGCGTCGAGTTCCGGCGTCGGGCCGTCGCAGGCGCGGCGTCGCCGTTTCAACTCGCTTCGGTCGTCGAGCAACGGCCCGAGCACACTCCCGAGAAAGCTGCCCTCGACGGAATCACAGATGCTGTAGCCCAGTTCGGGGACGTCAGCGGTGTCGTGGCAGTCACAGCAGACCGTCTCCGGGGAGACACGGTGCTCCCGGATGATGTTGGGATACAGCGACGCGAAGTCGAGTTCGTGGACATCCTCGTGGACGGCTCCCGGAGTCGCCGACGAACGTTCGCCACCGACGTTGTCCGTCTCGGGCTGGAAGGAGAACCCACCCCGGTCGGCGGAATGCAGCGTTTCCAGGGACTTCCAGCGCTCTGTCTGGCGCTTCTGGGCGGGGGCGAGGACGTCCCGTTTCCGGGCTTCCCGGATCTCGATGGCGGTGAGAACGCCGCCGATGCTGTCGCGGGCGAGTTCCTGCAGCGGCTTGCCCGCTCGCTCGACGAAGTACTCCAGGCCGGCCATCGAGGACTTGTCGAGCAGGAAGCTGTTCGACCGGTCGACGATCGCCCGGCCGGGCACGGCGTAGCGGGCCGGTGAGTGACCGACTTGCCCGTAACTGACGTAGGTACTCTCGCCGGCCAGCTGTCGGTAGCCCGGCCGCCGGCCGAGGTCGACGCCCCGCTTCCCCAGCAACGAGACGAGCTCTGCCGAGGACACTATGAGCACGTCCGGGTCCTGTTCGGCGAGGGTTCGCTCGACGACCTCCCGGACGGTTTCGTCGGCTTCGATCCTTTCCCGGACGCTCTTTTCGTCTTCGCTTCTGTTTCCTTCGAGAGTAATATTCGACAGGTCGCCTTCGGCCAGGGCCGCGGGCGGGAGCGACAGCGATAGCGTGCGGAGGTCACGATTCGGCGTCGGATCACAGCCGGTGTCCAGGCAGTACCGGAAGCCGGGGTCAAGGTCCACGTCATACAGCGAGAGTGTGCCGGGGGCGTGCTCACGGCGCTCGCGCTCGCGGATCTCGCGGGCGACCTGCCGGACCTCCCCGAGACGATCGAGGTCGATCCGTAGCGTTGGGGAGCGTTCCTCGGCAGCCAGCGTCCGGTAGTGTCGTTCAGCCGTGACGCCGGCGACCTTCGGGTCGGCGGCGAGTTCGTCGGCGAGCCACTCGAGGTGACGCGTCCGGTCCTCTCGCGCGGCCGCGTACAGCGCCGGTTGGTAGTCGGCATCGACGATCGGTTCGGCTCCCGCACCGTCGGCGACCCAGCGGATCGGCGTCCCGTCCCGACGGTCAATCGTGATCGTCATCGGCCAGTCGCTGTAGTTCCAGTTCCTGGGCGAGCAGGACGCTCAGGACGAACGTCCGCCAGGGGTCGGCGGTGTTTTGCTGGCCAGCGGCGTCAGCGTGGGCCCGCGCTCGCTCGAACAGCCGGTCGAAGGCAGGCTGATGGCGCCGCCGTAGTGACCGCCGGAAGGGCTGGTACTCCGCCTCGATACGGTCGAAGGAGTCCCGGGCAGTCGGGCGGGTTCGGCCCATCGATCACACCCCCGGGATCGCCGTCTCGGCGATCAGTGGTTCTTCGGCCGCCCTCGCCCCGTCGGCCGTCCCGAGCAACTCCACCCAGTAGGGGATCGTCGTCTGGTAGCCCCACGGGCCCCAGTAGACGTCTGTCCCGAAGGCGGGACCGTCGACGCGCAGACCGGCGCGGGTCTCCGTAGCGTCGAGCGTCCGATCGGCCGCCGCCCGGACCCGCTCGCTGTCGCTTTCGGCGGTGACGAGCACCGGGCAGTCCACGGCGTCGGCGAGTTCTTTCAGGATTGCGAGCGTGGCCTCGAGCATCGTCTCGGCCTCCTGGTCGGGCACGTCGTCCTCGGCGTACAGCGCATCGAGGTTCGGTGCGACGACCAGCGTCGTCCGCGGGGAAACTCGCTGGGGGAGACCTCGGACGAGTTCGTAGTGCTGATAGCCGGTGAACGCGCGGGCAACCCGGAGCGTCGCGGCGGTCCGCCCGACCGCATGTCGGCGGATTACCCCTGGGACGGCCGCGTTCCGTGCATCGAGCCAATAGGCTGGCCCCTCGGTCCCGGCGAGGTGATCGCCGACCAATCGGTACAGCGCCGCCGGCGCGTCCCGATCGTCGAGGAACGTCACGCCCGCGTCGAGCGTCGGAAACTGAGCACCCATGGCCGGCTGTTCCCCTGGACGGGCCTTAGGTGCCAGCCTGAAGCGGGGCGAAAGTGAAACTGGCACTGATCAGCCGTTTACGTCGGTTCTGGACGGAAGGGGTGCCGTCGCCGGGCGAGTAGGGTCTAGGACTGTTTGCTGTCTTCGTCATACTCGTCGGACGGCTCGTCCGTCCCCGTATTGATCTCCTCGCTGACGGTTCGTTCGACCTCCTCGCTGACTGTGTCCTCTACTTTTTCGCTGACTGTGTCCTCTACTTTTTCGCTGACTGTGTCCTCTACCTTCTCGGTCACTTCCTCGCTGACCGTCTCGCCGACCTGTTCGGCCACCTCGTCCACTTCCTTGGTGACCGTTTCCTCGACAGTCTTCTCGACCTCCTCGCTGACTGTTTCGCTGACCGTTTCTTCGACCCGATCGACCTCTTCGCTCATGGTCTCGCTGACCGTCTCCTCGACCTCGTCGTGGACCGCTGCCTCGACAGTCTGTTCGACTTCCTCACTCATGGTGTCGCTGACCGTCTGTTCGACTTCTTCACTGACTGTGTCTCCGACGGTTTTCTCGACTTCCTCGCTGACAGTGTCTCCGACGGTTTTCTCGACCTCCTCGCTGACTGTCTCGCTGACCGTTTCCTCGACCCGTTGGGCCATCTCACGAGTCATCCAGTCGGGATCGAACCGCCCCATCTTCCAGCCGATGTGGATGACGTAGGCCACCAGTGCGCCGAGTCCGAACGCAACCCCGACGCTGGTCTCGGCGATCAGAATGATGCCGATCGAGACGAAGATCAGTGTCCCGTAAGCCAGGTCGACGAGAAAGTCGACGCGAGACGGATTCATCGTAGCCCTCCGACAGAGGGGACAAGCCGGTTGCTATCGTAATTCATACCCAACGATAGGAACCAGGGATAGGAATAACCCTCCGTTCGCGATCGCCCCGCGGACCCTGGACACGCTGGGCAACGACATCACGGATCTGCCGCTGACGGCGGCGATCGTCTCCTCGACGATCGTCATCGGACTCTCGATCATCGGCATCCCCGCGAGTTTCGTCATCATCGCGACGACCTCGATCGTCGGGCTGGGCCGGGGCCGGGCGACGCGAACGGCCTCTCTCCCCGAGGTGGCCCGCGGCGAGGAGTCGCCGAACGTCTCTGTCGGGGCGCTGGCGGCCGAGGATCCCGGCGAGGATGTGCCCGAAATCGGTGAGGAGTCGCCGACGGACATCCCGTCGGCGGCCGATCTTTTCGATCCCGCGACGACCGGCCGCGTGATCGTCATTGCAGAACGTCGTTCCGCTGTTGTCGACTGTCGGTGCTTACGCCAGTTTCACGCTCCTTTTCGCGTTCATGTGGTAGGTTCTAGCACGTTTGTGAGTCGATCGGAACTGCTCGCGACGGCTACATCGAGTTCGTCCGCAGGTTCTATTCACCAAGTCATTTATTGCCACGCCCGTCCGGGCCCTGCCTATGGGACTCGATCGCCCGCTGGAGAAGCGATTTCTCGGCACCCTCGCGCTGTCGATCGCCGCGTTGCTGGGCTTTCTGTACGTCTTCGACGCCCGGGCGATGGCTACGGAACTCCAGGGGGTCGCGCCTGTCCCGCTGCTCGCGGGATTCCTGGCAGTCCTGTTGGCGATGGCCTGTTGGGCCGAGTCGATGCGCCGGATCCTGCTCGCGTCCGGCGGCCACGTCCAACCGTTCCGGGGTTTTCTCGCCTATGCGACGGGCATGTTCGCCAAACAGGTTCTTCCGATGGGCAACGCTGGTGGCCTCCCGATCATGGCGTACGCGATCGATCGGGAGGCCGATATCGGATTCAACCGGAGTCTGGCGGTCGTCACGATCGGGGACTTTATCGGGCTTTGTTCGACGCTGGGACTCACCGTGGCCGGTGTCGCCTATGTCGTCGTGCAGTTCCCTGGCACGAGGCTGCTAGAGGCCGCGCTGGTCGGCGTCGCGATCCTCGCGGCGGCACTGACGTCGATCGGCGTGCTCTTGCTCTACCGGCGGAGCGTCCTCCGGTATCTCGTCCTCGGTGTCGCCCGTCTCCTCCGGGGGACACTTGGTCGGTACTCCGGCCGCATCGAGACGAGGTTCGCCCCCGAGACCGTCGGGGCTAGTGTCGACCGGTACTTCGAGACTGTCGACGCGGTCCGATCGGACTCCCGGTCGGTGCTGGTCGCGGTCGGCCTGGCGGTGGTCGGTTGGACGGCCTTCGCCGTCCCGCTGTACACGAGCGCACGTGCGGTCGGCTACCCGATCGCGTTCGGACTCGTCCTGTTCGTCGTCTCGGTCGGCGGCGTTGCGACGTTGGTACCGATGCCCGGCGGGCTCGGAGGCGTCGAGTTCGCGATCGGGGGGCTTCTCGTGGCGACGATGGGCATCGATCTGGCGGTCGCCGGTGCCACGGTTCTCGTCTACCGACTCGCCGTTTACTGGTTCCCTATCCTGATCGGTATCGGTGCGCTCCTCGTCACCGGAACCAGCGTCAGATCCCTGAACGCGAGCGTCGAGGACGTTCCCGGGCGAGACGATCGTGACGGGATCTGATAGGGTCTGCGTGTCGGGATATTTGATGGGATTGACGTGTCGGGGAACCTTTCCGTCCCGCGCCCGGAATTCCGGTGTGGATTCAGAGGATATCCGTCGCCAGTGGGCCGACCGGACCGGCGAGTACTCGCCGGCGTACTACGCACACTACGGCCCCAACGAGACGAGCGAGGCAATCGGGCAGTATCTCGAAGACACCGTCGGCCGCGACGCTGCGGTTCTCGAGGTCGGCTGTAGCTCCGGTCGACACCTCGCACACCTCCTCGAACGCGGATTCGGGACGCTCGCCGGCGTCGAGGTCAACAACGAGGCTATGGTCGTCATGGAAGACACCTATCCGGACCTGGCCAAGCAGGGAAGCTTCTACATCGATGCGATCGAGGACGTCGTCGGCGAGTTCGACGACGGCGCGTTCGACGCCGTCTACTCCGTCGAGACCCTCCAGCATATCCACCCGGAGGCCGAGTGGGTGTTCGCCGAACTGGCCCGGATCACCGACCTGATGATCACCGTCGAGAACGAGGGCGATGGCGATCACGACTCGGACGGCGAACTCGAGGTGACCCACGTCAACGACGAGTTCCCGCTGTATCACCGCGACTGGGGACGGGTGTTCACTGACGTCGGCTGTATCGAGGTCGCAACGCTGCCGTTGGGGAGGGATACGATGCGTGCTTTCCGGACGAATCTCGAGTAGGATCCCGGCCGGTGACGACACTGACAGCCGCTCAGCATTAATTTAATTCTAACTGACGTACGGGAATGAATAACGAGACAATACTTCTGGTTGTCTAATACTTATGCCCCGGACCGCTGAGTGAGTAACTGTGGTTCCAATGATAGAAGACCACCTCGACGTGGAGATTCCCGACAGAGTCGTCGTGATGTTGTCCGGCGGGATCGATTCGACGACACTGGTGTACGCTCTCGAACGGGAGTGTGAGGCGCTTCGAGCGGTCACGATCAACTATGGGCAGCGCGCGTTCGACCGATCCTACGGTGCGATAAACAGGCTCTCAGTCCAACTCGACGTTCCGGTAGAGTGCATCGAAGCGCCACAACTCATCAGGAGTCAGGCGGGATTCGTCGAGCACATGCACGAGGGGTATCGGATCATGCAAACGGAAGCGGCTGCACAGGGACCGGACCCCAGCGAGTACGCCGGCTCCTGTGCCGGGACTGCTCTCTCGGGTGTCTACGCCTATCACGTCGGTTTCGACGCGGTCGCCGAGGGAGCAAACGCCGAGGACATGGAGAACTACCCGAAACGGCGGGAAATCCACGAGTCGGTCTCGTCGGTACTCAGCACCGAGGGGACGGAGTTCACCATCTTCGCCCCGTTTCACGATATGAGCCGTGCGGAGGTCGTCGAACTGGCCGACGATCTGGATGTCCCGCTGGAAGCGACCTGGAGTTGCTGGGAAGACGAAGTCAAACACTGCGGTGAGTGTCCCGGCTGCCGAAACCGCAAGGAACGGTTTGCCTCGGCGAGCGTCGACGATCCAACTGAATACCACTGAACCCGAGCGGGGTGGAATGACCACGCACGGGCATTTTCACCCGGACGACGGCTCCGCCGGAACCCAGGTCTCGAGCGTGTAGCCGTCGTACCGTCGTTCGTCGACCAACCCCCACTCCTCTTCGTCGAAGTCGGGGAACCGGGCGTCGCCGTCGTACTCGCCGTCGATCCGGCTCAGGAGCATGCGATCGTAGTGCGGGAGGAAGGCTTCGTATATCTCCGCGCCGCCGAGTACGTACAGAACAGGTGCGTCTCCGTCCCGTGCCAGCTCGATCGCTTCCTCGACGCTGCCCGCGTGGTCGAGTGTCTGCTCTTCGTACTCTCGGTCCGTCCGGCTCAAGACGATCCGGCGGGCGCCGGGCGGGTCGTCGAACATCTCGAAGGTCCGGCGACCGATCGCGACGGTCTCGCCCGCGACGCGTTCGCGGTAGCGCCTGACTTCCTCGGGAAGGGTCCAGGGCAGGGTCGGGCCGTCACCGATGACGCCGTTCTCCGCGACTGCTGCGACGGCGATGGCGTCCATACCCGGGATAGACGACCGACGCCTATCAATGCCGTGCTGACCGTCTCCTTCAACGACCACGGAACCCGATCCCTCTCCCGGTGGGTCCCCGTCATCGGCTGCGCGATCCTCACGTGGAGTGTCCCGATCCTGTTCCCACCGACGTCCGGTAGCTCGATGGCGTACCCGGGGACGTCGATCCGGTCGTCGGGTTCGCGCTCACGATCGTCGAGGGAATCGTCGACGCCCACGGAGGGACGTTCGAGTCACCGAGACTGAGACAAGCGGCGCACCGTTCGAGATCATCGGCGTCGAATATGTCGCTGAAATCATCAGTAATATATTCATTATGTGTTTTTCTTCGGCCAGGCAAGTGGATTATTAGGCACTCCTCTGGAAAAAGAGACAGAGGATGAGACACCGAGTATCACGCCGTGAGGTGGTAGTAGCCAGTATGGGGGCACTCGCCGCCGTTGCCGGCTGCCAGAATCCCACGTCTGGTTTCAAAGGTGCTGATGTGGATTTCGAACGGCCGGACAGCGACGAGACGCTCGCCGGCCCCTACGACCATACCCGTCTCGAAGGCGTCAGCCAGTTTCGCGGGTCCCTAGAAAACTGGGGATACTATCCCGAGGAGACAGTTCCGGATGGGGTGGAAGTAGACTGGCGAATTCCCGAACACAACACCGGCGAACACACGGCGGCAAAAGCGAGTGCGGTACCCCTCTCCGGCGATGCGATTGTCTTCCCCGGAGATACGGGGTATCTGACTGCACTCTCCTCGGACGGTGACGTTCTCTGGCAACAGGAAACCGACATGAGCGGCAGGGGCATCCACGGGACGCCGGTCGTCGCGGATGGGACGGTGTTCATCGGCGCATACGACGGTATCCTCTACGGGTTCGACGCCCAGTCGGGCGAGAAACAGTGGGAGACGAAACTCGGTGGATCCATCGGTGGCAGCCCGAAATACGACGGGAACGCGATTTTCGTTGCGGTCGAGTATCCTGATCCGGACGGAAGTATCTTCGCTGTCGACCCCAATTCGGGGGACGTTCTCTGGGAGGACGACGAGAGCCGACCGACGGACCATCCTCACTGCACACCAGCGATCGATCCGAGGGCCAGTATGATGGTTCTCGGGTCGAACGACGGCCTCCTCTACGGCTGGGAGTACCCATCACTCGACTTCGAGTGGACGTTCGAAACAGACCCCGACAACGATACGAACGGGGAGATCAAGGCGCCGGTCGCAGCCTACGACGGCGCTGCATTCTTCGGCTCCTGGGACGAGAACGTCTATCGGGTCGACCTCGAAAGCGGAACCGAAGACTGGTCGTTCGAGACGGACGGACTCTCGATGGTGGGGCCGGGAGTCGACCCGACTCGCGACGAGATCTACGCAGGGAGTCACGATGGCAACCTCTATGCGCTCGATGCGCAAACGGGCGAGAAACGGTGGCAGTTCGAAACGGACCGGGCGCTGACCGGTAGTCTCACCGTGTGTGCGGATCGGATCGTCTTCGGCTCGACAGACCGGACGCTGTATGCCGTCGAAACGGAGACAGGTGAGGAAGTCTGGCGCGTCGACAGCGACGGTGCCGTGACGAGCACACCCCGTGTCCACGACGGCGCAATCTACTACGCCGAGCGGGCCCCGGACCCGGAAGACGGGGAGATCGATGGTGGCGCCTACAAACTGGTTGACGCCGCGTGACCGCGGCGTACCGTCACGAAATCTGTCATCCCGGGCAGCGTGATTCTCTCAGTGTTTGCCGACACGTGAGGTCACGGTCACCCCTCATCCAGTGGGATGGATAGTCCCCCGTCGGTGCGCTCGACGGTGGTTCCGAACGGTTCCGAGCGCTCCCGAACTGTTTCCCGTACCCAGGTAGCGGCCGCCTCATCGGCCATCGTTGCCGTCTGGTCTTCGATCTCGATGGGGACGGCCCGGAGTTCCTCGAACGATCCGTCAGCCAAGACCAGTTCGAACAGCGCGCTACGCTTGTTGTGGTACCCCTCTTTGTGAATGTAGTCGTCCACGAAATCGCCAGCATCGTAGATGATCGGACGTCCCTGGTAGACCTCGATACCCTGCAATACGTGAGCACTGTGGCCGTGTACCACGTCGACGCCGCGTTCGACGAGCCAGCGGGCGAAGACTTTCTGTCTCTCCCTCGGTTCCGTTTCCCAGTTCGGCCCCCAATGGAGCGAGGCGACGACGAGATCGGGGTCAAATTCAAATGCGCGTTCGATCGCCGTCTCGACTAGCTGGCGGGTTCCGGGCACAGACCGGCCCAACGGCACGTAGGCAGTTCCGGCCCCTCTCCCGGTCGCTGCGTACGGTCGGTACTGGTCGGTCAGCCCGATCGTCGCCATTGTCAGCCCGCCTATTTCGGTCACTGCCGGATCGAACGCCGTGTCGCGGTCGGGGCCAGCACCCGCATGATCGACACCGGCGTCCGTGAGATGGTCGCGGGTATCTTCGAGAGCCGTCTCGCGGAAATCGAGGATATGGTTGTTCGCGAGGGTGGCCACGGAGGCGTTTGCCGCCCGGAGTGCCGGCACTGCGAAGTCCGGGGCCGCACGGAAGTAGTAGGTCTTCTCCGGCCACTTGCGGCCGCGCTCAGAGATACAACATTCCAGATTCAACACGAATCCATCGAGCGTTCGAAGCCGTTCCAGCGTCGATCCCCACACGCCCCCAGGATCGTTGCCAGCCCAGTGGTCGTTCACGCTCCGACCCAGCATGACATCGCCAACGAACCCGATTCTGGCGTCCGTCCTGGTCATACTGTCGGTCGTTTCGCTCGTATCGGCACTGCTCCGTGTTCCGCTCTTCGAGACGCTGGAACAGCCTGCCAGTGCCGTCACGCCCGCTGCCAGCACCCCTCGGCGCGTCCGCCTCATCTGTCGGTACGTACGTACCGATGGGTCTCAAGTCCATCGTCATCTAGCCATTCGAAGCGGTCGTTCTGGTTCGAGTATTGCCTGACGTAACGAACGTTCTCAGATCTGTCGTATTGAACGATCCCCGTCTTATTTCGTGCTAGCGCCCATCTTCCTTGATAGGGGGTGTCATACCATGGTGGAGACCATATTGATCCCGACGGATGGCAGCGAGCACGCCCAACGTGCGGCGGCACATGCACTCGCATTCGCCGAGCGGGAGGGTGCGACTGTACATGCGCTATTCGTCGTAGAGACCGAGGGCGTAGAAACCAGCGACGTGGAAGTGCCGGCACTGAGTAGCATCGAGATCCTCACCAACGAACGCGAGGAATGGGGGCGGAAAGTACTCGCAGCGATCGCCCAGACAGCCGAAAAACGTGATGTGCCCGTCGAGACATCTATCTATCATGGGGACCCAGCCGAAACGATCCCCGAAGTCGCGGACGAAATCGACGCCGACCTTGTCTTCGTCGGCGAACGCGGCGACACGCACGAACACCGTGAGGGGACAGTTACCCGGGCATTGCGGCGCGAAGATGATCGCGTCGTCGTGGCCTGATGGATTTACCCGGCCGAGCAGAAAGTCACGTATCCTTTGTTTTTTTGAACGCGAATCCGCCTTTGAAATCTGAAATTATTCGTGACTTTGTTGCCCTTTATGAACTATGGCACGAATCCTGACGTTAGTTATGAGGCCTCGGCACTCATAGGGTTCGTCATCGCCGGGTCGTGACGCCGGCTCGGCCCGTGGGTTCGTCATCGGCCAGCTGAAGGTAACGATACAACGGACAAAACGGTTGTTCTCCCCAGAGCTACTCGGCGAGTGACCCGGCCCGCATCTCCCGACGCAGATCCCCGAGGGACGGCTCACCGTCTCCGGCGAAGCGAGCGAGCAGCGCGTAGACCTCTTGTCGGGACACTTTCACGCCGTCCTCGAAGACATCCTCCGGTCGGGCTTGTAATTCCCGGATCGTGCCGACGGCCAGCAGGAACGGGATCGCCCAGGCGGCGAGTGTGTTGCCACGGGTTTCGGGCATCGCTTCGAGCCAGGCTTCTGCGTCGTCGAGATACCCCTCGGCGCGGTCGGCGATCCGGGAGACGACTGGCACGAAGTCCGCTGTTTTCTCCGGATCGTCGATGTCCGCGGCGGCGAGGTCTTCCTCGGCCAGCAACCCCGCCGGCAGGTAGACGTTGTCCTCTTCTCGGTAGTCGCCGTCGACGTCCTTGGCGACGTTGACCAGTTGCAACAGCCGGGCGAAGGCGGTGGCGTTGTCCTCGAAGGCGTCCCGCTCGGTGGGCTCGACGTCGTCGACGAGCAGTCGGGTGACGAACGAGCCGATGGTACCGGCGACGTACCAACAGTACTCTTCGAGTTCTGCGATGGTCTGAATGCGGAGCCCACCCTCCTCGGCGTAGCGATCGACGAACTCCGCCATCCCGTCGGTGAGTTCACGAACCGACGGCCGAATGATTTCCCGGGAGGAAGCAGGCAAGCCCTGGAACGTCGCGACAACTCGCGGTGCCTCGGCGACCACCGTCCAGTCGGCGCTCGGGTCTGCCGGGAGCCAGGGATCGACGGCCGCCCGGAACTCCTCGATCGTCGTGTCGTCGTCCGGATCGAGCGCCCGGCTGTACGATCGGAGCAGATCGTATTGATCGGTGGGCGGGATGTGTGTGGCATCCTCGACGGTGTCGGCGACCCGACAGAGGAGATAGCCGACGCAGATCTCGTCGGCCATCGGCTCTTTCAGCTCCGCGATGGTCAGCGCGAACGTTCGCGAAACGTCCTGAACGGTATCGTAACACCATCTCATGTCGCTCGGCTGCGACTCGACCTGCTCGTTTGACATTCCGAATACGCACCCGAGGGGTTCCGTGAGTAAAAATCCCCTCCTGGATGTCGTGGCTATCACTGGTGGCACCTAGTCCTGGCGATCCCGCCAGGGGATCGCTCTCGGTCCCCACCTTCACGATCGAGCGGGTCCTACGGGGGCTATGATCGAACTCGACGGGAGCGAGGGAGGGGGACAACTTTTCCGGTCGGCACTCACACTATCGGCGCTCACGAGGACGACTTTCGAGATGAACGGGATCCGTGGTTCGCGACCTGAACCCGGGCTTGCCCCCCAACACGTGACTGCTCTCGAAACGGTCGCGGAGGTCTGTGACGCGACCCTCAAGGGGGCCGAGATCGGCTCTTCGACAGTCACGTTCGAACCCGACGAACCGACGGGTGGCCGTTACGAGGCGGCGATCGGGACGGCGGGCAGCGTGACGCTGCTGTTCGACGCTGTCCTCCCCCTCGCGAGCGGGCTGGATCGACCGTTGACGCTCACAGCGAGCGGTGGAACCAGCGTGGCGTGGTCGCCAACGATGCCCTGGTATCGCCGGGTCAAGCTTCCACTGCTTCGTCGGGCTGGCACCCATGCAGCCGTCGACGTCGATCGACCGGGTTTCTACCCGGCTGGCGGCGGAAGGGCGACGCTAACGCTGGCTCCGTCGACGCCGTCGAGCGTCACTCTCCGTGACCGTGGCGAACGTGAGGGCGCACTGGTCCACTCGACGGCGACGACAGACCTCGCGGAGGCCGACGTTGCCGAGCGCCAGACGAAACTGGCACACGACCGACTGGTGGAGATCGAAACCGACGTCGAGATTACCGAACGGACCACGCGTTACGTCGCCGCTGATTCGACGGGGGCGGTCGCCCTCGTCGTCGTGGAGTACGAGAACGGCGTGATCGGTGCTGACGCACTCGGAGAGCCTGGAAAACCAGCCGAGGACGTCGCCGACGAGGCCATCGACGCGGCACTCTCTGATGACGAGTCCGGCGCGGGAGTCGACGAAAACCTGGCCGACCAACTGATCCCGTGGCTGGCTATCGCAGGCGGTGAGATACGGATCCCGACAATCACGGACCACGTCGAGACACACGTCGATCTCCTCACAGCGTTCGGATTCGACGTCCGGATCGAACAGACCGATGACGAACCAGTCCTCGTCAGCGAGCCCTGAGATCGCGACGATCGATCAGCTGTTGTCTCGATCCGGTTGGATCAGGCGTTCGTTCTGTAGAGATTCCCGTCTTCGTCGTAGCGCGCTTCGAAGATACGGCTGAACTGCTCGTCACTCATCTCGACTTCGAGTGCCCCGAGGTTCTCATCCAGTTGCTCGACAGTGCGAGCGCCGACGATCGGTACACACGTGAAGTCGGGCTGGTCGATTAGCCATCCCAGAGCGACCTGGGCGGGCGTGGCGTCGACCTCCTCGGCGACCGCACGGACCTCGTCGAGAACGTGCCAGCCCCGTTCGGAGACGTACCACTCGGTAAACATTTCGTCGAGTTGGGCGCGTGTGTCCGCGGGCGCGTCGAGTTCGTAGGTCTCGTCGCCGACGCGTTCGTACTTGCCCGTCAAGAACCCGCCGGCCAGCGGCGAGTACGGTACCACAGCCAGATCTTGATCCGCACAGACCTCCAGGTACTCCGCGACGTCCTCGTAGTACGCCGCATGAAAGAGTGGCTGTGTGACGGTGAAGGCCTCGTAGTTGTTCACGTCGGCTTTCCAGAGGCCCTTGGTGAGTTTCCAGGCGTCGGCCGTCGAGAGTCCGACGTGGTGGACCTTGCCCTCGCTCACGAGATCGTCAACGGTCCGCAGGGTCCTCTCGATGGGCGTCTCGTCGTCGAAGCGATGCAGGTAGAGGATGTCGAGATAGTCAGTGTCGAGCCTGTCGAGGGACCCGTCGACCTCGGCGCGGACGTTCTTCGCCGAGAGGTTCTCCTGGAACCGCGATTCCTGGGACCAGTAGCATTTCGAGGCGACGACGTAATCCTCGCGGTCGCGCTCGGCGAGCCACTCACCGATCCAGCGTTCACTATCGCCGCCGCCGTAGCCGTTGGCCGTGTCGATGAAGTTGCCGCCGTTTTCCGCGTACGCGTCCAGCAGTTCGTGGGCCTCTTCCCGTCCCGTCTCGACGACGCCCGTCTCCTCGTGTTCCATGCCGAAGCGCCAGGTTCCGAGTGCGATCGGCGATACCTCCAGTCCAGTCTTGCCGAGTCGTCGATAGTACATCCCCGTGAAACTGCGATCGGCAGCGCCATAAATACCGGGCGTCCCGTGACGGATCACCCGAACCGATCGAACGTCCACGAAAGCGTTTTGTTCGAACGGGGACGATATTCAGTTTCTGTACAGACACCACTCATGACAGTCACTGACACGGAGATGCGCAAGGGCTGTGATGCGATCGAAGCGACCCTGGAAGATCGGGCGACTCTGTCGGTGATCGCCGATGCGATCTCGCCGGCGTCGACGTACTACTTCCTGGGTTGTGGCTCCTCCTACTGGGTAGGTACGGTCGCGGCCCGTCTGTTCCGGGCGCAGGACGCCGACGCGAGTGCGGTCTCGGCCCCGGAGTTTTACTTCGGCGAGTACCCCATCGACGGCGATACGGTCGTCGTCGCCTCCTCTCAGTCGGGCGAGACGACCGAGACGCTCCGGGCGTTCGAGGCGGCTGCCGACGCCGGTGCCCGGACAGTGGCGGTCACGAACACGGCCGGTTCGACGCTGACTGCGGTCGCGGACCACACCTACGTCACGCCGGCCGGAGTCGAGGAGTCAGTCCTCGCGACGAAGTCCGTCGACACTGCCGTGACGGCGGCCTACGTGCTGGGTCGTGAACTCGGCGACGATGCCGCACAACCCGACTGGACGCCAGAGACGTGCCGGGCCGTCGCGGACCGCTCGTATTCGGACGCCGTCAGGACGTTCAGGGATGCCAAGCACACCTACACGCTGGGGACTGGTGTCGACTATGGGCTGGCGGGCGAGGCTGCCCGGAAGTTCGGCGAGGGACCGCTGTTGCACTCGACGCCGATGCCGGCCATGGAGATCAGCCACGGACCCCTGGCCAACGTTGAGGGTGATCCAGTGTTGCTCGTCGTCAGCGATCCGTCCATCGCCCAACACTACGAGCCGCTGATCGGCGAGCTCCGGGAGGCCGGCGCGCGGGTCGTTGCGATCCAACCTGACGGCCTTTCGCTTCCGTGCGACGCATCCGTCGACGTGCCGGGCGGCGATCCGCAGTTCCTCTTCACCCTCAAGGCGATCCAGCGACTGACACTGAAACTCGCGACCGATCGCGGTATCGATCCCGACAATCCGCCGTCGCTGTCCAAACACATAGAGCGCGACGAACTCTGAGAAGGTGAGGGATCTGACCGGATATCGTCGCCAGTCACTCGGCGATCCGTTCGCGAGCTGCCGCCACGAGCAGCGGGAACGTGATCGTGGCATCAGCGTAGACCGAGGCGTTCCGGGCGGCCTTCTCGAGTTTCCCCCACGACCGGGCCTCGTCCAGTGTGGCCCCGGAAAGCCCCCCGGTCTGTGGCGGGTCCATCGTCAGTTGCACCGCGTAATCGTAGGCATCAGGGTCAACCAGCATCGTCTGGAGGACGAAGTTCTTCGGGACACCGCCGCCGACCACTAGCGCGCCCGCCTGCTCGGCCTCGTAGGCCTGATCGGAGATATCACTCATGTCTGCCAGCGCGTCGAGCGTGAACTCGCTGGTCTGGCTGTATATCCACGACTGAATCCCGAGCACGGAGTCCTGAACGGCCGGACAGTATATCGGAACGTCGTTCTCGTAGGCCGCGGCGGCGATGCCAGGCCCCTCCTCGACGTCATCACGTTCGTTGATGGCGGCGTTCGCTCGGCCGAGTTCTTCGGTCAGTCGCTGGATGCTCACCGCACCCTCTTCCTCCAGCACCGGGAAAACCTCCCCACGGAGATGTTCCTCGAAAGCTGCGAAGTGCTCCTGGGGGAGATAGACGTTGTAGATGCGGTCGACGCCTTCGTCGCGCAACCGCTCGTCGTGTTCGCGGGGCGTCCCGTCCTCGCTGACGGCCTCGCCGTGGTGGTGCTTGCCGCCGATCGCCTCGATAGTGTCGTGGGTAAGGTTCGCGCCGGTCGTCACGAGGGCCTCAACGTGACCGTCTCGGATCAAGTCGGCGACGATGCGACGCATCCCTGCGGGTACCATCGCGCCAGCCAGTCCGAGGAAGTTAGTGACGTCGTCTCCGAGCATCTCGCTGTAGACGTCGACCGCCTCGTGGAGGGCAGTCGCGCCGAACCCGCCGTCCCCGTACTCGGCGGCGAGTTCGTCGACGGTCATGCCCGCCCGGACCTCGGCGTGACCGATCGGATCGTGCTTGAACGTCTCGCGGTGGTCTCCCGCGTGATCGTTGGTCATATGTTCCGATCGCGGAGCCAGCCGCTAAAACGGCGCGGTTGACGTTGTCCCGTACTTACCGACGACGCGACCGATACTTCGCCGGTCACGCCGTCGAAAACGTCATGAATCGCCCGTGCCCGTGACTTTCCCCTGCCGACGGTGACCGAGGTGTTTCCCCACACCCACCGCCGGTGCCGTGGTCGCCGTCACGCTGCCCGAAATGGCGATGGCGTCAACGGGAACCCCGATCGCACGCCCGGGCCCGCTCGTATCCACTGTCAGTCAGCACCGTCACTCGACGATACCCGCGCGACACGGCGCCGTCGTCTTTCCCAGCCACGATTTGCGTTCCAGCCAGCATGCCCATAGTGATATCCGTTGTCGGAACGACACGCCTTGCGATCAGGTCTTCTTTCGGTGAAAACACGTGACTGACCGGTCATCGTCGACCGCAGTCCGGTCAGGGACGGAGTGGTTCGGCGGCCTCGAGGTGTTCGTCGATGTATTCGTGGGCCCATTCGAGGACGACTGGATCGTCCGTCACGCACAGTGCCCGGAGGTGACCGTCCCGCCCTGGCGTTCCGATCGCGACCTTCCCATCGGCGATACACATCCCGATCTCGAACTCGTCCGTAGCCACGAACATGTCCACGGCGTCGGCAGTAACAGTCGTCTCGTGGACTGGGGCGTACTGCCCGTTCGAATTGGCCGCTCGTACGGCGGCCTCCGACAGAACGATCTCCACCGAGAAGTCCTCGCCGGCCTCGATCCGACCGGCGAGTTGTTCGACGCTCCGTCGTTCGACGGCGGGTGCCAGATCACGGATCTCCGAGGCAGTCGACCGGACATCGAGCAGGCGATCGAGCGGCGCGTACGAACTCCCGTCCGTGACGACGGTCACCTCACTGTCCTCGAGACGATCGACCGAAAACGGGAACGCATCGTCCGGGACGTCACAGAGGAACGTCGCGAGATCGTCCTCGAACGTGACGTTCTCGACGAACGCCGTGTACTGCCGGTACACTCCGCCGCCGAGGGCACTGCGGCGATACCCGTCGTCCGTCTCCTGGACGAACCCGTACTCGACGAGGTCGTCGAGAGTCCGAAGAATCGTCCGCCGGGTGGCGTCGATCGCCTCCTCCAGATCGTAGCGATCCCTGGCGGTTCCATCGTCGAGTTCGCCGAGGATCGCGACGCGATTCCGTGACTGGGCGAGAAACTGAACCGATTCCCTGGCGGTCACGCTCGCGGGTCGCTCCTGATCCATCGTGGTCAGTTGAGGGATGTTTCCCAGACACAAAGATGTTCAGTGTACTCATCCGGGCCGACTCCGGACCAGCGCCGCGCCACAGCACTCCGAACGATACGCCTCGTACTCACGGACGAACGGACACTCCCGGTACCGTCTGGCGACTTCCGAGCCACACTCGCTACACCGGAACAGCCACTCCGGCGTCGCGAACGTCCGACAGCGGACGTCGGTTTCGACTTCCCGCGCCCGGCGCTCGAACGCTGGTCCGTGATCGGTTGTCCCGTCGCGCTGGAACTGTTCGACGTGTAGTAACTCGTGTCTGAGCGTCGATTTCCACTCGTCGCCGGAAAACGACTCGAAGGCCTCCCAGGTCAGCGAGATCGTACAGGGAAGCGGTCGACCGTCGCTTTCGGGCACGCGTCCCCAGTCGATCGGCTTGCCGACTGTCGCGTCCGGGATCCGCTGTCGTTTCACTGCGGCCGCTCGTCGACGTGCCCGCGTCGAGACCGACCACTCGACGAGATCGAGTCGCACGTCCAGTAACCACTCCCGGCGTGCCTTGCGGGCGTACGCCCGCGACCACGCGATCAACTCGTCGTAACTCTCGATCGCGTCGAACGCCGGCACTCCCTCGACAGCCATGCTCAGAGGCCGGTGGGACAGTCGAGGAACGTCGTCTCCAGATCCCATTCCTCGGCTAGCCCGGCGAGCGCGCCCACGCCGAAGGTTTCGGTCGCGTAGTGGCCGGCAAGGACCACCGTGATCCCGAGTTCCTTCGCGCGGTGGTAGGCCTGTTGTTTGCCCTCGCCGGTTACCAGGGCGTCCATTCCTTTCCGGGCGGCCTCCTCGATCCAGTCCGTGCCGCTGCCGGTGACGACCGCCACGTCGGTGATCTCCGCCGGACCGAAATCGAGTGTCTGCACAGGGGCGTCGTCGGTATCCAGTTCGGCGGTCAGTCGTTCCCGGAGACTCTCGACGGTCGTCGCGGGCATCCGCCCACGCTGGCCGACGTACTCGCCGCCGAGTTCGCCGAAGGGTGCGCGGTTGCTCAGGTCAAGCACGTCAGCCACCCCGGCGGCATTGCCCAGATCCTGGTGGCCGTCGAGTGGCAGATGGGCCGCGTACAACGGGAGATCTCCCTCGAACAGGGGGGCGAGGCGACGGTAGGATTCGCCTGTCACGCGATTGAGCCCATCTCCCCAGAATAACCCGTGGTGGACGACCAGCAAGTCGGCGTCCACGTCGCGGGCTCGGTCGATCGTTTCGATGGCGGCGTCGACCGCGACGGCGACGTGCTCGACCTCGCGGTCAGTGGGCCCGACCTGAAGCCCGTTCTCGCTGGCGTCGACATCGGCGTAGTCTTCGACGCGGAGTCGTTCGTCGAACCGGTCGCATATCTCGGCACAGTCCATACTGATCCCTTCTCCGGGGGTGGCCGTAGTACTTCGGGAGTGGCATCGGAGCGGCGTGATCCCGCCGCCAGGTCAGTCGTCCGATCGGCGGATCCGACTGCCGTCCCGTTCGAGAACCCCCCGCTCGACCAGCGCGTCGATCACCTCGCCCGCCTCGCGCGCGCCGATCCCGTAGGCGCTGCCGGCGACCGTCGTGATCTCTTCCTCTTCGACCGGAAACTCCCGGTTCTGGAGGAGTCTGACGACCTTGTTGTACGACGACTTCGAGAAGTCCCGATCCGCCGCGGCGTTACTTCCGCCGTCCTCGTCCGATTCGTTCACACCACGGTCGCTTGTGTCCACGCTAGTGCCCGCCTCGCTCGCGTCCATTCCACTCGTGCCCGCCTCGCTCGCGTCCATTCCACTCGTGCCCGCCGCCTCATTTGCTTCGCCCGCGTCCATTCCGCTCGTGCCCGCCGCCTCATTTGCTTCGCTTGCGTCCATTCCGCTCGTGCCCGTCCCCTCATTCGCATCCACTCTTTCATTTGCCCCGTTGGCGTCCACTCCCTCGTCTCCTTCATTCACGTGCGTACCCTCGTCTGTCTCACTCGTGTCTGTCTCGATTTCTTCCGTGTCGGCTCTCTCGGCGTCAGGAGCGTGGGCGGCCTCCCGGGCAATCATCTCTTCGTCCCGTTCGTGGCCGGTCTCGAAGTCGACGAGGTTCGGCCGCTCGTCGTCGAAGCGCTCGACGGATCCGGTCAGACCCGGTCCAGAGTCGTCTGCCCGGTCTCCTTCCTCATCGGTCGCTTCGACCGACTCTCGGAGTTCGGTCTGTGCGGGGTCGCGGGTCGCCGAAACGACGCGTTCGACGATCGTCGAGAGCTTCCGTCGACACTCCGGGCAGAGGACCACAGTGCTCTGGTCCTCGACCGAGGGGCGGAGATCGCGCGGTACGACGGGATACTCCTCGAGCGGTGCCTCGACCGCGACGCCACAGAAGTAACACGAGGCCAGTCGATCCATGTGTGCGGTGATGTTCGCCGGCGACAAAAACCCGTTCCGGTTCGAGTGATCTCTCCCGAACGGTTGTACGTCCGCCACTCAGTCCACAGCGTGTGCGAAGACGAACGCCCGAAGGAGTTTCCCACCGAGCGCGGCCGCCTGCCCGTCGTCGCGGTCGTTGACCTCGACGACGTCGAAGCCTGCGGCGTATGGTGCGACTGTCCGAACGACCCGTCGTAGCTCCCGTGGCAAGAGGCCGAAGGGCTCCATCGTCCCCGTCCCGGGCGCAAAGCCCGGATCGGCCACGTCGACGTCCACGCTGAGATAGACCGACTCGTCGTCGAACTCCGGCGTCCACGCCGCTACGTCACCAGGTGCAACGACAGTCACGTCCCCCTCGCTCGCCCTGTCGTACTCGCCTTCGCTGCCGGCGCGCGCGCCGAGTATCACGGCCCGGTCGGCCACCGCCAGTGCGTGACGGGTGACCGTCGCGTGGCTGTAGGGATTACCGGCGTACTCTTCCCGGAGGTCCAGGTGGGCGTCCAGACAGACGAAGACGTCCGGTTCGACCGCGCGGACACCGGCGATGCTGACAGTGTGTTCGCCGCCGATCACGAGGGGCGTCGTCCCGTCGGCGTGGAACTCCCGGAGTTCGGCTTCGAGGAAGGTCAGGTACTCCGCGGCGTCATCGATCGCCCCGACTGCTCCCACGTCGCCGTGATCGTAGACGCCGCGAGCGGAGAAGTGGCTGTCAGTCTCGGGGTCGTAGTCCTCGAACGAGCGGGAAAAGCGCCGGACGCGTCCGGGACCGAAGCGAGCGCCCGGCTGGAACGTCGTCGAGACATCGAGCGGCGCGCCGACGACCGCGTAGGCGGCGTCCTCGCGGTCGGTACTCGCGCCGGGGAAGGCCATCTATACGATCTTGCGCTGGTCTTCGAGTTCGAGATACTCGATCTCGTCGTCGGGCGAGAGGTTCTCGTCGTCGGGGACGCGCATCGTGAACGTCTCGTAGGTCTCTAAGTCCATGACTTGGGCGTCGTCGCCCGAGACCGAGACGACCTGGCCCTGCTTGCGCTCGATGATCGGCACCCAGACCTTCGCGTCGACCGGCTGGGAGAGGCTGCGCTTCTTGCCGTCGAAGACGCCCTTCCCGTCGATTCGGGCCTTCGCACTGCCGTGTTTGCCCGGCTTGGCCGTGCTGTAGGAGGTGATCTTGCACGGCGTTTCGTCCATCATCACGTAACTCCCCTCGTCGAGTTCCCGCACTTCGGTCTGCTGTTTTGCCATGTGGCGGGATTGTCCGGGGACGAGTATAAACGGTTTGGAACCGACCGCGAGCCGAGCTGGCCGCTTTCCGTCGGAGTTGTGACTGCAACCTTGTCGAATCCTGTTGGAAATAAATCAGAACCTTGACAGTATCCAGAAACTCCCGTTACGTCCAGTGATCGTCTTCTGGAACCTCCGCCTCTTCTTCGCTGACCGGTCCATCGGCCCCGATCGACGGCACCCCGGACTCCCCGACGGAGTCTCGCTGTCGCATCTGCTGGCGGGTGAACTGTGGCTTCGCGCGGATCGACCGGCGCTGCCGGAACGACCGATAGAGGGCAAACAGGACCGTCGTCGTCACCAGCGCCGCCAACAGCATCGCCCTGGGCGTCGAGAACGCGTACAGGACGGCCGTCGAGACCAGTCCGCCGGTCGCCAGCATGCCGAGGATCAGCCGCCCGGCCAGCGTGTCGAGCAGGTCGTCCGAGTCTTCGATATCAGCCCGGACGTAGAAGTCGTCCCGGTCGATCCGGTCGAGCGTCGTCTCGAGTTTCGGCGGGATCCGTACCGCCGATCGCCCGGCCTCGCTTACCTCTGTGACGCGATCTCGGACGAATTCCCGGGCGCTCTCCTCCAGATAGCCCTCCTCCCGGAGGAAGTCCGTCGCCACGTCGATGAAGTCGAAGTCCGGATCCAGCGTCACGCAGACCCCCTCGACGACAGTCGCGACCCGGAGGACCAGCGCGAGATTCGCGGGTAGCCGCAAGGGAAACTCGTAGATGGTGTCCTCGACGCGCTGGATGATCTGCTGGACGCGGTACTGCTCGATGTCCTCGCCACGGGCGTCGGCGATCGCCAGTTCCAGCACTTCGGCCATGACCTGGCGATCGGCTTCCGGCGAGAGTGTCCCCATCGCGATCAGGGCGTCCAGAATGGCGTCGATGTCCTGCTCGGCGACAGCCATGTAGAAATCAATGATCCGCTCCTGGACGTAGGAGTCGACCCGGCCACTCATCCCGAAGTCGTAGAACACGAGCGTCCCGTCGTCAGCGACTGCGAGGTTCCCGGGGTGGGGATCGGCGTGGTAGACGCCGTCCTCGACGATCATCTGGAAGTACGCTCGCTCGAGGTTCTCAGCCAGTCGCGTCCGATCGATCCCTTTCCGATCCAGTTCCTCGACATCCGTGATCTTCGTCCCCTCGACGTACTCCATCGTGAGGACGCGTCCCGTCGAGTGCGAGCCGACGACGGGCGGGATCCGGATCCGGTCGTCGCCCTCGAAGTTCCTGCGGATCTCGGTCAGCATCTCTCCCTCCCGTCGGTAGTCCATCTCCTCACGGATTGTCGTCGCGAACTCGTCGGCCAACGTCTCCAGGGAGAACGACCGGGCGTCGTCCACGAAGAACAGGATCACGGGGAGTAACCACCGGACTACGCGCAGGTCGGCTTCGACGAGGTCCTCGACGCCCGGACGCCTCACTTTCACCGCGACCGGATCGCCCTCGACTTCCGCGTAGTAGACTTGCCCCAGGCTGGCCCCACTGATCGCATCGGTGTCGAAGTCGCTAAAGTGCTCGTCGATCGCCCCGAGTTCGTCTTCGAGGACCTCCCGGGCTGCCTCCCATTCGGCCGGCGGGACGCGATCCTGGAGTTTCGAGAACTCCGCGACGTACTCCGGGGGGAGGATGTCGGGTCGCGTCGAGAGTAACTGTCCGAGTTTGATGAACGTCGGCCCGAGCGTCAACAGCGATCCGAGTAGCTTGGCGGCCCGCTCGCGGCGCTGGGACGGCGTCACCTCGCGGCTGGCACCGAACAGGAGGAATCGACGCCGGTCACGGGCGTAAGTGAGCGCGAGCGGGAGGAACTGCCGGACGACGGTGAGAAACCGCCGATAGGAGCGCAGTGACACCGAACGGCTACCCCCTAGGCGTCCTCGACGGGGATCGACTCGCCGCTCGTGACCGACGACTTCGGCAGACGGATCTCCAGGATGCCCCGCTCGACCGTCGCTTCGGCCTCCTCGGTGGTTACGTCCGGCGGCAGCGGGAGTTCCAGATCCAGGAACATCGAGCGTTCCTCTGCGACGTACTCGAAGTTCGCCGGGACCTCCTTCTCCCGCCGTGCTTCGACCACGAGCCGTCCACTGTCGACCCGGATGTCGACTGTCTCGGCGGCGGTCCCGGGAAGGTCGAACACCAGGAGGTAGGCGTCCTCGGATTCGAGCAGGTCGGCGAAGACCGCTTCGGGCAGGTCAGTCAACGCCTCGCGGAGCGCTGTCATGGGTGCCGGTTCGGGCGGTAGGGCCAAAAACGCGGTGGTACGAACAGCTAGCAGCCAGCGACCGATCCCAACGACGTCGATCCCCGTGACCATCATCCCGGGAGTGAGGCGTCACGATCACAGCGTGAGGATCCAGAGCGCCGATGGAATCACCAGGAGGACCCCAAAGACCGTCCCGGCGAACCCGACTTTCGCCACGTCCCAGGCGACGCCGCGCTCGCGTCGATCCGCGATCAGGAACCGCCGGACACTCTTTCCGTCGATGCGGACGCTCACTTCACCGCCGCGGCTCCCCGCGGTCTGATCGTAATGGGCGCGCCCGTAGACATAACAGTCCTCGCCGGGATCGAGGCGACGTTCGACGAAGCGCTGTTCGTTACCGATTCGCAATTCGGTGACGCCGAGGTCGATCGTCCCGTCCTGGGGGGTTACCTTCGGGTTCGCCGCGACGAACTCCCGGATCTCTGTGGGTGGGGTCGTTCCGCCGGGGACCGTCACGGTGTGTTCTTCCAGCCGGCGGACCGATCCGGCTGGCTCGATTCGACAGCTTGCGGTGTCGTCGGCCAGTCTGAACGGGCCGCCGACCAGCCCCTCGTCGAGCGTTTTCCAGTAGGTGTTCGAGCCCGTTCCGGTACCGCTCGTCCGGCGCTCCTGGACCACCCATTCGCAGATCAGGCACGGCGAGCCTGAGATCGGCGCCTCAACCGTCCCTTCGTCGGGCTCGGCGACGCCCTGCACCTCGACAGGGCCCGTCTCGTTTGGGAGTTCGTAGACAGCCAGCGGTTCGCCGCGGTAGACCCGCCAGGCGAACCACAGCTCTCGACCTCCAAGTACCACGGCGAGCGCCCCGACGAGGGCGATCGCGCCGGCTGCGAGATACGCGAGGACCATCCCTGACTGATTCTCGGCCGGCTCCCATGAGGGTTGTGTCCCGACTGCTTGTGGTTCTTCGAGATCCCTCTTCGCTCAGGCGAGTTCGTCCAGTCGCCGCACCCGCCGGACACTCCCGACGGACCCGAGCCGTTCACTCGCGTCGAAGCGCTCGACGTGGATCGCGTCCAGTCCCGCGTTACGGGCGGCTCCGACGTCCTGTGGGCTGTCACCGACCATGACGCCGGTGTGCCCGTTGTCGGTGACGCCGAGGTTTGCCATGGCCCGCTCGACCGGTGCCGGATCGGGTTTCCATCCGAGTTCCTCGTCACAGCAGACGATAGCGTCGAACCCCTCACGGAGACCGAGCGCTTCGAGTGTCGGCTTCGCCAGGTGGGGCTGGGAGTGGGTAACGATCCCGGTCGGCTCGTCGATCGCTGCGAGTAGTTCCCGGGCGTCGTCGTAGAGATAGGCGGCCCGTGCCCGGGCATCGGCGTCCTCGACCTCGTGATAGGTCGACCAGAACGCCTCGGGCTCGAGTCCCCACTCCCGGAGTTGCTCGTTGCGGGACCCGGTGAGTCCGTGCCAGAGGATCCGGACCTGCCGATCGGTGAACTCGTATCCCAACTGCCGACCCACCCGATCGAACACCGCTCGCGGGTACTCGTCCTCGACGTCGATCAGCGTCCCGTCGAGGTCGAACAGCCAGAAGTCGTATTCGAGGCGCCGACTCATCGGCCGTCAGTAGGGCGGTCTCCGCTATGAGCGTTCCGCCCGCTTCACCGGGTGAACCTTATTGTCACGGCGAGCCCCTCTCCCGGTATGGAATCGGAAGCCTGGCAGTCGATCGACGTGATCCACGACACCAAGGGTGAGCCACACGTCCTCCAGCAGAAGGTGCAAGTCTACACTGCCGGCGTCACCGAGGAGTCGAGTGGTTACACCAAGCCGACAATGGAACATCGCCTCGTCCCGCTGGCCGATGTGACGAAATGACTGGCTGTCACGATCGACGTGATCGAGTTGACGAGCCGTCGGCTATGGGGTGTAATAGTGTATTAGGTAAATCGCGATTACGTCGAAGCCTTACTGGCGGACGACGTTGGTCGCGCGGGGGCCCTTCTCGGCCTGTTCGATGTCGAATTCGACTTCCTGTCCCTCTTCGAGGTCCGGGCCGCCGACGTCTTCCATGTGGAAGAACACGTCTTCGTCCGCATCCTCAGTCTCGATGAAACCGTAACCGCCAGTGTCGTTGAAGAAATCGACCGTACCAGTTGCCATTGCGAATCTATCGAGGGGAGGGGGATGTATAAGGGTTCCGAGAGATGGCCTACCACGGGTAGTCGAGACACCCGCCGTGAATGTGGAAGCCACCCATGCGCGGCGACTCCATCACCTGTCGTTTCCACGTAACATCTCGTGAATACCGAGCACCAGCGCGGGGACGACGATCATGAACAGGTGCTCCTCGATCGGGATCGCCAGCAGTTCGATCCCGGTTCGTAGTTCGATGGCGAAGACACCCACTTCGAGGGTGTACCAGTCCCAGACGTACGCCAGCGGATAGAGGACGGCGATCGTCCGCGCGGCGTTCGCGATGGCGTCGGCTCGCCACAACAGCGCCAGGGCGAGTCCGCCGAACGCCACCTCCGTCACGAGATAGGTGTACGGTCCGAGGACGCCGATGTCGACCGGGAGCGGACCGGTCATCGGTCGATACCACAGTGCAACCAACAACAGCGCGAGAAACACGTAGGCCCCGCGGACGAGCAGCATTGTCGCCACTCGCGGGTCAGCCCGGCGGGCGACCGCCGACACCGCTCCGAACGCGAAGACTGCCAGTATCGTCCCGGTCGGGAACACTTCGAGAGCTGCCAGCACGGCCACGCCGAGCAGTCCGGCGGCCAGAAACCCCTCGGCCACCCGGCGGGCACGTCGCGGACCCAGCACGACGGCGACCGTCCGCTTGTCGATCGACCGGTCGTAGGCCAGATCCTGAGCGTCGTCGATCACCTTGATGCCCAGCAGTACCGCGAGCAACACGCCCGCCAGGGCGATCGCGGTCGGCGTCAGCGAACCGTTCCCCGCGACGAACGCCCCCAGCAGTGCCAGTGCGATCCCGGCCGGATACCCGCCGGTCGCCGTGACGGGATTGGTGTCCAGTTGCGGTGCGTGAAAGTATCCGAGTGCCCACGTGGGCGCGGTCAGCGCGGCCGCGCCCGCGCCGCCGGTCAGGAAAACGCCGGCCAGTGCAGTCGCGAAGACGATCCCGGCACCGACCTGCGCGAGCCGACAGCCCGCGGCCGAAAGCGGGTGATCGTCGTCTTCGCCGCGGACGAAGAAGTCGACGTACCCGTCCGTGATGTGGGCGGTATAGACGGCCGCAAAGATCGCCGTCGCGTGCAACGCGGCCACCGTCGGAACAAACGATCCCGTTTCCCGGGCGGCAAGTAGCGACCCCGTCAGCGAGACGGCCACCGGCGGCAGCATGAACACTGGATGGATCTGGGACGCCAGCGCCCTAGCCGCCGGGACGGTGCCTGACTGGTGACGCGCGATCGCCATACGTGTGTCTCGGTATCGACTCGCATAGTCGTGTCGGCGCGCTCAAGTGTTGCTGGCGAACCGTCACTCCAAACTGCCTCGTGCCAGCCCCGGCGTCCAAGTGGATCCGGCCCCGCATCCGACCCATGCCAGAGACGGCCGTCGTTTGGTTCCGTCGCGACCTCCGCACGCAGGATAACCCCACCCTCGCAGCCGCCTGTTCCGCCGATCGGATCCTCCCGGTCTACTGTTTCGACCCGCGCCGGTACGGCCGGCGGGCGTTCGGCGGGCAGGCGTCCTTCGAGTACGATGGCATCGGGGCCGGTCACGCGCAGTTCGAACGCGAATCCGTCGCGGACTTGCGCGAACAGTTTCGAGACGCAGGTGGCGATTTGCTCGTCCGCCACGGCCGTCCCGATGAGGCGCTGCCGGAGCTCCTCGAACGTGTCGACGCCGATCGCGCGCATTTCCAGACGCTCGCGATTCCGGAGGAGCGGACGCGGGAACACCAGGTTCGAGAGGCACTGCCGGACGACGTTACCGTCGAACGGCACTGGACGCACACGCTCCACCACATCGAAGACTTGCCAACTCCGTACGACGAGATTCCGGACACGTTCACGCCCTGGCGAAAGGAAGTCGAGGCCGAAAGCCGCGTTCGCGATCCGATCGACATCCCCGATGTCCAGCGGTTGCCAGGGGATGTACCCCATGCCGGATCGATTCCAGATCTCGACTCCCTGGGCGTCGTCGGCGATGTCCCCGACGATGATCGGATGCCACTCGATTTTGCGGGCGGCGAAACCGCCGCCCAGCAGCGTCTCGACGAGTACGTCTGGGAGACCGACTCCCTCCGGGAGTACAAGGTGACGCGCAACGGGCTGATCGGGCGGGACTATTCATCGAAGTTCTCACCCTGGTTGAACGCCGGCTGCCTGTCGCCGCGGGAAGTCTATCGGACGGTCGAGGAATACGAGGCCGAGCGCGTCAGTAACGACTCGACGTACTGGCTGCTCTTCGAGTTGCGCTGGCGGGACTTCTTCGCCTTCCAGTTTGCCAAATACGGCGGGAAATTCTTCAGGCCGGGCGGGATCCGCGAGCGAACGGATCTCGACTGGCGCCGGGACGAGGTCGATTTCCAGCACTGGCAGGCGGGAGAGACTGGAGTCCCGTTCGTCGACGCCGCGATGCGCGAACTGGCCGCGACGGGGTACATGAGCAACCGCGCCCGCCAGAATGCCGCGTCGTTTCTGGTCCACGACCTCGGGATCGACTGGCGATGGGGCGCGGCCCACTACGAGCACCACCTGCTCGATTACGATCCGGCTTCGAATTACGGCAACTGGGCGTACATCGCCAAAGTCGGCAACGACAGTCGGGATGGTGGGTTCGACGTGCTCTCTCAAGCCGAGCGCTACGATCCCGGTGCCGAGTACATCCAGCGGTGGTGTCCGGAGCTCGATGGGCTGATCGGCGAGTACGCCCGCGAACCCTGGCGGATGGACGACCGCGAGCAGCGGGATCGGGGGATCGTACTCGGCGAGGACTATCCAGCGCCGATGGTGGACCCCGAGCGGTTGCGAGATTGAATTCCGTGATCGATGTGCTGCTCAACAGGTGACGCTCTGTTCGTGGATCGCAATCAGAGACGGATCAGATCGTCCTTCCATCAGTAGTGAGTCATAGAACCGTTTACAGCCGGTTTGCTGCGATGCAACGCGAGTATAAAATATCGGCACGGGGATGATTATAGAACGCAGTGCAAGATTTAGGCGCACATCTTGCACGGATGGTTGTTCAAATCGCCGTGGCCGGATCTTACGATACAGCTTCCCTCATCGCAAACAAGGGGCGGTAATGACTCACTCTACGGAAGCTAAGGCGCGCCGGATATCCTTTATATCCGGGCTCGAAAACACTCCTACAAGCATATATGTATTGAGCGTCCAGTGCGTATTAGTTACTCCAATGCGAAACGAGGAAACCCTGACCCTCTCGCTGTTGTATACACGCAACCGTGAGGCAATTGAGGGTGCAACTCGCTTCCAGAAGCTGGTATTCCTTGCACAGGAGGAGCAACGGTTTGCAGAGGTCTTCGACTTTGAGCCGTACAAATACGGCCCGTATTCGACTGAATTAGCTTCGACGGTGCAAGGACTGGAGGCTAGGGGGCTCGTGAAAACCGAGATGGACACGAATGCATACGGACAGGAGCGTGTCGTTTATAGACTCACGAGAGAGGGGATTGCACAAATACGCGAAGAGATGGATGAGCGAAAGCTTGATGATGTCTTTGATGCTGCAGAAGAGATCAAAGCCACTTACAACGATTGGGGAACTGAGCGATTGTTGAAGTACGTCTACCGCAAGTACGACGAATACACGACTGACACCGACATTGATATTGATCGGCTTTTTGATCCGGACGCCTCGATCTTTGAGAGGAGGGCAGATATACAAGACACTGATCCGAGCGAGTTTCGGTCGTATATCGAAGAATACACCACATCAAAGAATACAGACGGGACGTGGACTGCCCGAGACCCGGTTCAGGAATTTACTGCACTCGGTGAGACCCAAGCAGACGCTATCGACAAGTTAGGTGAGGTAATTGCAACGGCGCACGGAGATGCCGGTGAACCCGTGGCCGACGAGGATCTTGAAGAATGGGGTATCGACCCTGAGGGCGTAAGCGAAACGGATTCTGGGCCGTTGCCTGATTTTATGACTTGATTCTAGCGAAATGGTATCGTATGACTACTCCGGGCGGGAAGTCGCTGCCGCTATGGTCAATTCCAGTGTGAGTTGGATTCCGAATGGCCGGACAGGAAGTCATATAATCTTGAAATGGGAGCCCCCAAACGATCATGAAGAGTCGGAACAGCGCACAGTCAGTATCCCGAATGCTGACTCACTACCGCGCGGAACGCTGGATGGCATTAGCAAAGACGCCGGCGCAGACAATCTTGATGAGTTCTGCGAGTGGATTGAATCTAATCTCTGAATGTAGATTTGCTCCCTAACGGGAAACTCATTGAATAGTCTATAAGTCTGAAAGGCACGCGTGTTGTATTCAGTAGTCCCCTCAGAAAATGATCTGTAACTGAGAAAATCCACAGTGGTCACGAGAAACGTGTTATGAGTTTATCATTTACCGCTGTCGGAATGAAAAGAGATGAGCCGTCGTGATGAATACACACTCTTGTATCTTGCACACAACTCTTGAGAGGGCCGAGGTAGACAGACCGTGCAAATCCTTCTATGACGCGCTATTCTGTCGCTCCGATTATCGACTCACCTCCGCTCGCATACCGAAGTAATCGGACTAAAAGGAGATTGAAGCACGACGAGCAGATCTCACCCACGTCGAAAACGCTTACTGACGGCTGTCCGAAGACGGAGACATGACCGCACGCTTCCCCGAGAACCGCAAGCACAACCTGGCGATCGAGTTCTCGCGGTACGCCGAATTCGGCGTCGGCGACGTTCTCGAAACGTCCGAGGGTGAGTCGGTGACCGTTACGGACTTCGCCTTCCGGTTCGAGACCGACGATTTCGTCTACTGGTTCGAGGAACTGGAGGGGTCCTACACGGAGAGCGAGATCGAAGCGTGGGCACTGATCGAGGAGGCCGAGCGCGAGGAGTACGTCGATCCGGGGTTCGAGGGCCAGCAGATTCCCGATCCCGAGGAGTGACCTCTCGGACGCTTTTTGCGCGTCGGAGCCCGAACGGGAGTCATGACGACCGATCCCTGCGACGGCTGTGGCCGCGAGGTGCGGATCGCTGGCGGCATCGGTGACTTCTGGAACAGTGACCGCTCGGCGACCGGAGGCATGACCCTCGAACTCGCCGACGGTACCGAGCACTTCCTTTGTTCGGACTGTATCGACGCACTCCCAGACGACCGCGAGGTCCGAGCCGAAGACGTGGCGACTCTCGAAGAGCGGTCCGATTGAAGTCCGGCCGGCTCGAGGGCCCCGCAGGCTTTTCCACTCGCCGATCCTCCCGTGAGGTATGTCTGCCAGCGAGATGCATCCCCAGGCACGCGCCGTCGTCGATCGACAGCGACGCCTCGGGATGCCCCCGATCTCCAGGTTCGACCGGCGTCTCGTACGTACGCTGGAGGGCGTGAGTGCGTGGCTGAATACCCGCGATCCGCCGGCGGTCGGCGCCACAGTAGACGGGTCGATTCCGGGACCCGACGGCGACGTCTCCGTCCGCCTCTACCGGCCGGCTGCGCCCCCACCGTACCCGACGATCGTCTTCTTCCATGGCGGCGGGTTCGTCCTTGGAAGTATCGGGACACACGACCTCCTGTGTCGGCGACTGTGTCGACAGACGGACGGAGTCGTCGTCTCCGTCGAGTACCGCCTCGCCCCGGAAAACCCGTTCCCGGCGGCGGTCGAGGACGCCTACGCGGCCACGCAGTGGGTGGCGGACAATCCCGACCGACTCGCGTCCGACGGAACACTGGTCGTCGCGGGCGACAGCGCTGGCGGGAACCTCGCGGCCGTGGTCGCGCTCATGGCCAGAGATCGGGACGGGCTCGCCGTCGACTATCAGGTACTGCTCTACCCCGGGATCGGGATCCACGAGGATCAGGGCTCCGTCCGGGAGAACGATGGCATCGTTTTGGCCGTCGAGGATCTCGAGTGGTTCCAGGAGTGCTATTACGGGAGCGAGATCCACCGGCGCAATCCGTACGCCGATCCGGCCGAGGCTTGCGATCTTTCCGGGGTCGCCCCTGGGACAGTGGTGACAGCCGGGTTCGATCCCCTCCGTGATGGCGGGGTCGCTTACGCCGACCAGCTGGAAGCGGACGACGTTGAGGTCACCCACCGACACCACGCGGATATGATCCACGGCTTCGCGACCTCGTCGGGGATCGACCGCGCCGAGACGGTCGTCGCCGACGTCGCCACGGACCTCTCGGAGGCCGTCACGAGGTGACGGCTCCCCGAAGCGCTCGGACCGAAGGGTTTTGCCGACCGTGGCCGGAGTATCCCCATGCTCCGGCTGGCGGTGGCCACGCAGGCAGAAACGTTCGCGCGCATGCGCGACCCGCTCGCCGACCGTGATATCGAGGTCCTCGCACTCCGTACGGACGAACGAACGGTCCCGCTCGGTGGTGATCCGTTCCCCGACGTCGACGTCGGGTACGTCTTCCCCCCGCGTCTGATGGAAGGCAGTGTCGCTGACGCCGTTCTCGACATCCCGTGGATCAATGATCGCGCGTGCGTCCTGCGCTCGCGCAACAAGGCCGAGACCCTTCGGCGACTCACCGATGCCGACGTGCCGGTCCCCGAGACCACGCTCGTTTCGAACCCCGTCGATCGGGACGATCTGGTCGAGGCGTTCGAACGGTTCGATCCGCCGGTGATCGTCAAACCGAACTCGACGACCCGGGGGACCGGGGTCACGTTGGCTCACGATCTCGATTCGTTCCTCGGCATCGCCGATTATCTCGATCTCGTTCACGACTACCGGGCGACCGGCGACCGATCGTTCCTGGTTCAGGAATTCTTGCCGGACGCCAGGGACTACCGCGTGATGGTCCTCGAGGGCGAGTACGTCGGCGCCGTCGAACGACGGACCCCCGGAACCGACGGCGACCGCTGGAAACACAACGTCCACCGAGGGGCGACCGCCCGTGCCGTCGACCTCCCGGCGGAACACCGTCGGCTCGCCGAACGGGCCGCGACGGCCCTAGAGATCCCCTTTCTCGGCGTCGATCTGCTTGTCACCGCCGACCGTGCTGTCGTCTCCGAGACGAACGCGCGTCCCACGATCGACGACGGCAAGTACGTCAGGGACTTCTGGGACCGTCTCGCTGCTGTGATCCGACGGACTGCTGACGGGTCACGCTCGCCACACGGATAGAACACTCTCGGATCCCAACCAGATCCTGACCGCCCCTCGATAGACATACGGAACCTCACCCATTGTCTTGTTCATTGGCACCAATAGACACAAACCGCAGCAATGCTCGGCCATCGCGCCGTGAGATATAATGGACAGGTAACATATAATCACAAAACTATTATTATCGACCGTGTATAATTAGTGAGTGCCATGTCGGCGGTACAACTCCATCGGTGCCCGGCCTGTGGGAGCGACGAGCGAACGAAAGTGGACCAACAGCCGGTACCAGGTGGGACCGACTGGCGCTACTACGAGTGTCCCTCCTGTGGATACGAGTGGCGAGCCTGAGTTCCAGTCTCCGGCTGTTCCGCCTCTTTTCTCTTCAGAACGAGTCGAACTGCTAGGCGAGGTCGATATCGGCCGAGTCCTCGGCGGTTTCGAAGGTCACTTCGAGGATCCCGTTGTTGTAACTGGCTTCGGCACTGTGTTCGTCGACGCGCGCGGGTAGCTGGACGCGTTCGTAATACTCGCGCTGTTCGCCCGCGGCATCGATCGTGAGTTGTTCCCCATCACACTTGAGGTCGATCGCTTCCTTGGAGACACCCGGCAGGTCGGCGACGACACGCAGTCGGTCGTCCTCCTCGTAGACATCGAAGTGGACGTCACCGGTCACCGTCTCCGTCGGGTCATGCCGTTCGACGCGCATATCGAACTCGCCGCCCGTGATGTCGTTCATCATCCGCTCGAGTTCGCGAAAGAAATCGTCGAAGGGGTCATCCCGGTCGTCTCTTCGCATGCGCGAGAATAAGGTCGAACGCGTCAAAAGCCTTCTGAACGCCGAATAATCGGTCACGAGACGCCCTCGTTGGGTCGATTGTACGTTCGTCCGTCCGTTCGTGTACATAGTGATATATACATCCTTCACGGATGACTATCGTGAGATAGTCGGACTTCACAGCCCCATATCGAAAAACATTTACTCAATGTTGCCGCTATCTCTACGTGGAGCTATACTACTATGAGTGCAAGCGATCCGGTCCGCATCGGGATCAACGGGTACGGCCGTATCGGCCGCTGTACCCTTCGTGCAGCCCTGGAGAACGACGACGTCCAGATCGTCGGGATCAACGACGTGATGGACTTCGAGAAGATGGAGTACCTCACGAAGTACGACAGCGCGCTGGGTACCCTCCCCTACGATGTCGAACTCGACGGTGACAGCCTCGTCGTCGACGACAACGAGATCGACCTGCTGAACGTCCAGAGTCCCGAGGAACTGCCGTGGGACTCCCTGGATGTCGACGTCGCCATCGAGTCGACGGGCATCTTCCGGACGAAGGACGAGGCCAGCGCCCACCTCGATGCCGGTGCCGAGAAGGCGTTGCTCTCCGCGCCGCCGAAGGGCGACAAGCCCGTCCCGCAGTTCGTCTATGGCGTCAACGACGACGAGTACGACGGCGAAGACGTCGTCTCGGCGGCCTCCTGTACCACCAACAGCGTCTCGCCGCCGATGTACGTCCTGCTCGAAGAGTTCGGCGTCGACGCCGCGGAGATGACCACGATCCACGCCTATACCGGCAGCCAGGCCATCGTCGACGGCCCCAAGTCCAAGACTCGACGTGGTCGTGCAGCCGCCGAGAACATCGTCCCGACGACGACCGGTGCCTCGACGGCGACCCCGCAGATCCTGCCCGAACTGCAGGGCAAGTTCGAGGCCATGGCGATCCGCGTCCCGGTCCCGAGCGGTTCGATCACCGAGATCGTCGTCGATCTGCCCGGCAACCCGAGCCCCGAGGAGATCAACGACGCCATGTCCGAGTACGCCGCGGGCGAACTCGAGGGCTCGATGGGCGTCACCGACGATCCGATCGTCTCCCGGGACATCATCGGCCAGCAGTACGGCTCGGTCGTCGACTTGAAGAAGACCTCGGCCGTCGAGGGCGGCAAGCTCGCGAAGGTCTTCGCCTGGTACGACAACGAGATGGGCTACACGTCCCAGATGATGCGCCTGGCCGAGGACATCGTCTGATCACCGGATCCACCTCTCCCCCGTAGTGTACAGGGACGCAATTTCTCTCAACATACAACACCTAACAATCATGGCTGCATTCAACACGCTCGACGACCTCGCAGATGGACAGCGCGTCCTGGTCCGCGTCGACCTCAACTCGCCGGTCGAGGACGGCGTCGTCCAGGACAATCACCGATTCGACCGCTACGCGGAGACGGTCCGTGAACTCGCCGATCGGGACAACAAGGTTGTTCTGATGGCCCACCAGGGCCGGCCTGGCCGCGACGACTTCGTCTCGCTGGACCAGCACGCCGAAATCCTCGAAGAGTACGTCGGCAAGGAGATTCAGTTCGTCGAGGACATCTACGGCGACGACGCCATTGCGGCGATCGAGGCCCTCGAGGCGGGAGAGATTCTCCTGCTGGAGAACACCCGGATGGCCGACGACGAACTGCCCGAGAAGGCGCCCGAGGAACACGCCGAGAGCGACTTCGTCCAGACGCTCTCGCCGTACTTCGACGCCTTCGTCAACGACGCCTACTCGGCGGCCCACCGTGCCCACGCTTCGACGGTTGGGTTCGCGCTGGAACTCCCGGCCTACGCGGGCCGCGTGATGGAAGCCGAGTACGAGTACAACACCGGCGTCGCCGAACGCGCCCGCGAGACTGAGGGCCAGGTCACGATGGTTCTGGGCGGCAACAAGAGTGAGGACGTCATCAGCGTCGTCAACAACCTCGGCGACGCCATCGATACGTTCCTCATCGGCGGCCTGCCCGGCGAACTATTCCTCCGCGCGGAGGGCTACCCCGTCGGCATGGACGTCGGCGACATGGACTTACTCGACGACCAGTGGGAGGAGACCAAAGACACACTCGAAGACCTCGTCGCCAACCGCCGTGACGAGTTCGAACTCCCCACTGACTTCGCCTACGAGGACGACGGCGAACGCGCCGAGATCGCTCTCGAAGACATCGAGGAGAAGACGACCGGCTACCTCGACATCGGTCACGACACGATCGACGCCTACGTGCCGATCATCGAGGAGAGCGAGGCCGTCTTCGTGAAGGGCGCGGTCGGCGTCTTCGAGGACGATCGCTTCGCCGACGGCACGGTCGAACTCATCGAAGCCATCGGTCGCACCGACTGCTTCTCGGTCGTCGGTGGCGGTGACACCGCCCGGACGCTGTCGATGTACGGGCTGGACGAGGACGACTACGATCACATCTCGATCGCCGGTGGCGCCTACCTCAACGCCCTGACCGGCCAGGAACTCGAGGCTGCCGAAGTGCTGATCGAGCAGGCCGACTGATCGCGTCCCGGTTTTTCGACGCTCCCCCTCCCGTTTTCGCGGTGCGGTTTCGTTCGCTGTCTCTGCACTACCGTGACGAGACAGTGACCTGCGAACCTGCCTTCTCGACCAATCGTTTTCACCTCCCGTACCGTACCGGTCGACGACATGCAACTCGGCGTCATCGCGGACACCCACGACGACAGCGACGTGATCGAACAGGCAATCGCCCGCTTCGCGGCCGAGGATGTCGAGGCCGTCGTCCACTGCGGGGACATCGTCGCGCCCTTCTCGGCGACATCCTTCGACGCGGACTTCGACTTCTACGCCGTCCGGGGCAACAACGACGGCGAGTGGGCGCTCGCCGACACCATCGATGAGTTTGGCACCTACCTTGGAGAAATGGGCGAGTTGACCTTCGACGATACTGACTTGGCGGTCTCTCACGGGACGAGCGAACCGATCGTCGACGCGCTGGTCGACTCGGGTTCCTACGACTACGTGCTGCACGGCCACACCCACGAACGCGCCCGGGAGGAAACGGACGGGACGGTCCGGCTCAACCCCGGCGGCGTCCCGATCCCTGCAGCTCCGAACCCGCCCGCTGCGGTCGTGATCGACACCGGAACTGGCGAGATCGAGTCCCACGAACTCCGCTGAGTCTTCCGGATGGATCGGGGGCCGGCAGACTCCGCTCGGGCCGAAAACACTATTCGCGTCCCCGTGTAGGCCCTGGCATGAACGACGCCACACTACGCGATCCCGCCGAGACGGCCGTCCGACAGTGCATGGGGCTGGAACCCGACGAATCCTGCCTCGTCGTCACCGACGACGAGCGCCGGCCGATCGGCGAAGCGCTCTATTCGGTCGCGAGTGCGATTACCGACGACTCGATGATCGTCCAGTACCCACCGGGTGACCAGCACGGCGAGGAACCCCCTGGGGCCGTTGCCGCGGCGATGGCGGCCGCGGACGTGGTCCTCGCACCGACGACCAAGAGCGTGAGTCACACGCGCGCCCGGACCGAGGCCAACGAGGCGGGCGCGCGGATCGCGACCCTTCCCGGCATCACCGATGACGTCTTCCGGACGGGCCTGGACGTCGATTACGAGTCGATTCGCGAGCACTGTGAGGCGATGCTCGACTCGGTCCAGGACGCCGAAGAGATCAGGGTCACGTCCGACCAGGGGACCGATATCACGCTCTCACCGGGCGATCGCGAGTGGCAAATGGATACCGGGATCGTCCACGAAGCGGGCGAGATGTCGAATCTCCCTGCCGGGGAGGTCTTCCTCAGCCCGACGACCGCTGACGGGACGATCGTCGTCACCGGGACGATGGCCCCGCACGGCTTGCTCGATAAGGCCCAGAAGATCCGCATCGAAGTCGAGGACGGCTACATCACCCAGATCGATGATGACGTTATCCGCGAGCAGGTCGAGGAGGCCGCCGAAGCGGTCGGCGAGGACGCCTACAACCTCGCGGAGTTCGGCATCGGCACCAACGTCGGCGTCCGCCAGCTTGTTGGGTCGGTCCTCTTAGACGAGAAGGCTGGCGGGACCGTCCACTTCGCGATCGGGGACGACGCTGGCTTCGGTGGCGATACCGATGCGCCGATCCATCTCGACGGCATCCTTCGACAGCCCACTGTTTTCGCCGACGGCGAGCGGATCGACTTACCCGAAACTCGATAGCGCCGACGAGATTGGCCAACGCTGTTCGGAACGGAACGACGACGGCGTTCGCGAACGCCGTTCGGAACCCGACAGCACGGACGGCGCTCTTTTACGTTCGCGTCGAGTAGCCGGTCGTATGAGCGAATCCACGCGGCGAGTCGGGCTCCCTTGCCCGGCCTGTTCGCCGGATCTGGAGACGATCCACGAGGTGTTACGCGAGGGCGGGCAGGCGACGGTCCGGTGTACGGAGTGTGATCACGTCCACAAGACGACTCTCCCCGAGGAACGGACGGTCGAACGCGATGTCGTCGTCTCCCAGGACGGCGAGTCCTTCACGGCGACGACGGAACCGCCGGCCGAGGAGACGCTGGCGGTCGGCGAGGAGTTTCTCTTAGAGACCGACGAGGCGATCATGACCGTCCGGATCACGAGCCTCGAAGTGACTGACGGGCGCGTCGAGGAAGCCACGGCCGAGGATGTCGAGACGATCTGGAGTCGGGCCGTGGGCAACGTCAGCGTCAACGCCACGGTCCATCCGAAGTCGGGTGCGCACGACGAGACGCGGGGTGAGACGCTGCACGTTCCCGGCGACTACGAGTTCGTCGTCGGGTCGAGCGACGACCTGGGGGACTTCGAGTTCACCGTCGAGGGGATCCACCTCCGGGACGATGCCGTCGGCTACGATCACGAGAAACTCGATCACGACCGAGACAGTGCCGTCGCGAAGGATGTCAACCGGCTGTACCTCCGTGACGAGGAAAGCGACGCCTGGTCGGCGTGGTGAGAGGATGGGTCGCTGGTGGGGCTCCGACCGGGATGGCTCCGGCCGCGGGGGGGACTCCGGTCAGTCTGACGGTGGGGTACCCGACTGGGAGCGCCAGCGTGCCGCGTTGATCGAGGGGCTCCGCGAGCGGGACCGCGTCGGTGATCGGGCACTCGAGGCACTGGCGGCGGTCCCTCGTCACGAGTTCGTCCCTGAGTCCCGACGACACCACGCTTATGCGGATCGACCGTTGCCGATCGGGGAAGGCCAGACGATCAGCGCCCCGCACATGGTCGCGATCATGGTCGATCGCCTGGAACTCGAGTCAGGGCTGACGGTTCTCGAGATCGGAACGGGCTGTGGGTATCATGCTGCCGTCACTGCCGAGATCGTCGGTGGGGAGAACGTCTACAGCGTCGAGTATCACGCCTCGCTGGCCGAGCGTGCTCGTATCCGACTCGAACAGGTAGGATACGGTGACATCTCTATCACCGTCGGCGACGGCCACGATGGCTTGCCCGAACACGCGCCCTACGACAGAGCGTATCTCACCTGTGCCGCGGCCGATATCCCGAGTGCCGTCCTCGACCAGCTTCGCCCCGACGGGATCTTCCTCGGGCCGATCGGAACGGGCCGCCAGACGTTGATCCGCGCTCACAAGCGGTCGGACGGATCGATCGATCGCGAGTCCTTCGGTGGCGTCCGCTTCGTGGAGATGCAAGGCGAGGCAGACTGAGTACACCGGTGACCGCCGCCAGGGAGCGGATAGTTAATGAGGGTGCGCTCGTAACTGAAACCGATGGATCCCGCGGTACTGCGCGAGGACATGGTCGACGGGCTGCGCCACGAGAGCCGTGGCGTACTGTCGAGCGACTCCGTCGCTACGGCCATGACTGGCGTCCCCCGACACGCCTTCTTCGAGAACGACCGCGCCGCCTACGCCGACCGGGTGACCGAACGCCTCGGAACGCGCGTTCTCGCGCCGCGCACTGCTGCGCGGTTGTTCGAGGCCCTCGCACTCGAACCCGACGATTCGGTGCTGATCGTCGGTGCCGGGATCGGCTACACGGCGGCCCTGGCCGCGGAGATCGTCGGCGCGAACACCGTCCAGGCCGTCGATATCACCCGTCGGATCGTTTACGAAGCCCGCGAGAACCTCGACCGGGCGGGCTACGACGCCGTGTTCGTCGACTGTCGGGACGGTGCCGACGGCCTGCCCGAGTACGCGCCCTACGACCGGATCCTGCTGGAGGCCGCCGCCGTGAACCCACCACGGGCGCTCCTCGAACAGTTGTCCTCCGGCGGTCGGCTGGTGATGCCCCTGGGTGCTCGTGACCAGACGCTGGCGGTGATCGAGGACGGCGACGTCGTCGAGCGACGCGGTCCGGTTACGTTCCGTCCGTTGCTCGTCGAGGGCGAGCAGATCGGCGCTGTAGAGCGCAACCGTACGCGTCGGGAGGACCGCGAGCGCGCCCACCGCGCGGCCCAGTCACGGGCCGGCTGGGAACAGGACTGGATCGACTGGGACGGCTAGTGAGCTGTCCCAGTCGATCGGATCCGGAACCGAACGCCACGTGGTCGCAGTGCCGTCGGTGACGGTATCTGTAGCTTGGAAAAGTGGTTTTTTGTGCTGGGTGTGTGAACTCCCGTCCGATGTTCGGGTACTCAGCGAAGGCTGTCCGTCTCAGGTGGCGCCGGGTGGAGGGACAACACGCAGCGGTCGTCCAGTCGGTCGGGAGGGAAAAGGGCGATGGCCGGTGACCGAACCGTCGACGGTCCGGACGCCAGCATGGATCGTCGTCAGTCCCTGGATATCGGATCGCTCCTGGCTGACGGCGTCGACGGTCTCGTGTCTGTCACTGGCGCGCAACTCGTCGTCGTCCTTGCCGGTCTGGGGATCGTCAGCACGGCACTCTGGCAGACACTCTTCGTGACGGCGATCGAGTCGCTGCTGACGTATATCCGGGGGAACGTCGACGTCACCACCCCTGAGATGCAGCGCGCGATCACGGAACTCGACTCGGTGGTCGACTCGGTGGGCCTGGCCGTCGACCTGTCGATTCCGGTCGTCCTCGTGGGACTGCTCGTCCTCGCGCTGGTGAGCGAGGCGGTCATGATAGTCGCGGCCCGTGTGTTCGCCGACGGTGCACTCGACGGGATCCCGATCGATCTCGCGACGCGTCGTCTCCCCATGGCGACGCTGTACGGTTTCTTCGGTGGCTTGCTGGTGATGATCGCGGTGTCAGTGGGGCTGGTTCTCCTGGTTGTCCCCGGGGTGATCGTCTACGTCGGAACCCTCTTCTTCCGTCAGGAGATCGCAATCGCCGAGAAGGGTCCGCTTCAAGCCATCTCCGGGAGCTGGACGTTGACGAAAGGAAACCGCTGGTTCCTGTTGGCGTTGGCTCTCGTGTTGATAGCCGTCGGCTTCGTCGCGGGGTTCGTCGTCGGTTTCGTCCCCGGAACGGCCGGCACGGTCGTTCACACCGTCGTGACGAGTGCAGTCGGCGTTTTCGCGATCGCCGTGATCACGAACGCCTATGTCCGACTTCGGGCACCGCAACGTCCGTGAATGGTGGGGTTTGCCCTCGCTACCGCTGTACCTCCCTTTCCGAACGGCGGAGTGATCGAGGACGTTCTCGAACAATCGATTTATCTCCGCGGACGGCGAGGTGTCGTACATGAACGTCAAGTCCCGCCACCACCTCCGGGCGGACGCCATCGAGGTGATCGAGGATGCCCTCGCCGAGGGGCTGGGCATCGAACTGGCGGCCGAAACCTACGAGAAGGTCACGTTCGAGGACAGCGACTGGGAGGTCGTCCTTGTCGAGAACGAACCGGTCGTCTTCTACGTTCCGGACGAAGAATCCGACGGCGACGATCCGTTTCTCACGGTCCGTGGCGCGAACGAACATCCGCCCGCGAAAAACGTCGTCACGGTCGACGCCGGCGCAATCTCGTTCGTCTCTGACGGCGCTGACGTGATGCGCCCGGGCATCGTCGAGGCCGACGCCTCCATCGCTGCCGGCGACCTGGTCGTCATCGCCGAGGAGAACCACGGCAAGGTCCTGGCGATCGGTCGGGCCCGCGTCGAGGGCGCTGATATGCTCGGCGACGAGGGGAAGGTCGTCGACACGATCCACCATGTCGGCGACGACCTCTATGAGTTCTCGGGCTGAGTGACGCCACGTCCGGCACGAGACGCGCCAGGGAGAAGCATTATTCCGCGATACGAGGAATGTCACGTCATGAGTCACGTCTACGTCGCTGGAAGCATAAATCAGGACGTCACGGTCCGCGTCGAACGACGCCCGCGTCCCGGCGAGACGGTGCCCGGCGAGTCCGCGGCGTTGGGCCTGGGCGGAAAGGGTGCCAATCAGGCGATCGCGTCCGCGCGCTCCGGCGCGTCCGTCGAGTTGATCGGGAAGGTCGGTGACGACCGATTCGGCGCGGAGCTACTGGCTGATCTCGACGCCGAGGACGGCCTCTCGACTGAATACGTCCACTATACTGAGGCTGCTTCGACCGGGGTTGCTCTCATCACGGTCGATTCGGACTCCGAGAACGCCATCGTCGCTGTTCCCGGAGCCAACGGGGCGCTCGCCCCGGAAGACCTCTCGGACGTCGACGTGACTGACGACGCCGTTGCACTCTCGCAGTTCGAGGTTCCCCAGCCGACGATCCGGGCGTTCTTCGAGACGGCACGGTCACAGGGCGCCCGCACGATACTGAATCCGGCACCTGCCGACGACGCTCGGGACGATCTACTGGAAATCGTGGACTATCTCATCGTGAACGAAACGGAGGCGCAGTTCTACAGCGACGCGGATCCTGACGGTCACCTCTCGACGCCCGAACTGGTCGAGATGGCTGCGGACCTGCGTGCACACCACGAACAGGTTGTCGTCGTCACGCTCGGTGAGGCGGGTGTCTTCGCGAGCACGCCGTCGGAAACGATCACGCTCGACGCCTACGCCGTCGATCCCGTGGACACGACCGGGGCCGGGGACGCGTTCGTCGGCGCGTTCGCCACGGCACTCGGTGACGGGACCGCGCTTCGGGAGGCTCTCGACGTCGGAAGCGCTGCGGGGGCACTCGCGACGACTGAAGCCGGTGCCGCACCCTCGCTACCGACCCGGGCGGCGATCCAGGAACGCCGCCAGGAGGACTGACGCATCGGTCGGCCGCGTGACGAAAGACACCTACGTTGCCCCCCGAAATCGGGGACATGGCCGATCGCGTCATCATCGACACCGACACGGCGACCGACGACACGCTGGGTATCTTGCTTGCGGTCTTATCGGACCGGGTCGACGTCGAGGCGCTGACAATCGGGGCCGGCAACGTCGCCTTCGACCGGCAGGTCGAGAACGCGAAGTACACCCTGCAACTCGCTGACGCCGCCGCGGAGATCCCTGTCCACGAGGGTGCGCGCTCGCCGCTGGTCAAGGAGCACGAACACGCCACGCAAATTCACGGCGAGGGTGGCCTCGGACCCGATCTCGTCCCCGAGACCGACGTCCCATCGGCCGAGGGGTTCGCCCCGGAGTACATCGTCGACGCGGCTCGCGAACGTCCAGGCGAGATCACGCTCGTCTGTCTGGCCCCACTCACCAACGTCGCGCTCGCGTTGGAACGTGAACCGGAGCTGGCCGAACTCCTCGCGGACGTCGTCGTCATGGGCGGGAACGTCCACACCGCCGGCAACGTCACGCCGGCCGCCGAGTTCAATTTCTGGGTCGATCCCGACGCCGCGAAGATCGTTCTCGACGAACTCGACGTCACGCTGGTCGACTGGGGACTCACCCTGCGGGACGGGACGCTCGATGCGGCCGCCGAGGAGCGGATTACCGACGCCGCCGGAGACTCCCGGTTCGCCGCGTTCTACGAGACGGTGTTCCAGTCGGATCCCGAGCCGGACGCGACAGTGATCGACCGTGACGAGACGCTCCAGCCGGACGCGCTCGCGACCGCCATCGCCCTCGTCCCGGAACTGATCGAGCAACGCGGAACCTATGCTGTCGACGTGGACGAACGCGAGGGGCTGACGCGGGGCCACACGGTCGTCGATACCAACGGCGTCACGGACCGCGAGCCACGGACTGACGTGATCGAATCCGTTGATACGGACGGCTTCCGGCAGTTGCTCTGCAATACGATTGTCCACGGGGATCCGGATCGGTCGTTCGAGTAGAACCATCGTCGGAACGACATACGCGTCGCGCCGCTGTCGGGACCATTGCGCACGTCGAAAAGACGGACCGTCGGAAGTTAGCCGAAGAGTTCGCCGAGACCCTCGCCGCTGGCGTCTTCGTCATCGTCGTCGCCGGCTTCTTCCTCGTCGTCGGCCTCCTCCTCCGCTTCGGCTTCCTCGTCGTCGCTGCCCTCGTCGGCGGCTTCGACTTCGCCACCGCCAGCGCCGCCCGTCGCGGCGGGCACGGCAGCGGCTTCCTCGACGGCCTCGTCGATGTCGACGTCCTCTAAGGCGGCCACGAGGGCTTTCACGCGGGATTCCTCGACGTCGACGCCGGCCGCTTCCAGGATGTCCGTCAGGTTGTCTTCGTTGATCTCTTCGCCAGTCTCGTTCAGGATGAGTGCTGCGTAAACGTATTCCATGATTGTATCCTCCGTTTTCAATCGAACATCGCGCCGAGCGCCTCGCCACCGTCCTCGTCGTCATCGTCGTCGTCCGCCTCCTCGGCGGCGTCTTCGGCGTCTTCGTCGTCGGTGGCGTCTTCGGCATCGCTCGTGTCTTCGTCAGCCTGTTCCTCGGGTTCGGGCACTTCGATGTCCTGGAGGTCCTCTGGGAGTGCCTCCGGATCTTCGATCTGGCCCGCCAGTGCGCGAACCTGGGCGTCGGCCCTGCTCACGAGGTCGTCCGCCAGGTCCGGGCTTTCGATGGAGGCCTGCAGACCGAGGCTCTTTGCCTCGCCGCGGGCCTTCTGGAGCAGCGCCGGTCCGGTCTCGGCCGTCGGGAAGACGGCGTTGATCGAGAGGTTCCGGGCACGGCCTGCCGCGGCCTGAACGTCGCTGCGGTACTGATCGACATCCAGTTCGAGGTCCTCCGGCTCGAAGAGCACGCCCTCGGCGTAGACCGCACGCAGATCGAGGCCGACTTCCTTGGGCTCGATACCGAGTTCGGCGAGTACGTTCGCCAGGTCGGCCGAAACCTCCTCGCCGGCCGAAAGGACCGTCGAGTCCTCCAGTACCTGGATCGAGCCTTCCTGGATGCGGGCGTTCGCGCCGACACTCTGGAGGTCGCCGACGAACGGTCCGGGATCGATGCCGGTGTCGCCCTCGGGGATCACGATGTCGTTGGGGGCGACCTCCCCGGCGTTGATCGGCGCCGAGGTCTTCGAGGCTTCGAGTTGCTGAAAGAGGCTGAAGGGGTTGTCGTTGGTCCCGATCAGGCCGACGTGGCCCGAGATGAACTGTGTCAATTCCTCGAAACCATCGTCGATCTCAGCCAGGGCACGCTCGACCAGCGTGTTCCGGCTGACGCGCAACTCCGCGGTGCCGTAGAGGTTACGGCGCATGTCCTGGAGTTGCTGGCTGGGAATCCCCGTCAGGTCGACGATGCCGACGCTCTCGTAGCTCTCGAGCGTGGCGACGAGGTCGTCGATCTCCTCGCGCTTCCACTCGGGGATCGTCTCGGTCTTGCGCTCGGATTCGGCGCTCATCTAGGCCACCTCCACGGCGGGGCCCATGGTGGTCTTTACGTACACCGAGTCGAGGTTCAGCGGCCCCTTCTCCAGGTCGGCGTGCAGCCGGCGCAGAATGACGTCGACGTTGTCCGCGATCTCCGCGGCGTCCATGTCTTCGGCGCCGACGCGCGTGTGGAACGTGCGCCGGTCGCCGCTGCGCAACTGGACCGTGTTTTTCATCCGCTCGACGACTTCGACGACGTCGTCGTCGGGCTGAAGCGGTTCGGGCATCTTCCCCCGGGGACCCAGAACGGTCCCGAGGTACCGACCGATGTCCTGCATCATCGACGCTTCGGCGATGAAGAAGTCAGTGTCGTCGGCGAGGTCCTTCGCGTGGTCGTCGTCGTCACCAAGGTCTTCGAGATCGTCGCCGTCGAGTACGTCGTCGGCGACTTCCTCGGCTCGCAGGGCGGTTTCGCCCTCGGCGAAAACCACGATCGTCGTCTCCTGGCCGGTACCGGCCGGGAGGACGACGCCCTCGTCGATACGGTTCGACGGATCGTCAAGGTCTATGTCGCGCAGGTTGACTGCGAGGTCCACCGTCTCGCGGAAGTTCCGCTTGGGTGATTCCTCGAGTGCGCGAGAGACTGCATCCTCTATGTCTTGATCTGCCATTGTTCACCTCCGTAGTACGCCCCGTGGCTCCTACGGGTCAGTGAAACAGGCGTCTGCCTGTCTCGCTTGAAGCCACGCCGAACCGACACTTAAACCCGTCGAACCGGCCGAGCGAGTCCGTATTCGTCGATTCGTCGACTCTCATGGTCGGGACCACATAGCTTTAGGCCGTGGTCACGTAGAGTGCAACCTCGATGCGCCTCCGGACGATGTTGGTCGGCCTGCTGTTGGTCATCGCCGTGGTACTCTCGGGGACGATCTACGCCGGCTTCTCGATGCACAAACAGAGCATCGTTGAGCAGGAACACACTGAAGTCGAACGCACGGCAGCGGTCATCGCCGGCCGTATCGACGCGCGATTGCAAACCACCATCCACACTGTTGATCTCTGGACGACGACGTTTGGGTTGACCTCCGCTGGCACGACCCGGACCGATACGCTCGACACATTCGTCAACCGGACGGCGTTCAACAGCGCTGCGACCTACGCGGCCAACGGAACGCTCCTCGCGATATCCGGACCGAACTTCGAAGACGATGACATTTCGACCTACGTGGGAACGAATTATTCGGGACAACCGTTCGTCGAGCGAGCATTGGATGGGGAGATCTACATCAGTCAGCCCGATCGGACGTTGACCGGCCAGTACATCGTACAGATCGCTGCCCCGATCCGCGACGACGACCGGATCGTGGGCGTTTTTGACGCTCGTTTTCACATCGAGAACCACGCGCTGCTCGCGAATCTCACTGATATCGGCCACCCGGGGGATCGCTTGACAATTGAATCCAACGGGCAACGACTGCTCGACGAGCCCGGCGTAATGTCTGTCACTATCACCGAGACGGCGACTGTTTCTCAGACCGGCTGGGAAGTGACCGTTAACCGGCCACGGTCGGCAATCGCACTCAAACTCGAACGAGCAACGGCCTTACAGGTCGGTGGCGTCGCGATCGGACTCCTTTCCGTTGCCGTCGTCGGTCTATGGACATCGAGAACGACCATCTCCCGTATCGAGGAACTCATGGAAGCGCTCACCGATCTGATCGACGGTGACTATCAAACCGATCTCGAACTCGGCCGTTCCGAAGAGTGGTACCGCATCAGCGACCGATTCAATTCCCTCTCTAAGACGTTCAAACGACGGGATTCACAACTTCGTGTCCTCAATCGCGTCCTCCGGCACAATCTCCGCAACGACATGAACGTCATCACTGCCCACACCGAAGGACTGCTGGCCGGCGAAGATCTCTCCCCGGAAGTCGAGGAGGACGTCGAACAGATACACGAGACGGCAACCCGGCTGATCAACACCAGCGAACACGCCCGGACGCTCTACGACGATCTCCTGACCAGCCCCCGAAAGGTGATGGAACCGGTCGATGTCGTCGCCGTCGTCGAGCAACGAGTGTCGGCACTCGCCGAACAGTACCCTGATAGTACGATCGAGATCGACACCCCGCCAGCGGCCTGGGCGCTCGATTCGGCCGTTCTGCCGATCGTCGTTGAGGAGATCGTTCGCAACGCGATCGTCCACAACGATCTTCCCGAGGACGAACGGCAGGTGACTGTCACCGTCGATCCCGACGCTGATCCGACCCAGGAAGTCGATTCCATCCGGGAGACCCGTATCGCCGTCACGGACAACGGACCCGGAATCCCGATGGTCGAGGAGGCACTGTTGACCGACCAACTCGAGGAGACCCCCGTCGAACACGGGAGCGGACTCGGCGTCTGGCTGGTCAACTGGCTGGTCGACCAGATCGACGGGACCGTCTCTGTCTCGACTGGCGTCGACCGTGGGACGACCGTCACGATCCACTTGCCGGCACCGGAGGAACCTCCGGACGGAAGTGACCCCGACTGGGAGACATAGCTACTCGGTGATCGAGAGCGATGGAAAACTGACGGCTCCGCCTGGCGTTTTGCAGGCTTCAGCCGCTTCGACGAGCACGCCGAGTCTTCGCTTCACTCGGCCTCGAGCCCTGGCGGACTACGCTGTCGTTTCGTCCGCAAGGACACCGAAAACTCGTGGCCTCGTTTTCGAGCTCTCGTCTCGGGCCTCGCTACGCTTCGGCCGCGTCGACGAGAACACCGAGTCTTCGCTCCGCTCAGCCTCGAGCCCTGGCGGACTACGCTGTCGCTTCGTCCGCAAGGACCCCATCGTACTCGCCAGCGTCGATCAGCTCGGCGACTTCGCGGGGATCGTCACCCTCGATAGTGACGCCCAGCGAGACGCAGGTGCCGACGATCTCCTTTGCGGCCTGCTTCAACTCGTAGGCCAGCAGATCGGGGTGTTTCTGCTCGGCGATGGTCTTGACCTGCTCGATGGACAGATCCGCGACGAAGTCCTCGGCGGGCTCGCCGCTTCCGGTCTCGAAGCCAGCCTCGTCCTTGATCAGTGCTGCCGTCGGTGGAACGCCCACGTCGATCGAGAACGAACCGTCCTCCTCGTACTCGATAGTGACGGGCACTTCCGTGCCGTCGAAGGCCGCTGTCTGGTCGTTGATATCCTGTACGACGGCCTGGACGTCGACCGGCGTCGGGCCGAGTTCGGGACCCAGCGGCGGCCCGGGATCGACCTGACCGCCGGCGACGAGAACCTCGATCGTTTCAGCCATACCAGAGGATCCGTCGGCGCGGAGTTAAGAATTGCTTTTCGTGACCGGGGCGTCACGGGTTGACGGGGCGAGGACGCCGTCGGCCACGCGAGGGGGCGCCGCTCGACGGGGACACGTGACAGTGAACCCGATCACCCGACGAGGACGGCAAACCCGATCACTCGACGGGGATTCCGTTGCGTGCGAGGAACGCGCTCGCCCGTTTGATCTCTACGGGGCTACCGATGATGCGGACCTGCGTCTGCTCGCGGCGGACCGTCAGCGTGAAGCGCTCGGTGAGGTCCGCGGAGAGTCCGTCGATAGCGTCGGCCGGGAGCAGGATCTGTGTGCTATCCCGGAGGCGAGCGGCGCTCGACATGGATTCAGGTGTCGGCGTGGTGTCGTATGAGTGTATCGAAGTCCGTGCCGCGCGCGCCGGCAGATCCCACCTGTCGCGGCCCGGGACGGAAGCCCTTTTGAGGGCCGACGGCCGAGAGTTCGACGATGGGCCTTGAGGAGGAGATCCGGGAGCTCGAGGAGGAGATCGCGTCCACGCCCTACAACAAGGCCACCGAGGAGCATATCGGTCGCCTGAAGGCCAAACTCGCCGAGAAGAAAGAGGAATTCGAGAAGCGCCAATCGGGTTCGGGCGGTGGTCCGGGCTACGCGGTCGAGAAGACCGGCGACGCGACGGTGGCGCTGGTGGGCTTTCCCAGCGTCGGCAAGTCCACGCTCATCAACGCCCTCACGAACGCCGACAGTGAAGTCGGTTCCTACGACTTCACCACGCTCAACGTCAATCCCGGGATGCTCCAGTACAACGGCGCGAACATCCAACTGCTGGACGTCCCCGGGCTGATCGAGGGAGCCGCGGGCGGCCGTGGCGGCGGGAAAGAAGTCCTCTCGGTCGTTCGGACGGCCGATCTCGTCCTGTTCGTGCTCTCGGCCTTCGAGATCGAACAGTACGAACGCCTCAGCGAGGAACTCTACCGGAATAAGGTTCGACTCGACGTCGAACCGCCACGGGTCACCGTCCGCAAGAAACACAAGGACGGCATCAGCGTCAACGCCTCCGTCGACCTCGATCTCGACGAACAGACGATCAAGAGTGTCCTCCGGGAACACGAGTTCGTCAACGCCGACGTGACCATCGGCGAGCACATCGACATCGACCGGCTGATCGACGGCATCATGGACAACCGCGAGTACCTCCCCTCGCTGGTTGCCATCAACAAGGTCGATCTGATCGAACCCAGCTACGTCGATACCGTCAAGAGCGACCTCCGGGATGTTGGCGTCGACCCCGAGGAGGCTATCTTCATCAGCGCCGAGAAGGAGAAAGGCTTAGAGAGTCTGACCGAGCGTATCTGGGACGAACTCGGCCTCATCCGGATCTACATGGACAAGCCCGGCCGCGGCGTCGACTACGAGGAACCGTTGATCCTCACGGAGGGTGATACGGTCGGTGATGCCTGCGAGAAGATCGGCGGCCGATTCGACGATCGGTTCCGATTCGCACGGGTTTCCGGGGAGAGCGCCGCCCACGACGACCAGCAGGTCGGCCGCGATCACGAACTCGCCGACGAGGACGTCCTCCGACTCGTCGTGGATCGGTGACTTCGAGCGATGCCCGAGAACGACAGCCCACGAGCGCGCGTGCTTGCCGTCCTCTCGTTGTCGGTCGTTCCATGGACGGTTCTGGTGATCGACGGACACGTGACGCTCGTGATGCCGTGGGGACTGTTCGATCCGTTCACCCCGCACGTGACGCTCCTACCCGACTACCTCGCCGCCACGGGTGGCGGTCCGCCGCCGTTTCTCTCTTCGTGGCCGCTCGGCGTCGCGATCTGCCTGTTCGCACTCGCCGGTGTCCTCGCGGAGCTGTTCGACCGGGGCGCTCCACGGGTGACTGGTGGACTACTCGTGGTGGTCGGCGTGACGCAACTGACGGTCGCCTGGGGATTCTTGCGTCGTGGTGAGTACACCCTCGTCGTTCCACTAGGCACGATCGCTGCCTGGACGCTCGCGTGGTGGTTCTACTGGCCCGACTTGCGCTCGATCGGACGTCCCGGCCCACGGTCCTGATCGCCGTAGCGACCGTCGGAGCGTTCCGGATCACCAAGGATTATCGCCCCCCGTGACTCTCTCCGTCGGGTGACCGATGGGTCGTTTTCACATCGATCGCGCCTGTTCGCCCTCCGGAAGCACGTCGCTGCCCTCTCCTGGCCGGTGATGGTCGAGCAGGTCTCCCGGACGCTGATGCGGACGACCGATATCTTCGTGACGACGCTGTTCTCGCCGCTTGCGGTCGCCGCTATGGGTCTCGCCGACCTCTACAGGCGGAGCAGGCCGAGGCGGTTCACGCACGCCTGCCATTACGATCGGGCCCGGGCTGGGTGCCGGCGCGATCGCACTTTCGAGCCAGGAATACTGGACGCGACGCCGAGCGGACCCGCGACGAGGCGATCACACAGGCCATCGCCATCGGCGCGATCACCGGGATCCCGTTCGTCCTCTTCTCTGCCTCGGCGCTCGGGATCGTCGTGGCGGGCTTCGGGCACGGTGACTGGGCCCGAAAGGCAGGACGGCTGATGGACGAGCGTGCGGGCGAGAGCACGGTACGTGACCCGTTCGACGGAGTCTCGGATCACCGAGTCCGGCACGTTTTTCGGCGGTCCACTCGATGGTCCATACATGGATGGAACACTCGACCACGTCATGATGCGCGTCGAAGACTTAGAGGAATCGCTTTCGTGGTATCAGACCCACTTCGACTACGAGGAGAAGAGCCGGTGGGAGGCCGAGACGTTCACAAACGTCCATCTCGGCCCAGCGGACGGTCACGAGGACGCCGCGACGCTGGAACTGACATACAACCACGACGGCCGGTCGTACACGATGGGCGACGCCTGGGGTCACATCGCGGTCCGCGTCGAGGACGTCGAGGAAGCCTACGACGAGCTGATGGACGAGGGCGTCGAGGACTACCGCCCGCCCGAAGAGAATCCGGGATACGCCTTCGTCAAAGATCCCGACGGCCACGAGATCGAGATCGTCGAGCGCGACCACGGCGCCCGCTGGAGCATCGACCACACGATGATCCGCGTCGAGGATGCCGAGGAGGCGATCGGCTGGTACACGCGCGCGCTCGAATACGAGATGTTCCGGCGAAGCGAGCACTCCTCGTTCGCGCTGTACTTCCTCAATCCCGAAGACGCACCCGCGGAAGCGATGTCTGTCGAGTTGACCTACAACTACGACGGCGGTTCCTACGAGCTGGGCGACGCCTGGGGCCACCTGGCGGTCCGAACCGAGGAGGGGACGCTCGAGGACACCTGGGAGACGCTCATGCAGCGGGACGCCGAGGACTACCGCGATCCCGAATCCTGTGACTACAACTACGCGTTCACGAAGGACCCTGACGGACACGAGATCGAAGTCGTCGAGCGCTAGCGAGACCGCGTGAGCGAAGTGAACGAGGTCTTGTTGAAAGTGAACGGTGAGCGTAGCGAGCGAGGTCTCGGCAACAACGAGGGGGAGCGACAGCGACCCGCGAGCAGCGAGCCGCGAGGTCGACCGACGGGAGACCTCGGACTGCACGAGCGAGGCACAACGAAGCGAGTGCCTTGGTTCGGCCGAGCGCGCCCGGTTTGTCGCGGACTTCCGTCACGGGTTTTGCGTGAGCGATCGGGTGCTCTCTCCGCCGACAACGACAAGACCTTTATCCGGAATGACGCAAGGGTAGCCAGACGCACATGGTGGAGCCGATCATCGACGGACTGGCGGCGTTACACGGCTATGCAGGGGAGATCGCGTGGGTCGTACTCGGCGCGTTCCTGGCCGGTGCTATCCTCGAACGGTACGACGAGGACCTCGGGGTCTACGTCTACGCTGGCGGGTGGGTAATCCTGGCCGGGTACTGGCTCGCCTACGTCCACTACTTCGTGTTCGCCCAGAAGTCGATCACCGAGAGCGCGGGCGTCATCGTCGGGATTCCCCTCTCGCTGTACGTCGCATATCTTCTCGTGACCGGGCGCCGCCGTCTGCTGGTCCTCTCGCGAGTCATCACCTTCGCCTGGCTGTTCTTCCTGCCGTTGTCGGCCCTGGCGTTCGTCCGTCGGCCGCTGATCGAGACCACCACTGCACACACTGATTTCTTCCTGTCACTGCTGGGGGATAACTACCGGCTCGGCGACTGGTATCCGGCCCTCCCGACCGGGCTCGAACTCCCCGGCGGTTCCTCACTCGGGGCCCAGAGCACGCTCCCGGACAAGAACTTTCCCTACCGGAACACCTTCCTCTATGCGCCCGACGGCCATCCGGTCACCTACACGATCCGGCTTGCCTGTACTGGCATCGGCAGTATGTCCATTTTCGTCGGCCTGATCGGCGCCGTGCGAGGATCGTTACGGCAGAAGGCCAAGGCGCTGGGCGCGGCTATCGGTATCATCTACGTGCTCAATATCGTCCGGAACGTGTTCATCGCCCACACGGTCGGAACCCAGCGATTGCACGTCCTCCCCGATCTGATCATGGCGTTGTTCTCCAGTGACGACCCGTACATGGTGTCGTACTTCGTCGGTGATCGCATCCTCGCACAGTTTGGCTCCGTGATCGCTCTCGTGGCGATCACCTGGCTGGTCGTTCGCTGGGTGCCCGACGTGCTCCGAGTCGTCGAGGAAGGGATGTACCTGCTGACGCGACGCGAGTACGATCTCAAAGGGGCACTAAACGTCGACGACGTCGAGAACTGACCGTTTCACTGATTCGCTTCAGGGACCGATACTCGCCTGGACCGATGTCGAAGACCGTCACTCCACGGTATTCTCTGCGAGGACGTCCCCCGGCGCGTCGGCCAGCGCGGCAAGTGCGTCCCGCTCGATGTGGTGGAGCGACCCGGGTACGAGCAGCAGGTGCAATGGATCGCCGAAGTCCTCGGTCGAAAGTGCGTCGAGGCGATCCGCCTTGACGACTGGATCGGGGCTCCCTGCGCGGGCCACGACGGCCCCCAGCGCGTCCGTTCGCCACTGATCAGCGAGCATCCCGGCCGCGGTCGCGCCGGTCATGAAGTCCTCGCGGTCGTCGTCGATCGAGATGTCCAGAAAGACCAGCGTGTGTAGGTCACGCTCGCGGTTGGCTTCGATCGTTTCGATCACGCTATCGGGGACCCCCTCAGCGCCGTGAGACCGTTCGAACGGGAGCGTCGTGGCCTTCCCGAAGCGGTAGTTCTGCAGTCCGGTGAGCGAACTCGCGGCCGTCTGGGCGGTCGTCCCGTGGATCACACGCGTCTCGATTCCCCGTTCCTCGGCCCGGAGTCGCAGGTCGACGTGGGTCGTCGAGATCATGGTGTCCCCTGCCGTCAGGAAGACGACCTCACTCTCGCTCGCAGCGTCGAGGATCGGTTCGGGCTGCTGTTCGATACCGACCCGATCACGGATCTCTATGTCCACGTCGTGGAACGATTCGAGATCCGAACGCGTCGTGCCCGCGAGTTGGCTGGTGTAGAACTCCGCGAAGACGCGATCGGCCGCCCGGACTGCGTCCCGACCCGCGAGCGTGATCGAACGCTCGTCGTAGAGACCGAGACCGACGAAAGTGAGCATACCCGTTTTGGGGAGCCTCCGCGGATAAACGAACCGTTCTGGTAAACGTCACCTGTTCGGGCGAGTCCAGTGAGCCACCTGATGAGGAGAGTGGTCCATTGCGATCCGGCTCGCATTTGCTCAACTGATCCGGTAATTGTCCGGGTCGTCACTCGCGATGACGTTGCTACAGCGAGTACAGCGCCAGGTATCCGCGCCGATCTTCTCGTAGCCAGCTTCGAGTCGGGAACCATGCCACTCGTCCCAGGCGAGACCACAGTTCGGACAGGCCTGTGGCAACCCACGGACGGTCGGATCCTGCTCTTTCTTCACATTGCTCAGCATCGATTCGATGCGTTCACTCCGTGTCAGAATCGCATCCAGATCGCCCGGCTGGAGATACTGACGGAATCGTTGCAGGTGTGATTCCAGTAACTCTGTCGAATCCGTCAGCTTCTGGAGTCGATCGTCGTCGGCAGCCGTCTCCTCGTCCAGTCCGAGTCTCCGGTTCTGAGCGGCGAGGTTGACGGTGTAGTATCGCTGGAGGGTTGCGTCGTAGTACGCACGGACGTACAACCGCTTGATACGGTTCTGTACGGTTTCGCGATCGCTGGTCCGGTGGAAAACTTCGTCGTGGGGAACGCAAATGTCTTCGCCACTCTCCTGGTCTCCGGCCAGGAGTCCGATACGCGTGTAGTTAGTGGCCTGTACCGTTCGCGAGGCAGCCCTCAGTAACTTGTCGTCCGAGAGCGCCATCGAGAGCAGGACGACCGCGACGTTGCCGGACAACGCGTCGCTGAAGGCGTCCACGTCACTGAACGATTCGATCGAGATCCTATCGGGCAGTGCCGCAGTGACCGATTCGCGTCGGGTTCGACTCGCTGCGAGGACCACGATACTGGCGCGGAGATCCGGCGAACGTTCCTTGATCGGAGCGCTTGAGGACCCCTCGAACAGCCCGTCTCGCTCCTCGGGCTGGTCTGCCATCCCTTGTCTGACATACCTTATCAGACGATAATAATCTGTTGGCGAGCCCTACCACACTGGAATGGTTCGTTTACGAGTTCGTATTGCCATCTGTCACATTCGACATCACAGTTCGTCTTTGCTGGGTCGTTTTCTGCGTCGAGATGCTGCTATTCTTCGGTTCGTGCCCCAATCGATTCGAGCGTCGAAACGTCAGGCTTACCGCGAGTTAGCCCTGACTCCTGCCCATGTCCGTCCCGTGCGTTCGTGTCCCTCGCGAGGACGGTGAGGCTACCCGGGAGCGTCTCGCTGACGATGATCTCGTCGACGAAGCCTACGAAATCACCGTCGAAGAGGGATCACTGTTCATTCCCGTCACCGACCCGGACGCCGTTCCGACGGAATACGCGATCGTCCATCGTGGGGTTCCTTCCCGTGAGACGCAGACGATGCCCGCCGATCTCCTGGGGTTCGATCCGAGTTACGAACGCCTTGGGGAGATCGTCATCCTCGACGAGGACGATCCCGAGCGTGCCCAGGCGATCGCCGAGGCCGTGATGACCGCCGATCTACCCGTCAAGACTGTTCTCAGCCGTGCCTCGAAGGTCAAAGGTGAACAGCGCGTTCGTGAGTGGGATGTGCTGGCCGGTGACGGTACCGAGACTGTCCATCGCGAGCACGGCTGTGAGTTCGCGGTCGACCTGGCGGACGTGTATTTCTCGCCACGGCTGGCGACAGAGCGTCACCGCGTCGTCGAACAGGTCAGCGAGGGGGAACACGCCTTCGACATGTTCGCCGGCGTCGGCCCGTTCGTGATCCCGTTCGCCAAACGTGGGGCCACCGCCGTCGGCGTCGACGTCAACCCTGACGCGATCGAGTACCTCCGGGAGAACGCTCGAAGGAACGGCGTCGAGGATCCCGTGACGGCGATCGAGAGTGACGTACGCGAGGTCGCCCCCGAGTACGCCGGCTGGGCGGACCGGATCGTGATGAACCTTCCCCACAGTGCCGACGAATTCCTGGACACGGCGGTCGAACTGGCCGGCGACGACACCGTAATCCACTACTATGACATCACTCACGAGGACGATCTCTATGGTCCCGGCGAACAGGCGGTCCGGGAGGCTGCCGGCGAGGAGTACGCCGTCGATGTCAAAACCCGGCGGACGGTGCGGTCATATGCGCCCCACGAGTACAACGTCGTCCTGGATGTTCGACTCCGCCGGTGAGGCGCTCCGATTCGCAATCCTTATTGCGATCATCTCCGCTACAGTGTAGTACGTGTCGAGGCCTGCGATGCGGGCTCGGCAAGCGGGTGAAACGAGCTTGCCGGTGGTGAGCAAATCCGGAGGATTTGCGAGTCTCGACGCACGAGCGAACGAAGTGAGCGATGTGCGCCGGTGGTGAGCGGTTCCGGAGGAACCGCGATCCTCGGCGCGGATGAAGTGAGCGCCGGTGTAGCTCAGACTGGCTAGAGCGAATCCTTCGTAAGGATTAGGCCGGGGGTTCAAATCCCCCCACCGGCTCTTCTCCGGGCGAACGGACGTGAGTCCGTGTGAGACGGCGTGGATCGCGGATGGGACGCGACGATGGCGAGATCTCGAGCATACATTTATCTTTCGCTCGCTCGTCCACACCGATATGGGAAAACGAACCGACAAAGCGTTGAGTAGAGCGAAGTTCGCGGCTATCGGCGGCGCCATCGGCGCCGCGATCGGTGGATTACTCAGCCGGAAGGCTGCCAGCACTGGTGCGGGAGTCGGGGCACTGGTCGGGGCCACAGTCGGGGAGAAACGCGTCGACATCGGGGAACTGGCGGAGAAGGTCACTGACAACTCGGCTGACTGAGACGCTGTGTTCGGCTGATACCTTCTTGGGAGACAGTAGCTGTGCGTATTCGTCTCGGGAACGTGGATCCATTTCCGGATCCTTCGGGCCTCGATCGTGAGATGGACGATCATCGACAGCGTAGGTTCGATCCCTCACCAGTCCTGATCGCCCAATCGTGAGTCGATATTTGCTATAGCGTTATTCAGTTTATTAGTTCGATCCTGGCGTTTTTATCGTGGCGGGACCCAACGACGAACGATGGTTCCCGTCCCGGAACTGGCCGATCGAGCCCGAATCTGTGCAGATCGACTCCGGAGCAGTGGGGAAGTCTTGCTCGCGTCTCACATCGACGCCGATGGGCTGACGAGTGCGGCCATCGCCGCCAGAGCTCTCGAACGGGCGAACGTCCCGACAGAGGTCATTTTCAAGAACCAGCTCGACGACGAGGAGATCGCCTCGATCGCCGTGCGTGACTTCCAGACGGTTCTGTTCACCGACTTCGGGAGTGGACAACTCGAAACAATCGTCGAGTATGGGGGTCGCGGGGACTTCGAGCCGATCATCGTCGACCATCACCAGCCGGCCGACGCCGAGACTCGCTATCACCTCAACCCGTTGCTGGAGGGCATTGACGGTGCGGCCGAACTGTCGGGTGCTGGTGCATGCTATCTCCTTGCGCGCGCGTTAGAGGAGGACCGTGACAACCGCGATCTCGCGAAACTGGCTGTTGTCGGCGCGGTCGGAGACATGCAGGCTGTCGACGGCGAACTCGTCGGGGCCAACCGCGAGATCGTCGCCGAGGGCATCGACGCGGGCGTACTCAGGGAGGGGACAGACCTTGCGCTGTACGGCACACAGACCCGTCCGCTGCCGAAACTCCTCGAGTACGCGGATCGGCCGCGGATACCCGGGGTGTCGGGCGATCAGGGTGGGGCTATCGAGTTCCTCGAATCGGTGGGAATCCCGTTGAAGGACGACGGCGAATGGCGAAGATGGGTCGACCTCTCGATGGCCGAACGCCAGTCCGTCATCAGCGCGCTTCTCCGGCGAGGGGTCGATCGTGGCGTCTCGGCGGACGCGCTGGACTCTCTGGTCGGGACCACGTACACGTTCCCCGAAGAACCCGAAGGGACCGAACTCCGGGACGCGAGTGAGTTCTCGACGTTACTGAACGCGACTGCACGATACGAACGGGCCGACGTCGGACTTGCTGTCTGTCTGGGCGATCGGTCTGAGGCACTCGATCGTGCTCGTCGACTGCTGGCGAACCATCGGCGGAACCTCTCGGACGGTCTGGAGTGGGTTCGCGAACACGGCGTCGAAGTCCGTCCGAACGTGCAATTTTTCGACGCGGGCGACGCGATCAGGGAGACGATTGTCGGAATCGTCGCTGGCATGGCTTTCGGCACGTCGGGCGTCGGTCGCGATCGCCCGATCGTTGCTTTCGCCGAGAAGTCCGATCAGGAGATCAAAGTTTCCGCCCGCGGAACTGCCGAACTCGTCGGTCAGGGACTGGACCTTTCGAAAGCGGTCGGGACCGCGAGTCGGGCTGTCGGTGGCGACGGCGGCGGGCATGACATCGCTGCCGGGGCCACGATCCCGGCTGGCTCCCAGGGGGAATTCGTCGATCAGTTCGGAGAGAGCGTCGCCGAACAACTCGGGTGACCCCCGCTCGCAGTGGCCTGTCGCTACACATAAACCATATTCTGATATATGGAAAATACGCTGATCCAGCGCCACGTCGTAGGGTCCTTTCTCCGTTCGAAACCACAATGGGGTTATAAACGGCCGGCCGATGTACTGGGGAGTGATGTCAGGGAACACGGATGTCGTCGGTGATAAGGAGCGGCTGTTGCTGGGTGCCGGCTTCGCGTTCGGCGTCATGCTGACGCTGGTCGTGCTGGAACTCGTGTTGGTGATGAACGGCACGGTCCCGCCCGGAGATCTTTTCACGTCTCCCGACGCCTTGACCGTCATCGCGGGTATCGTCTTCGCAGGCGTCGTCGGGATCGCGCTGTTCGTACTGTCGTTCCCCGGGAATCGGTCGCGCATCCCGATCGCGGCTGACGACGAGAAGTGACCAGAGTCAGCGTGTTTCGTCCGGGTGGAGTCGACTGCCGGCGACGGTGATTTTTTGCCGGGCCGCCGGAAAACATCTCTCGATGAGTGATTTCGATCCGGATCGTTTCGAAGACAAGTACGAACACTATTTCACCGAACTCCAGCAGGCGTACCGGCAGGCATTCGAAGCGGTGAGCGAGCGCCACGATTCGGATCTGGTTCACGCAATCGATCAGCGGATCCTGAGTGAGAGCGAGCCGTTCTACGAGGGTGGCTCGGAGCAACGCTCCGCGGACGAATCGAGCGGGCAAGGCCCGCGAGAGCACCACGGCGAGTTCAGGATCAAGGTACCGGACGACGCCGTCGAACGGTTGCCGGATCGCGATCCCGAGCGTGTCGAGAGAGTTCTCGAGGACTACCGTTCCGAGATCGCTGCCCAGTTGCGGGACGTCTTCGATCTGGCTTGATCGGTCCCTGGATGTCTCACGCGCTTACCGAGCGATTGTCGGATACCAAAGGCCTAAACGCTCTCGTTGCCAATTTGGCGTAGACATGAGTACCGAGACACAGGACGGTGGTTCCGACCTCGAGGAACGCATCACGAACTTCCTGCGGCGGAACTTCCCGCAGATCCAGATGCACGGGGGTAGTGCAGCCATCCAGGATCTCGATCCGGAGGCGGGCGAGGTAACGATCATGCTCGGCGGTGCCTGCAGCGGCTGTGGCATCTCGCCGATGACGGTTCAGGCGATCAAGTCCCGCATGACCAAGGAAATCCCCGAGATCGACACGGTCCACGCCAACACTGGAATGGACAGCGGTGGAATGGGCGGCATGGGCGGCGGCGCCGGGCCGGGAGATTCCCGGGGCGGCAGCCTGGACGACGCGGATAGCGACGAAGGGCCGAGCGCCCCGTTCTAGATCGGTTCGTTTCTCCCGACGTTCTCCCGTTCCCACGTTTCCAACAGCGCCGCCAACGTCTCGTTTACGGGTGTTTTCACGTCGTGATCGGCCACGTACCCGTTGATCGACGCAACTTCCGTCCGACGACCACGCTCGACATCGCGATACATCGAAGACTCGTTGTCCGCGGTCGCTTCGATTACCGCTTCGAGCGCGTCGACGGCCGCACCATCTTCGAGATCGACGCCCTTTTTCCGTGCAACCCGAGCCGTCTCGCGGGCGGCACGCCGGGCGACGTTTCCCGACGGACCCTCGGTGAGTTCGCCGTTCGGGACCCGCGCCAGCGCGGTCGTGGCGTTGATCCCGGCGTTGATCGCGAGTTTCTCCCACTGTTGCCGGGGCATGTCCGTCGCGACAGTCGTCTCGATCCCTGCCGCTTCGAACGCACCGCCGATCCGGTGGGCCAGCGGACTCGTTCCTCCCTCAGGTGGCCCGAGAACGACTTCGCCACGTCCGGTACAGCGGACGCGCCCGGGTTCGTCCTGGATCGCGCCGTAGGTCGCCGTCCCTGCGAGAATGCCCGCGGAGAGCGCCGCCGAGAGCGTCGCCTCGTTGCCCATGCCGTTCTGCAGGGAGAGGACTCCTTCACAGTCACAGTCCGCTAACGCCGCCCCAGCGGTCGGCGTGTCGTAGGTCTTGACAGTAACGATCGCCAGGTCGGACTCCGCCGGGACAGTTGTCCGGGCCCCAGGCGTCACGTCAGTTTCGATGGCTCCCGTGATGGTCAGCCCCGACTCGTTCACCACCCGGACGTGTGGCTCACGTCCGATCAGTGTGACCGGATGTTCCCGAGCCAGCAACCCTCCAATCAGGCTGCCCAGGCTGCCGGCGCCGAAGACGACGATTTCCATCGGTCGACCGTCCGTTCTCCGGGAGCAAGACGGTACCGGATCCGACGGGGCAACTCACTTCCGGCGGTGTACTTCGAGTTCTCGTGCCGCGTCCCGGACCTTGTGGAGTTCTCGATCCGCGTCATCTCTCACGCTGCCGTGGGCGAACAGCACCGACCGATCGAGTAACGAGGGCCGGAAGCGACGTGTCTCATCCTCGTCGTCGCCCCCGAACGGAGCACGTAGCCGTTCGAACAGACCGCGAAGCATGGTGCTCTTTTGTGATCGAGAGCACAAAACAGTCGGCATCCGTGTGACCCGTGGATCGAACGCCCCCCGTTCAATCCTCCTGCCAGTAATAGATCTCTTCTTTGGGTGCGCCACAGGCCGGACAGGTCTCCGGGATCTCCTCGATATCGCCCATCTCTCCGCAGGCCCAGCATCGCCACATCAGTTCAGCCTCGCCTCCGAGGCCGCTGGCGAGGTGTTCACCGGACATGGCGGCGATCCCTTCGTCGGTCGTGACGTAGAACCCGTGTTCGTCAAAGCCGCGGATCGTGCCCAGTTCGTTACCCTTGGCGTCGTACACTGTGGTCCCGAAGCTGACGTTTGTCTCTTCCGAATTCTTTGCCATGTTCATACACACCATGACCTCCGTGATCATTAACGTTCCCATCGGGTGTCACGAGCTGGCCGGCATGTTCGAAACGAGGATTCACTCACCGCGTCACGGCGAGAAGAGGCTCGTGTGGACGGGCGCGAAGTCGCTCTCGGAGGATGATTCGTCCGTCTCCTCGGTCGTGTCGGTGACGGCCGATCCGTCGACACCTTCCGCGAGGAAGTCCGCGAGCGGTGGGCCGACGTTCTCGGGTTCGACGAGGAACGCGTCGTGACCGTGGTCGGACTCGATGACGTGGTGGGCAGTGTCGACTCTGGCTTCCCGAAGCGAGTCAGCCAGTGACTCGGCCTGGGCGACGGTGAAGTGCCAGTCGGAGGTAAAGGACATCATCAGAGCCTGTCCCTCGAAGGCCGCGAGTGCGTCGGCGTCCGATTCGAAGCCCGAGGCGAGGTCGTAATTCTCGGTCGCACGGGTCATCGTCAGGAACGCGTTCGCGTCGAAGCGGCCGACGAACTTCTCGGCCTGATAGTCGAGATAGGATTCGACGTCCCGATACGGGAAGAAGGCGGCCACGGGCTCCTCGGGGAACGTCCGCTTTGCTTCTCTCCCCGCCGACCGGCGGCCGAACTTCCGATCCATCGAGGCCTTCGAGAGGTACATCACGTGACCGATCTGCCGAGCCAGGGCCATGCCATCCGTCGGTTCAGGGTGATCGTCGCCGTAGTAGTCCCCGCCGTCCCAGTCGGGATCGCTGGTGATCGCCCGACGCTTGATGCCGTGGAGGGCGAGTGACTGTGCATCGAGGCGGGCCGAGGCGGCGATGGTTGCAATCCGGTCGACGTGATCCGGGTGGCGTTTTGCCCACTCCAGGACGTTCATCCCGCCGACGCTGCCGCCGACGACCGCGTGGAGGTGCGGGATGCCGAGTTCGTCCAGGAGCTGGCGCTGGGCTTCCGTCCAGTCGGTGACTGTCACCGGCGGGAAGTCGGTGCCGTAGGGCTCGCCAGTCTCGGGATTCGTACTCGCGGGACCGGTCGTCCCGTAGCAGGACCCGGGGACGTTCGCACAGACGACGTAGTACTCGGTTGTGTCGATGGCTTTCCCGGGGCCGACGATGTCGTCCCACCAGGCGCGTGCCTGGCCGCTGGTGGCGTCGTCGGCGTCAGGATGGGAAGCGACGTGGGCGGAGCCGGTCAAGGCGTGACAGACCAGCACCGCGTTGTCGCCCTCGAAGTCGCCGTAGGCCTCGTAGGCGATCTCGAGTTCTGGGATCGACTCCCCACACTCGAACTCGAACTCGCCGACAGAGACCGTCTCGCGTTCGGCGGTGACCGTCATGTGACTGTTTCTATCCCGTCTTCGAGGTCCGCAATGATGTCTCTGACGTCTTCGATACCGACAGACAACCGGATCATGTCGGGCGCGACACCGCTTGCCCGTTGTTCCTCGGGCGAGAGCTTCGCGTGCGTTGTCGAGGCAGGGTGGATGACCAGCGTCTTCGCGTCGCCGACGTTCGCGAGGAACTGCGCGAGGTCGGTCTCCTCACAGAGCCGCTGGCCCGCTTCGTAGCCCCCGGAAAGACCGAACGTGACCATGCCACCGTATCCTCCTTCCAAGTACTCGCTAGCTTGAGCGTTCGTTTCGTGGGATTCCAGGCCGGGATAGGATACCCACTCGACGTCGGAATGCTCGTCGAGGAACGCAGCGACCTGCGCGGCGTTCTCGCAGTGACGTTCCATCCGCACTGCCAGGGTTTCGGCCCCTTGCAGCGTCGCCCAGGCGTCGAACGGCTTCTGGCCATCCCCGACGTTCCGAACCGCCCGCTGGCGGGTGGCGACGGCGAACGCTCGCTCCTCGAATCGATCGACGAAACTTTCGCCGCCAAGAGTACTCGTTCTTTCTCCCAGCGCAGGGTACTTCTCGGGGTAATTCTCCCATGGGAAGTTCCCGCCGTCGATCACCACGCCGCCGATCGTGGTGCCCGAACCGTGGATCCACTTCGTCGTCGACTCCCAGACCACGTCCGCGCCGTGTTCGATCGGATTGCAGAGATAGGGGGTTGCGAAGGTATTGTCCACAACGAGCGGTGCGCCATGCTCGTGAGCGACTTCGGCGACGCGTTCGAGATCGGCCGTCACCAGCGAGGGGTTGCCGATGGTTTCGAGGTGGACGTAGGCAGTGTTCTCGTCGATAGCGTCCGCGTAGGCGTCGTAATCGAGTGTCTCGACGAAGCGCGCCTCGACCCCGCGTTCGCGGGCGGTCGTCGTCAGATAGGAGTGCGTCCCGCCGTAGATCGAGGAAGCCGAAACGACGTTCTCGCCCGCGCTCGCCAGAACGGTCGTCGTCGCGTCCAGGGCGGCCATTCCCGAGGCCGTCGCGACGGCGTCGACCCCGCCTTCCAGTGACGCCAGGCGGTGTTCGAGCGTCCGGACGGTCGGATTGTCGAAGCGACTGTAGATGTTGCCCTCTGCCTCCAGGGCGTACAGATCCGCCGCGCGATCGGCGTCCTCGAAGGCGTAGGACGTCGTCTGGTGGATCGGCGGTGCGACTGCGCCGGTCTCGGGATCGGGTGCCTGCCCGGCGTGCAGACATCGTGTCCCGAAACGCCGTGGCGGGGGCTCCTGCTCACTCATGTTTCGTATGCATATATCTCGAAGTACGTATAACCAACAGTTACGGCAACATTGCGGAGGGAGCATCGGGTGGTGCGGGATCAGGTGAAGATGGAGGTTTAGTTACAGAGGATATATTCAAAATGGGCAGTGGTGTAGAAATCTTTACACACTCTGAGCTGACCGATCTCGGCATTTCAGTGAGACTCTCTTCTACTGTGATGTGGAAAACTATTCACAACAAAATGTAGGTATAATTTATATATCCACGGTAATCGAGACCCGCCGAGTTAGGTCCTGAGGATTATTCTGCACCACAGCCTGAACTTGTTCTAAAATGTGCCGTCAGAAATGTCGAAATAGCTCTGTATCACTCGAACGCATGAATTTGAACATCTTGTCGAGACGACACCCGGCGAGCAGGGCGGCACGCTCTATTGTCGCTCACCCGAATCACTCGTCGTCGAACAGGTTACCGACATCTTCGACTACGTCTCGACTGACGAACTCGTTACGCGAATCCAAGAGATGCGTGAGCAGCTCACCAAGTATCAGGCTGAATTCGGTATCGACTCTCCTGAAGAGTTGGCCGTCAACCAGACGAATCAAGCCCTCGCCAAATCCGGGTCTCCACAGGACAAGATCGACCCAGAGACGATCCGTGAGTGGAAGACGCTCCGTCGGTACCTCGCATTCGCGAACGCTGTCTTCTCGATCGGCAGCGCCAAGCAGTACCTAACAGTGACCGTCGCTCGACTGACGATAGCGCCCTTGCCTGAGCAATGTGGGATACTTCAAACCAAACGGAAACCCATTCGGGGCTACGGATCGGCCGGCGCTGCAGACGATTCGTGAAAAAGATAGAACCGCTTGCGACAGCCGAACTTGATGACTATTTCTATCCGTGCTTGAAGTCACGCTTGACGATGTGCCGTGTGTGGCTGACGAGGCCCGAATTGACATCCAGTGGACGTCACGAGATGATTTTCGGCTCTGTTAAACTCTTCAACTGATAATAGAATATTGTGGGAAATGATAAGTAAGGAGAATTTTGGTCATTGTTCCCATCGGATTCGAAGATGGAAATATTCGTTATCTTTTGAAATTTCAATGTAACTTTTTCGGTCCCCGACTGCGCGTGGAAGCTGAACTGATCTAGAGTCTGTCCAATTTTCTGTCGTAATAGCAAACGTATAATTCCCGGGCCGATCAATGGTCGTAACGTTCCACATTTCTCCAGAGACAACAGAATTTGTTGTATTCAGTATAACTGTATTATCCCGTTCAATTCGGTATGTGGTCTTCCACGTCTCATTCGTGGGATTGAAAACTCGGACATGTGCGTTCGCATCGCCATCAAAACGCTCTTCAAATGGACTAGTCGTAGCCATATCTGTACTCTGGGGATTGGTAGTCTGTGTCGTATTTATCGCAGGCATTCCGCTACATCCGGCTAAAACGAGACACAGACTTATGAGGAGGGCTCTATGCTGCACACTGTGATAAATTTGTACCGTCAAAAAATATCTTGTGTCTTAATAATATACTTAAGAATATAGTTAACTGTTAGAAATAACATATTCGGGCCCCAAATCTTCCAGGTGAAGTGATATAGAAGTAGGTCCATCAGTAGTAGAAAACTCTACAGTATTCTATTGGGTCTGAAGATGAGAGCAAGATTCAGTACCTCACAAAGCGTCCTCAGATGACTGCTTCTGATGCGTGAGTTCTGTGTCGAAGAGAATCTATTGCCGATACTCTCGAAGTAATCACGGATGAATTGGTGGGGGCTGTCGCTGTCGGCGGCGCTCAGCCGCCGACGTGACAGCGTTGCCACTCACGAAGCGACGTACTCGGTCGGTGACTAGCGGTGGAACCGGTCGTCTGGTGGCCGATTCGCGGGGACGGCCCGACGCACCGCGAGGGCCGTCCACGCAGCCCGTCGAACCATATTGATGAACTCCTTGTAGGGCCACCACCAGAGGCGACGCCCGCCTCGGCGGGGCGTCGCCACGTATTCGTGGTAGAGATACCGCCAGGCGTTCCGCAACAGCAGACTCACCACAACGTACAGCAGTCTCACTGTGGAATCTCGTGTTGTCGTCGTCGCTATCGCTTGCTCAGACAAGCGATAGCTCGACTCGATACCGAAGCGTTTCGAGTAGGTATCGAGCGTCGCGTGGTGTCTCGATGAACGGCGCGTCAGCGGCGTAGCCGTGACGCGCCACACCATTCTCGTCGTACCGTCCATTTAGGTACGTACAGTCGATGTAGACGGGGCTGATGACGTGGCTCCACCCTTTCGAGAGTTCCTGCTGAATCGTCTTCCCCCACTGGATGATCGGCATCACGTAGGCGTAGTTGTGTGCGTAGAGTAACGTGAGATACTTGCTGTCGTAGAATCCACGATCGAGGTAGACGGCCTTGACCTCGGAGTCAAGGCCGTCGAGAACACCGGGGAACTCAGCGAGAACACTGCTGGCGGTATCGCCGTCTTGCAGACGGCGGACCGCCAGCGTATACCGTTTGTTCGACACACGCGCGTAGAGTGTGGCGTAAGCGTGGAACGCGGTGGTTCCGCGCTTTGCTTCGGAGTGGTAGAGGCCGTCTGTGTCGTCTTCGTCACCGTAGTAGGGCCGCAGTGAGGGTCTGCATAGACCCCCACCTGCTCGGGAAGCAATTCGACAATATATCGCCGAAGGAGTGTGTTAGCGACTCGTTCGAGCCGTTCCGGCTCGAACTTCGTCCGGAGATGGTAGAGGATCGTGTTTGTTGATGGCGAGTCTGCGCTGGAGCGACAGAGCGTAGAGACGAGGTCCCGTCGGCGGTCGCGCCGACGAGGACCTCGTAGATATCCTCAGCATCGATTTCAGCATTTGCACCGAGGTCGAGAGCGACTTCCTCGTTGAGCGTATTGACGAGAAGTTAAGGAGCTGGTCCTCGTGGATTTCATTGTCTGCTTGCTTGTTGGAGTGCACATCCTCAGCAAGCAGACGTTCTAACTAACCAGCTTTGTGAGGTACTGAGTATTACTAGCAACGATAGTGAGAGAAGTATATCTCGAACCAGTGTCTGTTCCTCGGGTGATTATTGCGCTGAATTCTGAAGTCTCTATCGTTATTAGTCCAATTTTAGTGTGGTATGTCGTGATCTCCGAACGAATTCCGTGGATCGGAGACGAGGACTAACCGTCGTTTCGCGGGGTTACAGTGCCGGATTACTCCCCGCGCAGGTCCCACTCGTCGAAGCCGAGCGATTCGATCGCGTTCAGCCGGTCGCGTTCGGCGTCCGTGAAGGTAATCTCGCTGGCCTGCAGGTTCGCTTCCAGTTGGTCGATCGTACTGACGCCGACGACGGGGATCGTCGGTTGTTCGCGGTCGAGCATCCACGCCTGGACGAGCGCGTTGCCGTCGACGCCCTTCCGTTCGGCGAGGTTCTCGACGAGTTCCATCTTGAGGCGGTTCTCCGATCGGACGTACCCGTCGGGGATGGGACGGTCGTCGCGGCCGTACGAGCCCTGGAGTGTCGGCGAGTACGGGAGGACGGTCAGCTCTTCCTGGTCACAGTAGTCGATCAGTTCGTCACCCGCCGGGAGTTGCCCGTCGAAGTCGGCGTCGCGGTCGGGGATCATGTACGAGAAGCGTGTCTGGACGGCTTCGAAGCGGGGCCAGCCCCGTTCGGCGGCGATCCGGTTGGCGCGCGCGATCCGCCAGGCGGGTACGTTGCTCGCCCCGAGATGCCGAACGTGACCGGCGTCGACGGCCCCGGCAAGCGTCTCCATCACGTCGACCTGTGGGGTGTCCGGGTCGTCGACGTGGACGTACAGCAGGTCGATCGTCTCGATCCCAAGTCGCTCGCGGCTGCGAGCGATCTCCTGTTCGATCAGATCCGGGTCGAGACTTCGGGGCACGTCACCGTAGCTGAATCCGAGCTTCGTCGCGATCGTCATCTCCTCGCGGAGGCCCCGCTCGTCGAGCCATTCGCCGACCAGCGGTTCGCTCTCGGGCTCGTCGTACCCCTCGACCCACGTCGCGTAGATGTTGGCAGTGTCGAGGAACCGACCACCGGCCTCGTAGTAGCGATCGAGCAACGCGAAGGACGTCTCGCGGTCGATCCGACTGCCGAAGTACATCGCCCCGAGAGAGAGTTCGCTCACCGATTCGCCCGTCGCGCCGAGCGGTTTCGTTTTCATGTCCGAACCGTCGTCGAGCAGATCCAAAAACGTTCGTGCCGTGGGAAGGGCGTGACGATCGAGAGTGGGACGCAATCTGTCCGGTTGTTCGGCGTCGTATCAAAACTACCATGCGTCCCGACTGCGAGAGTCGGCATACGAACGGTGGTATCCGTGACTGAGAAACGCGAATATACCGACGACTACCCCGAGAAGACGCTGTATATCCCCGGTCCCACCGAAGTCCGGGAGGAGGTCATCGAGGAGATGGCCCAGCCCATGTTCGGCCACCGGATGGACCGGATGACCGACCTTTACACGACGATCGTCGAGGACACCAAAGACTTCCTGGACACTGACAACGAGGTCATCATCCTCACGGCCTCCGGGACCGAGTTCATGGAGAGTTCGATCCTCAACCTTGTCGAGGAGAACGTCCTCGTGACGACCTGCGGGAGTTTCAGCGAGCGCCAGGCCAATGTCGCCCGTCGCCTCGGCAAAACCGTCGATACCCTCGAATACGAGTGGGGCCAGGCGGTCAAACCCGAGGACGTCCGGGAGGTCCTCGAACGCAGCGACACCGACTACGACGCCGTCACCTGCGTGATGAACGAGTCCTCGACCGGGGTTCGGAACCCGATCGAGGAGATCGGCGACGTTGTCGCGGAGTACCCGGACACGTACTTCGTCGTCGACGCCGTCTCCTCGCTTGGCGGCGATTACGTCGACATCGACGAGCATAACGTCGACGTGATCTTCACCTCTGTCCAGAAAGCATTCGCAATGCCGCCTGGGCTCGCAGTCGCGGTCGTCAGCGATGACGCGTACGAACGCGAACTGGAGAAAGACAGTGCGTCGTGGTACGGTGGCTTCCAGCGGACGCTGGATTACTACGACCGGAAGGGACAGACCCACTCGACGCCCGCGATCCCGATCATGCTTGCCTACCGCAAGCAGATGAAGCACATGCTCGAGGAGACTCACGACGAGCGTGACCGTCGCCACCGCGAGATGGCCGAGTACACCCACGAGTGGGCACGGGAACACTTCGATCTCTACGCCGAAGAGGACTACCGCTCCCAGACGGTCACCTGCATCGAGAACACGCAGGGGATCGATGTCGCCGAGACCATCGAGCGGGTGTCCGACGAGTACGACATGGTGTTCGCGAACGGTTATGGCTCCCAGCTCGGCGAGAAGACGTTCCGCATCGGTCACATGGGCGAACACACCGTCGAGAGTGTCAAAGAACTGACCGACGCGATCGAGGACGTCGCCGGGCTGTAGGTCGAGTTACGTATTTTCAGGCGTCTCTGTCGCATTCCGGCGGGTTGGAATCGAGACGACCACCAACGCTCATTGCTATTTCCTACCAAGCCCCGGGTATGTCCAGCGAACGACCGACCGCTACGGGCCGCGTGGTCGGAGCCGGTACGTCCTGATGGAAGCCGGCCACGCTGCCGAGAACGTCTCCCTCCAGGCCGAGGCTCTCGACCTCTCGACGGTCGTGGTCGGCGCGTTCCGGGATGACGACGTTCGCTCGCTACCCGATCTGTCCGACGAGCACCGGCCACTGTCCGTCATTCCAGTCGGTCACCGACCGTAAATGGGTGATTGCTGTGTCGGCTCGTTTCATACTCGTCCCGGCGGTCGTCACGTTCGATCATTACGGCCTGGCGCGGGCAGCCGTCGTACTCGGCGCGCTGACGCTGATCTCGGGGATCGCACTGATTTTCGACCGTCGCGGCTGGATCGGTGACGATCGACTGTTCGTCGCCTTGCGGGTCGCTCACGTCATCGTCAGCGTGTTCATGACGCTGGACCTCCTGGGTGCGTATCTGGTGACGCCCGTGTGATACGGATTATTGTCGATTATTTCCGGCTGACACCGACCCGGGGGTCGACGGATACCGGTACATCACGACAATAATCCGTATGAGATGGGGGATCGTCCTGGCCCGGAACGAACCAGCCGTGACGCACAACGCCGAGGAGTTCGTCCGGACGCCAGTTCGCGTGAGTCCGTACTGAACGGGAAGCGGCGAGGCTCATCGAACCATCAAAGGGGGAGCGGCCGCGACAGAGAGATAATGACAGCTGACGTCGGCACCCCGGACGACAATCCGTACGTCGATGATCCACCGACGGACTTCGAACCCCTCGAGGACCTCGACGCCGAGGGTGCCCGAGAACAGGCCCAGAAGTTACGGGAGGCTATCAGGTATCACGATCACCGCTACTACGTCGCAAACGACCCCGTGATCGGCGACCGGACCTACGACGCTCTCTTTGCCCGCCTGCAAGACATCGAAGATCACTTCGACCTCGATCGGGAGGGCAGCCCAACCCAGCGGGTGGGAGGCGAACCGCTGGACGAACTCGAATCAGTCGAGCATGTCGCACCCATGCAGTCGATCGACCAGGGTGGCGAGGTCGCGGACGTCCGGGAGTTCGACGACCGCGTCGCCCGCGGACTCGCCGATGCAGGCTTCGATCCCGAGGTGCGGACGTACTTCTGTGAACCGAAGTTCGACGGCCTCTCGGTGGAAGTGATCTACGAGGACGGCGTCTACCAGCGGGCGGCGACCCGTGGAGATGGCGAGGTCGGCGAGGACGTCACCGAGAACGTCCGGACGATCCCGAGCGTGCCGGGGAGATTGCGGGGCGACTATCCGGACACGCTGACGGTCCGCGGCGAAGTGTTCATGCCGACCGAGGACTTCCAGGCGTACAACCGCGAACGCATCGAGCGCGGCGACGATCCCTTCGCCAATCCGCGGAACGCCGCTGCCGGCACCCTCCGGCAACTCGACCCGTCGATCACCGCCGAGCGCCCACTCGCGATCTACTTCTTCGGCGTCCTCGATTCCAGCGTCGAGTTTGGGACCAACAGCGAGATCTACGAGCGCCTGCCGGAGTGGGGATTGCGCGTTACCCATCTCGCCGAGGAGGTCGACTCGATCGAAGACGCCATCGACTACCGAGATCGGTTGCTCGATCGGCGTGACGACCTGCCCTTCGAGATCGACGGCGTCGTCCTCAAACTGAACGATCGTGAGGCCTGTGAGGCGCTTGGGTCGACGGCCCGCGCGCCGCGGTGGGCCTTCGCCTACAAGTTCCCCGCCCGGACCGAGCGCACGACCGTCCGGGACGTTGTCGTCCAGGTCGGCCGGACGGGACGGCTCACGCCAGTCGCGTTGATGGATCCCGTCGAAGTCGGCGGCGTGACGGTCTCGCGGGCCTCGTTGCACAATCCTGCCGAGATCGATCGCCTGGGCGTCGACGTCGGCGACGAGGTACGCGTCCAGCGGGCCGGCGACGTGATCCCGGAGGTCGCGGAGGTCGTCGACGCCGCGAGCGAAGGGACGTTCGACTTCCCGGAGACGTGCCCCGTCTGTGACAGCCCGGTCGAACGTGACGGCCCGCTGGCGTTCTGTACGGGTGGGCTGGCCTGTCCCGCACAACTCGAACGCGCGATCGTCCACTACGCCAGCCGCGACGGGTTGGACATCGAGGGACTCGGCGAGGAGCGCGTCCAGCAACTGCTCGACGCGGGGCTGGTCGAGGAACTGGCCGACCTGTACGAACTCGGGCAGCTCGATCTCACCTCGTTGGAAGGGTGGGGCATGCAGTCGGTCGCCAACCTGCAGGAAGAACTCGAAGCCAGTCGCGAACCGCCACTCGACGATTTTCTCGCAGCCTTGAACGTCCCCTCCCTGGGCGACGCGACGGCGACCGCACTGGCCCGGGAGTTCGGCACGTTCGAGGCCGTGATGGTGGCCGACCACGAGGAGTTACAGGCCGTCGAGGACGTCGGTCCGAAGGTCGCCGAAGAGATCCGGGAGTTCTTCGAGAGCGAGCGCAATCGCGAGGCGATCGAGCGTCTGCTCGACCACGTCGATCCCCAGCCCTACGAGGTCGCAGGCGGCGACGAACTCGACGGGCTGACGTTCGTGTTCACCGGGACGCTTTCGAACTACACCCGCAGCGAGGCCCAGGACCTCGTCGAGGCCCACGGCGGGTCGGCGACGGGCAGCGTCTCGGGCAACACCGACTACCTCGTGGTCGGCGAGAACCCCGGCCAGCGCAAGCGCGAGGGCGCCGAGAGCGAGGGTGTCCCGATCGTCGACGAGGACGAGTTCGAGGAACTGTTGGCCGAGCGTGGCGTCCTGGAGTGAGCGAGCACCGCCCGGGATCGGACGCTGACGACCGTCGTCGTCACGACCCATTTTGACGCATCCCGCGCTCATATACCCGTCCAGCCTGAATACTGTCTCCAATGAGTCTCGAATCGGCCGGTACCCTTCATAAAGTCCCACGCACGGACGTCTCCCAGAACCAGGGCAAGTTCCGGACGCACTTCAACTTCCCCGGGCGGAACCTCCCCGAGCACGACGACCACGGGTACGGCCCGCTGGCGACCGTCGTCGAGTCGTTCATGGATCCCGACACGCTCATTTCGATGCACCAGCACCGCAACGAGGAGATCATCTCGTGGGTGCCCGCGGGCGTGATGCGCCACGACGACGGCGAGGGGAACAAGTTCGTCACCGATCCCGAGCACCTCTTGGTGATGAACGCCGGCAGCGGCTTCTGGCACGAGGAGCGAACGCTCGCCGAGGACCCGCCGCTGCGGATGCTCCAGATCTTCGTCCGCCCCCACAGCCTCGACCTCGAGCCAGACATCCAGCACGAACCGATCCCTGAGCCGGTCGACGGCGAGTGGCGACACCTCTTCGGCCCCGAGGGATCGGATGCGCCGCTTTCCGTCCGCAACGCGGTCCACTTCTACGACGTCCATCTCGCGGCGGGGGACCGCACCGACCTACCGACCGAGCCGGGGTGGGACACGTACTTCTACGTCTTTGACGGGGCGGTCACTACCGAAGACACGTACTTTGGGCAGACCGAGAGCGGGTTGCTCGTCGACGGAGGGGAGACGACAGTCACTGCCCGGGAGGATACACTGCTCGTCGCGTTCCGCATCCATCCCGACGCACCGATCACCCGTCAGGGGACGATCGGTCGATAACGTCGATCGAGTCGATCCGCTCAGAGATCAGTCGTCTGGAACCGCCAGAACCCGATCGCGAGCGGCAGGACGATCCACGCGAGGACGACGAACCCGGCGAAGACCGGCTCCTGGTACCACGGGGGACTCGCCCCCACGGCCCCCGGCGCGAGCGGGAAGTCACCGAGCAGATCCGGGAGGAACGGCTGGGCGAGGTTCCGGAGCCCGGCAAACGGCGACAGCTGGTTGAACACGACCGCCCACTCGGGCCGCGGGCCCGCCGGGATCGAGAGGCCGCCGATCACGTACCGGATTCCGGTGGGGATGAGCGACCACAGCTGGAAGACGAATAGCAGGAAGGCGCCGAAGGAGCCGCCAGCGGCAATCGTCGTGGACCTCGTCAGCGCCGAAATGCCGAGTGCGATCGCCGCGAAGATCACCCCGATCGCCCAGACGAGGAGAAACGTCCCGACGAGTAGTCCCGCCTCAAACGGCGCGCCCATCGCCGTCGCCACCGCTATCGCGAGGACGAACGTCACCAGGAGGATGGCGGTCGAGATTGCGACACGTCCGATGAAGCTCCCGAGGACGATCGCGTGTCGGGAAAACGGCAAACTCAACAGGACCGATAGCTCGCCAGTCGCCCGCTTGCCCACGATGTCGCCCTGGCTGATGGTCAATGCTGCGATCGGCGCGAGAAAGCCAAAGAGGTTGAGCAGGAAGAACGGGAGGATTCTCGCATCGGCCATGGCGCTGTTGTCTCCGACGAAGTACCCGATTCCGAGTCCGACGAGGCCGAACAGCGCCAGCAGGTAGTACAGCTGTCGTTCCCGACGGGAATCGTCGAAGTCCTTGCGGGCGATCTGCAACCAGCGCATCTCAGACACCCCCCGTGTAGGCGGCGAACAGATCCTCCAGGCTCGCCTCGCTGGTCTCGATGTTTTCGACGGTCGCGCCCGCGTCCTGACAGGAACGGACCACGGCGCCCTTCGCGGGATTCTCACACCCGACTGTAACGGTATCCTCCTCGACTCGAACCGACGTGACGCCCTCGAGGTCTTCGAGGTCCGTCACCAGACCGTCGGGGACGGCGTCGAGGACGATGGCCATCTCGCCCGTCGTCCCGGCGGCCTCCCGGAGCCCGTCGATGGAGTCGACGGCAACGAGATTACCCGCATCGAGGATGCCCACACGATCACAGACGGCCTCGACCTGTTCGAGGATGTGACTCGAGAAGAACACCGTCGCGCCCCGGTCGGCCTCCTCGTGGACGATCTGTCGCATCTGTCGTGCCCCGTTGGGATCGAGGCCGGTCGTCGGTTCGTCCAGGATGAGCAACTCGGGCTCGCCGACTAAGGCCATCCCGAGCATCAGGCGCTGAGTCATCCCTTTCGAGTAGCCGCTGGCGGGGCGATCGGCGGCGTGGGCGATCCCGACCCGCTGTAAGATGGCGTCGGGGTCGTCGTCGGCGTCCTTGGCCTCGACGGTGAACGCGACGTGCTGGCGACCGGTCATCTCGCCGAGTGGCCCGAACTGTTCGGGCAACACGCCCGTCCGTTCCCGAATAGCGACGGTTTCGTCCTGTGCATCCATTCCCAGAACGGTAGCCTGACCGGCGGTCGGGCGGGCGTGATCGAGCAGGATATCGATCGTCGTGGACTTGCCCGCGCCGTTCGGGCCGAGGAAGCCGAACACCTCGCCGTCCTCGACGGTCAGGTCAACTCCCTGGAGGGCTGTGACGTCACCGTACGTCTTGGTGACGCCAGTAAGGTCGATGGCGACCATGCACGCCGTTCCAGGGGAACTGTCATAATCCTGTCGTTCGCGGGTGGCATCACTGAGCCGGATGTGGCGGCTCGTCGCTACCCGACGTATCGGTTCCGGACCGAACGCGAAAGCGAGAACGACAGCATAGTGATGGCCAACAGGAGGTTCGGAACCTGCAAACGCTCGCCGAAACCGACGACCCATCCTTCGGCCAGTACCCAGGCGATCAGAGCGACCGATACCCCGACGGCCCCCCACCACGCCCACCGTCGCTCCCGCGTGAGGCCGACGACTACCAGGATCGGCCCGAGACCGAGAACGACAAACAGAACGATACCCGGGAGGAGAAAATCACTAAACGGTGACCCGGACAGTTCGGCAGTCGAGAGTCCGACGAGATCACCGGACGGGTCGACGATGAACTGACCGCCGCCGAGGAGCCCCCGAACGCCGAGGGAGCCTGTGAGAACAATCAATAGCCACGCCATTACCGGTCGATCTCGCCACGTCTGGACCGTCCCTATTGACGGCAACCGATCGAGCATCCCCGTCACTACCCTATGGACGGTCGCCGGGCACTGATACGGATTATTGTCGATTATTTCCGAATGACGCCGACCCGGGGGTCGACAGATACCGGTACATCACGACAATAATCCGTATGAAACGTTGTGAACGGCCGATCAGAGGTCCACCTTCGAGAAGCGCCAGTAACCGATCGCGAGCGGGACGACCAGCCAGAGTACGAGTATGACAATTCCGATCCACGGCGTCTGGTAGAACGCGTCGGCTGTGGTTTCGTCCGCCGGGCCGATGTCGCCGGGAATGAGCGCAGTCAGACCTGTCGTATATGCTGCGCTGGGTGGTATCTGTGCGAGAATGTCGATCCATGCGGGATCGTCACTCAGGAACGGGAGTTCCCTGGAGATCCAGGAGATACCGATCAAGACGCCACCCCAGAGCAGTTCGAAGACGAAGAAAAAGCTGATTGTCAGCATCGAAGCGCGGCTGGTCGATCCCGTCAGTGCCGAGAGGCCCACTATGATGGAAATGTACGTAAGGACGAAAATAAGCGACATCAACAACAGCGCGCCAAGCGCGACGGGTGCAACTTCGCCCATCAGCGCGGCCCCGAGGGCTGCCCCCGCGAGCAGACCAATCAACGTTGGGACCGCAAGCGTCGCGCTCCGCCCGAATACCTTGCCCAGCAGGACGTCCCGTCGGGTGTGCGGTAGCGAAAGGAGGATCTTGATCGATCCACTCTCACGCTCACCCGCGATTGCTTTGTAAGCGATCACGATCGCCGTAATCGAGACGAACAGCGTGATCTGGCTGGCGAGGAAGTACGCTAGTCCCTTCGCTGTCTGTGCTTCGATACCTATCTCCGCCGTGAACCCGGCGAACACGTAGGCGATCAGCAGCGACAGCAGGACGAAAAGGGCTGAGAGCCCCCACAGCGCTTTCGATCGAAGGGCGTCCTGGAAGTCCTTCTTGGCAACGGCGAGCGTACTCATCGGTCTCCCTCCGTGTAGTTCATGAATATCTCTTCGAGTGACGTCTCTTCCGTTCGGAAGTCCATCACTTCGTGGCCGGCGTCCTCCAGTGCTGAGAGAACCCGCGTCTTCGAGCCGTTGCCGACCGAGACCACTAGTCCGCCGTCCTGGCGCCGGACGTCCGTGACGCCATCGACACCTTCGACGACGGCGATGGCGTCGTCGGTGACGTCCGCGAGTTCGACCCGCAGCGTCGCACCGTCGCCGGCCGCCTCGCGCAGTCCGTCGATGGAGTCGACGGCGACGAGTTCGCCCGCCCGGAGGATGCCGACCCGATCACAGACGGCTTCGACCTGTTCGAGGATGTGACTCGAGAAGAACACCGTAGCCCCCCGATCACGCTCCTCGCGGACGATCTCGCGGATCTCCCGCGCGCCAGCGGGGTCCAGCCCCGTCGAGGGTTCGTCGAGGATGAGCAGTTCGGGCTCGCCAACCAGCGCCATCGCCAGCGTGAGGCGCTGTTTCATCCCTTTCGAGTAGCCGCCGGCCTTCCGGTCGGCGGCCTCGAGGATCCCGACCCGCTCTAAGAGCGCGGACGGGTCCGCGTCGACGTTCTTCGAGTCGATGACGAACTCGACGTGTTGGCGACCCGTCAGTCGACTGTATACCTGATACCCCTCGGGAAGGACGCCGGTTCGCCGACGGATCTCCTGTGACTGTTGCTGTGCGTCCATCCCGAGGACTGTCGCCGATCCCTCTGTCGGGCGAACGAAGTCGAGAAGGATGTTGATCGTCGTCGACTTCCCCGCCCCGTTGGGTCCCAGAAAGCCGAAGATTTCCCCCTCCTCGACGCGGAGGTCGACCCCGTCCAGCGCGAGGACGCCGCCCCCGTACTCCTTGCCCAATCCACTCGTTTCGATGGCTACCATAGCGACCGTGGGTACCGCTGGCTTTCACTTATAAACGTACGTCGGCCTTCACTCCCTGAAGGTAAACACACGTGATAGGTACGTGGGATACTATCAATTTAAGTGATGGACAGTGCAACCGGTGTGCGTGACCGACGAGGACGTCCTGGAGGATGTCGCTGCTCTCCTCGAGGACGACTGTGCGCGCACAATCCTTGCAGCGACGAGTACGCGACCCATGACTGCCAAGGAACTCACAGACCACTGTGACGTGTCGGGACCGACTATCTACCGCCGCATCGAGGATCTCGACGAGCTGGATCTGATCGAAGTCCGGACCCGGCTCGACACTGAGAGCGGCCATCACGAAAAGCTGTACGCGGCGACGCTTTCGGAAGTCTCAGTGACTCTTCGTGAAGGTGCTTTCGAGGTCAGCGTCGACCGTCGTGAACCGATCGCCGATCGCTTCACCAGGCTCGTGGAGGGTATGTAGCCGTGATCGATGTCCAGTCCCTTCACGGTGGTCTCGTCCCGTTACAGAGCGTCTCTGCCCCATCGAGCCTGGCAGAACTGCTGGTGGTAGCCGGTGGGGCCATCACGGTCGCGATCAGCGTCGCCATCGCTTACGTCGCCTTCCGGGGCTACAGACGGAATGCGAGTCGCCCGATGCTGTTCATCGCGATCGGGTTCGTCCTCGCGATTGCGTTCCCCGGGACGCTCGATTACCTGCTGTACGTCCTCATCGTCGCCTTCGACTTCCAGCTACCGATCAAGGAGATCTATCTGGCCGGGATCATGCAGGCCAGTCAACTCCTCGGCATGGCGTCGATCCTCTATGCGTTGCTTATGCAGTGAGAGTATCATTTCTCGTCGTCGATTCCCCCGACGGTTTCCAGTCACCCTGTCGTGACGCCAGTGGTGACTCCCTGTCCTCCGTCCTTTTCCGTCCGACGACCTCCGTTCACCCTGTCGGCGGTGGGCTCGTGTCGGTGGCCCACGAGCAGACAGAGTACGTTACAGGTGAGCAAGAGGGCGACCACGTCGATCCGCGCCGGCCCGAACATTACCAGCGGCAACGACGCCAGCCCCAGGACCACGGCACTCCAGAACCCGGCTGCGACCAGGGCGTGTCCGAGTGCGGGACGGAGGTGATCGAACTGTTCGACGGTGGGGGGACCAATCCGTGTCATGTTCGGAAGACGGGCTCCGATCACCCAAAAGGTCACGGACGGTCAAAGCGTGCTTTGAGCTACCGGCCGTGGGTATGGTGGAGACTCAGACGGCGTCGTCGGGTCGATGGTTCTCGGCCATCCGGTCGGCTTCGCGGGCGTAGCGGTCACGGTCGTCCGGATCGACCGGCGCGAGTCGGTCCGGTTCGACCTCGATCGCGGCGGTCACCGCTTCTTTCATCAGCAGCGCCGTCGATCGCTGCTGGGTGACGTGTCTCGATCCGTCCCGGGTCGCGTAGACGAGCGTCACCAGGTCCTCGTCGTAGAAGTCCCGTTCGACCAGCCAGCACTGTACAGTCTCCTCGCTCATGGGGGCTCTTGGCAGGGTAACGGGTTGTATCCTCCGACCGACGAATCGGGCGGGACGGCCCCGTCCGGCGGCCAGTGGCTTCTTGTGATCGCGTCCCAAAGCTCACTCGATGGCCGACTGGAGCGATCGCGTCGAGGAGTTGCTCTACGAGGGAGAGGATGTGACCGAGCGCGTCTCGGTAGGCGGGGCTCACGTGGTCGTCACGACCCACCGGGTGCTGGCGTTCACGCCGGAGATGGACGGCGAGAACTTCCGGCAGGTCGAGCGCCCGAACGTCACCGACGTCGCCGTCAGGACCACGGGGGAGACGCGCTTCCTGCTGACCGGGTTCCGTGCCGGTCTCTTCGGGATCGTCCTGCTCGGCGTAGGCATGGCCGTCGACTTCGGGGCGTTGATGGGTAACATCGATCTCACTGATACCGGCAGCACCGGTCAACTGGGGATCGGCGGCATCTTGGGTATGCTCCAGGGAATGATCTCGATCATCTCCAGTCTCGACGACTACATGCGCATGCTCGGCGCGCTTTTGCTGTTGGTTGCGCTGGTTCCCGTCGCCATCTATATCTATACCCGGGAGACCCGACTGGTCGTCTCGATCGCCGGCGGCGAGGACCTCCCGATCGCGGCTTCACCCGACGACGCCGAAAGAACTGTGGCTCGACTCCGGGAAGCGATCCTCCCGGAGGGGGTTTCTCCCGGGAGCGGGAGCCGGCGATCGCTCGACCTGCTGGAACGGTTCGGGTGAGCGTCCGGGCGGTACGTCCCCCGGCCGACGGCGTCGACGCCACGTTCAATTCGCTCCGGATCGTATTCCCGCTCGATGGATTCGGCCGAGGTTCGAACCCGTGCCGGCGAGCTTCCGACGGAGCCGGGTGTCTACCAGTTTTTCGATAGTTCGAGCGAGGACGGAACTGTCCTCTACGTCGGCAAAGCCATCGACCTTCGGGATCGCGTCCGATCGTACACCGATCCCCGCGGCGAACGCATCCGGCGGATGGTCGAACGGGCCGACGCTATCGAGGTAGTCATTACCGACACCGAGACGCAGGCGCTCCTCCTGGAGGCCAACCTCATCAAGCGCCACCAGCCACGCTACAACGTTCGGTTGCGCGACGACAAGTCCTATCCGCTCGTCCAACTGACCGACCACGCCGCGCCACGGATCGAGATCACGCGCGATCCCGACGAGGGCGCGGACGTATTCGGGCCATTCACGGACAAGCGGGACATCGAGACTGTCGTCAAGTCGATCCGGGAGACGTTCGGTCTGCGTGGGTGTTCGGACCACAAGTACGCAAACCGCGATCGCCCGTGTCTGGACTACGACATCGGGCTCTGTTCGGCGCCCTGTACCGGCGAGATCGATCCGGAAACCTACCGCCAGGATGTCGAGGCTGTCCGGCGCTTTTTCCGCGGTGAGACCGGCGTGCTCGCGGAGCCGATCCGCGAGGAGATGGACCGGGCAGCCGAGTCGGCGGCCTTCGAACGGGCGGCGAACCTCCGGGATCGACTCGCTGTCGTCGAATCCTTCCACGAGGGTGGTGGGACGGCCGTCGCTGCCAGTGACGACCGAACGACTGACGTCCTGGCGGTCGCTCTGGAGGGCGAGGCGGCGACCGTCGCACGCCTCCACAGCAACGAGGGTTCGCTGGTCGAGCGGGAACGTCACGCCGTCGAGACACCGGACGGACAGCAGGGCGGCGACGTGCTGGCCGCTTTCGTCCCCCAGTACTACGCCGACCGAGAGCTCCCGGACCGCCTCCTTCTCTCCGATCGATTGACTGACGACGAGGTCCGCTCCTGGTTGACCGATGCCGGCGTTAGCGTGGTCGTCCCCGGGGCGGGACGGGAGGCGACGCTGGTCGACCTCGCGCTGAAGAACGCCCGGCGCGGGACGGGACGGGACGACGGCGTCGCGGCGCTGGCCGAGGCGCTCGATCTGGATGCCGCCGACCGCATCGAGGGGTTCGACGTGAGCCACACCGGCGGTTCGGGCGTCGTCGGCAGCGACGTCTGTTTCCTCGACGGCACCCCGGAGAAACCCGATTACCGGCGCAAGAAACTCCCGGAGGGCAACGACGACTACGCGGCTATGCGGACGCTGATCGGCTGGCGGGCCGAACGGGCGATCGAGGGCCGGGACGACCGGCCCGATCCCGATCTGCTCTTGATCGACGGCGGCGAGGGACAACTCGCGGCCGCCCGGGAGGCCCTCGACGCCGCCGGCTGGGACGTGCCCGCGGTGGCCCTGGCGAAGGCCGAGGAACGCGTGATCACGACGGAGCGGACCTTCGACTGGGATGGGGACGCACCACAGTTGCGGCTCCTCCAGCGCGTCCGCGACGAGGCACACAGGTTCGCAGTGCAATATCACGGGACGCTCCGGGACGAGGCGTCGACGGCGCTCGACGACGTGCCGGGGATCGGCCCCGAACTTCGCCAGCGGCTGTTGGGACGGTTCGGGAGCGTCGAGGGGGTTCGCGAGGCGTCGACGGAGGAATTGCGGGATGTCCCGGGCGTCGGAGACACGACGGCCGAGACGATCCGACGACAGCTTTGACCACGGGGCCCGGATCAGTCCCCCGGCGAGACCGGGATTTCATTATGCATGCGATAATATTATCGTGTGCATAATACTTGATCGGGAGCCGGAACGGGAGTGGCTTCTCCTACGGAATGCAGGCGCTGATCGGGAGACACTCGTCGTGTACGGATGTCGGTGGATCCGAAAGACGACACTGGTCACGGAGTCCCGACGGTAGCCGAGGTAGAACCCGTTTACGTTCCACCCTGCGGGACGGGAAGCCGCGCCCTTCAGACCTGGAGAACGTCATCGGAGATTTGAGAGAGAGCGCACTCGACCGTGAGGATCTCGTCCTCTGTACCCCGACAGCTGTGCTCGATTGTTTTGGGTCCTAATCGCCACTCGCGGGCGCGCTGGCGGTCGAAGGGGCGTCCGTATCGACACCGAGCCACTCGGCGGCGGGACGACCAAGCGGGACGGACACGCCGACGTTCGCGGCCAGGCTGTGAGCAAGCATGTACAGTCCCCAGACGAACAGCCACAGGAAGAGCACGCCGGCGATCGCCCGCGGGAACGCGAACAGGTCCGCGAGGCCGGCGCTGATCAGCGTCAGCCCACCGGTCGGGCCAATGAGGAACTCGAACCACGGCTGGACGACCAGCGCGATCGACCACATTCCCAGAAGGACGCCCAGGAAGAGCGTCCACGCGCCGAAAAAGGGATTGAGCGAGCCGACCGGCCCGATGGCGTCGGCAACGAGCATCAGGCCCGGCCCCCACATGAACAGCATCCCGAAGGTGGCCATCAGCGTCCCGCCGGTCGAATCGCCCTTGCGGAGGAGGATCGTCCCTGCGGCGAACTGACAAATTCCGCCGACCAGTCCGATCGCGGCGACCAGCAGTCCGGCCTCGCTTCCCCACCAGCCCAGGAAGTCGCCCGCGAAGGCGAGGTTGATCCCGGCCAGCGGCGCGAATCCCAGCGCCCCGGGATCGCCCCACCGGCTCTGTGTGTCTGATTGTGACATTTCTTGCCTCTACTTTTCGTAGCCCCGAATATACCGTTTTCGCTCTTTACGGTCTGTGTGGACGATTATAGGGGATTTCACGCCACGAGCGTCCGGAAAACGGAACCGGCCTTCCTCGATCGTCAATCCGTGCGGGCGTTCGACCCGTCGGGGTAGCTCAGTTCGGTTCCCCCTCCAGTTCGTCCCGAGGCATGTTCGGGATCTGCCCACTCCAGTGGGCATTTACCGCCTGAAGTCCACGTGTGCGTATGGACGAATCCAGCGAAGCGGTCCCAGACTCCGAGACGGAGTGGCGCGAGGTCCTGACCGAGGAGGAGTATCACATCCTCCGCGAGCGTGGTACTGAGCCGAAGTTCAGCGGGGAATACCTCGATGTCGACGACGACGGGGTCTTCCGGTGTGCCGGCTGTGGGACGGCATTGTTCGACACCGAACGGCAGTTCGAGTCCGGCCACGGCTGGCCGAGTTTCACCGACGTGATCGAGGACGGAAACGTCGAGACCGAACTCGACACCCGTCACGGCATGGAACGGACTGAAGTCCTCTGTGGGGAGTGTGGCGGCCATCTGGGTCACGTCTTCGACGACGGCCCGGACCCGACCGGCAAGCGCTACTGCATCAACTCGGCTGCTCTCGAGTTCGAACCTGAGGACTGAAGTCGTCGTCTCGCGGGTGGACAGTGGCCGGTGGTTTTTTGCCCGTCTTCGGGGATTGTTCGGACGTGTCACGAAACGACTCCGCGGAGGGCGACGACGGGTCGCTGCTTTCGGACGACCTGGACGGCATGTTCGAATTCCCGTGGTTACGGGGCATTCTCGCCGGCGTCGCCGCCTGGGTCGTCGGATACGTCCTCTTCGCGGTGCTGTTCTACCTCGGGCCGGCCTCGATCGACGCGCCGTCGCAGTCTTCCCGTCTCACCCAGATCGGTCACCTCTTCTACAACGCACAGTTCGTCGACCGGATCGTCACTGCGCCAGGGGGTATCGTGATCGCCGGTGGACGACGGACGAACTTCCTGTTGGAGGCGAGCGTAACCGAACTGCCGTTGGCAGTGTACTTCGCCGTCCCGATCGTCGCGTTGGTCGCTGCCGGCGTCCTGTTCGGGGCGCTGTCACTCGATCCGTCGCCGGACTTCCTCGAGTCGGGTCTGACCGGGTTCGCAATGGCTCTGGGCTACGTCGTCGTCGCCGTCGCCGGCACCTTCCTGTTCGTCGTCACTGCCGCGGAGGGTCAGGTGACCGCGGCACCGGACCGCCTGCAGGCCGCCGCCTTCGCGTTCGCCTACCCGTTCGTCCTGGGCACGCTCGGCTCGCTGGTCGGTAGTCTCTACGACCGCGAGTGACCGAGCGCGTCCACCTCGACGTCCGCCCGTCGGCCATCGAGTATCCCGAACCGCTCCTCGCGGCGATCTTCAAGCCAGTACAGCAGGCGTTCGGCCCACGCGAGTTTTCGTCGCTTCTCGTCCCCGAGTGACTGGTCGTCGAAGTCCCAACCCGGGAAGACGAACTCGTCGGCGTCGAGGTGGTCAGCCAGGAACGCCGCTCGATCGCCGTCCGTGAATCCCCCGTAGTTCGCGACCGACCCGGTCGGGGCGGCCTGCGTCGTGGGGAGTACGCACTCCAGTTCCAACGTGGGGACGTACTGCCGGAGTAGGGGGACGTTGTCGCCGTGTGCGTGAACGGCCACCGAAACCCCCTCGTTGGTCAGTTCACGTACTGTCCCGGGATGTTTGTCGAGGTCGGTCACCACGAGATCCGGAGTTAGTCCCGCCTCCCGAAGCCTGTCGGCCGCCGTCGAGGCAGCGACGACGGTGTCGGCTGCCCGGACCCGATCGATCTCTTCGAGCAGCGATGGTCCGGCGCCCGCAATCGCCACGGTCTCTCCGGAGAACGCGTCTTCTTCGGGAACGTATGGCCGGGCGTCGACTGATTCGACCAGCGAGGCGAGCAGATCCCGCGCTCGCTCGTCGCCCTCCCGATCGTATCCGAAGTCGGCGAGGATGGCCTCGTATACCGGTTCCCAGGTCGCGAAGTCCATCACTCGGCCTCGCTCGCCACGTATTCCAGTCTCTCGACGAGCCGATCCGGGAGTGCTCGTTTCCGTGCGGTCGTTGCCAACCGATCGAGAGCGGCGGGCGTCCCCACGAGTAGGTGACTCCGCTCCCCGCTGAGGAACTGGACGCCGTGGTCACTCGCCAGCGCGGCTATCTCGTCCGCTGGCCGGTCGTCCAGTCCCGTCAACTCGAAGACTCGCGTGACGGCTTCCGCCGGGTCTATCGCCGCTGCATCGACGCGCTCGAAGTGTCGTTCGGCCTCGGTGACCCGGGTCACGTCGAGTTCCTCGACGCCCCGTTCGAGATCACGTCCGCGTTCGCGGGCGAATTCGTCGCCGATGATCGCGGCGTCCAGTGTCTCGCTCACGTCATGGGTCCGGATCACGTGGGCGCCACGTTCGACGGCCATCGCGGTCGCCGCGAGGCTGACCGGCAGGGCCGCCTCGGTCGATCGTCCGGCGAGTTCCCGGAGGAAGTTCTTCCGGTTGATCGATACCAGGATCGGTCGGTCGAGTCCACGGAATTCCCGGAGACGGCGGAGCGTCTCCCGATCGTCTTCGACAGTCTGGGCCTCGCTCCAGCCGCCGAAGGCCGGGTCGACGATCGTTTTCTCGGTGAACCCACCCTGCTTGAGTGCCTCGTAGACTTCATCGACGTAATCGGCGTCTTCGACCCAGCCCTCGCCACACCGTTCGGTCCAGTCGGTCTCTTCGACGGCTCCCGGTCGCCCCAGGTCCGGCGGACTGGCCATCTTCACGACCGCGGCGTCGTACTCGTCACAGACTGCAGGCATCTCGGGATCGGCGAAGCCACAGACGTCGTTGACCATGTCGAACCCGCGGGCGAGGGCTTCGTCGGCGACCGCGCTGTAGCGGGTCTCGATCGAGAAGACGGCGTCACCGCTCACTGATTCGATGGTCTCGATCGCAGTGTCGAGACGTTCGCGCTCTTCCTCGGCGGAGAGCACGTCCAGGCGCTTGTTGGCTGATTCGAGACCGACGTCGACGATGTCAGCGCCCGCGTCGATCATGTCCTCGACGTAGGTGGCTGCCTCGCCTGGGTCCGAAAAGACGCTCGGATTGTAAGGCGACTCCCGGCTCACGTTGAGCACGCCCATGATCCGTGGCGGGTGGTCATCGCCGATCCCCAGGCCCGCGGCGTCCACGTTGTGCATGGACTGGGTGACGGGCGACGGCGTGAAAAACGGTCGGTCACCGGCGACTTCTCTCCTCGTTCGAGTGAGTGATTTCGGGAACAATTACCGTGGCGCCGCGTTTATCGGGATCCATGCCCGGCTTCAGATGTCTCGCTGGTCGAACACGATCCCACTGAGGAGGAGCAACGCCAGAAACGCAAGCAGGAGGATGGCGCTGTCGATCAGTTCGTACGAGCCGTCGACCAGCAACGTGGTGGGATCGTAATAGTGGGTCGGACTGACGTACTGGATCCAGTCGTACTCCTCGGCGCTGCCGACCGCCGACTCGACGAGGAACAACACGAACACGAGACCGATGGCTCCACGCTCCGCGATCGCGGCCCGACTGACCAGGACGGAAAAGACTGTCCCGATCGCTGCACAGACGAGCAGGTAGGGGATCGACAACGCGTGAGTCAACGCGAGATGCGTCAGTTCGATCGACTCGCCGACGGCGTCGACCAAAAGGTACACGGCACAGCCGACGACGACGTTGACGACCACGATGGGGAGCAGTAGCGAGGCGAACTTCTCGGCGAGGAGTCGTCCTCGGGAGATCGGAAACGAGAGCAACAGATCCAGCCGGTCGTTCTCGACATCGCCGGCGATCATCCCGCCCGCAACGTACGCGAGGTACAACCCCAGTCCGAGGACCCAGATGAAACTGTAGACTTCCGCGCCGAGGAACCCCCCGATCGTTGACAGCGACTCGGCGCCGAAGGCGTCCTGCATCGCAGGTGGCAACTCCTCGAAGAGTTTCTCGATCGATACCCCTTCGAGGACGGTGAAATACCAGACGATGAACGCGGCATAGAGACTGATCCCGATCGAGAGCAGTACGGTTCCCCGGACGCGGCGCCCAGCCTCGTATCGCGCGGTTTCAAACATCGATACTCTCCCCGTCAGTCCGGGTTTCCGTCCCGGACCCGTTCTCAGTCCTGGACCCGTTCTCAGTCCCGGACTCGTTCTCAGTCCCGGACCCGCTCTCAGTCCCGGACGTCCCGTAATAGTGGACGAAAACGTCTTCGAGCGGGGGTTCGCTGATCTCGACGTCGTGGACATCGTGGGTGGCCAACTCCTCGATGAGGGCGTTGTACTCGCCGGTGTAGATGAATTGCACCCCGTCCGGGAACTGCGTCACGTCGACCACGCCGTCGAGAGCCGTGATTTTCCCACTGGCATCGTCGGTCGTGTGGACGCGAACCCGCTTGCCACCTTGATCGAGCAACGTTTCGACGTCCTCGAGTTCGACGAGTTCGCCGGCCCGGACGATCCCAACCCGATCACAGACGCGCCGAACCTCGCTCAACACGTGAGAGGAGAAGAAGATCGTCGTTCCCGCGTCGCGTTCGCGCCTGACGAACTCGTTAAACTCCTCCTGCATGAGGGGGTCGAGCCCTGACGTGGGTTCGTCCATGATCACGAGATCAGGGTCGTGCATGAACGCCTGGATCAGGCCGAGCATCCGCTCGTTCCCGGTCGAATACTCCCGGATCGGTCGTTCCAGCGGCGGCGAGAAGATGTCGAGCAGTTCGTCAACTCTCTGCTCGCCCTTCATCGAGGCGTGGTAGTCGAGGATCTCCTCGCCAGTAACTGCCTCCTCGAACCCGAGCTGTGCGGGGAGATATCCGATCCGTCGCTTCGCTTCGATCAGGGCCTCCTCGTCGTGAATGTCCGCGCCGAGAACAGTCGCCGTCCCCCCGGTCGGCTTCAACAGTCCAAGAAGCATCCGGATCAGTGTCGACTTCCCGGCACCGTTCGGGCCGAGGAACCCGAACACTTCCCCCTTCCGGACGGTGAACGACAGCGAATCATTCGCGAGCACCTCCCCGTAATCCTTCGAGAGTTCAGTCACCTCGATCGGCGGTGTCTCGGCGGAGTCAGTGCCCATAGAACCACCACGCACCGACGGCGACGAGGACGACCAACACGGCGAGAACGACTAGTTCGATGGAGAGGTCCTCGCCGCCCGCCTCTGTCACGGTGACGGTGATCGTCGACGGACGGGCGGTCTCCCGATCGCCGTCCGGCCCGACGTATTCGATCCCGACCGTCGCCGGGAACTGACTTGCCGGCGCGCCCCCGTCGACTTCGAGGTCGAACGTGACGGTGCTGGTCTCGCCGGCCCCCAACGACGGGATCACGGTGGTCCGGAAGTCACTGTCCAGCGGTTCGGTGAGGGTGAGGTTCACCTGTACATCCCGGAGTTCGACGTCGCGCTGGTTCGTGACTTCGACCCCGAGCTCCCCCGATTCGCCCGCGGCGAACCTGGCGTCGATCGCCCTCGCTGTGAGTGCATCTCGACGCTCGGCGATCTCGACCTGGATAGGATCCGTCATGGACCGGTCGCGATTGTCCTCGTCAGTCCGGTAGGTCGTCGTGACGTCGATCTGTTGGGGGACCGGATCGGCACTCCGGGGAACGGCCACCGTGAACTGAAACGTGGCGGTTTCGCCGATGTCGAGGTCCCCGACGGCGTAACTCCCACTTCGGGGCACGAACGCACTTTCCCCCAGCGTGAGTTTCACGTTCCTGACTGGATCCGGTCCGTCGTTCCGAACTGTCCCACATATCTGCCCGTCTTGACCGACGCGAAGCGTCGATTCGACGTTCGAGAGGGCGAACGATTGTTCGGGGAGGGTGTCGATGCCGGCGGTCAGCGAGCCGGATTGTTGTGGGATGCCGTCACTGTCTTCGTAGTTGACGGTGAGACCCACCGTGTACTCCCGGACACTGGCTTCGGGTGCCAGGCCCACGTCGTAGGTGACGGTGCGGGTCTCGTCGGGTGCCCACTCGCCGATATAGGCGCTGGCGTTCGGTGATCCGGCGTCGAAACGCATTGCACCGCTCTGGGAGGAGGCGACGACGGTGGCGCTGTGTGCGGTCTGGGTGCCGGTGTTTTCCAGCGTGACTGAAACGTCGCTGGTGTCACCGACCTGTGCGGTGCCGTTCGTTTCGATCACCTCGAAGCGGGCGTCCTCTTCGACTCTGACGGTGATCGAGCCAGTTTTGGTGCGGGTATACTCGGTCCGGTCGACGACGCCGTTAGCGTTGTATTCGACCGCGCGGGTGTAGAGGTACTCGTATTCGATGGGGATCTTGTACGTACCGGGGTCGGTATTCTCGGCGACCGTGATCGGGACGGTCTGGGACGTACTCCCGATTGGAACGGAACCGGCGGCAACTTCACCCGACTTGACGTCGATCGGCACGTTGCCGTCCTTGAACCGGAGCGTCATCGCCCGTGCCGTGGTAACCTGGTCCTCGTAGCCCGGCGGGCCGGTTCGGTAGACTTCCCCGCGGTTGGTGATAGAGACGGCGAGTTCGCTGGCAGTTCCAGCGGTGACCGACCCACTAGCTGTGCTGAACGTGATATCGGGTTCTCCCACGACGCTTTGAGTGGCTTGCTGAGCGGAGACGGCGCCCGGGATCGCCGCGACGCTCGACCCTACCAGCAGGGCCACAACCAGGCCGATCCAGAGGCGATTCGATCGCACTCCTACGCCCTCTCTCGACCGCGATCCGCGGTGGTCCATACGTCCCTTTCAAAGCGTGATTGAATATATGTGGTCGTAACAATACTATTGTTGTCAGATTCTGGTGGAGAGAACGTCTCGATCATTCGGTGCTGTTGGGGCACATCCGAGGAGTCCTCGTCGACGGTCCGACCGCTCGGGGCGACGCAACGGATCGCTTTCGAACGCGATCGCGACATACGCTTTTCCCCCGGGCCTACGACGTCCACATTGCGCATGGGGCCGGTGGGCCGGTGACGTGAAAAACAGTCAGTTCTCGCCGAAGCTGATTATTATCAGGTATGGAATCACCTACCGAACGTCGTCGTGGCTCCTCTCTATGTGGGCGCCGCTAATCACTCAGTATTCCGCCCGTGTCGGTCGTTATACTGATTGATAATCCGGTACCAGTCTTTATTTGCGTGGCGAACGTAGTATCGAACAGGAGTCAATACGTGGCATCGTCGCCACCGTGACCTACAATGAGTGCAAAGCCCACGGACGACATGGCCGACCGGCAACGTCAACAGCCGGAGGACCGTTACGCACAGTTGCGGCTCGACGACGACGAGTTCGTCATCTACGACCGGGAAGATCACACAGCGTGGGTACAGTCGTCCGTGGCGGTCTCGCTCGAAGAGTATCGCTGAGCGGCCGCGTGTTTTTCAGTGCAACTGCCCGTCGCTGAGCCAGTAGGCCGTCACACCTCGACAGCCCCCGATCAGCGCAAGTCCAGCGACGATCGACACGATCAGGAAGACATACGAGAACGAACCGGGTGTCGGGAGGAGTGCACGCAGAACCTGGGCGATCAGGGCCGCAGTGATCCAGGCCGGAATCGTCCAGGAGACCGCCCTGATCACTGACCGGTAGGCGTCCGCAGTGTAGAGGCTCCCGAGGAACGCGGCAAGCCCCCAGCCGACCAAGAAGGGGACGGCGGCCTCGATCAGTCCGGCGACGTCGGCGAGTGAGTTCCCGTGGGCCCCGACAGAGCCGATCAGGACGAAGGCGGTGATGGCCAGAAGGTCCCCGACGGCCAGAACCGCCGTCGCGGGCGAGGGGTCGACGCGGCTCCGGAGCGTGTCGACGACAGTTCCCATACCCGTGGCGAGTGCGGGCGGGGACTTGGGCGTTCCCGTTTCCGTCCGGGTCAAGCACTTGTTCTCTCGTCCCGAACTATCTACCGTGGAGTACACGGTGTTTGGCTGGCCCGAAGACGGGCCGACGCTCGATCTCGACTACGAACGGTTCGCCTACGCGGGGAAGTTCGTCATGTCGAGTACAGGAAAGGCGGTCGTCCGTGACGGGGACGAGATCGTCGCCGCGTCCGCTTTCGACGCGGATCGGACCGACGAGGACTGTCTCCGGATCCGATACGTGACCGTCCGGCTCGACCGTCGCGGCGAGGGGATCGGCTCGTCGCTCCTCCGGTTCGTCGTCGACCGTGCTCGCCACCGGGGCTACGACGAGGTGAAAGCCGGCGTCAACAACCCGATCGCCTACGAAGCGTTCTACCGCGCCGGATTGGCGTATACCGGCGAACGGACGGGACTGGCCGAACTCGTCCTCTCGACGGCGGCCGATCGTGACGCCGAACGCTATCGAACAGGTCTCGACGTCTATCGCGGTCGTGACCTGGACGAGCGAGAACGAGCGTTTCTCCAGGGGCAGACAGGTAGCTCGCCGCCCGCGGTCGTCGCTTCCCCTGTTCGGGACGACGCCAAGTAGAACCGTGGCGGGGGATTCAAACCGTGGAAAGGCCTAATCGACCGCAATGGGAAACGCTGACCTCCGGGATATCGCGGCTATCGAGTCAATCGCTTTCGAGGAATTGGCGGGCTCGATCGTCGCTGTCGACGCACACAACTGGCTGTATCGCTACCTCACGACGACGGTCAAGTGGACGAACGACGAGGTCTATACGACGAGCGACGGCGAGGAAGTCGCCAACCTCGTCGGCGTCGTCCAGGGGCTGCCGAAGTTCTTCGAGCACGAGGTCACGCCCGTGATGGTGTTCGACGGTGCCGTCACGGATCTCAAAGACGACGAAGTAAAACGCCGACGTGAGCAACGCGAGCAATACGAGGACGACCTCGAAGCGGCCCGAGAAGAGGGAGACGCGATCAGGGTCGCACGGCTGGAGTCCCGGACCCAACGGCTCACGGACGTGATATTGGAGACGACGCGGGAATTGCTCGACCTGCTCGACGTGCCTGTAATCGACGCGCCGGCGGAGGGCGAAGCCCAGGCCGCTCACATGGCCCGGAAGGGCGATGTGGATTACGTCGGTACCGAGGACTACGACGCTTTGCTGTTCGGGGCGCCGCTGACGCTTCGGCAACTCACCAGCAAGGGCGACCCCGAACTGATGGACTTCCAGGCGACGCTGGACGAACACGACCTCTCCTGGGAGCAACTGGTCGACGTTGCCCTTCTCTGTGGCACGGACTTCAACGAGGGCGTTCGGGGCTACGGTCCCAAGACTGCTGTGAAAGCCGTCCGTGAACACGGCGACCTCTGGGGTGTCAGCGAGGCAGAGGACATCTACGTCGAGAACGCCGACCGCATCCGGGAGTTGTTCCTCGATCCCGCCGTCACCGACGACTACTCCTTCGAGACGACGCTCGAACCAGATCTCGACGCCGCCCGGTCGTTCGTCACCGAGGAGTGGGAAGTCGATGCAGCGGAGGTCGAGCGCGGCTTCGAGCGCATCGAATCGTCGGTGATCCAGACGGGGCTGGACGACTGGGCCTGAATTCCTGACGACGCTCCGGTGCAGTTCTCACTCCGCATCTTCGAGGGCGTCGGCGATCCGCTCGTGTGCACGGATGAACCGCCAGAGCAGGTAGAAAAAGAGGAGTACGGAGACGAGATATAACCAGAGCAGTAGCTGTCCCGCGAAAACGAGACTATAGGCGAACGTCAGGACGACGCCGATCGCGATGAGCGTGACGACGAGTTGGTTATCCGTTTCGTTGTCCATGATCTCGATTCCGCTGCCTGTTTGATGAATCCACCGTGAGTCTGCTGAGACGACAGTGTAGCCCGCACCTTTATCTTCCCGTGCTATGCTCTGTTTCCTATGCGTCCCCGCCGTGGTCGGTCCGTGGCCGTCGGTATCCTCCTGATCGTCCTGCTGGCGACAGTCACCCTCGCCGCTGGACGGCCCCCTCCCCAACCGCTCTGTGAAGTCTGCGAAGACGACGTGATCGAGGGAAGCGACGTCGAGTCCGCGACGGTCACGATCGAAATCGACGGGGACGGCGTCGGACACTGGACGGCCCGTCTCGATCTCCGAGCAAACGCCAGTATCGATCCCCGGGCCATGCAGTCGGCGGCCGAGGATGCCCTTCGCGGTCACCGAGGCGAAGCAACACCGCGGGACCTCTCGGTGACCGCGAGCGGGGACACCGTCGTCCTGACTTACGACGTGCCGCGGATGGGCCATCGGAGTGTCGGCGGCGTACAGGTCGTCGATTACTTCCACTCCCAGGGCGATAGCGGGCGCTGGTACGGCGTCAACGCCGACCGGATCGTCGTTACCGGTCCCGAGGGAACGACGCTCGTTCGGGCACCTGCGGATTATCGACTGAACGGGACGGCCCTCGCGCTGGAGGGGGCGCATGGCGATTCTTTCGAGCGGACCATCTCGCCGGGCTGGTATCTGGCGTTCGCCGGGGATGATGGTCTCTTCGCTCGGGCGGCCACCCATCTCGGGATCGGGATCGACATCGCACAGCTGAAAGGAGCGGACCTGCCCGGAACGGTAGTGCTGCCGACCGCGATCCTGGCCGCGTTCCTCGGGATGATCTCGCGATGGGGACGTTCGACAACCGACCGATCTCCGGGAACGCGATTGCGTTCGATAGCAGGCGTGACTGTCGGTCTTGCCATCGCCGGGTTCCTCCTGGCGGCCCTCGTTAGTTGGCTCACCACCGGAACGTTCCTCCTCAGAGGGGGAGCCCTTTTGTTCGGTCTGCTTCTCGCCGTCCCACTACTCGGGCCCTTGCTTGCTCTCGCTGCCCTCGGCGTCGGAACGCAATACGTAGTGCTCTCAGGCCGGTTCGATCTCGATGTCGAGACGCGCTGGTTCGTGTTATATGGGATCGGCATTGCGGGAATCGCCCTAACGGTGGCCCCGTTCGCTGCAGGCACCATCGGCCGCCTATCGACTCTCTATGGGGGTGGGGTCTGTGCGCTCGTGTCGACGCTGTTCGCTCCGTTAGCGCTGGCCGACCGAATCCGAGTTCGGTGGTTGCTCGCGGTGACGATCCTGGTTTCGCCCTTCCTGGTCTCGTTGGGATGGGCACCGTACGGGAATTACGGGGCGATATACGTTCCGATGTTCACTGTCGTCTGGGCACTCGTCGCTGGCACGCTGGGGGCCATCGCGTATACGTTCGCTCGGCCATGGCGAGGTTCGGGGGAACGGACACCGCTCAGTAGAACTCTCTAACTAGCCGGTCGGCCCGTTCGGGCGCGCCCTCGGGGATGTCCGCCATGTTCTCGTCGATTCCCTCGCGATCGCTGTAGGGAACGCTGTCCTCGTTCTGATAGAGGATCCCGATGTGCTCGGTACTCGGGTCCATGATCTTGTCGCGGGCAGCCTGGTAGTTGCCGGGATCGTGGTCGGTCTCGTCGAGATCGACGATCGCGTCCCGGAAGTAGTCGTAGGTGTCGACGTCGTTGAACGTCACGCAGGGCGAGAAGACGTTCACGAAGCCGAAGCCGTCGTGTTCGACCGCCTGCTTGACGAGTTCGGTGTGCCGCTGGGAGTCAGAGGAAAAGGACTGGGCGATAAAGGTACCTCCGGCGGCGAGCGCGAGTGCCTGCGGGTTGACCGGCGGCTCGACTGTGCCGTCAGGCGAGGTCGCCGTCTCGAATCCCTGCCGCGAGGTGGGCGAGGCCTGGCCCTTCGTCAGGCCGTAGATGCGGTTGTCCATCACGACGTAGGTGATGTCGATGTTCCGCCGAACTGCGTGGATGAAGTGGCCCACGCCGATCGAGTAGCCGTCGCCGTCCCCGCCGGCGACCATCACTTCCAGGTTGGGGTTTGCGAGTTTCACGCCTGTCCCGACCGGCAGGGCGCGGCCGTGGACGCCGTGGAGCGCGTAGCTGTGCATGTACGTCCCGATCTTGCCCGAACAGCCGATCCCCGCGACGACGAACGTGTTGTCTGGATCGTTACCCGTCTCTGCGAGGGCCTTCATCATGCCGTTCATCGTCCCGAAGTCGCCACAGCCGGGACACCAGGTCGGTTGCTTGTCGGACTTGAAGTCCGTGAAGTGCGTATCTGAACTCATCGTTTCACCTCCTGTGGGGCACGTTCGTCGGCGATCGCCGCCTCGATCTCGTTGGCGAGTTCGTCGGCCTTGAACCGGACGCCCGTGTACTTCGTGACGCGCTGGACGCGCGACAGCGTGTCGTGCTCGATCAGATCTGCGAACTGCCCGGTCGCGTTACATTCGACGACGATCACGTCCTCGGCCGATTCGACCTCGTCGGTCAGATCCGGCCGAGGATAGATGTACGGAACTGAGAGGAACCGGACGTCGATCCCGCGGTCCTCAAGCATCCCCAGGGCCTCGCGCATCGCTCCCTCGTTGGAACCCCAGGAGATAACGAGAGTGTCAGCGTCCGGATCGCCGAACTCCCGGTGGTCGAAGTCCTCCCGTTCGCGGGCAGTCTCGACCTTCCGCTGGCGTTTCTGTACCTGTTCGACACGGACGTCCTCCTCCTCGGTTCGCCGGCCGAGTTCGTCGTGTTCGAGCCCGGTCGTCATGTGTGCGGCGTCTGGTGTCCCCGGGAGGGCTCGCGGGCTAACGCCGTCCTCGGTTGCGGCGTGGGCGCGAAAGCGTCCCTTCTCGTCGAGCCACTCTTCGACTCCGTCGGGATCGACGACCTTGCCGCGGTCGATCTCGACGCTTTCCATGTCGAAACGCTCGGGGGAGTAGGTCTGCTCGGTGACTGCCAGCGCGAGGTCCGCGGTCAGATAGACCGGAATCTGGTACTTCTCGGCGAGGTTGAACGCCTCGACGGTCCGGTCGAAACACTCCCCGATCGTCGTCGGCGCGAGGACAAACCGCGGGATTTCGCCGTGGCCGCCGTACAGCATCGCATTGAGGTCGCCCTGCTCTTGTTTGGTCGGCATTCCCGTCGAGGGCCCCGAGCGCATCACGTTGGCGATCACGAGGGGCGTCTCGCTGGTAGCCACGAGGCCGAAGGTCTCGCTCATCAGGTCGATCCCCGGGCCGGACGTGCCCGTCATCGCCCGCGCGCCCGCTCTGGCGGCGCCCAGGGCCATATTGATCGCCGAGAGTTCGTCCTCGGCCTGGACGACTGCGCCGCCGAACTCCTCGATCCGTCCCGTCAGGTACTCCATGATGTCCGTCGCGGGCGTGATCGGATACCCCGCGTAGAAGCGACAGCCGGCGGCGATCGCGGCCATGCCGATCGCCTCGTCGCCGTTCAGGAGGACGTAGTCCTCGTCGGTTGTTTCGAGACTGAACTCGTCGCTGTAGTCGGTTTCCTTACGGACGAAGTCCCGGCCCAGCCTGGCGGCTTCGCGATTGTTGGCGACGATCGCCTCGCCTTTCTCGCCGAAGCGCTTGACGAGTGCCTCGTCTAAGTACTCGACCGGGAAGCCCGCGACCTCGCTGGCGGCGCCCAGTGCGACGACGTTTCGCATGATCGCCCCACCGGCTTCCTCGGCCAGACTATTGAGTGGGACCTCCAGGCCGATCATTCCCTCCGGAACCTCGACATCGGCCATTGTGGTCTGCTCACCGTCGTAGATGACGACGCTTCCCTCCTGGAGTTCGTCGAGATTCTCATCGATCGTCCGTTCGGTGAGTGCGATCAGGACGTCGAGTCGGTCGACGACGCTCTCGACCCGATCGACGGACGTTCGGACCTTGTAGGCCGTATATCCCCCGCGGATCCGCGAGGCGAAGTCCTTGGAGGTGAAGACGTGCCGGCCCGCACGGGAGAGCGCCCGGGCGAAGATCTTGCCCGTCGAGTCGATCCCGTCGCCGGCCTCCCCGCCGATGGCCCAATTGAGATCGTCTTCCATGTAGGTCAGAACTATCCCGCCACCGAGAAAAAGCCTTCTGCAACCTGCAGTGTGCGGGGCGTTTCGGTGTCGGTACGCCGCTGTTCCGTGCCGCTACCCCAAACGGCATTGGTGATTCCAGCCGTAACACCGAACATGGATCGAACGATCACGACCGTCAGTGCTGTCCGATCGGTCGGCCCGGACGCGGTGGCGATCGACCTGGAGACGCCCGACGGATTCGATGCCCGGCCCGGCCAGTTCGTCAAGTTCTCACTCCCGGCGGCTGACGCGGCGCCGCGCTTTTACACCGTCTCCTCGCCGGTCGTCGACGAGACCTTCGAGATCACCGTCGAAATCGATTACGACGGGGAACTGGGACCGCATATCGCCGATCTCGATAGCGGCGACGAGGTCGCGCTCGCCGGTCCGCTGGGGAGCGCGTATTACGAGGATGAGGAGCGCGTCGTCGTCCTTGCGGGCGGCCCCGGCGTCGGTCCGGCGATCGGGATCGCCGAGCGTGCGCTCGATGACGGCGGGGAGGCAGCGGTCATCTACTGCGATGCGGAGCCGATTCACGAGAAGCGATTGGATGCCCTGGCCGACAGTGGCGCGTTCGTCCGCGTCCTCGAAGACGACGGGGCTGTCGCCGACGCTACCCGGGAGGCGATCATGGCCGAGCCAGACGAGCAGGTGTTCGTCTACGGGTTTGCTGACTTTCTCGACGTGGCGACCGATGCGGTCGAAGCCGCCGGCGGAAACGCCGAGGCGGCGAAGGTCGAGAACTTCGGATAAGTTCCCCGCGGGCGAACGCAACCTCGACAGCTCTTCTTCCAGGCCTTTGCACCCTCTTTATCGAACCCAATCACCCGAGGATGACAGTACTGCATCGGGTACTCGAAGTCGAATCCGCACGAGGGGAGGTCTGACACATGTCGGACAGGATGGGAAAGATAATTAGTGCTGAACTGCTACTGGTGATTTAAATATGGACTCTATCATCGACGACGCCATGGACGAGGCCGACGAAGACGAGGCACAACCACCGGCCGAGGAGGTCGAGGGGACAACCGAGACGGCGACCGAGGATGTCTCCACGTCGGGACAGATGACCGACGAGGAGCTGGCCGATGTCGTCGAGGACCTTGAGACGAAGATCACGGTCGTCGGCGCGGGCGGGGCCGGCGGCAACACGGTTACCCGGATGATGGAAGAAGGGATTCACGGGGCGAAGCTGGTCGCGGCAAACACTGATGCCCAGCACCTTGCCGACGAGGTCAAGGCCGACACGAAGATTCTCATCGGGAAGAAACGCACCGGCGGCCGCGGCGCAGGCTCGGTCCCGAAGATCGGTGAGGAGGCCGCCCAGGAGAACATCGAGGACATCCAGCAGTCCATCGACGGCTCGGACATGGTGTTCGTCACCGCGGGACTTGGCGGCGGCACCGGGACCGGCGCGGCACCCGTCATCGCTCAGGCCGCCCAGGAGGCCGGCGCACTGACCATCTCGATCGTCACCATTCCCTTTACTGCCGAGGGTGAGCGCCGACGGGCAAACGCCGACGCCGGTCTCGAACGCCTCCGCTCGGTCTCGGACACGGTCATCGTTGTGCCCAACGATCGCCTGCTCGATTATGCGCCGTCGATGCCCCTACAGGACGCCTTCAAGATCTGTGACCGCGTCCTGATGCGCTCGGTCAAGGGGATGACCGAACTGATCACCAAGCCCGGTCTCGTCAACGTCGACTTCGCCGACGTTCGGACCATCATGGAGAACGGCGGCGTCGCGATGATCGGCCTCGGAGAGTCCGACAGCGACAACAAAGCCCAGGACTCGATCCGGTCGGCACTGCGCTCGCCGCTGCTGGATGTCGAGTTCGATGGTGCGAACAGTGCCCTGGTCAACGTCGTCGGGGGACCGGACATGTCCATCGAAGAAGCCGAAGGCGTCGTCGAGGAGATCTACGACCGAATCGATCCGGACGCCCGGATCATCTGGGGCGCCTCTGTCAACCACGAGTACGAGGGCGAGATGGAAACCATGATCGTCGTCACGGGCGTCGAGTCCCCACAGATTTACGGTAAAAGCGAGGCAGAACGCGAGAAGGCGGCACAACGCGTCGGTGACGATATCGATTACGTGGAGTAATATTCTCGATTTCGGTCGACTCCCCTCGACTCGTTTGTCTGTTTGATGGTTTTCATCGACCTATCAACGCAGTAGATATATACATAATTTCATGCATTCGTTATCACTAATGAGATCTGCGACAGAGGATATTTGTTGGCACACCACACGATTTTCGATATATGGGAACAACTAGACGAGGATACCTCGGAAGACTGTCTGGCTTGGGAGCGATCGCAGTCTCTTCTGGGTGCCTGGGTCTGCCTTCAGGATCGGGAGGTACGATCGAATTTGGGGCCTTGGCACCGCTCAGTGGAGATCTCGAAGCATTGGGAAGACACGCGAAACGCACGGTCGAACGAGCCACGAAAGATATCAACGACGCCGGAGGAATCAATGGAAACGAGATCGAGTTGACTGTCCTCGATACTGAAGCGGACGTGGAAGTCGCAACCGAACAGTATCAGTCGCTTGTCGATCGGGATGTCGTCGGGGTCGTCGGCGGACTCGTCAGTGACGTCTCGATCGCGCTGGCTCCGGAGGCAGCCGGGGACAACATCATGATGGTTAGCTACGCGAGCACCGCCCCACAACTGTCGACTGCCGGTCAGGCCGACGGGCGAAAGTACTTCGGGCGGACTGTGCCAAACGACGGAAACCAGGCTGCAGTGATGGCGAAAGTCGTCGATAGTCCGCTATTCATCGACGCGGATTCGGTCGCCTTGCTCAGTATCGATAATTCGTTCGGTGCGGGCCTCGCTAGGTCACTTCAGGACTCGATCGATACGTCGATTGTCGCGGACGCTCGCTACGACCCAGGAGCGGAAACGTTCAGCGACACAATCGAAACCGTCTTCGAAAACGACCCGGATGCTGTTGCCTTCACCAGCGTACCCGGACAGGAGCGTGGGATCCTCGATGCATATGCCCAAACGGACTACGACGTTCCCTGGGTGTTCTCGGCGGGGATGTTCGGCGGTGACATTCCATCGTACTACGAGGGATTCTACAGTGCGTCGCTTTCTTCGGACCTAACGGATGGGTACTTCGATCTGATTCGGCGACTTTCGGACATCGACCAGCTCGAAACCTACGCTGCAAACGCCTACGACGCACTGTTTTTGATGGCCGCTGCAGCCGAGAAGGCCGGTGATGCCAGCGGCCCGGCCATCGCTGAGACACTCCGGTCTGTCTCCAGTGGCACGGGCCATACCGTCTCTGTCGGTGACTTCGACCGTGTCAGGTCACTCATCGATGCGGGGAGAGAAATCAACTATCAGGGAGCGTCCGGCAGCGTCGATCTGACAGCGAATCTGGAGCCGTTGAGTTCGTACCTGGTTCAGCGCGTCACTGACGGGACAGTCGAGTCGTTGGAACTGCTACAACCCCAGTTCTTCCAATCGGGTGGTGAACAATGAGCTCGCTTCGCAAACGATTCGTGGTGGCGATCGAAAGTGCGCTTCCGGACGTTATCAGGCGTCGCTACGCCGCAAAGTTCGGTGTGCTGTTGCTGGTTGTGGTTGCCGTCCTCGTCGTTGGCGGTGTGGTGATTCACTTCCAGACTGGCGGACTTGTCGAGTCCCAGACTGAAGAACAGATCCGTGGCGTTGCGGACTCGCAAGCCAATTCGATCTCGAAGTGGGCCGAAACCAAACAGTCAACGACATCGTTCCTTGCAGACTCGATCAGCGACCGTTCGGAATCGCTCTCGCGTGTCGATCACCAGCGATGGCTCGAAGGGAAGCTTATCGGATTACCGGCCGACGTCCGGGCGTTGCACTACGTGACGACCGCGGAAAGTGAAATCATTGCCAGTACTGATGACGATCTGACCGGGGCGTCGCTTGCCAGTGTCGAGGCGGCATGGACCGACAGTAGCGGTACAATCGTCACATCCGGTCCGACGGGAACGTCCCCGCCATACGAAAGCGACGGTCAGGATGTCATCGCATTCGTCCAGCCCGTCAGTGAGACGGAGTCTGTCGTGCTGACCGTGTCTCTTCAAGCGCGGTCTCACGAGTTCACGTCCCCGTTTGCGACCGGAGACGTGAAAGTCGTCAACTCCGACCGAACGATCATCCTGGACAACCGAAAGGCATCGATACTCGAACAGTTCGAAGCGACTGGTAACACTGGATCGGAGAGCGTCGATGCCGCGCTCAACGGTGAGACGGGATACGAACGCGTCTCCGCGGGTACGGGGATGGACGAAGGCGAGTACGTCATGGCATATACGCCGATCACCGGGACCGAATGGGCCCTTCTCTATCACGTCCCGTCAGATCGTGCGTTTGCACTGCAATCAGCCGTTACCCGGAACATCGCGTTACTCGTCGCACTGGCTGTCGGTGCGTTGATCCTCGTCGGGGCGACGATCGGTCGTGGGACTGCACGATCGCTTGCGACTGTTGCCGAAACGGCCGAAGACATCGCGAAAGGTGATATAAACAGTACGCTCCCCGAGACGACTCGTGTCGACGAAATGGGCCAGCTATACGACTCCTTCGCGTCGATGCAGGCATACTTGACAACTGCCGCCGAGCAGGCTGACGCGCTTGCAGAGCAGCGGTTCGACGATCCGGTCCTCGATGAAGATGTCCCCGGTGAATTCGGGCAGGCCCTCGACGAGATGGGGGAAGACATCCAGACGCTGATCACTGATGTCGAGCAAGCACGAGACGATGCCGAGGCGGCAAAGGAGGAGGCGGAGTCGATGGCCTCGGCGCTCGAAGCGAAGGCCACCGAGTTCAGTGCCGTGATGGATCGGGCAGCTGCGGGCGATCTCACTCAGCGGATGGATACCGACAGCGAGTACGAAGCGATGGTTGAGATCGCCGAAAACTTCAACGACATGGTCGCCGAGCTGGAAGCGACCATCGAGCGTCTCGAAGAGTTCGCCGGGACTGTCGATACGTCGACAGACACGATCTCCGCGAGCACCCGGGAAATCAAGTCCGCAAGCGAACAGGTAAGTCAATCGGTCCAGCAGATCGCTGAAGGAGCCGATCGACAAAACGAGAACATCCAGCAGGTCTCTCAGGAGATGACCGATCTCTCGGCAACGGTCGAAGAGATCACCTCATCGACGGACGAAGTCGCAACGAAGTCAAAATCGGCCGTCGAGGCTGGTGAGTCCGGCCGCACGTCCGCACAGCAGGCAGCTACGGAGATCGAGACGATCGAACGGAAGTCCGCCGAGACTATCGAGCAAGTCGAGGCTCTCGCGGCAGAGATGGAACGGATCGGTGAAGTCACGACGCTGATCGACGATATCGCCGACCAAACGAATATGCTCGCGTTGAACGCCTCGATCGAGGCGAGTCGCGCGGGTGACGCAGGCCAGGGCTTCGAGGTCGTGGCCAACGAGATCAAGACTCTCGCCGAAGAGACGCAGGAAGCCACCGACGACATCGAGTCGCTGATCGAGACAGTCCAGTCCCGGACAAACGACACGGTGGCAGACATCCGAGAGATGGACGAAAGCGTCCAGACAGGGAAGGAGACAGTCGAAAACGCGGCGGAGACGCTAACCGACATCGTTCGCCAGATCGAAGAAGCAAACGACGGTGTGCAAGCGATCAGTGATGCGACCGACGAACAAGCGGCCTCGACCGAAGAGGTGGTCGCGATGGCCGACGAAGTCGGGTCGATCAGCGAGGAGACGGCCGCCGAAGCCGAAAACGTGGCTGGAGCTGCCGAAGAGCAAACCGCTTCTATCACGGAAGTATCGGAGCGTATCGAGACGCTCTCCAGCCAAGCGGCCGATCTGAGAGATCTCATCAATCAATTCGAAACCGATGATACCAGCGGGACGGGCGAAGACAGACATTAGATTTCGATCGGAACTGTCTCGACAGATAAGTCGTCATCTTTCGACGAGTTAGTTCGGTCGCTGTTTCGCTCGTTTCAATCGCTGGGCGAGCTTCGATCCGTCTCGGCAATTGTCCTCTTGATCAGTACACTGACTAATCTTCGTCGCGCACCACAATATAGAAAAGCCATCAGTGGATACATCTGCTATGGACGTACCCTACGATCTCACGTCGTACGTGCGGGTGCTGAAGCTCGCAAGCACCCCGTCCTGGCAGGAGTTCAGCCAGGTCGCGAAGATTGCGGGCGCGGGTATCCTGCTGGTCGGGCTGCTCGGGTTCCTCATCTTCGTCGTCATGACGTTCGTGCCGGGTGGTGTCTGAGATGGGGATCTACGCCGTCAAAACCACAGCTAGCCAGGAGCGCACCGTCGCGGACATGATCATCAACCGCGAGGAGGAATCGGTCCACGCCGCGCTGGCTCCTGACAGTCTGACCTCCTACGTCATGGTCGAGGCCGACGACGCCTCGGTATTCGAGCGTATCCTCGACGAAATCCCTCACGCTAACGGTGTCGTCCAGGGAGAGTCTTCGATCAAGGAGGTCGAGCACTTCCTCTCGCCGAAACCCGATGTCGAGGGGATCGCCGAGGGTGACATCGTCGAACTCGTCGCCGGCCCGTTCAAGGGCGAGAAAGCCCAGGTCCAGCGCATCGACGAAGGCAAAGACCAGGTCACGGTCGAACTCTACGAAGCGACGGTCCCGATTCCCGTAACGGTTCGTGGGGACCAGATTCGGGTGCTGGATAGCGAGGAACGATAGTTCCTCGGACCACGTGAACGGATAGCGAGGAGCGTTGAGCGTAGCGAAACGCTCCTCGAAGAAATCGAACGGCGAGCGGAGCGAGCCGTGAGATAGCGAGGAGCGTTGAACGGAGTGAACCGCTCCTCGGGAAGCGCGAACGGTTTGGCCCGTCAAGTGGATCGAGGCCGGTTTTTTCGTCCACGTTTTTGCGTGAGTGGTCGTGAGCACAGCGAGACGTGACCGACGGGAGCGTCTCGGAAGGCCCGAACGGCGATAGCGCGGAACTCCGTTCCACGGACCGTTCGAGCGGGCCTTGCGCGGCGCGACGCGCCGCGAAGCCGAGGCGGTGAAACCGCCTCGCAGCCCGCGAGAAGAAGCCGTGAGGGGAGCGAACGACCCGAATGGAAAAGGTGGTCACAGGAACACGTTGGGACGCTGGAGAGACTAATCGAGAGCCTCGAAGAGTGATTGGCTGGGGACTGTTCGCGGTGTGGTCCCTATTCGCCGTCCCAGAACCCGACCCCGTCCTCCAGGCGGAAGAATTCGCTGATCGTTCGCTCGTCGGGGTCGCCACCCGGCGGGTCGCCCGCAGTGACGCCGACTTTTTCCGAGTCGGGATAGCCCATCACGTCCGGGTCGTCCATCGTCGAGACGACCAGATAGCGCAGGACTCCTTCCGAATCGTTGATCACCTGGTGGGCGCTGTTCTCGCCCGCGGGCAGCGCGACGTAGTCGCCGGCTTCTAGGGCGTCTTGCTCGCCGTCGAGCCGGATCGTCCCTTCGCCGTCGAGAACGTAGATCGCCTCTTCGTTGCCCGTATGGTAGTGGTACGGCCAGGCGGTTCGTTCGGCGGGGAGTTCATAGAGGCTGGCCCCCAGTCGCTGGCCGCCGGCCGCATCGCCCAACTGCTTGCGCTTGATGTGGGTGTCCTCGCGTTCCGTCTCGGTCCACTCGAGGTCGTCGGCGTTGACGATCCGCTCCATACCAGACGGTCAGCGGGCGACACCAAAAGCGTGGGTGGCCATCAAGAACGCAGACTGATCACGCCGTCAAGCGTCCGCGCGTGAGCGCGGTTCGCCGGACGCGGCGACGCCGCGTCCGGGTGTTTTTGGCCGAGCTTTTTGCGAGGAGGGTCGCCCTGCGACCCTCCGAAGTAAAAGGTCGTTCTTACATGTAGCCCAGGTCGCGCAGGCGTTCCATCAGGTCTTCCTTGTCCTGGGCGCGGCCGGCACGTTCGGTCGTGTTGGCCATGTCCTGGAGCCAGGCGGGTTCTTCGGCGGACTTGTCCGTACTGACCTGACTCCCGAGCGACCGGAAGCCGGCGAAGTACTTTGGCGAGACCGGAACGTCCTCCTTCTCGACGCCTTCAGGCAGGTCGTCCTGACCCTGCGGGACGTAGCCTTCCTCCGGAAATCCTTCGACCGTGTCCGGCACGACGAAGTTCCAGAAGGTTTCCCAGACGTCCGGTTCGGCGAATTGGAGGATCGGCTGGATCCGGTCGTGGGGTGGGTAGATGTCGGGGTCGTGACGCGAGCTGAAGAACGTCTCGTCGGCGCGGGCCTCCTGTTCGTCCCAGCGGACACCGCTGAGAATGCCGTCGACGTCGTGCTCTTCGATGGCGTCGTTCAGGGCGACGGTCTTCAGCAGGTGGTTGCCAACGTACGTGTCGAGCAGGAACGGGAACGTGTCTTCTTCGTATTCGAGGATGTTCCGGATGTGGTGCTGGTTGTGCTCGCTGAGGGCGTCAACAGGGATGTCGTCGCCGGGTTCGAGGCCGTTCTCATCGACGTAGTCGCCGACATCGGTGTTGCGCGCCCAGATCACTTCCAGGTCCCATTCGTCGGCCCAGTGCTCGACGAACTCGATGAGTTCCTCGAAGTGTTGGTAGTGGTCGATAAACACGACCGGCGGGACCTCCAGATCGAAGCGGTCTGCGACCTCCTTGACGAAGTAAAGCGTCAGCGTCGAGTCCTTTCCGCCCGTCCACATTACGACCGGATTGTCGTACTGCTCGAGGCCCTTTTTCGTGACCTCGATGGCCTTCTCGATCTTGTGTTCGGTACTGGGGTAATCGTCCGGCTGCTCGCCCTCGCCGTCGGTGTAATCGACATCGAGGTACTCGGGGAACTCCACTGCGCTCGTCATGAGTGTAATGAGATATAATTAGAACGTAATTGAGTCTTTCGGACTCCGTGGACAGCAGACGACGTGCGTCTCAGCGGATGAACTCGTTGTCCCGCCAGTCGACGGTGTCCTCACCGCGGTCCTCGGCGGGATCCTCGGTGACGTTGATCGAGGCCGGCGTCCGCTCGCCGTCCTCGATCCGGACGGCCTGCAGTTCCTCGTCGATCGCGACGATCGCGGTGAGTGTCCCCTTCTCGGCGATCTCGGCGACGTTACAGAGGACTTCGAACATCGGGAACTGCAGGGTCGTGTTCTGGAGAACGGTCTCGCGGTCGCCCTTGAAGCAGGCGTACTCGACGAGTTCCGACTCGATCTCTTCCTCTTCTTCCTCGGTCAGTGCACCCCACTGGCCGCCACCGCCCCCGGCGTGTGGCGGCTCGGGTTCCTCTTCGTAGACCCGGTTTTCCGTCACACTGGCCTTGAGCTGGGCCGTCGGCGTGTACTTGCTGATCGAGCCGTCTGTGGCGACGGCACTCAGTATCAGCGTGTTATTCCGTCGTGTGATGTCGACGTCCTCGATCTCGGGAGGCAAGTCCGGCTCCTCGAAGTGATCGTAGACGTCTTCGAGTGGCAATTCGAGCGTCGAATGGAGTCTGTATACGCGGCTCGTCATGGTTGGAACAGGGGGCGGGGCCATCTCGCGCGGCGGTCGAGTGACACCAGTGATCACTTCTACGTAGGTGCCCAGGCCATATAGGGCCTGCCCTTTCGGCCGTCTTCGGGAACCGTTCGTTTCCACCGGCGACTCCCCGAGCAATCCCGCGACCGAGTCGGGATAATCCCTTTCGTCAACCACGCTCAGATTGTTCCGCGACCAGGTCCAAACGGTTTTCTTCGCGCCGGCCCGTCCTCACGTATGAGCACGCACGTAGCTATCGTCGGTGCGTACGGCAGCGCCGGCTCCGCCGTGGCGGGCGAACTGGCCGACGATCCGGACATCGAATTGACGTTGATCGACGACGGCGATCCCGGCGGCGGCCTCTGTATCCTTCGGGGCTGTATGCCCTCGAAGGAGGTACTCTCGGCGGCCCAACACCGCTTCGCCGCGAGACACGATCCGCGACTCCGTGGCGACGCACACGACGTGGATCTCGAAGCCGTCGTCGAGCGCAAGAACGGACACACCTCGAACTGGGCAAAACACCGCCGCGATTCGATCGCCGACCTGGCCGAACGCGAAACTGTCGAATTCATCCACGACACCGCACGGTTCGTCGACGACCGGGTCCTCGAAATAGACGACCGACGGATCGAACCCGATTATGTCGTGATCGCGACGGGATCGAACGTCGCGATTCCGCCCATCCCCGGCATCGAGGACGTGCCGGTACAGACGAGTGCGGACGTCCTCGATCGCACCGAGTTCGGTGACTCGGGTATCGCGCTCGGTCTTGGGTACATCGGCCTGGAACTCGTCCCGTATCTGACTGAGGCTGCCGGCATGGATCTCACGGTCGTCGAGGCACTCCCCGAAGTGCTCGGCGAGGCCGACGCACCCTTCGGCGAGGAACTGCTCGCCTATTACCGCGAGCACTTCGATGTCGATGTCCTGCTCGACGCTGAAGGCGAGTCCGTCGAACGGACCGACGACGGCGTCCGTATGGATGTCGACGTCGGTAGCGAGACGCGGACGCTCGAAGCCGACGAGGTGTTCGCGTTCACCGGCCGCGAGCCGGCTCTCGATCGACTTGGGATCGAGAACACGTCGTTACAGCCCGGCGACGACTGGGTCGCCGATACGATGCAAGCTGTCGCGGACGACCGGGTGTTCGTCGTCGGCGACGTCAACAGTCGGGAACCGATCCTCCACGTCGCCAAGGAGGAAGGGTTCACCGCCGCCGAGAACGTCCGCCGACACCGGGACGGCGATCCTCTCGAGGAGTACGACAACGTTCACCATCACGTTATGTTCTCCGGGCTCGGCGTCCTGCCGTTCGCACGCGTCGGGCACTCTGTGGAGTCGGCTGCGACCGCCGATCTGGATTTCGTCACCGCCACGCGGGAGGCGTCGAGCGACGGTGTCTTCAAGACCAAGAACGTTGCAGACGGCCTCGCCCGGCTCGTCGTCGGGACAGACGGCACCGTGCTGGGCTATCAGGGCCTCCACTATCACGCCGACGTGATGGCCAAGACGATGCAACTCGCTGTCGAGATGGAGCTTGACGTCCGGGAAATCCCCGACCGCGCCTACCATCCGACGACGCCCGAGATTCTCGATGGATTAGTCCGGGACGCGGCGGCAAAACTCGACTAGTGCGTCCGCCTGAACGCTGTCGCGTCAGTCGTCCGCCGTGACCTCGCCGTCCGCGCTCGCGTCGACCCCGACCTCGTCCTCGATGCTGGGCGGATACTTCCCGCGGTCGAGTTTGAGGTCCGACTGCGGACGAGCCATACAGGTCAACGCGTAGTTTTCCTTTTCTTCCTCGGTCAGCCCGCGTGCAGCCGGTTGGGTCACCTCGCCTTCGATGATCTCCGCGGTACAGGCGAGACACATCCCGACTCGACAGGAGTACTCCTGGGCGATGCCTTCGTCGAGACACCGGCTCAGAATGGTATCGGTGTCCTCGACCTGTACGGTTTCGCCCGTGCCCACGAACTCTACGGTGTACTCGGTCATAGAACGGGGTATGAATGACGCCACCAAAACTCTTTATCAGCGTCGGAGGAAAACGACCGGCGACTATTCCGGACTGTGACTCACCCCGATTCCGTCTTTGATTCCGACAGCGATTCCCAGAACCAGATCTTCTTCAGCGGTTCCAGTGGCTTTCGATCGAGCCGGTCCCGCTCCTCCCAGGCGGTCATCGACGGGGCGATCGTGATCAGGTACGGTCCGACTCGCTTCGCGTACGCGTAGACGATGTCCCCGATGAGGTCACGGCTGTAGTCCTCGAGGGGATTGCCGAGTTCACCGCTGTCCTCGCGGATGATGTCACCGTCGTCGTTGAACGTCATTCCCTCGTCTTCCCGGAAAACGACGTACCCACTGTGGGGGTCGAGGACCTCGAGTACCTGGAAGTAATGGATCTGCTCCCATTCGTAGGCACCCAGTTCAGTCATCCCCTCGCTCGATACCGCCCCGTCGAGGAACGTCCCTCTCGCCTGCTCGGCGGCCTCCGCGCTCGAGAACCGCTGGATATCTATCAGTCGGGTCGGCTGATTGGTTTCCCGTGGGTGAGCAGCGAGGAACCCTCGTCCTGTGCGATCCTGTTCGACCGAGACCCCGCCGAAAATGTTCTCGAGGTCGCTGATGTAGTTTCGTCGTTCGAGTTTCGTCTCGAATCGAACCTGCCCCAGCTCCACATTGTGTCGTTTACGCGATCGGACGGGGGCGACATATTCGGTCTCCGGATGGGCGATGATGAACGTGAACGGATGAGATTTGTTGTAGTTCGATGACGTCGCGTACTCCAGCAGGGGTTCGTGGATCGGGCGTTCCGAGAACCGCTCGTTGATCGTCTCGGAACGCTGAATGTTGTCCAGGTAGATCCGTAGACTCGTGAGTTCGCTTTCGACCCGGTCCGTGTCGCTCCGTTCCGAGAAACGACGGATCGTATCGACGCGGCTCTCGATCTGGAAGAGGATGTCTGCCGTCGCCGTGAAGTCCTCCGAGTTTTCGAAGTGCGGCGCGAGTGTCTCCTCGAGCAGCGTCACGAACTCGTTGGCGGTCGACTCCAGACGACTGAGATCCGATTCGGACAGTTCCGGCTGGCGTCGAAGATATTCTGTCGTATCGTAAAGTCGCCCGACGAGGTTCTTGTACCGGACTATCGCGTTGAAGTAAGACGTACCGAACCACTCGATCTCCTCGAGGATCTTCCCCGTTTGATTCGCGAGCCCGGAATATTGGGCCTGTTGTTGCGTTTCCGTTGTCGTTTCCTGTACGGTTTCGGTTTCAGTTTTGGCTTCCGTCTCCTCGTTTTGATTCCCCTGATCGGACTGTTCCGTCTCCGTCTGTTGATTACTATTGAGGACCCCGCATCCAGCGAGCCCCACGATCGGTAACAAGGACACAGAACGAATCACGCTTCTCCGGGACGGATTCATGTTACTCTCGACAAATGACACAGAAGTAAATAAAATCCATGGTTGTTCCGTTCACATTCTCGTACCTCGACTCGACGGTCATTTCCCGATGCTGTTTCGGACTCCGGAGCGCAAAGAATTAACCCGTCTCGGCGTTGATCCGGTTGCATGACCACTGAAACGTACGACGTCGTCGTCGCGGGGGCCGGTACTGCCGGCTGTTATGCGGCGGCGACGGTCGCCAACGAGGGGCTTGACGTGGCGATCCTCGAACGCAAGTCCGAAGAGGAGGCCGGTCACATCGCCTGTGGCGACGCATTGAAAGGGGCGAGTCACTTCCCCGAGGCGATCCCACGCGAGCAGATAGAACCTGCTTTTACGAATACAGGCGTCGATCACGGTCGCTTCGAGATCCCCGCCGAAGATACGGTCGTCGACATTCCGATCCCGGGTGAACTCGCTGTCATCGACCGCTGGGAGTACGGTCATCGACTCATCGAAGGAGCCGAGGACGCTGGCGTCGACATCCACTACGATACGGTCGTACATGATGTCGTCCAGAACGGGGCTGTCGAAGGGCTCGAAGTGATCGAGAACGGCGATCCAGCAACGTACGAGGCGGAGATCGTCGTCGACGCCGCGGGCGCGCTATCGATCCTCCAGGACGAGGCCGATCTGGACGACGCTACCTTCGATACGAACGTCACGTACTCGCAATTCTGCTCGGCCTACCGGGAGATCGTCGAGGTCGAGCAACCAGTCCCCTGGGACGACGCGCTGGTGTTCAAACCGACGGAGCGCTCGGCCGGGTATCTGTGGTATTTCCCCCGCACCGAGACGGAGATCAACGTCGGCCTGGGGTTCCAGATGAACGAGGAGCCGATGGAACTGGTCGAGGCGCTGAAGCGTGACCTCCGGGAGCGCGAGGAGTTCCGGGGGGCGACCGTCGAGGACAAACTCGGCGCCGCGTTGCCGACCCGCCGGCCCTACGACTCGGCAGTCGCCTCCGGGTTCATGGCCGTCGGCGACGCTGCCGGTCACGTCAATCCTACCACGGGCGGGGGGATCGCCGGGGCGGCCTACGCGGGCAAGTACGCGGGCGAACAGGCCGTCGAGGCGATCGCGGACGGCGACCACTCGGAGCAAGCCCTCTGGAACTACAACGAACGCGTCATGGATCACTTCGGATCCCGCTATGCCGCGCTGGACGTCTACAATATCTTCAGTACGGCCTACGACATCGACGACCTGATGGGGTTGCTGGCGCGCCTGCCCGTCGGCAAACTTTCGGAGGCGCTTTACTCCGGCTCTACGGAGGTCAGCTGGGGCATGAAACTCAAGATGGCGGTCCAGAGCTTCGGCCACTGGGGCACGATCCTGGACCTCTACCGGACGAAGAACCACGCCGACGACCTCATGGACCACTATGAGGCCTACCCCGACTCGCCCGCCGACTTCGGACGCTGGCAGGAGCGTCGCGACGAGATCCTGGACCGCGTCTACGAAACGACCGGCGCCGAACCGAAGTACTGACGCGGCGGTCGGCCGACAGCAGTCACTCTCACGCCATCCATAATAGTTAACTTTTACCATGTTATACTTACACATGGTCAGGCACCGAGTGGGGGAATCCTCACGCCAGTTTGGCTCGACGGTCGAGTCGTCAGTGTCGGGCGGGGATCACCACTCGAACGATCGTTCGACGCGGCGTGGTGCCGGTGGGGGAAAACATGGACGGAGATCAGTTCGGACGGGACGGTTCGGCGATCGCACCAGTCGTCGGTGTGATCCTGATGATTGCGATCACGGTGTTGCTCGCGGCGACTATCGGAGCGTTCGTCCTGGAGATGGATATGCCCGATCACGATCCCATTACGGCTGTGGATTTCCAGATCACGCTCGAGGGCCCGGACGAATTGCGCCTCCGTCACGAGGGTGGCACCGCAGTCCCGGTCGAAAACACGTTCGTCGTCATCGACGGGGCGTCACCGTCGAGTGTCGACGGCGAGTATCCACTCGCGACCGTCGATCCGTCGCTCTCGCCCGAGGACAAGATGACGGCGGCGACGACGGTGCGGATCAACGACAGTGATTTCGGGACGTCGCCGGACTTCACCGCAGCGTCGATCACGATCGTCAGGGAGTCGTCCCAGGGGCAGACCGTCACGATTCACGAGTGGGACGGGCCGGACGCCTGACTCCGGGCCGTCCTGGCGTTCACTCTTCCCGGCCAGCTATCGACAGAATCGCCTCAGATAGCACCTCGACGCCGATCCCGATCGACGCCTCGTCGATGTCGAACGTTGCAGTGTGATGGCCACCTGGGTGGTTCGTCCCGATCCCGACGAACGTCGCCTCGCCCCCCTGTTCCTGGACGCGACGCATGAGGTACGTGGCGTCCTCGCTGCCACCCAGTTCCGCGCTCCGGAGCCGAGAGTCGACGGCTGATACCTCGCCGGCCGCGTCGTAGACCACGTCGAGCAGTCCCTCGTCGGGATCCGCGCTCGGAGCCTCGCCGGTTCGCTCGACAGTCACCTCACAGTCGTGCATCTCCGCGGCCGACTCGAGGACGTCGTCGGCCCGTTCGCTCATGTACTCCATCAGGCGGGTCGTCTCACCGCGCACCTCGCCGTCGATGTACGCCGACTCGGGGATGACGTTCGAGGCGGAGCCGCCGCCGACGTCGCCGGCATTGACTCGGGTCATGCCGTCGCCGTGACGCGGGATCGCGTAGAGATTCTGAACAGCTGTCGCCATCGCCTGGACGGCGTTGCGGCCCCGATCCGGGTGTCCGCCGGCGTGGGCCGAGCCCCCCTCGAACTCCGCCCGGAAGTTCGAGACCGCGAGGATACCGTCGATCCCGGCGACGACCTCGCCGGTCGGGTGCCCGAGGCCAACGTGGATCGCCAGCAGGGCGTCGACGTCATCGAGGTGGCCACTGTCGGTGATCGCCCGGCCGCCGCCGATGACCTCCTCGGCGGGCTGGAAAATCACCTTCAACGTTCCCCCGAAGTCGCTATCGGCGATCGCCTCGAGGACGCCGATACCGATCGTCGCGTGAGCGTCGTGGCCACAGGCGTGCATCGCGTCGTCGTGTTCGGCACGGAATCCTTCGGCGACCGGCTGGTGATCCGGGTCCGTGGATTCGTTTCGTGGCAGGGCGTCGATATCCACGCGGAGGGCAACGGTCGGTCCGTCGCCGCGCCGGAGGACCGCGATGGCGCCTGTGTGTCCGTCGTCGAGTCGGTCGAGTGTCGCGTCGTCGACGCCCGCCTCGCTGGCTCGTTCCCTCCAGCGGGCGAGTTCCTCTTCGTCGGGGACACCGGCTCTGACGTCGCTCGCGATGGCGTCAGGGCCGACGAACACGTCGTCGACGCCGATCCGTTCGACTTCCTCGAGGACCCGGGCCGTCGTGTAGAACTCTCGCCAGGCAGGCTCGGGGTGTCGGTGCAGATCCCGCCGAAGCTCTCGAAGGTGCTCGGGCGTTTCGACCATGTCTCCGCAGAATAGGTGTGGGTACGTAAACCGCTCGTGGTGGATTGTCGGGACGATCCGTCGGGTCAGGACCGACGACCCTCAGCGACCCGCGCCCTGCCGTTGCGCGACGGACGCCTCGACGTGGACGCGGTTCGGGAACTCCCACTCGGTCACGTCGCGGGCGAACTCGTCGTGACCGACAATCTCGATCGTGCGGGTGAAGACAGTGTATCGCCAGGGATCGAACCGTCCGCCGTCCGTGCTCAGCCCCTTCAGCTGGGGGACAGTGATGTCCTCGGGGGACTGGGGATGGGGGCCCTTGAGTTCGACGCCCTTGCGGGCGGCTGTCTCTTTGATCTCCGTCACTACGTCCTCGAGGAGGTCTCGGTCCCCGCTCTCGACCGTCAGTGTCGTCACGAACGGCATGCCGTCAGGTGATGGACGGTCGAGGTTCAAAAAGTCACCCTTTTGCCTGTCTCGATCCCTGCCACTCGAGGACAGTCATCGATCGATCGCCGACGAGTTCGCGTCGGCCGGTTTCGCGCTCCGATATCCTCTTAAGTTCCCCTGAATTATCGTTCGGTAATGATCCAGGCCACGAGCGCGGGAGCCATCCTCTTTCGCGACACGCGTGGCCAGCGGGAGTACCTGCTGCTCAAGAGCCGACCGGGGGACTGGGAGTTTCCCAAGGGTGGGGTCGAGGGCGAGGAGGAACTCCAGCAGACGGCCATCCGCGAAGTGAAAGAGGAAGCCGGAATCGAGGACTTCCGGCTCATCGATGGCTTCCGTGAGGACTACGACTACGTGTTCGAGGCGAACGGTGAGACGATTCACAAGACTGTCCACCTGTTCATCGCCAAATCATTCGAGGCGAGCGCCGAACTCTCTACGGAGCACCACGACCACCAGTGGCGTGACTACGAACAGGCGAAAAACACCATCACTCAGGACGGACCGCGCGAGATCTTCGAGGAGGCCCACGAGTTCATCGACGAGAAAGACGCCTAGGGCCGGCCGAGGGACCGTAACGCCTTCGACGGCCCGGTCCGTCCATCCATCTCGTGAGTAGTCGGGGATACCGCGCCGAGTTCGATTTCGAACTGCGGGTCTGTCAGTGGGCCGAGCGCGCCTGGCCCCCTGGACAAGACCACGACCGACCGGTGATCGTCGCCCGGCAACTCGGGACGAAACGCCGGCGATGGGACACGATCGTCCTCGAATGCGATCCTGATGCCCTCCGCGAGCGCGCACAGTTCGGGGCACGCGCACTCGATTCTGATCTGCTCGACGTGATCCCACACGCGCCCGCCGAGTGGGAGTACTACCGCGACGCACTCCCCGATCCCGGGTATCCCTGGCGGTACGTCAGGGAGGCGATCCACCGGGGCGACGATCGTGGTGTCCTCGACGTGCGGAAACACGGCGGCCAGATCGAGATCCGCCAAAAGCACGCCTATCCGGACTGGCTCGAGCGGATCATCGCCATCGAGAACAAACCCGACCTCGACGCCAGTGCGGCGCGGCGACTGGCTCCCCAACTCGAGCGGGACGTGGCACTCGGACTCGCGGACGAAGTCTGGGTGGCGACGGCCGCGACTGGTGATCTCATCGAACCCGCATTGCTGGAGGATTTGCCCGTCGAGGCCGGAATTTTAGTCATCGATCCCCCAGCGGGTGACGCCGAAGTGGCCTGGCACCCCCGGACGCTCGAGCCGACGAATCCAGGGACGCGCATCCGCGAGCGGCCGGCTGGCGGCGATAACGACGCTTCGGCCGCCCGCTTCGAGTACGTTGATCCCGCGTGGAAGGGGCGCAAACGCTTGGAAATCGCCGAACGAGCTTACGGGAGTGGGTGGCGTAAGTACGTCGACGCCATGCGCTCGGACTGCCGGCACTTCGGGACGCGGTGGACGGCGACTGGCCCGATACCGTCCTGTGGGGCGAAAGCGTGCCACCAGACGAGTTCGGAGTGTTGCGGATCCTGTCCGCAGTTCGAGCCCGAACCACCGACCTGGCGTTCGAAGGGGTGGCCCCTCTCCGGCGGGCCGGGCAAAGCCGTCGAACGCGTTCTCGATCGACGACGGCGACGCCACCGGTTCGGGCTGAAATGATTGTCCCTGGCGTATAGACCCGTTTATCCATCGAGAACTGACACTTCGAGTTCGTCGCGTTCGACCGCCAGCCGGAACGTCGGGACGGTCGTCCGGATGCGTTCGAGAAGCCCTTTATCAGTCAGATTCCCGAGCGCATTTCGAACTTCGTCGACGTCCGGATCGTGTCCGGCCCCTCTGAGATCTTCCAGGACGCTCACGACGCTTTGCGGTTCCTGCTCGGGTCCGGCGATGACTTCCAGGACGACCGCCTGGAGTTCGGGGACGTGGACCGTCCCGTCCTCGGTGCCTCCCTCGATCAGTCCCTCGTCTTCGACCAGCTTGGCCGCTTCCGGCGTCGCACAGATCAGGCTGTCCTCGTTGCGATAGTAGTACTCCCCGAGTTCGGATTCGAGATAGCTGTGGACTTCGCTACCGCTGTCCATGTCCCACCGTTCCTGCAACTCGGCGTTCTTCGTCGGCTGAAGGGCGACCACGTCTGCCAGCCGTTCGAGAGCGTCCTCGGAGAGCGTCATCGACGGTGGTTCGGCAGGGCGGTATTACAGCTTTCTGTCTTCGCCCGGCGATGCGTCACAGTTCCGAGAGAGTCTCCGCCACGTCGTCCCAGTGGCTCCCCTTCCAGAAGCACTGATCGCAGCCTTCACATCGCCAGACGCGCTCCGCACTCGGATCGGGTGCGTACTCGGGCGTCGAACCGGCTTCCGGGACCGCTTCGAGGCGATCGTTACACCGGCCACAGCGCGTCGGCGTTCCGGCCGGTGTCAGATCGAACCCCGCGTCGACGAGTTCCCGTAGCTGCTCGCGAACGTCGTGCGATTCGATAAGCAGGCTGTCCGGTGCGCTCGCGGCGAGCGAGCGGTCGCGTGTGAGGACCGTCCGTCCCTCTTCGCTGGCGATAACGAGAAGCCGATCGTCCGCCTCCACCCCGCGATCCAGCGCGTAGGCTGCGTCGTCCCCGCACATTCGAAGATACGTCGCGAGCTTGCCGAGCATGGCGTCGAGGAGGTACCGTTCGGATCCCATCGCCCGTTCCCAGTACGTGATTCGTCACCAAAAACGATACCTTCGGCTGCCTGTCCCGGCTGCCCACGTCTGTCGTCCGCTTCGTCCCGTTGAGGACCGGGATAGTAATATACGCTTCCTTATCATTTTCTTAATTCATAGTTCATATTATCATTATATTGGCCGGGGTAATTCGAATCAAATCAGTTCGAAAACTAGGTCTAGATGTCTTTTCTTACCCCAGGTAGTGATATATCTTCATCCAAAGTTAAAATTTTCCATATTTATCGGATAGTTCCAGAATTTCCAATCGATACATGCGGAAATAAGATTTATTTTAGCGAGTATATCTGGCTATTAGCTGCTGATTAGCCAAAAATAGATAGCTATGTATTGGTACTGAGCGCTCAGAAAAAGTAGACATATATTGTTATTTATGATCTTGGCCGAATCCCGTTACCAGTCGTCGACCCGATCGCACGGTGACGGTGGAAAGGAGCGAACAGTCCGGCGAGAGGAGTCGCCAGGCTTAACATGCTGGCCCGAATCTCCGAGATCGATCGAGCATGACTGCTGGAGACACATACCGGGTCGTCTCGCCCGGCCGCGTCAATCTGATCGGCGAACACACCGACTACACGGGCGGGTACGTCATGCCGCTGGCGACGGACCTCCACACCTCCCTGGAGGCGACGCCGGCGCGTGACGTGACTGTCTCCTCGGATGCCGTCGAGTCGAGCTATTCGTTCGCGACGGACGACCTGGAACGAACGGACGACTGGATCGACTATGTCAAAGGGTGTTATGCGGTCCTCCAGGAAGAGGGCTACGAGCCCGGCGGGTTCAACGGTGAACTCAGCGCTACACTGCCCATGGGGGCGGGATTGAGTTCCTCGGCGAGCCTCGAACTCGCGGTCATGGCGTTCCTGAACGAAGCCTACGATCTGGGGCTGTCCCGCGAGCGGATGGCGTTGCTGTGTCAGCGCGTCGAAAACGATTACGTTGGCATGTCCTGTGGGATCATGGATCAGTTCGCCGTGGCGCTGGGCGAGGACGGTCACGCGCTGTTGATCGATACCGACACGCTCGGGTACGAACCGGTTCCGATGCCTGAGGATTTAGCCGTCGTCGTCTTCCACACCGGCGTCTCGCGGGAGCTGGTCGACTCGGCGTACAACGAGCGCCGCGAAACCGTCGAATCGGCCATGGAGACGCTTGACGTCGAGACTTCGAAGGCGATCTCCGAGGACGATCTGGATGTCCTCCCGGCGCTTCAGGCCGAACGCCTGGGGTACCTCGCTCGCGAGAACGACCGCGTCGAGGCGGCCAGGGAGGCGCTGTCGGCCGGCGACGTCGAGCGGTTCGGCGAGTTGCTGGTCGCGGCCCACCGGGACATCGCCGAGCACTACGAGGCGTCCTGTCCGGAACTGGACTTCGTCGTCGAGGCCGCCCTCGAAGAGGGTGCCTATGGTGCGCGTCTCACCGGCGCGGGGTGGGGTGGTGCGGCCATCGCGATCGTCGACGAGGCGGACGCGGAACAGTTCGCCGAATCACTCCGAGCGACCTACACCGAACAGTTCCCGGATCTCGCCCCGGAATCCCATCTCGTGATCCCCTCGGCTGGCGTACGCGTCGAGAAAACCGACTGACGACCATTTTTGCTCCGTCGTTCTCACCGAAAAATAGGCGGTCGACGTGAACGTCCTCAACTCAGGTGTGGTTCGTTTTCGGGATCGTCGAGGATCTCTCGTGCGCCCTGGCGGACGGCCTGGTCGCTGGGAGTGGAGGGTTCCCAGCCGAGCGCGGCGAGTTTCTCGATCGAGAGGCGCATCTTGGGGACGTCGCCTTCCCAGCCACGGTCGCCGCCGGTGTACTCGTAATCCGGGTCGACGTCCATTTCGTCGCTGACGATGTCGGCGATGCGGTTGACGGAGGTGGTCGTTCGCGTCCCCAGGTTGTAGGTGTTGACCGGCCGGGCGGCGTGTTCGACGACGTAGCACATCGCGTCGATGCAGTCTGCCAGGGACATGTAGGATTTCTCCTGGCGGCCGTTACCCCGGATGGTCAGCGTCTCGGGATCTTGTGTAAGCTTGTAAATAAAGTCGGGAACAACACCAGCGCCGTAACGCGGTCCGACAATATTGGCAAACCGGAAGTTCCAGACGGTGAAACCGTGATTGTGGGCATACACCGAAAGGAGGCTTTCCTCCGATAGCTTGGCCGCGCCGTACTCACTGATGGGTTCCAGCGGAGCGTAATCCTCCGGCGTCGGTCGCGGTGCCTCCCCGTAGACCGTCGACGAGGAGGTAAAGGCGATGTGTTCGACACCGACCTCGTCCATCCGTTCGAGGATGTTGTAGGTCATCTCGCCGTTCGTTTCGAACTGGTTTCGCGGTTCGTCGGCGTTGACGTACTTGTCGGCGGCGAGGTGAAAGACGACGTCCGTCTCGGCGTCGATCGCCTCGGCGACGACGGTCTCGTCGGTCAGGTCCCCTTCGATGAACGTCGCTGCTTCGGGAACGGATTCCCGGATGCCGTTCGAGAGGTCGTCGACGACGACGAGGTCGTTGTCGCCGACGAGTTGCCGGGCGAGTGCCGAACCGATCAGTCCTGCGCCTCCCGTGACGACGATCCGCCTGTCGCTCAGTTCCATACTCCGCAATGGCACACTGTCAATAATAGAAGTTCCGGTGCTCGCCAGAGTGTTCCGACAGTGGGCCCCGTCGGTCGTCTTCCGGGGATGGCGGCGAGTGGATCGGGCGACATCGAATGCAGAAACCCCCGGTTCCTCCCGTGTGAGGCGGTCACCGTCTACCGGTCTCCGATAGAACTATTATGTTGGATGCGCAGGGTCGATTCGTACACCAATGCGCAGCCATCGGACTACCAACCACAACGATCGGTACGTGGTCTTCTACGAGTTCGACAACGAGAACGCTGATGATACTGCGGATTCGGCGGGATCCGACAGGTCGGGAGGGGCCTGACATGACCGAACGTCGCTGGGACCCGACGCTTCAGGAGTGGGTCGTCACCGCGACCCACCGCCAGGAACGGACGTTCAAACCGCCCGAGGACTACTGTCCGTTCTGTCCGACCGCCGAAGATGCCGAGTATCCGACAGCGATCCCCGAACCCGAGTACGACATGGCCGTCGTCGAGAACGGCTTCCCTTCGCTGCAGCCGGACCCACCCGAACCGGCCGTGGAGGGGACGGACCTTTTCCCGGTCGAACCCGCCAACGGCCAGTGCGAGGTCGTCCTTTTCACCCAGGATCACGACGGGCAGATGTCCGAGGAATCTGTCGAGCGGTTCGTCAACCTCGTCCAGCTATGGCGGGATCGCTACGAGACTCTCGGCGCAGTCGAGGACCACGAGTACGTCTACATCTTCGAGAACAAGGGCGAAGAGGTCGGTGTGACACTTCATCACCCTCACGGTCAAATCTACGCCTATCCGTTCGTTCCGCCGAAGATACAGCGCGAACTCGATTCGAGTTCGGATCACCTCGCGGAAACCGGTCGGTGTCTGTTCTGTGACGTGATCGAATCGGAGCGCGATGACGGCCGACGGATCGTTGCGGAGAACGACTCCTTTACGGCCGTCGTACCGTTTCACGCGCGCTGGACGTACGAGGTTCACGTCTACGCGAACGATCACGTCCCCTCGATGGCCGCGTTTTCCGACCGTCACGAGCGCGAGCTCGGCGCCGTACTCAAGGAGGTACTCGTGAAGTACGACGCGCTGTTCGGCTTCGAGATGCCGTACGTCATGGCGACTCACCAGCAGCCGACCAACGGCGAGGGTGAAGAGTACGCGCACTTCCACATCGAATTCTACCCGCCGTACCGCACGGCGGAGAAGCTCAAGTATCCCGCCGGCAGCGAGCGTGGCGCAGGTGCGTATATCAACAACAAACTCGCTGAGGAGGCGGCCGCTGACCTTCGGGACGCTACCTGACCGCCCCGACGTCAGCCGGGTCGGAGACCAGCGGCCCCTCGGCGTCGTGTTCCGGCGGGACCGAAGCGCGTCAGTCGGCCCAGACGTTCTCCAGGGACTTCGACGCGCTGACGACGAGACTTGCGTCTGCCTCGAGGTTGCCGTCGAGCAACTCCTCGGGTCTGCTGGTGACTGCGATCGATCCGAATGGATACCCGTTGGCACCGATGACGGGTGCCGCGATCGCCTCCACGTCCGCCACGTACTCGCCGTGATCCTCCGCCAACCGTCGTTCGCGGACGGTCTCGAGTGCGTCCTTGACGGCCGCCGGATCGGTGAGGGTCGCGTTCGTGTGGGCCGCGAGGTCGCCGTCGAGGATCGTCTCGCGTTCGTCTTCGGGGAGGTACGCCAGGACGGCCTTCCCGGCGGCGGTGGCGTGTAACGGCAGTGAGTCGCCCTCTACGATCGGTTGAATGGCCGTGTCCGAGGGCACGCGGCTGTAGACGACGGCGGCGATACCTGCCTCGTAGACGATCAGGGCGACGGCGTGTCCGATCGACGCCGACAGGTCGTCGACGGTCGACTTGACCTGTTCCGGTACCAATCTGTCCCTGACATCCGTTCCGAGCGTCCAATAGCGTAGCCCCGGCCGGTACGTGGTCCCGTCCTCGACGAGATATCCTCGATCGGTCAGGGTCCGCACGTGCTTGTAGACGCCTCCCTTCGATCGGTCGAGGCGGGACGCGATCTCGCTAACCCCGGCGCCGTCGAGGTCCGCAACCACCCTGAGGACGTCGAGACTCGTGTGAACTGCCTTGACGCTTGGTCCGTCGGATCGATTCATACGTCCGGAATGGCGTCCCCGGGATAAATATCGTTCGCCGACTGTGAACGACGGTCCCGTCGATGATCCGTCCGTGTCGGATTGTGTCCGGTTACTTCTCGAAGGACCGGGACTGCACGTCGTCGTTCGAACAGTCTCGGCGAACGGACGTACGCCAGCGGCGAACACGATGACGTGATGGCGGTCCATTGCCCTGTCTTCCGTGCTCGTTTCATTAATTTACAAACGCGTGTTTGTAAAATAGGGGGCCTTCACTCGCCATCCGTGCCCCCTCTTTCCCTGTTACAGGCACACCCGCCGGCCGCGAGGAGGTCCTGGATGGTGTACGAGCGGCCACACGCCTCGCAGGTGACCCGGATCGAGACACTCACGGCGGGTTCGGCGATGTCGATCTCCCCGACGTTCTCCAGCCGTTCGACCGTTTCACTCACCACGCTCCGGGAACGCGACCGGGCCCACTCGGTGGTACTGACAGCCTCTTCAGGAGTGATAGCGGCCTCCCGGCCGGTGTCCACCGACAGACAGTCGTTCAGGTGTGTTTTGACCGTGGCGTGGGAAACCCAGTCGTCGGTAACGGCGTCG
>NZ_SPQG01000002.1:168114-194260 GCF_004944975.1 Halorhabdus amylolytica
GCGCTCCGCAGGGGACGTCCCTTCGTCTTCCTGTAGTACTTCGTAGAGCGCTTCGACGCCCCGATCGCTACTGGCGAGCGTCGCGACGTCCCCACCCACCCGTTCGATCGCCGCTCGGAGTACGCCTTCGTTGACGAACGTCTCTAGGTCCCGCAAGCTCGCCTCGGCCCCGTATCGACGACGCAGTTCCTCGTCGAGGTTCACCAGGTCGTACTGTGTGGCGACGCGGCCCACCTTGCACGAACACCGGTCGCCATCAGCCATGCGTACTCACCTCACATCCCGTTCTCCGTCGGCCCATCTGTCGTTGTTTGGTACCACGTGGCAGTACATGACCTTATCGACTCGGGACTTCCGGGATACTGGATGCATACTTTTTTGTGGTTGTCTGTGCGATCACCTCACAGGATGGCTACCGACGCGAGCGACCAGTCGGTCGACGCTGGACCTGTGAGGGTCACTGTCGAGGATGTCGGCGGAATCGACCGGGCTGACGTCTCGATCACGCCGGGCGTCACCGTGTTCCGCGGTCGGAACGCGACGAACCGCACATCGTTTCTTTCGGCCGTCGCCGGTTCGCTCGGGGGGTCGAGTGGCTCCCTCAAGAGCGACGCCGGGGAGGGGTCGGTTGTACTGCAGATGGGCGACCAGCGCTACACGCGGACCTTTCGGCGGACGGAAGACAGCGTCCGCGTGGGGGGCGAACCATACGTCGAGGACGCGTCACTGGTGGACACCTTCGTCGCCTTGCTCGAGGACAACCCGGCCCGGCGGGCCGTCGAACGGGGCGATGATCTCAGAGACATCATCATGCGTCCGGTCGATACCGACGGGATCGAACGGCGTATCGATTCCCTCCGCGCCGAATCAGAACGGCTCGCGGATCGGATCGAAGAAGTCCGCGAGCGCAAGGAGCGGCTCCCGGCGCTGGAGGATCGCCGCCGCTCCCTGGAGTCCGAACTCGCGTCCGTCGACGAACGCATCGAGTCCCTTCGCGAGGAGATCACTGCCTACGAATCCGACCAGCCGACGGCGGCAGAAGCCGACACCCTCGTCGAGGAACTGGAGGATGCCCGTGGGGAACACACCCGCGTCGAGAGCGAGATCGAGGTGATCGAGGCCGAGATCGGCTCCCTGGAGTCCGAGATCGACGAACTCGAGGGAGATGCGGACACCGAGTACACCGACGAGGAACTCGAGGACGTCAAGGAGGAACTTGCTGTTGCCCGAGAACGGCGCCGCCAACTCGATGAGACGACAAATGCCCTGCACACCATCGTGGAGTTCAACCGGGATCTCCTGGAGGGGTCCCTGGAGTTGCCCGGCATCGAACCGGCCGAATCCGGGCCAGTGACTGAACTCGCACCCGAAGACGAGCGGGAACTCGTCTGCTGGACCTGCGGGAGCCGTGTCACCCGGCGCGAGGTCGACGAGCGCCTGGACGCACTCCGGGAAGTCGTCGACGAGAAGCGGGCCGAACGGACTGATGTCGAGCAGCGCGTGACCGAACTCGAGGAGCGCCGCGAGGCGATCGAAGGGGCTCTGGCCGAACGCGAGCGCGTCAGCCAGGAACGCGAGACGCTCCGGAACCGCCTCGAGGAAAAACACGAGCACCTCTCGACGTTACAATCCCGCGAAACGGAACTGACAGAGCGTATCGCCGACCTGGAGACCGAGGTCGCCGAAACCCAGCAATTGCGCGACGACGAACTCCTCGAGATGTATGAGGAAGTGAGCGACTGTCAGTACGAACGGGGTCAGTTACAGCAGCGGTTGGACGACCTCCGCGAGGACATAGAGGAGATCGAATCGCTGCCCGCTGTCGAGGATCTCGCGGCCGAACGCGATGATCTGCGCGAGCGGATCGCCCGGGAGCGCGCACGGATCGAGCGACTCGAGCGTCGGGCCGTCGAGACGTTCAACCGAGAGATGGACGACCTGCTTGACGTCCTCGCATACGAGAACATCGCGCGCGTTTGGATCGAACGCCTGACAGACGAACCCGGTCCCGACGCCGATAGCACGCTCGAACTCCACGTCGTCCGGGAAGGAACAACCGGGACTAGCTACGAGGAGACCGTCGACAACCTCAGCGAGAGCGAGCGGGAACTGATCGGACTCGTGTTCGCACTCGCGGGATATCTGAGTCACGAAGTCCACGAAGACGTCCCGTTCCTGTTGCTGGATTCGCTGGAAGCGATGGACTCCGAACGGATTGGGAGCCTGGTCGAACACTTCGCAGAGTACGCGGACATCCTGCTCGTCGCGTTGCTCCCCGAGGACGCCCGAGCGGTTTCCGACCGGCACGAGCGGATCGACGCCAGCGTCCTCCGTTGAGCTCGTTCTCCCCTTCTATACAAACACATGTTTGTAAATTCCGCTCGACATCAGTTCACTGATAGCGAACGCCCGAACCATATCGATCGGCGGGCGCCGATCTCGACCGCGGTCGGCGTTTTCCAGGAGTGAACGATGGGGTCCTGATCTCGAACTCGTGCTAATCGTCGATCACGGCCCGGCCGATACGACTACTACGGCCTGGCCGGTACGAACTCGGTCCGGATTGTGAACGCCGTCTCGGTTCCGGTTGTCGTGGCCGCCGGGGAACCGACTCAGCCGAACATCGGCGCGGGATGACGATCAGCGATAGTCCAGTACGCCGGTGTAGCCTTGCGTTCCCGGGACTCCATTCGAAATATCCACTCCCGGAGTTCAGTTCCCGTCTCGGAACTGGCCTACGTTCACTGGTGGTGAACGGAGTTCTCAGGCCCGTGTCGTGTTTTGTCCTCTGAGTGATCAGTTCCCCGGCGGTGCGTCGTTGTCCATCGCTTTCGGAGTTGGGTGGTGTCCGATGGCCGTGCTACGCTGTTCACTCACAGAAAACGTTTGGACGATAATTAAGAATTCGGGGCCGGGATGACACTGTCCTCGTCCGAAGTCATGCCATGAGGGCTACGTCGGTCATCGAGCCGGCCAGGGATCGGGACTCACGTCCTCGGCGACGACAGCCGTCAGGAGCAGCGATCGCGGATCGTGTCCCCGTACGTTTCCGTTCTGTCGGGGGCCGGAGACCTGTGTGCTGTGGAGAAACATATACAGGCACGTACTCCATCGTAGTAGTAAGGGAAAACGATGAACGATCCGCATGGCCCGGACACGACAGGCGGGGCGGAACGCGGGCGGTGGTTTACCCGCGTCGTGCCGAACTTCGTTCGGCGGCGGTTCACGCTGAAGTTCGCACTCATCCTGGCGATCATGGGGTTGACGATCGGGGTTATCGGGGCGACGGCGACGGGTGCCATCTCCGAGCAGGTCGAGAGCAACGTCGAGGAGGAGTATCGGAACCTGGCGTCCCAGCAGGCCAATTCGATCGAGACGTGGATCGAACGGAACTCGATCTCGGTCAAACTCGCCTCGAAGAACCGGGCGTTCAGTGTCACTCGACCCGGCTCGCGCTTCCAGATCCGCCAGGAACTGGCCACGACTGCCGGCAACGTCTACGGGGCCCATGCGATCTACCTCGTGAACAAGTCCGGACCTGCCCACCGGGTCGTCGCCAGTCCACAGATCTCCTTCGATATGAACCTCTCTGAGACCTCCCGTGACTGGATCCAATCGAGCCCGATCGACTCCCTGAACGTGATGGACGTCCACGTCACTGACGTCCACCGGGTCAGCGCCACCCCGGTCGTGGCGTTCATCAGTCCGGTAGCGGGTCATCCCGATCGTTACCTCGTGATGGAGTACGCCGTCGAGGATCTCGCCACGTCGCTGGATACCGATAGCGAGGCGCGGTTCACCCAGGTCGTCAACGATGCCGGGATCGTTCAGGTTGCCAGGGACGACAGCGAGATCCTCGGCCAGTACGGCGACAGCGATGCGATGCGCCCCGTCCGTCTCGCACCCGACTTGCTGGATACGGACCGGCAGGCGGGTGTCATTCCCGAGATGGCGCCCCAGGACTCCGTTCTCGGCGAGCCGTACTCGGTAGGGTACGCTCCGATCCGCGTCACGAACGTCCCGCTGAACTGGACCGTCGTCATCCACGAGCCACGTTCGAACGTCTTCGGGTTCGTGTGGGCCGTCTCCCGCTGGGGCAGACTGGCGACGCTCGCCGGCGTCCTGCTCGTTGTTGCCCTCGGCGCGGTCATCGGGTACAACACCACCCGCGACGTCAACCGTCTGCGGGAGTGGGCCCGGCAGATGCGTGAGGGGGACCTCGAGACAACGGTCACAACCACCCGCATCGACGCTATCGGGGAACTATACGACGGCTTCGAGAACATGCGATCCTCCCTGAAACAGCAGATCATGGAGGCCGAACACGCCCGAAAGGAGGCCGAGGTGTCCCGGGCGGAGGCCATGGAGATGAACCGCTACCTCCAGGAAAAGGCCGAAGAGTACTCCGAAACCATGCGCCAGTGTGCCGAGGGCGACCTTACCCGGCGACTAGAGCCGGACGGCGAGAACGACGCTATGGACCGGATTGCCGCGGACTTCAACGAGATGATCGGAGAACTGGAGACGACCACCGACCAACTGAAACGCTTCGCTGTCCGGGTCGAGGACACCGGCGAGGTACTCCAGGCAAGCTCGGATAGCGTCCGGGTCGCCAGCGGGCACGTCGCCGACTCCGTTCAGCGGATCGCCGACGACGCCGACGAGCAGAAAGAGCGCCTCCAGGAGGTTTCCCGGGAGATCGACGACCTCGCGGACACCTTCGACAAGTGGGCCGAGGAGTACGCCGACCAGGAGGTCCAGGAACCGATCGACCGCCTCGGAGAGATCGCCACCAGGGTCGGGGAGGTCGCCGAACTCAGCGAGGAAACTCTCGCCGAATCGGGCATCGTGGCCGGAGCCGCCGAGGAGCAGGCCGCCGAACTCACGGAGGTCTCGGAACGCGCTCGCGACCTGACCCGCTACGCGCGACCGCTACGGGACGCTCTCGACGAGTTCGACACCGACAGCGACACCGAACTCTATCTCGACCCCGAACTCGCTGCCGACTGATCCGGTCCGTGGCCGTTCGTTCTCGCTGTCTGCAGGTCTTCCGGGTCTCAATTTTCCTGTCGTCCGTTCGTCGGTGGTCGACCTGTCTCTCCTTTCGGGCCCTCCAATTCGGAACTGCTCCGGTCTCCAAGGAAACTTATTTATATCAGAATACCGCACAAACGTTCATGGCGAACGTGACGCTCGACGAAGTGACCAAAATCTTCGAGGATGAGAGCGGGGAGATCGTCGCCGTTGACGACGTGAACATCGACATCAGGGACGGCGAGTTTCTGGTACTGGTCGGTCCGTCGGGATGCGGCAAGTCGACGACCCTCCGGATGGTCGCAGGCCTCGAGAAGCCGACGAGTGGGACAATCAGCGTGGATGGCGAATCGATCACCCATCGCTCGCCCCAGGAACGGAACGTGGCGATGGTGTTCCAGTCGTACGCGCTGTATCCGCACATGACGGTTCGGGGCAACATGTCCTTCGGACTCGAGGAGGCGACTGAACTCTCCGAGGAGGAGATCCACACGCGCGTCGAGGACGCGGCGACGATGCTCGGCATCGACAACCTCCTCGATCGCAAGCCGGACGAACTCTCCGGGGGCCAACAACAGCGCGTCGCGCTCGGACGGGCGATCGTCCGCGAACCGGACGCGTTCCTGCTGGACGAACCGCTGGCGAACCTGGACGCGAAACTCCGCTCGGAGATGCGGACCGAACTCCAGCACCTCCAGGAGGATCTGGATACGACGACGATCTACGTGACCCACGACCAGACCGAAGCCATGACGATGTCCGACCGGATCGCCGTCCTCAACGACGGGCAACTCCAGCAGATCGGGACGCCCCTGGAGTGTTATCACCGTCCCAACAACCAGTTCGTGGCCGGATTCATCGGCGAACCCTCGATGAACTTCCTCCCCGTGACGCTCGAGAACGGTCGGCTCGTCGGCGAGCACTTCGAATACCCGCTCAGCGAGGAGACGCGCGCGAATCTGGAAGGGCGGACGGACCTCGTTCTGGGGATCCGCCCGGAAGACGTCGAAATCATGGACACGCCGAGTGGCGAGCACGAGTTCCCGGGTGTCGTCGACGTGGTCGAGCCGATGGGGAACGAGAACACTGTCCACGTGGCCTTCGAGGGTCAGGATCGGGCCGACGCCGAACTGACCGCGACGATCAGTGGCATGCGCAACGTCGCTGAGGCGGCGTCAATCGGGGTCGGGATTCCGGAGAATGCGATCCACATCTTCGACGGTGAGACCGGCGAATCCCTGCACAATCGTGATCTCGGGGACGTCGAAGGCGACCGCCCGCTCCAGGGCGCAGAGGCGGCCTGAATTCAACGATCGCCCCTTTGTGTCGGTTCTCGTGGTCGGGTAGTCTTCTCTGCGGTTAGTCCTCCATAAAAATCGAACACAATCATTATGTATGAGTATGTTGAACACCAAAGTGTATGACAGCAGATAACGGTACTGGCAGCGATACGGTTTCGCGTCGAACAGTGATCGGAACGGCCGCGGGGCTCGCGACGGTCGGCCTCGCAGGCTGTGGGAGCGGCGACACGACCGAGGCGCCAGCCGATACTCCCAGTGATGGAGGTTCCGGTGGTGACGGTGGTGACGGTATGTCTGCTGAGACGACGGAGACGGGGCCGACGCCGAACGACACTGCACTGGAAGTGTTGCATGCCTGGACCGGCGGGGACGGCGCGGCGGCGGTCGAGAAGCTGACGTCGATGTTCAAAGAGGAGTACCCGGATCTGGCGACGAACTTCCGGCCCATCGGTGGAACGGGGAACGTCAACCTTGACTCCGTCGTCGCCCGTCGGTTAGCCAACCGGAACCCACCGGCGTCCTGGCAGGCCTGGCCCGGCGAGAACATCACCCAGTACGGCGGCCTCCTGGCCAACATCACCGACGTCTGGGAGGAGAACAACTACACGGAGACGATGAACCCGATGGCCGCGGAACAGTGCCGGCTCAACGGTGAGTACCGGTCGATGCCGCTGGTCTCCCACCGGATGAACAACCTGTTCTACAACGTTCACGTCTTCGAAGACGCTGGCGTCGATCCGGCTTCGGTCAGCAGTCCGAGTGGGCTGCTTGACGCATTCGAAACGATCTCGAACGAGACTGACGCAGTCCCGATGGCCCACGCGATGTCGGGACCGTGGACGACCCTTCAGCTCATCTTCCAGAACTTCCTGGGCATGCACGGCTACGACGCGTACATGAGCTACATCGAGGGCGACGGTGACAAGGCGCTCCTCGTCGAGGCGCTGGAAACCACCCAGGAGATGCTGGAAAATTACATCAATAACGACGCCTCGACCATCAGCTTCACGACAGCCAACCAGAAGATGATGGACGGCAACGCCGCGACGATTCAGCAGGGTAACTGGGCCTACGGCATGTACCGTGCCGAGGACAGCGGTGTCTCCTACCAAGAGGACTGGGATTGGATGGCCTATCCCGGTACCGAGGAGATGTACATGCTCCACATCGACGCGTTCACCTTCTCCCGTGACACGTCGACGCCGGTCAAACAGAAGACCTGGGCGAAGTTCCTCGGAACGAAAGACGCGCAAGTCGAGTTCGGCAACCGCAAGGGCGCGATCCCGCTTCGGACCGACATCGATACCAGTCGTCTGACGCCGTTCCTCGAGATGAACGCCAAACACCTGGCGAACTACGACCAGTTCCCGCCGACGATCGCTCACGGGCTGGCTGTTTCGCCCAATGCGCTGAACGCCTGCAAGTCGGCGGTCGGGAGCAACTTCAGTGGACCGTACGACGCCGAGGCGACGGCAACCGGGCTAATGGACGCCGTCTCCCAGTAAGAACTGCTGCGCTATAGTCATCCAATATTCCCAATTATGGCAGGTTCACAGGATACGGCAGCTAGATCCGGTGTTACCGCTGGGCATGCAACCGGATCCGACAGACGTGAGCGCTTGCGCCAGTTCTGGAAGAGTGACTTCGTCCGATCTTCGCCGTACTGGGCGATTCCGCTGGCGATCATGGGGCTCGCCGTCTACGGCGGGATCATCTGGAACTTCCTTATCTCACTGACCGATTACGAGGGATTCTTGCAACCGCCGGATTACGGCCATCTCGACTTCGAAATGTACGCCCGGGCGCTGGGGGATCCGGCCGTGTTCTCGACCGGCAAGAACACGTTCGTCCTGTTGTTGGCTTTCACGACGGTCTCACTGGTATTGGGACTGTTTCTGGCCATTCTCCTCGATCGGGACCTCCGTCAGAAGAACACGGTCCAGACGATCTATCTGCTCCCGATGGCGCTGTCGTTCGTCGTGACGGCCCAGTTCTGGCTGTGGATGTACAATTACGACAACGGACTCGTCAACACGATCGTCGGCCTGTTCGGTCTCGGGCCGTACAACTGGATCGGGGATCCACAGTTGGTCCTCGGAGCGGTTATCTTCGCGTTGATCTGGCAGTTCAGTGGGTACTGCATGGTCGTGTTCCTCGCCGGCCTGCAGTCGATCCCCACCGATCAGTTCGAGGCGGCGAGGGTCGACGGCGCGAGCATCATCAAGACGTACTGGCGGATCATCATCCCCCAGTTGAAGTCCGCGTCGGTGAGCGCGGCGGTCGTGTTGATGATCTTCGCGCTGAAGATCTTCACATTCCTCTATGCGATGTTCGGTACGTATCGTCCGCCCAAGGGGACTGACGTTCTCGCCACGCTGATGGTTCGACAGGCGTTCAATCTCCAGAACTGGGCGTACGCCGCCGCGATCGCGACTATCCTCCTCACGATGGCGCTGGTCGTGGTCGCACCGTACCTCTACTACCAGTACAGAGCGAGGGCACTCTAAAATGAGTCAAGCAACCACGTCGGAACGAGACGGTGTCGCGCGCATACTGCCGGACATGAGCTACCGTCGGATCGGGGTCTACTTCGTAGTCCTGTTCTTTACGGCCTTCTTCCTCTCGCCCATCTGGACGGGGCTGGTCACGTCGCTGAAATCCAGTGGTGCGGCGACGACGCCGTTCTTGCCGCCCACACCGTCGAATTTCACCCTCGAGAACTGGGGGCGAGCGTTCGACATGTTGAGCCGTGGGTTCATCAACAGTTTCGCGATGGCGATCCCGTCGACGTTGCTCGACGTTTTGCTGGGGAGCATGGCCGCCTACGGCCTGACGCTGGTCGATTGGCGTCGCCAGATGCCCGTCGTGTTGCTGTTCGTCTTCGGGATCTTCCTCCCGTATCAGGCGATTCTGGTCCCGCTGAGTGACTTCTGGACCAACGTCATGCCGCTCACGAAAGGACTGATCATCGAGGGTGTCACGATCGTGCCCCCGAGCGAGCGGTGGGGGACGCTGGCCGAGCTGACGCTCACCCACGTCGCCTACGGGATCCCGATCTGTTTCCTGCTGTTCCGATCGTACTACAAGGGCATTTCCCAGGAACTCGTCGAGGCGGCGAAGGTCGACGGTGCGAGCATCACCAAGATCTACACTCGGATCGTCCTGCCGCTCTCGAAGCCGATGATCGGCGTCGTGCTGATCTACCAGTTCACCCAGATCTGGAACGAGTTCCTCTTCTCGCTGACGCTGATCGGCAGTTCCTCGGACAAGGCCGCGACGATCACGCTCATCCTGTCAGGACTCGGTGCCGACCTGAGCGGGGTCAACTTCCCGCTGCGGATGGCCGGTGCCTTCCTTGCCGCGCTGCCGACTCTGTTCATCTACGTCCTCTTCGCCGAGGAGTTCGCCGAAGGCCAGGCGACCTAACGGTTCTTTCTATTTCGACGCACGTTCTCGGCTCGATCGACAGTTCGACTCATTGGAGTCGCCACGTCATCGAGAGTCGTCGACCGAACACCAATGTTTTGAGATGCCTGTTCCAATTTCTTCCCGATGAACGAAACGCCGAACCGACTCACGGTGGTAATCTGGACGGTCAGCCTCGGTATCCTCACTTCCTTTACCGCCGGGTCGATGATCTCTGTTGCCGACGCCGGTGATGACCTCCTGTTGACGGTCGTGGCGTTCGTCCTTTCCTCGGCGGTCCTGTATCCCGTCGTCGTCCGTAACTGGGAACGCTGGGCTCGCGAACAACCCCTCGTCCGGATCGTCGTCTACTTCGCGCCGCTGTTCTTCGTCATGGTTTTGCTCTCTGGGCTCGTTCACCTCTTGTTTGGCAGGTGGGGCGTGGTCACCACGCTCCTTGAAACCGCTGTCGCGGTGGTGACGTTCGCCCTCACGATCTGGCTGTCTTTCTATGGCGGCGCCGACCTCGTCAGAAAATACGTGGTCAGGAAGTTGGATGTCGAGTGGTAATTCGATTGCCCGGAAAACGTGATGTGCGCCCTTTATTGATAATCTTGTTTACCACTATCAGAAAAAGACGGATATCTGACTATTTCTCTATCGGTCTTCCCCGGGATGTCGGGGGAGGCGACCGACCGCTCGGGCGATCGTGACAGTGATTTCTTGTTTCGTACGTTTTAGACGTATATGACTGTCTTATCGTCGATTCCGTTCGGATATTGTTCGGCAAGCTAACTTTGCTACTTAGCTGCTGAGTTTGCTACTGTATTCGGCTGTGAGCTCCTGATTCGATCTCGTAGCTACCGATCGACACCCGAACGACTCGATTTAACACTCAAAAGCGGTGATCAGAGCGTCCGACTGATCGTTGGTCCCCGGGAGCACATGTCTGTGTAGTGTTCACAGACAGACCGATATTGAAATGCCGACAGTAACAATATTCTATAATACTATGAGGTCATACATGTATACAGTTCGAACGCGTTGTGAGGTATCCTCACGTTGGGGAACCATCCGCCAGGAACTCACGTAACTTCGAGAGTGGTTGGGCGTTGAGTACGTCCCCGGCTTTGGCCCACCCTCTTCGGGCGGTGTGGACGCCGAACCGGCTGAAGTCGTAGCTCGACGGGTGGTGAGCGTCGGTGTCGATAGCGATCGTCGCGCCGGCGTCGATAGCCTGTTTGACTTCGTTTCCCCCGAGATCCAGACGTTGCGGGTTTGCGCTGACTTCCAGGGCGGTGTCGTGTTCGGCGGCCGCCGTCGCCAGTTCCGGGATGTCGAGGTCTAGACCGGGACGTCGGTTGAGGTATCGTCCAGTGGGGTGGCCGATTACGTCCACGTGTGGATGTTCGACGGCGGCGATCAGGCGGTCGGTCCCGTCGCCGTCGAGGCTCGCGTGCGGTGACGCGACGACGAGGTCGAGTTCGGCGAGGAGATCCTCGGCGACCGAGATCGATCCGTCGGTGCCGACGTTCGCTTCGACGCCCGCCAGAACCGCGATGTCGTTCCGTCGTTCGTCCACAGCCTGGACTTCGTCGAGTTGTTCGCGCAACTCGTCGTCTTCGAGGCCGACGCCGCCGACCATCCCCGAACCGGTCGCGTGGTCGGTGATGGCGACGTACTCGTAGCCCCGCTCGGCCGCTCCCTCGACCATCCCCTCGATCGTTTCGTTCCCGTCTGACCACTCCGTGTGGACGTGCAGGTCTCCACGGACCTCTTGGGTCTCGACGAGATCCGGCAGTTCGCCCGCGGCAGCGGCCGCGATCTCGCCGCGGTCCTCGCGTAGTTCGGGCGGAATCGGCGGCAAGTCCAGGGCTGCGTACATCGACTTCTCGGTCTCGCCGGCGACGTGTTCGCCGGCTCGCTGGTCGTCGTCCTCGACATCACGCACGTCGAAGACCCCGTACTCGTTCATCTTCAGATCGCGCTCGATGGCCCGGTTACGCAGAGTGACGTTGTGATCCTTGCTGCCGGTGAAGTACTGCAACGCGGCGCCGAACTCCCCTGGGTCGACGACCCGGAGATCGATCCGGACGTCGTCCGAGCGGATGCTGGCCTTTTGATCGCCGGCTTCGATGACTCGGTCGGCGTACCCCCAATCAGTGAACGACTCGATGACGGCCTCGGGGTCCTCGCTCCCCACCAGGACGTCGACGTCGCCGATCGTCGCCTTCCAGCGTCGGAGCGACCCGGCGAGTTCACACCGCCTGACGGCGTCGGAGACGTTCAGGTAGGTCACCACCTGCTCACCGCGGGGACGGGCGTCACCCAGCAATTGGCGCTCGTGTGCCTGCCTGGCGAAGTCGATCCCCGAACGGATGTTCTCCTCGGTCTTCGCGCCGAACCCCGAGACTTCCCGGATCTCGCCCGCCCGCGCTGCCACCTCCAGATCGTCGAGCGTCTCGATTCCGAGTGCCTCATAGAGCGTCCCGACGGTCTTCGGGCCGACCCCTTCGACGCTCGTCAACGCGCCCATCTCGACCGGTAACTCCTCGCGCAACTCCTCGAGTTCTTCTATCTTGCCGGTCTCGACGTATTCGACGATCTTCGACGCGATCGCCTCGCCCACGCGGTCGATCCCCTGGACTGCCTCGACCCCCTCCTCGGCGAGTTCGGCCACGTCCTGGGGGTATTCGGCGACGTTCTCGGCAGCTCGCCGGTAGGCCCGGGGCTTGTACTCGACGTCTTTGGCCTCCAGGAGGTCGGCGAACTCTTCGAGGCGGTCGGCGACCTCGGCGTTGCTTGTCATGGCCCACCCCGGGCGCGTCGGTCACCCGCGTCCCCGTCCTGACCGAGTGCCTTCCGGAGGAACCGCATCCAGCGTCTGCGATCGGCAGTCGTCGCGGCCTCCCGTTCGGCCTCGACATCGGCGGGTTCGAGGTTCTCCAGGGCGTGAAGCGCCCGGTCTATCCCCACGATCGACTCGGCCAGTGCCTCGCCCTCCTCGTAGCTGAGCGAGGCGGATTCGAGCCGCTCGACCCGTCGAGTGCGCTCGCGCCGAAGTTTCGTTTTGACGGACTCGACGCGGTCGCGCTCCTCGGCCGGAACGGCTTCCCGCCGCCTGGTCTCGAAGACGAACGTACGTAGATCGAGCGACTCCCCGTCGATCTCGATGGCGTCCGGGATTTCTGCCCCCACCGTTGCGCCCTCGCGCTCGACCCGTTCGAGGAGTTGTTTGCGTTCGTACTCGTTCACGTCTTCCCGTCGGGGTCCGACGGACAAAAATCTCCGCGTCGGGGCCGATCTCACAGACGGCCGCCGAGTTTCGAGATCGCCGAGAACGCTCGCTTGCGGATCTCCTCGTCGTCGGTCTCGTCTAAGAGTGCGTCCAGGGTCTCCCGTGAGCGTTCGCCGCCGACCTTCCCGAGCGTAAAGATCGCTTGCGTCCGGGCGTTCGTCGGTCGATCAGCGTCAGTCACAACTTCCAGGAGTCTGTCCTCGACGCGGTCGTCTTCGAGTTGTGCCAGACTCGTCGCGGCGAACTGGGCGGTCATCTGATCGTCGTCGGCGAGTGCTTCGACGAGCGCGTCGATCACCCGTTCGTCGGCGTCGGTGACGACACGCCCGAGCAACCACGCCGTGTTACGCCGCTGGGCGGCCTGTGTCCCCTCCTCGATAATCTCGACCAGCGGCACGACGACGCTCTCGTCGTCGGTCTCGCTCAACCGGTCGACAATCGTTTCCCTGATCTCGTGGCTCTTCTCCGTCGGCACGTTCGCCAGCAACTCGATCAGTGAGTACACTGCCGTCCGCCGAACGGTCGCCGACTCGTCGGCAAGCGCTTCGACGAGTGCGTCGACCGGCGCGGCGTTCTCGAAGTTGCCGAACGCGCCGACTGCGATCCGGCGTACCCGTTCTGACGGGTCGTCGTACATATCCAGCAACGCCGAAAGCGCCTGCCGGTTGCCGATCTGTCCGAGCGCTTGGGCGGCCTCCCGGCGCACGACAACAGTCGGATCCGTGAGCAACCCTTCCAGCTGACTCACGGCCCGCGGGTCGCCGATCGATCCACAGGATCGTGCCGCTCGCGCCCGGACGCGGGGATCGTCGTCACCGAAGCGGGCCACTAGCGGCTCGATCGCGTCGCTGTCGCCGAACTGACCCAGTCCGTTTGCGGCAGCCATCCGCAATTCGGGGACGTCGGCCTCCAGGGCGTTGACGAACGCCTTCGCGCGCACCCAGTCGGCCCCCTCGGCATCGAAGTCGACGCCGGCCATGTCCTCGATGAGTGACTCGATCGCATCGCCACCGAGGTCGTCCAGGGAGTCGACGGCCGCCGCGGTCACCGCCCCGGCGTCGTCCTCCCGGGCGGCCCGAACGAGGGCACTGACGATGTCCCGTCGGTCCTGGTGGTCTTCGAACTCTCCGAGGATCGACGCCGCCCGCTGTCGCACGTCGTCGTTGTCGCTCTCCCGGAGGACCCTGATGAGTTCCTGGACGTCACCCTCGCGCTGTAGTTCGAACAGTGACATGTCACACCCGTTCGTAGATCCGGTACTGTTTGTCGCTCGCCTCGAAGGCCGAACGCGCGCCTGCCGGGATCGTCTCGGTCATACCGATCATGAGATACCCGCCGGACCGGAGGGAGCCACGGATCGTCTCGAAGATTGGCTCCTTGTAGGCGGCGTCGATATAGATGAGGAAGTTCCGGCAAAGCAGCAAGTCGAACCCGCTCTTGGGATCGCCGCCGATGAGGTCGTGTTGCTCGAAAGTGACCATCTCCCCGATCGAGTCCCGGACGGTGAACGTGTCGCCTTCGCGGTCGATGTACCGGTCGCTGTTGGCCAGCGGTTCCAGTTCCGCCTCGATGTCGCTGGTCTGGGAGGCTTCGTAGACGCCCGCGCGGGCTTTCTTGAGGATGTCCGGGTTGATGTCTGTCGCCAGGATATCGAGGCGTTCGTCCCGTATCTCCGGGTCGTCCCGGGCGAGCATCGCCAGGGAGTACGGCTCGCGGCCGTCGGCACAGGGCGCGCTCCAGGCGTTTACCTCGCGGTTCTGGGCGGTCAGCCTTCGGAGGATCGGTCGGAGTCCTTCCCAGGCATCCGGATTGCGGAAGAACCCGGTGACGTTGATCGACAGGGAATCGAGCAGTGCTTCCTGCTCGTCGGCGTCACCTTCGAGCAGTCGCAGGTAGGTACGGTAGTTCTCGGTGTCGGTCCGGCGCATCCGGGCGGTGATTCGCCGGTCCATGTAGGCGTCGTTGTAGAAGTCGGATTCGAATGATAGCTCCGTCTCGAGGTACTCGAGCAGGGAGTCAAAGCCCCGCTGGGATCCTGACCGGCGACTCATCGATGGGTCACGTTGTCCGATGATGAGAACTCGGCGCTAATGATTGCACCGGTCGGAGCCGTCTTCGCGACGACCGGCGAGACTGGTCGTCACCGTCACAGCGTCACGACGTCCAGGATGTGGACGATATTCCCGTCGCCGAGGACGGCCGTCCCCGAGAGGCCGGGCGTTCCAGAGAGGATGCCCTCGAGGGGCTTGACGACGACCTCCTCCTGGCTGTTGACCTCGTCGCAGTGGAGGGCGACCTTCCGTTCGGACTCGCGGACGCGGACGAGCATCCCGTCGCCGTTGGCCGTCTCGCCGGGGACGTCGAAGCTCTCCGCGAGATCGATGATGGGGTAGATCTCGTCGTTGTGCTTGATGACCTCGTTGCCGTTGATCGTTCGGGACTCGGTCGCGGCCGTGATCTCGTCGACGTTCTTGATCGGGATGCCGTACTGCTCGTCACCGACCTGGACGAACAGCACCTTCACGATAGCCATCGTCACCGGTAGGCGCAGCGAGACGGTCGTCCCCTCGCCGGGGGTGGACTCGACGTTGACTGACCCGTCTAGTTGCGTGACCGTCTCGTGGACGACGTCCATGCCGACCCCACGGCCGCTGGTGTCGGTGACCTCCTCGGCCGTCGAGAACCCTGGGTGGAACGTCAGATCGTAGATCGCCGAGTCGTCCATCCGTTCGAGTTCGTCCGCCGAGCGGATCCCGCTTTCGAGGGCCTGTTCGCGGATCGCGTCGACGTCCAGACCGGCGCCGTCGTCCTCGACTGCGATGACGACGTGGTCACGCTCGCGGCGCGCACGTAACTCGATTTGTCCCTCGCGGGGCTTGCCCTTTCGTTCGCGCTCCGTGGGTGCCTCGATCCCGTGATCGACCGCGTTCCGGAGAATGTGCATCAGCGGATCGGAGATCTCGGTGAGGATCGTCCGGTCGAGTTCGATGTCCTCTCCCTCGATGGTGAACTCGACTTCTTTGCCGAGGTCCCGTGAGAGGTCCCGAACCAGCCGGGGGAACTTCCCGACTACCTTGCGCAACGGGATCAGTCGCATGTCCATGACCGTGTTCTGGAGACTGGCGGTGATCTTGTCGAGTTCGTTCAGCGTCTCGTTGGCCGAGTCGAGACTCTTGTCTTCGACCGCCCGCCGGAGCTTGATCCGGCTGGTGACTAACTGCTCGACTAACCCGTGTAAGTCGTCGAGTTGCCCGACGTCCACCCGGACGGACTTGATCTCGTCGACCGAGGAGTCGGCACCATCACCCGACGAGGAACTCCCTGCCCCGTCGTCCTCGCTCGGTTTACTGTCTGCTGCTGCGACGGCTGCCGTCGCTTCGGTCACCGTCGATGTCTCGATGGTACCGATCCCACCGAGTGCCGATCGAACGTCTTCCCTGTCGTCAGCGGCGACGAACGCCGAGAACGTCTCCTCGAAGTCCCCGTCCTCGATGGCGTCCCTGTCCGGATGGGTCGCCAGCACGTCCAACTCTTCGACGAGCGCCTCGACGGCGAGCATCGCGTCGACACCCTGCATGTTCCCATCACCAACGTCGACGCCCACGTGGTAGACTGCTCCCTCGTCGGGTTCCGGGACATCCGTGTCTTCGAGGACGGTCTCGACGTCGACCGTGTCGCCGTCACCCGTGTCGCCGCCGGTGGTCGTCGTACTGTCCTCGTCGTCGGATACCGATTCGTCCTCGGACCGGTCACCACTGGCCTCGCTTTCTGATCCGGCTGCCTCGGCACCTTCTTCGATGACTGTCCGGATGTCTTCGACCATCGTCGCAGTCTCTATCGTCGATTCGCCGTGCTCCTCAATCTCGTTGACGATGGCTTCGATATCGTCTACCCCGGCGAAGACCAGGTCCATGATCTCCGGGGTGACTTCCATTTCCCCCTGGCGCATCTCGTCCAGTAAGTCCTCGATGGCATGGGCCAGGTCGCTCGCTTCCTCGAAACCCATCGCGCCGAAGTTCCCCTTCAGCGTATGGGCCGTCCGGAAGATCGAGTCCATCGCTTCCTGGTCGTCGGGGTCCGATTCGAGTTCGAGCAACGAGTTGTTCAGTTCCGTGATCGCTTCCTCGCTCTCACGGATGAACGCGTCGAGATATTGGTCCTCCATGTTCAGTTAGTATACCTCCGGTTTGACCGCATCCAGGATCCCGCTCGCGATCGAGTCCAACGAGCAGACCGAATCCACCTTGCCGGTCTCGATCGCCCGCTTGGGCATGCCATAGACCGCCGAGGACGCCTCGTCCTGGACGAGTGTCCGTCCGCCGGCCCGTTTGATCGCCCGAATCCCCTCGGCCCCGTCTTCGCCCATCCCCGTCAGGATGACGCCGACGAGGGGGTCCGTGATCACCTCGGCCGCACTTTCCATCGTCACGTCGACTGCGGGCCGGACGCTGTTGACGGGCGGGTCTTCCGTCAGCGAGACGCGCAGTCGGCCGCGACGGTAGTTCGAGACGACCATGTGGTGACCGCCGGCCGCTACCAGCGCCTCGCCGCCGCCGATCCGGTCGCCGTCACCTGCTTCCCGGACGGTGTACTCGCTTCGCCCGTCCAGTCGATCAGCGAAGCGCTCGGTGAACTCGTCGGGCATGTGCTGGACGACGAGAATCCGAAGATCGGCTTCGACCGGCAACTCCGAGAGGAGCCGTTCGACGACCGTGGGTCCGCCGGTCGAGGACCCGATCACCAGCGTCGGGTTCTCGACGTACTGTTCGGCGGCCGGCCGTGAAAGTACTTCGTCGCCCTCGGCAGCCGACGAACCGGCGGGTTCGTCCGACTGCGCCGTCGGATCGACCTCGGCGACCGAGTGAACCATCTCGACGAGCTGGTCCTTCAGCCGGGACATCTCCATCGACACCTCGCCACCCGGTTTCGTGAAGAAGTCCACGGCGCCCTTCTCCAGGGCCTCGAAGGTGACGTCAGCGTTTTCGTCGGTATGGGCCGAAAGCATCAGGATCGGCGTCGGCGACATCGCCATGATCTGCTCGACGGCCTCGATGCCGTTCATCTCCGGCATCTCGACGTCCATCGTCACGACGTCTGGGTCGTGTTCGTCGACTAGTTCGACCGCTTCCCGGCCGTGTTTCGCCTTGGCGACGACCTCGATTCCGCCCTCCTCTAAGATGTCGGAGATCACACTCCGCATGAAGTGGCTGTCGTCCGCGACGACGGCCCGCGTCGGTGTCCGTCTCGACATGGTTGCTGTTGTCTCGCTCGACTGCTCCAGGGTTAAATGTGACCACACGCGCGCCGGCGATCGACCGCGTCCGATCACGCCCCTCGCACTCTCTCAGAACCTTGCCCAACAGACCAGATAAAGACTCCGCCGTCGTAATCAACGTTGATAACCCGGAGGACACACTTATGGGGGTTTTGACGGAAGTGAGACGTAACGCCGTCCGGCGACGCGACCCGCTCGACGGGTCCGGCCCGGGTCGCCGCCGGGAGGAGATCACAGATGTCAGATTCAACCGGACAAGTCCTGGAGTTCGACCTTGGGGAGGAGACCTACTGCGTGAGTATCGACTACGTGACCGAAATCGTCGACGTCGGGGAACTGACGACCGTCCCGAACTCGCCGCGACACGTCAAAGGGGTGATGGATTTGCGGGGACGGACGACCGCCATCGTCGATCCGAAGGTGGTCTTCGATATCGGCGACGACGGCGAGGCACGACGGATCGTCGTCTTCGACCCCGATATCGCCGCCGACCAGGAGGCCGCCGGCTGGCTCGTCGACGAGGTCCGCCAGGTCCGGGGGGTCAACCCGGAGAACGTCGACTCTTCACCCGCGGGAACGGACGCCAGTTCCATCAGGGGCGTCATCAAACGCGACGAGGGCTTCGTCATCTGGGTCGATCCGGCGGCCGTCCACGCCGAGTAACTCTCGCGGGACGAGGACCACGTTTTCGCGGATCGCTGAGGGTGTTTCCGTCCGTCCGGGATGGTTTCGTCTCCCGTTTGCTGTCGTATTCGTCAACTGTCCGCTGTGTATATGTTTCTCGTCCGAATTGATCCGGAAGGCTTTTTCACCGATGCCGCCCCACCGTACCGTAACTCGCGGCGAGGACATCCATAATGATCGAACTCACCAAGACCGGTATCGACGGGCTCGATTCGATTCTCAACGGCGGGATCGTCAGCAACTCGACGACACTCGTCATCGGGACACCCGGTGCCGGAAAGAGCATTCTGGGGTTACAATTCATCTACAACGGTGTCGAACAGTTCGACGAACGGGGTATCTTCCTGTCCTTCGAGGAGAACAAGGAAGACCTCCGCGCGGCAGCAGAATCGATCGGTTTCGAACGCTGGGCGGAGTTCGAGGAGGCGGGAGATATCAAAGTCTACGACAAGCGGCGATTGCTACAGCAGAACGATTTCTCGGAGACGCTGGACGTACTGCTTGAGGACCTCGATCAGGGGGAATACGACCGGCTGGTACTGGACTCTCTGGCGATGTTCGAGCTGTTCTTCGACGACGAGGCTGAACGACGCACCTACCTGTTGAAGTTCACCGACATCCTCAAACAGAACGGGCTGACCAGTCTCCTGACCAACGAACAGGCGTCGGTGTTCCCTGACACGGATATCGGCCTCGAGAACTTCCTCACCGACGGGAACATCTATCTGATCCAGACACCCACCGAGTCTGGGGTCAACCGCTACGTCTGGGTGGCGAAGATGCGAAAGCAGGACATCGAGACGGACATCTACCCGATGGAAATCTCCCACGGCGGTATCGAGGTCCACAACAACGCCAGCGCCTTTTCGATGATGAACGATTCCGAATCTCCGCTCTGATAGTCCTATCCTGTCGTTCTTGGTGTTGAGAACGGCCCTGAACGAACGGAAGACCGTCTTTCGCGTCCGTTCCGTTCGTTACGGTTCCGGGTAGTTACGTGTCGCTTTCATCGTCGATAGTTTTACTTCGACGCGCTATAGTATCTGATAACAATGGCATCGGTCGATTTACTCCGGACGCTCGGGAACAAGTACAGCGCCGAGATCCTCGACGCGACCGACGAACCGAAATCGGCCCAGGAGTTGAGTGACCAACTCGACATCCCGATCGCGACTTGTTACCGACGGATCGACGAACTCACTGATCACGATCTGCTCGAACTCCACGACAACGTCCTCTCGGACGACCGCCGACGCATCAAGGTCTACCGGCGCAACGTCGACGCGATCGAGGTCGACTTCGACGAATCGTTGTTGATCGACGTTCAGGAACGTTCGGAGGTCACAAACCGTCTCGACGAGGCCTGGCGGACGCTTTCCGAACCCTAGCGCACGCGCGCAGAAGATACTCTCGACCGAGCGATCCGCGACCTGTGTCTGGTGTGTCTCTTCCTGCTGAACCGTTGTCTCTGCCGTATTCCTGTTGAACCGTTGTCCTTGCCCCACCTGTATTTCTCGCCCCGATCATCGACCGGGTCCGACTCCGCCAGTCCGATTATCACGCGAGATATTTTCGAGGAATGATTTAAGACCTATCCTCGGGAACGTTGAGGCAGTGCCAGTAATCGAACTCCTCTATGCGGTTTTGACCCTCGTCTTCGTCGTCGCAGGGTTGACAATGGTTGGCATGGCGATGCGGGCGTACGTTCAGACCTCCCGTCGTGCGATGCTTCACCTGTCCGTGGGCTTTGCCCTCGCAGTGGCGGGTGCCGCGGCGACGATGATCAGTGCGTTCATTACCGGCTTCGACGGGACCCGCGGGTTGTTGCTTGTCAACAGCGGGTTGACGACCTTCGGGTATCTCTTCGTGATGTACAGTCTGGTCACTTACGAGGCCTGACCGGCGACCCTGTTTCGGCTGGCCTCCTAAATTCGCCGGGAATTCGAGAAGTGCTGTCTGATGTTTTCGAATATAGTATCTACAATTCATCCATTGAACCGGTCGATTTCACCTTTGATAATTTTGGAGCCATTCTTAAGTAGGTGTACGAGAACTTCTCAGGTAGAGTCTGGGAACCGGTACCCAGGCGGAGATACAAATGTTCGAACGCAAACGCACGGACGGACCGAACGAACGGGCCCAGGTCGGGATCGGCACACTCATCGTGTTCATCGCGATGGTGCTGGTCGCGGCGATCGCGGCGGGCGTGCTGATCAACACGGCCGGGTTCTTACAGAGTAGTGCCGAACAGAGTGGACAACAGGCGGCCGAGCAGGTCACCAATCGATTAGTGGAAGTGAACACGATCGGTAATGTGACCTCCAATGGTGAAGAAATCCAATCCGTCGAGATGACAGTGAAGCTTGCCCCAGGTTCGGCGGACGTCAATCTCAACGATACGACCATGCAGTGGGTTGCGTCCACGGGCAGTAGCCAGGTCGTTTCGGAACTTGCAGGCACCAGTACGGACTTCCCCGTGTTCACCTGGGATACTGTCAGAGACAACGACGGGTCGATCAACGGTAGTAATACGCTAAACGATCCTGTTGACCGGGCCACAGTCACGCTCGCCCTCTCCGGTAACACTGGCGGAGCTACGCTCAATAATCTGGGTTCCGGGGAATCCGCCGAACTCCAGATCAACACTCGCTCCGGTGGGACGACGACGGTGACGCTGGTCGTGCCGGACTCGCTGTCGAACAAGGACACGGTCCAACTATAAGCGGCCTGCTCCTATCTTTCTCCGTTGCTTTCACCGGACAGCGATAGTCCCACCGACGGAATTATATCCGTTCGCGGCTCATTGACACACATGGTGACGGGAGATGACGAAGAAGACGACGGACGCGTCTTAGCTCCCGAGGAGCTCGACATCTCCGACGACGAGCACGTCGCCGAGATCGAGGACGGCCGCTACGTCGTCTCCCCCAACGATCCGATCGGTAACGTCGACGGGATCGACACTGTCGACTCGCGTTCGTCGTCGCCCAGTGGGACGGAGAGCGAGAGTTCGACGGAATCGGAGTCACCACCTGAACGGACAGATCCTGACGAATCCGATACCTCGCTCCAGCAGGCGAACGGTCCGGGACCGACGCGTCCCGAGGAGTTGACCGAGGCCGACGTCGAGGACTGGCTTCGAGAGGACTTCCGGGAGGCCAATTCTCGATACGGTTTTCACGTGACTGCGACGTTCGACGGCCGGGTGTCCCAGCGCCGGATGATGTCCAACGACGTGGTGACGATCTTCGAGAGCCTGATCCTGTGGTACGCCCAGCACATCGACAGCGAGACGCCCGTCGAGGAGATTTTGGGTATCCTGCTGACCGAATCGAACGTCCCGATCAGCTACCCGACCGAACGACTTTCGAGTCTCGTCAAGGCACACGGTCTCGGCCCCGAGGACTCGATCGCGGACCTGCTGGAACGCGTCGACGACGACGGTTTCGAACTGTGATCGGTTCGATGACGCGTCGTCTCGGAGCCTGCCGAGAACGCTATCAAACGCGATAATCTCACGGAAGCATTTATTGGGTGAATTCGCCAACCCCACAGGTACAAGACATGCCAGAAGTATTGATCGCGGACGACTCGGAATTCATGCGGAACCTGCTTCGCGAGATCTTAGAGGAGGATCACCAGATCATCGGCGAGGTCGAGAACGGCGTCGAGGCCGTTGAGGCCTACAAAGACAAGGAACCCGACCTCGTCATGATGGACATCGTCATGCCCATCAGGGACGGGATCGAGGCCACTGACGAGATCAAATCCTCGAATCCCGAGGCTAATGTCATCATGTGCACCAGTGTCGGTCAGGAGGAAAAGATGAAAGAAGCCGTCAAGGCCGGGGCTGACGGCTACATCACCAAGCCGTTCCAGAAACCGAGCGTGATGGAGGCCATCGAGGACGTCGTTCCCTCCTGAAATGAAAGTCGACATCCAGTCGCTTGGGACGTTCAATCAACTCGCCCACGAGGGCGCCCAGCAAGCGACGGCGTCGATGGCTCAGATGACCGGCATCGACGCGGCCGTCGACGTGACCAAGATCACGCTCGTCGACCGAGCCGACGTGGGTGAGGAATTGGACGACGGAGAGTACGTCGGCGTTCAGTTCGATTTCGAGGGTGAACTGTCCGGTCGGACGGCGCTGGTGTTGGATCGACCCTGCAGCGAGACGTTGACTGACGCGCTTCTTCCGGGCGACTCGGCGGCCAACATGGCCCAGAGCGGCGTCAAGGAGATCGGCAATATCATGATGAGCGGGTTCATCGACGGGTGGGCCGACTACCTCGAGACCACGATCGATCACTCCCCGCCGACCTACATCGAAGGCGTCGGCAGAGATGTTATTCCTGCTTCGAAGGGCGAGGCAGGTGCGGACGGGAGAACCGACCAGCTGTTCGTTTTCAAGAGCCAGATCGAGTACATCGAGGAGTCGGTCGAGTTCTACATCTACATGCTTCCGGATTATGACTCACTCACCAGTCTGATGACGACCCACGCGGACACGGAGAGTGACGCCATCCCCATCGACAAGCTCGAGGTGTTCAATCAGATGACCGAGCGGGGGACCCAGAAGGCAGCCGAGAACGTCTCGATGATGACGGGTATCGACACCGAGGCCGAGGTGTCACAGATCAGCTTCGCCCGTATCGAGGACGTGCCGAAACAGATCGAAAACTCCCGCTACGTCGGGACTGTCGTCGAGTTCACGGGGATCCCGAGTGGCTTCCTGCTGGTGTTGTTCGACGAGATGTCGGCGAAGAACGTCGCCGAGGCGATGATGCCGGTCGAGATGGATGGCGACGACCTGACCGACCAGCACACTGCGGCCATCGAGGAACTGGGTAATATCATGACCAGCGGATTCGTCGACGGCTGGGCGAACGTCCTCCGGACGTCGGTCGATCACACACCCCCGCGACTGATCCACGATATGGGCCAGGCGATCCTCGATCCCCTCGCGGCACAGGTTGGTCGACACCAGGAACACGCCTTCATCGTCGACTCTCGAATGCGGACCGACGACGTCGAGTTCGAGGCTGAGATCCACGCACTCCCCAACGAACAGGAACTCCGGGAGGCCCTCGACGCACTGATGATCGAACGGGCCGAAGAGACCGACGCTGACCCCGACGAGATCTTCCAATGAAGGTCTACGATGGATCCAAGGCGGCCGAGTCCGAGCCGACCGAACGGATCAAGGTCGGCATCGCCGAGTACGATGTCTCGACGAACGGTGCCGTCCTCACGACGAGCGGACTCGGCTCGTGTATCGGCGTTGCGATCTACGATCGGGCTGTCGGTGCGTCGGGGCTCGTCCATGTGATGTTGCCGACCGCCGAGGATGTCGACGGTGGAAATCCCGCGAAGTTCGCCGACACGGGCGTCGAGACGCTCGTCAGCGCTCTCGAAGACGAGGGTGCGGACAGCTCGAACATGATCGCAAAGATCGCCGGCGGCAGCGACATGCTCGACTTCTCGAAGAACGGCTCCGGCATCGGTGCCCGCAACCTGACCGTCGTCCGGGAGACCCTCGACGCTCTCGACATCCCCATCGTCGAGGCCGACGTCGGCGGTGACCACGGCCGCTCGCTCCGCCTGGAGGGAGAGACGGGCGACCTGATCGTCAAGAGCGCTAACCGCGAGGAAAAGCGTCTGTGACTGACTGTTCCGTCCCGTGACGTGTCCCGCCCCCATCGTCTGACGTGCGTCTTCCGTTTCGAGAATCGATATCTTGGCGGTTCTCTCCCCGTCTCTCGACGGAAGCGAACCGTCGTCAGACGCTAATTTCTTCGGGTCAATTCGGAATAGAAGAGTCAGTTATCACGTATGATACTCTAAACGGTACATTGAAGAGTGTATGACGGGATCTAGGTATTGATGAGCAGTCTCTCCCCCCTCTGGGTCGGCACGTACGTGGAGGCGGTGGCGGGAGTCCCCCTTCTGGACGCCAGTGGTTGGTTCCTCGGCCCGGTGGGGTCGATCCCGCCAGAGCCGGCGGTCGTCGCCTTGCTGGCGGTCGGATTTGTCGGGATGAGTATCAAGTCCGTCTTCGATTCGATCCTCTCCGAGGACGAGGAGGAAGTGGACGACGCGAGCGATGACGGATTGATGCCCGAAGAGGGGGGCGACGAGTTCGGTGACCTCGGTGGACTGGATGACGACGACGACGAGTTCGGCGAGTTCGGTGACGACGAGTTCGGCGACATGGACGCCGGTGCGGACACCGACGAACTCGAACACCGTCTGGACGAACTCGAGACCGAGGTCGGCAGTCTCTCCTCGACGGTCAACACGGTTCGCAACGAGAACGAACAGATTTCCGAGACGGTCGACGACGTCGAGGAAAACGTCCGGAAACTACTGGATATCTACGAGATGGTGACTCGGGGTGTCAATCCCTTCGCTGACGACATCGACGCCGGCGGCCTGGGGGGTCCCGGCGATCAGTCCTTTGGCCTGTTCGACGACGGTGGCGATGATACTGATGAGGAACTCGAAGAAGACATCGCCAACGCTGACGCGGAGGGGTTCTTCGATGAGGACCTCGTCGAGGACGACGAGGAGATCGAGGCCGACACCGACGTCGGCGACGTGTTGGGTGAGGAAGCCGGTGACGGAAACGACGGGGTCGCGTTCGACGACGAGTTTGACGAGGACTTCGACGATGTCGACGAGGACCTCGACGAGGGTGGATTCGACGACGACTTCGAGATGGATGACGGCGATGACGAGGACGATTCCGGCGGCGAGAGTGGCAAGTCCTTCGCGGAACTCAAAGACGAGTACGAGTCCGGTGACGCCGAATGGGCCGAGGGAAGCGAGGAAGCGGAATCGATCGAGGACAATCCAGGGGAGGCGTCGGACGAGGAGTTCGACACCGACGATTCCGGGGACGCCATCGAGGAGATGGAGACCGAGGCGGCCGACGATGCGCTGGCCGACGACGACCTCTTCGATACGGTCATCGAGGACGAGGGGACCCCGACGGAAGACGACGCGGAGGCTCCCGACGCCTCGGATGAGGGAGACGCCGAGTCGATGGAGATGTCCGACGGTTCGTCCGTCGAGACGGCTCCGTCCGAAGAACTCGACGACGAGACGGTGACCGGGGCTGACGAATCGGACGACGAGACGGTGACCGGG
>NZ_SPQG01000002.1:194270-278590 GCF_004944975.1 Halorhabdus amylolytica
AGCCGAGACTGGCGTCGACACGGAAGCGGTGTCAGCGGAAGTGGATACGAACGAGGTTGACGGCGCGAACGCGACTGACACTGACGACGGGAAACCGTACCTGACGGAGTTGCCCGACGGGTTCCTGGCCGATCTGATCGTCGTCGAATGGCTCGAGTTCCTCGTCTCGGAGGTCGGCGTCAGGGCCACCGCGGAGGCGATCCATTACTACGAGCGCATCGACTGGATCGACGCCGAGGTCGCCGAGCAACTTCAGGCGTACCTCCGGGGTTTCGAGGACGACGGGGGCGCGGCGACGTTGACCATCGATCACCACACCAAGAGTCTCCGATACGTGAGTCAACTCGACGGCGGCGGCGCTCAGTCGGTCGCACTGGATCAGATCCCGGCCACTGCCGGAGGTGGGTCAGATGGGATTCAGCGTTAGCGCCTCGGTGGCGATCCTGTTCGCCGCACTGTTGATCGGCTTCGGGATGTTCCACAGTGCCGCTTTCGATACCGTCGAGCGGGTGACTGACGCGAGAAGCGACGCACGGGATGACCTCCTGGCCCAGCAGAACACGGCGATAAATCTGACGGCAGCGACGTATGACATCGCTAACGACACGCTGCACGTCTACGTCGACAACACCGGAGCGACGACGCTGACGGTTAGTGACACCGACTTGCTCGTCGACAACCGCTACCAGACAACCTTCAACGACCGCGAGGTTTCGGGCGACTCCACAACTGATCTGTGGCAGCCCGGAGAGACGTTGCACTACAACGCCACGTTCAGCTCACAACCGGGTCGTGTGAAAGTCATCACCGACCCTGGCGTCTCCGGAACGGAGGTGGTCGTGAGTGGCTAGCGTTTCGGCCTCCCACTTGATCATCTTCATCGCGAGTGTCATCATCGCCGCCAGCGTCGCCGGTGTACTGACGAACACGGTCAACGAACTCAGTCAGGCCGTCGACGACCTCGGGCTGAGTGTCAGCGAGGACGTCCGGACCGACGTCGACATCATCAGCGATAGCGGCGCGGGCATCTACGATACGGACGGGAACGGAAACATCACACTGTACGTCAAAAATACCGGTTCACAACGGCTGCCAGCCCATAGCGACGCCATGGATATTTTCGTCAACGGACAGTTCAAAACCGGGCCCGACGTGACTGTCACGGTCGTCGACGGCGACATCTGGACGCCCGGGAACGTGGTCCGGGTCGAGATCGACCACGCGCTGGGGCCTGACGAAGACGTCCGTGTGCAACTCACTGTCAACGGTGATCAGGAGGTGTTCAGGTTCCGCACATGAGTATCGCAACGACCGATCTGTACTCGCTGGGGCTGGACGAGCGCGACCGACTGAACAAGGAACTGGGCGGGGGCATCCCGCCCGGGAGCATCGTCCTCGTCGAGGGCGACTACGGCGCCGGGAAGTCCGCGATGAGCCAGCGCTTTAGCTACGGGCTCTGTGAGACCGGCCAGACGGTCACGATGCTCTCGACGGAGTTGACTGTCGGGAGTTTCCTCGATCAGATGCACAGCCTGGATTACGGCATGGTCGAACACATCCTCGACGAGAACCTCCTGTTCTTGCACGCCGACATCGGCGACTCCAACACCTTCCAGGGCGACGACGAAGAGAGCGACCGGATGGACCTACTCAAGCGGTTGATGGACGCCGAGGTGATGTGGGAGACGGACGTCATCATCATCGATACCTTCGACGCCATTCTCCGGAACGACCCCAAGTTCGAGGCCCTGGTCCGCCAGAACGAAGAACGCCAGGCTGCCCTGGAGATCATCTCGTTCTTCCGGGACGTCATCGCCGAGGGGAAAGTCATCATGCTCACGGTCGACCCATCGACGCTGGACGAGGATGCGATCGGCCCCTTCCGGGCGATCGCTGACGTCTTCCTGGAACTGGAGATGGTCGAGGTCGGCAACGACGTGCGTCGACAGATCTCCGTGAAACGCTTCGCCGGTATGGGCGAACAGGTCGGCGATACCATCGGCTACTCCGTCCGCTCGGGAACGGGCATCGTCATCGAATCGCGCAGCGTCGCATAAGGAAGGATACACATGACAGATCACGGCAGACCCAAACCGTCGGACGAACTCCGCCAGCACGCCGCAAGACGGCCACACCTCCGTGATCACCTCCAGAAGTTCAAGCAGATCACCGGCGAGTTTCCGATGTTCGTCGAGGAGGCCGACGGCGAGTACGAGTCCGACCGGCCGAACATCATCTACCCGGTCGGCGGCCCCATCTACACGCACATCTACGGCGACATCGGCCAGGACATCAAGTACTACGCGATCGAGCCCGAACTGGCCGACGACGAACGGAGTGTCTTCGAGCAGGTCCGCAACCGTCTCCTAGAGAAGAGCGTCATGAAGCCGGCACCGGCCGAGGAGGCCGAGTACGACGACCGGATCGAGGAACTCCTCCAGGAGACGACGGCGGTCAAGAGCCACGACGAGGGTGGCGGCGTCCTCAGCCGGTTCAGCGACATCACGAACCTCGGTAAAGTCGAGGTCACCGAGGAAACCTACGAGAACATCCGCTACCGACTCAATCGCGACATCGTCGGGCTCGGACCGCTGGAACCCGTGATGCGAGACCCGGCCAACGAGGACATCCATGTCATCGGCCCTAACGAGTGTTACGTCGATCATTCCGTCTACAGCCTCATCAAGACGACTGTCGACTTCGGCGAACCCGAGGAGTACGAACAGTGGCTGCGCAACATGGGCGAGCGGATCGGCGACCCCGTCTCGGACAACGACCCGATCATCGACTCGACGCTGCCCGACGGCTCGCGTATCAACATCATCTACTCCGACGACGTCTCGCTCAAGGGCCCTTCCCTGACTATCCGCCAGGGCGACGAGGTGCCCCTGTCGATCTTCCAGATCACCAAGTGGGGCACCCTCTCCCCGGAACTGTCGGCGTACCTCTGGCTCGCCCTGGAGAACGAACAGACGGTATTCGTCGTCGGGGAGACCGCCTCGGGGAAGACGACGACGCTGAACTCCATCATGTCGTTCATCCCACGGGACAGCAAGATCTATACCGCAGAGGACACTTCCGAGGTCCTCCCCCCACACGATACCTGGCAGCAACTTCTCACACGGGAGGGCGACGACGAAGGGACGGACGTCGACATGTTCGACCTCGTCGCCGCAGCCCTCCGATCACGGCCCGACTACATCATCGTGGGTGAGGTCCGTGGCGAGGAGGGGCGGATGGCCTTCCAGGCTGCCCAGACGGGTCACCCGGTCATGTTGACGTTCCACGCGAGCGACATCGTCTCGATGATCCAGCGGTTCACCGGCGACCCGATCAATGTCCCCGAGACGTTCATGGACAACGCCGACATCGCGCTGTTCCAGAACCGGGTCAAGCAGGGCGACGACGTCCTCCGTCGGGTCACTTCAGTCCAGGAGATCGAGGGTTACTCCAAGGAGATGGACGGGGTCGTCACCCGCCAGAGTTTCTACTGGGACCCCGTCGAGGACGAGATCGTCTTCCAGGGCATGAACAACTCCTACGTCCTCGAAGAACAGATCGCCACTCTGCTGGGCTACGAGGACACACGTGACATCTACGACGACCTGCAGTTCAGGGCGAACCTCATCGAGCGGGCGATCCAGGAGAACGTCCTGGGCTATCACGAGGTCAACGAGTTGATCGAGAACTTCCAACGGGACGGCGTCGAAGGGCTGCCCTTCGACATCCACCGCCAAGACTGATGGCCTCCGAAGAAGCCAGCACGCTCGACCTGACGATATCTGGGACGGTAGCGTCGCTACTCGATTCCTATCGGCGGATGGGGATCCCGATCCAGCGGTACGTGCTTTCCATCCTGCTGCCGGCATTTGTCTTTTTCGTCGTCACGATCGGGATCGCGGTGGTCGCACCGCTCCCGATCTCGATCGCGCTTCCCTTCCCGCTGCTCGGGTTGTTGTTGTTCGGGGCCGCTGTCTTCTACCCGAAGGTACAACTCTCCCAGCGTCGCCAGGCGTTGAACAACCGCTTTCACCTCATGGTCACGCACATGACCGTGCTGTCGACCACGAAGATCGACCGGATGGAGGTCTTCCGGGCGCTCGCTGCGGAGGACGAGTACGGGGAACTCGCGACCGAGATGGGCCGGGTGGTCGAACTGGTCGACACCTGGAACCTGAGTCTCGACGAGGCCTGTGCCCGGCGAGCCAAGGAGGTGCCCAGCGATGCCGTCTCGGACTTCTTCGATCGCCTGGCCTACACCATGGGCGCCGGCCAAAGCCTCGAGGACTACCTGCTCTCCGAGCAGGACATGATCATTGACAACTACAAGACGGTCTACGAGGGGGCGCTGGGCAACCTCGAAGTGATGAAGGACCTGTATCTGTCGATGATCCTCTCGATGACGTTCGCTCTGGTGTTCGCCGTCGTGTTGCCGATCCTCACCGGCACGAACCCGATGATGACCGTCAGCGCCGTCATCGTCCTGTTCATCTTCATCCAGTCCGGGTTCTTCGTCGCGATTCGGTCACTGGCACCTTACGATCCCGTCTGGTACCACCCCGAGGACATCAACTCGCCGATGGATCGTCGGATCAACCTGAGCTTCGCCGTTGGAGTCGTCTTGACGCTCGTGCTGGCAGCCATCAGTTTCGGCGGGTACGCCGGAATCAGCCCGATCACGCTCAATATGCTCCTCCCGTTTTTCGATCCCGTTCCGCTTGCGATGTACGCAGTTGTCCCCATTACGCCGCTGCTCATCCCCGGAGTCGTGATCCGCCAGGAGGAAAATCAGATCAAAGCGCGCGACGAGGAGTTCCCGAGTTTCATCCGGGCGCTTGGATCGACGGAGGGCGCCAAACAGTCGACGACCGGAGCTGTCCTCGAATCGCTCCGCAAGAAAGACTTTGGACCCCTTTCGGAGAACGTCGACAACCTCTATAAACGGCTAAACATGCGGATCGAACCCGCCAAAGCCTGGCGGCACTTCACCGCTGAATCCCGGTCGTATCTCATCCAGACGTTCAGTGAGATGTATCTCGTGGGTCGCGAGATGGGTGGCAGTCCCAAGCAACTCGGCGAACTCATCAGCGAGAACATGAACGAGGTCCTCCAGCTACGCCAGCAGCGCGACCAGGAGACGACGACACTCATCGGCGTCCTCTACGGCATCACCGCCGCCTCGACGTTCGCCTTCTTCATCGGTCTGCAGGTCGTCAACATCCTCTCGACGATGAGTCTCGACCTGAACGCCGGCAGTCGCATGGACGTCGGCTCGCTCATCAACACCGCCGTCTACGACATCCCGACCATCGAGTTCCTGCTCATCATCGTCATCGTCTTCAACGCGCTGCTGTCGTCGCTGATGATCCGGACCACCGACGGCGGCCACAAGCTCAACAGCTACCTGCACTTCGTCGTCCTCTCGTGGCTCGGTGCTATCATCGCCATCTTCACGAAGGCCGTCGTCTCGTCCGTCATTAATATCTGATCCACTCGGCGGGGCCACGTACCTTCGAGACCGCGGACCGCCGTCCTTTTGCGCGTCGCTCCGCTCGCTCCGGTATGACCGATCGCGAGGCGTTCCTGGCCGGGAACCGACCTGACGACGTCGCCTTTTTCCTGCACGACGACGCCGTCTCGAACCCCGAGGCGTTAGACGAGTACGCCGAATCAGTAGCGAACGGCCTCGTCCTCGTCCTTCCGGGCGAGAAGGGTGCCAGCGCCTTCCAGTCAACGACCGGTATCGACCCGATGGCGCTCGCACAGGCAGCGATGGACACGCCCGGAGAGATCGACCGGGACCTCGTCAGCGGAACCTGCCCGATGGTCGACGAGCGGCCCGAGAACGAGCACCACGTCCGGTTCGTCTTTGCCTTCGCCGAAGCACAGAACGAGGAGGTGGGTGGTATCTACGCCGAGGGCGACATCATCCACGCCTACGCCGTCTGTGCCTGTGGCGAGCGCTACAGCGAGAAGTGGGTCGCCGACGCACCAGAAAAGTCAGAATAGATACAATAACCGATTTCAGCGAACGCTTTTGGACGGTGACGCCGATGAAACGCCCATGAGCGGGATCACCGGGCCGGAACGCGAGGACGGGACAGTCGAGCCGGCGGAGGCGTTCTCCGTGGTCGCCAACGAGACGCGCCTCGACATCCTCGAAGCCCTCTGGCGGGCCGAGGAGCGTCCGATCCGGTTCTCGGACCTCTTCGACGCTGTCGAACTCACGGACAGCGCACAGTTCAACTACCATCTCCAGGAACTCACTGACCGATTCGTCGTCAAAACCGACGAGGGGTATGACCTCGCACACACCGGTGGGCAAGTCATCCGCGCGTTGCGAGCGGGGACGTACACGCGCTCGCCCGAGATCGACCCGTTCGGCGTCGAGGGTGCTTGCACCCGGTGTGGCGGGCCGCTGGTCGCCGAGTACGCGGACGAACAGCTCTCGATCGACTGCTCGGACTGCGGGAAAGCCCACGGGAAGTACGACTTTCCGCCAGGCGGACTGGAAGACCGCACGGCGGCAGAGGTCGCGATGGCTTTCGACGAACGGGTCCGACATCTTCACTGCCTTGCCGCCGACGGAGTCTGTCCCGCCTGTTCCGGCCGGATGCACACGGAGATTACCCGCGAAGGCGAGTGCTGTCTGGACGTCGCGATCCGGGCCGAACACGTCTGTGAACGCTGTCGCCACGAACTGTGCTCGCCCGTCGGACTCGTCCTCCTGGACGAGGCACCCGTCGCAGCCTTCTACGACGACCACGGGATTTCCCTCTCTGAACGACCCTACTGGACGCTGCCGTGGTGTGTCGACGACGAGTACACGGACGTCGTCTCGACGGATCCCTGGCGCGTCGAAGTGTCGATACCGCTGGCCGACGAACGCATGCAGGTCACGCTCGACGGTGACCTGGCGATTGTCGAAACTAACCGGGTCGCTTGCACCGGCAGCACAGCTCGCTGAAACGCGTTTGAGTGGCCACGTCGATTGCCACTCCGGGCTTAATTTTCATCCAGGTTATACTTATTGGCGTCGGGGGCCGTCTTTCCGGATACGATGCGACAGTCCCGATCGACCTCCGACCCGGTTGCACAGCCGCCCGCGGCGAGCCTCACGCCGGTTCTGACTGTCGCGGCGTCGCTGACGGCCGTCCTCGTCGCCTTTCTGCTCGTGGCGTCGTACCCCCCGCTCCTGGGCGTCGTGGTCCCGCTGATTTGAGCCGTCCTCTACTGACGTGGCCGGACGCACCACTCGGCCAGTGAAACCGCTCGCTTCGCTCACGGCTTCGCCGCTCGCGTTTCCGAGACGCTCCCTTCGGTCGCGTCTCGCTTCGCTCACGGTATGCTACGACTCGGTTGGTTCCTCGGATAGCCGCCGGAACGCGTCGACGATCGCCTGTTTCGCCACTGCCCCCCGCGTCGTCCAGTGGTGGGCGTAATCCAGCATGTCGTCGTAGACGTCCGGCTTACAACCGGCCGCTTTCGGGTGGCCGCCGCCGTTGACCTGGGCGGCCACTTCGTGGGCGCGCTCGAAGGTCTCGGTCCCGCGGATCGACGCCGATCCGGCGGGTTTGACGATCACCGCGGCGTCGGCACCCTGCTCGCGGAGCGCTTCGGCCACTTCGTTCTGCGAGCAGCGACCGTAGGTGACGCCGACCGTCCAGGGACCGATCTCACGCAACTCGGCGCGTTCGACGGCCTTCTCGATCAGCGCCTCCTTCTCGATGCGCCGCTCGGCGAGTAACTCCTCGGCGTCCGGGGGGAGGTCGGCGCCATGTTCACGGACGATCTCGATGTACTCCTCGGGTTCGAGCCAGTGGGCGAGGTCCGCCAGGTCGTCGCTGCGCGGATCCTCGCGGATCCAGAGGTCGTGATCCCGCGTCGCGGCCGCCAGATCGGCGAAGCGCGCCTCAAAGTCGGCATCGAGTTCCCGAAGCGCCACGTCAGCGGTGCACTCCTCTTCGGACTCGCCGACCGTCAGGTCGACCCCGGCGTCCCGTACCAGCGTCGTGAGGTCTGGGTCCCACTGGTGATGGTCGAACCAGCGGATGTCCCCTTCGCTCGCGGTCAGATCCGCGAGCGGTTCCAGATCGGCCGCGTCGTCCGGGCAGAGATCACAGACGTAGACGTCGGCCCCGCTCTCAGCGTACTCGGCGACCCAGGCGAGAGCACGGTCGAGGTCGTGTGGACTGGCTGGCAGCAGCGCCGCCGCGCCGAACGCTTCACGGACCAGTGCGACACAGGCGAGTCCGTCTGCATCGGGGTCCGCGACCACAACCCCTTCGGCCTCCTCAAGGCGCTCGGCCGCCTCCTGTTCGCGTTTGGCTTCCTCGACCGTGTCGGGGTAGAAAAAGCCCTCACCGGGCAGGATAGACTTGCGCTCGATCGACAGACGCTCGTCGTCGATGAGCCACTCGTCCATGCTCAGACCCCTCGCTTGCGAGCGGTCACGTCGCGTTCGCCACCCTCGAGTTGCCGGACGGTCAACACTGGAACAGGCGACTTCCGAACGACGGCCTCGGCGACGCTGCCAAGCAAGAGTGCATGCTCGCCGTGGCGCCCCCGCGTCCCGGTCACCACGACATCGGCGTCTACCTCGGCGGCGTACTCACAGATCTCTATCGCCGGTTTTCCCTCGCGGACCGCCCCTCTCACGTCGCGTTCGCTCCGCTCGTCGATCATCCCCACTGCCTCCTCGCCGTGTCGTTCGAGGGAGTGTCGGAGGTCCTCGCGCACCTCCGCGGGCGTGGAGTCGACCTCCCCCTCGTCGACGACGTACAGCGCGTGGACCGCCGCGTCGAACCGACGGACGAGATCCAGCCCGACGGTCACCGCCCGTTCGGTACTCGCCGATCCGTCGGTCGCCAGCACTACCGTGTCGTACATGGGAACCGATAGTTCGCCGCCGTATAAAGGTGCAGCGACCCCAGGGGTCAGACACTCGACCGAAACCCGCTCGGTGGGTTTTTGACGGTGCCTCCCCCAGAGTGTCACGATGGATGTCGAGATCGATACAGTGTTCGTCCCTGTTGACGGGACTGAGAAGTCCGAGCGGGCGATCGAACACGCTCTGGCGATCGCCGATCGGTACGGCGCGGACGTACACGTCTTACACGTCATCGAGGAACACGTGGCACGCGGTCTCGAAGCCGGCGACATCGCGGCCGATAGCGTCGCCGAGGAACACCGCGCGTTCATGGGGGCGATCCGCGAACACGTCCGGGACGCCGGCTACGACGTTTCCCTCTCCCAGTCGGCTGCACTCGGTTACTCGGCGAGTTCGTTGAGTCGCCATCCGGTCAGCGTCGTTTTGGACGCGGCCGACGAGGTCACAGCCGACTTCATCGTCGTCCCGCGGGAGTCGGCCATTGACGACCCCGGTGCGATGCTCGGACGGGTCGCCGAGTACGTCCTCTCGTACGCCAGCCAGCCAGTCCTGTCGGTGTAGTCCGACTCTACGGTGGGTCACTCCCGATCGGCGATCCGGATCGCCATCTCGAGTTCGAAACTTTCCGTGTTGCGGATCTCGAAGCCAACCTTCTGGTAGAGTCCGATCGCCGGTTCGTTCCAGCGTTCGACGGTCAGCCAGACCCGATCGATCCCCCGATCCTTTCCGTGACCCAGCAGGGTTCCCAGCAACTCCGTGCCGATGCCCGCCGACTGGTGGCTCCCGAGGACGAAGATCGCCAGTTCGTAGGCGTCCTCGTCGTCGGGGACCAACATCGAGTGGCCGACCGCGTCCTCACCGTGCCATGCGATCACGTTCAGACAGTCGTCCTCGAAGACCCGGTCGAGCCAGCGCCTGATCGAGCGTTCGCCGACCGGCGGGATCCCCTGGGCGCGGTCCTGCGGATCGAAGTCCTCGTACATGGCGACGAGGTCCTCACGGTCGTCGTTGGCGATCCGGACGACGATATCTCGACCCTCGTCGTCGACGAAATCGTGTGGCGGGGTCGGGAACGGTCCCGAGACCTCCGCCGGGTAAGAACGGTCCTCGCTCATCTGATGAGAGTCACCGGCGTTTCGGCGTTGAGTACGACGAACTCGGCGATCGAGCCGAGTTGGATCTTTCCAAGCGGGCTCCGGGTACCACCGCCGATGACGAGGCGGTCGAACCCTTCCTCGTCGGCCAACTGGACCAGTTCGCCGCCGGGATGACTCGTGATCCGGCGGACCGTCGCCTCGACGTTAGCATCCTCGAGAACCGCTCGCACGTCCGATTCGACGTCAGTCAACGTCGCCTCGACCTCCTCGGAACTGAAGATGGCGACCGTTAGATCGTCGCCGGTCTCCTGGACGCGCTCTATGGTCTCCTTGAGCGCCCGTCGGGAGTGATCGCTCCCGCCGACTCCCAGCAGAACCTTCATACGCACCCCATTGGTGTAGCGGATAAAAAATCTCCGTTCCGTGACCCGCCGAGGGCGTCGATACGCTTTTTCGATCCTGGACCGGACTGGATGGCGTCGATACGCTTTTTCGACCCCGGACCGGACTGGATGGCGTCGATACGCTTTTTCGACCCCGGACCGGACTGGCTCGCATGGTCGACGATCCTTCGGACGATACACGGCCGACCGCCGAGGCCCCCCAGTCGGTCGGTGAACCGGACGATGACGCCACTGAGGGCTCCGAGACGGCCGACGCCGATGTCGATGACTCACAGGCCGAAAGCGCGGCCACGGATGGTGAGGTTACAGGCGAACCCGGTGGAATGGATGACCCGTCGGACGCTGATCCGCCCGCGGACGTCCGTTCGTACGATCGCTTTCAGAAGATCGACGGCGGCACCTACGAGCGCGCCAACGACTTCCTGCGAGAACGCACCTACATCACGGCCAGGGAATGGGCGATCGCCCGGCTGTGTGCCGACTTCCGGACCGAGACCGGCGTCGAGATGACCAAGATCGGCGAGAACCTGCCCGATCTCGTCCCGTTCATGACCGACACTTACTCCCCGCAGGCCGTCAATCAGGCGCGGGCCTCTTTCGAGGAGAAAGTCCGGATGGCCGGAGCGACCTTCCTCTACGGAGCGATGAGCGACTTCTTCACCGCCGACGAACTCGACGAGATGATGTACGAGGCCACCGAGGTCGCGAAGTTCCTCCTGGAGGTCGAAGGCGTCGAGCTTTCTGTCGACGAGGAACTCGAAGCCGAGGACCGCATCTCCGAAGTCATGCGCGACGTCCGGGAGCACAGCGTTGCACTCCGCCACGACGAGGTTGAATGCCCCGAATGCGGCCACGCCTTCCACGTCGACGGCCCGGAGTGAGTGACGGCACGGGTGATTGACGGCAAGGAATGGTCGACGGCACGGGTGATTGACGGCAAAGAATGGTCGACGGCACGGGTGATTGACGGCAAGGAATGGTCGACGGCGGTCAGTCGTCGGCCCCGTCCTCTGGGAGTGCTTCCCGTCCACGATCCGCGGGTGAACCGTCCGACGTTTCACCAGCGGCCTTCCCGGCTGATTCCTCACCCCTTTCGATCGATTCGTCGCCGCTTTCGATCGATTCGTCGCCAGTCTCGGTCTTTTCCGGCTCCGCGTCCCCTTCGTTCTCGTCCGTCTCGTTCCCGTCATCTCCGGCGTCCGCTGCGGGACGTGAGGCTCGAACGTTCCGGCCCTGGTGGTCGTGGAACGTCACGCCGTCATCCGTTCGCTCGTAGACGACAGTCCCCCTGACCATCGTGAGTTCGGGGAACAGGCCGCGCCAGCCTTCGAACGGCGTCCACTCGCAGTTCGTATGCAGCTCTTCGCCGTGGATCTCCCGTGTCGTGTCCGGATCGACCAGGACGAGATCGGCGTCGTACCCCTCCGCGATCCGTCCTTTCCTCGGCAGGTCGAACAGTGCGGCCGGATTGGCGGCTGTCAGGTCCCGGACGCGTTCGTACGTGAGGTGGCCTCGTCGCGCTTCTTCGAGTAGCAGCGGGAGTGCGGTCTCGACGCCCGGGACGCCGCTGGGGGCGTCCCAGATGCTCGTGTCCTTCTCTTCGCGCGTGTGTGGCGCGTGGTCCGTGGCGACGATATCGACCTGTCCTTCTCTGACTCGATCGTAGACGCGCTCGCGGCGCTTCTCCCGACGTAGCGGCGGGTTCATCCGGCCGAACGTACCGAGTTCGTTGCTGTTGGAACGCGAGAGAAAGAGGTGATGTGGCGTGACCTCGCAACTGATTCCTGCCTCGCCAGCGGCGTCGATCGCCTCGGGCGTGCTCGCGTGGGCAATGTGCAGATCGACGTCGTACTCCGCCCCAAGCTCACAGACCTGCTCGACGGCCGCGATCTCGGCGCGAGCTGCCCGGTAAGCCGACCATGCGTCGGCGTCAGTCCGTTCGCGTGCACCCAGATTGAACCGACTGGCGTTCTCGGCGTGAACGGTGACGGTCACGCCGTGGCGTTCGGCCGCCTCGAGGGCCTCCCGGAAGCACCGCTCGTCGATCCCCATATCACCCGTCGAGTCCGCCAGGAAGACCTCGCCGAGTGCGAAGATCGGCCGCTCGAACAACGAGTCCGGATCCCACCCGGGAACGACCCCGCCGTTGAGCCCGAAGTCGACCACCGAGTCCGCTGTGAACGTCGCTTTCTCGTCGAATGCGTCGCCGTCGACGGTCGGAGGGTCGGTGTTGGGCTGGTCGACGACGGTCGTGACGCCGCCCGCCGCGGCGCTTTTCGAACCCGTCGTCCAGGTCTCTTTCTGTGGGTCGCCCGGCTCCCGGAAGTGGACGTGCGTGTCGATCATGCCGGGGAGCAGGCGCTTGCCCGTCGCGTCGATCTCCCGCCCGTCCCCCGAGAGACCCTCGCCGACGCCCGTAATTCGCTCGCCGTCGATACGGACGTCCCGGTGGCGACCGTCGGGAAGTGTGGCGTTCCGGATGAGCATGGACCCGGATCGACGCCCCGTGACCCTAAGTGTCCCGGAGTGTATCGCTCGCCAGGAAACGCGCCCTGCCCGGAGGTTGTCGATTGCTTTCGCCGGAGAGCCTTAGCCGGTGGCGACCGTACCGCCTCCATGGAGTGGAACGAGTCTCCCCGAATCTCGACGGCCTACGCCTACCGCGGCGTCGAGGCATCCCTCCTCGAGAACCGTCACCTTCGGGTCATGGTTCTCCAGGGGAAGGGCGGCGACATCGTCGAGTTCAGGGACAAACGCACTGACGTGGATGTCCTCTGGCACGCCGACCACGAGTGGTCGTCGCCGCCGGGCCCGATCCCGCCGACGGAGACGACCTGGAACGAGCACTACCCCGGCGGCTGGCAACTGAACCTCCCCGTCGCCGGTGGCCCCCTCTCCTTCCCGGGCGGCCGGTACGACCACCACGGCGAGAGCGCGCTGTTGCCGTGGGACGCGACGATCACCCGCGAGGACGCGACGGCCGTCTCGCTGGAACTCTCGACGACGCTGCGGCGCTACCCCTTCACCGTGACGCGGGAACTGACCCTGCCGGCCGACGCCGCCAGCCTCGAGATCGCAGAGACGATCACCAACGAGGGGGCTGTCGAACTCGAGTATGCCTGGCAGCAACACGTCGCCCTGGGTCGCCCGCTGATCGGTCCGACGGCGCGACTGGACGTCCCGGCCGACCGCGGTTACGTCGAGGACTACGACGACCACGCGAACAACCGCCTGGTCGGCGGCGAAGAGTTCGAGTGGCCCGACGCCCCTGGGGCCGACGGCGGGACAGTCGATCTCACTGCTTTCCCGCCGATCGACGCCGAGATCCACGACCTGGCGTACCTTCACGAACTCCGCGACGGTTGGTACGCTGTCACTAACCCGGACCTGGACCTGGGATTCGCCCTCCGGTGGCCCGTCGAGTGCTTCGAGTCGCTGTGGTATTGGCAACCGTTCGGCGGGATGGCCGAGTCGCCGTTCTGGGGCCGCAACTACACCGCCGGCCTTGAACCGACGACGGCGCATCCGGCCCATTCCTATCCCGAAGCACAGCGCGAGAACGGGTCGATCCGGACGCTCGAACCGGGCCAGACAGTGTCGGCATCGTTCGTCGCGAAAACGTTCGAGGGCACAGAGCGTATTACCGGCGTCAGTCCTGACGGGTCGATCGAGCGTAACTCATAGTCGCTTGCCGAATTCGATCAGGTGGTAGCCGTTCACCCGTTCAGTTCCGAGCCGTTCGTAGCCGCGCTCGGGATAGAAGGTAGTCGCACTCGCCTGTCGGCTGGCGGTCGTCAGCACGATCCGATCACAATCACGCTCCCTGGCCGCACGTTCGAGTCCCTCGACGATCGCCGTCCCGAACCCTTCCCGCTGGTGGTCGGGATCGACGGCGATCCGCAGAAGTTCGGCCGTCGCGCCGTCGACGAGGAGGCCACCACAGGCGACGATCTGACCGTCCGACTCGGCGATCAGGAACTCGCCGTCTGACCGGAGATACGTCTCCTCGATCCACCGGAGATCCTGGTTGCCAGGGACGTCGTCGGGATCCGTCCCTGCCTCCTGGAGTGCCCGCCGGTAGAGGTTCTCGACGGCTGGCTCGTCGCCAGGTCGATACCGGCGCACGGCTTCCTCCGAACGAGATCGGGCCATTCAGGCAAACTCGATCGAGCCGCGATCAGTCACCTCGCCGAACAGCCAGTCGGCGTGATCGAGAGCGTATTCCCGGTGATCGCCCTCGATGAAGCCGACGGCGTCCTCGATCAGGACGGGACGGTAATCCCTGAGACCGGCGCTGGCGGCCGTATGGAGGACGCAGACGTTCGCCAGCGTCCCGCAGATCAAGAGGTCGTCGATCCCGTGGGCGTCGAGCCACCCCTCCAGTTGCGTCTCGTGGAAAGCGTCGTAAGTGTGTTTCTCGACGACGAGATCGGCCGGCCGTTCCCGGAGTTCCTCGACCAGTTCGGCGTCCCAGCTTCCTTCGAGGACGTGTTCCCCCCAGCGTTCGAACTCGTCGTAGTAGTGGGTGTCCTCGAACTGTTCAGGTGGATGGACGTCGCGGGTGTAGACGACCGACGCGCCGGCTGCCCGGGCGTGATCGATCAGCTCGACGCAAGGTTCGATCGCGTCCTCGCTCGGCGCTGCGTAGAGGCTCCCGTCGGGGTGACAGAAGCTGTTCTGCATGTCCACGACGACCACCGCGGTCGCGTCTGGATCGAACGACATTGCTATCGGGGTGTAGGTTCGCCACGGCAAAAGTGGTCGGGGAGTTTCGACGGATCGGCCGCGTCGGCCGTGAGTAACGTGTGGCTCCGTTGTCCGGCGTCAACTGTCCCGACCGGGGCATTTGTAAGTAACTCGCCCCGAATGGCAGTATGGTCGCCCGAACGCACCTCCTGGCTGTGATCGTCGCGGTGGCGCTGGTCGGCGTCCCGGTCGCCGCGGCGGTCGAGCCCCCCCAGCCCGCATCGACGGGTCTGGACGGCTCGGACGCCGAGCATCTCCAGGCGACGAACACGACCGAACGGCTCTCGACGTTCGCTGATCAGCATCTACCGGATCGGTCGTCGACGTTCGCTGATCAGCATTCGCCCGACCCCGAGGCCGATATCCTCGGGTGGGAAGCCGGCTACTGGTACAACGAGTCGATCAGCGTCACGCCCGGGGACGGGTTGAACGACTCCGAACTCGACGCGGTGGTCGCCCGAGGGATGGCTCGTGTCGAGCAGATCCGCCGCATCGAGTTCGAGGAACGGCCGCCCGTCGAGATCATCAGCCGGTCGGCCTACGAGGAACGCGTCCGCAACGACACGTCGAACCTGACCGAGGCACAGCGCCTCCATCAGAACGTCAAGTACGAGGCGCTGTTGATGGTCAACGAGTCCACCGACACGACTCAGGTCCAGGCCGACAACCAGGCCGGCGGCGTCGGTGGCTTTTACGACCCTTCGACCGGCGAGATCAAGATCGTCTCGGAGAACACTTCGACGCCGAAGATGAACGAGATCACGCTCTCTCAGGAACTGTTCCACGCCCTCCAGGACCAGCGCTTCGACATCGCCTCGTTCAACCAGTCTACACAGGAACTCCACAACGCCAGGGACGGCATCATCGAGGGCGACGGCAACTACGTCGATCACCTCTATCAGCAGCACTGTGAGAACGAGTGGGAGGGGACCTGCCTGATGCCCGAAGACTCACAGGGTGCATCGTCCGACTTCCAGCCCCACTTCGGGCTCTATCAGATCCTCCTCCAGCCCTATAGTGACGGCCCGCCGTTCGTCGAGGCGATCCGCGAGGAGGGTGGCTGGGAAGCCGTGAATGCGGTCTACGAGAACCCGCCCGCATCGACCGAGCAGACGATCCATCCTGAGAAGTACGACGAGGACGCGCCGACGAACGTTTCCGTCCCGGATCGGAGCGATGATCGCTGGCGGGTACTCGACGTCAATGGGAGTATCAACTACGCCTCCTTCGGCGAGGCGGGGCTGTACGTGACGCTGTGGTACCCCTCCATCGATATCGGGATTCCGCCTGACAAGGCGATCATTCCCTACGCGAACCACGTGAATGCTGTTCCGGGTGGCGCTCAACAGTTCGATCCGTACAACTACAATCACAGCTACACGGCCGGCTGGGACGGCGACAAACTGGTGCCGTACGTCACCGACGAGTCGAGCGAGACGAACGAGACGGGATACGTCTACAAAACAGTCTGGGACTCGCCCGAGGACGCCGCTGAATTCAGCGAGGGCTACGAGCGACTGCTCACGTTCCGCGGCGCGGAGGCCGTCGAGGGCCGACTCGGGACCTGGCGGATCCCGGACGGCAAGGAATTCGGCGACGCCTTCTACCTGGACCGGACCGGCGAGACGCTGGTGATCGTCAACGCGCCGAACGTCGAGGAACTCCCGGCGGTTCGAGAGGGGTCCGCCCCCGAAGGTGAACGGACACCGGTCCCGGACGATGACGACGGAACGGGCATCGTGACGACGACAGACGGCCCCGGATTTACCGTTCTGGCCGCGTTTGCGGCACTTCTCGCTTTCGCCGTGACGTCTCTCCGGAGACGGTGACACGGCGGGGGCGACCGGACAGGTTTTTTAGACGCGGCGAGAAGCGACCGTAGCATGACCGAGGAGACGCCGTTCGACATCGTTACCCCGTCGGCCATCGCGTCCGGGCGAGCGACCGACGCCTACTTCGACCGGACGATCGAGGCGCTCGAACACGCCGGCAAGAACCCGCGGGTCGTCGCGGAGGTCTCGGCCGACCAGTTTCCGACCGGCGAATTCGCCGTCCTGGCCGGACTGAAAGACGCAGCCCACCTGCTGGAGGGCTACCCCGTCGATGTCGACGCCCTTCCCGAAGGACAACTGTTCGATCACGGACCCGTGATGCGGATCGAGGGTCCCTATCGTGAGTTCGCACGGTTCGAGACTGCACTGCTTGGCTTTCTCTCCCACCCGACCGGAATCGCCACCAACGCGCTCCGCGCACGCCGGGCCGCCCCCGATTCGACGGTGTTGAGCTTCGGCTCGCGACACGTCCATCCGTCGTTGGGAGCGATGGTCGAACGCAGCGCCCTGCTCGGCGGCCTGGACGGCATCTCGAACGTCGCCGCGGGGGAGGTGATCGGTCGCGAAGCCGGCGGGACGATGCCTCACGCGCTGGTCATCTGCTTCGGTCGGGGTAATCAGGAGGACGCCTGGCGGGCCTTCGACGAGGCTGTCGGTCCGGACGTCCCGCGGGTGGCGCTCTGTGACACCTACAGCGACGAGGTTGAGGAGGCGATCCGGGCCGTCGAGGCCGTCGACGGTCTCGACAGCATCCGCCTGGATACTACGAGTTCACGCCGCGGGGACTTCCGGCGGATCGTCCAGGAAGTCCGCTGGGAACTCGACGCCCGGGGGTACGACGACGTGGGGATCTTCCTCAGCGGCGGGCTCGACCCCGAGACGCTTCGGGAGTTGCGGGATGTCGCCGACGGCTTTGGCGTCGGCGGGTACGTTTCCAACGCCGACCCGAAGGACTTCGCCTTAGACATCGTCACGATTGAGGGCGATCCGGTCGCCAAGCGCGGCAAGCTCTCCGGAAAGAAAGCTGTCTATCGGACTGCGGCGGGCCGTCACGAGGTCGGTCTCGCCGACCGCCCGGGACCGACCGACGCCGAGTCGCTGTTCGAACCGCTTCTCCGCGACGGCGAGATCGTCCGGGAATTTGACCTGGAGGGGGCAGCGCGCCGGACACGCGAGGATGCCGACGCCGTCGGCTTCGAGCAGTGACGGAACGCGTCGGATTCAACGGGTGACGGAGCCCGTTGCCGACGCGATCGACTTCGGAGAGTGATGGCACCCGTTGCCGACCGGATTCGAACAGTGACCGAACGCGTCGCCGCCACGATCGAGGAAGGACGACGAGCGGCCGCTACGCGCCATTTTCCCGACCGGGGATCGTCAGGGAGACCGTAGTGCCGTTTTCACCGGTCTCGAAGTCGACTGCGCCGTCCAGGGAGTGGACGATCCAGGAGACCAGCCAGAGTCCGACGCCACTGCCGTGTGACAGCTGGGTCTCCTCGCCGTTCGTGATCGGTTCGAGTTCGTGATCGGGGATCCCGGGGCCGTCGTCATCGACCGTGATCTGGGCCGTCCCGTCCGCGACGCCGGCCGCGACAGTCACCGTCGGCGCGTCGCCGTCGTGGACGATCGCGTTCGTCAACAGTTCTTCGAGAGCGATACGGAGACGTTCCTGGCCCTCGAAAGAGAGTGACGCCTCGGGGAGGTCGACCGCTACGTCTGACTTCGGATACGACGTTCGAACCGTCTCCACGACGTCCTTCAACAGGGTATCGAGAGACTCACAGGCGTAGCGTTCGCGTTCGAACGTCCGGAGAACGCGGTAGAGTTTCTCCTGTTTGTCCATCATCGTCGCGGCGTTTTCCTCGATGACGTCCAACCGCTCGCGGACCTCCTCGTCGCGTGCGCTGGCCGCGGCGTACTCCGCGTTCCCCAGGATCGTCGTGACGGTGTTCGAGAGGTTGTGTCGGAGCAGTCGATTGAGGACGTTTACCTGCTGGCGGTTGTGCTGTCTGGCAGTCACATCCCGCAGGGCGAGCAGCGTCCCCGAAGCTGTGCCGTTCCGCTGAGAGAGCGCCGTGGCCTGGACGTCGTAGTACCGGTCGACGTTGTCGACCTCGTCGGTGATGGTCTCCTCGGTACGGTCGCTGTCGAGCCACTCACGCAGTTCCGGACTGACGGCCGAGAGGTCCGCCCCGATCACCGCCGTTCGCTCGACGCCGAAGATGTCGATCGCTGCGGGGTTCATCTCGACCACGCGACGTGCGTCGTCGACTACGACGATCGGATCCTCGAGTGTTTCGAGCAGTTCCGTCCGGGCGAGTCGTCTGGCTGCCGGAACGATGTCGAGAAGCCGGTGTCGATAGAGCGTCGTCAACAGGAGCACACAGGTCAGCACGATCCCGACGATCGTCGGATCGTACGGCGTTCGGATCACGTCGGCGAGGTATAGCGCGTTCGCTCCCCACGGCGCGAGGACCGCTAGCAAGAGTGTCCCCGCCTGGGTTCGATAGAGATCGTCCGCCGTGACGAGAAGTTCGACGAGGAGATACGACCCGACCGCGAGCAACGAGTAGGAGTACGCCGCGTGGACCCAGAACAGGGGGCCGTACAGCGAGTCCGGAACCCCTTCCGTGGTGTCTGTGACGACGGCGAGGTTCTCCCAGAAAAGCGAGTGGATACCGGCTGGCTCGTTCGTGAGCGCCGCCAGGACAGTGATCGTTGGAACCACCGCGAGCAGACCGAGACGCGGATCCGTCAGCCAGTCGCGCCGCCCCGTGTATTCGAGGACGAACACCACCCAGGCGATGGGAACGATCGCAATGGCGACGTAGGAACCCTTCGTCAGGAGGACACTGGTGAGCGGGTCTGTCGTGAGGAGTTCGAGGCCAGCAGTCAGCGACCACCAGTCGGCGGCGACGGCGATCGCGGCGAGTGCCTTCGCTCCGGGTGCGTCACGCTTTCTCAGGACGACAGCTGCCACGACTGTCGCGACCAGCGTCGCGGCGAAAAGCGGCAGCGCGGCGGGCGTGAACTGCCAGCCCATGTCTATGCGCGTATACAACTCGTCGTATACGTAAGACCGCACTGGCCCCGTTCTCAGGAGCAATAACTGCCCCGCAGGAATCCATCGACCTGAAACAGCACCTAAACACAATCCATAAGTCATCTCGCGATGGGAGTAGACACATAATGTTGACACCCCGAACGCGTGCTGGGCCCGGACAGCTACGTAGCGGGGTGGTTACCGATCGCGCACGGCGTGTCCATCCGCGGCTCCCGAACCCGAAACCCAAACGTTCCTGATTGGCTCGTGGCGAGCCTGGCGACCTCGTCCCGGGTCGGTTTTTTGGTACGGCGCGTCGATTAACCGATCACCGAACAATCCGGATCAAACCCATGCCACCACAACCACTGTTCGAGGGCGTCTATCCCGCGATGACGACGCCCTTCGCTGCGGACGGGAGCATCGATTTCGATCAACTGCGAGCCAACGCCCGGCGACTCGAAGCCGCTGGCGTCGACGGGGTCGTTCCTGTCGGCTCGACCGGCGAGAGCGCCACTCTCAGCCACGACGAACACGTCGAGGTGATCGAGGCCGTCGCTGGGGTCCTCGAAGACGTGCCCGTGATCGCCGGGACCGGGAGCAACAACACTCGCGAAGCCCTCTCGCTCTCCCGACGGGCACGGGACGCCGGTGCGGACGCCCTCCTGTTGATCTCGCCGTACTACAACAAGCCCGAACAGCACGGCCTCCGCAAGCACTACCTGACGGTCGCCGACGAGATCGACCTGCCACAGATCGTCTACAATGTCCCCTCTCGGACAGGGCGCAACATCGAACCGGACACGGCCGTCGAACTCGCCGACCACGAGAACATCCGGGCGTTCAAGGCCGCCTCGGGCGACCTCGGCCAGGTCACGGAGATCGTCGAACGCACTCGCGAGAAGGACTTCACCGTCCTCTCGGGCGACGACGCGCTGACGCTACCGATGCTGTCGATCGGCGCGAGAGGGGCGATCAGCGTCGTGGCCAACGTCGAGCCGGTTCGGACCTGCGCGATGGTCGGGGCGGCACTCGCGGGGGACTTCGAACGCGCTCGCGAGTTACATCACGAACTCGGTCCGCTCGCCCGGGCGCTGTTCGTCGAGACGAACCCGATCCCGGTCAAGGAGGCGATGTCGATCCGAGACCTGGGATCACCCGAACTCCGGTCGCCACTGACACGGCTCTCGGAGGAACACCGCCAGCATCTCCGGGACGTACTCGGAAACCTCGACCCGATCGACATCGAGACGCCCGTCGAGACGACGGACCGATAGTCATTCCGGGGCCGAGCACGGAGCGACCACCATGATACGCATCGGCGTCACGGGTGCGGCCGGACGCATGGGCCGGACAGTCATCGAGACGGCGAGTGATCGCGAGGACGTGACGGTCGTCTTCGCCGTCGACGCAACGGACGACGAGACGGTCGCTGGCAAACCGATCCACGAGCCTGACGACATCGCCGCGCTATTGGCGACCCACGAGCCCGATGCGATCGTCGACTTCTCCGTCCCCGAGGCGACCGTCGGGCTCGCCGACGCCTGCGCGGAGGCGGGCGTGCCGCTCGTGACCGGGACGACGGGCTTCGAGGACGACCAGGTGGCGGCGTTGGAAGACGCCAGCGGGGACGTGGCCGTCCTGAAGGCCGCCAACTTCGCCCGCGGGATCCAGGCACTGTTGGCGACCGTCCGGGCGGCCACCGAGGCGCTGCCGGGCTACGACATCGAACTCACCGAGACACACCACAACGCGAAACAGGACGCGCCGAGCGGCACGGCGAAGACACTGCTCGAAGCACTCGCCGACGCCCGCGAGGAGGACTTCGCGGAGGTTTACGGCCGAGAGGGGATCGACCCCCGCGAGGCAGGCGAGGTCGGCGTTCACGTCCGGCGAGCCGGGGATGTCCGTGGCGAACACGAACTCATGTTCGCCGGCAACGACGAGGTACTGACGCTGTCCCATCGCGCGGAGGACCGCGGAGTCTTCGCCGCGGGCGCACTCGACGCCGCTATCTGGATCGCTGGCCGGGAACCGGGATTCTATACCTTCGGGGACGTAATCGAGGGTTAACATGCGTCTGAAGGCCGACATCGAAGACCTCTGGAATCGATCGGACGACCTGACCCCGGCGGATCTCACTGACGACCAGCAGGCCACGCTGGATCGCTTCCTCGAAGCGCTGGAGGCCGGCGAGGTGCGGGCCGCCGAGAAGCACGACGGCACCTGGGAAGCCAACGAGTGGGTCAAACAGGGCATCCTGCTGAATTTCACCCTCCGGGAGACGCAGGCCCGCGAGTACGGCGACGTCACGTATCACGATGTCCTCCCGCTCAGGGAGACGGCCGATCTCGGTGACCGTGGAACGCGTAACACCCCCGACGGGACGGTCATCCGCCGGGGCGCGTACGTCGGCAGCGACGCGATCCTGATGAGCCCCGCGTTCGTGAACATCGGCGCGCACGTCGGCGACGGCACGCTCGTCGATTCGAACGATGTCGTCGGCTCGTGCGCTCAGATCGGCGACGACGTGAAACTCGGCGCGAACACCGTCATCGGTGGCGTGCTCGAACCCGTCGAGGACGCGCCGGTGGTCGTCGAGGATGGCGTGGCACTCGGGGCCGGCAGTCGCGTCACCTCTGGGTTCGTCGTCGGTGAGAACTCGGTAGTTGGCGAGGACACCTTGCTCTCGCCCCGGATCCCCGTGTACGATCTGGTCGAGGAAGAGATTCGCTATGGCGAACTCCCACCCGGGCGGCGGGCTTTCCAGCGCTTCGTCGAGAGTTCGATCGGCGAGCACGACCTCTTCGACGGTGGGGCGTACAAGCCGGCGGTCGTTGCGACCCACGTCGAGGAAGAGACGCTGGAAGGGGCAGAGCGCGAGGACGCGTTGCGGGAGTAGAGGTGTCCGCGTGTCTTCGGCACGGGGTTCAGGCGAACGACCGAAGGGAGTGAGCGCCTTTTTGGTCCAGATTTTTCGAGGAGAGGTTGCGAGTGAAACGAGCAACCCGACGACGAAAAAGGTGGGAGCGAGACGCTGGAAGGGGCAGAGCGCGAGGACGCGCTCCGGGAGTGAGGAGGAATTATCTCGGTGCGATTCGCGGTGGCGTTTGTCACCCCACGCGGGGCGAGGGCCACTCGTAGGCACGATCGCCCACCCGGATGTTCTCCGAGAATCTCCCCTCGTCAGTCGCGGCCACCAGCTGGTGTGATGGGGATTATCGACAGTGGAAGCTGATAAACGAGGCAGTAGCAGAGATCGCCTACTGCTGACTGTGTTCGTTGAAAATGAGCTTTACGTTGTACACTTCGCCGGCGGGAATGTGAACCAGTACGGCGCTCTCATCTTGGCTGTAGGCGAACGAGTTCAACGTGTCTTCGACCGTGTCGGCGGCGACTTCGTCGTACTTTGTCGGCCCTGCTTGGACCTTCTTCGGCGCTCTCGACCGGTCGAGTCCCAACAGGTACGACGACAGCTGCGAGTCGTCGTAGTTCCGGACTTCTACCCGAGAGTCGAAGGTGACGACGCCTTTCTCTGTCTCCGTGATGGTGAAGTTCGTCACGTTGTACTCGCCGTCCTCGAAACTGTTGGTCGCACCGTCGTCCTCGTAGAACGAGTACGACGTCTCTTCGTCGAGATAGGTGTTTAGTTGAAGCGTCGTAAGCGGCTTTTCTCCCGTGTACTGTTGCACTTCGCGCATCGGGATGACCGAGTCCTTGCGAACGTAGATCGGCAGGTGGTCGATCGGCGCGTCGACGGTCATCCACTGGCCGCCGTCGTACACCTCATTGTTCCAGAAGTCGACCCAGGTCTCACCATCCGGGAGGTAAACGTCGCGCTCGGTCGCGCCCGCTTCGAGGACTGGTGCGAGTAGCATGTCGTCACCGAAGAGGAACTGATCTGTGATGTCCCGGACCTCTTCGTCGTTTTGGAACTGGTAGACGAGCGGTTGGAAGATGGGCTTTCCACTCTCAGAGGAGTCTTGGAACTCGTTGTAAAGGTACGGAAGCAGCTTGTATCGTAGCTCGGTGTACTTCTTCGTGATATCCACCGCTTCCTCGCCGAACGTCCAGGGGTGTTGATTGCGCGGGAGGTCCGGGTCTTGCTTCTGGTGGGTGTCCGTGTGGTTCCGAAAGAAGGGGATGAACGCACCCACCTCTATCCAGCGTTTGAATAGTTCGGGAGAAGGCCGCCCGACGAATCCGCCGACATCGTGCCCGCAAAACGCTAGCCCGGAAAGTCCCATGTTCATCATCATCGGTATCTGCATCTGAAGGTGGGCCCAATCACTCACACAGTCGCCGGTCCAGATAGCCGCGTACCGTTGACCACCGGCGTAGAGGTTCCGGTTCAACAGAAACGGACGGTCGTCGGGCTTGAAGAGGTCAAACGACTCGCGTGCCGCTCGCGCGTAGTCGAACCCGTACATGTTGTGGTACTCCTCGTGTAACATCGTGTCGTCGCCCGTTCCGTGGACGTTATCCACTGGCATCGTCCAGTCGTAACTACTGTTGCTCTGGAACACCGCCGGTTCACCCATATCGTTTTTCACCCCGTCGAAGCCCGCGTCGAACAACACGTCGTGTTGTTCGGCCCACCAGTTTCGAACCTCCGAACGGGAGAAGTCGGGCCACACTGCGACGTCGGGCCAGACTTCCGCTTTGAACGTCTCGCCGTTGGCGTCCTTGGTCCAGTAGTCGTTGGCAGCCCCTTCGAGATAGGGGTCGTACGGTTCGAGTTCTCCGTCTCCATCGACGTCAACCTCTTCGTCTACTGCAACGCCCGGATCGTTGACGGCGACCGTCTTGAGCTCCGGTAGCTCGTCGCTGAGCGACTGCAGCGCATCCCGGTGGGAGTCCTGAATACTGAAGACACGGTAGGTTTCCATGTAGCCGATGTCGAAGTGCATTGCGTCCAGTGGGATGCTCTCCTCGCGGTACCGATGTGGCACTTCGACGAGTTCGTCAGGGCTGTACTCCCACTTGCTCTGGTGGAAACCCATCGCCCACTTGGGTGGCAGGTTGATCGTCCCAGTCAGACTCGTGTAGCTGTCGAGTACGTCGCCGATCTCCGGCCCGTAGGCGAAGTAATACGTTAATTGGCCACCGTCGCCGACGAAGTAGTAGTAGTCCTCGCCGGCGTTGGTGTCGTAGGTCTCTTCGACGCCGTCGGCGTTCGCCACTTTGGGCGTGTGGAACACCGTGTGGTAGGGGTTGTCGAAGAAGATGCCGTAGGCACCAGCGTCCTTCAGGCCGACGAAGAACGGAATCGAGGCGTAGACATAGTCGTTCGTGTAGAAGTACCCGTACTGGTCCGTGTTCCAGTTTTCGAGTTTCTTCCCGCGCTGGTTGAGAGTGAGTTCGGGTTGTTCGCCGAACCCGTAGAAGGCTTCGTCTTCGTCGGCCTTCTTGTACACGTAGGGAAGCGGCTCGTTCGGGGTCGGATCGGTCATTTCGACGTCGTTCTGTGTGGGTGAGTCGTACCCCGACGACCCCGTCTCCAAGTCGGTCTCGTTTTTGTAACTCGCGTACGATGACGGCGTCGTTGGCGTCGAGTCGGCCGCTGTCCCGTCGCGCTCGGGGGATGGTACGTATCCCGACGACCCCTTGTCCAGGTAGTCTTCGTTGACAACGGTCCCGTCCTTATCGAGGAACCGGACGCCGAAGAGTTCAGTATTGATCTCGACGGTGATGGTGTCGGTTTCAATGGCGATTGTTTCGGGACTCGTCTCGACGCTGAAGTCCGGGATGTCCCAGTCGCCGCGTCCCTTTTTGATTCCACGGGATTCGTATTCTTCCTCTTCGAGGTCCACGATGGAAACACGAGCGAGGGTGTCACTGAACAGACGAATGTACCCTTCGTGGCTCCCGAGGTCCAGTTTCACTCCGTCATCGAGAACTTCGTGACCCTCGACGGACAACTGCATGAGATTGTCCTCGTCGACCTGCGGTTCGTAGTGAATCTTCGAACCGAAGTGATGGGCCGATGCGGGGGCTGATGTGAGAGCGCTGCCCGCTAGAAGGGCAGCCGTTGATTTCAACACTGTACGGCGTTCGACCGGGGGGAATCCGGAGTCGTTTGGATTGTCGTCAAACATTGAGTGTGTCGGTGAGTGGGGGTATGCGTTCGGAAGACTGTTCGATGAGCTGAGGTCCGGGGTGGTCCATCGCACAGACCCCGTGATTCGATCCAGTAATATTCACATCCATTATTTATTTTGGATGCTAATACTACTATAATTACATTATGTGCGTGAATTATTGGTCTTAACACATCCTAGTTGAGGCTATTTTCCGAGCAATAATAAACTTCTAGCCGACATAACGGTGATAAAATATAGTGTATAGTGGATTTGAATAAACAAATGTTGATGATTGTGATGATGAAACAAAAGAACACCCAATGGAGATCTGTGCTGAACTTACAGAGAGTATTCCTGAAAACCCCGAAGCGCAATCCTTGTTATCGACCTTCCCCTGTTTTCGCTAATGAGTCACTCGCCACTGGTCCGGCGCCTCGCCGACTGGGACCACGATCGGCTGCTCGATCTGGCCGCCGAATACGGGACGCCACTGTACGTTCTCGATCCTGAACGTGTCGCCGAGAACTACCGCCGGTTCGATGCGGCTTTTCCAGACGCCGAGGTGATGTACGCCGCGAAGGCCCACACCGGCCGAGCCGCCCTTTCGACGTTGCTGGACACCGGCGCGACCATCGAGTGTGCCGCTCGCGGGGAGCTACAGCGGGCGATCGAGGCGGGCGCTAACCCGAACACACTCCAGTATACGGCCGTCAATCCGCCCGACGCCGATCTCGATTACGCGGTCGAACTCGCTGAGGACAATCCGGGGCTCACGATCACCGGTGGTGCCGAGGACACGTTCGACCGTCTCCAAGCGCGCGGCTACGACGGCCGCGTCGCGATCCGGATCAACCCTGGGATCGGGACGGGTCATCACGAGAAGGTTGCGACCGGCAAGGACGCGAAGTTCGGGATTCCCTACGAGCGCGTTCCCGCACTCGCTGACGACCTCCGGGAGCGTTTCGATCTCGTCGGTCTTCATGCCCACGTAGGAAGCGGTGTCCTCTCCGACGAGGTTGAGGATCACGCTCGCGCACTCGGCAAAGTCGCCGACCTGGCCCGTGAGGTCGGCGACGCCGACCTGGAGTTCGTCGATCTCGGCGGCGGGTTCGGTGTCCCCTATCGCGAGGACGAATCACCACTTGACCTCCAGGCCGTGGCCGAGACGGTCCGTGATGCGGTCGGCGACCTCGATACGACGATGAAATTCGAACCCGGGCGGTACGTCGTCGCCGACGCCGAGTTGATCCTTACGACGGTCAACACGATCAAAGAGGCCCCCGAAACGACCGTGGTCGGCGTCGATGCCTCGCTGTCGACGTTGATCCGGCCGGCGATGTTCGACGCCTACCATCCGATCCGGAACGTCTCTTCGGCCGACAGCGAGGACGCGCCGGTCTCGATCGGCGGTCCGTGCTGTACGAGCGCGGATGTCTTCGCTACTGACCGACCGATCGCCCGACCGGAGCGTAAGGACGTCCTCGCGATCGGCAACGCCGGGGCCTACGGGTACGAACTCGCCAATCACTTCCACTCCCAGCCCCGGCCCGCCGAGATCGCGATCGATGGCGACGGCGCCCGGGTCGTCCGTCGCCGGGAGACCATGGCCGACGTCACACGCGTCGAGGACGAGGCCCCCGGCGCGCCCGATCCGGAGCGCGAGTGATGGCCTTCGACGTTCTCGAGTTCCACGAGCGCGCGGTCCGGACACCGTCCCACGAGTCGGTCGACGCGATGCGAACGCTGCTCGTCGAGACCCTCGAAGATGCGGGCGTGGACGTTCACGTAGATAGTGGCGGAAACGTCGTCGCGCAACGAGGCAGCAACGACACCGACGACAGCCCCCACCTCCTGCTCAATACCCACCTCGACACCGTTCCGCCTCACGTCCCGTACGAACGCGACGGCGAGGTCGTCCGTGGACGAGGTGCCTGTGACGCGAAGGGGCCACTGGCGGCGATGGTAGCTGCCTTTCTGGAAGCCGACCTCGGGGACGGGCGAGTGACTCTTGCCGTCACGCCCGACGAGGAGACGACCCAGACCGGCGCGGCACACCTCGTCGAGACGTCAGTCACTGACTTCGACGCGGCGATCGTCGGCGAACCGACGGGGCTGGACATTTGCTACGCCGCCCGCGGTCAGTTCGAAGGGACGATTACCCTCACCGGTGAGAGTGCCCACGCGAGCGATCCGGCCGACGGGATCAACGCGCTCCGGGCCGTCGGCCCGACCATCGAAGCGATGGATCGCTACGACGACGAGCACGGCCCCGGCGAGCACGACACGCTCGGCGCGCCGACGCTGACGCTGACGATGATCGAGGGCGGCGAGGCCTCGAACCAGATCCCGGCCGAAGTGACGATCACCTTCGATCGTCGGAGCGTCCCACCCGAGCGAAGCGAGGAGTTTCCCGCTTCCTTGAAGGCTCACCTGCGGGACTCGCTCCCCGGGGATATCGACATCTCCGTCGAACTGATCCGGCCCGACACGCCGTTCCCCGAGGCGTTCGAGACGGACCCAGAGGCTCAAATCGTCGAGGTTCTGCGGGACGCGAGCGGCGGGGCCGTGCGCCCCTTCGGTGCGGCGACGGAGGCCGCCCAGTTCGCCGACATCGCGCCGACGGTCGTCTTCGGTCCCGGCGTGTTGAGCGACGACGAGGGACCGGTCGCCCACTCGCCGCGGGAGTACGTCGATCAGCGGGATGTCGAACGAGCGGCGAACGTCCTGACCGAGGCCGTCGACGTAGTGGTCCGCTGACTGCAGGGGAGTCCACAGACGTCGAGGTGCACCTCCTCTCACTCCGTATCGATCAGCCGTCGCTGTCGAGGGTGGTGTTACCGTCGGCCCGAAACGCGTCCGCGCGATCCTCGATGAATGTGTGCATGTCACGTGGAGGCCGACCGAGAATCCACTGACTGTCCCGCGTGACGCGATCGGCGAGACCGGCGGTCGAGCCGTCGGCCTTTTTCACCCATGTTTTTGCCGCGAGCGGTTCGCGCTTTGCGCGAACCCGAGCGGGAAAAAGATGGTTTAGTATGTCTTGGCGAAGTATGCCGTCTCCTCGGCCTCCTCGCCACAGATCGCACAGTCGTCGTGGATCGGTTCCTCGTCGCGGTCCTTCGGAACCATCACGATCTCGGCGGCGATGGCGTCCTTGATCGGTTCCTCGCAGTCCTCGTCGCCACACCAGCCACACTTGACGTAGCCGCCGTGCTGGCCGATCGTACCGAGGATCTCTTCACGGGATTCCGCCTCGCGGATCTCTCCTTCCAGGGTTTCCTCGGCGCTCGCGTAGAGCTTCGCGAAGATGGTATCGAGATGCTCGGAGACGATTTCGGCGACGCCTTCGCGCTCGACCGTAATTTCCTCGCCGTCGGGACGGTGGACGAGCGTGAGTTCGTCGTCTTCGACCTCGTAGGATCCGATCTCGATCCGGAGCGGGACACCGTTGAGTTCGTGTTCGTTGTACTTGAAGCCGGGATTGCGGTGGTCGCGGTCGTCCAGTTCGACCCGAACGCCCGCATCTCGGAGGGCCGCCTCGACTGTCTCGGCGTATTCGAGGACGTCGTCCTTGCTGTCCTCGTCCCAGATCGGGACGATGGCGACCTGGGTCTCGGCAAGCGTCGGTGGCAGGACCAGTCCCTGGTCGTCGCTGTGAGTCATGAACAGCGCACCGAGCGCCCGCCAGGACAGCCCCCAGGAGGTCGTGTGGGCAGTCTTCTCTTCTTCGTCCTCGTCGACGTACGTCACGTCGTAGGCCTCCGCGAAGGAAGTCCCCAGGTAGTGGGAGGTCCCGCCCTGGACTGACTTGCCATCGGGCATCAGCGCCTCGACGCTCGTCGTCGTGTGTGCGCCGGGGAACTTGTCGTGTTCGGGTTTCCGGCCGGTCAACACCGGCATCGCCAGGACGTCCTCGTAGAGGCGCTCGTACTGCTCGAGACGGGTCTCCATCTCCTCGATCGCGTCCCCGGCGTCGTGGTGGGCGGTGTGACCTTCCTGCCAGAGGAACTCCTTCGTGCGGAAGAACGGCTTGGTCTCGGTGGCTTCCCACCGGACGACGCTACACCACTGATTGACGCGGATCGGGAGGTCCCGATGGGATCGGGTCCACTGGGCAAGGAAGGGCGTGATGATGCTCTCACTTGTCGGTCGGACCGCCAGACGCTCCTCCAGTTCGTCGTAGCCTCCTTGCGTGACCCACGCCACCTCGGGGTCAAACCCCTCGACGATGTCCTTCTCCTTTTCGAGATAGCTTTCGGGGATGAAAAGCGGGAAATAGGCGTTCTGGACGCCGGTCTCCTTGAACCAGCCGTCGAGGTAGTTCTGGAGTCGTTCCCAGATGGCGTACCCGCGGGGGCGGGTGACGATGAACCCGCCCATCGGGGCGTAGTCGGCCAGGCCGGCTTTCTGGACCAGTTCGGCGTACCACTCGCCGGTCGCGTGTTCCTTGCTCTCGGTGATGCCGAGCTCTTGCTCGCCGCTCATACTCGTGTGTCCACGAGGGACGGCATAAACCCGCCGTGTTCCGCTCGCTTTCCGCGAAGCCACCGTCTATCCGCTTCGGGTGTCGGTTCGGTCCTGCCCCTCGAATCCTGCGGGATGGCGAAGCCCCGCCTCGCTGCTTTCCTCCTCGAGAGAGGCCAGGCTTCAAGTCACCTGAAACCAATCAGAGCATTGGGGGAACTGATGGTGAACACTCGTGACTGACGCTGCCCGCGGTCCCGACGGGAAATGGCGGATCAACCGGACGCTTCTGGGCGCTTCGGCGGTCGCACTCGGCGTGGCGATCGTCGCCGTGTTCCCTCTCAGAGTCGTCCCCAGTCCCTGGTTTGCGGACTCACTGTTGCACTTCTCCGGTGGCTTGGCACTGACGCTCGGCCTGGCCGCTATCGTCCCGCGGCGGGACGATCTCCTAGCGCTACTCGTCGTCCTCTTGGGTGTCCTCTGGGAGCCCGTCGAAGCGGTCCACTACGGTCGCGACACGCTCCCGGCGATGGCCGACTGGATGACGAACAACGATACGCTGAAAGACATGAGTTTAGTCGCAGTCGGGGCGCTGGTAGCGTTGGTCGCGATCGGGCGTTACGAGTGAGTTTGCGGGGTGTCCCGGACGCGATCCTAGCCTTCGTCGATAGATATCCGGGGACCCCTCTCCTCAGTGAGGTACCACAGATCGACGTGCTCTGTTGTTCGATCCGCCTGTCGAGCGAGTGCGGCGGTGACCCGGCAGCCGACGCTCGCGTTTCAATCGGCCGTCAGCGTCGCCGCCCCGTCCTCCGTCGTCCGGAGCGTCCCGGCGAAGGTCCCGCGGTAGCCGAAGATGTGCTCGTAGCCGTATGCCGAGAAGAGGATAGGGTCAAAGCCCTCCTCGGCGGCCAGTCCTTCCCCGTCAACCGCGGCGTAGGTCTCGCCGGCGTCGACGTGGACGAAGTTCTCGGCGAAGACCTCGTATTCCTCGGCCGGTGGCTTCTCGACGGGCTCGCCCTGCTCGTAGACCTCCAGGTCGTGGGCGATGGTCTCACCGGCGATGGCACCCGTGGCCGTCAAGAACTCCCGGGCCAGCCGGTAGGCGTTCTCGGCGGCTTCCACCGAACCCTGATAGCCCGCCTCGACTTCGAGGATGTCCGCCTCCGCGGCGAACAGTCGTCCCTCGGCGTTGACGCCGGTCTCGACCAGCGCCCGGACGGAGAGGTGTGGGACGATCTCTCTGGCGAGATCGTTCAGTCCGGACGTGATCGCGAAAGGTTTGGCCGCTGAGCGCGTCGAGTGGATCGACAGTACCGTACATCCCCGGACGGCCTCGGCGAGTTCGACCGCGAGGTCTCGCTCGTGAGCGTCCTCGGACGTCGCCTCGTCGAACGCCCGGTTGAGATCCGTATCGACGTAGCGGACCCCCTCGGCCAGGGCTTTCTCGTTCGCGACGATGAGTCGGACCGGTCGCTGTACCGTCGACTCGTCGCCCAGTAGCCGATCGACTGCCCGAACGCCACAGGGTTCGTCGCCGTGGATCGCCGCCACGATCGCCAGTTCCGGGTGCCCCTCCCCGAGTTGCTCGACGCGCATGGGGACCGATAAGTCGTCGAGTCACAAGAGCTACCGGAATGTCTGTCGGGTGGAGTCCGGATATCGGGACCGCGTTCACTCCCGGTCCGGATCGATCCCGAACGGACTCTCACCTTCGGTCCACTCCCAGCCGGGCAGGCGCGTCTGGAACCCGGCCGCAAGCGCCGCGTCGAGGTCGTCGAGTCCCGCGGCGTCGTCGGGATCGCCGTGCCTCTGTACGTCCGTGTAGTGGAACGTGGCTTCGGCAAGCGTCGACAGCGGCTGGCCGCCTGCGACCGTCGCAGCAAGCTGTCGGCCGAGCTGTTCGTCGACGACGAATCCCGGGTAGTCCCCTTCGACGTCTAGGTCACGGAGGATGGCGGCCAGCGCGGCGACGTTGACGGCGCGATCTCCGTCTGCAAAGACTGTCCTGACCGCGTCGTGGTACTGTTCGTCGCTGATCCGTTCGACGTCGGTCTCGAAAGCGTCGCCCAGATCAGTACGGACACGGTTGATCAGTGGGACGACGACCTCGCCGCGGTCTTCGATCCAGGTCCGTTCGGTGGCGACGACGGCTGGCGTCACGCGCATGGCACCACTCACGACGGGTTCGATCCTGTAGTTTCCGGAGATTCTCCTGTGAGTCGGTGCTGGATGTTTCCGAAGGTTTTTATTAGCAGAGGGGAATACCACCACGTGGAGCTCGGTTTTCCGGACTCTCAGCATTAGTCGAACCGGTCCGGAGTACCACACGAGCGGAAAGCGTTATCGTATCATGACATTACTATTCAGTCGGGGTCCCACCCATCGACAGCACGGGACTGCGCGGGGACGTTCGAATCTGTGCCGCGGTGAGGGTCGGGGCGCCCGTTGGTTCTTGCAGCTATGAGCAAGGTAGATCAGCAACTCGAGGACACGAAGGCGACGATCGAGAGCGAAGTACCGAACGACATCTCCATCACGGAGGTCACCTACGAGGGGCCGGAGCTGGTCGTTTACACCCGCGATCCCAAGACGTTCGCGGACAACGGCGACCTCGTCCGGCGACTGGCCTCGAAACTCCGCAAACGGATCACCGTTCGGCCGGATCCAGAGGTCCTCTCTCGACCGTCTGAGGCCAGAGAGCAGATTCGTGCGGTGATCCCCGAGGAGGCCAGCGTCACCGACCTGGATTTCCACGAGGACACCGGCGAGGTGGTCATCGAGGCCGAGAAACCGGGGATGGTGATCGGCCGGCACGGTTCGACGCTCCGGGAGATAACCAAGGAGGTCGGCTGGACGCCCGAAGTCGTCCGAACGCCACCGATCGAGTCCTCGACAGTCAGTAACGTCCGTAGTTTCCTCACGCAAGAACGGGAAGACCGTCGGGATATTCTCGAACGCATCGGTCGGCAGATCCACCGTGAGGAGATGTCCGACGACGAGTGGGTCCGTATCACCACACTCGGGTGCTGTCGGGAGGTCGGCCGTGCTGCGTTCATCCTCTCGACGCCCGAGACCCGTGTCCTCATCGACTGTGGCGACAAGCCCGGTGCGGAGGGCGAGGTCCCGTACCTCCAGGTGCCCGAGGCGCTCGGGTCGGGCGCGAGTTCGCTCGACGCCGTCGTCCTGACCCACGCTCACCTCGATCATTCCGCGCTCATTCCTCTCCTGTTCAAATACGGGTATGACGGCCCGATCTACACGACCGAGCCGACCCGCGATCTGATGGGCCTGCTCACGCTCGACTACCTCGACGTCGCTGCCAAGGAGGGACGGAGTCCGCCCTACGACTCAGAGATGGTTCGAGAGGCGATCAAACACACCATCCCGATCGAATACGGCGACGTGACGGACATCTCGCCGGACATCAAGCTGACGATGCACAACGCCGGGCATATCCTCGGTTCGGCGGTCTCGCACTTCCACGTCGGCGACGGTCTGTACAACGTCGCCTTCTCCGGGGACATCCACTACGAGGACACGCGGTTGTTCAACGGTGCCGTCAACGACTTCCCGCGTGTCGAGACGCTCGTCCTCGAGTCGACCTACGGCGGCCGCAACGACTATCAGACCGACCAGGCGGACTCCGAACAGAAACTCAAGAAGGTCATCACCGAAACCCACGAGCAGGGCGGCAAGGTCTTGATCCCGGCGTTCGCCGTGGGGCGGTCCCAGGAGCTGATGTTGGTCCTCGAAGAGGCGATGCGAAGCGGCGACATCCCGGAAATGCCGGTTCACCTGGACGGGATGATCTGGGAAGCGACTGCCATTCACACCACGTATCCGGAGTATCTCCGTGACGATCTCCGGGATCGGATCTTCCACGACGACGAGAACCCGTTCCTCGCCGACCAGTTCAACCACATCGACGGCGGCGAGGACGAGCGACAGGACGTCGCCGACGGCGATCCCGCGATTATCCTCTCGACGTCGGGGATGGTCACTGGCGGGCCGATCATGTCCTGGCTCGAGCACGTCGGTCCCGACCCGGACTCGACGCTCGTCTTCGTCGGGTATCAGGCCCAGGGGACGCTGGGTCGGCGGATCCAGAACGGCTGGGACGAGATTCCGCTGGGCAACGGGAGCCGAGGGAACACCCTGCAGCTGGAAATGGACGTCGAGACCGTCGATGGGTTCTCGGGCCACGCCGACCGCCAGGGCCTGGAAAACTTCGTGAAGACGATGAACCCACGCCCGGAAAAGATCCTCTGTGTCCACGGCGACGAGTCCTCCGTCCAGGACCTCTCCTCGGCACTGTATCACGACTACAATCTCCGGACGTTCGCGCCCAAGAACCTAGAGACCTTCCGGTTCGTCTGACTGCTGGGCTGTTTACATGACCGACGTCTCGAGCCCTGATCGATCGAAAGCCTTCGACCGGTTTCGCCGGGGTTCCCGGACGTGGCTCGCTGTCGCCACGCTGATCGCCGTTGTCGCAACCGCCGGCAGTCTCTATTTGAGTCTCGGTCTCGGACTGGTTCCCTGCCGACTCTGCTGGTATCAGCGCATCTTGATGTACCCGCTCGTGATCGTCCTCGGGATAGCGAGTTTCGAGAACCGACGTGGTGTCTTCCGGACCGCACTCCCGCTATCGACTCTCGGTGGCGGGATCGCGGCCTATCACTCCATGTTGCAGGTTTCGGCCGCGACGGGAGGCGCGTGTACACTCGGGGGAGGTGGGTGCGGGACTATCCAGTTGCGAGTCCTCGGCCTGTCGATACCGAACCTGTCGCTACTCGCGTTCGCACTGATAACAACCGCGATGCTCGTCCTCGCTGTTCGATCGTCCGATTGAGAGAAACAAGACGGGGTGTGTGGTCGAAGTCTCCAACGTCGACATCGGATCGCGTGGTGACATCAACGAGAACCCATAAGGCTGGTATCTCCGGGAGAAAGCCTGGGACGTCTTCGAGGGGATCCGCACGGTCGCCGAGACGAACGATCAGAACTGTTCAGCTTCCGTTCGGTCCATGTACGCTGAGACGACCGGCCGACGGTGCCAGTAGTTCGTCGAGACGGCGCCGGCCAGGGTGACGTAGAACGCGGTCAGGCTGTCGGCCCCGGTCCGGAGGAACCGAAAGCCAGGTTCGGGTCCCGAGAACTGCGTGATCATAGCGGAACAGCGCGGAAACCCACCCGTTCACGGGTGGGAGCAAGCGCGTACGCTTTGTGCAACAATCCACCGACTACGACAGGCCGACTCCCCAATATATTTGAACCACCAAGTATACATATGATGTATGGAGAAGCGGCGGACTGTCCCGGTCAAACTCGACGTGGACAGTGACGACGCCGCACTCCTCGAAGACACCGTAGACGAGTTCCTATGGGCGGCTAACTACGTGACGCGCCACGCCTTCTCAGGTGAGTACGTCACCACCAGCAAGACGACGCTTCACGAGGAAACCTACGAGGACGTGCGTGATGAAACAGCATTACATAGCAACCACGTCCAAGCCGCCCGAAACAAGGCTGCCGACGCTTGCAAGAGCGTTGTCGAAAAATGGAAACAGGGGAAGAAGGCGTCGATGCCCCACTTCACCAGCCCGCACCTCGTCTACGACCACCGTACCACCACCTTCCACGACGAGTACGTGTCGTTAGCAACGGTTGACGGTCGCATTGAAGCCGACTACGTGCTCCCTGACGACGACCGATATACGCCCCACGCGGAGTACCTCTTTTCAGACGAGTACGAAACCACGGGAGCCGAACTGCACTACACGAACGGCAACTGGATGCTTCACATCCACACAAAGACGGACGTGGAGCCTGACACGTCGGCACAGGATGCCACCGAGAACAGCACAGTTCTCGGGGTAGACCTCGGCGTGAACAATCTTGCAGTTGCCTCGACTGGCACGTTCTGGACTGGTGATGAGTTCGACCACTGGCGACGAGAATACGAGAAACGCCGTGGTGACCTCCAAGAGTGTGGCACGCGGTGGGCACACGATAATATCCAGTCGATCGGACGGAAAGAGGAAGGCCGATTCAAGATAACGCTTCACCGTATCTCGAACGATTTGGTGGCTGAAGCCCGTGAGTACGGGTGTTCAGTGATAGCGTTTGAAGACCTGACTGACATTCGCGAGCGTACCGGCGCGTCGTGGGGCCACAAGTGGGCGTTCAACCGCCTCTACGAGTACGTCGAGTACAAAGCCGCAGAGTACAGTATCGACGTTGAACAGGTTGACCCGGAGAACACCTCTCGGCGGTGTTCACACTGTGGCTTCACGCATCCGGACAACCGCGAGGGCGAGGACTTCGAGTGTCTGAAATGCGGCTACGAGAACCACGCTGACTACAACGCTGCAAAGAACATCGGATTGCGGTATCTCCGCCGGAACCAAACTGGAGACGGCGGAGGGGCATCCGTAGGCATTGCCCTGAACAGCGGGATGTTGAACGCGAACGGAGAGTATGAGCCTCCTGCCGAGAATTCGGCCAGAGCGGGAGTCCACGCTGAAAGCCCACGGCTTTAGCCGTGGGTTAGCTTACCACGTATTCGTCGAGGACACAGATCAGATCCACACACCCCTCCAGGCTGGTCCGGTTGGCGTAGTACCGCAGGACACTGTCTCTGAAGGTCTCCGGGTCAGGTCCTTCGAAGGCAAAAACTGTCGAGAAGAGCTGTTCCTGTCGTTCGACTTCGTCACCGACAGGTATCCGATCCACGTTGAGGCGTTTGATGGAATCGACCTTACTGAGGGCGTGATCGACTTCCCCGAAAAGGTCTGGTTTCACGTCCACGTGGGCGTGGACGCCCGCACTGAGGTACCGAGACCGACCGCTGTCCGAAAGTACCGGCAAGTGTGGATCGTACAGCACTGCACCCACACGATTGCTGGACTCGCCGTTCGCGTCGACGATCTCACCGCCGACGGTGACGTACTCCTCCGGATAGGTCTCTGTGAGGAACCGCTCTACGAAGGCGTTACGGGCGTCGGGCTCGCGGTCGAACCCGCCGTCAGCGGCCCCGGCGAGCTTCTCCGACAGATGCCGAAAGTACTCGTCGAACGGTGCCATAAAGGATGCTACGATCAATCGTGATAAAAAGGTGGGGCTCGGTCACGGATCTGCGGGATCAATCGCCGATCGTGTCGGCCGAATCGTGGGCCTCGCTGTCCCCGATGTCGACGCCGACTCTATCACACAGGTCGGATAGTGGACACGCTTCGGGGCCGTCCAGGCAAGTTGGCTTCCGTGCCGTGCAGTACTCGCGGCCGAACTGGATGCTCGCCGTGTGACCGAAGCCACACTTCCCTTCGGGAACGTCCCGTTCGAGCACCTCCCTGACCGTCTCGTGATCGGCGTCCGGCGGGGCGATGCCCAGTCGGCGATAGATTCGATGGACGTGCGTGTCGACAGGGAAGACACCGGGACGTCCGCCGGCGAACAGCAACACGCAGTCGGCCGTCTTGGGGCCGACACCGTTCATCGAAAGGAGTGTCTCCCGGACTGTTCCGGCATCTTCCTCGCGGACGAACGCGTCGAACGCGGCTTCCCCGCCGTATTCGGCGAGGATCAGTTCTGCGATCTCGATGATGCGAGCGGACTTCTGGTTGTGCAGTCCTCCCTCGGCGATCGTCTCCGCGAGTTCCTCCCGGTCGGCGTCAGCCAGCATCTCGACGAGATCTGCCCCCCTCTCACCGCCGTCCGCGTCGGTTTCCGAATCTGATCCGTACCGTTCCATCAGCGCATCGTGGGCCGGCTGGCTCGCCGCGTCGCTGGTGTTCTGACTGAGGATCGTCCGTACGAGCGTCTCGAAGGCGTCGCGGCCCCCGTAGGTCTTTTCCCAATACAACTCTCCCAGCCGATCGACGACTGCGCCGGCTCGGGTGTCCGCGTTCGCATCGGTTTCGAAGGCCGTCACTGACCCACCGCCGTCGATCCCGCCGCTGATGTTCCGGCTCGGTTCCGCGTCCTCGTCCATGGCCGCTGTTCCGGCGGCCACGGAGAAAAACGACCGGACACGCCCGTCGTTCTGACCGGCCCACAAGACGTGTCCGTGAGCGTTCACCGTTCGGCTGGGTCCGGAACCTGGGGCGTCAGTTGTCGTATCGTGTCCTTTATCGAACACACACACACACCGATTGGGGTCACTCGACAGACAGCGTCATTGTGACCGACGCGCCGTCCGCGAGTGTCTCGATCAGATTCCGATCTACGTCAGCGGCCGCCGCGTCCGCATCGACCATCACGGTCCGGTCGTCGACGTAGTCGCTGGTCCGGACGACGAGGCTGCGGTCGTTCTCGAAGGAGAGGTCGGGATGACCGCGTCCGGTGATCTCGAACCGGTGGCTGTCGGTTGCGATCGTGGCCGTGATCGTCGCGTCGTGGTCCCGGCAGGCCTCAACGAACGCGGGATCGAACTCGTTTGGGGTTCGATCGGCCTCGACGGCGAGGATACAGTCCCCGGCCGGCGTGAGGTAGTCGTCGCTGGTGAACTCGAGAGTGCTGTCGTGGGTCGCGGTCACGTTCTCGTGACCCCGGGCGCGGATCCGTTCGTCCATGATCGTGGCTCCGGATGACGATACTTGAGACGTCCGTTTCGATCAGGCTTCCCTGGCCAGATCCTCCTGGACGTCGGTTCCACTGACGTATGCGGCAAAGCGGACGCCGATCAGACTGACGAGGATCCCGGCCAGCAGGAACAGCGCGAGTCTGGCACTCGGTGAGACCGTGAAGCCCTCGATGACGATCGGTCCGAAGTCGACCGTCGAGATCCGCACCGAGGAGAAGACGGCAGCCCGTTCGAGGAAGTACCCCGTCACGCCGCGAACCACGAGTCCGACTGCGACGACCCCGAACGGCAGGTTGAGATAGGCACTTCGGACGCCCTCCCGGCGGAGCAGTTCGTCGAGCAGCCGGCCGGTGCTCGCGGCCAGCGCGGCCGCCGTCAGCCACGGAACGCTGTCGAACCCGAAACGCATCGCCAGGATGACCTCGGCATCGGAAGCGGTCGCCGAGACTCCCAGCGCCCCGACGAACAGACCGATCAACGTCAATCCCGCCGCGACGACGTACGTCACCAGCGACACTTGCCCGGAGTACAACGCCTCGTTGATCTGTCGGGGGAGATCGGCGACGTACTCGTCTATCCCGAGCCCTTTATAAAGCAACGCCAGTCCGACGGCTGCCGCGATCGCGCCGACGGTCATCGTCACGCTGTTGAGGACCAGAAGCAGGATCGGCAACGCCAGCAGCGCCGCCCCGACGGGGACCAGGACGGTCTCACGGAGCTCCTCGTCGGCCATGAACTGCTTGAGGAGATAGTACGTCGACTCGATATCCCGGGACTGGCGGACGATCACCCGATCGACGGCGTCGACAGGGATCCGGCTCTCGACGATCGGTACCAGGCGTTCGTCCTCCGGGCTATCGGTGACGACGATCGCGGAGTCCGGATCGTACGTCTCGAGCAGTTCGTCGGTCTGGCGGGCCACCGACCGGTCGACGCCGACGGTCTCACCACCCCCCGAGAGGACTGCGACTGTCACCTCCTCACCGTCGTCTTCGAGATCACGCGTGATTCGAAGCCCTTCGAGGAGACAGTTCACGCGGCTGTCCTCGGGGTCGTCGATACCGAACTCCGTGACTAACGATTCGACCGCTTCGAACCCAACTACCGGCGGGTCAGCCGCTCCCGCAAGATCACTCCCCCGGTCTACACACACCACCAGCGTGCTCACATCCGGGAGGTAGCCGGGGATAGATAAAAATCCTCGTCACCCGTCCCACGCGACGATCGGTCGTCCCGCCTACAGCAGACCGGTCTTTTGCAGCTTCATCAGGTCCTCGGTATCCAAGGTCTCGCCGTCCTTGAACTGCTGGTAGATCTCTTCGGCTTCCTCGCGGGCGGCCTCCTTCTCCTCCTCGCGACGCGAGCGCTCCTCTTCTTCCTCTTTCTTGTCGAGTTCGCGCAGGCGCTTCTGGACGCGGACGAAGTCCTCGTGGTGCTGATCTGCGGCCTCCTGGGCCTCGACGAACTTCTCGTGCATCTCGTCGGCCTCGTCACGGATCTCGTCGGCCTCACGATAGGCCTCGATCATCTGGTTGTGATGCTCCTGAGCCTCGTCAGCCAACTCGGTCACCTTCTGGTGGTGCTGGCTGGCCTCCGAGCGGATCTCCTGGGCCTCGGCCTTGAGCTCGTCGACGTCGTCGGTCTGCTCTAACTTCTCCTTGCGCTCGGCGAGCTGTTCACGCTTGTTCTCGATCTTCTCGATGAGTTCCTGCTCCTCCTCGGAGTCGAGGACTTCCGTCTGCTGTTTGAACTCGAGATCCTCGATCTCCTCTTCGAGCTGGTCGACGCTCTTGCCCTCGTTGAGCTCCAGTTCCTCTTTCTTCTGTTCGACTTCCTCGAAGAGTTCGTTCGCCTCGGCGTTGAGCTCGTTGCGACTTTCCTTGTGCTCCTGTACCTTCTCGTTGAGCTCGTCGCGCTTCTCGCGGTGTTCCTGGGCCTCGTCGACCTTCTCGCGAGTCTTGGCGTTGAGGTCGTCACGTTTCGAGGCGCGTTCGGAAGCCATCTGGTTGAGATCGTTGCGTCGATCTCTGAGCTGGCCGGCGAGCTTGATGAGCTCGCCCTTGGATTTGTTCTCGAGGTCTTCTTCGCTAACTGATACGTTCTTGGATTGGTCTATCGAATCTGTCATGGTTGACTCTCTGTGCCGTTCCCGCTCCGGCGTTCGACAGTACGGTCGCTACCGACCTGCTGGCGCCTGATAAGTAGCTTCCCTGTCATGCTGGGCGTCGCGCGATACTGCCGAACGCTCGAAGCGTTCAGGTATTTGCTACTACACTGTCCCGTCGTTTAAAGATTCCGGTCACTCTGGTCCATGGGTCGCCATATCACGGGATCGGCGTTCAATTCGTGGGAATGTGAGATCCTACCACGGAGGTTTATAACGGATAGGTGTTCGTGACCGACCGGTCCGGCAGCGACAGCGATAGTTCGATCGTCTCCGCTTCCGGGGGGATCACGACTGTCGTTACCGGTTTCGTCTTGTTTCCTTCGAGGGATATTTCTTGCTCTCCGGACGTGCCGTCCGTCTTCCAGGCCAGCGTGGCGTCGACATCCGTGGGTCCGTCGTTGACGACGACAACGTCCGACTCGACGCCCGGCCGGGGTTCGCTGAGCAACGCCTGGATCGGCTCGAAGGCATCCGCGAGGGCTTGCTGTGCCTGTTTGGGATCGCCCGCGTCGGTGTAGACGCCCATCCCCGCGCCTGCGGGGTCTCGCAGTGCGGACGCGACGAGAAGGTCCGTCCCGTGCAGGCGCAGTCGTTCGGTGATCGTTTCCAGGACGTCTTGCTGGTATGCCTGGGACGCTTCACGGTCCCTCTCGACACGTCGGTCGTGGATCGCCCGGTCGAAGCCCGCAACGTCGGTCGCGTCCGGGTCGCTACCCAGCGAGGCGGCGCCGTATTCGCCGACGACGTTTCCGAGTTGCGGGTACCGATCGAGCAACCAGTCGACGTCGGCCGCTTCGCCGTAACGCCAGCCAGGGTAAAGCGCCGTCGCGTCGTGATCGATGCCCGGTGATCCGATCACCGGCAACGCCAGGAAGTCTTCCGGGATCGCGCTCGCGACGTCGTCGGCTGCACCCCGGTCGTAGTCCCCACGCCACATCCGCCAGCGCAATCGCAGCCGATCCAGGGTCCCGGAACCGAGACCTCCTTCCCCGAGCGTGAACGGATCGTCGTGGACGCCGATCGCCGCGAGGCTCGGATGGTGGTCGTAGGTCTCGACCAGCCGGGTCAGCAGGTTCCGACCGCGTTCGATGTCGAACGGTCCGGGACCGGTGAGCGGGAGGTCGCTCCAGACGAGCACGCCGGCGTCGTCGGCCGCCTCGAACACGTCGGGCCTGGGAACGTGAGCGTGAGGGCGCACGAGGTTCGCGTTGACCTCGATCGCGCGCTCGACGTCCGCGGGTTCGGAGACGAGCAGATTGACCCCGCGACCGGTCGTCTGACGGCCGTTGACGACGAGTCCGTCCCCCTCGTCGTACTCGATCGAACGTAGCCCTGTCGTCACTGTTCGTTCGTCCTCGCCGAGCTTCGCCCGCACCACGTAGCGGTCCTGTTCGCCCATGTCGTGGGGCCACCACAGCGCCGGATCCCTGATCTCGATCGTGTGCTCGACGGTGGTCTTCTCACCCGCCTGTGCCTCGACCGGCGCCCTATTCATCATGCCCCGGCCGCGTCGGTCCCCCTCCGGTTTCACCGAGAACGTCACCCGATCGTCAAGGTCGATCCCGGACAGAACCGTCGTCCGCACCTCGAAGCGTGCTCCCTCCTCGTCGATTCGCGGCCTGGCCGAGAGGTCGACGACGTGGTGGTCGCCGTACGTCTCGACGTCCGCCCCCCACCAGATACCGGGGACTGCCTCGTCGTCGGGGACGAGGTCGCTCTCGTAGATTCCGCCGAACCGGTCCTCGGGGCGACGACACTCGACGAGCAGTTCGTTCTCGGCGGTCAGCGCTTCCCCGAGAGGAACCCGAAGCGGTTCGAAGTACGCGTCGTGTTCGGCTAGGAGCGATCCGTTCAACCAGAGCCGCGCATGCGCGTAAACCCCTTCGAGGACGAGCATCGCGTTCTCGTCCACGTCGGATCGGGGGTCGTCGAACGTAGTCCGGTAGACGACGGCATCGGCGTCGGCGAACCCCGACGGCTTTCCCGGGACCGTCACCGGCTCCCATGTCTCCGGCTCTGGGACGCCCTCGCCCGGTTCGACTTCCCCGGCACGCCACTCGTGAAACATGGTTCACATCGCGGACGCCGCCGGCATATCCTTTACGTACCCGGCCGGCGGACGGTTCCGGGATCCACCGGTTGCCGCCCGGCACTTTCACTTCCACTCCGGGGCCGGCGCGCATTCAAGGTGGTTCCGATCCTACTGAGATATATGATCGAATCGCTTACGCCGACCTGCGACTCCGACGACTGTGACCGCCCCCTTTCGGCTGAACAGCGCAGGATCGTCTACGAGTCCCCCGGCGGAACGCGCCACGTTTACGAGTGTGACTGCGGCGCAGTGACGGTCACTGTCCACCGGTGAGCTTTGGCGCGGTCACGGTCACACTCGACGACAGAGGTCCCTCGACCAGGATGACAGAGGTCCCTCACCCTCAAAGCCCTCTCAACCGGCAGGCCTAAATCCGACGGTTCGACTAGCCGGGACATGAACGACCACGGGGCGGGTGCGTGGCTGGCGCTGTTCTCCGGCGGCAAAGACTCTTCGTGGGCACTATATCGCGCCTTGCAGCGTGACCTCTCGGTTGAACGACTTGTCACGGTCCACCCGCGAGGGGACTCTTACATGTATCACGTCCCGGCGACGGACCTGGCCCGACTCGCAGCCGAGAGTATCGGGATCGAGCTCGTCGAAGTCGAACCCGACGACTTCGGGGCGGAAACCGTGATCGACGCGGGTAGACAGGGTGATGTGGAACTCGAACCTCTCGAGACGGCCGTCCGCGATCTCGACGCCGACCTGCCGGGCGGTGTGGCCGGGATCGTCGCGGGTGCCGTCGAAAGCGAGTACCAGACCTCCCGAATCGAGGGGCTCGCCGACCGCCTCGACGCCGAGCTGTTCGCCCCGCTGTGGCAACGTGACCCCGAGACCCTCGCACGGGAAATGTTGGCGGCGGGCTTCGAGATCCGGATCATCCAGGTTGCCGCCGCCGGCCTGGACGAGGCGTGGCTCGGCCGACGGCTCGACGAGGATGCCCTGGCGGAACTCCTCTCGCTCAACGAGGAGTATGGCGTTCACGTCCTCGGTGAGGGTGGGGAGTTCGAGACCCTCGTCACTGACGGCCCACACATGGATCGACCGATCGAACTGACGTACGACTCCGAATGGGATGGGACGCGGGGCTCGATCCGGATCGAAGATGCCTGGCTGGGATAGGTCGAGTCGACCCAACCCGGTCGTTCGTGATCACGAACCGTTCGTGATCTGGGTATGCGCACCGATGAGCGCGCTAGCGAGGTCGAGGTTCTCGACGTGAGTGTCCCGGTCGATGATCGTATCGTGTATCTCACAGTCCCGAACCGTCGCGTCCGAGAAGATGATCGACCCTTCGACGGTCGAATCGACGACCGTCGCGTCCGGGAGGACGTGTACGTTCTCCCCGATCTCGGAGTTCTCGACGGTTGCGCTGTCGGCGACGACGCTGTCGCCGTCCAGTGCCCACCGGACCGAATCGAGGTAGCTCTCGGGTGTCCCGATGTCGAACCAGGCGCCGTCGAAGGTATAGGCGTCCACCGAACCGCGCTCGACCAGCCACTGGATGAACCAGCCGGGTTCGTCGGGGTTGTTGCCGCCGTCGAGGTACTCCTCGAAGCGTGCCTCCTCTGCCGGGAAAGCGTAGCAGGCGATCGACACGAGCGTGCTGTCTGGATCGTCGGGCTTCTCCTGGAAGTCGACGACGCGATCACCCTCGACGGTGATCAGGCCGTAGGACTTCGCCCGCTCGCGCGATCCGACATCGTAGGCCGCGAGCGTCGGCTCCCGGCACTGCTGGAAGGTGTCGAGGAAGTCACTCAGATCGAAACTAATGAGATTGTCCCCTGCGACGACCAGCAGGTCCTCCTCCTCCAGCCCTTCGCGGTCGACCAGCTGTGCCAGTGCCCCGACGACGCCGAACTTCTCGTCTTCCTCGACGGTTTCCTCGACCGAGAGCGTCGGCTTTTCAAAGTCAGTCTCGGCAATGTGGTCGAGGAAATCGTCTGCGAACCGTTCGTTCGTGGAGACGTAGACGTCCTCGATCCGGTCGTCGGCTTCGAGTTCCCCGAGAATCCGGTCGATGACGGTCCGCTCTCCGATCGGGAGAAGCATCTTCGGTCGGTTACGCGTGACTGGCCAGAGGCGCGTCGCGTATCCTCCGGCGAGTACGACGGCTTGCATACCACCGGAGTCGTTGGCCCCGGTCTAAGTCCTTTTTCATTCGGTCGACCGACGTGTCCAACGCTCGCCGACGATGCGGACACATTTGCCGTGTCTAGTGCTGTTAACGACGTTTTCAGTCGATGGGAATGGCCCGATCCGTTATGGCCCGTCCGGCCCTATTTCGAATCAACAATGCCGGGAATGCGTGCAGAAGTCGAGGTTCTTTCCCCGGACACCTGTCCGGTCGCGGAACTCTCCGAACGGGCCGAGGGACCGCTCACCTCCGTCTCGCGGGCGGGGCAGGACGCGGGGTCGATCACCGAGGAGTTCACTGCCAGCGGCGAGACGGACTTCTCGGACAATCGCCTCTCGCAGCTGTTCGAATACCGTTCGACTAACGTCTATCGGTTCCGGCACGAACCGCTGGATTGTGTCTGTGAGTTCGTCGAGGAAAACAGCCACCCGATCTCGGAGATCCGGGCCCAGGACGGCTCGTTGGTGCTCTCGTTACACCTCACGGCGATTCAGGACCTCCGTGATCTCGTGACGGATCTCCGTGAGCGATACGGATCTGTCCGGATCCGATACCTGTTGCAGGTCGACAGCGACGAGGAGGGTAGCACGGATGTCGTCCCGATCAACCGCAACCGGCTGACCGATCGCCAGCAGGAGGTCCTTGAGACGGCCTACCAGATGGGGTACTTCTCGTACCCACGGGAAGCCAACGCGACCGACGTCGCCGCCGAACTGGGTATCGACTCCTCGACGTTCACTGAACACCTCGCGGCTGCCCAGTCGAAGCTGATGGACGAATTGCTGACCGAACTGTGATCTAAGTCCTCTTTTCGACGCCGTCGGTGATCTGTCCTCACCCGTTCGGGTGGGTTCTCGCACACTGGGAGTTTCGGACGACCTTAAATAGCGACGACAGAGACCGTCCTAATGTCATGGAAGTCGCAGACGCTGTCACCGAATTGATCGGGAACACGCCGTTGCTCCGACTCGACGACGGGTCTGGAACGGCGGTGCTCGCCAAAGTCGAATCGTTCAATCCCTACTCGGTGAAGGATCGCATCGCGAGGTCGATGATCGAAGCTGCCGAGGAACACGGCGAGATCACCGACGACACGGTTGTCATCGAGCCGACGAGCGGCAACACGGGGATCGGGCTGGCAAGCGTCTGTGCCGCAAAGGGCTACGATCTCGTGCTTGCCATGCCCGAGTCCATGAGTGAGGAGCGCCGCCAGTTACTTGCCGGACTCGGGGCGGAACTCGAGTTGACCGACGCTGATGGCGGTATGAGCGGCGCGATCGATCGAGCCCACGAACTCGCCGCGGAGTACGACGACGCGTTCGTTCCCCAGCAGTTCGACAACCCCGCGAACCCGGCCGCCCACCGGGAGACGACTGGGCCTGAGTTGTGGGACGCCACTGACGGGGAACTCGACGCGTTCGTGGCCGGGATCGGCACCGGCGGGACGATCACGGGCGTCGGGGAGTTTCTCCGCGAGGAGGTCGAGGCCGACGTCGACGTCGTCGGGATCGAACCGGCCGAGTCGGCTGTCCTCTCCGGCGAAGAACCCGGCAGTCACGGTATCCAAGGTATCGGCGCCGGGTTCGTGCCCGAGATCCTACGGACTGAACTGCTCGACGAGGTCGTCACCGTCGAGCGCGAGGAGTCGATCGCAGAGGCTCGCCGGATCGCCCGCGAGGAGGGTCTCGCCGTCGGGATCTCCTCGGGTGCCGCGTCACTCGCCGCGAAACGGGTCGCCGAGGGGTATCCAGACGACGCCGTCGTCGCCACCGTCCTCCCTGACACTGGCGAACGCTACCTCTCGACGGACCTTTTCGAGGAGATCTGATCAGTTCGAACGCCCGAGAGCGCGATATTTCCGTTCTCTCCGACAGCTCCGGCCCGAAATCGCGTTTGTGAACGTTCCTACCTGTCCGCATCAATCTATAAGTATCGTCCGTCTGTATAAGTAAACGGAAATACTATGGCATCAGAGAGTTCTCAGCAAGGATATCTCAACCAGTGGTATCGCGAGCGTATCGGCCGACCGGCGACTGACGACGAGGTGATCGGGTACTGGGTATTTGTCCTCGGATTGTTGCTTGGAATCCTGGGCATCCTGCTGGTAATGACCAGCAGGGCTGGAACCCAGATGCGGGGCTGGGGCATTATCATAAGTGCTCTCGGACTCGCGTTGCTCGTCGCAGGCCCGATAGTCAGACTTCCGTTGAGTGATCTGGCATCGTCTCTATTGCTCGTCGGATTTCTCCTGTGTATCGTCGGAACCGGCTGGTTTCTGACGATTTACCCGGGTGACTGGCGACCGCAGGCGAGCCCTGTCATCGCCGTCTACTCGGTCGGATTACTCGTGATGGGCTTTGCGGGCGTGTTCGTCCCGTTGCTTACGACCCGTGACGAGGAACTCGCCGAGTCGGAAGCTGAATCCGACCGGCTACGCGAGGAACTCACCGAGACGGAAGCCGAGTCCGAACGGTTGGGCGAGGAACTGGCGGATACGCAGGCCGACGAAATGGACCTGGCCGCCAGACTGCGACTGCTTCGGAAGAGCCAATCGCGGTTCGAACTCTACGAGGATGTGGGCGGGGAGTGGCGCTGGCGTCTCCGCCATCGCAACGGGAACATCATCGCCGAGGGCGGCGAGGGCTACACCCGCAAACACAACGCCCAGAAGGGCATCGCCGGGGTCCGCCGGGACGCACTCGGGGCGACGGTCCTGCTCATCGAGAACGAAGCGGACTTGCCGGCCGAGGAGGAGACGTTCGAACCAGTCACCGAAATCGACAGTCAGGCGACGTTCGAACGCTACGAGGACAATGCGGGCGAGTACCGCTGGCGGCTGCGTCACGACAACGACAACATTCTCTGTGACTCCGCCGAGGGGTACGCCTCCCGGGGTAACCTCACCCGGGCGCTCGAACGGATCCGCGAGTACGTCGGCCCGGCCCAGTACCTCCGGATCGATCCGACTGCCTTCGAGATCTACGAGGACAATGCGGGCGAGTACCGCTGGCGACTGGTCCACCGTAACGGGAACATCCTCGCCGACGGCGGCCAGGGGTACTCACGGTACAACGATGCCAGCCGTGCCGTCGATCGGCTCAGAGAGAACCTCGCTGACTACGAGTTCGAGATCTACGAGGACGCGGCCGAAGAGTACCGCTGGCGGCTGCTCGCGAGTAACGATCGGATCGTCGCCGACAGCGGCGAGGGCTACACCGACCGCGACGAGGCCGAGACGGCCGTCGAGCGCGTCGAGAACTACGCGCCCGACGCTGACGCTCTCGAAGTGAGTCCTGCCGCCTTCGAGATCTACGAGGACGCGGGTGAGAAGTGGCGCTGGCGGCTCCGTCACCGCAACGGAAACATCCTCGCGGACGGCAGTCAGGGATACAACGACCGGAGCGCCGCCCGCGACGGCGTCGAGAGCGTCAAGCGCAACGCCCCCAACGCCGAGACCGAAGACGTCTGAGCGAGTGGTCCCAGGTCGCCCTTTTTGCGCCCATCGTCCTACCAGGGCGCAGCCAGTGCGCCGGCGTCGAACAACAACAGGATGGCAACGATCGACGCCGCGAGCAGGAACGGCCGAGCGTTCGCTGCTGGGGTGCGGACCTTCTGCTCCGCAGTACCGTCCGAGAGCCGGGCGGCGGCGACCTCCGAGAGCGCCGCGAGTGTGAACCACAGCACGACCATCCCGAGTACGAGATGGCCCCGCGTGGAGTCGAGGAGACTATCCACAGTGTAAAGCGTCGCCGCCTGGTGGGCACCAGTCAGTAGCGTCACGAGTGCGCCCGCGCGGGCGATCCACGTGAATCCCGCGGTGAGTCTGCTGAGTGGTTCGCTGTCGAGTGTCCCATCCCTGGCGATCGGCAGGACGGCGAGCGTGAGAAACAGGACGCTCCCGGTCCACAGTGCTGCGAACAGGAGGTGCAGTCCGGCGACGAGTACGTCGGCGAGTGTCATATCTGCCGGGTCGGACTCCCGACCCATCAAAACACTGGAATCGGTGGCCACGCCGGGTCGGGTCGACGCGATCAGAACACCGGATCGGCTTCCGTATCAGCGTCGTCGATGTCCCCGAGGTCGAGTCGATCGAGCAGGTTGACGAACGACCCTGGATCGGGAATCAGGAACAGTCGGACCTTGAAGGCCTCCTCGCGGTCAGTCACGTCGACGATGCTGTCAAGCACGATCGACAGCGAGTCCGCCCGAACGTGTGAGAGGGCGTCTTCGGCGATCTCCTCGCCGTCGGCCTGTCGGAGCGTCGGCGTGCCCATGTCGATGGTCGTCTCCAGCGTGTTAGCGATGCCATCGACGAACCCCGAGGTGAGGATGTTACAGACTTCCTGGAGTGCGCTCTCCTGAAGCTGGTTGAACTCGCCGTCGACCTCCGTCCCGGTCAGCAACTCGGCCATCTCACGGGCCGTCTCCTCGTAGAAGGTCAACAGGAAGACGCCGTAGGGTGGCTCGTTGAGACGGATACTGGCGCTGTAGATCGGGTCCGTCCCGATCTCCCTGGCGATGTCGGGCGGCTCGACGAACGCCAAGCTCTTGATGTCGACCGTCGCGTCCACCCCGGCGAGCGTGCCGAGCGACGACGCCGCGTTCTCCGCACCGGCTTTGATGAGCTGATTGATGACCCGCAGTTTCCGGATGTCGATGAGCAACGGCATCTGCCTGCTGTACCCAACAGGGAACTGGTCCTTAGTGATTGTGCCTGCCATCGGCATCGTCGGCCGACGGCGGAAAGTGGACACAGTCGTTTCCGTCCGTCACTCGATAATCTCGGCGATCCGGCGAGGCTCGCCGGACAGTGCGGGTTCGGGATCGATCAGCTGGAGCACCTCGTGGTCCGTCACGTCGGGATAGGACTTCTCCACCGCGTCCTCGATGAGGGCTTTCTCCAGGCGGAAGTCGACGCCCTCGTAGACGACGTCGACCCCGTGTTCGTCGAAGGAAAGGGCGGTCATGCCCGAACGTTGCGTGCTCGCCCTCATAAGCGTCGCGGACGCTGCCGGTGACGGCCGCGTCCGTCAGACCTCCGTCAGACGCGCCCTGGGGGTTTAATATGGCGGATTCCCCTGATTAACGTGTGCTGGGGTCGACGCCGCTTGCGGAGCTGGTCATCCCCGACAGGACGACTGTCGAGGAGCACGACCTCGTGGCCGACGGGGACGTGATCGTCGGTGGCCAGAGCACTGTCGAGTTCGGCGTCAGGGGGAACAATGTCATCGCGGGCGAGCGGGTACGCTTTGGCGGGCACATCGAGGCCGCCAGTGACTGTCGGCTGGACATGTGGTGTGACGTCGCCGAGGACGTGCTCGTCGGCGAGGACGCCTACCTCGGCGAGCGGGTCCACGTCGGCGGCGAGTTGAAGGTCGCGGGCGACTTGGATATCGGTGACGACGTCGACATCGACGATGGCTTCGAGGCAAACGGCTGGATCGTCATTCGGAACCCGATGCCGACGATCGTTTTCCTGTTCGTCTATCTGGGTCACCTCCTGCGGCTTGGCGAGGAGGAGGCTGCCGCGGACGTGCTTGCGGCGGTTGCGGACGACGACCGCGAGTACGAACCTGTCGTCGTCCCGCGGGGAGCTCATGTCAGCGACGACGCTTGGCGGGTCTCCGCGCCGGCACGCATCGGCGACGACTGCCGACTCCACGGGAACCTCCGCGCCGAGTCGCTCATTGTCGGCCGGGACACTGTCGTTTTCGGGAGTCTCCGCGCACGGGAGGACGTGATCGTCGGGCGCGCCACCGAGATCAAAGGCGACGTGACCACCCGCGAGGGCACCGTCTCGATCGGCCCCGGCGTCCACGTCTGGGGGGACATCGCCGCCGAGGACGTCGCCCTCCACGAGAACGCGACCGTCGAGGGGACCATCCGCGCCCGCGGCGAGATGGAGTTACACACCGAGGACGTCCTCGAGGAAGCTGACGAGACGGCCGCTGCCATGGCGAACGCGGCGGAACGACTCGACGGTGTGGACGACGAACCTGCGGCGGGCGACGGTGATCGAGACGCTGACGCCCCGGCCAGCGGTGACGACGTGACCAACGACGGTCAGATTGGCGACAGCCGAGCTGACGACGGACAGACCGATGAGGGCCGGGCTGATGATGTGTCCATCGACGGACAGGCTGACGACGGTCGGACTGACAACGGACAGGCTGACGACGTGACCGACGACGATCAGACCGAGACCGGCCAGGCTGATAGGAATCGGACCGACGATGCGGAGACGATGGCCGACCGGACGATGTCGGAGTCCAACGCTCTGGAGTGAGCTAAGGAGCAGGTCCCCGTCGGATCGTACTGCTAGACGTCCCCGTCGAGAAGAGACGCGTCACTCGGTCTCGTAGCGGTCGAACAGTGCCGAGAGCTGCTGGGCGCGCATGCTGAGCATCTTCGCGTTGACGTACATCTCGCCGAGGGCGAGAGTTTGTTCCTCGGCGATGGCCGCGACGCTTTCGGCTTCCTCCATGTTCTCACGGCTGATCTCGGCGGCGCTGTCAGCGATGCTGGCTACTTCCTCGCTGGAGGCCGCCTGGTCGTCCGTCGCGTTACTGATTTCCTTGACGCCGCTGGTCGTGTCCTGGACGAAGTCGAGGATCGACTCGAGGGCCTCCAGACCCTCATCCATCGTTTCCTGGCCCTCGCCGACTGTCTCGCGCATCTCCCCGATCTCCTCGACTGTCTGGGTCGTCTGATCCTGAATGTCCGTGATGAGTGACTCGATCTCGTCGGTGGCGTCCTTGGTCTCCTCGGCGAGTGACTTCACTTCGTCGGCGACAACCGTGAAGCCGTTGTTGTCCGCGCCCGAGGCGTGTGCGGCCTCGATCGAGGCGTTCAGCGCGAGAATATTGGTCTGCTCGGCGATGTCGTCGATGAGGTCGACGATCTGGCCCACTTCGCTCATCTGGTCGTCCAGCGTCTCGACAGTGTCGACGACCCCTTCGGTCTGATCGTCCACCTCGTTCATCGCGTCGCTGACTTCCCTGGCGGCTTCGATCCCCTCGACGGTCCGTTGCTCGGTCTGGTCGGCCTTCTCGGCGACCTCGTCCGAGGAAGCGGCGATCTCCTCGATAGTGGCGGACATCTCGCCCATCTCCTCGGAGATTTGGGTCACCTGTTCGTGTTGATCGTGGAAGGCATCTGCGAGTTGCTGGACGCTCTCGGCCATACTCTCGCTGGCCTCGCGGACGGCCTCGGTCGCTGTCGTCACCTGCTCGCTCGACCCCGAGACATCCTCGCTAAAGTCACTTGCCGTTTCGATGGTCTGCTGGAAGGCCGTCGCCATCTCGTTGAACTCCCTGGCGAGTTCGTTCATCGCCTCGGATGGCGTCTCGGCGTTCAACCGGACCGTCAGGTCGCCTTCGCCGACCGTGTCCATCCGTTGTGCGCCCTCGCGGATGTAGCCGTCGAGCTCCTCGAAGGATTCCCCGTTTGGCGCTGCGACGCCGCCGTCGGGTGCCGGTGCGACCCCCATCCCGATTTCGGGTGTTGGGGTCCTCTGGGTCGACTCTAACTCCGTGCGGACTTCTTCGAGCTCCGACTCGAGTGATGTCCGTTCGTCTTCGAGAGATGTCACCCTCGATCGGAGATCCGCGCGCTCGGAACGGAGCGACTCGTTCCGTTCGCGTTCGCGGACGAGGGCGTACCCCAGCGTTCCGGCTGCGAACACGAACCCGCCACCGGCCAGAAACGGATACAGTGATCCGGGCGCCAGGAACAGGAGGATCGTCTGCCACACGATATGCACTACTTGGACGGAGAGGGCGACGCGTGTCTCCCCCAAGGAGAACCTTGCCATACCCCTATCTTAAAAGATGAGGCATAAATATCCTTCTCCCATCGTTTCAGTTACTGATACTGGCGACCGTCCACTTGTGGCGCTGAACCGTCACTCCGAACGTCGAATATCAGCCTTCCGTCACGAATGGTCGTATAATCTGTCGTCGGTCTCGAGAGAATGCGGACGAGTGACGACGCTCGATAAACGCAAACGAGAGGAAAGACGCGACAGGTGGGGGTCAGCTCAGGCGTCCAGCCCGAGGTCTTCGGCGCGCTCGTCGATCCACGTCTGCAGTTCCTCGATGGCCTCCTCGCTGGGCTCTTCGCCGTCGAAGAGGTGCTTGAAGCGACCCTGCTTCTCGAGCCACTCGCGGACCGGCTTGCGGTCACTGATCTTGTTGACGCTGGTGATCTCGCCGTCCTCCATCTCGAAGACCGGGAACAGGCCAGTCTCGACGGCCAACTCGGCCAGTTCGACCGTCTTCGAGGACTCGTAACTCCAGCCGACCGGGCACGGCGAGTAGACGTGCAAGAACTTCGGCCCGTCAATCTCGAGGGCCTTCTCGACCTTCTGTTTGAAGTCGTGGGGGTTCGAAATCGACGCCGTCGCGACGTACTCGACGCCGTGGTCGGCCGCGATCGACGTCATGTCCTTCTTGTTGGTGTCGTTACCGATACTCTCATCGCCCGCCGGCGACGTGGTCGTCGACGCACCGAAGGGCGTCTGACTGGAGCGCTGGACGCCCGTGTTCATGTACGCCTCGTTGTCGTACATGATGTAGAGGACGTCGTGGCCGCGCTCCATCATGCCCGAGAGAGCGCGGATCCCGATGTCCGCGGTCGCACCGTCGCCACCGACGGCGATGATGTTGAGGTCATCCGAGTCCTGGACGTCCAGGTGGTCGGGGTCGCGGCGGTCGAAGGCCTTGTAGGCGGCCTCGATGCCCGAGGCGACGCTGGCGCCGTTCTCGAAGATGTTGTGGATGTAGCTGGTCCCCCAAGAGCTCTCGGGATAGGGCGTCGAGACGACCTCCATACAGCCAGTGGGCTGGCTGATGATGGTGTTCTCGCCGGCCGCCTCGGTGATGTACTTCATCGCCAGGGCGGGACCACACCCGGCACACGCGCGGTGACCGGGGTTCCACAGTTCCTCGTCGTGTTCGAGTTCGTCAGTGAAGTCCTGGTCTTGCAGATCGGAACTCATTGTCAGTCACCTCCGTCCGCGAGCAGTTCCTCGCGGAGCTGTGGCCACGATTCCTGTTCGTCGAAGGCCATCGGGGCCGAGGCCTCCATCGTCTCCTCGATCATCGCGCCGATGTCCGAGGCAGTGATGTCCCGGCCCGCCATGCCGACGACGAAACTCTTGATCGGGGGCTGGTTCTCGGCGTGGTACAGCGTGCCCTTGATCTCGCCCGCGAGCGCGCTCTCGTAGCCGGGAGACATCTCCTTGGTCAGGACGCCGACGGCCTCGGCGTCGCCAAGGGCTTCCCGGAGCTCCTCGGTCGGGAACGGCCGGTGGACGCGCGGTCGGATGAGACCGACGTCGACGCCCTCGGCGCGGTACTCGTCGATGACCTTCCGGATGGTCCCGCACATCGAGCCCAGCGCCACGAGGCGGTAGTCGGCGTCCCCGTGGTAGGTATCGAGCATGCCGTTGTACTCGGTGTAGTCCCGGCCGAAGATCTCCTTGAACTCCTCGACGGTCTTCGCCCAGACGTCCTTGGATTCCTCCATGGCCCGCTGGATCTCGTAGCGGGCTTCCGTCCAGTGTTCCGGCCGGGCGAAGGCACCCATCGTCTTCGGGTCGGAGGGGTCCAGCGTGTACTCGGGATCACGCGGCGGCAGGAACTCGCTGACCTCTTCCTCGGTGGGAATGTCGGCGGGTTCCTGAACGTGGGTCAGGATGAAGCCGTCGAAGTTCGAGAGGACGGGCAAGTTGACCTGCTCTGCGACCCGGAAGCCCATTAGCACGTGGTCGATGGCTTCCTGGACGTCTTCGGCGTGGAACTGCATCATCCCGCCGTCCCGCTCGGCGAAGGCGTCGGTGTGGTCGGCCCAGATCGACAGCGGAGCCGACAACGACCGGTTGGCGACCGCCATCACGATCGGCAGGCGCATGCCCGCCGCCGTGAACAGCGGTTCGCTCATCAGCTTCAGACCCTGGCTGGACGTCGCCGAGAAGGCCCGAGCGCCGGCCGCCGAGGCACCGATACACGTCGAGGCGGCGTTGAACTCGCTGTCGACCTTGATGAACTCGCTGTCGAGTTCGCCGTCGGCGACCAGGTCCGAGAGCTTCTCGACGACCCCGGTCTGGGGCGTGATCGGGTACGCCGAGACGACGTCGGGGTTGGCGGCCATGACGCCTCTCGCCACGGCCGAGGTCCCCTTCATTACCTTCTGTTCTTCCGAGGGGTTTTGTTCTGCTTTCGCCATGTTACTTCTCCTCCCGGATCATGTCGATCGCGTCGGTCGGACAGACTTCCTCGCAGATGCCACAGCCTTTGCAGTAGTCGAGGTCGAACCCGTAGTAGTCCTCGCCCTCGACCGGCTTGGCCGCCTGGTCGGGACAGTACGTATCACACTGCCCGCAGGCGATACAGGCGTCGACATTGATGACCGGCTTGAACTGCCGCCAGGAACCGGTCTTGTTCACGCGTGAGGTGTTCGGTTCGACGACGGCGCCGGTCGTGATCGTGAGGTTCTCGTATGGGTCCTCGGATTCGCTCATGCTGATACCTCCGTGTACGCGTCGTTGGTTGCCGCGACGTTCTGCTCGCCGATTTCGCCCGAGAACTTCCGGGTGATGACGGCCTCCATACTGTCCTGGCCGAGCAAGCCGGTGGCGCCGGCGAACGCGCCCAGCAGCGCGGTGTTCATGATCGGCCGGCCGAGGTGCTCTAAGGCGATGTCGGTCGCGTCGACCGTGACCACCTCGGCATCGGTCTCCAGGTCGAGTTCTTCGGGATCGGCACCCGTGTTGACCAGGACGAGTCCATCCTCGCTGAGTCCCTCGGTCACGTCGACATACTCCAGCAGACTCGTGTCCTGGACGATGACGTAATCCGGTTCGTCGACCTGACTCCGGTCAGTGATCTTCTCGTCGTCGAAGCGCGCGAACGCCTCGACGGGCGCCCCGCGGCGTTCGACGCCGAACGCCGGGAATGCCTGTGCCCACGTGCCTTCCTCGTGGGCCGCCTGTGCGAGCAGCTGTGCCAGGGTAACCGACCCCTGACCACCGCGACCGTGAATCCGTATTTCATCCATTGTAATCACCTAGAGTGCTGCGGTGGGCTCCTGGCTGACCCCCTGTGTCGCGTCTCCGGCGTCACTGGCCATCAGTGAGTCCACCTACTTTGTAGTATGTAAGGAACAATAACCAAACCATACCCCCATAATTAGGGGTGTTTAAGGCCCCCAGGATCGGTTTTTCACGATTTTATCGGACTGTATGTAACGTGGAGGACCATATTTGGATGGTCGATAATTAACGTCTCGTGGACGAAACGCCGGACTGAAGGGCGATCGCCGTCAGGACGGTCGCGATCCGATCCGCGCGTTCGCTTTCACCCCCGGACCCTCGATATAGGGGGTCGACTGCTCGACAGTCGCGGCCGTCCATCCCAACCGGCCGGTTGTTTGGCTTTTCCCGACAATAGTCAGTAGCTAGAAACCAACCTAAAAGATCGTGGCCATATTTCGGTAGAACCGACAGACTCCAGGCTTATTGATTATAAATGATATAGGTATTTCGGCCTCCCAATTCCGCTAGTGTTAAATCGGTGGACCCGTCATCCAGTGGTATGACTTTACACGGCAGAGAGCTAACCCAGGACGTTCGCGAACTGGGAGAATTGCTGGGGATCGTCATCGAGGAGCAGAGCTCCGAAGAGGCGTTCGAGGTCGTCGAAACGATTCGGAACAACGCCATCGCCTACCGCCGTGGGGACGGTGAGTCCCGCGAACCGATCGACGACGAACTCGACCGGCTTTCGCCGGGTATGCAAGACGTCGTCGCTCGGGCCTTTACCACCTACTTCGAGCTGATCAACCTGGCCGAGGAGCGCGAACGAGTCCGCGAGGTCAGGGAAGGCCTCCAGAGCGGCGATCTTTCGGATACTGTCGAGGAGGCGGTCGAGACGCTTTCGGCCGAGAGCGTCGATCCGGACACCGTCGAGGAGATTCTCGATGACGTCATGATCGAGCCGACGTTTACGGCACACCCGACTGAAGCGCGACGCAAGACGATCAAAGCCAAGCTCTGGTCGGTCGGAAAGATTATCCAGGATCTCGATCAGATCCGCCTCACGGATCGGGAAGAACGTCGGTTGAAGCGCAAACTGCGGGCGGAAGTGACGAGCCTCTGGCAGACCCCTCAGGTCCGCGATCGCCGGCCCGACGTGACCGACGAGACGCTGAACATCCAGTGGTACCTCGAGAACAGCCTCTTCGACGTCATCAGCGAGGTCTACGACGAACTCGAGCACGCCCTCGAGGAGACCTACGACGGCGAGGTCGACGTCCCGAAGCTCTACGAGTTCCGGTCGTGGGCCGGCAGTGACCGTGACGGCAACCCCTACGTCACCCCCGAAGTCACCGAGGAAACTCTCGACCGCCAGCGCAGCGTCGTTCTCGAACTGTATCGAGATGATCTCAAGAGCCTCTCGGGCGTTTTGAGCCAGGATGTCGATAACGTAGAGCTCAACGACACGTTCGTCGAGAGCCTCGAGACGCACAAGGCAGACCTCCCGGGCGTCGCCGATGGGATCGAGGAGCGTTACCCGGACGAGCCCTACCGCCAGAAGCTGAAGTTGATGCGCGAGAGTGTCCTCCGCGTCGACGACGTCCGATCCGGAGCCTACGACGACGACGACGAACTCCTTGCCGACCTGAAGATCATCGCCGAGAGCCTCGAAGAGAACGACGCGAACGACATCGTCGAGGCACACGTCCAGCCGCTGATCCGAAAAGTCGAGACGTTCGGCTTCTCGCTGGCGAACCTCGACCTGCGGGATCACCGTGGCAAACACACGAACACGCTGGTCGAGACGCTCGATCGGGAAGGCATCGACTACGATTCGATGGACGAAGACGAGCGCGTCGAGTTCCTGACTGAGGCGATCCTCCAGGACGACCCGGTAATCGACATCGACGATACAGACGGGCTTTCGGAGGACTCGGCGAAAGTCCTGACGCTGTTCTCTTCGGCCGCCGAGTGGCAACGGGAGTACGGCGTCGACGCCATCGATACTTACGCGATCAGCTGGTTCGAGGAGTCCTCCCACGCGCTGGAGGTCCTCTTTCTGGGCGATCAGGCCGGCATCGTCGACCTGCCGGGCTACTGCGGGTTCGACATCGTCCCACTATTCGAGAGCGAGTACGCCCTCACACGCGTCCGTGAAATGCTTAGCACGCTCTTCGAGAACGAGGCCTACAGCCAGGCCTTAGAGGCCCGGAACAACACCCAGGAGATCCTGCTCGGGTATTCGGATTCCTCGAAGGAGAATGGTTACCTTGCGGCCAACTGGGAACTGTACCGCAACCAGAAGCGAATGGCCGACATCTGTGACGACCACGACGTCACCCTCCGGCTGTTCCACGGCCGCGGCGGGTCGATCTCCCGGGGCGGGATGCCGATGCACGAAGCGATGCTCGCGCTGCCCAACCAGACTGTCAACGGCCAGATCAAGTTCACCGAGCAGGGCGAGGCGATCGCCGAGAAGTACGGCAACCCCGACGTCGCCGAGCGCAACCTGGAGCAGATGCTCAACGCGCAGATCCTAGCGCGGTACAACGCCATGGATAACCCCGTCGAGGACATCCCCGAGGAGTGGATCGACGCCTTCCAGACAGCAGCCGACCACGCCAGCACTGAGTACCGCGACCTCCTCGAGACCGACGGGTTCGTCGAGTACTTCGAACAGGCGACCCCGATCACGGTCATCGAGAACCTCAACATGGGCTCACGGCCAGCCTCCCGGACGGAAAATCGGAGCCTCGAGGACCTCCGGTCGATCCCGTGGGTTTTCTCCTGGACGCAGGCCCGGTGTATCATTCCCGGATGGTACTCCGTCGCCACGGGCATCCAGGGTTACCTCGACGACGGCGGGGACCTGGAGACGCTCAAGCAGATGTACGAGGCATGGCCGTACTTCGGGACGATCCTCGATCACGCCGGGATGGCGCTGGCCAAATCCGACATGGAGATCGCAACCGAGTACGCCGATCTGGCCGACGAAGAACTCCGCGAACGGTTCTTCCCCCGGATCCGCACCGAATACGAGGAAGCCGTCGACCTCATCACGGAGATTTCCGGCCGGGAGACGCTACTCAAGCGGTCATGGATGGAGGAGAACCTCCAGCGCCGAAACCCGTACGTCGACCCGCTGAACCTGCTGCAGATTCGGTTGCTCGCTCAGTCCCACCTCACCGAGACCGAGCGCCGAACGCTGCGACTGACTGTCCACGGTATCGCCGCCGGCATGAAGAACACCGGGTGATAGAGACTCGCCCGTAGAACGGCGTTTCCGTTGTGAGTGATCGACTATTCGGTTGTCGATCGAACGACCAATTCCGAACGTATGTCCCCTCGGAACACCTAGTTTCGTTACCCTGGAGTTCCAAGAGTCGATGATGACACTCGAAACAGTACTTTTGGCAGTCGGGCCCACTGACCACGATCGCGTCGACGAACTCGCTGAAGCAGTCGTCGAAATCGCCGGGCCGTCCGGTGCTTCGGTTGTCCTCGCTCACGTGTTTACGCCCGACCAGTTCGATCAAGCGGCACAGAGACTCGGCTTCGGCGGCGGCTCCGAAGCGTCTCCGGAAGAGGTCGCCAACCGTCACGACACGATCCGGACGATCGGCGACATACTCGACGAGGCCGGCGTCGAGTACACGATCCGTGGGCGGGTCGGGGACCACGCCACCGAGATCATCGACCTCTCGAGGACGCTTGACGTCGATCGGGTCGTCGTCGGCGGGCGCAAGCGGTCGCCGAGTGGCAAGGCCGTCTTTGGAAGCGTCGCTCAGGACATTATGCTCGAAGCCCCCTGCCCGGTGACGTTTGTCAAGGCCCAGGACTGAACGTCTCGATCACGATCCGAAACCCGTCACGAGATGCGCCTGGCGGAGCCTCGGTCTGCGATGGATCCTGTTCGCTAACGTCTTGTCGGTCCCAATTTCAGTCCCCGATGGATCCCCTTCGCTAACGTCTCTCGGCCTTGCTCAGGTGAGTGCCGTCTCGAGTACTTCGATCGGGTGCATGATCTCGTAGCCGGTACCGTGTTCCATCTGCATCGCGCAGGTCGGACACTCGGTCATCCCGGTCTCGGCGTCTACCGCCTCCATGTGCTCGAACATCTCTTCGCCGATCGCCATCGAGGTCTCGTACTTTTCGGCCTTCCAGCCGTACGTGCCCGAGATACCCGAACAGGAGTCGCCAACGTCGGTCACGGCAACGCCGTCGACGTCAGCGAAGAGTTCGACGGCTTGTCGTCCCAACCCCTGATTGCGGGAGTGACACGGCGCGTGGTAGGCCACGTCGGGAGCGTCGACTGTCGCCCCTTCGAGTTCCGCCTCCAGATCCTCGTGGATCCGGAGGTACTCCAGGGCGTCGTAGGTGTGGGCGGCGAGTTCGTCGATGCCATCGAGGTCGAACAGGTCGGGATACTCCTGACGGAGTGCCAGCGAGCAGGACGAACAGGTGCAGATCACGTCGTAGCCGTCCTCGATCGCGTCGCCGAGATGCTCGACGTTGACCTTCGCATGTCGCCGGGCATCGTCGACCCGGCCGTTTGCGAACATCGGCGTCCCCGAGCACTTCTGTTTCGGGACGGTGATCTCGTAGCCCAACGACTCGTAGGCCCGGACCATCGACTTGGCGACCTGGGTCGTGTTGTAGTTCGAGTAACAGCCGTGGAAGTACGCGACGCGCTTCTCATCGCTGTGGACCGGCGCGTCGCCACGCTGTGCTCGCGCTTCCTGCGCTCGCTCTTTCGAGGTGGCTTCGCCACCTCGCTCTGCCCACCACTCTCTGAATGTCTGGGTGGCGAACTCCGGGAACTCGCGTTCGCTGGGAATCTTCATGGTCTTCTCCATGAGCCACCGGACGATCCCGTTGTTCATGAAGAAGTTCGCTGTCCGGGGAAGTTTCGAGGCGAGCCAGGCCGATGTCCGGTAGTTGGCCAGGATGCGGTTGCGGATTTTCTTGATCGAGAGAGGTTGGTCCTCCAGAACGTATTTCGCCCGCGCTGTATTGTGCATCTCGCTGAAGGGCACGCCGGAGGGACAACCGCTATCGCAGCGAAGACAGTTCGAACACTTCGTGACCGAGTCGTCGATCTCGACGTCGCCCTTCGAGGAGAGTCGCCACTGCTCGGGTCCCTGGAACTGCGGGCCGGGGAAATCGTCGTCGACCTCGGCGACCGGGCACTCAGCGTCGCAAGTCCCGACTTTCGTGCAGTTGTCGGCTCCGGACCGGAGGTCCATCTCGGTGGTCGTCCCGAAGATGTCGCGTGGCTCGTAACCGTCCTCCGTGTCACTCTGTTCGACCTCTCTACTGTCTCGTGATTCTGTATCACTCATGGATCAGACCTCCCTCGCCGCATGCCGACCGGCGGCGTAGCCAGTCGCGATCGAAACCCCACTCGCGGATTTCTCTGCGGGGTAGTCGTAGCCGCCGATCACGGCCCCCGCCGCCCGCAAATTCGCGAACTCGGGATCGTCCGCGTCGTCGATCGGCCGGAGCGTCTCGTCCACGACGACGCCGAACGTTACGAAGGCGTGATCGCCGAACGCATCGTCGTTGAACCACTCGTAACGGTCCGATGGATGTGGCACGTGACAGTCGAAGATCGGCTCGGCGACACCATCGCGATCCGAGTCGATACCGCCGCCCGCTACGTCTCCCGTCGCGAGAACGTACTGCTCGGCCCCGTAGGGGATCGGACTTCCCGACCGGTCCATGTAGACCTCCGAGATCGTCCTGTCGTCGGCGTCGAAGTTCACGATCGGGCCGCCGCCGGCCTCGATCTCCACGCCGGCGTCGTCGAGGACGGCGTAGAGCCAGTCTTCGAGTCGGGTGCCCAGAACACTGGGCGGCCCCATCGGAACCTCGAAGACCGCTGCGTCGAGGCGCTCTCCCAGTTCGGCCCTGATTTCCGCCGGGTGGTCGACACCCAGCACGGCGGGGAGTCCGACCCGTTTTGCGTCCCCGGTGTGGGGATCGATTGCGTCAGCGAGGGCAGCCCGGACGTGGCGGTCGCGGCCGTCGACGGTGACAGTCGGGTTCTCATCGAGCAGATGAGCATACCGGGTCACTTTCGCGTCGTCGCGGACGGTGACCGGAAACTCGACGGTCGCGGCACTCGTTTCGGCCGGGATTCCTCCGTCCGCGAGGTGGTCGGCGGCTACGCCGGCGTCGAAGCCGGTGAGGCGCTCGAAGTCGACCAGCAGGACGTCCCGGTCGTCGCTGGCGAGGCCCGCCGCGACGCTCGCGGGATACCGCGCCGTCGGCTTGACTGTCCCGCCGTGGGTCGGCACCAGGGCGTTGGCGTCGGTGTGTTCGCCCCGATAGGTCTCGCCCAGTACCTCGTCGATCATTGCCAGTCCGTCCCGGACCGTTCGCTCGCCGACGATCGCGTACGGGTGGCTGTCCGGAAGATCCCCGATCGTCGCGAACGGATCGACCACCGGCCCCTCGCCATCCGGCGTGTATCCGAGGACGTCGAGTAGCCCGCTAGCGTGATGTAACGTCGTCTCGGCCTCGGTGACGAGGCGTACTTCAGCCCCCTCACGCGCCGCGGATAGTGCGGCCGAGAGGCCGGCGATCCCGCCCCCGATCACGAGCACGTCCGAATCAATCGCCACGGCGATCACCTCCGCTACCGTCGGTAACGACGCCCGTCGCGCCGTCCGCCGACTCACCGTCCTCGGCCGCCCCAGGAGTACTCGCCGGGCCGGCGTCGAACGCACCGAAGTCGGGCGCGTCCTCGCTCGTCGCCGGATCGCGGTCGCGGTTCATCGTCAGCGCGTGCATGGCGTAGGTGATCATCGCCTGGGAGAGCTGTTTCCCCCAGAGCGCGTGACGCTGGCCCTTCCAGCGCTCCTGATAGAGTTCGTCGAGTGCCGCCCGTGCTTGTCCCTCGTCGAACTCCGGGTGGAGTTCGTTCGCCAGGCGATGACTGCAAAAGCCGCCCTGGCAGTTCCCCATCCCGGCCCGGGTGCGGATCCGGACGGCGTTGAGATCGGTCCCTGATTGTTCGATGGCGTCGGCTACCTCCGCGCGGGTCACGGCCTCACACCCGCAGACGACCGGGTTCGGCTCGTCGGTATCGAGCACGTCCGCAGTCCGGGATCCCAGGCGCTCGGCGCTACGTTTTGCGACCGGCGAGCGCAGCCCGAAGTCGTCCATCGCCTCGTCGAGGACGCTCTCGTCTTCGCTGCCCGGGAGCGGTTCCTCGGCCGTCCGAGACGTGCTGTCCAGTCCGAATTTCCCGGCGAGATGGTCGACGAGTTGCTCGGCCATCAGCCGGTAGGTCGTGAGTTTCCCGCCGACGATGGTCGTCATGCCGGGGAAAGCGTCTCGCTCGTCGTGATCGAGCAGGAAGAACTCCCGCGTGATGTCCGTCGGGTCGTCGGTCCCGGTCTCGGGTGGTTCGTACAGCGGGCGGACGCCCCAAAAGGAGCGGATCGTCCGTGCGTCTTCGAGGATCGGGACGAGCTTGGCCAGTTCCTCGATCATGAGGTCGACCTCCCACTGTTCCTCGGGATAGTCCGCGGGATCGCCGACCTCCTCGTCTGTCGTCCCGAGGATCGCGGTCGTCTCGTGGGGAACGACGATGTCGGCGTCGCCCTTGGGCTGACACCGGTTGATCACGGTGTCGACCTGCCGGACGTTCATGATGGTCATCACGCCCTTCGAGGGGCGGACTTCGACGTCGATGTCGGCCATCGCTGCGATCTCGCCCGTCCAGGCCCCCGCGGCGTTGACGACGTGATCGACATGAATCTCCTCGACGGTCCCTTCGGTACCGTGGACGCGTTTGCCCGCGCCACTCTCGTGGGTGATCTCTGCTCCGACGATCTCGCCATCTTCGACCAGCAAGTCAGTCACTTCCGAGAACGTCTCGATGCGAGCGCCGTGGTCCTGGGCGCTCTTCGCGTTGGCCACACACAGCCGGAACGGATCGATCGCCGCGTCGGGCACTTCGATCGCCTTGTCGATGTCACGGGCGAGAAACGGTTCGCGTGCGCGTGCCTCCTGGGCAGTGAGTTCGGTCGCGGGAATCGAGCACTCGACAAGCCCCTCTAGTTTTCGCTGATAGTACTCCGCAGAATCCTCCGGACGTTTGACGAACAGACCGCCCGTATCTTCGACGCAGTGGGCGGCGATATCCCGGAGAATCATATTCTCCTCGATACACTCTCTGGCACTCGCCTGGTCGGAGACGGCATACCGGCCACCGCTGTGGAGCAAGCCGTGCATCCGACCGGTCGTGCCGTGGGTGAGATTCCCCTTCTCGACCAGTGTCACGTCGAACCCCCGCATCGCCGCGTCGCGGGCGATCCCGACCCCTGTCGAGCCGCCACCGATAACGAGCACGTCTGGTGATGTAGCGGTCATTCAATATCACTGCTAACTATCCGCACACACTTTATTGTTACTTTGGTACTGTAGCTGGCAATAAATAACCTATTCGACCACCCAAAAACGGCTGCATTTTCCGGTTATATCTCGTATAGTCGGAGAATTTATAATGTACGATCCAATTGTATACGGACAGACCGGTACCAACAATAATAAAGTACCGTCGTCACAGCACCATCCATGACGGACACCTACATTGGCGCGATCGACCAGGGGACGACCGGAACTCGCTTCATGGTCTTCGACCACGAAGGACAGGTCGTCGCGAACGCCTACGAGACACACGAACAGCATTACCCCGAGCCCGGTTGGGTCGAACACGATCCCCTCGAGATATGGGACAACACCAAAGAGGTCGTCAGCGAAGCCCTCGCGGACGCCGGGATCGACGCGGACCAGCTGGACGGGATCGGGATTACGAATCAACGCGAGACGACCATCGTTTGGGATCGTGACACCGGCAAACCGATCCACAACGCGCTGGTCTGGCAGGACCGCCGCACGACCGATCGCGTCGAGGACCTCGAAGAGGCCGAGAAGATCGAGTGGATCCGCGGAAAGACCGGCCTGGAGGCCGACGCCTACTTCACGGCGACGAAAGCGGAGTGGCTCTTAGAGAACGCCGAACCGCTCAAGATGCAGAGTGCGCGCGCGGATGACCTCCACGACCGAGCCGAAGCCGGCGAACTCCTCCTCGGGACGCCCGACTCCTGGCTGGTCTACAACCTCACCGGCAATCACATCACGGACGTGACCAACGCGTCCCGGACGATGCTGTACAACATCCACGACCTGGCGTGGGACGACGACCTCCTCGCAGAGTTCGGCGTGCCCGAAACGATGCTCCCTGAGGTACGACCGTCCTCCGACGAGAACGTCTACGGGTACACTGATCCCGATGGTTTTCTCGGGGCGAAAATCCCCGTCGCGGGTGCGCTCGGTGACCAGCAAGCCGCACTGTTCGGCCAGACCTGCTTCGACGAGGGCGACGCGAAGAACACCTACGGGACCGGGTCGTTCTACCTGATGAACACCGGAAATGAGGCCGTCGAATCCGATCACGGCCTCCTCACGACGATCGGCTTCCAGCGATCGGGCGAACCCGTCCAGTACGCCCTGGAAGGCTCAATCTTCGTCACGGGGGCAGCGATCGAGTGGCTCGAGGACGTCGACCTCATCAACAACGCCGCCCAGACGGCGGATCTTGCGCGGTCGGTCGACTCGACCGACGGCGTCTACATGGTGCCCGCGTTCACTGGCCTCGGCGCACCACACTGGGATGGCCGCGCACGCGGGACGATCGTCGGCATGACGCGGGGCACACAGAAAGAACACATCGTTCGCGCGACGCTCGAATCGATCGGCTATCTGACCCGTGACGTCGCCGAAGCCATGGAGGCCGACTCGGGCATCGAGACGACGTCACTGAAGGTCGACGGCGGTGCCGTGAAGAACAACTTCCTGACACAGCTCCAGAGTGACATCATCCAGACCGAGATCGAACGACCGGAAGTCGACGAGACGACGGCGCTCGGAGCCGCCTACGCTGCCGGTCTCGCCGTCGGCTACTGGGAATCACTCGGGGAGCTCAGGAACAACTGGCAGCTCGATCGCCGGTTCAGCCCCGAGGTCGACTCCGAGAAGGCCGATGCGATGTACAGTCGCTGGGACGACGCCGTCAGCCGCTCACTCGGGTGGGCAATGGAGGAGTGACCGTGGCGGCTGGACTTCCCGATCGCCCGTCCGTCGGCATCGGCGTGACAAAACGGCCATTCAACTGAACACCGAGCTATGCATCCATACGTCGCAGAAGTCATCGGAACAGCGATCCTCATTATCTTTGGCGGCGGCGTCGTCGCCAATGTCACGCTCAACAAGACAAAAGGAGGCGGCGGCGGCTGGATCGTCATCACGTGGGGATGGGCCATCGGGGTGTTTATGGGTGTGTTCACCATCAGCCAGGTCAGTGGCGGTCACATCAACCCGGCCGTGACGATCGGACTCGCTGCTGCCGGGTTGTTCGACTGGGCGCAGGTCCCTGCCTACATCGCTGCACAAACGCTCGGTGGATTTCTGGGTGGCATCACGGTGTGGCTGGCGTACAAAGACCAGTTCGCCGCAACCGAAGAGAAGCGCCTGCAACTCGAAATCTTCTCTACGATGCCCGAAATCCGGAACTACCCGGCCAACGTCCTCACCGAAGTCATCGGAACGTTCATATTGGTTTTCGGGGTCCTGTACATGGACGCCGCCGGGTTTGCTAATGCCATGACTGGGGAGATCCTCACGTCGATTACGATCGACGGCCAAGAGGTCGGCTTCGGTCTCGGAGCACTGTCGGCCCTTCCGGTCGCGCTGGTTGTTCTCGGTATCGGGCTATCGTTAGGTGGACCCACCGGCTACGCCATCAACCCCGCACGTGACCTCGGACCGCGCATCGCACACAGGGTCCTCCCGATCGAGGGATCGTCAGGGTGGTCCTACGCCTGGGTGCCGATCGTAGGACCGATCCTGGGCGCGCTCCTCGCCGCCGGGCTCTATCACGTACTATGAGCGGACAACGATCGAACGAGTCCCACTGTACTCCCCGTTGCGCGGTACTGATAGCGTCGAATCCGCCGACCCCGCACATAGAACACTCCCCGAGCCCGTATCCACGTTCAGAGGTCGTGACAGTCGGCGTTTCGACCGGCCCGAATACACGTCTCGCAGCCGCGGGGCGGTCAGCCGTCAAACCGGAGCGGTTTTTATCGGGAGTCAAAAATCATACGGAAACAGCGTAGCGATCTATGGACATCGAGACGCGAATCAGACGACGACGACGGCGCGGGGCCGACCAGACGCTCGTCCTCGACTACGACCTCCTCAATCCAGCCGCCCACGTCTCGGAGCCGAACGGCCGCGGGCCGATTGTCGAACGCGTTCTCGATCACCTCGATCCCGCTTTCGACGAGTCGCTCCCGTCCGACGTCTACGTCTGGGGGCCACCGGGCAGCGGCAAGTCGGCCGTCGTCTCCGCGCTGTTTTCCCGACTGGAGGCACCGGCGACCCAGCCGCGAACGGCGATTCGAACGACGACGCGAGCACAGAGCGCCGAACTTCCCCGGTTCGTCTACGTGAACGCTCGTCAAGCAAACAGCGAGTTCAAGCTGTATCGTCACGTCCTCGACGGCGTGACCGACGGCGACGCTCCCACGAAAGGGATCAGCACGGACGACCTTGTCTCTGAGCTCCGATCGGTGCTCTCGGAGTTCGTGGGGGCCGTGGTCGCGGTGGATCACGCCGACGAATTCGAGCCCTCGCCGACAGCTGTCCGTTCGAATTTGGAAACGCTCAACGATCCGATTTCGACCGTGTTGGTCGGTCGGACGCCACCGAGTAACGTCGATGGGTTCGGAGACATCGCTGAAATCGAGATCCCCGGCTACAGTCAGCAGGTGTTGATTGACGTGTTGATGACCCGCGGCTCGTCCGGACTGACACAGGACGCACTCGCGTACGACCAGAGCCGGCGAATCGCCGCCTGGGCGGGCGGGAACGCACACGACGCGCTCGCAGCGCTGTTCAGCGCGGCAGTCATCGCAGAAGACGATGGTGTACAGAAAGTCCGAAGCGAGGACGTTACGGCGGGAATCGACACCGTTCCGCGGGGCGGGACATCTCTCGGTGTCGTCTTGACGCTGCCGTCGAACCGACAGCGCGTGTTACGGGCGTTTCTGGACCTCGAGGCCGATCGACGCTCGACGGTCACCGCGACCACCGAGGCAATCGCGGACTCCGCACGAGTCGACCTCTCGGCCGGGACTGTCAAGCGGATTCTCTATGAACTCGCAGACATCGGCGTCTTTGATCGCGTTACCACCGATCAGACGACCGGTCACGGCCGCCCGCCGAGCCGCCTCGAACCGCGATTCCCGACACTTCCCTTTCAGAAACTATACGAGCCCCATTGACATCCTCGCCGACGGGTTTCTCGTCTGCGTGTGCAGACCGCTGTCCTCCTCGAGGACGAAAACTCTGCTCGTGAACGTTGGAAACTATTTTGATGCCGCCCTGAGAATTTTACTAAAAGATAATGTATAATCGAATTCTCTTCCCGATCGGCGACACGGACGGGCCCGCAGAAGTACTCCAGCACGCCGGTGATATCGCCCAGCACCTCGGCGGTGAGATCCGGTTGTTGCACGTCGCCGACACCGAACGATACGGCACTGCATCGACCGACCAGGACGTCATCGACGGACTCCTCCGACGTGGTGAGGAGATCGTCGAGGACGCCGGTGAGACGCTTGCTGCCCTCGACGTCGAGTACAGTACCGACGTCGTCCAAGGCAGTCCGGCGCAGACAATCGTCGAGTACGCCACCGAGTACGACTACGACCTGATCGTGATGCCAACCCACGGGCGCGACGGACTTGCGCGGTACTTGCTCGGCAGCGTCACCGAGAAGGTAGTCCGGCTCGCGACAGTCCCGGTCCTGACCGCGCGCATAGCGAAAGGGGAGACGTTCGCGTTCCCCTACGAGCACATTCTGGTTCCGACTGACGGGAGCGATATCGCCGAGCGGGCCGCCAAGCACGCCCTGGATCTCGCGGTAGCCACGGACGCAACCGTCCACGCCCTCTCGGTCGTCGAGGCAGCCGAACTCGGCACCTACCTCAGTGGCGACGAGCCAGGCGAGTTCAATCAGGAAGCACAGGATGCAGTCGCCGACATCGCCACAATGGCACAATCACGCGACGTCGAAGTCACGACGCACCTCGAGATCGGCTCGCCCAACGACGGGATTCTCGCAGCCATCGAAGAGCTCGACTGTCAAGTCGTCACAATGGGAACGACCGGCCGCCGTGGCGTCAAGCGGATCTTGCTGGGCAGCGCCGCCGAAAAAACTGTCCGAACCTCACCCGTTCCAGTCGTGACCGTTCGGGGCGAAAGCGAGGAGTGACGGACGGATATCCACAGGGAAACAGCAGCCGACGCGTTCAAGACTGCAGCCGGCTAGACCAATGACGGAGAACCATTCACAGAGGAGAATTTCGGCGGTCCAACGTCGGATTCCCCGAACGGGAGAACGGACGAAATCAGTCTTGCAGCTTCCGACGGTCGCCGGTCCCTTCCGTCAGGGAACTGGCGAGAGCGCCCTTCAGAACGACGTCATCACCGAGTGTCGTGAGTTTGATCTCGGGGACGTTGCCAAAGACCATCCCTGGCAGACGTTCCCTGACCTTCTCGACGACCAGTTCGGGGTTGTTCTCGGCGACTGCGCCGCCGATGTAGATCACCAGCGGCGCGTACGCCTGGACGACGTTGGCGACGCCCATCGCGTTGAACCTGGCCAGGCGATCGATGAACGCGTCGGCGAACTCGTCCTCGCCTGCGTACTCGAAGAGGTCGGGGGCAGTAAAGTCGGCGGACATGACCGGCATGTCAGTGTCCCAGTCGCCAGCCTGGTAGAACTCCCTGGCGTATCGCGGGATGTTCTGGCCCGACGCGTACGCCTCCCAGTGTCCGTCCTGACCACAGCCACAGGACATCTCTCCCTCCGGATCGAGCGTCATGTGTCCGACTTCGCCCGCGTTGCCGTCCCAGCCGGCGAGGACGTGTCCGTCGGTACAGACACCGGCGCCGATTCCCGTCGAGATGGTGAGATACACCATGTCGTCCGGGTTACGATCGCTGTGGAAGCGTTCGCCGATCACGCCGGCGATCCCGTCGTTGTGGAGGTAGACTTCGTCCGTCTCGGTCAGATTGCCGATCGGGCCGGTGAGCGGGATCTTATCGATTGTGTCCGGGAGGTTCGCCGGGCTCCCGATGGCGCCTTCCGCGAGGTTGAGCGGGCCGACCGACCCGATTCCGACAGCCGTGAGTTCCGTCGGATCGACGCCCGCATTGTCGGCAGCGCCTCGTAACGTGTTCAGAACCCCTTCAGTGACGTCGATCCCGGTCGGTCCCTGCGGAGTTTCCTGACGGTTTCGCCCCAGTTCCTCGCCGGCTTCGTCGCCGACGATCGCCCGTACGTACGTCGCACCGATGTCGATCCCAGCATATACGGCCATTTGCTTGGACAGATGGCGGTGTGATACTTAACTGCACATATTCGCATCGGACCGGAACGTCAGGTTTTCACGCTCAACGTGGACCGATTGTCCGGATCGAAAAGCTGGACTGAGTGGTCGGAGTCGATGGAGAAGAGAACCGATCAGTCCTCGCGGGTTCCCAGAGGACCCTTGTAGACGACACCGCGTTCTCCGTCGAGAGTCACAGTCGTTCCGTCCGGGAGATCGTCGGGTAGCGTGACGTCGCTCACTGTCGGCATGTCCTGCTGGCGGCCGACGACCGCGGCATGACCACGCCGGTCGGCGTGGCCGTCGATGATGCCCGCGAGCTTGGCGGGATCGCCCGCGAGCTCGCCGTCGAAATCGGCGGGGACCGCGAGGATCGCACCCTCGGGGACGCTGCCGAGGTCACCGTCGGTCGTCCTGACGAGTTCCCCGGTAACCAGCCCCTCGACGATGGGCTGGCCGGAGGCGACGGTCTCGGCCGCTACGTGGACCTTCAGCATGTTCGAAGTGTTTACGCCTTCGAGTTCGGTCATCATCCCCGAGATCACGACGACGGTGTCGCCGTTCTCGGCGATGCCGGTGTCCAGAGCGGATTGGACGGCGTTCCGGACGATCGCGTCCGCACCCTGCGTGGTGAAGGGAGCCGTCGTCGGATAGATACCCCGCGAGAGGGCGAGTTGACGGCGGACCCGATCGCTGGGTGTGGAGGCGATGATCGGGATCGAGGGGTGGTACTTGGCGACTTTCAACGCCGTGTATCCCGACTCGCTGGCCGCGACGACCGCCTCGGCGTCGATGTCTTCCGAGAGCGTTCGGGCTGCGTGGGCCAGTGCGTCCGTCCGGGTCTTATCCGAGTCCGGAACCCGCTGTTCGCGCAGTTCCGCGTACTCTTGACTCTGTTCGACCTCGTTGACGATGTCGGCCATCGTCGCGACGACGCGGGCCGGGTGCTCGCCGATGGCCGTCTCACCGGAGAGCATCACTGCGTCCGTCCCGTCGAAGATTGCGTTGGCCACGTCTGAGGCCTCCGCGCGCGTCGGCCGGCGGGACTCCTCCATCGAGTCGAGCATCTCCGTCGCCGTGATGACCGGGACGCCCGCCTCGTTGCACTGCCGGATGATCCGTTTCTGATACAGCGGCACCTCTTCGAGGGGCAACTCGACCCCGAGGTCCCCGCGGGCGACCATCACGCCGTAAGATGCCTCGATGATACTGTCCAGGTTATCGACGGCACCTTTGCGCTCGACCTTCGAGATGACCGGGACTTCGGTCCCTTCCTCCTCGAGGAAATCGGCTATCTTGCGGACGTCGTCGCCGTCACGGACGAAACTTGCCGCCACGAGGTCGACTTCCTTCTCTGCGGCGACTTCGAGTTCCGTCCGGTCCTGCTCGGTCGGGAACGGGAGTCCGAGTTCCACACCGGGGACGTTGACTCCCTTGCGAGCGCCGAGTTCACCGCCGTTCTCGACGTGAGCGTAGACGTCCCCGTCTTCGACCTTCTCGACCGTGGTTTCGATGCGCCCATCGTCGAGTAAGACGCTATCGCCCGCTTCCACGACGGAGATGTCGACTGACAGCCCCACTTCCTCCGGGGTCGCGTCGTTGCCCTTGTAGAACCGGACTGTCGTGCCCGCCTCGAGTTCGATCGGGTCGCGGATCGCCGCGGTCCGCACTTCCGGGCCAGGGATGTCGTGCATGACCGCGAGGGACTTGTCCAGTTCCGCGTCGACCTCGCGGATGCGGTCGATCATCGTCCGCCGGTGTTCCGGCGAACCGTGACTGGCGTTGAGTCGCGCGACCGACATGCCGGCCTCGGCCAGTTCCTTGATCTCCTCTTTCGACTCCGATGCAGGTCCGAGCGTACAGACGATCTTGGCGTTTCGCATTTGTTAGTTCCCCCTTCGGGAGGGTGACGGCCACCGGTCGCTTTCGGTGCTCGCCATGTCTAGAGGGCTCTGTCCCCCAGGGATATGAAACTTATCAGAGCGATCTGATACGGCAATAATTACCACAAAGGGTCGTGGTATGTGTGCTCCAACCGCGGATTCATTGCCGAAAACATCAGCGTATACTCATATGCGGATCCCACGTAGGAAATTATACGTACCTGGTTCGACTGAGAGACCTATCCGGATCCTGGTTGTATGTGTTTCCGTATGTGTCTGCCGGGAGGTAGTATTTTAACGTGGGAAGTCGAATTTCCGGACGCCACGGGTTCGCGATCTCGCCCGTGGGAATCGCGATGTCATCGTTCACGATACGCAGCCCTGCGTTCGACGACGGGGCACCGATCCCGGAGGAGTACGGATACACCGAACGAAACGTCAACCCGCCGCTTTCGTTGGCTGGGGTGCCGGATGACACGGAGTCGCTGGCGGTCGTGATGGACGATCCGGACGCTCTCGAACCCGCGGGGAAGATCTGGGACCACTGGGTCGTCTGGAACGTCCCGCCGGACGTCACAACGATTCCGGAGGAGTACGACGTTGCGGACGGTGAGGGACGCAACGACTTCGGCGAGCGTGGTTATGGTGGTCCGAACCCGCCTGACGGCCGCCACACTTACCGGTTCGTCGCGTACGCTCTGGACACGACGCTGTCTCTGCAACCAGGTGCGACGAAAGACGATCTCGAGTCTGCCATCGAGGGACACGTTCTTGCCGAGGACATGCTGGAGGGGACCTACGTGCCCTGATCGTGACACGCGGACGAGCCGTGTCATTACCCGCGGGCGCAAGCTACAAACGCCATCCTCCAGTACAGATGTCTATGACTGCAAACCCAGCCCACCGCCGGTTGGTCATCGCCGGTTCGGGTATCGCGGGGTTGACGGCAGCCACCTACGCGGCCCGCGCGAACAATGATCCTCTCGTCCTGGAGGGAGACGAACCGGGCGGACAACTCACCCTGACGACCGACGTGGCGAACTATCCGGGGTTTCCCGACGGCATCGACGGGACGGAACTGGTCAACCGCATGAAAGAGCAGGCAAAGAGCTTCGGTGCCGAGGTCGAGAACGGCGTCGTCGAATCGATCGACGACGACTCGCGGCCCTTCCGCGTCGAGCTCTCGGACGGGACGGTCTACACCTGCGACGCCTTCATCGCCGCCAGCGGTGCCAGCGCGCGCACCCTCGGTATCCCCGGCGAGGGCGAACTCATGGGGTACGGCGTTTCGACGTGTGCGACCTGTGACGGGGCGTTCTTCCGCGACGAGGACATGCTCGTGATCGGCGGCGGCGACGCAGCGATGGAGGAAGCCTCCTTTCTGACGAAGTTCGCAGACACGGTCTATCTGGCACACCGACGCGAGCAGTTCCGCGCGGAAGACTATTGGGTCGACCGGATCATGGAACACGTCGATGCAGGCGACGTCGAGATCATGCGCAACACCGAGGCCGTCGAGATCCACGGCTCCCGCGAGGAGGGGATCGAGAGCGTCTCGCTGGTTCGCCACCCCGAAGGACATCCCACGGAGAAGCTCGACTCGGAACGAGCTGACGAGGTCGAGCACTTCGAACAGGATGTCGGGGCGGTGTTCCTCGCGATCGGTCACACGCCAAACACCGAGTATCTGGAGGGAACTGACGTCGAACTCGACGAGACGGGCTACATCCACACGCAGGGTGGCCGCGGCGCCGGCCAGACCGAGACAGCCGTCCCCGGCATCTTCGGGGCTGGTGACGTGGTCGATCACCACTACCAGCAGGCGATCACCGCCGGCGGGATGGGGTCGAAGGCTGCCCTAGACGCTGACGACTTCCTCGAAGACGAGGGCGAGGCTGCCTCAGCCGAGGCCAGCGTTGCCGAGAGCGACGACTGAGTGCGACCGGCCTTCGATCTTGCTGTCTCGAACTGGGCGTGCAGGTATTATAGACGATGGAGTTGTCATATATCGCTCGTGGAGATGGCTCGCTACGGAAATCGGAATGTCATCGAACGCCTTTCTGAGAACTGAAGCGCCGAATATCGTCGTTTTCGAACTGCTTCAGCCACGCCGATCCTGAAACAGTTGCATCGTGGCCCCAAGCCTTCGCTCGATGGCACAATGATACAAACTAAACACTACCAAACAGAAATGCCAACTATTTATATAACCGACAGGAATGTTTTGGGTATGCTGAATACGGGAACGGACACGCGTATCAGCAGGCGCACGCTTCTGAAAGCGGCCGGAATCGGCGCGGTTGGGACCGCCGCCGCTGGAGCGGTGGGATCGACGATGATCGATTCGGGTCCGGATTACTACCGGAACCCGGTGTACGAACCGCACTTTCCCGACCCGACAGTCCTGCACGTCGATGGTACCTACTACGCGTACGGAACCAACATGAAGCGTAGCGACATCGCAGACGAACGACTAACACCGATACTATCCTCGACGGATCTGGTCGACTGGACGTACGTCGGAGAGGGGTTCGATTCGCGGCCGGGGTGGGTCTATGGTTCCATTTGGGCCCCTGACATCGCCTATTACGACGGACAGTACTACCTGTATTACTCGCTCGCTCCCCGTGACGGACACACCTACGGGATCGGCGTTGCCACTGCCGACGATCCGAGCGGGCCGTTCACTGATCGTGGCGCAGTGATCACCGACGAGACCGAGGGGAGGCCGGGCCACATCGATCCGTACTTCCACTGCGAGGACGGGACGCCGTATCTGCTCTACGGAAGCTTCTATGGCATCTGGGGGATCGAACTCACCAGCGACGGACTGGAGCCTGTCAGCGGGACGAAATTCCAGCTCGCTGGCGATGCATACGAGGGGACGATCCTCCACGAGCGAAACGGGTACTACTACCTGTTCCTCTCGACCGGGAACTGCTGTGCCGGCCTCGACAGTACGTACGAACTGGAGGTCGGCCGGGCACGGTCACTGACCGGCCCCTACCACGACCAGAGCGGAACAGATCTGCGGGACATCGACAGGGAACACAGCGGGGTCGCCGTTCTCTCCGGCAGTCAGCGATTTCCCGGGCCGGGACACGGTGACGTCACCACCTTCGACGACGGATCGGACTGGCTCCTGTATCACGCGTATGATGCACGGGAGGGCGGCTACGTCGACGGGACGTTCCGGCGCGTCCTGATGGTCGACCGTATCCGGTGGCGCGACGGGTGGCCCGTCGTCGCCTGTGACGGACGGCCGAGCGTCCGCAGTACCGTCCCCGGCAGTGAGAGCCATACCTGTGATGCTACTGGCAAACAGGAACGTACGTGATGGACGACTCCGAGACGGATTGCTGGGGCCGTACTCGGGGACGGCACGAGATTCGCCGCGCTCGTCACCCTGATACGCGTCGCGCCCCTACCGGCGAGCATGGAAACGGCGACGTTCGGCGGCGGGTGTTTCTGGTGTACCGAGGCCGCGATGAAGGAACTCGATGGCGTCGAATCGGTCACGTCGGGGTACGCCGGCGGTGACGTCGAAGCCCCGACATACCAGCACGTCTGTTCGGGGACGACCGGCCACGCCGAGGTGGTGCAAGTCGAGTACGATCCCGACGTGATCACCTACGACGAGTTGCTCGAGGTGTTCTTCGCGACCCACGACCCGACCCAACTCAACCGCCAGGGCCCTGACGTGGGGACGCAGTATCGCTCGATCGTCCTCTATCACGACGAGGAGCAGCGCGAGACGGCCGCCGCCTACATCGAGGCGCTGGACGACGAATACGACGACGAGGTCGTGACGGAACTCACCGAGTTAGCGGAGTTCTACCGTGCCGAGGAGAAGCATCAGGACTATTTTGAAAAGAACCCGACAGATGCCTACTGTCAGATGCACGCCGCGCCGAAAGTCCAGAAGGTGCGCGAACGGTTCGAAGAGCTGTTGGCTGAGCCACGATAGCAGGCGAAACGGCCACGATCTGTGATCCGGTGGGTACGTTCTCACATACACTAATAGACGAGCGGACCGGCGCCAGTGAATGACCGCCATCGACGGTCCATCGCGAGAGGATTCACACTCTCGGCGGTAAGCCGTCTGAGACACATGTTTCGAAATAGCCGATGAACGTGGGCGTGCATTCGTATCGACGATGTAAGCATAGTTAACTGACGGCGAGACCGATGGTCGAGCGACCGTTGTCCGCGAGAGTTCCTCAGGGTCGATACCAGGTTTACTCGTTCGGTCCGACGCCCGCTGCCTGCATGTACTCGTCGAGTTTCTTCGCCATCGCCACCGCGAAATCGTCGTCGTTGATGTCGGTTTCCATCTCGACAAGTTCGATCGATTCGTCGAGGTTCGCCCGGATCGCGTCGAACAACGCCTCGTCGGTTTCCGGATCGTAGAAATCCTCTCCCTCGATGTCGAGCATCGAGACACCGCCCAGTGGCAGGTAAAGCGCCGTCGGGCCGTTCGCCGTCGAGAGTTTTTCAGCAATGATCTTCCCGAGTTCGGCGTTTTCCTCGGGCGTGGTCCGCATCAGTGTGACCTGTGGATTGTGGATGTGGAACTGCCGACCTTCGAACTCCTCGGGCACGGAATCCCGCGGGCCGAAGTTTACCATGTCCAGGGCGCCGGTCGAGACGACCTGTGGCGTCCCCGTTTCGGCGCCAGCGTCCAGCCGTTCTGGACCGGCGTTGAGTACCCCACCGACGAGCTCGTCGGCCCATTCCGTGGTCGTCACGTCGAGAACCCCGTCGATGACTCCCTGGCGAATCAGGTTTTCCATCGCCTGCCCGCCCGTGCCGGTCGCGTGAAAGACAACGGTCTCGTATCCACGGTCTTCGAGATATTCGCGAGCGGTCTGGACGCACGGCGTCGTGACCCCGAACATCGTGATGCCGATCGTCGGTCTCTTCTCGACATCGGCCTCCGGTTGGTTTCTGACCATCCCGACCATCGCCAGTGCGGCGTTGGCGATCACCTTCCGGGAGAGCTGATTGAGCCCTTCGATGTCGGCGACCGAGTACATCATCATCACGTCCTTCGCACCGACGTATGGTTCGGTGTCGCCGGAAGCCATCGTCGAGACCATCACTTTGGGGACACCGACCGGCAGCGTACGCATCGCCGTGGTAGCGATCGAGGTGTTGCCCGACCCCCCGAGTCCGAGCACGCCGTCCAGTTCTCCGTCCTCGTACATTCGCTGGACGATGATAGCCGCACCCTCTCCCATCGCTTCGATGGCTTCGCCGCGCGTTGCGTTCTCTCGTAAGTGTTCGAGTCCCGTTCCGGCCGCCTCCGCGACCTCGCTCGCGTCGGTGTCCGGTTCGATTTTCGGGTCGTCTATCACTCCCGTATCGACGAGGTGGACGCCAACACCCTCCGCCTGGAGGATGTCCCTGGCGAAGTCGATCTCCTCACCTTTCGTATCGAGAGTACCGACAATGACGACACTCATGGGCTCTCCTCGACGTTCTCCGAAAGCGGGAGTTTGCCCGGTGGAACGATCTCACAGTCGGGATGGTTTCCGAGGACCTCTTCGGGACCGGGAGGCGCGTAGACTGCGAGCAACAACAGCGGTTCCCAGCCTGTATTGATCGTTCCGTGTTCGACTCCCTGCGGCACGAACACCATCTCACCGGCGTTTATCTCACGGGTTCGGTCAGCGACTTCCTGTTTACCTTCTCCACGGATAACAAAGAGTATCTCGTCGCTGTCAGGATGAGTATGTCTGTCGTGACCCTTTCCGGGTTCGAGTCTGACCACGCCCGCACTGAATCGTTCACTGCCGGTGCTATCTGGCGTGCTCAACCACTTCAGTACGCCCCACTCGAACAACTGGCTCTCGACGTCGTCCGGTTCGACGAAGAACTCGTGGTCGGACATCTCAGAGATCGATCTCCTTGAACTCCCGGGCCTGGTTCTCGATGGCTTCCTCGGTGGGGAGACGTTCGATACTGGACGCACCGAAGAACCCGACGACGCCCTCGGTGTTTTCCAGGACGTATCTCGCGTCCTCGGGCCAGGCGATCGGGCCACCGTGGCAGATCACCATGACGTCTTCGTCGACCGCCGTGGCAGCGTCGTGGTGGGCCTGGACTCGTTCCGCCGCGGCTTCGAGGTCTAGTGCCGTCTCGGCCCCGATATCACCCGACGTCGTCAGACCCATATGCGAGACGATCACGTCAGCGCCGACCTCGGCCATCTCGCGGGCTTGCTCCTCGGTGAAGACGTACGGACAGGTCAACATGTCCTGTTCGACCGCTTCCTGGATCATGTCGACTTCTTTGTCGTAACCCATGCCTGTCTCCTCCAGGTTCTGGCGGAATCCGCTGTCAGCATCGATGAGTCCGACCGTCGGAAAGTTCTGGACGCCCGAGAACCCGCGGCGCTTGAGATCTTCGATGAAAACGTCCATCTCCCGGAAGGGGTCTGTCCCGTTGACGCCCGCGAGTACTGGCGTGTCCTCGACGACCGGGATGACTTCGTGACCCATCTCGACAACTATCTCGTTGGCATCGCCGTACGGCAACAGCCCTGCCAGCGATCCACGGCCGTTCATCCGGTACCGTCCGGAATTATAAATAATCAACAGGTCCACACCACCACGCTCGGCGAACTTCGCCGAGATGCCAGTGCCCGCGCCCGCACCGATGATCGGCTCGCCGTTCGACACCGTTTCCTGGAGTCGGTCCAGTGACTCCTGACGTGTGAACTTCATACGTCACTCGTTGCCATCACCCACCTATTATATAATATTTTTTATAATTAGGACTAATAAGATAGTACTTGTTTATTAATGATTCTCCTCTCGTCAAGGAATGGTGATTTCACTTTCAGAGGAGTCTGTCTCGAACGCCACAGTGGCTGTCCGTTGGGAGAGTTTCGTACTCGTCAGGAACAGCGGGAACGTTCGGACCTCTGTTCGAATCCGTTGACGAAGGAGACTCCATGACAGTTCGACCGTTTCAGTGTTTTGTTGGCTCGTACTCGGTCAGTTCACGGATGCGCGAAGTACGCGACGAGTTCGTCGTCCCCACCGACGTCCGTCGGGTCGGTCGCTTCGGGCACGGCGTCGATCCGGGCGAAGCCGACGCGGACGAACTGGACCATCTCGCCTTCGTCGTACGTGAGGAGTCCGGGCTCGACGTGGCCGGTCACGTCGCCCTCGGTCGTCCGCAGTCGTGCGGGGACGCTTCTGGTCGCGGGTACCCAGTGGATCACGTCGACGTCACCCTCGCGAACGACTTCGATGTCATCGTCGGTGTGTTCGAACGCTCGCTCGCCGATCCGGCGAACACAGCCGTAGCCTTTCAGCCAGACGCGCTCGCCCTCCGACGGCAGGTCTTCGTCCTCGACCAGCACTGCCGAGCCGACCGGGATCGTCCGCTTGCCGCGTTCCTCGTGGGTGGGATGGATCGGCGGCTGGCCGCGTTCGGGGCCGCCGGAGAGGCTCATCTCGATACCGTCCCTGACGAAAAAGGCTCGATCGGTCTCGTCGTCGATCAGTTCGCGGTTGTTCGCGTAGATCGCGGACATCGCCAGGTCGACGTTGCTAGTCGAGGTCCCGAGTTCGGCCATCGCGCCGACGATGGCCTCGCCACGAATCCCCCGCCGCCGGAGGCTGGCGATCGTCGGCGCCCGGGGATCGTCCCAGCCGTCGAGTTCCCCCGACTCGATCAGGTCCCTGATGGTCGAGGTACTCATCGGAACGTCGTACGCCTCGACCTGGACGTGTCCCCAGTGGATCACTTCGGGGTACTCCCAGTTGAAGTAGTCATAGACGAACTGCTGGCGCTTTGCCGAGTCCTGCAGGTCGATCCCACGGATGATGTGCGTGACGCCGGTAAGGTGATCGTCGATCCCGCTCTGGAAGTCCAGCATAGGCCAGCAGCGATAGTCCGCGGCTTCTTGACGGGGATGCGGGGTGTCGATAAGCCGGAACGCGACCCAGTCCCGCAGGGCCGGGTTCTTGTGTTCGATGTCGGTCTTGATCCGCAGGACCATCTCGCCGGGGCTGTACAGCCCGTCGATCATCCCCTGGAATTCGTCGCGGACTGTCTCGGGATCCTTCTCCCGATGGGGACAGGCCTCGCCACTGTTCTTCAGTTCGGAGAAGTCCTCGGCCGGACACGAACAGGTGTAGGCCCCGCCGAGGTCGATGAGGTCTCGCGCGTAGGCGTAGTAGGTCTCCAGACGATCGCTGGCCTTCAGCACGCGATTTGGGCTGAATCCGAGGTACTCGATCGCATCGAGGATCTCGTCGTAGGCGTCGAGATCGGGTCGTTTCGTCTCGGGATCGGTGTCGTCGAACCGACAGAGGAAATACCCGTCGTAGCGGTCCTTGTACGTGCCGACGACGGCTGCCATCCGCGCGTGACCGATGTGCCACGGGCCGTTGGGATTGGGGGCGACTCGCATCCTGATCTCGTCGTACTCTTCGGTGTTCGGGAGATCCGGCAGCGCCCGGTCGTCTTCCTCGTCTTCGGCGTCGATTTCTTCGAGACGCTCGGGTGCGAGTTCGGCTAGCCTCTCGCGTTTCTCCTCGGTCGAGAGGTCGTTGACGCGCTCGACAACAGGGGCGATGACGCCCGGGATCTCGTCGCCGTACTCGCGGAACGCCGGATTGTCGCCCATCAACGGACCCATAATGGCCCCGACCTGGGCGTCGCTGTCGTGTTTGAGCGCGTTGAACAGTGCATCGGCCTCGGCGGCCGTCTCGACGCGCTCGCGAAGATCGTCGTCCATGCCCGCGTCTAACCGTCCAGGGGGATAAAACTCGGCCGATTGCGGGATCTCGGCGAGACGGCCTGCCGGTCAGTACTCGCGTTCGATCAGGAAATCGGCGATCCCTTCCAGCAAGTCGCGGGCCTCGTTGTCCGGCAATACTTCGAGGTTGTCCTTGCCGTCCTGGATGAGCCCCTCGGCGGTCTCGCGGGCGAATTCGATACTGCCGGCGTCCTCTAGTTCCGCGACCGCTTCCTCGATGGTTTCCTCCTCGACGGCGTCGATGTCATCCTCCGGAACGAGGCCGTCCACGTCGACGCCCTGCTGGCGGGCGTGGACAGTGATGATCGTTCGCTTGTTCTCGACGAGGTCACTGCCGCGCTGTTTGCCCAGTTTCTCGCTTGGCGTCGTCAGGTCGAGCAGGTCGTCCTGGATCTGGAAGCCACGGCCGATGTTCAGCCCGTACTGATAGAGGGCGTCGATGTGATCGTCTTTCCCCATGAGGATCGCCGGGATCGAGGCCGCGGCGGCGTACAACACCGCGGTCTTGAGTTCGATCATTTCGAGGTACTGGTCGGTCGTCACCTCCTCGTAGTTCTCGAACTCGATGTCCAACGATTGGCCCTCACAGATCTGCGTGCAGGTAGTCGCCAGTTCCGACAGTGCTCGAACCGACCGATCGCCGGTCGTCCCAGTTTCGAGCATGTTCTCGAAGGCCTTCGCATAGAGTGTGTCGCCCGCGAGGATCGCCGTCGAGAGGTTGTAGGCCTCGTGGACAGCTGGGACGCCGCGGCGCATCGCGTCGTCGTCCATAATGTCGTCGTGGATGAGTGTGAACGACTGGATGATCTCGATGCTCACCGCCGCCGACATCATGTCGATCGGACCATCGGCCGTGGGGAACTCGCGATAGGGCTCGCTCCGCGGAGGGACGTCAGCGAGCGATTCCGCGGCGAGCAGCAGGATTGTCGGACGGAGTCGCTTGCCGCCGGCGTCGAGCAGGTATCGTGAGGCCTCGTAGAGCTTCTTCGGCTCGACGACCGGCAGGTTCTCCGGAATGGCCTCGTTGACCTGTTCACGGCGCCACTCGATGGCCTCCATGATCGCAGCCGAGTCGTCGGTGTCCGTCATCGCCATCGGATTATTCGACCAGCGTGATCACGTTACCGTTTCGCGTGACGTGCAGGTCCTTGCCCATCTCGTAGCCCTCACTCTCGGCGAGTTCGACGTAGGGTGCGAACCCTTCCATGTCCTGGTGGGCCGGGATGAGATGTTCGGGCTGGAGGGCGTCGAGCATTTCGTAGTGACCCTCTCGATTGAGGTGGCCCGAGACGTGGACTTCATCGTAGATCCGGGCGCCCTGCATCCGCAGGAGCGTCTCGCTCTGGTAGCGTTGGCCTTCGTTGGTCGGCTCCGGGATTACCCGCGCCGAGAAAATGACCTTGTCGCCCTCTTCGAGTTCGTAGGGCGTGTCGCCGCGCCCCATTCGAGTGAGCATCGCGCGTGGTTCGCCCTGGTGGCCGGTGACGATCGGCAGGAACTTCTCTTTGCCCTCGCTCATGATTCGCTTGAACGTGCGATCGACGGACTTCCGGTGACCGTACATTCCCAGGTCCTCGGGGAACTCGACGAAGTCCAGTCGCTCTGCCGTCCCGGAGTACTTCTCCATCGATCGACCGAGGAGGACGGGTTTGCGGCCGATATCGTCGGCGAACTCGACGAGGCTTTTCACGCGGGCGATGTGGCTGGAGAACGTCGTCGCGACGATGCCGCCGTCGTAGTCCTCCATGCTGTAGATGACGTCCTTGAGATGCCGTCGGGCGACGGATTCACTTGGCGTCCGACCCTTCTTCTGGGCGTTCGTACAGTCCTCGATGTAACAGAGGACACCTTCGCCCTCGCGACCGATCTCACGGAACCGATCCATGTCGATCGGATCGCCGACGACCGGATCGTGATCCATCCGTTTGTCCAGCCCGTAGACGATCGATCCTTCCGGCGTGTGCAGGACGGGATTGATCGCGTCGATGATGGAGTGGGTGACGTTGACGAACTCCAGCTCGACGCCGTCGTCACCAATCCGGGTCGTCCCGCCGGCTTCCATCTTCACGAGGTCGTTCTCGACGCCGAACTTCTCCTCGCCCTGGATCTGCTGTTTGACCAGCTCGATCGTAAAGGGCGTCGCCATGATCGGCGCGTCGTAGCGATGGGCCAGCTTCGAAATGGCGCCGATGTGATCAAGGTGACCGTGCGTCGGCACGATGGCCTTCACGTCGCCTTCGATCTCGCTCATGACGCGATCGTCGGGGATCGCGCCCATGTCGATCAGGTCCAGGCTGTGCATCCGCTCGGTTTCGACGTTGTCGTGAATCAGGACCTTCGAGAGGTTCAGACCCATGTCGAAGATCACGACATCCTCGCCCGCCCGCACCGCAGTCATCTGTCGTCCCACTTCCTCGTAACCGCCTATCGTGGCAATTTCGATTTCCATAGTTGTACCTCCGAGTGGGCCACCCGACGGATCCAGGGCGGTCGACGGCGACGGCGGCCGGCGAGTTCGATAACTGCCGACCGTCGTCCGTGGACGGTGCCTGTCGAACCCTCGGCCCGCGACCGTTCGCGAGCCTGGGATTCCAGCGCCGGCGGGGGCGG
>NZ_SPQG01000002.1:278654-302579 GCF_004944975.1 Halorhabdus amylolytica
GGCCGCCACGGTCACGATCGGGCGGCCGAACGCTCGGTTATCCCCGAATATGTGCCGCGGTGATAAAAACCGTGCGGGTCCGACCCGGCTCAGCGGTGCGCTCAGTCCGTACCCTCGTCGGACTCTTCGAGCCACGCTGGCGAATCAGTGCTTTCCTCGTCGGCGTCGATCGAATCCGATTCCTCTATTTCCCCGGGTGCGAGCGGATCCTCGCTCGCCGACGTCTCCGGCTCCCCGCTCCGGTCGACTTCCCCCTCGTTCGGTTCTTTGTTGCTGACGTCTTCGCCACTGACCCACGTTTCGGAGTCCGTACGGCCCGAGTCGTCGGGTGCCGACGTTTCGCGCACTTCGGACGTGTTCTCGGACTGGTTCCGGATCTGATCGCCGGGTTCGCGTTCGACATCGGAGCCCGCTCGCCCCGTCGATCCGCCGGACGGTTCACGTTCTACGTTTCCCGCCTCCCCGGCCGCTCCGGATCGTCGTCCGTTCGCTCCCTCCGGTGTACTCGTCGTTTCCGGCGGTTCGTTCGGCCCTGTCGCCTGTCCCGTTGGCGGGGTCGCCCGTTTCCTTCCGGGGTTGTCTCCCTGTCCGGGACGATCCTCGTCTGCCAGTTTCTCCTCGACCTCCCGCTTCCAGGGTTCGTTCTCCTCCGGTTCCCGGTCCCGATCGTCAGGTTGCTGGTGGTTCGGTTCTCGAACCGGCGGTCGTTGACGAACCGGCGGTCTTTCGCCTGTGGCCGGTCGATACTGGTTCGGGGGCCACGCCGGTTCCCGCAGTTGTTCCGGTCCGTCTTCGGCTTCCGATGCCGTCTCCGCGACGCCGAAGCGGACCCCGTCCGCGATCACGTTGAGGACGATTGTGAAAAATCCCGCGAGGATCACCAGCGCGCCGACGCCCGTTAGCGCACCGCCGACGATCACCTCGGCCCCGACGTCGACCGATCCGCCGGAGAACACGCCATTGTTCCGCAGTAATACTACCCCGCTGAGGGTGATTCCGCCGCCGACGACCGTGACTGTCAAGAAGTACCCGAACAGTCGCCCGGCGTACTTCCCAGCGTCCTTCGGATCGATCGCTGACATACGGATGGCAACGCAAACCAGTGTGAAGTATATTACGGGGAGTCAGTCGTCCCCGTCGATCAGTGTCCCGGGCCGGCCACCGTTCAAGAACGTCCGGATATCCCCGGGGCCGAAGATCGACGCCGGGACGGGCAGTTCCAGCAGCGATCGCACCTTTCCGGCCATACCGCCCGTGACGTCGGTCGCGTCGCTCCCCCCGAGCGCGTCGGCAACTGTGTCGTACTCGCCGATCCGGTCGATCACGTCCCCCGACTCGTCGAGGACGCCCGGGACGCCCGAACACAGTCCGACCCGATCGGCCGACAGCGACCGGGCGAGCGAACCGACGATCTCGTCGCCGCTGAGGATCGTCGCCCCTTTCCCGGCGTGGACGACGACGTCGCCGTGCAGGATTGGGACGAACGACTCTTCGAGCATCGTCTCGACGACATCGGCCGGCAGTGTCGTCCCCTCGGCCGTTCGGTGGGCCAGCGAGAACGGACGGACGGGCACGGCAGCGATCCCTCGCCGGGAGAGCGCCTTCACGACGGCCGCGTTCAGTCGGCCCATCGCCGCGTGGATCTCCCGGATCGCTGCCGCGTCGTCCGTCCCTTCGGTCGCACTGACGCCGGCAGCGGCAGCGTGGTGATGGCCGAAACTCCCACCGCCGTGGACGACGACGAGCCGTTCCGGCTCTGCCGCCGCGATCGCCGCCGATACGTCAGTCAGAACGTCCTCGTCGACGGTCTCCGGTTCGTCTTTCTCGGTCACGACGCTCCCGCCGAGTTTGAGGACGGTCGTCACGCTGTTCCACCTCGCTGGGCCGGAATCATGCTCGCTCCACCCGGACGCCGTCCGTATCGAGGTCGGCCCGGAACGCGCGCTCACACCCCGGCGTGTAATCCAGCGCGGTCTCGGTCCCCGTCGAGTCATCGAGGGCGACGATACAGCCGCCGCCGCCCGCGCCGGTCAGCTTGGCTCCTTTCGCACTGGCTTCCCGGGCGGCCCAGACCATCGCATCGAGCGACCGCGCGGAGACTCCGAGGGCCGCGAGCAGTCCGTGGTTGAAGTCCATGAGTCGCCCCAACTCGTCGAGGTCCTCGGCCGCCAGGGCTCGCTCGCCCCGTCGAACCAGGTCGCCGATCGCCGCCACCGTGTCGGCGGCGAAATCGTATTCCGAACGGAGCGACCGGACACCGCTGACCAGGGCGCCGGTGTCGCCCGACCCGCCGTCGTACCCGATGACGAACGGCAAGTTCGGGACATCCTCGAGACGCCGACAGTCCTCGCCCTCGACACGGACAGCACCACCCATTGTCGAACAGAAGGTGTCGGCGCGCGAGGCCTCCCCGTTCTGGACTTCGAGTTCGACCCGGTAGGCCCGCTCGGCGATCTCTTCGGCGTCGAGTGCCACGCCGAGTTCTCGCGTCGCCGCGTCGATGGCGGCGACCACGACGGCAGCCGAGGAACCCAGCCCTGCCCCGAGCGGGATCGCACTGTCGACCGTCACGTCGAAGCCGGCCTCCGGACGGTCGGCCGCGTCCCGTGCCTGTTCGATCGCCTCGTTAACGTAGCCCATCGCTGCCTCCAACAGCGGCTGGTCGACGTCGACGTCGGGGGTGCCCGAGGTGTCGCCGTTGTACTCGACGGTGAACCCGTCGAGCGTCAGGTCCCCTGCCCGGACCCGCAAGGCGGCGTCCTCGCGTTCGGTGGCCGTCACCGTCGCGCGGCGCTCGATCGCACAGGGCACCGCCGGCTCCCCGTAGACGACGGCGTGCTCGCCGAAGAGATACACTTTCCCCGGGGCGCTCGATGTGACCATGCTCGGCGTTGGGGCAGCGACTATTAAGGGCGTTCCGGACCGCGGGTCATAGATCCATCTCGCGGGCGATGTATCGGCCGAGGGCCCCACCGAGTGCGCCGAGTCCGATCGAGTAAAGCAATATGACCGCGAACGCCAACAGCGCGAACACGCCGACGATCGCGGTCATCGATCCGGGCATGCCGAACGCGGGGAGAAATGGGATCACGGTCGCAAGCAGCATCATCAGCAGTACCAGCGGGATTGACGCGAAGAGCCCGGACAGTGCGCCGACGCGGAGCGCATCGGACTGATCGCCCCCCTGGAGATACCCCGCGGTCGCCCCGCCGAGCACCGGCGAGAACGGGACGAACGCCAGGACGACGGCCACGACGGCCCCGATCAACGCGTTCAGGAGTGTGTTTTCTCCGGCCATGCTTCGTTCGACGACCTGGGCGCGCAAGAACCTTCTCCCGCTCCCCTTCTGCCATCCCTCTCTTCGATCGATCCGAGCTCGACAGCTATCGGCCCGGTCCGTACCTCTTTCAGGGTCGAACCCGTAACTCCCCCGTGCAGCCGACGCTCGTCTACGACGACGATTGCGGGTTCTGTACCCGCTCGGCCCGCTTCGTCGCCCGACACGGCTCGGTCAGGATCGTCGGCTTCTCCGAGCTGTCGCACGAACAGCGCGAGCGCCTGCCCCCAGAGTATCAGGAGTGTGCGCACTTGCTGACCGACGACACCGTCTACTCCTGTGGAGAAGCCGTCGAACGCGCGTTCGCCGAGACCGAACTCGCCCCTGCTGGGCTGTTCGACGCGCTGGGACGAGTGCCCGGCTACCCGGCGACGCGGGAACGCGTCTACCGGTGGGTCGCCGAGAACCGCGGGACTGTGGGCCGTCTGTTGCCGTGATGGTCGGCTATCGTCGTCAGGGCCGGGATTGGCGGATGAAGCCATAACACACAACGACATGCTTGATTCCAGACGGGGCGACGAGAGACTAGGGTCGGTCGCTACTGAGGTTCAATCTGACGGTTCAAAGAGCATGAGGCCGGAAGGTGTCGCAGCATAAATCGTCTCGTGAGACACCGCGAGTGGGGACACGACTGTTTTCGAGGCGTTTTGATATCGTTTCTGTCCATCTTCCCGATCCAAGCCGACAAGTCCGGCAGGCCCAGCACTTACGAGAACGTATCCCTCGGTCAGAATAGGAGCAAACAACGTCCCAGTTTGCTTCTTCCGGCTTTCATTCCGATAAATTACCGTTTCCCAGAGCGTCTCGCCGTTTGATTCTCTGATGGCGCGAACGCTCCCTGGCCCCTCGTCCGAAACGAAGAGTACACCGTCGCCCACGGCAGGGACCGTGAACCGCGAGTCACGCGTTCCTGTTTGGTGGGACCACACCACATTGCCATCGTTCTGGTCGAGAGCAAAGATTTGCCCGGCCGCATTCGTCACGTAGACGTATCGACTAACGACCGGGTCAGTATACGTCTCGCCGATTCTGTCCGTCGTCCAGCGAACGTCCCCCGTCGCAGCGTCGAGCGCAATCAGTTGGCCTCCCCGAGCGTTGCTTTCGATGGCGTAGACCGTGTTTTCAGTACTGGCAATCCCCGTCACTAGGCGGTCATTCGAGCGAGTCCAAAGTAATTCTGTATCGATGTCGATTGCCTGTAGACCACCTGATCCAGTCACGTAAAGCCGATCAGTATCGAATAGCGGGCTGGTGTAGGGTGATGCAGTCGATTGTTCTTGACGGACCTGCCAATCATCCGCATCAATTTGATATCGAACACTGTCGGCAGAAACCACGAGGTTCGAACAGTGAAGCGCGGGATAAACCCGTGTCGGATCGTCCAGTTTGAACGAATCGACCGTCCCTGTGGACGAGTAATATCGGAAAACGGTCTTGCTCTGCCTCCACGTGACCACCGTTGATTTATCGGTGCAAACCATCATCCCCACACGGCCAGCCGGAAATGATTCCGCAGTGACGAGATGGGATCTCAAGCTAGATCCGATAGTGATCGAGGACCGGCCCAGCCGTTGGGGACCACCTTGGAACGTCGGCCATGGGGCCTGTTTTTCGCACGCAGAGAAGGTTGGGAGTGAGTTCTGTCGATCGTTTTCTATCGTGAGTCTTGTACATCCGGTTGTTGACGTAGTCGCCAGTAGTGTGAGGAACGCTCTGCGGGAAACCATCTGTTTGATTAGTTGTCTGAAAGAAAAATAAAGGTCATGGATAGTTCAGTCACAGAGCACGAAGAAGCCGTTCGAGAAAGTCTCGGAGTGAGTTTTACTCCAGGCATTGTAGAACGGTTCCCCGAACTCCACCTCCAGTGGAATAGATATTGCAAGATCGGAGTTCACGGGGGACAGGCAAGTAGGGTCTACGAGGGCCATGCTTCCGGGATTGTAGTAGGCGTTACTCTCTGCAGCGTTCGAGAATGGATCCAGCTTCATTCGCCATCGGCCGACGTTGTCGCCTTGACTGCTCTCGTCGATGATGTTGTCTAACGACTTCGAGAAGGTATAGCTCACGCCAGCCGAGCCCGTGCCGTTTCCGTCGATACCGAGATCGATGCCTAGGGATTCGGTTCCTTCGGAGAGATTGCCGCGCGGATATCTGTCCCGCATACCTTCGTCATCGACGGCCGGCCACTCCCACTCTTGACGAACAAACGCCATTTTGATATGCCAATCACCGTACTCGTCGTAGTGTTTCCTTCGGTTGAACCCGGCTTCCATATCGACCCCTGTCTGGACTGCCATTGCGTCACTGTCGTCTGGGTCTGAGCGGAACTCGTAGTCCTCAATGACGACTCCATATGGGGGGCGTTCGTTCACGTCATAGTGGGTGCTAACCTTGTTCCAGTCCTCCCAGTCTGGATATGACGAAGTCGCACCTGCCGCGCCTTGCCTTGTGACGGACGACGAATTGCTTTTCGATGTGTCTTTGGAAAACGACTTGTTCTTCGGCATTCCTTCGGCAAGCCATTCGTCGGCCGCGTCGTGTGCGCGCGAAACAACGCGATCGTCAACGGATTGTGTCGAAGCGTCAACGGACTGTGAAAGAACGTCGTTTGATGAGTACCGATATACGTGCTCTTCAATGCCCCCATCGGATGAGACAATGAAATTGTATGACAAGATATTCGATTCGTCGTCAAACTCCTTGAGTACAACGTCACCTGTGAGGTCGTCAGACTCGCGGAGTTTCTCTAACGCTACCTTGCGTTCTTGTTTGATGGTCTTGCCCTTGACTGGGTTTTGGGGCGACCCTCGGAGTTTCACTCTCGTATTATCTTTGGAATTGGGTGCAGCGAAGGCGACACCTGATACACCACATATCGCAGCTACCCCGAAACCGGTGGCTTTGAGCAGGTCGCGGCGATTCGTAGCGGTACGATCATGCTTTTTTTGGTGATCGGTCATGCCGACTCAGAAATCAATTTACACACAACAATTAAATATTTTTCCTTTTTAGAACACATTATTTGTTGTTCAGTTTGGGGAAGGGGATTTTGGATGTAGCACAATCCTGTTCCCTCTTCTGGTCGATTCATTGGAATACTTGTGGAGGGCTTAACATCAGAAACACCTGGTTCGGATTGTGAATAGATCGACTTAGAATTCGATGAGAACCGATTACCCCATGTCGCTCGTTCGTACTCACAGTCTAGTATACGGAGTGGCCAGTTCTCCTAGGGGCTGCGTTCGACCCGCACCGGCGGACGACGACGGCAACGTTTCAGTATCTCTTGCATGAATACCAGCGCGTCAAGCTGGATCAGTAGCGAGATATCTACGAACAGGACTTCTAGCACGTCAGAATCGATTTCCTCCAACCCGTAGACATACTCGACGTCAATCTCAATTTCGTTGATAGCGAACAGAACTCTAAATCGCTCTCTGTGCACCTGCAGCATGTTATCTTGAGGACAGACATACTGTTGGGAGTCTTTGCCGAGACCGAACTTGCCCCTGCTGCACTGTTCGACGCCCTGGGACGAGTGCCCGGCTACCCGGCGACGCGGGAACGCGTCTACCGGTGGGTCGCCGGGAACCGCGGGACTGTTGGCCGTCTGTTGCCGTGAGGCCGGGTCACGAGAACCACCGATCACGTCGGCCGGACGTTCATAACGATCGCCGGCCTACCGGGTCTATGGAGTACGTTACCGTCTCTGACGTGGAGGTCCCCGCGATCGGCGTCGGCACCTGGCAGATGGAGACCGACACGGCGTATCGAGCGGTCCGTGACGCCCTCGACGTCGGTTATCGACACGTCGACACCGCCCAGATCTACGGAAACGAGTCCGGCGTCGGCCGCGCCGTCGCTGAGGCCGATGTGGACCGCGAGGAGGTGTTCCTCACGACGAAGGTCGACCCGTCCCACCGCTCGGTCGAGTCGATCGTCGCCTCGGTCGAGGACAGCCTCGCGGAGCTCGACACGGACTACGTCGACCTCCTGTTGATCCACTGGCCGCACCCACTGGCCGACCTGGAGACGGTGATGGTCGGGCTGAACGAGGTCGTGGATCGTGACATGGCCCGCCACCTCGGCGTCAGTAACTTCGGGAAGGACCGCTTGGACCGCGCCCGTGAACTATCCGACGCGCCGGTCCTGACCGACCAGGTTCTCTTTCACCCCTGGTGGCCACAGCGCGAATTGCTCGCCTATTGTCAGGACGAGGACGTCATGCTGACGGCCTACAGCCCGCTGGCCAACGGCGGGTTGCTCGGTGACGAACTCCTCGCGGAGATCGGCGAGCGCTACGGCAAGACCGGCCCACAGGTCGCGATCCGGTGGGCCACTCAGCACCGCAACGTCGCCACGATCCCGATGTCGACATCGCGGACTCACCTCGAAGAGAACCTCGACGTCTTCGACTTCAAACTCACGCAGGGGGAGCACGACCGCGTGACGCGGCCGTCGTATCTGAAGACCGGGAAGGCACTGTTCGGCGGGATGCTCGACTTCTGAACGAGGTTCGATTCGGCGGCGGTCACAGCGAGACGGTGACGGAGTGCCAGCCCGTCGACCCGCCTGGATGGGATGGCGACTGTGAGGACGTCTGTCGATTGCCTTCCCCATCTGTCGCGCGAACCACGATATCGAGCGGCCCCGTGTCCGGACGGTCGAAAACGTACCGCCATCGCCGCCGGGCATGTGATGAGACAGGGTCTTCGAGTGTCGCGTCGGCCCACGTCGACCCGCCGTCGACGCTCACCTCGACCCGGTCGATCCCCCGGAGACCGCCGTAGGCGATCCCGCCGACCGCGATCCGGTCGCCGCGACGCTGAACGGCACGCACGTACGACAGGGTGTTGACAACGGCTTCTTCGTCCCAGCCCCGCTGTTCCCAGTAGGCCTCGTGATCCTCGGTGGCGAGTTCGAAGTCAGTCACCCACTTCGTCGACTTCATGCCGTACCGACCCGGGATCAACAGTCGTGCCGGGAACCCGTGTTCGGCGGGCAACGTCTTCCCGTCCATGCCGACGGCGAGAACGATGTCCTCACGCTCGCGGACGACTGACCACGGGATCGCCTCCGAGTACCCGTCCGCAGCGCGGGTCACGACGTCGACCGCGGTCTCTGTCACGCCCGCGTCTTCCAGCAGCGTCCGAACTGGAATGGCGACCCAGTCGGTCGTCCCGATCAGGTTCCCGCCGACGGTATTGGAGATACAGACCATCGTGACCGTCATCTCGCGGCGGTCGGGATGGGTCCGGAGTTCCTCGAAGGTGTATTCGCGGCCGTCCTCGACGGCGCCTCCGATCGACAGCGACCAGACGTCTGTATTGACGCGCGGCGGCGAGACGTTCTTATCGACCACGTAGTGATCCGCGGCGGACCCGACGAGTGCTGGTATCCCCTCGAAATCGAAACCGAACGCCTCGTCGCTCGTGGACGACGAGACGACGACCCCGTCTGTTTCGCTTCGTGTCCCGAGGCTATCCCCGTCGCCGGTCGCCGTGGGTGTCGGCGTCGTCGTTCCGGTCTCGGTCTTTTCCTCAACGGGATCGAGCGGATCGCCGGGCTGAACGCCTTCGCGGGGCGGGCCCTGCCCGAGGAGTTGTGCTACGACGCCCCCGGCTAGGACTGACCCTCCGGCGATACTCATCCGTTCGAGTGCTCTCCGTCTGCCGACGGGTCTCGCTCCGGTTTCGGCGCTAGCCCACCACACCGTGCCGGGCGGAACGATCGAGAGGATCGTGGCGAGCATCCATCGTGTCGAGATTCCGCCACCGGCCACGTAGAACCCGCCGCCCGTCGTGAGGACGAGGGTCAGCGTCAGCGCGTAGGCCACCTGCAAACGTCGGCGCGGTCCCGGATCGACCCGCGCCGTGAGGAGGCCGAAACCCGCTCCAGCGGCGACGATACCGATCGAGACGCCGATCATCAGGAGCGGCTGTGCGTACGACCCGAAGGTCTCGATCGCCCACGTCGCCACCGGCCCCGGCGCGGCCTCGATGACCGTCTGGGCCGCTACCTGTACTGGGTCACCGCCGACCAGCGGACCGACAGCCATCATCCCGAGTACCCACGCGATCGCGCCGCCGGTCGGGACGAACAGCCGTGACCTCCGACGTGCCATACTGTCACACTGTGCCGTGGAGAGTAATGCCTTGGGCAACCGGTGAGCGTGTCAGGGTTCGATGGTTCGGGGAGCGACGATCGTCGGGTATCCACTGTGGCGTTCCTGACGGCTTCGCGATCGTCGGCGGGCTGTCGCGTCGGAAAACTGTCGGTTCCACTGTGAGTCGGCGAAACGCGGAAGCAAGCGATCCCGACGAGTGGGAGGTCGACGACGAGAAAGTTGCTCACGGGTTCAAGCGCATCGAATCATCGGTCGTCATGATCGGATTCGAGGACTGGACATACGCCTGCGGTACGAGAAGTCATCGAAGACTCCTCATACCGTGGTCATGATCCTCTTAGGATTGTCCCAACGCTGTCGTTGGTGATTACATTGACGAGAAGAAACCTACATGAGAAGGTGTTAGCGGTGACTGAGATCACTTGGACGTATGTCTAAACGATACACAGGACAGCACCAGCGTTGACTTCAGGTCGTCACTGTCTTTGCAGGGAGATCATGGGATACTTTGCCCGCGGTAATCTCGAAGGGTTCCCACAAGAAGCTCATCCTTGAGTGTCATTTTGAAGAACTTCCTGGTACTCTGCTTGGAGAATGTGAGTCGGACTTCCAAGATAGGTATGGAAAATATGTGGAGCCAGTGGTAAAGAACTTCAAATTCATGGCTCACACAAATAACGAGTCAAAGACGTCACTTGTCGATCCACGACCCAGTGCTGACGGGAATACTAAATCTGAGACATTTGTGGATGATGCGATCGCAATATCCCTTACTATCACAGGGGCATTCGTCTCTTCCGGTCCAGCTAGTCTTGCGCTTGGATTTGCTTCGATGTTGATCGACCAATGGGATGCTGGTGATCCAGAAGATTGTATAGAAGTTGATCATCAAACACCCAATGATGAGGAACGCTATATTTGGACGTATAATGTCGATCCAACCCTTGGAAAAGATAGCTTTCCCACTGACTCGGATGATAGTCTCGGCCCCACAGTAGAAGTCCAAAACGATAACCTGACTGGTAATGAGATGGACCTGGTGAAAGGGACGGTCAGCACTACGTATCGTATCGCTGACTTGGGCGGATATTGTCCTTGTGAAGATTACGGGTACGTAAATCACACTGCAGAGACGAAAAATCATCTCGTCTATGAAGAAAGTGCATAAGGTCCACAGGGACTAAGTAGTGTGAATGGTCATCTTGAATATGGTTGATCCATTACATCTTCTTGTTGGAACTTTTGTCCTTGCTTTGGGCCTCGTATGCATTGCTATGCCGCGGAAGGTTGGGCGACACCGGAACCGACATGCAGCCGACCCAGAGCCAGATAGATTTCAAGTCATCACCACACGATATATTACTGGTCCAATGTTCCTCGTATTAGGACTGATAGTGTTCATCGTTTAGCTTGTTTTCAAAATGATGATGCAGAGTGGTCACAGACTGTGATCACGGTACTCCGGGGTTTGCCTCCTCGTGTTACTGATTGTGACACCAAAACGAAGACACAACCGCGAGGAGTGCTCCTACCGTGAAAACGAAAATAACGCTGAATCCGAGACTGCGGTGACCGACTTCAGAGGTCGCTTTCGAAGTCCTCGAGGGCGTAGGCGGGCTCGGCGCCGCGACGGTCCAGCGTCTCGTTTGCCAGTAGCCAGTAGACGACCGACAGGGCGCGACGACCCTTGTTGTTGGTCGGGACGACCAGGTCGACGTTGCCGGTCGTGTTGTTGGAGTCACACATCGCGATCACGGGGATACCGACCGTGATCGCCTCCTTGACGGCCTGGGCGTCGCCGATCGGGTCCGTGACGACCACGACGTCGGGTTCGATGTAGCCCTCGTAGTCGGGGTTGGTCAGCGTCCCCGGGATGAACCTGCCGGTCCGGGCCCGTGCGCCGACGGCGTCAGCGAACTTCTCGGCAGGGAAGCGGCCGTACTGCCGGGAGGAGGCCACGAGGATCTGCTCGGGGTCGTAATTGGCCAGGAAGTCCGCGGCCTTGCGGATGCGCTGGTCGGTCATGCTGACGTCCAGCACGTACAGGCCGTCGGTCCGGACACGGTGGATGAACCGGTCCATGTCCGTGGTCTTCTGCTGGGTCCCGATGTGAACCCCCGCCGAGAGGTAATCGTCGACCGGGATCAGCAGGTCTGCCTCGGCCTGGGCGTCGGGCATGACGTCCTCGTCCTGGTCCGGCGCTGCCTCGGCCCCTTCATCCGCCGGTTGTTCGTCTGTCTGTTCCCCGACTTCGTCCTCGCCCGACGGCTCGTCTCCGTCCGCCTCGGGCGCGCTCTCCTCGGCCACCGCGCCGACCTCACCGGCGGGTTCCGAGGCGGCTTCGGGCTCGTCTGCTTCGATGTCTGTCTCCTCGTCGTCGCTCATGCGTTCTCTTCGATCCTGATGAGTTCGTTCAGCTTGGCCGTCCGCTCGCCGGCCACTGTCCCCGTCTTGATGTAGGGGGCAGCCGCGCCGACGGCCAGATGGGCGATCGTCGTGTCCTCGGTCTCGCCCGAGCGGTGGGAGACGACCGACTCGATGCCGTTCTTCGATCCGAGTTCGATCGCGTCGACCGCGTCGGTCAGCGTCCCGATCTGGTTGGGCTTGATGAGGATGGAGTTCGACGAGCCCAGGTCGATACCTTCCTGGAGGCGCTCGACGTTCGTCACGTAGAGGTCGTCACCACAGATCAGCGTCTGGTCACCGACCCGCTCGGTCAGTTCCGCGAAGGCCTCGAAGTCGTTCTCGTCCAGCGGGTCCTCGACGTATGCGAGGTCGTACTCCTCGACCATCTCGACGACGTAGTCGATCTGCTCCTGAGTGGTTCGGTCGGGCTCGCCGTCGTACTCGTAGACCTCCGCGTCGGGGTCGTACATCTCGGCGGCGGCCATGTCCAGCCCGAAGCTGATATCGAAGCCGCGTTCGTCGCTAATGCGGTCGGCCGCCTCGGCGACGACCTCGAAGGCCTCGTCGTCGCCGATCGGTGGCGCCCACGCGCCCTCGTCGCCCTTGTTACAGGGGATACCGCGCTCTTCGAGAATGTTGCTGATCTCGGCGTGGACTTCGGCGTTGGCGAAGATGGCCTCCGTGACGCTCGGCGCGCCGACGGGTGCCGAGAGGAACTCCTGAATGTTAGTCGCCTCTTCGGCGTGTTCGCCACCGCCGACGACGTTGCCAAGCGGGGTCGGGAACTGATCGCCGCGGAAGGTACCACCGAGGTGCTGATACAGCGGGGCACCGAGCACGTCGGCGCCGGCCTTCGCGGCGGCCATGCTGATGGCGACCGCGGAGTTCGCGCCGATCTCCGAGAAGTTGTCGGTGCCATCGGCGGCGTGCAGCGCGGCGTCGACTGACCGCTGATCGCCGGCGTAGACCTCGCCTTCCAGTCGCGGGACGGCCAGGTCGCGGGCGTTCGCGATCGCCTCGCTCGGCGGGAGTTCGATCGCCTCGTGTTCGCCGGTCGAAGCGCCGCTCGGTGCGGCCGCACGGCCGAAGCCACCGCTTTCGGTGGTGACGTCGGCTTCGACAGTCGGGTTGCCTCGCGAGTCCAGTACGCGTCGGAGTGTTACGTTAGTGATGAGCGTCATTGTCAGTTACCTCGATTGACCGTAAACGGAAGGACCCCAGCATCGTACTCCTCGGCCGCGATGAGGATCGGCTGGGTCTGATCTGTATCGATCAGTACCGGTGCACCGTATGCCACCTGCAACGCCCTCGCGCCGAGGACGCGCGCCTTCTCGTAGCGGTTGTAGTCTTGTTCGCCCGTCATTGGTAGGGTGCCACGACATCGACCAGGTCCTCGTGGGAGACGAGCATCCGTCGACAGCATTGCCGTTCGACGCCGAGGTCGTCCAGCACCGCTTCGGGATCCTCGTCGCCCTCCCTGGCGCGTTCTTTGAATTCCTCCCAATCCCCGGCGATCACGTTGCCACAGGTGAAACATCGGACCGGTATCATCATGACGTGTGTTCACCTCAGCGGTAAGATTTTTGGTATCGCGCGCGGGCACCCGGACCGCCCCACTTCTTGGGTTCGCTCTGGCGAACGTCGTTGACCAGCAGCGACCGGTCGAAGGCCATGTAGGCGTCCCGGAGTTCGGCGTCGTTCGTGTGTTCGACGAGCCCACGGGCGATCGCCGTCCGGGCCGCGTCGGCCTGTCCCATGACGCCGCCGCCCTCGACGCTGACGTCGACGCTGACCGACTCCCGGAGGGCGTCCTCCGCGATGCGGAACGGCTCGAGCGCCTTGAGCTTCGCCAGCTCCGGCTCCAGCAGTTCGACGGGACGGGCGTTGATCCGTACCTCGCCATCGCCCTCGGAAACGGTCGCGCGGGCGACGGCCGTCTTCTTCTTGCCTGATGTGTTCGTTACCATGTTACGTTCGCTCCCAGTCGTGCCGAGAGGTCGCCCAGCTGGACGAACCTGATGTTCGAGAGTCGATCCAGCGACGTGTCCGCGAGTACCGTCGCCTCGACGTCGTCCGCTTCGTAGGGATTGCCCACGTACACGCGGACGTTCTCGAAGGCCTCGCGACCGCGGGACTTCTTGTAGGGCACCATGCCGCGAATCGCCCGCTTGAAGATGCCGTCGGGGCGCTGTGGGTAGGCCGGACCCCGATCGGAGCCGACGTCCGTTCGCTTCTTGTACGTCTCGAAGACATCCTCTTCGTCGCCGGTGATCACGGCCTGCTCGGCGTTGACTACGGCGACGGTCTCACCCTCGAGAGCGCGTTCGGCGACCTTCGAGGCCACCCGACCCATGATGCAGTCGCGGGCGTCGACCACGACGTCGGCGTCGATGGTGGCGACGCTCATCGGATCACCCGTACGTTCGACCCGTCGGGATTCTGTTCGAGTGCCTGTTCCAGTCCCAGTGATTCGCCGACCTGATCGATCTTCCGCTCGGCCGTCGACGAGAAGTCGACGGCGGCGACGGTGACGTCCTTCTGTAGGACGCCGCTACCGAGTACCTTCCCCGGCACGACCACGGTTTCGTCCTCCCGGGCGTACCGCTCGATGCGGCCCAGGTTGACTTCCGCGTGGGTGCGCCGCGGTTTTTCGAGGCGCTCGGCGACGTCACTCCAGACGTCCCCGTCGCCCTCGCGGGCGGCCGACTTCAGATCGGCGATGAGACTACGCAGTCTCGGATTACTCTTACTCATAACGGTCCTCCTGAAAAGTGCAGGGAGCAGGATTTGAACCTGCGGACTCCTACGAGACAGCGCCCTGAACGCTGCGCCGTTGGCCAAACTTGGCTATCCCTGCTCGCAATTCGGGTTTCTGTCCGGCCCTTCAAACCGCTTTCGATCGATCCGACGGTCGCGTCGCTCGCACCACGGGGGGCAGCGATCGCCGTCGGTCGTCGGTCTGAAGGGCTCATCATCGTTACAGTGCAATCGCGTCGGTCAGTTCTTCTGCGCGCGTCCGGAGTGTTCCCGCAGCCTCCTCGACCAGCGTGTCGACGTCGAAGGAACCGTCGGTCTCGACGTGGAAGACGAAGGCGTTCGGGACGTCTTCGATCTCGACTTCCGTGTCGGGGTAGCGCTCGGTGAGGTCGTGGTCGAAGTCCTCGGTCGGGACGAGTTCGCCGTCGTCCTCGAGGACGCCGCGGACGATCTGCCCGCCGTCGTCAGCGAACTCCTCGCGGTCGCCCACCTTCTCGACACGCTGGAGGTGCCGGTAGGAGACGGCCACGCCACCCTGGTGTTTGGCGTGTTCCCGTCCGGTATCCAGGACGGCATCGGCTTCGAGTTCCAGCCGCTGGCCGTTCTTGAGTTCGATGATCGGAACGTCGGGTTCGGCCGGCTGGACGAGGTCGTCGTTGGAGACCAGGTCGCCCGAGTAGGCTGTGCCGGGACCTTCGACATCCAGCGCCAGCGTCACCCCGTCACCGATCTCGAAGTCGCCGACAGGCGTCGTCAGTGGGATTAGCCCGAGTCGGAGCCCGATCTGTTCGTCGAACATCACGCTCGAGTTCTCGATGACACGGACGGAGTCGATACTGAGCGTCGGCACGTCCGCGATCATCGCCCGCCGAATCCCGTTGGCGAACGCAGGCGTCACGCCCCGGACCAGGAACCGGGCTTCGCGTTCCCCGCGCTCGATGAACGTGACGTCGTACTCTGCCATGTTAGAAGCCACTCGATTTTGGACTTCGGGTACCGTCGTGCGGGATCGGCGTCACGTCTTCGATCCGGCCGATCTCCAGCCCGGCACGTGCCAGCGCCCGGATAGTCGCCTGTGCGCCTGGCCCGGGGTTCTGCTGTTGGTTCCCGCCTGGACCACGAACGCGGACGTGGACGCCGTCGATGCCCTGCTGGATGACTTCTTCAGCGACCGTCTCGGCCATCTGCATGGCCGCGTACGGCGAAGCCTCGTCGCGATTCTGCTTGACGACTGTCCCGCCGGAGCTCTTCGCGAGCGTTTCAGCGCCGGTCTGGTCGGTGATCGTGATGATCGTGTTGTTGAACGATGCGTGTACGTGGGCGATGGCCCATTTGCCGTCCTCTGCCATATTATCGTTCCTCCGCGCGTTCTGGGTGGAGATCGTCGGCCAGCGGACTCGTCTCGTCGAACTCGATTGCCGGTTCCTCGGCGACGGCCACCGTCTTCGAGGGGATCGAGACGCGTTGTCCCTCGACGGTGATATGGCCGTGGGTGATGAACTGTCGAGCCTGATCGACCGTGTTGGCCAGGCCGTTCCGGTAGACGACCGTCTGTAGGCGCCGTTCGAGGACGTCCGTCACTTCGAGCGACAGGACGTCGTCGAGGCGATCCTCGTCGTTGAGGATGCCCAGACGCTTCAGACGATCGAGGAACTCCTCGGCCTCGCGCTCGTCGGCGTCACGGCCGAGCAGTCGCCGCGCCTCGCGGCGGTACCCGCGCAGTTCCGACTGTGCCCGCCAGAGCTCTTCTTTGTTCTTGAGGCCGTACTGGCCGATCAGCCCCATCTCGTCGGCGATGCGCTCGCCCTGGAAGGGGTGGTTGGGCGTCTCGTAGAACTTGGTGTTGGAACCGAGTGCCATTATTCCTCATCCTCCTCGGCGGCCGCTTCCTCGGCCTGTTCTTCCTTGATCGCCTCGACGTTGACCCCGATGGTACCCTCGGTCCGGCCGGTGGACTTGGTTCGCTGGCCGCGGACCTTCTGGCCACGCTTGTGTCGGACGCCCTTGTAGGCGTTGATCATTTTCATCCGGTTGATGTCTTCCCGACGGGTGAGTTCGAGATCGTTACCGGTCTCGTGGGTGGTCTCGCCGTCGAAGAAGTCGTTGCGGTGATTCGCCAGCCAGTCGGGGACGTCGCCGGCGAAACCCTCGACGCGCTCGACGATCTCCTCGATCTGATCGTCCTCGAGACGGCCGAAGGTGTCCCGGCGGTCGACGCCGACATCCTCGGCGATGATGCGGGCCGCGCGCTGGCCGATTCCGTTCAAGTCTGTCAGGGATCGTTCGACGGATTTGGTCCCGTCCAGGTCTGTCTGTCCGATGCGGACGAAATACCGGAGGTCCTCGTCGTCCTCCGGTGCGTCCGCGTCTGGGTCTTCTGCGCTCATATGTTGGGATCGTGAAACGTCGTGGCGGGGATTCGAACCCCGGAGGCTTTACGCCACATGGTTAGCAACCATGCGCCTTGGGCCGCTTGGCTACCACGACTCGCTGTCACGTACTCGCGCCCTCTCGGACTCGGGGCAGGGGCCCCTGCACGATGCGTACCAGTCGATACCCGGTGTCGGTATATAAACGCAACGAAAAGGCCGTCCTCGGGTATGAGAACCACGATACCGAGGGCCATGGTCGGCTCGATCGTTTCACCGAAGGCCGACGTTCCGTCCACGTCGGCAGCGCAAGTCCCGTCGTCGGGCGGAACTCTTTCGGAGCCGACAGTCGACGGTGTTCCACATGGGCACCGTTCTCGTGACTGGCGTCGGGTCCGGGATCGGGCGGGCGACCACCCGGGCGTTCGCCGACGACGGCTGGCGGGTCTACGCGACTGACGTCGATACTGAGGGTCTCGCGACGCACATCGACTGTCGGCCCGCGGCTGTCGACGTCACAGACGAGGACGACGTCGCTCGGATCTTCGAGCGTGTCCGTGACGAGGTCGGTGGCCTGGACTGTCTCGTGGCCAACGCTGGCTACTGCCAGCCGGGTCCCCTGGAGGACCTGCCGGCCGAGCGAGTCGACCGGTCGGATCGGTACGCCGACATCTACGACGCACTCGAAGGGGATGGGCTCCTCGGTGGCGGGCCGCTCACCGTTTCGCCGGAACGCGTCGCTGCGACGATCTACGAGGCCGCGACGGCCGACGCTCCAGCCCCACGGTATCCTGTCGGACTTCCCGCCGGACTCGCGCTCGCGACGCGGTGGCTGCCACGGCCCGTGCAGGACTTCGGTCAACGCGCGGCGATCCGATCGCTCGCGGCGCTCGAACGTTTCCGGAGGGCGCTCGGCGAATGACCGAGACAGTCACTGTCTCGACGGGCCACACGTTCGAACTGCCGGTCACACTCTCGGCGACGATCGCGGGTGCCGTCTTCCCTGTCGATCGTGTGGACGTGGCGGCGTTACTCCCGGCCGGGCTGGACCCTGTCGGGACGCGGGCCGATCGGGCGGCGATGACCGTTCTGACCGTCCGATATGACCGCGTCGGCGACGAGACGATCCAGCCCTACGACGAGGTCGGCGTCCTGTTCCCGGCCATCGAAGCCGGAACCCGGACTGTCCCCTATCTCTCGTTGCTCCGGCGCCCGGCCAGTGGTTACGTTCATACCCTGCCGGTAACGACCGAACCTGCGCGGGCGTTCGGCGTCGACATCTGGGGATATCCCAAACTCGTCGCGGACATCGACGTGACCGAGGGACGGACACAGTCCGCGATCGTCATCACAGGGGAGGGGACGCTGCTCTCGGTCTCGATCCGGCGACCGCCGACCGTTCCGGCTCGACTCTCGGGGTACAATTTCACGATCAGGGATGACGAACTCCTCCGGGCACCCACCACGCTGCGCGGTCGCGTCGGCGCCTGGTTCGGGGGAGAACGCGGGTCGCTGTCGTTCGGTGAGCACCCGATCGGGCGGGAGTTGGCCGAGATCGACATCGACGAACGCCCACTCTTCAGACTGGCTGCCGACTGCGAGTTCACGATCGGTACGGGGGAATCGCTGGAGTCTTGACCCGGACCCTGCCGGCGCTTCAGGATTCCGAGAGCGGCGCGTAACAGACCCACTCAGTGGGCGGAAGCGACAGTTCTGCGACCCCGTCGGCGTCGGTTGTGATGTCTTCGCCCGTTTCGGATCGCTCACCGAGCCGCGTCGCGTTCCAGGATGTCTCGACCCTGACTGACCGTTGTTCCCCGGCACGATTGAGTCCGACCAGCAGGTTGCCTTCCCGTTCGAAGACGAATGTGTCACGATCGACCTGAAGCGTTCGCGCCCGGCCGGCGGCGAGGTTCCGGCGGATCGAAAGCAGCCTCGCGATCGTTTCGTCCGCCGGGTCGAAGCGTCCGCTGTAGACGCGCGGGTATCCCTCGTAGGTCAGGATGAACGCGTGTGCGAGCTTCTCGTACTCGGGCGGGGGGCTGTCGTGGTTGGAGACGAACGTCACTGTCCGACCCGAGTGTCGATCGACAAGTCCTGCCCCCTCCAGAGCGCGGAAGTCCCCGTCGCGGTGGAACACCTTCTCGTGCATGGTGAAGTAGAGCGGATAGTCCATGACTGTCATGTCCGTCTCGAGGTATTCCTCGCAGGTGGCGACCGCGCCGTGGAGGACTTCGCCGACTGTGAAGAGCCCTCGTTCCGCCGCCCACGGGTTGGCGTGCTCCCGGAAGAACCACGCCGGAATGTGCTTGACCGCGTCCCAGCGGATGCCATCGACGCCCATCTCGGCGTACTTCTGGACGTACGCCTCGAGGATCCCCCGGACGTGTTCGGATTCCTGGCGGAGGTCCGGCAACCCTTCGAGGTCGCGATGTTGTAGTTCCCACTCGTCCGTATCGTCCCTGATCGGCCCTCGATGACGGAAGTCACCCCAACCGAAGTGGGGAAATTTCTCGAAGTCGACCCCTTCGGCCATGTGGTTGACGACCGCGTCGGCGATGACGACGAGCCCGTGTTCGTGGGCTTGCTCGACCATGGCCCGGTACTCCGTTTCGGTGCCGAACGCGCTGTCGAAGTCCAGATGGTCGATCGGCTGGTATCCCCGGGGCTTTGGATCCGCCCAGGTGCGCTTGCTCCGCTGGGCGGGCGGTACCTGGATCGCGTCGTATCCTGCCGTGGCGACTGCGCCGAGTGACTCCCGGACCTCGACCCACGGCGTGTGGTAGTACTGGTAGACGGCACCTGATCCGAGGTCGATATCACCGTCCTCCTGGGCGGCGCCGACCGCTGGGGCTCCGAAGAGGGGCATCGTTGGTGTGCTTTCGTGACGGCCGGGTGAAATAGTTCTCATCGGATGTCGTTGCCCTCATGATCGATCCGCACGATTCGGCCTGGGGTTCGCCGGTCGGGCGGTGTCACAAGCCTTTTCGCTCGTTCAGGGCCTACCCCAGGGCATGGACGAAGCCGAGCTGCGGGAACTGCTGGAATCGGTCGAGGATCCGGACCTGGGCGAGGACCTCGTCTCGCTGGGGCTGGTCAACGACGTCGCTATCGAGAACGGGACCGCCCACATCGACCTGGCGCTGGGCGCGCCCTTCTCGCCGAACGAGACGGCGATCGCCGATCGGGTCCGTGAGGTGATCGGCGACGCAGCGCCCGACCTGGCTGTGGACCTCTCGGCGACGATCGAACGAGAGGCCGAGGGCGACGTCCTCTCCGGCGTGAAGAACGTCATCGCCGTCGCGAGTGGGAAAGGTGGCGTCGGCAAGAGTACCGTCTCGGTCAACCTCGCGGCCGGGCTTGCCGACCGGGGTGCCCGCGTCGGGTTGTTCGACGCCGACATCTACGGGCCGAACGTCCCGCGGATGCTCGACGCTCACGAACGCCCCGAGGCCACCGAGGACGAGCGCATCATCCCGCCGGAGAAGTACGGGATGAAGCTCATGAGCATGGACTTCCTGCTCGGCGAGGACGACCCCGTCATCTGGCGTGGGCCGATGGTCCACCAGACGCTCACCCAGCTGTTCGAGGACGTCGAGTGGGGGAACCTGGACTACCTCGTCGTCGACCTCCCGCCGGGGACCGGCGACACGCAACTGACGCTCCTCCAGACCGTGCCCGTCACCGGCGCGGTGATCGTCACGACGCCCCAGGGCGTTGCCCTCGACGACGCCCGCAAGGGCCTGGAGATGTTCGGCCGTCACGAGACGCCCGTCCTGGGTATCGTCGAGAACATGAGTTCCTTCAAGTGTCCGGATTGTGGCAGTGAACACGCGATCTTCGGCGAGGGTGGCGGCGAGGAGTTCGCCGCCGACGTCGACATGCCGTTCCTGGGTTCGATCCCGCTGGATCCCGAGATCCGCGAGCGTGGTGACGAGGGTCGACCCGCAGTGCTGGCTGATGACCTCGACGTGAGCGATGCGTTCCGGAACTTCGTCGCCAACGCGGCGAACAACCAGGGGATCGTTCACCGGCGACGGGTTTCCGAGAGTAGCGAGTGAGGTGAAACAGCGGTTTTCTCGCCAAATACGCGTACAGCACCCGCCCACAGCAGATACGTTGGAGCAACTCTAGACAGTAATTTGACTGACCATCACCACATTGGAGTACCAATATGGTGTCCCAACAAGACTTTTGCCACATGGCGATCAAGCGTGAATATGAGCAACCGCGAACGGTCGGACACGGGCGAGTTCGTCGAGGCGGTTTCGCACTCGCGCGTATTGGATGTTTTTCACTCTGTGAGTGGGCCTGTCGTCACATCGACGGACGTGGCCGAGGACTTGGATTGTTCCACCGAAACGGCGCGGCGGAAGCTGGGAGAACTCTACCGGGATGGTGTACTCGACCGACGAAAGAGCGGACGGACTGTCGTCTGGTGGGTCGTGAATGATTACGATGTAGGGCCTAAACCCGTCGATCCGGACGATCCGCTCTTTGCCGACAGACCGTCGTTCGCGTCGGGACGCGAGGATCTCGCCGAGAGTGTCGACGACGTGTTGTACCGTAGTGAGTCATGAATCAGGCCACTCGATCGACGCCGCTATTCGTGGATACGAACGCGCTCGTCGCAGTATTTAACGAGGACGATGCACATCACGAAGCGGCCACTGACATCCTGGATGGAATCGGAACGGGCGAATACGCCTATGGTCCGCTGTACACGAGTCGGTACGTCCTCTCGGAAACGGCGACGACGCTGCTGTACGGTATCGGACACGCCGAAGCCGTCGAGGCGCTCGCGACTGTCAGAGACACGCCATCGATCAATCTGATCGACGTCGATCCGGAACGATTCGACCGGACTGTCACACAGTTCGAGCGGTACGACGATCAATCGATCTCGTTTATCGATCACATGAACGCGACGCTTGCAGACGAATTCGACATCTCGCACATCTTCGCCTTCGATTCCGATTTTGCGACACTCGGACTGACTCGCGTTCCGGTCGATACTGGCGACGTTTGAGGAGTGCGTCGGACAGTGGCGTTTCTGTCGTGCTTTTCGGATAGCGTTGGCCGATGGCAGGGACGTTCCGACCGGGAAACGAATCGTTTTAGGGACGGACTCCGGACGAACGCGTATGGACACGGACGAGCGCGTCGAACTGGCGACCCGCAACACCGCGGAGGTCGTCACCGAGGAGGAACTCCGGGAGTTGTTCGAGGACGACGATCCGTCGGTGTACATCGGCTACGCGCCGACCGGCGAGATGCACATCGGCCACTTCACGACGATCCGCAAGCTTGCCGACTTCCTGCACGCCGGGATGGACGTGACGGTACTGATCGCCGATCTCCACGCCCACCTCGACGATGCAAAGAGTCCCTTCGACCTGCTAGCAGCACGCTCGGCCTATTATGAGGAGACAATCCGGGCGATGGTCGAAGCTGCGGGTGCTGATCCGGAACAGATCACGTTCGTGCGTGGGCGTGACTTCGAACTCGATTCGGAGTACACCCTCGAACTCCTGCGGATGACCGCCGAGACGACGATCGCCCGCGCCCAGCGGGCTGCAAGCGAGGTCGTCCGGGAATCGGACTCCCCTAATCTGGGCGGGCTCGTCTATCCGCTGATGCAGACGCTTGACGTCGACGCCTTAGACGCCGACGTCGCCTACGGTGGGATCGACCAGCGCGGGATCTACATGCTCTCCCGGGAGATCCTGCCCGAACACGGCGGCGAGGCACCGACCTGCGTCTTCGCACCCCTGCTCTCGGGACTGACGGGCGGAAAGATGAGCGCCTCCGAGGAGTCCTCGAAGGTATCGCTGACGGACGATCCCGACTCCGTGGCGGAGAAGATCGGCGACGCGTACTGTCCGATGGGTGAGGTCGAGGGCAACGGCGTTCTGGAGTACGTCCGGTATCTCGTGTTCCCGATCCTCGAGGAGCGCGACGAGGCCTTCGTCGTCGAACGTCCCGAGGAGTATGGCGGGAACCTCACCTACGACTCTTATGGGGACTTAGAAGACGACTTCGTCAGCGAGGAACTCCATCCCCAGGACCTGAAGAACGCCGCCGGGGAGTACATCGCGGACATCGTCGATCCGATCCGGGAGCGGCTCGAATCACAGCCTGACTTGCTGGCCGAGGCCTATCCCGAGAAATACGACTGATCGAGGATCGAAATGGATCGTTCCCGCGTGGACGTGCGAGACACGTACGACCGCATCGGCGAGCACTTCTCGAAGACACGAGTTAACGCCTGGCCGGAAGTCGAGTCGTTCGTCGCTGACGCCGAGGAAGGGGATTTCGGACTCGATATTGGCTGTGGCAACGGCCGCCACGTCGAAACCCTCCAGCAACGGGTCGATCGAGTTCTGGGTGTAGACGTGAGCCGATCGCTGCTCGACGCTGCGATCGAGCGCGTCCCGGATGGCCGCTTCGTGCTCGGTGACGCCTCGCACCTCCCGATCGCGAGCGGTCGCGTCGACCTGGCCGTCTACATCGCGACGCTCCATCACCTCCCGTCCCGGGAAGCGCGAATCGCCAGTCTGGACCAACTCGCGCGAGTGCTGGATCCGGACGGCCGGGCCCTCGTCAGCGCCTGGAGTACGACCCACGACAATTTCGACGCCTCGATCGACGCCGAGAGGGGTTTCGATACGACGGTGGAGTGGACGCTGCCCGGTGGCGAGACTGTCCCGCGGTTCTATCACATCTACGCGCCCGCGGAGTTCCGGGCGGACGTGGAATCGAGTGACCTCTCGCTTCTCGAGTTCGAGGTCTCCAGCGGGAACTGTTACGGGACTGTCCGGCCGGCATCGCGCTGAAAGGAAACACCCTTAACGAGGGCTGGATAACGTCCGAATGCGAACGCGGGACACGACGCCTGTGACAGGCCGTCCCGTCGAATGAGCGCCGGT
>NZ_SPQG01000002.1:302654-303036 GCF_004944975.1 Halorhabdus amylolytica
GATTTGCGAGCCTCGGCGCGCGAGTGAACGCAGTGACGAGCGCGCCGGTGTTGAGACGGACGCAGTCCGTCGATGCTCGGCGCGGGTGAACGCAGTGAACGAGCGCCGGTGGTCTAGTGGTATGACAAGAGCCTTCCAAGCTCTCGACCCGGGTTCAATTCCCGGCCGGCGCACTTCTGGCGCTCGCAAATTCGCGAGCGCCGAATGCGTTTTGAGGGAAATTGAGCCCTGGAAGTCGCAGCCCCGGAATGGCTGAGCGTAGCGAAGCCACAAGCCCGGAACGTCTTCCTTCGGTTCAATTCCCGGCCGGCGCACTCCCTACGGTCGTGCGCCGCCCGTAGTTCGCAAACGCTTCGCGTTTGCTCACTCCCGGCCGGCGCAT
>NZ_SPQG01000002.1:303111-344073 GCF_004944975.1 Halorhabdus amylolytica
CCTCACGAGCGGAGTGAGGGAGGGCACAGAAGAGCTTGCTCTTCCGGCGTCTTGCCGAACGGGGTGAGGCAAGGCTCGAAAGACGAGTGAAATGAGTCTTTCGGCGCATTTTGCGGCGAACAATCTGTGGCCGCAAATGCATTTTGAGGGTATTGAAGTAGAGAAGTCGCAGCCCCGGAACGGCCGAACACAGTGAGGCCGCATTCCCAGAACGTCTCCCTCCGGTTCGATTTCCGAATGACGACCGCATCGTTCGGAGAGAATCTGTTCGATTCAGGAACGACGGACGGCCAGCACCGAGAGGTCCGAGAACGGGGTATCCTCCGGCCCCGATCCGCCGGCGTGTTCGGCCAGCGTGCCGAGCGAGCGGCGGGTGATCGTCTCGCCTTCGAGGGTGAGTTCCTCCAGGACGAGAGTTTCGAGGTCGGGCGACGCCTCGGCGTTCAGCAACTCCGCCGCGATGTCACCGGGCATCATGTCGTACGGACGGGGAAGTACCAGCAGGTGACGCTGGCCGACGGCCTCGCGCAGGCGATCGAGATCGGACTCGATCTCTCCGGACTTGTGGAGCGTGACGAAACAGGTCTCTTCGAGGGGCGTCCGGGCCCGACTCGCCGCGACTTGCACCGCCGAGATCCCCGGCACCACCCGCACCGGCCGATCGATCGCGCGTTCGACCTTGCCGAGGAACTGGTAGCCCGAGTGGTTCGGATCGCCCATCAGGACCGCGACGCCGGTCGCGCCATCCGCAACCTGGTCGCCGAACGTCGAGAGCGCCTCGGCCTCGTCCGCGTAACCACACCGCAACAGTTCGGCGTCGGTGAGATCGGCGATGAAGTCCACGACCGTCGAGAAGCCGACGATCACGTCGGCCCTCGCGATCGCTTCGCGCGCTCGGTGCGTGAGGAAGTCCGTATTTCCCGGCCCGATTCCGACGGCTTCGACCGGCGCCTCGACGTTTGAGTCCTCATGACTCGCGGCCGCAAAGACGGCCGGGTCCGGCCCGGAATCGAGATCGTGATCGCTCATCCGTCGGTCCTCTCAGTCGTCGCTTCGTTCGCGACGTGGATCAGTTCGTTCGTCAGCGCCGCGGCGAGGCCGCTGCCGCCTCGCCGGCCGACGTTCGTGATTGTCGGGACATCTTGGCTGGTCCCGGCCTCCCGGAGCCGACGGCGGCTCTCGGCTGCCTTCACGAACCCGACGGGTGTGGCGACGACGACCGCCGGGCGCGCCCCCGACTCGATGCACTCCGCGAGGGTCAGGGCGGCCGTGGGTGCGTTCCCGACGACGGCGATCGCGCCGTCGTAGATGTCGCGTTCGTCGAGCGCGAGGACTCCTGCACGGGTTCGCGTGATGCCTTCTTCGGCAGCGAGCTCGTCGCCTTCGCCCAGCGCGGTGCGTTTCTCGCAGTCGTGACCCCGGTCGGTGATGCCGTGCCGTGGCATCGTGACATCGGTAACGATCGGTTTGCCGTCCTCGACCGCTTCTGCCCCGCGACGGACCGGATCGTCGCCGAACCGGAGCAGATACTGGAATTCCGGGTCGCCCGTCGCGTGGACAGCCTTCCGGCGTAGTCGATCCGCGAGCGAGTCGCCGGGTACGAGGTCCGTCACGATGTCGAGGCTGGCCTCGGCAATCGTTGTGCCCTCCGCCGTCGTCTCCCCAAGGTTCGTGTACGGCCCGTCCTCGTCGCTCATCGTCTTCCCTCCGGGCCGTCGGGAGCCGCTTCGAGTTCCCCGTCGACGGTCAATTGCACGTCTTTGAGTCGGTCGACGATTTCCCGGTCGGCGGTCCAGAGATCGCGGTCGACGGCTTCGAGCAGTCGGTCGGTGATGTGTTCCAGCGCCCACGGGTTCTCCGCGAGGAACCACTCCCGTCGATCCTCGTCGAGGGCGTATTCTGCGGCGATCTCCTTCCAGAGCGTGTCACTAATCGCGTCCGTCGTCGCGGCCCAGCCGAGCGCGATTTCGACGGTCGTCGCGAGGTCGCCGGCGCCCTTGTAGTCGTGTGCTTGCATACTGTCGATCCAGTCTGGGTTGAGTACTCTCGTTCGCATCGTTCGTCGCAGTTTCTCCTCGTTGGTGTAGATCTTCGGTCGGCTCGGATCGCTCGCGTCGCCGACGTAGGAGACGGGTTCGACGCCTCGTCGGTCGGCCACGGCACGCTTGAATCCGCCGTGGAAGGCGTACCAGTCCGAGCTGTCGAACTCGTCCTGTTCGGCGGTATCCTCTAGTTTGACAGTCGCTTCGATCTTCGACAGTCGCGTCTCGAAGGCGTCTTTCGCCTCGGCAACGTCGCCAGCGTCGTCGACTGCATAGCCGCCCCAGGTCACGAAGACGTCGGCGAGGTCGGCACCGTCGTCCCACTCGCCGGTGGTGATCGCCTTGTTCGTCCCGGAGCCGTAGCCGCCCGGTCGCGTCGTGAAGACCCGGGGGAGCACCGTCTCCAGTTCGCCCTTGCCGCTTACCGACGTCGCACGCTCTTCGAGGTAGTGTTTCCGCACGAAATTACGGGCCGGCGGTTCATCCAGGGCTGCGACCGTCTCGACGGCCTCCTGGACGAGGCCGGCCACGCGGGGGAAGGCGTCCCGGAAGAGTCCGGAGATGCGCGTCGTCACGTCGATCCGCGGTCGACCGAGGGCCGCGAGTTCGATCGGCTCGACCCCTTCGACGCGGCCGGCCGTCGAGCGGGCTGGTTCGACGCCGAGCAGCGCCAGGATCTGGGCGACGGTTTCCCCCCGGGTCCGGACGGTCGGGGTCCCCCAGGCGACGACGCCGATCTCCTCGGGATACGCTCCGGTCTCCTCGCGGTGGCGCTCGAGCACCCCCTCGGCGATCGACTGCCCGACGTCCCAGGCGGCTTTCGAGGGGACGCGCCGCGGATCGAGTGTGTAGAAGTTCCGCCCCGTCGGGAGCAGATCCGCCCCGCCGCGGGTCGGTGCGCCGCTCCCGCCGGGCGGTACGTATCCACCTTCAAGCGCGGCGACGGTGTTGGTCGTCTCTTGGCGTGCCGCCTCGACGCGCGCCAGGAGGTCCGTGGCGATGAATTCGAGGACGTCCTTCAGCTCCGAGACGGCCGTCGGCTCCGGCTCCGAACCGATAACGGGAACGGTAGCCACGACCGATTCGATTTCACTCGCAGTGGCCTCGAAATCGCGGGCCGACAGTGCCCCGACGAGATCGACGCTCGTCTCGTAGACGCGCTCGGCGGCCGTCCCGTAGCACATGTCCAGGTCGGGATCGTACGTCTCGGGTTCCTCGATCATTCGCTCGGCGGGGACGCCCATTACCTCGGCGACGGCTTCCCGGAGACTCGGGGCACCGCTGTTCTCGAAGCGGGTGAGCGCGACGAGGTACTCTACGAGCCGGTCGCCCGTCGGCGGCTGGCCAAGCGTGTGCAGCCCCATCCGGATCTGGGTCGTGCTGACGTCGGTGAGATATCCGTGGAGCTGTACGACGAGATCCTCGGTGTCGACGGCGTCGATGTCCTCGATCCCCAGATCGGGTCCCAGGTCCTTCGCCCGGACCCGTTCCCTGATCTGCGCTTCGAGGCTCGCCAGACCCGTCCCTGTCGCACCGTCGCGCGCCCGCTCGCGGTACTCCCGGACGACCCCCTCCAGTTCCGCGAGGTCGTCGTCCGTCCCCGCAGCGCGCATCGGCGGCGTCAGGTGATCGACGATCGTGGCGTACGAGCGGCGGGTGGCCTGGGTCCCCTCACCGGGGTTGTTGATGACGTAGGGGTAGACGTTCGGGATCGAATCGAGGAGACCGTCCGGGGCGCTGGCCCCGTCCAGCCCGACCGTCTTGCCCGGGAGCCACTCCAGACTGCCGTGCGTGCCGAGGTGGACGACCGCGTCCGCGTCGAGCCCCTCCGCGAGCCAGCGGTAGGCGGCGACGTACTCGTGGGGTGGCTGAAGTGCCGAGTCGTGATACACCCGCTCGGGGTCGACCTCGAATCCGCGTGGCGGCTGGACGGTGACGAGGACGTTCCCGAGGGCGACCCCCGGGATCGCGATCGGCTCCGTGGGTGGGTCGCCCCACTCGTCGCAGACGGCGGCCTGCAAGTCCGGATGCAGGGCTTCGAACCACTCCCGGTAGGTCGCCGGATCGACCGTCTCGATCCCGTCGCTGTCGTCGGGATCGGTCCACCGTACGTCCGCCGTGAGCTGTCCGACCAACTCCTCGACGATCGCCCCGCCGTCGGCTGGCCGGTCGGTAATCCGGTAGCCTGCCGCGTCGAGATGATCCAGCAACCGATCGAGACTCGCCGGCGTGTCCAGCCCGAATGCGGTCCCGATCCCGTCATCCGAGGGGGGATAGTTGTGGAGGACGACGGCGATCCGTTTCTCGGCGGGTGGCGTCCGTCCGAGGCGTGCCCAGTTGGCGGTGAGTTCCGCGGCGTGTTCGACGCGACCCTCGATCGGTCGGTGGACGTGCGGGGCCGTCCCGTCGATGCCCTCGGGCTGGTCGGCCGGGTCGACGCGCTCTTTCCCGCTGATCGGGTGGGAGACGATCGTCCCGTCGAGTTCCGGGAGGGCGACCGACAGGGCGAGTTCGAACGGGGGGAGGCCGGCGTCGTCGGCCCGATAGGCCGCCCGGGGGCGCATCGTCGTCATCGCCTGGACGACGGGTACGTCCAGCGTTTCCAGGAACCCAACCGTGGGGTCGGCAGGTTCGGCGGCCGATCGCCCACGATCGGTCATCGTCAGCGAGTACATGAACGTCGTCAGGATCGCGTCGACCCGTACGTCCGTTCCGTCGCTGCAGAAGTTCGTCGCGACCCAGGCAGCGTCCCGTCGATCCGGGTCCGCGGCCCGCGGGGTGGTGAATACCGGGAACGCGTCGACCCCCTCGGCTTCGAGCGCTCGGACGAGCGCGTCGACGTAGCGGGTGTTCTCGGCGGTCCAGTGGCTCTCGTAGAACCATATCCCGACCGTCGGTCGGCCTGAATCGAACGTCTCGGCGAGCGTCTCGACGGTCGCCCCCGGATGGTCGGGATGATACACCCCAGTCGAGGGGAGGGCGACGGGGTCGTCGTACGCCCGGGTTCCCTCGCCGAATTCCGACGCGAGATACCGACAGAGGTTCGCGACGTTGAGTACGCCCCCCTGTTCAAGATAGCGCCGAACCCGGCGCTGGACGGCAGGCTCGACCGTCGAACCCTCGCCGCCGCTGCCGTCCGTTCCCGACCGGGCAACGACGACGTCGACGCCTGCGCGACGCAACTGTTCGCGGACGGATTCGAGATCCGGGAGTCGTGATTCGGACCCGTGGAGCCAGCAGACGACCACGTCACAGCCTTCGAGTCGGTCGACGAACGCCTCGATTGCTGTCGGATCGTCCAGATCCGATCCCGAACGAACGAGGAGGTCGATCCCCGAGAGGCGTTCGGCGGCCGCCCGGATCGCGGCGACGGGCTGATCGGTCGCCGTGTAGAGTCCGATCGAACACATCCTTATTATAGTACCATTGGATTACCACAAGTATGGTTGGATTTCGGTCCGCGGTCCCGTTCCCCGACATCGTCGGGCAGGAGCGCCTCAAGCGGGCGTTGCTCGCGGTGGCCGTCAACGACGCCCTCGACGGGCTGTTGATCCGGGGCGAGAAGGGGACCGCGAAGTCGACGGCAGTACGGGGACTGGTCGAGTTACTTCCCGACCAGCGGGCGATCGCGGACTGTCCTTACGGTTGTCCGCCGGAGGAGCCGGCCCGTCAGTGTAACTCCTGTCGGGGCCGAGAGGATCCGCCCGTCGAGACCCGTCCCGTCCCGCTGGTGACGGTCCCGCTGGGCGTGACTCGCGAGCGGCTCGTCGGCTCGTTGTCCCTCTCGGACGCACTTGACGGTGAATCGACGTTCGAGCCGGGGTTGCTCGCCCGGGCTAATCGAGGCGTATTGTACGTCGACGAGGTGAATCTCCTGGACGATCACCTGGTCGACGTGTTGCTGGATGCCGCCGCCAGCGGCGTCAATCGCGTCGAACGCGACGGGATGAGCGAGACGCACCCGGCCGAGTTCACCCTGATCGGTACGATGAACCCCGAGGAGGGGGATCTTCGTCCGCAACTCCGTGATCGATTCGCCATCCAGGTCGAGGTCACCGGGACGCGAGATGTCGAGGAACGAGTGGCGATCGTCGAATCGGCGCTCGGCCGTACCCGGGAACTCGATCCAGGGTCGGACGACGACGCGGAACTCGATCGGCTACGTCGGACGATCGGCGCCGCGCGAGACGACCTCGGGGACGTCACACTACCGCGTGAACTGGCTACGACCATCGTCGAGGTCTGTCTCGACGCCGGTGTGGACGGCCACCGAGGGGACATCGCCGCTGCTCGCACCGCCCGGACCTTTGCGACACTGGACGGCCGTCGAAACGTGACGGAAGGTGATGTCCGGGAAGCCCTCGGATACGCGCTCCCCCACCGACTGCGAAGTCGCCCCTTCGAGGAGACCGAACCCATCGAGGACCTGCTGGCGGAGCATTTCGACGAGTCCGACTCCGATCCCGGGGACAGTGCCGGGGACACGGATGAAATCGACCGGAAGGGGGAACGAGAGCCGTCTCGGGACGGGGACTCGGCCAACGACGCCGAATCGGAAGCGAGCGGGGCGGTCGACGGGACGGACACCCCCGGCGACGCAGGCGGCCACGGCCCCGCTCGGGATCACTCGACGGACACCGAGGACGGACGACCGGGAACCGGTCGATCGGAAACGGAGCCTGCGACCGGGAGAGATCGATCCACCACCGATGCCGCGGAGACACCTGTCGAGACCGTTGGCGAGGAAGAACCACGATCCGGGGCGGACGATCGTTCCGGAAACGGCGAGCAGTCCAAGCCCACGGACGGCGAGCAATTGGGCCCGACGGACGACAATCAGTCTGACGAGACGACCGGCGATCGATCGGAAGATCCTGGCAGCGAGCGAACCGCCAGACCACCGTCGGGAGAACTCGACCGGGTGACGCCGGTCGAATCCAACGACATCCCTGGATTGAACGTCGATGACGGAACGACAGCGGGAGCAACTGTCGGCGCCGGCCGCCTCGAAACTGACCCGGACATCGACGCGGTCGGGCCGCGCGTTCGCACGGAGCCCGCCGATGCGGCCGAATCCGTCGACGCGGCTGCGACGATCCGGGCGGGCGCAAAGCGTGGGCGGACGGACGTTCAGCGGCAGGATCTCCGGCAGTCGGTCAGAGCGGGCTCGGCGACGGCGCTGGTGGTCTTCGCTGTCGACGCGAGCGCGTCGATGCGGCCGGCGATGGAGGCTGCGAAAGGGACCGTCCTCGAACTGTTGAAAGAGAGTTACCGGGAGCGCGACGAGGTCGCGTTCGTCACCTTCGCGGGCGAGGAGGCGACCGTCCTCCTCCCGCCGACGGACAGCGTTTCGCTCGCGGCCCGTCACCTCAAGGAACTGCCGACCGGCGACCGGACGCCGCTCCCCGACGGGCTGGCAACGGCCCGCAGGGTGATCGACCGTGCCGATCCGGCCGCGAGCGTGGCCGTCGTCGTGACCGACGGACGTCCCAACGTCGCGGGCGGACGGCCGACGGCGGCGACCCGCACGGCCGCTTGCGACCTCGGTGAATCCGCCGACGAGGTGCTGGTCGTCGACGCCAGTCAGCCCGACGACCGGGCAACGGTAACGGGGGATCTCGTCGAGGCCGCCGACGGCCGGACGATGGAACTTGAAGACCTCTCCCCCGAGTCAGTACAGTCCGCGTCCCGATCCGCCAGGCAGTGAGCGGCGCACCTGGGTCATCCCGAGCGGGACTCGTCGTGCCCGTGGCCGTGTTCGTGCGTTTCTGTGCGCTCGTGATCGTGACCGTGCTCGTGTTCGGTTGTCTGTCCGTGATCGTGACTGCTGTCGTCAGTCTGTTCGTGAGTGTGGCCGTGTCCGTTGTCGTGGCCACTTGCCTCGCCGTGATCGTGACTGTGGTCGTGGGCGTCGCTGACGTGTGCCAGCGTGTGTTCGAGCGCGTCGACGAAGGCCGTTTCGCCGTCAACCACCGAGCCGTGTTCGGCGAACGAGACCTTGTGCGTACACGTGTCACAGGACATCGAGACGGTGCCGGTTCGCGCCTCCTGCACCCGGTATTCGAGCGCTCGGACGAGCCGTTCGTCGACACCTAAGACGTCCGTCGTGGCCGTTTCGATCCCCGGGTGTGCATCGTCGAAGTCCTCGACGTCCTCGCGGACGCGCTGGGTGAGGACGCCGTCGCCGAGCATGTACGGGACGACGATCGTCGCGTCGGGGTCGTGACGAGCGACCTCCCGGAGCGTCCGATCGAGTTGCGGTTCGGTGATCCCGACGAACGTCGGCTCGACCCGGCTGAAGGCTCTACCCTCCTGGACGAACCGGGCGAGCCGATAGGCGTCGGCGTTCGCGTTCGGGTCGCTGGATCCGCGACCGACGAAGACGACCGCCACGTCTTCGTCGTGTCGATCGGCATCGAGTTCGGCCTCGGCGGCCTCGATTCGATCGGCGACGATCTCGATCAACTCCGGGCGAACGCGCAGGCTCGATCCGTAAGAGAACGCCACGTCGGGGAATCGCTGTCTGGCGTACTGGACGACGAGTGGAACCTCGTTTTTGACGTGGCCGGCGGCGAACAGCGCGAGCGGGACGACGGTGATCGCTTCCGCGTCCGGCGCCAGTTCCGCGATCCGCTCGTGGACGTGTGGCTCGGCGAGTTCGATGAAGGCCGGTACCACCCGGTCGCCCAGTCGCGATTCGAGGGCGGCCGCGACCGCCCGTACCTGCTCGTTCGATTCGTTGCGTCGAGAGCCGTGTCCGGCGAGTACCACCGGCGTGTTCGTCGTCATACGTGCTCAATAGTCGTATTTCCGCTCGTAGCCTCTGGGGGTCACCAGCCGATCGCCCCAGACGCGCGTTTGTTCGGTCCCGACGATGACAGTCGTCGTCATGTCGAGGAGGTCCGATTCCCCGAGTTCCGGAAGCGTCTCCAGGTCGGTGACGTGCGTCCGCTCCTCGGCCCGCCCGGCCCCGCGGACGATGCCCACCGGCGTTTCGGGGTTCCGGTGAGTCGAGAGGATCTCACAGGCCAGCTGGAAGTTCCCGGCCCGGTTTGGACTCCAGGGGTTGTAGAGGACGATGGCCATTCCCGTCGGGGCGACCGCCTCCAGTCGGGATTCGATTTCCGCCAGGGGCGTGAGGTGATCCGAGAGGCTGATCGATACCGTGTCGGTGACCAGCGGCGCACCGAGCCGTGCCGCCGAGGACTGGGCAGCCGGGACGCCCGGGACGACCTCGAAGTCCATCTCGTCGGGATGGATCCCCCTGGATTCGAGGACTTCGAGGACGAGACCGCCCAGCGCGTAGACGTTCGGGTCGCCGCTCCCGACGAGGGCGACTGACACCCCGTCGAGGGCCCGATCGACGGCGGTCTCCGTCCGAGAGACCTCTCTCCCCATCCCCGTCGCGTGGACCGCCTCGGCGTCCCGACGGAGCGACTCGGGAAGCAACTCGACGTAGGTCTCGTAGCCTACGATGTGATCGACCGATTCGAGCGTGTCCCTGGCCCGGATCGTCATTCCCGCATCGTGGCCCGGGCCGATCCCCACGGCCGCGAGGTATCCCCCGTCTGCGCCGTCGCTACGTTCGTCACCGTCGAAGGGACTGTCGTCGGGTGTCCGATCAGCCCCCATGCTCGCCACCTCCGTCGGAGAGCGGGGCGGAACCGTCCCGCGGCGTGACCAGAAACGGCCGGCCCCCGTTGGCGGGACGGAGGACCCGGGAGTCCTCAGTGCCGACGACGACGAGCGTGCCCGTCGTCACGACGTCGATTTCCTCGGGGAGCGCCGCCAGCGTCGTAACCGTGACCGTCTCGCCCGTCGGCGAGCGGCCGCGTTCACCCCGGGCCACGTCCTCGAGCACCGCAACCGGGACCGAACCTGATCGGTGAGTCTCGATCACGTCCAGCGCCGAGCCGAGCGATCGATTGACGTTGTACAGCGCGATCACGAACCCGGCCCCGGCGACAGCTTCGAGTTTCCGATCGATCGCCTCGCGGTCGCGTCGGGCCGTCGAGAGCGAGAGCGTACAGAAGTCGTTCGAGAGCGGCGCCCCGAGCAGTGCCGCACCGCCCAGCGCCGCGGTGACGCCGGGCAGGATCTCGATCGGGATCTCATCGTCAGCGTGGGTCTCGGCTAGCGTCACGAGCAGATCGGACTTGCCGTAGACCGCCGGGTCCCCGCCCGAGACGTGGACCACCGTCTCCCCGTCACGGACGCGATCGAATGTTGCCGCCGCCTGGCTCCGGCGGTCCCGCCGCGAGGAGTTGATCACGACCGGTTCACTGTCCGGCTGGTCCCCCTCTTCCGCGTGGTCGGTCTCGCCGCCGAGCAGTCCGTCGGCCCGCAGGAACCGCTGATACAGGGGTGCGGCGTAGACGGCGTCGGCCGCCCGGATCGCCTCGCGGGCGGCCCGGGTCAGATGCGCCGGTGACCCCGGTCCCATGCCGACGACGACGAGCTTGCCAGCCGACCCGTCGTCTGACTGCGACGGGTCGGGACGGGCGAGATGCTCGGCCCTCGGCCAGTCGGTCATCGTCCCACCGCCACCGTGACGCTGTCCTCGACGGTTCGTTTCTCGGCCAGCAACTCGTGGTTCCGTCCCCCCGCGATGGCGCTGGCCTCCGCGATTCCGGGCCAGTCGAGCAACTCCCGCGCCCGCGAGTCCGAGGGCCCCTCGAAGCGTTCGAGCGTTTCCCGTTCGAAGGCGACGACCCCGAGGTCCAGCGACGCTGCGGCCTCCCGCAGACCGGGTTCGTCCGATTTTAGCGTCCCCGTTGCGACGAACTCGACGTCTGACCGGTCCCGATCGGTCGCTTCGAGAGCGTCCAACCAGGCCTGCCGACAGGTTCCGGCGTCGGTCCCGGATCGACAGCCGGTCCCGATCACGATCTCGCCTGCGTCCGTCCGTCTGAGCACGGTCACGTCCCCATCGACGAGGACGGCCCGCGGCCCGTCGAGGCGCTCGACCGGCCCGAGGTCGCCGTCCCGAACGGCGAGGTTCGTCGCCACCGTCGAGTCGGGGGTCTCGATCGTGGCCCCGAGCGCCGCCGCACGGGCCTCGACGCCCTGCTTTCCGGCCGCGTCGGTCGCCGTCGTCACCGCCGGGACGGGGCCGGCGGACCCGATTTCCCTGGCCAGCCGGTTGGCCCCGTGATGGCCGCCCACGAGCGGGATCGCCCAGGTCCGTTCCGCGTCGACTGCCACGACCGCCGGATCGGTCCACTTCCCGTCGAGCAGCGGCGCGATCCGCCGGACGACGATCCCACTCGCCATCAGCGCCACGATGCCATCGTAGTCCCAGACACGCTCGAAGACCCCGTCGCCGTACGGGTAGATCTCGACCGTCCGACAGTCGGTATCGAGGGCCTCAGCGATCTGTTCGGCCGTCGATCTCCCGCGTTCGAACGAGATCACGGCGACGGAATCGACGCGTGCCTCGCTACTCACGGTCGATCATCCTCCGTGGTCTCGTCCTCGTCAGCTGCCCAGCCATCGTAGAGGAACGATCGATCGTACTCGCCGCCGGTCACCGCCTCACCGACGATCACCAGCGCACTGGACTCGTAGCCGGCTGTTTCGACCTTTCCCGCGATGTCCGCGACCGTCCCCCGGAAGATATCCTCGTCCGGCCACGAGGCATGATAGACGACCGCCACGGGCGTCTCGGGATCCACGCCGCTTTCCAGTAACCGGTCCATCGTCGCCTCGATCGCGTGGGTTCCCAGGTAGATCGCCGTCGTCACGTCGCCCATCCCGACGAACTCGCTGACGTGCTCGTCGGCGGCGTCGAGCGTTCGGCCCTGCGGGCGGGTGAACGCGACGTGATTTGCGACGCCAGCCAGCGTGAGCTGGGTCCCGAGCGTCGCGCTGGCAGCGAAGGCGGCAGTGACGCCGGGGATAACGTACGCCGGGACGCCGCGCTCAGCCAGCGCGTCGATCCCCTCGAGGGCCGCGCCGAACACCGCGGGATCGCCGCTGTGGAGGCGGACGACGTCCTGGCCGGCCTCGTACGCACTCGCCATCTCCGACACCAGCGTCTCCAGGTCCGCTCCGGCACTATCGAGGCGGTCGGCCCCGGGGGCATAGGTGTCGAGAACCTCGCTGTTGACCAGCGAGCCCGCGTGGACGACCAGATCGGCCCCCTCGAGTGCTTCCCGGCCGGCGACGGTCACGAGCTTCGGGTGGCCGGGCCCGGCGCCGACGAAGGGGATGGCGTCCGGTTCGGCCCAGGGGAGTCCGGTCACGGCGACCGCCCCCCATCGGCGCGCTCCGCGTAGGCGACCGTGAAGTAGTCGCTGTCCGAAAGCGCATCCGGATCAGTCGTGACGGTGGCGTCGTCCATGAACAGCCGCCGGCCGTAGGTCGCCGTATATCCCGCTGCAGTCAGTTGTTCGTGGGCGTCGGCGACGTCGGTGACTTTCAACAGCAGTAACTGCTCCGGGTGGTTCGGTGGGATTCCGGCGGCGGCCTCACGCACAGTGAGCGAGCCTTCGTCGATCTTCACGTCGAGTGCCGTCGTGAACGCCGTGACGACGCTCACCCCGGGCACCGTCCGGACCTCGACGGCCGGGTAGTCCGCGAGTGCACCGTCGAGGTGACCGAACGTAGCGTAGATCCGCGGGTCGCCGACTGTGGCGAAGGCGACGTCGTCCTCGCGGGCCACCTCGGCCACTCTCGCGGCCGCTTCTTCCCAGGCCGCCTCCAACACCGCCTGATCGTCTGTCATCGGAAACGTCAGACGTTCGATGTGATCCGCGTAGGGTTCGACGAGGCGTTCGGCAATATCGCCCGGGGTGAACACGATCGTCGCCCCCGCAACGACCTCCCGGCCCCGGACAGTCACCAGCGCGGGATCGCCGGGGCCGAGTCCGACGCCGTACAGCGTCACGACGCCCCCCGGTCGGGATGGCCGCTGATCACGTACACCGGTCGTGCCGGGTCGATCGCCGTCCCGCCGGCCAGCTGTTCCCCTCGGCCGATCGAGACGCGGCGCACTTCGGGATCGAACGCCCGGGACCGGAACCCCTCGATCGCCCGGACGGCCGTTTCGAGTCGTGCCGCGTTCAGGACCACGATTCGCGGGGCGGCCGTCGCTACCCAGTCCAACACAGTCTCGAGATTGCGCGTTCCGCCGACGAAGACGGCGTCCGCCGTCTCAGGGAGTCCGTCGGGGGCCGTCGCCCGGATGACAGACACCGAGGATTCACAGTCGTTAGCTGCCAGGTTCGTCCGGATCGCTTCGACACGTTCCTGATCACGTTCGACGGCTGTCACCCGGTCGGCGCTCCGGGCGGCCGCGATCGACACCGCGCCGGTCCCGGCCCCGATGTCCACGACGTGATCGGCCGGCCGGAGATCGAGCGTCCAGACCACCAGCGCCCGCACCTCGGGTTTCGTCGGCCCCGGTGCGGTCGATGCCGGGAGTGAGATACGTCCCATTGTGGGTGGCCTGTGCCCCGCCGCTGAAAACAATATCGTTTGATGTAGTACAACTCAATCTTCCCGGAGAACGGCTACGATCGTCTCCCACGTTCGTCACTGCGAGCAGGCACTATGCTGTAGGAGAGCGCAACGATACGGTTCGATCGCGTCCGGAAGAGCGCCGGGACGGGTGAGACCGCTACTCGCCCCGCAGTTCGGTCATGTGGTCGATCCGCGACTGGACCAGCTCGGGTTTGCCGATGTCCCAGCGGACGCGAAGCCCGTCGGTGCCGGCACGCTCCAACGCCTCGGTCGCGATCGCCTCGGCATCAGAAATGGAGTCGGCGACGCCGACAACCGCGAACGAGCGGGAGGTCGTCGTGTAGATCCCGTCCTCGCGCTCGTCGACGCTGGCGTAGAAGAGGCGGGCGTCCCCCGCGTTCTCGGGTGAAATCTGGACTTTCGCGCCGGATTCCGGATCGGTCGGGTAGCCATCGGGCACTGCGTACTTACAGACAGTCGCCTGCTCGGCGAAGCTGAGTTGGGGCAGCGACTCGTCGTCGCGGGCGGCCACGAGCACGTCCAGTAAATCCGTCTCCATGACGGGCAAGGTGTTCATGGCCTCGGGGTCGCCGAAGCGGGCGTTGAACTCCACGACCTTCACGCCGTCGGCGGTGAGCATGAACTGCCCGTAGAGGACGCCTTTGTACCCCTCAAGTGCGTCGACCGTCGCTTCGAGAATGTCCACCGCTTCCAGGTAGTCCTCGCGATCCATGAACGGCAGTTCGAGTTCCGCATCGCTGTAGGACCCCATGCCGCCGGTGTTGGGTCCTTTGTCGCCTTCGTAGGCACGCTTGTGGTCCTGAACGGCGGGTGTCACGCGACGGTCGCCGTTTGCGACGAGTGCCTGGACGGTGAACTCCTCGCCGACGAGCCGTTCCTCCAGAACGATCCGGTCGTACTCCGAGTCCCGGATGTATTCTTTGGCTTCCGCGGCGGTCACCTGATCGCCGATGACGCGCACGCCCTTGCCACCAGTGAGGCCGGCGGGTTTGACCGCCAGGTCGCCGTCGTACTCGTCGATGTACTCGCAGGCGGCCTCGCTGTCAGTGAATTCCGCGAAGTCCGGACAGCCCGGGATGTCGTGGCGGTCCATGAACCGCCGCTGGAACCCTTTGTCCGTCTCGATGCGGGCTTGCTCCTCGCGGGGGCCAAACGCATAGACGCCAGCCTCGTCCAGCGCGTCGGCGACACCTGCTTCGAGGGGGGCCTCCGGGCCGACGATCGCCAGCGAGGCATCAACCTCGTTTGCGTAGGTCGTCACGGCCTGCGGATTGGTCGCGTCCAGCGTCTCGAAGCCGTCGGCCAATCGGGCGATTCCGGGGTTGCGGTTGCCCGCGGCGGCGTACAGCGTACAGTCCGAATCGGCGAGCGCGCGGGCGATCGCGTGCTCCCGGCCGCCGCCCCCGATCAGCAGTACCGTCTCTGACATGGGAGAACACCCTCGCCAGGGGAGTGTAAAGGTTGCTTTTGGGCCTGCGAGTCTCGCCGCCGACGCCACGGGTAAACCCCTGGCGACTCGACGGGGTGCCATGAGCGATCCGCTGGAACGCAACCGCCTCGACGCGGAGGGAAGTCCGTACCTCCGCCAGCACGCCGACAACCCCGTGAACTGGCAGCCATGGGACGACGACGCCCTCGACGCTGCCCAACGGGAGGACCGGCCGATCTTTCTCTCGATCGGCTATTCGTCGTGTCACTGGTGTCACGTCATGGAGGAGGAGAGTTTCTCGGACCCCGCGGTCGCCGAAACCCTCAACGAGCACTTCGTCCCGATCAAGGTCGACCGCGAGGAACGCCCCGACGTCGATCGGATCTACCAGACGCTGGCCCAGCTCCTCGGCCAGCAGGGCGGTTGGCCGCTGTCGGTCTGGCTGACACCCGATCGCCGCCCGTTCTACGTCGGGACGTACTTCCCGCCCGCACCACAGGGTGGCCGGCCCGGATTCGGACAGTTACTGGAAGATCTCAACGAGACCTGGATGAACGATCGCGAGAACGTCGAGGAGCGAGCCGACCAGTGGGCCGATGCGATCGCCGGGCAACTGGAGGGGACGCCCGACTCTCCGGCCGAGATCGAAGACGGCGCGGGCGGGGCACTTATCGAGTCCGCCGTGGAGTCCGCAGTTCGTCAGGCTGACCGCGAGCACGGCGGGTTCGGACGGGGCGGACCGAAGTTTCCCCAACCCGCCCGACTCCATCTGCTGTCGCGGGCCGATGCGCGCCTAGACGGATTCGTCGGCGATGCCGGAAGCGATGTCGATCTCGCAGGGATCGCTGGACAGGAACACGACAGCGGCGGGGATACCGATGTCGACGCCGAGGCATACCGCGCCGTCCTGACGGAGACGCTGGACGCGATGGCTTCTGGCGGGCTCTACGATCACGTCGGCGGTGGGTTCCACCGCTACGCGACCGATCGAGAGTGGACGGTCCCGCACTTCGAGAAGATGCTCTACGACAACGCCGAGATCCCGCGGGCGTTCATCGAGGGGTACCGCGTGACCGGAAACGAGCGTTATGCCCACGTCGTCCGGGAGACCTTCGAGTTCCTCGATCGCGAACTCGGCCATCCCGACGGCGGGTTCTACAGCACGCTCGACGCCCGAAGCGAGGGCGAGGAAGGGACATTCTACGTCTGGACACCCGAACAGGTCCGGACGGCGGTCAACGACGAGACAACTGCCTGGCTCACCCTGGAACGATATGGGATCACCAAGGACGGTAACTTCGAGGACGGGAAGACGGTACTGACCATCAGTGCGGACTTCGAGAAACTAGCGGCGACCTCTGGCTTGGACGACGCCGAGATCGATGAACATCTCGAGCGGGCACGAGAGCAACTGTTCGAGGTACGATCCGAACGACCCCGGCCGAGCAGGGACGAGAAGGTCCTGGCGGGCTGGAACGGCCTGGCGATCTCGGCGCTGGCGGAGGGATCACTCGCTCTCGACGCGGATCTGGCCGACCGCGCGCGAGAAGCCCTGGAATTCGTCCGGGAACACCTCTGGAACGCCGAGGCCGGTCTACTGAAGCGTCGCTACGCCGACGGGGACGTGCGGATCGACGGGTATCTGGAGGACTACGCCTTCCTCGCCCGCGGTGCGTTCGACTGTTACCAGGCGACGGGCGACCGCGAGCATCTCGCCTTCGCGCTGGATCTCGCCCGCGAAATCGAGGCACGCTTCTGGGACGAGGATGTCGGGACACTGTACTTCACGGAGGCTGGCGGGACCGATCTGCTCGCCCGGCCCCAGGAGGTGACCGATCGCTCGACGCCGTCGAGTGCCGGCGTGGCGGTGGACGTGCTGTTGTCGCTATCGGCGTTCGTCCCCCACGATCGCTTCGAGTCGATCGCCCGGACCGTCCTCGCGACCCACCACGACGCGATCGCGGCGGACCCGCTCCAGCACGCCTCGCTGGTACTGGCCGCCGACCGGGCGGCCAACGGCGCGAGCGAACTGACGGTCTCTGCCGACGTCATGCCCGAGACGTGGCGCGATCATATTGGAAAGACGTCTCTTCCGGCCCGTATCCTCGCCCGGCGACCGTCGACGGACGAAGGGCTTGAAGCGTGGCTCGAGACGCTGGAAGTCGAGTCCGCACCGCCGATATTCGCCGAGCGGGCAGCAAGAGACGGCAAACCGACGATCTACGCCTGTCGGGACTTCACCTGTTCGCGCCCGCTCGACGACGTCGAAGAAGCGCTTGCCTGGTTTGAGGAGGGATAGAGGTCGACGAGCCGTACAATCGCGCGGCTCCTGATCAGACCGACGCTTCCGCGCTTTCGAGTCGCTTCGCAAGATAGACCGCGATCGGTTCGTTCTCTTCCTCGACGAAGCGGGCGAGTTCCTCGCCGTCGCGTTCGACGACGACCGTTGGGATGTACTCGATGTCGTATTCCGCGACGTCCGCGCCCTGTTTGTCCTGATCGACCGGATAGTGTTCGATCCGATCTGCGGGCACGTCGGCGGCGTCGAGTGCGGCGGCGAAGTCCGGGAGTTGTGACCGGCAGTCCCCACACCAGTCGCCACCCCAGATCTTGTAGGTCACGTCGTCGAACTGCCGGAGAGTCTCGACGGTGTCCTCGTGGGCCTCGGCGCTCCAGATCGGGTTGGGTTCCATCGTCTCGAGTGGCATGCGTCAGGATACGGTCCCTGCGGGTTTAACCGCGCCGCTCTCGGGAAGTACTGCGGGATCGGCGCTTCCTTCGACAGCGGCACGACCTGCCGGTGACCGCCGGGTGTTTACTTTCGGGCGGCGAACCGTGAGTAATGGACGATAGCATTCTCGATACGATCGGGACGCCGCTGGTCGAGGTCGACTCGCCGCCGGGCGTCACGGTTGCCGCAAAAGTCGAGTCGTTCAACCCCGGCGGCTCCGCGAAGGATCGGCCCGCCCGCGGGATGATCGAGGCCGCCGAGCGCGAGGGTGACCTCGAATCCGGCGACCGGATCGTCGAACCGACCAGCGGGAACACCGGCATCGGCATCTCCCTGGTCGCGGCCGCGAAGGGATACGACGTGACGATCGTCATGCCCGAGGACATGTCCGTCGAGCGCCGGCGACTCATGCAAGCGTACGGCGCGGACCTCGAACTCGTCGGCGGGGACATGAGCGACGCCCGCGATCGGGCCGACGAACTCCAAGCGGAACAAGGAATGGTTCAACTCCGGCAGTTCGAGAACCCCGCCAACCCACAGGCCCACTACGAGACCACGGGCGTCGAGATACTCGAACAGATTGGCGACCGGACGATCGATGCCTTCGTCGCCGGCGTCGGCACTGGTGGGACGATCAGCGGGACGGCCCGTCGTCTCCGCGAAACGTTTCCGGATCTGAACGTGATCGCCGTCGAGCCCGCCGACAACGCGGTCCTCTCGACCGGCGAGTCGGGATCTGACGACTTCCAGGGGATGGGACCGGGCTTCGTCAGCGAGAACCTCGATCGCGACGTGATCGACGAGGTCCGGACGATCGAACTTGAGGATGCCGAGGCGGAGTGTCGTCGCCTGGCCCGCGAAGAGGGCCTACTCGTCGGCCAGTCCAGCGGCGCGATGGGTGTCGTCTCCCGCGATGTCGCGACGGAACTGGCTGATCCCAGTGCTGCGGACCCACCTCTGGTCGTGACCGTCTTCTGGGACAGCGGCGAACGCTACCTCTCGACCGGGTTGTTCGACGGGTGAATCGACTGCAAACGCCGCTTTTTCTCCCACTGTAAATCGACGCTTACCGTTATGGTAGCGGCCGTCGTCCCCCCAGGCAGCGATGGACTCTGTCTCCGTTCTCTGTGTCGACGACGATCCGGACCTGGTTGCACTGACTGCGACGAACCTTCGGCGGGTCGAGGATTCTCTCGACATCACGACGGTGACGGACCCCCAGCGCGCGCTTGAGGAAGTATCGACATCGGCGGTCGATTGCGTCGTCAGCGACTACGAGATGCCGGGGATGGACGGACTGGACCTCCTCGAGGCCGTCAGGGAGGACCACCCTGACCTCCCGTTCATCCTGTTCACAGGGAAGGGAAGCGAGGAGGTCGCAAGCGAGGCGATCGCCCGTGGTGTGACCGATTATCTCCAGAAAGGGACTGGCGAGAACCGCTACGACTTGTTGGCAAACCGGGTGACCAATGCCGTCGAGAAGTACCGGGCGGGCAAGCGAGCGGAGACGCTCGATCGCATCCGTGGTATCCTCCGGGATGTCAACCGGTCGCTGGTCCGGGCCGAGGATCGCGAGGCGCTCGAACACCGCGTCTGTGAGATAGTTGCGACTGCCGACCCCTATCGACAGGCCTGCATCGTGACCCCCTCCGGTTCCGAGGCGTTCGACGTACGCGTCCGCGTGGGGGATGGGACCTTCGAGAGTGTCGGTGAATACGCCTCGGATATGACAGTCGTCTGTCCCGTCGATTCAGCTCTTCAGAAGGGCGAAATCGAGACCGTGTCGATCGAGGGGGGAGCGCCCGAGACCGACCGCGAACGTGCATTGCTCGAACGAGGGTACGACGCGACCGCCGCCATCCCGATCTCCTATGACAGTCGGGATTACGGCGTCCTCTGTCTGTTTGCGGATGAGACCGACGCTTTCGACGCGGAGGAACGCGCACTGCTCGCGGAAATCGGCGAGGACCTCTCTCATGCCATCTACCGGGCGGAACTACACGACCGCCTCCGTCGGGACGAACGCATCATCTCGAACCTCCCGGTCGGCGTCTATCGTCACTCGCCGTTGCCCGATGGAACGTTGCTCTCGGTCAATCCGGAGCTGGTCGAGCTGTTCGATGCCGACGACGCCGAGGACCTCCTGGGCCGACCGTTCCGGGAGCTGTACGCCGATCCGGACGATCGTGAACAGTTCGTCGCGGCCCTGAAGCGCGACGGCGTCGTCCGCGGGATGGAGCTCGAACTTGAGACGCTCTCCGGCGAGCCGTTCCATGCCTCCGTGACGGGCATCATGACCGAAGAGGGAGACCAGCGGTATTTCGACGGCGTCGTCAGCGATGTGACCGATCGACATGACCGCGAGCGGACGCTCCGGCATTACGAGACGCTGTTCGAGATCGCTCCGATCGGCTTCTTCCGGACCACTGCGGCGGGAGACCCCCGTGACACCAACTCGCAGCTGGCCGATCTCCTGGCATACGAGTCGCCCGTGGCGGCGATCGCAGCGATCGACGATCTGGCCGCGGAGCTGTACGCCGACCCCGGGCGTCCCAAGACGTTCCTCGATCGGTTGCTATCGATCGGGTCCATCTCGGGGTTCGAAATCGATGTCCGGGATCGGGAAAGTGAACGTCGCGGGCTCTCGATCGACGCCACGCGTCTCGAACGATCCGAAGACGACTGATTCGACGTCGTCGGCTGGGCCCGCCAGATCGCTCCTGCCGACAGCAACGGGTAGCATTCCGACGATGGCGCCGTTACAACATTCGAATTCTGTGGTATGCAGTCCTGCAGCAGACGGTCGTTCATCGACCGAACGCCGCCTCAGTCACACGGACGACGACCGTCTCTCCGACGTCACGGAGGTCGTACTCCGGGATCGAACCGCCGGACCTCGTCACGTACATCGGCTCGACGAGTTTCGGCGGCGCTCCCCTGTGCCCGTGGGTTCGGCCGTCCTCGTCTTCCGATTTATCCATCCTCTCGTCCGGTGATCCATGACCGTTCTCATCGGACGGGATTCCGTCGTTTTCGTCCGACGATCCCGGTCCCGGTCCGTCGGACAGGCCATCGGCGGGTTCCTCGCCCGAACTGTCCCCTGCCGACTGGACGCCATAGACCTTCAGGTAGCGGCCGGACTCGGCGGGTGACACGCGGTCGTCCCGGATCGCGGTCGCAAGGTCCCGCGAGAGCCACTCGGACTCGCTGACGCTGGGTTCGCGGACCAGCGCGGCCTCGGCGTACCGGACGAGGTACCAGTTCAGGTCGTTCAGCAGGGCGACCGCCGCCCCGAGACTCACCGTTTCGAGGCCGATAGCGTTGTGAAACGGCTCTGTGAGGTCGTACGTCCGGAGCGCCTCGCGGGCGGTCTCGTGGGAGAGGAGCGTCTGTCTGAGCGCCACGTCGTCGGATCCCAGGAGACAGACGCGCGTCATCTGTTTCGACTCGGAACGCCCGGAACAAAAACCGTTCCGTCCTCCTGCTGTCCGGTCCCGGCATCGTTGCCACCCAGTTCCGTCCTCACTCCGTCAGCGTCGGCGGATCGACGCGTTCGGGCTCGTTGGCCTCCCGTTCGGCCAGTTCGAGCAATCCGTCGGGTTCGGCTGCCCGGACGGCCGCTGGATCGCCCCGCGTCTCCGGGCGGTCGGGTGCCACCTGGTCACATCCGGCCGGAACAGTCGAGTCGTCGTAAGTCCCCAGATCACGTGCCTGTTCGACGATGTCGGTCTTGTCCGTCGTGAGCAACGGTCGGTGGATCGGCAGCGAACTCGCGGCGTCGGTCACCGCCAGGTTGGCCGTCGTCTGACTCGACTTCTGGCCGATGGACTCCCCGCTGACTATTCCGACCGCCCCTTCCTCGCGGGCGACGGTCTCCGCGGCTCGATACATGAACCGCCGCAGGGAAAGCATCCGGGTAGCGTCGGTCTCCGCAGCGAGTCCCTCGACGGCCTCGCTCCCGTCGATCACCCGGAGTCGAAGGTCGAAGTTCGGTGCACGAGTGGCCAGCCGACGGACAGTCGCCTCTGCCCGGGCCCGATGATCCGGTCCGCCGTACGCCCCCAGGTCGACGTACACCGGGAGGATCGGTGCGCCACGGGTCATCGCCTGCCAGGCCGCTACCGGCGAGTCGATCCCGCCGCTGAGTAACGCCACCAGCGGCTCCTGGCTGCCCAATGGGAGTCCGCCTGGTCCCGGGCGTTTCTCGAGGAAGACGAACGCCTCGTCTGGACGCGCCTCGACGAAGACCGTGAACGCGGGATCGTCGAGGTCGACTTCCGGCGTCTCACCGCTTTCTTCGATCGCGTTCCAGATCGTCGATCCCCCTTTCTCCTCGATGTCTCGGCTGGTGAAATCGTGGACGTCGTCGCCGCCCGCCCGCCTGGCCTGGACCGCGAAGGAGCCGCCGTCGTACCTCACCCGCGCCGTCTCGCCGAGAGCGTCGGTGATCGCTGCCATCGTCGGCTCGACCGACCGAGCGGGACTCGCCGAGACGACGCCGGGGGCGTCCGTCGCCGCGGTGGTGGCCGCCTCGACGCTCTCCTCGGTCGTCCGGACGTACAGCCGGTTGCGCTCACAGCCAGTGTCCCCGGGAAGATCGCGATCGTCCAGGAGCGCGTTGAGGTTCTCCTGAAGCTGGAACTCCATCTTCATGCGCACCTGATCGCTCTTGACGCCCACCTCGCCGTGGCGGACGACGACCACGTCGGCTCCCGGAGGATGCATGACCGTCCGTACTCCGCGAGCGAGTAAACAGGCTTCGACAGCGATCGAGGGATCGTTCCGGCAGGGTGGTCGCCGACCTATCAGAACGTCGTGAGTTCGCCGTCGATAACGCGCTCGGTGATACCGGTGATGTCCGCGAGTTCCTCGTCGATGATCGCCGTCACGTCGTCTTCGACGTCGCCGACGGCCACGCCATCTTCCGTGATGATCGTCGCGTCGGCGACGTGGGGGTCGTCGATCGGCGATCCGATCTGGCTGAGCAGGCGAACCTGCAGCTGTTTGATCCCGTCGACCTCCGCGACGACCGAGTGAGCGATCTCCGTGCTGAGGAGGTTGTAGATCTTCCCGATATGGTTGACCGGGTTCTTCCCGCTGGTGGCCTCCATGCTCATCGGACGGTTCGGGGTGATGAGGCCGTTCGCACGGTTGCCCCGACCGACCGAGCCGTCGTCGCCCTGCTCCGCGCTGGTACCGGTCGTCGTGAGATAGATCGCGCCCTCCTCGTAGTCGTCGGCCGTGTTCACGTGGATACTGACCTCGCGATCGGTGTACTCGGCGGCGAGATCGGCAACGTACTCCCGGACGCCCTCGACGGCGTCGCGGTACTCGTGGATGTCGGCGACGTGGGCGTCGACGGTCGCAGCGGCGACCGTCACGTCGATCTCGTCGCCTTCGCGTTTGCCCATGACCTTGATGTCCTGGCCGATCTCCGGGTGTTCGTCCGTGTACTCGCCATTGAGTTTCCGTTCCGTGTTCAGGACGATATGTTCGGTCTCGGTCAGCGGCGCGTGCCCGACCCCGTAGGAAGTGTCGTTAGCCATCGGAACGGCCCCGTCCTCGCCGAAGACCTCCTGGAGATCGCCGCTCCCCTCGCCCAGGCGCACGTCGACGATCACGTCCGAACCGACGTCCAGATGGGGGAATGCCTCATCCAGGTACTCGCGGGCGGCCCGCAGCGCGATCGTGTCAGTCGGGATGCGCTGGCCCTGGTAGTCCTTGGTCGCGCGTCCGACGAGCAGCAGGTAGATCGGCTCGATCACTTCGCCGCCCCCGAAGGCGGGAGCGGAAGTACCCGCGACGAGCTGGGTCTCGTCTGTGTTGTAGTGCAGTACCTTGCCGACCCGATCTAGATACGCCCGGGCCAGCGCCTGTGAAACGCGTTCAGCCACGCCGTCACAGATCGAGTCGGGGTGGCCGAGTCCCTTGCGCTCGACGATCTCGACTCGCTGATCCTCGACTGCTCGCCCGCTAGCCCGCGAGACGCGAATGTTCCGATCGGTCATTGTCACTCCTTGCCCGCCGCGGAGTCTATAACTTACGGAAACCTTCGACACCGAATCGATTACTATGAAGCATCAAGCAGGAGGCCGAGATACGAAGTCCGGATGCTCTCGGCGGGATCCAGATTGAGGTCCGAAAGCCGCGACTGGAGCTTCTCCCGGGCGTCTTCGACGGCGTCCTCGCTTTCGACGTCCGTCTCGATCTCGACGAACTCCCCGAGGTCGGTTACGTCGTCGAGTGTGACGGTGTACTCGCCCAATCTGTACCGGTGGCGTTCCTTCTCGACGGTGGCGACGGGTTCGAACCCGATCCCGCGGAGGATCGCGTCGGCCGTCTCGCCGTCTTCGACTGTCGTCTCCGCCTCCTCTCGGGTCTTGGATTGGGCATCGATCTTCGGGCCTTTGTAAGTGATTTTCGCGGTCGTCTCGCCGTGACGGTGTTCCCGGCGGATCCGTAGCGCCTCGTCGGTCGCCGCGAAGTCCCGATGGGGGGCGTCGTAGTAGGTATCTACCTGTCGGATCGTTCCGAGTGGGTTCGCCCCCGCGTCGACGAGCGCTTCCCTGACAGTCGCGTGGTCGGCCCGGACTTTCAACTCGACCTCGAACATGGCCGGTGAGAGCGGTTGACGGGGCAAAAACGGCTCGAATCGGCGACGGAAGTGACTGTACTCAGGCTGTCTGGGCCCACCGTATTCACGGCGAGCCCCGAAACGTTGTCCTTAAGAGTGCAACGGGACTCTTTGCCGGTATGAGCGACGATTCCGAGGCCGAGACGGCCGACGAGCAAGCGAGTCAGGACGACGCGACGGGTCTCCAGGACGGGGAGTTCGTCACGCTCGAATACACTGCCCGGACGGTCGAGGGCGGCGACCTCGTAGACACGACCAGCCAGGAGATCGCCGACGAAGAGGGCGTTGGCGAGGACCAGGAGTTCGAACCACGGACGATCGTCATCGGCGAGGGTCACATCTTCGAACCCGTCGAGGAAGATCTCATCGGCAAGGAAGTCGGTGACGAGGGCTCGGTCGTCGTTTCCGCCTCGGAGGCCTTCGGCGAGTACGACGACGAACAGGTTCGGACTATCAGCGCCGAGAAGATCCCCGAGGACGACCGGTATCCCGGCGCGCACGTCGACATCGACGGCGAACACGGTCACGTCGAGACGATCATCGGCGGCCGCGCCCGCGTCGACTTCAACCATCCCCTGGCCGGCGAGGACGTCGAGTACGAGTACGAGATCCTCGATGTCGTCGACGACCGGGAGGCCAAAGCCCAGAGCCTGCTTGAGACCATGCTCGGCATGGAACTCGACGTCTGGTTCGAAACCGACGTCGAAGAAGAGGAAGAGATCGTCGAGGACGCTGACGACCTCGAAGAGGCTGCGGAAGGAGCGGACGAAGACGACGAGGACGGGCCGGTCACCGAGACCGTCGAGGTCGAGAAGGACACGCTGTACATCGAAGCTACCCCGCAGTTGTCGATGAACCAGCAGTGGATGTTCCAGAAGCAACAGATCGCCCAGCAGTTCGTCGACCTGCTCGGCGTCGATCGCGTTATCGTTCAGGAGACGCTCGGCGAGGGCGCCGGCATGATGGGCGGCATGGGCGGCATGATGGGCGGCATGGGTGGTGCCGGCGGCGGCGACCTCGAGGAGGCCCTGGAGGACGCTGACGTCGACGCCGACGAACTGGCCGAGGAACTCGACGTCGACGACGCGTAACGACGGTCACGACCGGGTCGACGTTTCTGTCGGGCCCGAAGGACCTCCGCTCTTCGTGCCTTGCCTGTCCCGCATACATCGTCAGACATAGGTTACGCTTTTGTGCGGAACTCTACACCCTCTCAACGGACGATCAGAACCGATCGAACAACGAGGACCCGGCGGCGGTCGGACGGGGTACTGTTTCCCCTTTGAGTTTCAATAGCGGCGATCTCTCCTCGCCCTGTCGATATTCGGCCACGACCGCGATCAGGTTCCCCTCGGCCTCCGCTCGGACACTACCCACTGCGAGACAGTCACTCTCCGGGTCTTCGGCAACCCAGAGCGGTTCATCGACGTTCGACGTCGTCGGCTCGCGGTGCTCGACCCAGGATCGTTCGAGTATCGCGTCGCTGTCGATCCCCATACGGTCTTCAGGGTGCCTGAGACTTTAGTTCTGTGCCCGTGACGGTCGGGAGCGATCGTCGCGTGTGCTCGATGACATCGCTGTTCACCTGCGCTAGTGCGTCCCGAACGGCGTACAGCCGATCGCAGCGCTCACCTGTCCTCAGGCGATGTCCCGGCTGGTGTCGATGCTGACCTCCTCGGCCAGATCGAGCTTGATGACGTCGGTGGGCGCACGGCCGCCGCGGAACTTGGGGATGGCCATGCGGTTCTCGATCTCGTCGCCGTTGATCGAAGTGTGGAGTTCGAAGACGACGTCGGCGAAGTGCTCGGTCGTGTCCCGCAACGGCGCCACCCCGCGTCCGTCGAGGCAGTGGAGCACAGCCAGGCTGCCGGTGTTGAAGATGTGGTTCTGGAGGTCGTTCATGAAGCTCCGGAAGCGCGAGGGCGGTTCCTGTTCCTCGAGGACATCCAGGGGGTCGATGATGAGGTTCGACGTTTCCGGGAGTGCGCTCACGAGCTTGCCCGCGTTGTCCAGTGGCGCTTCCCCGGAGACGTGCCGGACGGTCGGCTGACCGGTCGCGGTCGGCGACTGGTCGAGACTGTCCTTGATGGCCTGTTCCGATCGGTCGAGTGAGAGATACAGCGTCCCCCGTGTCGCGGTCAACTCGTAGAGAAACAACTCCGCCTGGCTCGCGGGCGTCGCGTTCAGCACCACGATGCTGCCGGCCGGAATCCCCCCGTCCAGTTTCCGATCGAGAACGTCGATCCCGGTCCGGAGCCGATCGGCCATGTGTCGTGCTGTGACATGAACGCCCACGAGATTAAAGATTCCGGATTGACGATCGAGCGGAAAGTTCACTCGGTTGTGATTGGCGTCCCGGGAGATTCAAGAGCCCCGAGAGCGGGGTTGGGATCGATGCGTCACGACCACATCATCAGCGCAAAACAGCTCTCCCGGGGCGACATCGAGGAGGTGCTGGACCGCGCCGCCGAGATCGACGCCGACCCGGGGGCGTTCGGGGACCGACATCCCGGCGCGTTGCTCGGACTCCTGTTCTTCGAACCGAGCACGCGCACGAAGATGAGTTTCACGGCAGCGATCAAGCGTCTCGGGGGTGACGTGGTGGACATGGGTCCCGTCGAATACTCGAGTGTCGAGAAGGGCGAGAGCCTTGCCGACACCGTCCGTGTCGTCGAGGGGTACGCAGACGCACTCGTCCTCCGCCATCCGAGCGAGGGCTCGGCGACGATGGCCAGTGAATTCATCGATGTCCCGTTGATCAACGGCGGGGATGGGGCCGGACAGCACCCAACCCAGACGCTGCTGGATCTCTATACCGTCCGGGAGAACGCAGGGCTGGACGATCTGACGATCGGAATCATGGGCGACCTGAAGTACGGGCGGACGGTTCACTCGCTGGCTCACGCCCTCACCAACTTCGACGCCCGCCAGCACTTCATCAGTCCGGAAAGCCTCAAACTCCCGCGGAACGTCCGCTACGATCTTCACGAGGAGGGCGCGACGATCCAGGAGCACACCGAACTCGAACCGATCCTCGACAGCCTCGACGTGTTGTACGTCACGCGCATCCAGCAGGAACGGTTCCCGGACGAGAACGAGTACCGCGAAGTGGCCGGTGAGTATCAGATCGACGCCGCCACGCTCGAACGGGCTGACGACGACCTGACTGTGTTGCATCCGCTCCCGCGCGTCGACGAGATCGGTCACGACGTCGACGGGACGAGTCACGCGAAGTTCTTCGAACAGGCTCACAATGGAGTGCCGGTACGAATGGCGCTGCTTGATCTCCTTCTGGAAGGTGAGACGGCATGAGTTCCGACGAACAACTCCGCGTCAGTAAGATCCCCGAGGGGACCGTCATCGATCACATTACGGGTGGCCAGGCGATGCATGTCCTCTCGATCCTGGGCATCGAAGGTGGGGACGGTGACACCGTCTCCATCGTGATGAACGCGCCGAGTGACCGCCTCGGAACCAAAGACATCGTCAAGGTCGAGGACAGGGAGTTGAGCCAGGCCGAACTGGACGTCCTTTCGCTGATCGCGCCGGCGGCGACGATAAACATCATTCGGGAGTTCGAGGTCGTCGAGAAGAACCGGGTCAACCGTCCTGACGAGGTCGTCGGCGTCCTCTCGTGTCCGAACCGGAACTGCATCACGACCGCGGACGAACCCGTCGAGTCACGCTTCGACGTCCTCGAGGACGGCGTCCGCTGTCGGTATTGTGAGACGATCGTCCGGGACGATATCGCGAACCTGATAGACTGATCGGGGTTTCTATCCTTCGTCCCGGAAACCAAGAAAGTTTTTATCGGCCAGGGGTGAACGTTCACTTGATGTCGAAGAAGAAAATTCTGGTTGCTCTGTTGGTCGCCGCCCTCGTCGTGGTGGTCGCCAGGAAGGTCCGGCAGTAGGGCCCGCGAATTCGCTGTACAGTGTCCGCGTGGCGCAGCGCGCGAACGGCCCACTCAGTTGGGGGGTCGGTCTGGGGTGTCGTCCCCGCTTTTCGACGGAAAGCGACGGCTCTCTCGGTCGAATCCGGCCGACTTCTTACTTCAGGTTGTGCGCAGACCACCGCGTCAGGATGTCCCGATCCCGCGTGTCCTTCGGGAGAGTGGAGAACCAGTCGGCGTCGGTGATCTCGGCGTCGGGATCTTCGACGGTCAACGTCGTCTCGTCCGCTTTGGCCTCGTAGATCGGGAGGACGCCCCACGTCTCGTACTCGTCGCTGTAGAACTCTACCCGTCCGAGCAACGCCAGTCCGCGATAGGTCGCTTCGATGCCCGCTTCTTCCTGCAGTTCGCGCTCGGCGGTCTCCCGGAACGTCTCCTCGTTGCTGACCTCGCCCCCCGGGAGAACCCATTTGCCGACCGCCTCGTGACGGACTAGCAGTAGTCGTTCGCCGTCGTGGACGACGGTGTGGGCGCCGTAGGGGAGGCCGTTCGATCGTATCCGGTCGGTAATCGTCTCGAAGCGGGGCCGAGAGACGTACCGGGTCCGGGTGAACTCCGTCGGACTCTCGGCATCCTCCTGGAGGCGATGGTAGGTCTGTTCGGCCGCCTGCTGGGCTTCCTCGGCGCGGTACCACAGGTTGTCGACAACGGTCATCCGTCCGGATTCGGTCGGGCAAGCGTTCCGACGCGGTCCGGGCGACCGGTGTCGCTGGTTGAGGGGATCATGTCTCTCTGTTCGGCCGTCTTCGGCATAAGTCTTCGACACCCGAATCATACGGATTGCTCTCACTGTTTACTACTACGACCGCCTGACTGGGGGCGGTCGATGTGGAATGACTGAGAGCAATCCGTATCAGTCGTTTTTTAGTCGCCAGTCCAGTATCGGGACACATGGCATTCGAAGAAGACGATACGGTCACGCTTCACGATGAGCACAGCGAGTACGACGGCGAGACGGGGACGGTCACCCAGGTCATGGAGACGATGTTCGGCGACGCGACCTATACTGTCGAGTTCGAAGACGGTCGCGAACAGGGCGTTCCCGAGGACTCTCTGGAAGCCACCGAGGGCGAGGATCTGGAGGACGAGCCGACAGACGAGGACGAAGAGAGCGACGCCTGACCGGATGTCTTCCGTACCGTTCCACTACGTCGACCTGCGGACATTCTGTTACGCCACCGAGGACGAGGCGCGCGTCGAGGCGGCACTCCGGACGTTCCTGCCCGAGGACGTGCCGATCGAGCGCGTCGAAACCGAGGGTCACCACGGTGATCGCATCCTGGTGCTGTCGACGCGACTGGAACGGGCCGACGAGGTCAGACACGTCCTCTCGCAAGTGGCGTCGCTCGAAGCGGACGAACGGGAGCGACTGCTCGACGAACTCGACGAACGGGTCGACGAGAACTGTTCGTTCTTCTTGACGCTCTCGAAACAAGCCGCCTTCGAAGGACGGGCCGAACGCGGCGACGGGATCACGCTTCGGGGCAAAGTCGAGGCCTATCCTGCCGAGAAGGAACTGGCGATCAAACACGTCCGCGAGACACTTCAAGAACTGTGATGGACGATTGGGAAGGCCAGGTGTACGCTGTGATGGGCGACTGTGAGGGGCAAGTGACTGCCGTGATGGGCGACTGTGTGATTCAGACGCACCTACGTGAGGATCGATGATGTACGCGGCCGTCCACACCCGGCCGGACGGTGACAGCACCGTCGCCAGGCTCGCTCTGACGGCCGCCGAGTACGGTTTCGACGGCCTGGTGATCCGCAACCATGGTGACGCCCTCTCTGACTACGATCGGGGGGCGATCGCGGACACCTACGGGATCGACGTCGTCGACGGCGTCGAGATCCGCGCTGACGATCCTTCCCGGGCGAGCGGGTTCGTCGGCAACCACCGGGACCGCCGGACGCTGGTAGCGGTTCACGGTGGTGATCCCGAGATGAACCGCTTCGCCGTCGAACAGCCGGCTGTCGACGTCCTCGCCCACCCGCTGGCTGGCGACGGCGACATCGATCACGTCACGATCAAGACGGCCGCCGAGAACGGCGTCCATCTGGAGTGGTCCCTCCGTGACGTTTTGCGGACCGACGGCGGGCAACGCGTCGAGGCACTCCGGAACCTCCGAAAACTTCACGATCTCCTGTCGGAATACGACGCCCCCTACGTCGTCAGCGGTGATCCGAGCAGTCACCTCCAATTGCGCACACCTCGGGACCTACTGGCCGTCGGCGAGGCTCTCGACTACGCGACCGAATGGATCGAAACTGGACTCTCGGCGTGGGGAGATATCGCGTCACGGAACCGCGACCGGGCGAGCGACGCCTTCGTCGAACCGGGGGTCAGACGCGGTCGGGATACCGAGTCCGAGTAGGTCCGATCAGCGAAGGTCATCGACCAATTCGTCGGGTTCTCCCCGGTAGATCCGGTCGAGTACCATGCTGGCGTGCGATGCCAGCAGTTCGAGCAACTGTTCGTCCTCCGACGATAGCGTCCCCGCCCCCTCGCCGACTGCGATCAGCACGCCACTCGTCGACGCCGTGCTCTCCAGACGGATCGTGAGCACGGACGCGACCGGACCCGGGAGATTCCCTTCACGGACGGCGACGACGGCGTCGTCGTCGGCGGCGCGTCGAGCCAGCGATCGGAGCGTTCCGTCCTCGACGGTCGAGACGGTACTGCTCGCGACGTGTTCGCTCTCGACCCCGACCTCGACGAACGCCGTCTCGTCGTGATCGAGCAACGCTGAGAGCCCCTCGATACAGTAGGCGCCCACTTCCTCGACGGTGGCGGCCTGGGCCAGCGCCCGGCCGTAGTTGTTGAGATCTGCGGCTTTTCGCGCAAAGTCCGCCGTCCGATCGCGTTCGCGTTCTAGCTCACGCAGGTGGCGCTGGCCCTGTGCGTCGTAGAGACCGACGACCGTTCCCGCGACGGCGCCGACGGTCACACTGTCGGCGGTGACGTAAGCGACTCGTCCGAGCGACCCCGTCGCGACGCGCTGGCTGAACAGTGTCAGTGCCGCCACTGCCGCCAGCAGGACGGTGCCACCGAGCGCCCAGGTGGCGATGCGGGGCAAGTCGGGTTCGAACGCCGGGTGGGTCGCCAGCCAGTAGCCCACGAACGAAAGCGAGAGTCCGAGCAGGGCGAACGGGACGCCGTCGACGGCGATCGCGACCGCGACGTCGGTTTGCTCGACGGCGTGGGTCACCTGAACGGCCGCAAGCACCGTCCCGACGAGTCCGAACGTCGTCCCGTAGAAGTGGCGTGACTCCATGCGTGAGCCAACGGCGACCGACCCATTCAGCGTTCCGGTGGTCGCGGGTCTGCGTCGCACTGGTGGGGGTATCCAGGCCGTTCCCGTGTCGTTGATACCTCTCGGCGCGTAACGGGCCGACATGAAACGGTCACTCGATGATCACGCCGCCCGTTTCGATCAGGCGGCCGATTCCTACGACGAGGACGGATCGCCGGAGTATCGCGCGGCTGCCGCCCTCGTGATCGAGCACGCCGCGCCGGAACCCGACGACGTCGTGCTCGACCTCGGGACCGGCACGGGAGCGATCGCGCTCGCGCTGGCCGACGACGCCGGGGCGGTGATCGGCCGGGATATCAGCGAAGGCATGCTCGAACAGGCCCGAGAGAAGGCCGCAGAACGCGGCCTCGAGTCCGTCACGTTCGATGAAGGGCGGTTCCGCGAGCCGAACGTCTCCGGGGATCGTTCCGTCGACGTGGTAGTCTCGAACTTCGCGATGCATCATCTCGACGACGATGCGAAGCGCGAGGCGATCGAGACGATCGCCGATCTCGAACCCCGCCGGTTCGTCCTCGGAGACGTGATGCTGTTCGGCGAGGCCGATCCCGAGGAACCGTTCTACTCGCCAGCAGTGGACGATCCGGCGACCGTCGGCGTTCTCGCCGACGCATTGACCGACGTTGGCTTTGCCCTGACAGCCGTCGAACCCGTCCACGAACAGGTGGGCGTTCTCGTCGCCGAGCGATCGGAACCCACGGAGGACGAGCGCGCGTGAAACCCCTTCCAAAACACGTCCGCCAGCGCTGGCGGTACCTCGCGGTCGGCATCGAGACCTGGCCAGATGTCACGATCGATCGGCGGGCCTTCCAGCGCCATCTCTGGTTTGCGGCCCAGAACCTGCTCGGCGATGTCGGTTCCGCGGCGACCGACCTGTCCGTGATGCAGTTCGGACATGATGAGGGAACGGGGTCGGCGATCGTCCGAACGCGTCGGGGGTCCGTGAGCGATGCCCGGGCTGTGTTGACGTGTTTGAGCGAGGTCGACGGGAATCCGATCGGACTGCGGGTTCGGGGCGTCAGCGGCACCGTACGCGCCTGTGAGGAAAAGTATTTAGGAGGCCGGGGGGAAGCCACCGAGCACGGCAACGTCGCCTTCGAGGGCGCCGAGCGACCCGCAATCAGCCGGGACAGCCACGTCGACGTGCGGGTCGAGACGGAGTTCGTCGGGGCGACGCAACGTGACATCTCGTAACTATGCAGGGACAATCCCAACAGCAGGCCTACGACCGCGGCATCACCATCTTCTCACCGGACGGCCGTCTCTATCAGGTCGAGTACGCCCGGGAGGCCGTCAAACGCGGGACGGCGAGCATCGGCGTCCGGACGGAAGGCGGCGTCGTCCTGGCGGTCGACAAACGGATCCGCTCGCCACTGATGGAACGATCTAGCGTCGAGAAGATCCACAAGGCCGACGATCACATCGGCATTGCCTCGGCGGGCCACGTCGCGGACGCCCGCCAGCTCATCGACTTCGCCCGTCGGCAGGCTCAGATCAACCAACTCCGGTACGGTGAGGCCATCGGCGTCGAGACGTTGACCAAGGAAGTCACCGATCACATCCAGCAGTACACCCAGATCGGCGGTGCCCGACCGTTCGGCGTCGCGCTCATCATCGCGGGCGTCAGCGACGGCCAGCCCCGCCTCTACGAGACCGATCCGTCGGGAACGCCCTACGAGTGGAAGGCGCTGGCCGTCGGTGCCGACCGGGGAGACATCCGTGAGTACCTCGAGGACCATTACGACGAGGGCCTGACTCTCCAAGAGGGCGTCGAACTCGCCCTCTCGGCACTGGCGTCGGTCAACGACGACGAACTCGCTCCGGTCGGGGTTGGCGTCGCCACCATCGGCGTCGACGACGCTCAGTTCCACGAACTCACTGACGACGAGAAAGAGTCTTATCTCGAGCAGCTCGACATCCTCGCCGCGCAAGACGAGGCCGACGACGAGAACGACGAGTAAGCCTGGCGGAACGGCCTGCTCCAGGAATTGGCGGATCAGTTCATCGAGGGACTGGCATCGACCGCGAGTGCGAGGTCGAAGCTCGGGTCGCCGGGTTCGTCGTCGGGGGTCAGGTAACCGATTGCGAACCCGGAGTAGACGGTCCCGCCCTCCAGGTCCAGGTCGAAGCTCGCGACGACGTCGCCGTCGTTGCCCTCGGTATCGCCACGGACCTCAAGCGTGTACCCGCCAGCGGGGACTGTGATGTATCCCGATTCGCCGTAGGTCACCCCGTCGAAGAGAACGTCGCCATTCGCCAGCGTCACGTCGACGGCCGGGGCGTCCGGCGAGGCGTGGACCAGTCGGACTTTCGCCATGTCCGACTCCGGGGTCGTGGTGTCGTCCTCGAGGATCAGGGGTTCGAAGTCCCGGTCAGCCATGTCCCCGACTTCGCCCGCCGCGGCGATCGTGTAGTCGGTGCCGGCCGTGACCGGCACGTCACCGGAGAAGACGGCGGTATTGGGGTCGTCTGCGGGCGTGATCTCGATCGCTCGTGAGCCCGCGGGCACCGCCATGTAATCGCTGATGACACCGAACGAAACGTCTTCCAGGACGGCCGAGCCGTCGACGTAGACATCCACGTCGGGCGCGTTGGGCGAGAAGTGCGCGACTTTCACGCGCCCCTCCTCGGGTTCGGGTTCAGGCACCATCGCAGCCTCCCGGCCGCTCGACGTCGTCACCAGCAGGTTGAAGGGGACGTTCGCCGGAGCCTCCGACGGCATCAGGTAGCCCGCCGCGAACGCCGTGTAGATCTCCCCGCCCGCGAGGTCGATGTCGAACTCGGCCACGACGTCGCCGTCGTTGCCCTCGGTGTCGCCGCGGATCTGGACTGTGTACTCGCCGGCATCGATGGTCACGGAGCCGAATTCGCCGAACGCAACGCCGTCGAACAGGGTAATATCCCCGCCGCCGGCGGTCACGTCGACGGCTGGGGCGTCCGGCGAGGCGTGGACCACCTGAAGCCGGGCCTCGTCGTCAGCCACCTCCGAGGTGTCGTCTTCGAACACGAGCGGCTCGAAGGGCCGGTCGACGTCCTCGCCGAGTTCTCCCGTGGCGGCGACGGTGTAGTCGGTACCCGCCGCGACGGTCACTGGTCCGCTGAACACCTCCGTTCCGGGGTCCCCGGCCGCTGTGATCGTCACCGTGTGCTCCCCGGCGGCGACTGAGAGGTAGCCGCTGACTGCGCCGTACTCCACGTCTTCGAGGACGGCAGTGTCCTCGAGGTAGACGTCCACGTTAGGCGCGTTGGGTGACATGTGTGCGACCCTGAGGCGGCCCTCCGCTGCCTCCGTCTCTGTCGGAGTGACCGTCTCTGTCGGAGTGGCCGTCTCGGTGTTCATCGACCCGTCTTCTGTCGTCGTGTCCACCGAATCACCCGTACAGCCCGCGAGTCCGAGCGTGGTTGCCGCACCCATACTCACCAGCAGCCGCCGTCGTGTCGGAGTACGATCCGTCATAGGCGTGCCGACCTGCGATTGATAGTTATTTAACAATTTTCGCGATTTAGACTCAAATTCGGCGCGAATGTTCCGCAATTGCGTTCGAAAACCGTTTTCGTCGGTGCTGCAGTTGCGAGAGATTTGAGTCAGAACCACCACAATCCCTATTTCGCTGGTTCGGGTAGGGACACCAATGGGCCCTCAGTGGTCCCCGGTGGGTACTGTCTCGCCATTGACGACGGATGCCCCCGTTCAGGAGCGGCCGGTCCCGCGCCGAACAGCCACGTCGCGACCGGTTGTTTATATAATCCCGGCGGTAAACGATACTGGGTATGGAGGCGGTCCTCTGGCAGACACTTGCCGGGACGCGTGGTGGCCCCAACAGGGCACGTATCCTCAGCGCGTTGGACGACCGGCCGCGAAACGCCAACCGCCTCGCCGACGACCTCGATCTCGCGTACAACACGATCCGTCACCACTTGGACGTCCTCGAGGACAACGATATCGTCACGAGTGCCGACGAGGACTACGGGACGGTCTACTTGCCGAGCGAACGGGCGCGAAAGCACTGGGACACGATCGAAGACATCATTTCGCAGCTAGAACAATGAGACACTACCGGGCACGCGGTCGTATCACGCCGCGATGGGACGGAGGTGACCGATGACGCTGATACTCGACATCGCGCGGCTGGCAGCCGTCGTCAACGTCGTGCTACTGGGCGTCCTGATCGTCGTCTGGGGGCGGTTGTACCGGGAGATCAGGTCAACGTTCACCCTCGGATCGATCGTCTTCGCCCTGTTCTTGCTCGCCGAGAACGCGATCGCCCTGTGGTACTACTTCAACCCGACGCCCGGGCTGCCACCGTTCGCCGTCGAGGTCATGATGGTCCTGCAGGTCCTCGAGGCACTCGCCATCGCGACGCTGCTTTACATCACCTGGCAGTGAGATCGTCGCCGTTCGGAAACACCTTTGTCCCGGGATCCTGTAGCTCCCGGTATGATATCCCTTGACGAGGCAGTCACGGCCCGTCTGGAGTCACACGGTGAGCGCTTCGAGGTGCTGATCGATCCCGACGCGGCCCTGGCGATCAAGCGTGGCGACTTCGAGGGCGAACTCGAGGACGTCATCGCCGCCGAGGACGTCTTCGAGAACGCCTCCCGGGGGGATCGGCCGCCCGAGAACGCCCTCGAGGAGGTCTTCGGGACGACCGACTCTCTCGATATCATTCCCGACGTCGTCCGTGATGGGGAAATCCAGATCACCGCCGACCAGCGCCGCGAGATGCAACAGCGCAAGCACCGCGAACTCGTCCAGCGAATCACCCGGAACGCCGTCAACCCGCAGATGGACGACGCCCCACACCCCCCGGATCGGATCGAGTCCGCCCTCGAAGAAGCCGGCTTTCAGGTCGATCCGATGGAACCCGTCGAGAACCAGGTCGACGACGCCCTGGAAGCCTTACGGCCGGTGATTCCGATCCGCTTCGACGAGGTGACCGTCGCGGTGCAACTCCCAGCAGAGCACGCGGGCAGTGGGCAGGCACAGATACGCGAGTTCGGCGACCTGGAACGCGAGGAATGGCAGGCCGACGGCTCCTGGGTCGGCGTTGTGACGTTCCCGGCAGGCTTACAGAACGACTTCTACGAGCTTGCCAACGAAGCTTCGAGCGGCGAGGCCGAGACGCGTATCATCAAAGACGAGGACGACATCAAGACGCGGTAGTGGCCGGACGCTATCGAGACGCAGTAGACCCTGTCTGTCATCGAGACGCAGGGGGCGTCACGCGCTTGATGGCTGGTCCCGAACGTGTCGTGGCCCTTCTTTCCCGATCGGTAACGACTCGCACACCTCGTGGCCCGACTCTCCCGGTCGTTAACGACTCGTTTGATCATGACAATCGAACTTCGAACCGCTGAACGGTCCGGAGGATTGATTACGTGGCTCGTTGCTTTCCCGGCAAGATGACGTCCACCTCGATCCTCGATCGGTACCGGCGGCCGGAGTATACCGGCGAGAACAGGTGTCTGCCGTGTACCGCTGTCAACGCCGTGTTCGCCCTGTCGATCGGGATGAGCGTCTTCGTGGGGCTGATCATGCTCGGTCGATCGCCATGGGTCGCTTCCGGCGTCGAAGCCGTCGTCCTCATCGCGTGTGGCGTCCAGATCTGGCTCCGCGGGTACCTGATCCCTGGGACGCCGACGCTCACGAAGCGGTATCTGCCACGGCGGGTGCTTCGCTGGTTCGGGAAGGATCCGACGTTCCAGGGCCGGGGAACGATGCCGATCGAGGGGGCCTCCCGAAGTGATCGAACGGCGAGCGACGGCAGCAGCGGGAGCGCGGCGACGGTGCCGGAGGAATCGGAACTCGACGTCGAAGGGTTCCTCCTCGGGGTGGACGCGCTCCGGCCGGCCGGAGCCGGCGAGGATTTCGAAGTGGTCGAGAGCTTCGCCGAGAACTGGCGCCGGGAGATCGACGCCCTGGAAGAGGAATCACTCTCCGGGGCGGTCACCTCGGCCTTCCATGTCGACGGAGCGGTTTCCGTCCGGGAGACGTCCGAGGCGGTACAGGTCTACCGGGACGATCGGCTGCTCGCCCAGTGGGAGTCCCGCCCGGCACTGGTCGCCGACCTGGCGGCCTGTCGCGTCCTCGCCGAACGCGACGACGCGTGGGGGGGCCTCTCGGCGGCCGAACGGAGTCGACTCGCCGGCGGTCTTCGGCTGTACCTCGATCGGTGCCCGGCGTGTGGGGGAGAGACAGCGTTCGACACCGAGACGACGACGTCCTGCTGTCACGAGTACGAGGTTGCGACGGTTTCCTGTGAGGACTGTGGCACACGACTGTTCGAACTCCCGGTCGACGCTGTCCCCGAGACGGACGCCGCGGCATGAACCGGGCGTGGGGCCCCTCCCTCTGGTTCAGAAACACCGAAATGAAAACGCTCTTTGTTCACCCGATTGCCAGCTAGTGTTGCCAGCATGTCAACTGATACAGACGCGACGGGACGATCCCTGGCGACCTATGGGATCGTCGTCGTCGCAGCCGTCCTGATTGGTACCGTCCTCGCGCCGTACGCGTGGGGTGTCCTCGCCGACGACGGGCCGTCCAACGCCGTGGCAGTCGTCGACATCAGCGGATCGATCACCACCGATTACGTCGATTCGCTCCGTGACACCCTGCGTGACGTGCGTTCGAACGAGTCGATCAAGGCCGTGGTTCTCCGGGTCGACAGTCCCGGCGGATCGGCGGCCGCCAGCGAGTCGCTTTACATGGCCGTCGACAAGACCGCCCAAGAGATGCCCGTCGTCGCGACCGTCGACGGCGTGTCCGCCTCGGGATCGTACTACGGCATCGTCCCGAGTGACCGGATCTTCGTCAAGCCGGCATCGATGGTCGGGAGTGTCGGCGTCTACGCGACCGTCCCGACGACCATCCCCGACGGGTACGTTCGATCCGGCCCGGACAAGGGAACTCGCGGGACGGTCGACGACGTCAGACACACAGTCGAACAGCTGAAACGCGCGTTCCTCGACACTGTTTACGCCCACCGTGGCGGGACGATCTCCCTCGATCGGGAACAACTGGCTTACGGGAACGTCTACACCGGCACCGAGAGCGTCTCGAACGGACTGGCCGACGAGATCGGCAGTCGTGACAGCGCCATCGCCTCCGCCGCCGAACAGGCCGGTCTAGACCAGTACGCGATCGTCGAACGTGAGACCCAGCAGACAGGTATCATCCTCCTCTCACAGTCGAACGGGACCACGACCGTTCGGACTCGGAACGATCCCTTCGGATACCGTGGTGTGGAGACGACCAACTACCTCATGCTGTGGGGGCAACCCGCGAACGCCAGCGGTCAGGAGGTGATCGGCCGATGAACCGTCTCGGTCGCCACCTCGGCGTGTTCGTCGCCGTCCTGGTCGTGGTCCTGGCCGTCGCAGCAGTCGCTCCGGCACTGCTCGGTTCGTCCGGCGGGACGAGCGTCTCCGGGCAGTCACCCGAGCAGTACCAGCCGTCGAACCTGCAATTCGAGCCCATCGAGGAGTCCGGATCGATCACCGTCGAGCGCCCGGCGGGGACCAAGACAGTCGCGATCGATCTGGCACACTCCAACGACATCACCCGTGAAGACGTGACGCCACTCGTCTCGGCACTCGTCGACGCCGGTCACGAGGTCCGATTTGTCGGTGGCGAGACGAGTTCCCGGACGAGTGCGGATTCGGAATTCGGCACCACGCTCCAGGACGTTGACGCCTACGTCGTCGCTGCCCCGAGTACGCCGTTCACGACCGAACAAGTCGACGCCGTCGAGGCCTACGCCGAGGCCGACGGTCGCGTCCTTGTGCTCGAGGACAAACCGAGTTCCGGAATTACCTCGATGGCAGGTCTCGTCGTCAGCGTCGGCAGCAGTGGGGTCGAGAGTCAGGCCGATCACCTCGGGAGTCGGTTCGATGTCGCGTTCGGGACGAGCTATCTCTACGATATGACAACTGACAACGCGAACTTCAAAGCCGTTACCGCTAACCCGGCCACCGAAAGCGGCCTGCTCGAGGGCGTCGAGGAGGTCGTCTTCCGGGAGGCCGTCCCGGTCCGTACCGGCGGGGACGCCGATGCGCTGTTGACCACGACGCCGTCGACTACACTCGAATCGACGCGTGAGAGCGGGGACTACACCGTGCTCGCTCGCAACGACAACGTCGTCGCAGTCGGCGACATGTCGTTCCTCTCACCGGACTCCTACCGGGAGGCCGACAACGAGGTTCTCATTGGGAATCTGGCGACGTTCCTCGTGAGTGGTGAGAAGGATCCGAACGCTCCATCGACCGGACCGTCCGGTGATCGGTCTCCGAGCGAGCGACCGGGTCCGACGACGCCCGAACCCGGAGACAACGCCACGGAGCAACCGGCGAGCGAAACGCTACGGGCAGCTGCCACGTGACGCACCGACTGCGTGAGAAACTGTATCGTCTTCGACCGTCTACGCTTTTTTGAACGCGAGCAGGAAGCCGCCGGTGAACCCGGCACCGACGGGTAGCGTCGAGAGGATACTCATGACCCAGGAGTTGACCTGTGCGCCGCCTTCGCCGGCCGCGGCCGTCGCGTTGCCGGCAGCGCCACTGATGGCGTCCCAGTTGACGCTCAGGATACCGCGGGTCTCCAGGAACTTGAACAGCGCGAGTTCGAGCCCGATGATGATCGCGACGAGTTTCGCGATCTTCTTGGCCGCGAAGCCGATCACGGCACCGATGAGTGCGCCACCCCCCACTTCGAGGCCTATCTGTGGCAGACTGAATTCAACCATATCGGATCCGTCACGACCGGCGGTTAAGGCTTTTGTGGCGACCCGTCTACAGGTGCAACAGGCCAAGTGCCTCGGGGCTTGTCCCTGAGGTACTTCACCGGATCTCGTCTGTGTCCGTCTCCAGCAGTTCCTTGTATCGGTTGCGGATGGTGACCTCGGAGATGTTTGCCACCTCCGAGATGTCGCTCTGTGTGACCCGCTCGTTGCACAGCAATGCCGCCGCGTAGATCGCCGCCGCAGCGAGGCCGACGGGACTCTTCCCGCTCAGGACTCCCGCATCACGCGCTTTCGACAATAACTCCCGGGCCCGGTTGGTTACCTCCTCCGGGAGGTCGAGGTCGGAGGCGAAACGGGGCACGTAACTCGCGGGGTCGGCCGGCTTGATCTCTAAACTCAACTCCCGGACGATGTACCGATAGGTCCGCGTCAGTTCCATGCGCTTGACGCGGGAGACCCGCGTGAACTCGTCGAGGCTCCGGGGCACGCCAGCCTGTCGGGCGGCGGCGTATAGCGAGGCGGTGGCGACACCTTCGATGGAGCGGCCGGGGAGGAGGTCCTCGTCCAGCGCGCGGCGATAGATGACACTCGCGGTCTCGCGGACGTTTTCGGGGAGGCCAAGGGCAGAGGCCATGCGGTCG
>NZ_SPQG01000002.1:344211-434408 GCF_004944975.1 Halorhabdus amylolytica
GGTCGAGAGGCCCTTATCGTGCATCATGTTCGTCGTTGGAGCGCCGACGCGGGACTTCTGGTCTTTCTCCTTGGCGTCGAAGGCACGCCACTCCGGACCGGGATCGATCTCGTCTTCCTCGACGACCAGGCCACACTCGCTACAGACCGTCTCGCCGCGTTCCTCGTCCGTCGAAAGTTTGCCGCCACACTCCGGGCATTGCTCGTGCTCGTCGTGCTCGACTTCCTCGACGCCTTCGGCACGCTCACGTTCATCTTTCGATGTCTCGCTCGTTCCTTCTCGGGTGTACAGGGGTGTCGTCGTTTCACTCATGATGGGGGGACATGGGCACCCGACGGAGAAAATATTAATACCGTCGAGTTACCCTTGCTGACGTATTGTAAGTGTCTCAAGTACTTAAACCTTCGCCCAACCCTTATGCTTTCACGGCTGTTATTTCATGAGTTAAATTCTCTAGCGTGGTATCGTCAGCGTGGCGATGTCCTGATCAGACGGTAAAGAGGTGACCGTCCTCGGGGACGGCAAAGAGGCCGATCCGGGCGCCGGCGTCCAGCCAGGCGTGACCGTAGGAGAAAGCGGCCAGCGCGTTGACGGGGTCCTCCTCGGCACGGAAGTGACGACCATCTTCGAGATAGGAACGGGCCATCTCCCTGCACTCTTCGGCTGCTTCCCCAAGCGGGGTTCCGTCGGGCGGTTTGACGGTCGAGACTTCGAGAGCCTCCTCGAGCAGTCGCTCGTAACGGTCGGTCTTCTCTTCGAGTTCGGCAGCCATGGCTCGAAGTTCTCGGCGTCGACCCTCAGTCTGTCGACTGTCCGTTCGGGGACTTCCGAGTGTAGTCCTCGAGGGGCACGGGGCCACCGGGGAACTCCTCGGCGAAGACCTGCGCGGAGAAGCGCTTGACTGTCATCTCCTCGTCCCGCCAGGCGTCCGGTGGTAGCCCGGCTTTCCGGACTGCGCCCCGGAGGAACTCCGCGGCCGTCCAGCCCCGATCGACGGCTACCTGCGGGAGCAAGAGACCGCTCCGTCGGCCTTTCGAGACGATCAATCCGTCGCGACCGACCTCGATCGCGTCAGGGTTGACGTCGGGGAGGGGTTCTGGCGGCGTCAACACGCTCACAGCGACAGTCACGTTGCCGATCTCGTCGAGCGAGAGGGGTGGAAAGCGGGGATCCGACGTCGCCGCGCCGGTCGCCGCCGCCTCGAGTGCCTCCGCAAGCGTCCCGTCGGGCTGAGGGCGCCCGATGCAGCCCCGCAACTCCCCGTCCTGTTTCAGGGTGACGAACACGCCGCGGTCCTCCGCCAGTACCGGTAACTCCGGCGGATCGGGTGGCGAGTCGTCGCGGGCGGCGGCCCCGACAATCGCCCGAGCGTGTTCGACCAGCCGTTCCCCCGTTTGGCGGTCGAGCCGTACGGTTTCCTCGCCGGTGGACATCGAGTACGGCTAGGGGCTCGACACCCGTACCCACCGACCCCCAACATCCTGGGCCTTTAGGCGGCGATCGACTGCTCCGGCCACGCCTAGCCCGACCACTCGGCGTCCGAGAGCGTCCGCTGGACTGCCCGCTCGCCGACGGCCCCCGCGAGCGTCCTGAACCCGGCGCGTTCTTCCCGATCGTCGGCGTCGGCGACCAGTCGCGAGACGATGAATTCCGGCGTCGAACGCCCGACCGTCCCGAACCGTGGCTGGTAGTCGACCTCGAGTTCGAGGTCGGTCGTCAGTCCCTCGGCGAAGATGCCGTCGGTCCGGGCTGTGGGGGGCAACGGCTCTAAGTCATCGGCGAGGTGAGTGACGAACACGCCCAGGGCAGTCCGGTCGACGGTCAGCGTCACGAGACCGTGGAGCAGGTCGGCCGCGCTGCCGGGTTCGGTGATCGCCTCGAACTCGTCGACGAGCATCAGCGTCCGACCCTCGTCGGTCAGCGGCGGGACGACCGATCGTAGCGTCGACTCCAGGACACCGGCGTTGAAACTCGCGTGGCGCCGATGGAAGACGACGGTGTCGACGACGCCGACCTCCGCTGCGGTCGCCGGGACGGGAAGCCCCATCTGTGCGAGCAACTGGATCTGACAGAGCGTCTCCAGCAGTGTCGTCTTCCCACCGCTGTTCGCGCCGGTCAGGACGGCCACGCGATCGCCAGCCGGCGGGGCGGTCGCCTCCGGCACTGACAGTGTGTGTTCGCCCACAGCGTAGGTGATCGGCTGGACATCCTCACTGACGGCCGCGAGCGCCAGGTTCCTGGCCCCTGCGACTGCCAGGACGTCCCGATCCGTGACGTAGGTCGGGGCCTCCAGGTCGTACTCGATCGCGAACCGGGCCAGTGAGACGTACAGTGCGATCTCGTCGACCGTTTCGACCGCACGGTCGATCTCCTCGCGGGTCGCCGAAAGCGTCGACTCGAACTGGTCACGGACCTCGATCTCGCGCTCGCGTTCGGTCTCGCGTCGATCGTCGGCGAGTTCGCGCAACGCCGCCGCGACGAAGTCCGTCGCGTCGGCCGCGTCGGTCGGTGTCGTTTCCCGAACGGCCTCGACGTCGACGTCAGCTTCCTCGACGACGTAACGGACGAACGTCTCCCGGAACGCGTCGCCGCCCAGGACGCCCTCGTCCCGGACGGCTGCGATCACGGATTCGGGATCGGCAGCCATGTCTTCGACGGCCCCGCGCTGGGCGCGCAATGCGTCGAGCCGTTCGTCGGCCCCTTCGGCGACGCCCTCGCCAGCCAGTGCCTCTAGGGCCTCTGCACCGACTTCGAGACGATCACTGTCGAGGTCCGCGAGCGGAGCGAACACCCCGTCGGTCACGTCCGCGTCTTTCAGTGCCAGCGCCGCTCGAACGCCTGCCAGGTCTCCTCCCTCGACGCTGTCGTACGCTTCGAAGGCGTCGAGGACCGTCTCGCGGGTGTCTCTATCGAGTCCTTCCCAGGCGGTCGTCGCGTCCACGACGGTTTCGAGGTGGTCTTCCATCTCCGACCGCGTGGCCTTCGGCGTGAGCAGTCTGATGCTGTCGGCGGCGTGTTGGGTGACGGCGAACGCACTTGCCAGGTCTAGCACCGACTTGTAGACGTCGCGTGCGTCCCGTGTCGCCAGCACGTCCATCGCGCCGCCCTGTGCTCGCCTGAGGATGCGGGTTGCCCGACCCCGGGACAGACCAGCGGCAGTCAGCGTCCGCAGATCGCCCGATTCGATCGCCGTCACGGCCGCCTCGACGCCCAGCGAGTCGGCCAGCAGGTCGCGGGTCTTCGGTCCGACGCCCCAGTAGTCCGAGAGATCCATGCCTGGACGTGTCCCGGGGGCCGTTAAGAGCTTATCCCTGCCGGGAGCGAGTCGAGCGGTCCTGTACGCACGGTCGTCCATGGCACTGGGGGACGACGCGCCCGCGGGCAAGCGTCAAATACCTCCGCCGAGAAGCGGGTCCGATGGCCGACGCGAACGACGTGACCTGTCCCGAGTGCGGGGCGCGCTTGGCGGGCGCCCGTGTCTGTCCGGAGTGCGGGCTCCGGATCCGGACGGGGGACGACGAGTTGACAGACGACGCTATCAGTGCGGTCGTCGACGACGCCCTGGCCGACGCTGACGGCGTTCGACCGCCGACCGGTCACGCCGTCCCGTATTCCCTCCGGCTGGGGATCGCACTGGCGATCTCGATCCCGTTCGCCCCGCTGTCGGCGTTCGTGCTGGCGAGCGTCGTGGCCGCCCACCCGATCGCCGTCGTGCTCGTCGCCGTCCTCGGCTGGATGGCGCCCGCCACGATCCTGGCACGGGCGACAGTCCCCTCGTTGATCGTCGGTCGCGGACTCCTCGTCCTCGGGATCGTCGTGGCCGCGTCACCGCTGGTGGTCGCCGGGGGACGCTGGCTGGCTGGCGAAGCGGCGGTCACCGAGCCACTCATCCACGGGTCAGGGACGCTGATCGGCTCGTTCCTGCTGTTCGGAGTGGTCGTCTTCACCCTGGGGATCGTCGTCACCCGGGTCGCGGTGCGGAAACGCGAGAACTGGCGCGAGACTGACGCCACGAGCGGACCGATCGATCGCCGGTGACGGGGCGATGTGGGCCGGCCCGGCAGTGTTACTCCCAGAACGAACGTGTTCGGGCGTACTCCCGTTCTCGTTCGAGGATGTCCCGGTAGAAGTCGGCCTCGTTTTCCCGGAGTTTGTTGATGATCCGGGCGGCGTTGGTCGGGCCGACGCCGCGGGCCGCCAGCGCGATCACCGCCTGCTTGCCGTGGCTCTGGACCAGGTCGGCCGCCTGATGGGCGCGCTCGGTCCGGCGCCGTTGCTCGTCGTCTTTCTCGGTCGCCCGGACCGCTTTGACTGTCTCCTCGTCCCACGGGTTCAGCGCGGCGATCCGCGTCGAGTCACACTCGGGACAGTGAGGCTGCTCGCGCACCCGTTTGACGGGTTTCGTTCGCTCGTAGGATTCACAGTGGACACAGAAGAGGATCACGCGGTCCTCCTGGATTCGATCCTTCAGCGTCTGGATCACGCTCGCGTCGGCGTTCTCAGGGGCGAGCAACTCCTTGCTGCCCGAGCGACCGCCGCGACCGATCGCCGTTCGGCCGCCGACGGTCTCGATCGTGACTTCGCCCGACTGGATCTCCCCGAGCAGGTCGGCCGTCACCCCGATCGCGAGTTTTTCGTGGAGTAACTCTCGAAGAGCCTCGTCGTAGATCGGCGTGCCTTCCAGGGCCTCCAGCAAGCGGTCACGGCCGAATCGTCGGCTTCCACGGCCCCGCCAGCGCTTGAGCGCCCCGAACTTCGTCGCAACCTGTGCGAGTCGGAACTTCAGGGCGTCTGCGTTCTTCAGGCTCAATTCGATGAGTCCCTCGACGTGGGCCGGCTCGGTCGTCTCCAGCACTTCGACGGCGTCGCCCGCGGTCACTGTCCGGGGGACCTCCAGGGAGATCCGATAGGGATCGACTTCGAGACCGACTGACGATCCCGTTCGCTGCCCCAAAAGCGACGACAGCAGTCGGCCGAGCGTCTCGTTGATCTTGTGGCCGAACGCGGCGTTGACGACCACGTCTCGGCCCTCGAACTCGACGACGATCCGGTCGGGGCCGGGAACCGGTCCCTCGTGGTACTCGATCTGTTCGAGTGCCGACTCGAGAGTCTCGCAGTCGGCGTCGTAGCGCCCGCCGAGATGACGGGCGACGGATTCGCGATCGCCCCCGGCGCGCATCTGTTCGGCGGCGACCTGGCGGATTTCCGCGACCTCCTGTGCGACGTCGAATGGGACCGGGATCTCCTGGCCGGTCCAGGAAGGTACCTCGCCGGCGGGGTCCTCGATTGGCGTCACGTGGACTGTCTCGTCGTCTTCGTCGATCTCGGTGATCCGCCACATGTCCCCGCGCTGGATGAACACCTCCCCCGGCGCGGCGAAGTTGACGACGAAGCGCTCGTCGAGTGTCCCGACCTGCCGGCCGCTGGCGCCGTCTTTCACATCATAAGTCGCCTCGTCAGGGATCATCGAGAGGTTGTGATAGAAGTACTGCCAGGTCCCCCGACGCTTCTCGATGGCGTCCTCGTCCTCCTCGAGCCAGATCACTCGGTTGTCGGTGAGTTCGTGGACGATATCCCGGAAAGCACTCTCCGAAATGTCTCCGAAGGGGTAGGCACGCGTGACGATCTCGTAGGCTCGACGGGCGTCGATCTCGCCGAAATCCATGACGATCCCCGCGATCTGGTTGGCGACGGTGTCGCGGCTGCCGTGGTGGATCTCGGCAGGTTCGACCTCACCTGCTTGTGCCTGGCGGGCGATCGAAAGCGCCTCGAACGTCTCGTCGGGGCTCGTGGTGACGATGGTCCCCCGGGAGGTCAGATCGCGACGGTGGCCCGCACGCCCGACGCGCTGGAGCAGTCGGGCGACCTGCCTGGGGCTGTTGTACTGGATCACGTGATCGACCCGTCCGACGTCGATCCCGAGTTCCATCGAGGAAGTACAGAGTAGCGCGTCCAGTTCGCCGGCCTTGAACGCGTCCTCGACGTCGACCCGCGAGTCGGCCGCGAGCGAGCCGTGGTGGATGCCCACGTCGGTCCCGTACTCCTTCAGTCGGGAGCCAAGTGCCTCGGCAGTTTGGCGAGTGTTGACGAACACCAGCGTCGACTCGTACTCGTCGATCAGTTCGTCGATCTTTCGGACGTGGCTGGCGACCGCAGCGTCGGTAACGAGCTGTCCGGCGATCTCCTCGTCTCCGTCCCGGATTGACGGGCGGACAACGTCGACCTCGAGGGAACTCCCGGCGTCGATCTCGACGATCGAACACCCGCGGTCGCCGGTGAGGAACTTCCCGACCTCACCGGGATCGCCGACGGTCGCCGAGAGCCCGATCCGCTGGAACGGACCCGCGACTTCCCTGAGGCGTTCGAGGCCGACGGTCAACTGGGCGCCCCGCTTGGCTGCGGCGAGTTCGTGTACTTCGTCGACGACGACGTGTTCGACGCTCTCGAGTGCTTTCCGGAGCTTCTCGCCGGTGAGGATCGCCTGTAGTGTCTCGGGTGTCGTGACGAGTACGTCCGGTGGATTCTCGGCCTGCTGCTGGCGACGATAATCGGAAGTGTCGCCGTGGCGGACGTCGACATCGAGATCCAGCGTCTCGCCCCACCACTCCAGACGGTCGCGCATATCTCGATTCAGGGCGCGCAGGGGCGTGACGTACAGCGCTCCGAACCCTTCGGGAGGAGCCGCTGTGAGTGCGTCGAACACTGGCAGCATGGCGGTCTCGGTCTTGCCGCTGCCCGTGGGAGCGATCACGAGGGCGTCCTCGCCGTCGGCGAGCGGTGGGATCGCACGGCGCTGTGGCTCCGTCGGCGTGGAAAAACCACGTTCGGATAGGGCCGCACGGACGGCCTTCCCGAGGTGAGTGAAGACGGCGTCGCCGTCGCGTCTCGCCTCGCTCATCGAAGACGAATACGGGACTCGGCCGATTAAACGCGTCGGGGGTCGTGTCCACGGATACCATGCCCGTCGGCGATGGTCCTCCACGAATGCCACGGTGGTCGACGAGGAAGTGATTCGTCCAGCGATGACGCACCTGATCGTCGGCGTGGAACACGTTCATAGGTGCGGCTCTCCCAGACGGATCCATGTACCTGCCAAACGAAGCCTGGCCCGACCTGCAGTCGTACTTCGAGGAGGAGTCGCTCGCGCTGGTTCCGCTCGGTTCGACCGAGCAACACGGTCCACACCTGCCGGAGGGAACCGACCATCTGATCGCGGAGGGTTTTGCTCGCGAAGTGGCCGAGCGGACGGGATATCTCTGTACGCCGACGATCACAATCGGTGTCTCCGACCACCACCTGCAGTTTCCCGGAACAGCGTCGGCCGATCCGGCCGCGTTCCGGGACTACGTCGAGAGTATCACCCGGAGTCTGACGACCCACGGGATCGATCGCGTAATCTACGTCAACGCCCACGGCGGGAACGTAACTCATCTTCGGGAGGTCGGTCGACGTCTCCGCAACGACGAGACCGCCTTCGCTGTCGAGTGGATGTGGGACGAGTCCATTCCGGAGCGGATCGACGAGACCTTCGAGCACAACGGCCCTCACGGCGGGCCCAAGGAAACGGCGCTCATCCAGCACCTTCATCCGGACCTCGTCCACGAGGATCGGCTCGAAGAGGCACGCGACGACGGGCTCGTGGAGGTCGACGAGGGGATCGGTCGAACGCACGGCTCACGGACGTTCTACGACTCGATCGACAACAGCGAGAACGGTGTCTTCGGCGACCAGACCGACGCCAGCGCCGAGATCGGGGCAGAGCTGTTCGGGGCCGCAAGCGACGAACTCGAGGCGCTGGCGATGTGGCTGGCCGACCAGGAGTTCAGCGACCTCATGCCGAAAGAACACGTTTGAACTCGTCGTCGGTGTACGTTTGAACGCCTGGATCGTCGGTTCGTCTATCGGACGACCGTGACCGAAACGGGCGACCGCCGAACCACTTTCTCGGCGACGCTCCCGAGCAGGATCCGGGAGACTCCCTCGCGGCCGTGACTGCCGATGAGTATCCGCTCGATGTCGTCGTGGTTCCCGGCGTATGCGACGATCTCCCTGGCCGGATTGCCGACGACTGTCTCGACCTCGTAGTTGCCGTCCGTCGCTTCGAGGGTCGCAAGGACCTCATCGGCGATATCCTCGGCCAGTTCCTCGGGGTCGTCGTCGAAACTCTCCTGGATGAGGCCCAGGCCCGCCCCGAGCGAACCGCCAGCGACTTCGATCACCCGCAGCAGGACGATCGTCTCGTCGCCGTATTCGGTGACCGCTTCTTCGAGTGCTTTTCGGGCCGGCCGCGAACCGTCGTATGGGACCAGTACTGCCATACGACCGCTCGGAGCGCAGCGGCAATAAAACTCGACCTCCAGAGCGGGAGATCCGCGTGGGATATCTTAACAAGTGTTCCCCGAGACGTCTAGACGATGGTCGATCCGACGACTGCCCCGCTGTTCGAGGTGTTCGTTCACCTCGCGCTCGCGTTCGGCCTCGGCGCACTGGTCGGACTGGAACGCGAACAGAGCGAGTCCGGCGGGACCTTCGCCGGGAGTCGGACGTTCCCGTTGATCGCACTCTATGGGGCGCTCGTCGAGGCATTTTTCCCCAGTGTACTTTTCCTCGCTATCGGTGCGCTCGTCGTTCCACTCACCGTCGCCTACGTCGGGAAAGTCGTCTTCGAGGGCGACATCGGGTTGACGACGCTGCTGGCCGCGCTGGTGACCGTCCTGTTGGGCGCGATGACGACGCACTCCGATCGAGGTGCGATCGTCGCGATCGTCGTCGGCGGTGCCGTCACGGTACTACTCTCGATCAAGGACCCGGTCCACGAGTTCGTCGACCGGATCGAAGAGGGCGAACGACGCGCGTCCGCGAAGTTCATCCTCGTCGCTCTCGTCGTGTTGCCGGCACTTCCGGACCGCTCTCTGGACGCTCTCTACGGACTCAATCCCCGGTTCGTCTGGCTGATGGTCGTCTTCGTCACCGGCCTCGGGTTCGTCGCTTACGTGCTCGGCCGGATCGTCGGGCTGGAGCGGGGAATCGCCCTCACGGGGATCGTCGGCGGGTTCGTCTCCTCGACGGCGACGACCGTCTCGATGGCGGAGAAGACGATCGCAAACGAAGAACTCTCTCACGTCTGTGGGTTCGCGGTCGTCACGGCCTCGATCGTCATGTTCCCGCGGGCACTCGTCGAGGTCGCTGTCGTCAACCCCGCCCTGGTCGGAAGCGTCGCGCTCCCGCTCGGCGGGATGACGGTCGTCGGGGCGGTCGCCGCCGCCGTTCTCTACTGGCGGACGACGGCCGAGGAGGCCGTCGAGCCCGACCGCCTCAGGAACCCCTTCCGTCTCAGACCCGCGTTGCTGTTCGGGGCCGTCTTCGCCGTCGTGTTGCTGGTCTCGGAGCACGCCACCGAGTGGTTCGGCTCCTCGGGCCTGTACGCGACGGCGTTCTTCTCGGGACTCGCCGACGTCGACGCGATGACGATCACGGTGAGTCAACTCGCCTCCCAGGGGGCGGTCTCGACGCCCGTCGCGACGACGGCGATCGTCATCGCGGCGATCGCGAACACATTGGTCAAGGTCGCCCTGGTGTGGATCCTCGGCACGCGTCACCTCGGCACCCTCGTCTCGACCGTTCTGGGCGTCGTTATCGCGAGCGGAATCGTCTTTCTCGCACTTTGAGTCAGTCTTTTCCCGTGGCCATTATCGTCCTTTGAGTCAGTCTTTTCCCGTCGCCCCCTTCAAACTCGGTCGTAGGGACCGAGGCGCGTCCCATCGAGGAGATAGGCACTCCCTTCTTCGAGGGTGTCAGGCAGAAACGGCGAGAGGAAGGTCTGTCCCTCGACGTTGACCCACGTCCCGCCGGAGAGGTCGTTGAACGCCGGACAGACGACCAGTTCGCCGTCGATCTCCGGACAGTCTTCGTAGTACTCCTCGAACGGCGCCGGATCGATCGATCCCCGCAGCCACACCCGCTCCTTGCGGCCGCCGCCTACTTCGTCCTCCAGTCGAACGACGGGATGCTCGTGGCCGACGCACACGGTTTTCGCGCCGAGGACGTCCCGAGAGGGCCAGGTGTGGCCGTGTGCCAGGCCGAGTTCGCCGAGTCGAGTCCCCTCGCCGCCGGTGATCGTCACCCGCTCGCGATCAGCCAGTAACGATTCGATCTCACCGTCGTGATTACCTTTCACTATCGTCAGCGGAACACGCTCGGTGACCGTCGCGACCAGCGTCTCCACCTCCTCACGCTCTTTGCGTCCTGGGCTCCCGATCGCGTGTCCGAGGTCGCCCAGGACGACCAGGCGATCGGCACCGCTTCTCGCGAGCAGGTTCAGGATCGCTTCGCGGCGCCGCTCGGCACCCGAAGCGAGTTCGACCCCCTCACGGCGGAGGCCGGCCTCGATGCCGGCGTGGACGTCAGCGAGCAACAGTCCGCGTCCGTCCGGGAGATCGACCAGTGCCGCAGGGGAATCGGGGACCGGTTCGACAGTCATCAGATCGGCTTTAGCGTCCCTTCACCCGGTTCGTAACACCGACCGTTCATCAGTGCTTCCTGAATGGCTTCCTCGACCTCGTCGGCCGTCACGCCGTGTTCGTCGCTCACGCGATCGAGCACTGCCGATCGATCGGCGCCGTCGCCCTCATCGAGGGCCGTCATGGCGTCCATCACTACGTCTTCGAGGTCGACAGTTGTTTCTTCGTCGTCTTTTCCCGTTTCATCCTGTTCGACGGAAGTCTCGGACCGCACGTCGGATTCGCCTGCCGTTTCCGCGTCGTCTTCGGCCCCGGACGTCTCCTCGTCGGCAGCCTCGGACTCCGGTTCGGGCGTGTCGATGCCGGCCTCTCCGGGCTCTTCGACCTCCGTCCCGGACGTGAACTCGGTACCGAACTCCGATTTGATCTCCTCGCGCTCCTCGTCGTCGAGTTCGAACTCGCCGTCGAACTCGCCGAGTTCGGCCGATCCGTCGTCAGCCTGTGTCCCTTCCGGCGCCCCTTCGTCCGCCGTCTCGACGGGGGCCGATTCGTCGGCTTCGCGGCCTGCTCTTGTCGACGCTTTGTCGGCACTGTCGTCGGATTCGGCAACGTCTCCATCACCGCTTCCGGCCGCTGTCGTGGGGCTGGCCTCCGTGGCAGTATCCGTTTCGGCTACCCCGGATTCACGCGTGCCTTCGGTTTTCGTTCCCGTCTCGGTCGTTCCGCTCTCCGCCTCCGACGCCGTCTCGGTCGTTCCGCTCTCCGCTTGCTGCGTCGACTCGGCGGTCCCACTTTCCGCTGCCGACGGAGCGTCCCCGTCTTCGCTTCCGACTTTCGCCCCGGTTTCGGTTCCCGTCGCAGACTCGACTTCCGTCGTTGCGTCCGACTCCACGGCGGTTCCGTCGGGTGTCGTCCCCGCCGCGTCGTCCGGCGCTGAGGCGGCCGCGGTAGGTTCCGGGGTCGCTTCGGTCGGCTTCCCGAGCGTGGCCGTCGCCGCCAGCGCGTTCAGATCGGCGTCACCACCCTGGTCGGGGGAAAGCGCCGGGGGCTCGACCGCCTCGCGCTCACCGGCGACGAGTTCGGCCGTCGACACCGCTAGTTCCCGCACTGCGGCGAGGTACCCGGGCGTCGTCCCGTAATGGTCCAGCGCGAGCGGGATTCCCGCCGCAAGCCCCTCGGGAACGCCACGATCACGCAGCGCCGCGGTCAACTCCTCGCCCGTCGCCCCGCCCTCCATCGCCGTCGCCATCGTCCCGACCCGTTCGAGCGTCTGTCGAGCGGCCCCGACCGCCCAGCGATCCCGGGTGCCTTCATCGACCTCGTTGAGGCTCTCCGGCCGGATCGAGGTGTAGACGACGTCACTGTCTTCCGGCTGGAAGGTCCGCGCTTTGCCGGTGACGGCGACGTAGGCCGGCGGCTCGGCGCGTTCGAGGAACGTCTGGGCGTCGGGCTGATACTGGCCCGCGTAGACGACGAACGTGCCCGTCGGATCGGCGATCCGTGCCCGGAGGACCTCCTCGCCAGCGGGCTGGACTTCGGTGAGGACACCCACCGCGAAGACGCGATTGACGCGGGCACCCGTCGGTGTGATGACGTAGTTCGGCGCCCGCTCCTCGTCGCTCTCGGAATAGGCGTAGTCGGCGTCGTCGAATTCGGCGGCGAACAGCCGATAGGCAACTTCGCGGCGGCCCGGAGTGCTCCCTTCGTCGTCTTCGGTCGCGCTCATCGGCCCACCTCCGCGAGCAACTCGTGGGCCCGATCCGCCGGATCGTCCTCGCATGCGTCGAAGGCGGTGGCATTCAGCGTCGCGCCGAAGTCGTCGACGCTCAGCGATCCCCGGACCCGGAACTCCCGGCCGACGATCGCCTCGCGGATCGCGTCGGTCACGACGTCACGGTCCATCGCGTCGCGGGCGTGTTCTCGGGCGTCTTCGAGACCGCCGCCGTAGACGTCGGCAGTCAGTGCTTCGTCGAGGACGGCCGTCACCGTGGCCGTGCCGTCGTCGACGATCACCTTCGTCCGGAGGTCGTCTTCGCCTTCGACGGCTCCGTGGCTGCGACACTGGCCGTTCTGGACGACCCGGCCACACTCCGGACAACGCTCGATGAGTCCCGACCTGTCACGGACGGCGATCGCCGACCCGACCACTTCGACGTCGAAGAGCCCGCCGCTCTCGACGGCATCGCGGATCGACATTCGCGGCGCCTCCTCGGTCACGTCGACTGCCCGATCCAGCGTCCGCACCGTCGAGAACTCCGAGACGTTTATCGATGGGGCGCCACGGAACTCCCGGACGAAGGCGTCCTCGATCCGGATTGAGGCACCTTCTTCGATCTCGTCGTGTGGTTCCCAGTCGGTGAACGGCAGCCGGGTGGACTCGTCGCCGAACACGCCACTGAGGATCTCGGTCTCGCCGTCACGGCCATCGATGATCTTGTGTTCCCGTTCGAGGACCCGGACTTCGACGTTGACCCCCCGGTCGCCCGGTGCGAGTTCGGTCAGCGGCCGGTCACCGCCGATCTCGTAGGGCACGTCGACGTCTTCGTCGACCGCGATCGTCGTCCGTTCGCCCAGATTGAGTTCCGGGTTACCTTCCCACTCGCGGACGCCGGCGTTTTCGATCCGGACGGCGTCGCCCGGTTCGATCCCGAAATCCTCCCAGGCAGTGTAGGAAATCTTGCCAGTCTCGTCGGCGAATTCGCCCTCGAAGATCACCTGTTCGGTACCCTGGTACTGGATCGACCGTTTGCCGACAGTCAGGACGACGCCGCTGACGGTGACGCCATCGTCCTCGGTCGTGATCTCGGTGACGTCCCGCTCGGGCGGTGCTGTCCCTCCGCCGTCGTCGCTATCGCCGTACTTGCGTCGCAGGCTCCCGACTGCCTCCTCCAGCGGAACGCTGTAGGAGACGAGATTCTCCAGATCGTCTTTGACCTCCTCTTTGTCGACGCCGAGGTCGGAGGCGAGTTCCTCGGCTCTGTCTTCGACGTTCATGCTCCTCGGTTCGTCCGGAGCGAATAAAAAGGCGGTCCCCGGTCGCCTCGTAGACAGGCGAAGACACTCGACTGGCGCCGAAAGTGGTTTTCGCCTTCCGTCCCGACATGCGGACGATGCACGTCGTCGTCAACGCCGCGATCAGCGCCGACGGGAAGCTCTCGACCCACGAGCGCGAGCAGATCGCCATCAGCGGACCGGGCGACTTCGACCGTGTCGACCAACTTCGAGCCGAGAACGACGCTGTGATGGTCGGCGTCGGGACGGTGCTGGCCGACGATCCGTCCCTGACGGTCGACGACGAGGAACGCGTCTCCGCCCGGCGGGACCGTGGCGACGCTCCACAGCCGGCCCGCGTCGTGGCCGACTCGCGGGGGCGTACCCCTGCTGGTGCCCGGGTGTTGAACGACGACGCCGAATCGTACGTCCTCGTGAGTGAGTCGGCCACCGAAGACGAACGCGAGCGACTGGCCAGCGACGCGACTGTGATCGTGGCCGGCGAGGAGCGGGTCGACCTAGAGCGGGCCCTGGACGCGCTCGAATCGAGCGGCGTCGATCGACTCATGGTCGAAGGCGGGGGCGAACTGATCTTCTCGCTGTTCGCGGCCGACCTCGTCGACGAACTGTCTGTCTTCGTCGGTCCGCTGGTCATCGGCGGCCGGGACGCTCCCACGCTGGCCAACGGCGAGGGGTTCCTCGATGACTTTCCTGAACTCGATCTGCAGGACGTCGAGCGCCTCGACGACGGCGTCCTGATGCGGTGGAGGGTTCGATGAGACGCCTGCCGGTGGGTAATTTCCGACCCCGGGCGGACGTTCGACGATGCTCCCTGGGTCTGGTTGTCTTGACTGTGTTCGGGATTCTCACCGTCGGTGCTTTGCCGATGGTGGGGGCTGGGCAGGTGGACAACGCCACTGCCCTGGCGGAACCCGACAGCGACGTACTCGGGTGGGAGAACGGCTACTGGCACAACGAATCTATCGACGTCGATGGGTCTGATGGCCTCTCGGCGGCCGAACGCGAGCGAGTTCTGGCCCGGACGATGGCACGCGTCGAATACCTTCGCGGATTGGAGTTCGAGGAGACGCCCCGGATCGAGTTCGTCTCCCGCGACGGCGTCGAAACCTACGTCGACCGCAACGTCACGCAATTGCCCGGGGGGAATCAAACATGGGAAGCGCTGTTCGTCTTCGGTGAAGACACTGATGCACGGGAAGCGATACGGGAGACGATCCTCGCCAGCGTCGGTGGCATGGCCGCCGAGGAAGGGGTCGATCACGTCGTCCTGGTGACCGAGGATCCCGAACGGCCACAGATCTCGGGGTACGTCCTCGCCCACGAACTCGTTCACGTTCTCCAGGACCAATACTTCGATCTCTCGGCCCCCCGGTACCGGCGCTCGACGCTCGATGGGGAACTCGGAAAGGACAGCATCGTCGAAGGGGAGGCCTCGCTCGTCGATGGTCGCTACCGGCGCCAGTGCGCGAGCGGCGCATGGTCGTGTCTCTCCGGCGGGATGGCCCCGCCATCGGGATCAGTCACTCCGGCAGTCGCCACCCTGATGAGTGTTCCCTATCGGGATGGGGCGATCTATGCCGCCACCCTCCGAGAGCGAGGTGGCTGGCAGGCCGTCTCCAGCGTTCAGGAGTCCCCGCCCGCGACCGTCGAACCGGTCTTGCACCCGGATCGTGTCGTCGAACCGCCGGAGCCGATCGAGTACGCGGATCGTTCCGGGCCGGACTGGTCCCGGACTGACGATATCCAGCGGATCGGCGAGGCAGGAGTCCGGACGCTGTTCGCCCGGCAGAACGGGAGTCGGAACGTAGCGTTGCCACGCCCGAACGGGACAGTCAGTCTTCGCCAGGCCGTCACAGCGCCGGCTGAGGGCTGGGGCAACGATACGCTATACACCTACACGAACGGCAGTCACGGTGGATACGTCTGGGTGACCGAATGGGACTCGCGGGCGGACGCCGCGGAGTTCGCGGACGCCTACAGGGCCGTCCTGCAGAGTTACGATCCGCTCGTGTTCGGCGAATCGACGTATGTCATCGACGACGGACCCTTCGCGGACGCGTTTCACGTCCGGCACAACGGGACGCGCGTGATGATCGCCAACGCTCCCGATCGATCGGCGCTGAACGCGCTGTCTGATCGGCTTGACGTCGCTTCTACGGAGTCGCGACATCACGAGGGCCGGACCGTTATCACATCGACGGCTGGCCCCGGATTCGGAGTCGCGTCGATACTCCTCGCGCTGGTCGTCATGGCAGTGATCCTTCTATTGATTGAGGGGGACCGTCATTACCGGTGACTGCTGGGCCTTGCGCCGTCAGTGACTGTGATCGAGCAAGTCCTCGAAGCTCGAATCGAACCGTTTCTGGAATTCGGCGTCCGTTGCCGCCTCGATGTCTTCGATGTCGGCGTCGAGGCCTGCGCTCGGGTCGCCATCGCTGTGGTGGACCGCCGTGTGGACCCGCTGGGCCAGCCCGAACATGGCGATGTCGGCGACGACAGTCGGGATCTCCTCGTCGCCTTCGGTCAGCAGGTCGATCAAAGCGACCGGGATTTCGAGCGTGTCGCTCGCGTTGTCCGTCTCAAGCGTCACCGTCGTCGTTTCGAGGTCGTCAGCTGACATACCTCCCCGTTTGGGAACCGGACGTATCCCTCTTTGGAAGGAGTGCGGTCCGGAAGTGCTTCCGGAGAGACGCGGTCGGTGAGCGAGCGGACGAACGCCAGCCAACGAATATTTCCCTGTGACGTGGATTTATGCACCTCCCCGTCCGAGAGACCCCTATCGTGCCTATCGATCCGGCGTTCGACGCGAACCGCGAGGTCGTCGACGAACACGACGATCACGACGTCTGGGGTCCCGTCGATGAACCCGAGACGCTCGGCATCCACGGGACTCACGTGGCCGTCGATTTCGATGTCTGTCTGGCCGACGGGGCATGTCTGCAGGACTGCCCGGTCGATGTCTTCGAGTGGGTCGAGACGCCGGATCATCCGGTAAGCGAGCGCAAAGCCGATCCGGCTAACGAATCCCAGTGTATCGACTGTATGCTCTGTGTCGATGTCTGTCCGGTCGACGCGATCGACGTCGATCCGACGCGTTCCCGGGAGTAGCTCAGATGTCGATCGTCGTGTCGCTCGCGTGAATCCGGAAATCTCGGGGGGTATTCGTCACTAAATAACGTGAAGAATGCGTGCATCGCATAGGGAGTACACCGACTATGTGTCGTACCTATCACATCCGCGTTGCGGCACTCGCCGAACGGGCTCGGCGTGCGCGAAGCAGTTTCCTTCCGCCCGAGGAATCGCCGGATCACGATCGGGCTCTGGAGTACCTTCGGGACGGCGTCGGCCCAGCCGTGGCGCTCTACCGCGAAGCCGCCATCGCGGGGGCCGAGGAGGCGCTCTCGCCCGCCGAATCGAGACGCCTCGATCGTGCACTTTCCGACTGGCTCGAACTTTACGCGGCGTGTTACGGGGTTCACCTCGACGTCGAGGCCTCCGCGGCGACGGCGGCGACACTGCTCGGGAACGGGCTGACGTTACGGGAGACGGCCAGGCGACTCACGGGCGTACCGTCCGGAACTGGTGACGGTGGACGGACGCGTTCGAACGATGGCATCGTAGCGAGGACCACCTCGGAACACAGCTGAGACGCCCTATCACGCCCAGGACTGCCCGTCGCTGCCCTCGTCGTCGAACGACAGACTCATCTCGAGTTCGGTCTCGCCGGACCCGACCGCCTCGAACCCGACGGAGCGATACAGCGAGATCGCGATCGCGTTGCTCGGTCTGACGCACAGCCAGACGTTCTCGGCGCCATCCCGACGACCGGCACCTAGCAGCGCCCGGATCAGTCGCGATCCGATCCCCGCTAGCTGATAGTCCTGATGGACGAAGATCATCAACTCGTGATCGTCCTCGCCTGCGAGTAACGCGGCGTGACCCACTGCCTGATCGTCGTGCCACGCTACCACGTGAATACCTTCCTCGATCGTCTCCAACCACTTCTCGATCCGCTCTCGACCCACTGGCGGAAGTCCCTGGGCCCGGTCTTCCGGAGCGAAGTCCTCGTACATCGTGACCAGTGCGTCCCGGTCCCCCTCGCTCCGTTCGATCCGTATCGTCCGACCTTCCTCGTCGACGAACGCCACCGGCGGTGGCTCCAGTGCGGGACGATCGCTCATCGAACCAGTTTGACGGTGACGTGGGAGTTAAAGAGGACGAATTGTGCGATGCTGTCAAGCTGGATCTTCCCCATCGGCGTTCGCGTCCCGTTCCCAATGATGAGCTGATCGAACCCGCCGTCCTCGGCGACCTGTACGAGCTGTGACCCAGGGTCGCCGTCGATCTCCTTCGTGGAGAGGTTGACGTCCGTTTCCGCGACGATCCGCTGTACGCGCTCGCGAACCTGCCCCCGACTCAGGCTCGCCGACGGGTCGTCGAAGATCACAACGGTCAGCTCGTCGTCGGCCTGTTCGGCCCGCTCTATCGCACCCTCGAGGGCTGCGAAGGACCGCTCCGTGCCGCCGACCCCCACCAGGACCTTCATAATCTATCGTCCGCATCGCTGGCTCAAAGGTTTTTGCCCCCACGGCATACGGAGTGGCCGGCTCGACTCGGGTCTGTAGGACCTCTCGTACCCAATCGTCGATGATCGCGGATCCGTCACGGTCGGCCGATATCGACCCACTCGTCGGCCCAGGACTCCAGTTCCGAAAAGACCGGACACAGTGCCTTTCCTTTCTCGGTCAGCGAGTAATACGTCGCGATCGGTCGATCCTCGACGCGACGGTCGACCAGTCCGACGTCTTCGAGGTCGTCGAGAACGCGCGAGAGCGTCCGCGAACTCGCGCCGGTCGAACGCTTGAGTTCGTTGAACCGGCGTTCGCCGTCGGTCAGGTCCTGGAGGACGATCAATCGCCACTCCGAGCCGATCTGTTCGACCGCCTCGACGACCGGACACGCCTCGGCGTTCCGTTCTTCGACGGTTTCCCCATCGGTAGTTGCTGCAGGTGACATGGGTGTTATCTGGTCACGATCTTATCGCCGAGAGCATAAGTAGGTTCGGAAACGAACCAACTAACGCAATGATACCAGAAATGCGACTCCTGCGGGTACTGGTTGCGATCGAGACGACGACACTGGAGGTGTTCGCCTGATGGCGATCACTGGCACCGAGGGGGCGATTCTCCTCGTCGGCCGCGTGCTGTTCGGGGCGGTCCTGGCGTTCATGGGCCTGAATCACTTCCAGCAGCGCGAGACGATGACTGGCTACGCCGAGCACAAGGGGCTGCCCGCACCCGGCTTCTCGGTAATCGCGTCCGGTGTCGTCCTCGTCGCGGGCGGGCTCAGTATCGTCACCGGGATCTATCCGGTCGTCGGTGCTGTGGCGCTCGCCGGGTTCCTGCTCGTCGCAGCGGTCACGATGCACGATTTCTGGGCGGTCCCCGAGGACCAGCACCAAGACGAGCTGACGCAGTTCCTGAAGAACGTCGTGATGGCCGGCGGGGCACTGATCGTCGCGGCAGTCGCCAGCCAGTCGTGGGCCTACAGCGTCGGTATCAGCGTCTTCTGAGTCGGATCGTGGCCGATTGGGACAGTTGCGATCAATCCGATAGCACAGAATAGACGATCCCGAGGACGATGCCATAGGCGGCGTGGCCGACGACGCTCTCGAGGGCTACGTTGGGAACGTTCGTCGTACCACCGCCGGACACCCAGATCGGCATCACGACGGCCGCCAGCACCACCCAGACGACGAGCCCGTAGACGAGTCCGGCCACGCCGTTCTCCAGGTTGGTCGATAGCGTGTCGTCCAGTCCACCGAGTTCGATCACGGTGACGAAGGCGACGCCGAGGATGGCGGCGTGACTCATGTGGAGAGTCCAGCCGATCACGCCGCTCTCCGAGAATCCGTACAACCCGGGGATCGTCGACTCGAGGACGCCTGGCATCTCGATCGATAGCAACACACCGAAGACGAGCCCGCCCAGTAGGCCGCCGATCTCGCCACCCTGCCACGGTTGTAGTCCTGCACGTAACGTGTCCGTTCTGTTCCCTTCGGTCGTACTCATACGACCCGATTTTCAGCCAAGGATGATAATAATTCACCCTGATAGTATGCTCGACGTACAAATACGCGGGCGCTATAGTGGATTCGGTCCCATACCCGTCCCAATCGGCGGTTCAGGGACGCTTCAACTGTCAGTTGACAGCGGCGGCAATCCGTCTTCGATCTCTTCTCGACGACCCTCCAGCCACTCGGGGAGGACCAGCCGTTCCCCGAGCGTTTCGAGATCCTCGTCGACTGTGTAACCCGGACCTTCAGTGGCATACTCGAAGAGGACGCCCCCCGGCGTCCGGGTGTAGACTGATTCAAACCACTTTCGGTCGATGATCTCTGTCGGACGCAATCCGAAGCGCTGGAGTTCCTCACGCCAGTCAGCTTGATCCTCGCTCGTGACGCGGAAGGCGACGTGATGGATCGTGCCTGCGCCCGGTCGCCCGTCGGCCACGTCAGGACCGTCGAGCAACTCGACAACGTATCCCAGGTCACCGTCGGCCTCGTAGCGGAGTCGAGTCCCTTCGGTTCCCGTCCGTTCGTAGCCCATCGTCTCCAGCAGGCGTTCGGTCGCGGCTGTGTCCCCAAGGGCGAGTGTCACGCCGTAGAAGCCGCGGATCGCATACTCTGGGGGTACCGGTCCGTCCGGCGGATCGCCCGCCGGGGCCTCGGCGACGCCGACCAGTTCCAGCGGGAGGCCGTCGGGATCCTCGAACGGGAGGACCGTCTCGCCGAAGCGCTCGCGCGGTTCGTCGGCGTCGACGCCCGCCTCGGCCAGGCGATCAATCCAGTAATCGACGGCGTCGGCAGGGATCAGGAACTGCGTCGTGCTGACCTGGCCGGTCCCAACTCGCCCCTGCCGTGCCCCGGGGTACGGGAAGAAGGTCATGCTGGTCCCGGGCGATCCCGAGCGGTCGCCATAGAAGAGGTGATAGACCGAGGCGTCGTCCTGGTTGACGCTGCGCTTGACCACCCGCAGGCCGAGTGTCTCTGTGTAGAACTGCAGGTTCTCGCCGGGATCGCTCCCGATAGCGGTCACGTGATGAATTCCGGGGATATCGCGCATGATTGTCTTTGGTCGGGTAACGGGATAGCCGTTCTGGCAGGGGAAATTTTCCGTCTGCGGGATCCCGTGTTGGTTCGAAACACTCTCGAATGTGACACCAGATCACGTCGAATTGCGCCCCACGTACAACCACAAAACACAGACCGGTCCCGACGGTAGTGATCGACGACGATGTCCGAGGAGACAACCACTCGCCGTCGGTTTCTCCACCTCGGGGGTATCGCTCTCTCAGCCGGACTCGCTGGCTGTGACACCGCCCTGTCAGCCCCGGATTCTAACGCCTCTCGAACGTCGTCCGCGTCAGATTCGAGTGCCGGGACGGGCAGATCGTCGTCGACAGATGCCCGGTCTCAGGCCGACGGGAGCGTCTACACGCGAGTGTATCGGGACACCATCCCGTCGGTGGTGCTGGTCCGAACGGATCGGGGTCAGGGAACCGGCTTTCTGTACGACGACACGCACGTCGTGACGAACGCCCACGTCGTCAGCGATACGTCGTCCGTGCAACTCCGCTTTCAGGAGGGTACGTGGCGCGAAGGCGCCGTAAGGGGCACGGACGTCCACGCCGACCTCGCGGTCGTCGTCGCCGACAGCGTTCCCGGGTCGGCCGAGCCACTCCCGCTCGTCCGGGAGGCCCCCGTCATCGGGCAGGAAGTCGTCGCCATCGGCAACCCGTACAACCTCGACGGGTCGCTCACTTCCGGAATCATCAGTGGCCTCGACCGCCTGATCCCGTCGCCATCGGGCTACCGGATCCCGGACGCCATCCAGACCGACGCTGCGGTGAACCCGGGCAACAGCGGCGGGCCGCTGATGTCGCTTTCCGGCCAGGTCGTCGGCGTCGTCAACTCCAAACAGGGCGACAACATCGCGTTCGGAATCTCGGCTGCCCTCGCCGAACGCGTCGTCCCGGAGTTGATCGAATCCGGGGAGTACGAACACGCGTACATGGGCGTCACACTGGAGAACGTGACGCCCGCGATCGCCAGGGCGAACGACATGAGCGACCCGCGCGGCCTTTTGATCGTCCGGGCTGTCCGTGGCGGGCCCGCCGATGGGGTCCTCCAGCCGAGTGACATCGAGTTCGTCAACGGTTCGCGTCTACCCGTCGGTGGCGACGTCATCCTCTCGGTCGACGGGGTCGAGATGACCTCCTTCGAGGACCTGGCGAGTTACCTCGCGCTGCAGACCCGGCCCGGCGACACGATCCAGGTACGGATCCTCCGGGACGGCTCGGAACAGACCGTCGAGATGAAACTGATCGCCCGGCCCGAACGCTCCCGATCGCCGCTGCAGTGACCGCTCGGGTGCCGTCGTTCACAGCCACTGGATCCGGGCGACGTCACCGCGGCAATAGAACTTTTGATACCCCTCTTCGAACGTCGTGACATGACCGACGACGTAGACGTCGAACTAGAGGTCGAACTGGAGGTCGAGGTGAACGGGGAGGAACTAGAGATTGAACTCATCCAGCCCGACGAGGCACGAGCGACGCTCGAAACCGGCGACCTCGACATCGAAGTGGAGATCGAAGCCGACGTGAGCATCGATCGCCGATCCGGCACCGAGTCAGACGACGGGACGGACGATTCAGAAGACGAGGGTGTAGACGAGAACGAGTCGGAAGACGAGGAGGCGGAAACAGGGCTCTCGGAGACGGACGAGACGGACTCGAATCTCTCCAGGACGGCGGCCACCGAATCGAAGGAAACGGAGACGGACGAGTCCGACGACGGGGCGTAGAGGGACGGGACGGAAGCGAGAGGCCGACGGTTTCGGGAGTCGCGCCGCGAAGAGTAGACGACGGACCGACGATGTCCGAGAGGCGGGTCAGGTCGAGGACTCCTCGTCCATCAGTCGCTCCATCTCGCGTTCGAACTCCGCGTCGCTCAACTCGCCGTCGACGTACTGTTCCTTGAGTCGCTGCTTCCGATCTTCGGTAGTCGGTTCGACCTTCTCGGAGACGTCGAACTGTCCCAACACGGGGTATTCGCGTTCGAGTCGCTCGACGAGTGCGACTAGTCGGTCGTCGCGGTGCAGCGACGTGTTCCGCAGGACCGAGACGACGGTCGCGACGAGGAACAGGCAGGCCAGGGTACCGAGAACTACCGCGGCGACGACCCACTCGGCGGCCGCCCCGAGCATGGCCAGCAGCACGAACTCCTCGCCGTAGACGACGGCGTCGGCCGAGAGAGCGGACAGCGCGTCGAGCACTCCTACGAGGACGACCGCGAGCAACGCCACTCCGGTCAGTACGAACCCCCCGAAGTACAGCCAGTGTCGGGATGCCATGTGCGGTGATGAGCAGGTCGATCAAAAAATAGACACGGAAATCGACCGTCCTCGCTGTCGGTACATCGCGAACGCTTTGTCTCCACTGTGAAACCCAGTCAGGGAATGTGGATGCCGTGTTCCAGTGTCCCGATCCCTTCGATCTCTATCTCGACGCGATCCCCGTCCGCGAGCGGACCGACGCCCTCGGGTGTCCCGGTCGCGATCACGTCGCCCGGTTCCAAGGTCATGTATGCAGTGATCTCCTCGATCAGTTCGGGCACGGAAAAGACCATGTCCTCGCGATTGCCCGACTGTCGCGTCTCGCCGTTGACGCGACATTCGATGGTCGCGTCCGTCGGAACCTCTTCGGGAGTAGCGAGGACGGGCCCCATCGGCGCGGCGTTGTCGAAGGCCTTCCCGCGGACCCAGTTGGTCTCGACGCGCTGGTCGTCGCGGTTGGAGATGTCGTTGAAGCAGGTGTAGCCTGCGATGACCTCCTCGGCGTCGTCGCCGTCGACGTTGTGACACGTTTCGCCGATTATCACTGCGAGTTCGGCCTCGTAGTCCAGCCGTTCTTTGTCCGGCAACAGCGAGACCGTCGAGCCGTGGCTGGCGACTGTGTTGGGCGGTTTGAGGAACAGTAGCGGGCGATCGGGAACGTCCGCGTCCTGTTCGTCGGCGTGATCGGCGTAGTTGCGGCCGATCGCGACGATCTTCGTCGGTTCGGCTGGTGGGAGTACGTCGACCGACTCTGCTGGATAGGTGTGTTCGTCCGTCGCGACCGTCTCCGGTTCCCCCAGTGCCGTCGTCACGTATTCCTGGCCGTCCTCGACGAGCCAGCGACCGCCACGGATCGTGCCCGTCGGGTCGCGAAAGCGGACGCGTTTCATGTCCCCCGCTATCGTGCCGGGCCTGTTAGCGTTTTCGACCCGGACCGACGCCGCTGGCCCTGGAGACGAACGGCTTTTGGCCAACCCAACGGTACGCTGGGATATGGACCTACTCGTCGTCGGTGCGGGGGAGATGGGACGGTGGTTCGCCCGCACGCTCGACGATCACCTTGAGGATCGGCTTGCCGTCGCCTTCACCGACGTGGATCCCGCTGTCGCCCGCGCCGCAGCCGAAGCATTCGACAGTCGAGCGGTCGCTCCCGACACCGACGAGAGCTTCGACCTCGTCTGTGTGGCCGTCCCGATCCCGGCGACCGCCGACATGATCGAGACCCACGCACCGAAAGCCAGGAAGGGGATCTGTGACCTCGCGGGCGTCATGGCCGATCCCGTCGCGGCGATGGCCGAGCACGCCCCCGACCGCGAGTGCGTGAGCTTCCATCCGCTCTTTGCGCCGGCGAACGCGCCCGGGAACGTTCCGCTGGTCGCCGACGAATCGGGGCCAGTCACCGACCGCGTCCGCGCGGCGCTTTCGGCGGCCGGCAACGACCTCTTCGAGACGACATCGGCCGAACACGACGCGGCGATGGAGACCGTCCAGGCCCGTGTTCACGCCGCGATCCTTGCGTTCGGACTGGCCGCCGAGCCGGTCCCCGAGCGATTCCAGACGCCGATCTCTGCCACTCTCTTCGACCTCCTGGAGAGCGTGACCGGCGGGGAGGCCCGCGTTTACGCCGACATCCAGGCCGCCTTCGAGGGTGCCGACGACGTGGCCGCGGCCGCCAAGCGACTGGCTGCAGCCGACGACGAGACGTTCGAGACACTGTACGAACAGGCCACGCGCCGGAGTCACCCCGACGATGAGTGACCAGCGACAGGCGATCGTGGATACGGCGAAGTACCTCCGGAACGTCCGGCCGGTCGATCCCGAGGAGATCCAGGAATACGTCGAGGGACAGCCCCACCCGGGCGTGATCAAGCGGACGTTACGGGAGGAAGCATTCGACCTGGGACTGCGCGAACGCGAGGACGGGACGTTCGTTCCCGCGCCGGAGGGCCCGCTCGATGCGTCGGTCGATCACGTCGAAGCGTTTCCCGAACGCTACGTTCGCGTTCTCGAGAACCTGCTCGTCGCCGAGTTCGGTGCCGGTTGGCCAGAGGGTGGGCCGGGCGATCGACTCCGCGCGCGGATCCGCGAGGTCAAGGCCGCCTACCTCGACGACGCGACCGTCGAGTACGACTGTCTCACCGCCCTGGCCTACGCCGTCTATCATCTACCGGACTACTACGCCGTCGGGCAGTACGCCCTCGCTCCCTTGCTGGAAGACGATCGGGTCCCGTCCCAGCTTCGTGTTCTGGACGTTGGCGCAGGGGTCGGTGGCCCCGCGCTCGGACTGCTCGATATCGTCACCGGTGCCGGCGGAATCGTGGAGTATCACGCCGTCGAGCCCGGCGACGGCGCCGCGACGATCTTCGAAGAGATGCTCGTGCAGACGGGACCGAACGCCCACACGACGATCCACAGAGATCGCGCCGAAACCTTCGAACCCGAGGGGGAGTTCGACCTGATCGTCTTCGCGAACGTCCTCGACGAACTGGATGACCCGGCGAGCGTCCTCAGCCGCTACGCGGACGCGCTTGCGGAGGACGGGTCGATCCTGGCTCTCTCTCCGGCGGATAGACGGACGGCGACCGGTCTCCGGGAAGTCGAACGCGCTGTCGAGGGCACCTACACGGTCTATGCACCGACAGTCCGCCTCTGGTCAGAGGAGACGCCGTCCGGCGAGTGCTGGTCGTTCACCCGCAAGACCGACTTCGGCGTCCCACCCTTCCAGGGGCGTCTCGACGAAGCTTGCGACGATCCCGATCACGAACCCGGCGAGTTCGTCAACGTCGACGTCCAGTACGCCTACTCGATCCTCCGGAAAGACGACGAGCAAGCGATAGAATACGTACCTGATCAGTCTCGCATCGCCAGGATGGCCGACGCGGAGGGATACGTCACAGACAGGATCAACGTCGTGGGGATCAAGCTCAGCCCGGACCTGCGCGACGATCCCGACGCCAATCCGGTCTTTCTCGTCGGCGACGGCAGCGAGCGGATCGACCACTTCGCCGTGTTAACCCGCGAGTCCGTTCTCAACGAGGATCTTGCGGCGAGCGAGTACGGCGACCTTCTGTCCTTCGAGAACGTCCTGGCACTGTGGAACGACGACGAGGGCGCTTACAACCTGGTCGTCGAGGCCGAGACGGTCGTCGAGCGGATTCCAGTGTGAGGCCGGCTCGGACGCTGTATGGTCACTCGGCTCACGATCGAGCGAGGACAGCCTTTTGCCCGCCAGGACCGGAGACCGTCCATGGACGAGGAGCCGACGATCCTACTGACCAACGACGACGGGATCGACAGCGTCGGCCTGGGCGCACTCTACGAGACACTTTCGACTATCGGCAACGTGACAGCTGTCGCGCCGGCCGACGACCGGAGTGCCGTCGGTCGATCGATCTCTTCGAACGTCGGGGTGAGCGAACACGAACTGGGCTACGCGATCGACGGGACGCCGGCAGACTGCGTCGTCGCCGGGCTGGAGGTTCTCGTTCCCGAAACGGACGTCGTCGTGGCCGGGTGCAACGACGGTGCCAACCTCGGCGCGTACGTCCTCGGTCGGTCTGGCACGGTTAGCGCGGCCGTCGAAGCCACGTTCTTCGACGTCCCTGCCGTCGCTGTCTCGATGTACGTCCCCGTGCGGGACGACGAGAAGTGGGAGCCACTGACCGAGGAGCCAGCCTCCTACGCCAACGCGACCCGTGTGGCCCGCTATCTGGTCGAGCGCGCACCTGAAGCCGGTGTCTTCGAGCAAGCCGACTACCTCAACGTCAACGCGCCGCTCGCCGAGAACGGCGAGGCGACTGCGCCCATGGAGATCACGGAACCGTCCCACGTCTACGAGATGGGTGCGACCAGGGACGACGGGGAGATCGAACTCCACGACCGGATCTGGGAGTGGATGGCCGACGGGACCATCCCCGATCCCGATGGGACCGATCGCCGAGCTGTCGTCGAGGGGCGAGTCAGCGTCTCGCCGCTGACTGCACCGCACACGACCGAACATCACGAAACGCTCGACTCGCTCGCGGACGGATACGAAACCGAGTAAAGAAAGAAGAGTCCTCCGAGTAGAGAACGGAGAGAGCTCTCGGCCGCGTCAGTCCTTCATGTCCTGGAGTTTGTCCAGGAGTTCATCCTGGGAAGCGTTGGCCTCGAAGCTGACCTCGCCGTCGTGGTCGGTCGCGTCGACGTCGACGCTCTCGCTGTCGTCGATGTCTGCCCCGCTGGCCTGGTTCTCCTGTTCGGATTCATCGTAGCTACCAAAGCCCATAACAATGGAATAGAGAACCCGGACGCCCTAAAACCGTCCGGTGTCCGATCCGGGAGCTGACCGCCTCACAACTCGATCCGCTCGACGATCCGATCCGCGTCCTCGCGGGTGTTTATCGCGACGATCCGGAGGAACTCTTCCAGTCCCGAATCCTGCAGTTTGGCCTTCAGGAGGTTGTCAACCTGATAGACGCCGGCTGCGTTGGTCATCTCGATCTCGACCAGGACGGGCGTTCCGTCGCCGGTCCGGAGGTTGACCGCTTCGATCGCCTGACTGGAAACGGTGTTGATCCCACGTCCGCCGTGTTCGTACGGGATACGCGAGCGGCCACTCTCCATGTCGAGGGCGTCGGCTACCCGAACGACACCGGCTTCGAGCGTCAGCGGCTCTTCCTCGGTGTGATGACAGAGGATCGCGTGGAGGACCTCGCTCTTGACGCGGACCGCCTCGGCCACGTCGTAGAAGGGCAACTCCGGGAGGATCCGATCGAGCAGATCCGCGGCCAGCGGGATCGAGTAATAGGGGTGGTCGTCACGGTGGACGACGTGTCCGATGTCGTGTAACGTCGCCGCTAACGCGACGATGACGGGTTCATCAACCTCATCGAGACCCTGTTCGCGTGCCCCGTTGAACGTGACGCCACCCTGTTTCAACAAGTCGTAGAGACATAGCGCCCGGTTGCGGACGATCTCGACGTGTTTCTCGCCGTGGTCGTTGTACTGTTTGCGCGCTACTGGGTTGACGTTCTGGGCGGCCAGATATGCCTGGATCTCGCGATCTTCGGTCACGTACTTCAGGACCTCGTTGAGTCGCTCGTCCGGGAACGTGTGTTCGGCTTCGGGGTCGTAGATCCGCCCCTCGGACTCGCCGTCCTCACCCGTGCCCGTGTCTGTCGCGTCGCTCATACGGGTGAAAGCGGCCGGATCGAGAAAAGTCGGTCGGGTTCCGCGCCGATCAGGCTGCGTCGGCTGCGGCCTCAAGTACCTCGTCGTAGTCCGGTTCGACGCCCGGATCGTCGCTGACCCACGCGTAGGTGATCTCGCCGTCCCCGTCGACGATGAACACCGAGCGCTTGGCGACGTCGTAGACGCCGAGTTCGTCGAAGTCCATTGTGAGGTCGTAGTCCTCGACGATCTCCTTCTCGGCGTCGCTGATCAGGTCGAAGGGCAGTTCGAGTTTGTCGCGGAACTCGTTGAGTGCGAACGGCGAGTCGACGCTGATGCCGTACAGCGTCGCGCCGGCATCCTCGACCTCCTCGATACGGTCGCGGAACGCGGCCATCTCGTGGCTGCAGACGCTGGTGAACGCGCCCGGGAAGAACGCCAGGACGAGTGGGGCGTCGTCGAGATTCTCCGAGAGCGTGAACGAGTCGACATCGCCGTTCGCGAGCGGTGCGGTGAAGTCGGGGGCTGTGTCGCCTTCGGTAACCATTGCACCCCCGAGTAGGAGTGACGACCCAAAAGATGTACCGCTCGCGACAATAGGTGTAACGGCCGTCCCGAACCGTCGGTGGACTCCGTTGGGGTTAAGCGGAGCAAAAAGACTATAATAGACAGTAGGTAAGTCCCAGGTAGCGATGATCGATGGATTGATCTTACAACTCGGTGGCATCCCGGGCGGGCCCGAAGTACTGTTGATCCTGCTGTTGGCAGTGCTCCTGTTCGGCGCGAACAAGATCCCCAAACTCGCCCGGTCGACGGGTCAGGCCATGGGCGAGTTCCAGAAGGGCCGCCAGCAGGTCGAGGAGGAACTCGAAGAGATGAAAGAGGGAGAAGGTCCCACGGCGGAGTCCAGCCCTGCGAGCGAGGGGACGCCGAGTACGGAGACGGCCAGGACGAGTACGGAGACGGCGGACGCCGGTACCGACGCCACTGAAACGGACACGACCTCCAAATAGGTCCCCGCGTTTTGAGGGCGGATCACAACGGTTTTTCTCCAGCCAGGTGTACCACGCGACAGGACGCGTGGCCTAGGGGACAGGGCGAGGGGTTCCTAACCCCTCGATCGCGGGTTCGAATCCCGCCGCGTCCGTAGCGACGACCGCAGGGAGGAGCGGAGGACCAAGAGATTCGAAACACGCGAGACGAGCGGGGCGAGACGGGACTGGAAGGAGCGTCTCGTAAGGCGAGCGGTGAAGCCGCGAGCGCAGCGAGTCTCGCCATCGGGTTCGAATCCCGCCGCGTCCGTAGCGACGACCGCAGGGAGGAGCGAAGCGGCCGCGGCGTAGATCGCAAACGCTTCGCGTTTGCTCACTCCCGCCGCGTCCGTCGCGGTTCCTCGCGTCCGCTCGTCACACACGACGAACGCGGCGACCTTCCCGAACGCTCCGCGTTCGCTCAGTCCCGATAGACTCGCTTCGCTCGTCTATCGACGTTCGCCTCGCGATGTTTGACGAACTCCCGCCGCGTCCGTTCTCCGGCGAACGACAGTGGGTCCGGGCTGACCCGACCGAAACATGCCTTTACACACCATCAGTACGAACAGAGCGTCCATGCTCTTCAGGAGGTCGGCCCTGTGACCGTCTGGGTGCTTGGCGATCAACTCACCCGCGAACACGGCCCCGTTGCCAAACGGCCGGACGAACCGGTCTTGCTGATCGAGGCCTACGCCTTCGCTGAACGCCTCCCCTACCATCCCCACAAGCTCACGCTCGTGTTCAGCGCGATGCGACACTTCCGGGACGAACTCCGGGACGAAGGTCGAGATGTCCACTACTATCAGGTCGAGACGTTCGGCGACGGTCTTGAGGCACATTTCGTTGATTATTCCGAAGACGACCTAACCATAATGCGCCCGGCAGGTGGCAGGACCGACCGGCTCCGGGAACTCGTCGAGAAGCGTGGTGGGTCGCTGGATGTCGTAGCGAATCCGCTGTTTTGCTGTTCGTCCGAGCAGTTCGACGACTGGGTAGACGGCCGGAACGTCGACACCTACCGCCACGAAGATTTTTACCGGCACATGCGCCGGGAAACTGGCATTCTGATGGACGACGGCGACCCGGTCGGCGGCGAGTGGAACTACGACGAGGACAACCGCGAGACGCCGCCCGACGACTGGGAGCCACCCGACCCGCCCGCGTTCGAACCGGACGAGACAACTCGGGAGGTGGACGAATGGGTGGCCGACCGGTTCGACGGCGACTACGACGAACCACCCTATGGCGGATCATGGGCCGACCCGGATCCGTTTCGATGGCCGGTGACGCGTGAGCAGGCACTCGAAGTGCTCGCGGACTTCTGTCGGAATCGCTTCACGGCGTTCGGGCCGTACCAGGACGCCATGCGGCGAGAGTCGTGGGCGATGAGCCACTCGTTGCTTTCGACCAGCCTGAACCTCGGACTACTTCACCCCGCAGAGGTGATCGATCGGGCGATCGACACCTACGAGAACGGTAATGCGCCGCTCAACAGCGTCGAGGGATTCGTCCGGCAAGTGCTGGGTTGGCGGGAGTTCATGCGTCACGTCTACCGTCGTGAGCGCGACACGTTCGCCGAGGCGAACCAACTGGCGGCGACCGAACCGCTCCCCGAATTCTTCTGGACGGGCGAGACGGACATGGCCTGCCTCGGCGACGTCATCGACGGCGTCCGTCGTCGAGGATATGCCCACCACATCGAGCGCCTGATGGTGCTTTCGAACTTCGCGACGACGTTCGGCGTCGATCCACGTGCGCTCAACCAGTGGTTTCACGTCGCCTTCATCGATGCCTACCACTGGGTGACGACGCCCAACGTCGTCGGGATGGGCACGTTCGCCAGCGACGTGCTCTCGACGAAACCCTACGTGGCATCCAGCAATTACGTCGATCGAATGAGCGACTACTGTGGCAGTTGTCCCTATCACAAAACCAAGACGATCGGTGAGAACGCCTGCCCGTTCAACGCGCTGTATTGGGACTTTCTGGGCCGAAACGAGGCGCACCTCCGGTCGAATCATCGGATGGGGCTGATCTACAGTCACTGGGACGACAAAGACGAGACGGAGCGGGAGGCAATCGATGAGCGAGCGGCGGCCATCCGGAAGGCCGCCCGTCGCGGCGACCTTTGAGGGGGTGGTCCCTCAATCCGCCGGGGAGACGTCAGCCGTTCTCGTGTCTTCTCGGATTGCTTTCAGGGCGCTGTAGATGACGGCACTCCCGACAGCGAGGGCCGAGAGCATAATCAGGGCAAAGCTGACGAGCTTGAGTTCGCCGATTCCATACGCGTTACCGAGTTGCCGAAGTGCGACTGCCACTGATCCCCCGAGCAACATCAGTCCGAAGTAGATCTTGATTTCGCTTTCCTCGACCAGGCTCGTGGCTGTCGAACCGATCCGGGCACCGAGGGCGCTCCCGGCGAGTAAGGGCACGACGATCGAGAGATCAACGGCACCTTCCAGTCCGTAGAGGAACGAGCCGAGCCCGCCGGAGAAAACGATCTCGAAGAGGTCGGTCCCGACGGCGATCGGAACGGGCACGCCGATCAGGTAGAACATCGCCGGCATGCGGATGAATCCGCCGCCGACCCCGAGAAACCCGGAGAGCAATCCCGTCGCGAAGGCGACGCCGAGCACCATCCACAGTGAGACCTTGATGCCGCCCCCGATCGTCATCATCGGCGGAATGGTGTAGGACTGGATTGTCTTCGCGATGTCCGGGATCGCGTCCGGATCGATCTCCCCATTGGGGTCGTGTTGCTCTTCGATCGATTCTTCCTCGTCGTTACGGAGAGCGTTACGCGTAACGAACAGGCCGACGCCACCCAGCAGAACCACGTACGTGACGCCGACTATCAGTCCTGCCAGTCCCCGGTCCTGCAGGAAGTAGAGCCCGATCCGTCCGACTTCGATACCCGCTGTCGTCCCGACGATCATCAGCCCGCCGAGTTTGTAATCGACCTGGCCGAGGTCGCGATGCTTGAGGGTCGCGATGACGGCCGTCCCGAAGACGAAGGCCATCCCGCTGCCGACGGCCGTGGTCGTCTCGAAGCCCATGATCATCAACGCGGGCGTCACGAGGAACGACCCGCCCATCCCGAAGAACCCAAAGAGCACGCCGACCATGAAACCGAAGCCGACGAACAGTGCGATCATGCTCGCGGCGAGTCCGAACAGTTCCATGGGTTAGAGAGTGCGAATGCGTTCGACGAGTGGTTTCGCGACGATACTCGATAATGCGCCGTACCCCAGATAGAGGACGCCCGCCTCGAGCAACACTGCGCCCACGAGCGTGGCTGCCTCCAACATCTGGGCTCCCGATCCAAGTCCGATCATGCGTTTCCCCTCGTCAGTGACAGCAGTTGTGTGCGAATCATGGTTGGCTCTTCAATACTCCTTATTCCACGGGTGCGTAAAACGCTTTTGAACATATTGCACAATATTACAAACACGTATCCGCCACGTAACCGACGAGAATATTCTCTTAAGTTATCTGGATATAGTTATCGGGGGGTCGGGACCGTCCGATAGTGTCTATCAGAAAACGGCGATAAGAGATATTTGCCGGCTATTTGGCCCGATCCACAATTCGTCAGTCGGTATGTCATCAGTATTCACGCCGAAGTGTGCGCACTGGCTCCCGATAGTAGGCCCGTCTGATGTACGAAGTAGTATTGAACAATCGAAGCAATATTATAGGGTCGGGGCCAAGTACGCCATATGAAGGCCGTCTACGCGACAGATCTCTCAGAAGCGAGCGAAGCCACGGTCGCCAACGAGACGTGTCTGGAGTGTTTAGACCGGATCGGTGTCGAGGAGTTTCACCTCGTGACGGTCGTCCCCTCGAACGTCCACTCCGGGATGCCAGGGATGAACTTCGAGAAGCGTCGCCGGGCGGCGTTAGACCGCTATCGGGAGAGTTTCGAAGATGCGGGATTCGCGGTCGAGACGCACGTCGTACGCGGGACGCCCCATCGCCGTATCAACGGGATCGCGGAGTCCGTCGGCGCGACCCTCACGATCGTCGGGTCGCGGGGTTCGAGTCCCTTGGAGAACCGCTTTATCGGCTCGACGGTCCGGAACCTCGCACGGACGTCAGTGACACCCCTGCTCGTCAACCGGATCCAGCGAGCGACCGACGATCCCGACGTGCTCGAGGAACATCTCTTCCAGCGAATGCTATACGCGACTGACTTTTCAGAAAACGCACGAGAAGCCTTCGAGGCGTTTTCGTACCTCCGGCACGCGACCCAGGAAGCGACGCTGGTCCACGTCCAGACGCCCGCCGATCCTGATCCGGAGGACGACCCTCGGGATCGGCTCGACGAACTAGCCGGCCAACTTCAGGAGTGGGACATCGACACGCGTCTGGACGTCCGGCAGGGTGATCCCGTCGAGGAGATCCTCGCCGCCGAAGACGAGGACGATCCGAGTACGACGCTGGTCGGCTCGCGGGGCCACAGCCGGTTACGGCGACTGTTACTCGGTAGCGTCTCTGAGGATGTCGTTGCGAAAGCGGACGGCAACGTGATGCTGATTCCGCCCAAACGCGTCGCGTGATACTACCGCGACGCGATGTATCTGTACAGCACAAATGTAGACGGATCCCGTCCCGTCACAGAATGGTCTCCGTTGACTGTCGAGTGGTAAGCGACCAACGCGGAAGGCATTCTTCTGGACACTGCCATGGCCATCCTGCATACAGCGATTACGTTCAGCAAACGAGCGACCGGTTCAGGTGGCCGCTATCTTCCAAGCCGGGCTCTCCTCACGGGCAAGGGCCGATGAGGGATCGAATCCAATCACTGGAGTCTCAGAACCGCTGGTAGCAGTGCTTGAAAACGAACCTCGATCGATCCAAGAGACAGCTGTTGAGACAGGGTCCCGGGCGCGGCGTCCGTGCCAGCGATCGCAATCACTGCGCTCCCGACCCGTATCTCGGCGGTCTGTCCAGTCTCGGAGAGCAGCCGCAAGAGCCCCGGTAGCCGCTCCTGTTCACTCCGTAGCAGACGGAATCCGGCCCACACCGAGGGAACCTGGACGCGAATACGATCTCCTACGGTACCGATTGCGAGGTCAATGTCATTGACGGTGACCGAAAGATTGGCCGTGACATCGAGATCAGGACGACGACGAGCGAGATCCCCAACAGTTGTGAGTGGATCATCGCTCGCTACCACGCTCAGTCACTCTCGTTGGTCGTCACGCGAACCGTTCCGTCAACCTGCCAGTGAGCGTGATCAGCGTCCTCGCCAACCTTGCTTGGAACTGCCACATTCATATCTTCAAACTCGTACACGATTTCGGCACCCCGACCGGTCAGTCTATCGTAGAGGCCGACCGCGAGCTCGGGCCAGCTGGTCGTTTCCTCGATACGCTTTTCGGATTCTGTTTCAGTTTCACTCATGATTTACCAGTAGGGTTAGTTGCACTTATAGCTATGCCACAAATCGAAAAGACAAACTGCCAATCGTCCCCCGTTGCACTATCGAGAATCGGACGGAGACAGATCGATCATCAGTCAGTCCGGTATTCAGGGCTTCGTTTCCTGCTGGGTTGGCACTGACGACAGACTCGGTAGACGGCACTGTCTCCACCGCCGAATTCATCTCTGTCAATACTGGCGAGACCGATACAGAGGGTGAATACAGTGCTCGGCCACCGTTTCCCTCACGTTGTTCCCAAGAACCAACTGCTCAGTGGGGATATCCCCACTGAATGGAGCATCACACGGTACACGAACGTCTTCTCTGAAGTGGTTCGGTGGGATCACCCGGAATAGCCGACGGTATCACGCGATTCCAAACACGAGTACTGTCCCATAGCCCAGTCCCAACGATAGCGTGAGCGAACCGATCCACGCGAGGACGGTCACCCCCAGCTTTCGGCGGCTAACGTCGGCCCCGCCGACGGCCAGGCCGCTGCCGACGATGCCGCTGACGATGATTTCGTTGAACGAGACCGGTACACCCAGGAGGACAGCGAGCTGGGCGATCAGAAACGAGGGAACCAGTGTCGCGATCGAGCGGCGCGGCCCCAGCGAGGCGTACTCCTGGGAGAGGGCGGTGATCATCCGCGGCGCCCCGGTCCAGGAACCGACGAGCATGCCGAGCCCGCCACCCAGCAGGATGGCGAACGTGGGCACGATCGACTGGCCGTCGAAGAGTGGGAGCAACGGGCCGACGGCCAGGCCGACCTGACTCGCGCCCGCGGAGAACGCCACGAGCGAGCCGAGCGCCAGGAGAAAGCGCCGGAGCCCACCGTTCAAGTCACGGCGCAGGTCCCAGCGGACGACGAACGCGCTCGCGACCCCTGCCAGCGCCGTGACCAGCGGGACGGCAAGCGCATCGGGGACAGGCAACAGGCGCCCCCCGGCAGCGGCGACGGTCCCACCTATACTTCCGAGGAACGCGAACTCCAAGTTCACGACCACGGCACTGACGAGCGCGGCGAGAATGGGGACGCTCAGGTCTTCGGGAACGTCCGGACGTGGGAGCGTCCGTGCGATGGCAAATGCGACAGCACCGCCACCGATCGGCGTCAGGACCCACAGCGCGCCGACTTCGCGGTACTTCGCCCAGGCCGGGTCGCCGCCCAGCGCCAGCCCGACGCCGATCACCGCGCCAGTCACGGTGAACGCGGTCGCGATCGGATAGCCCGTCTTGATCCCGATCGTCATCAGTCCCGCACCGATCAACAGGACGGCGATGACGCCCGTCGGCGGAAGCGTGACGCCATCGACGAGTCCGCTCCCGACGGCTTCCGAGACGTTTCCGCCCTGGGTCACCGCGCCGAGAAATCCGAGGATGCCGACGACCAGTGCCGCCCGGAGCGTCGAGATGGCGTTGGCACCCACGGCGGGGGCAAAGGGAGTCGCGCCGCTGGAGCCAGCGCCGATGACCCACGCCATGAACAGGCTCGCGAGGCTCGCGACGGCGAACAGTCCGATCGTGGCTGGATCCATACGTGAGAGAGAATCGGAACGCGATCAGTTCGTTCGTGATCGCCAGACGCCCTGGAGATACGCGCCGACGAACATCCCGCCGATGGCGATCAGGATCGGCCAGTTGCCGATCCCGAGGCTGGCGTACCCGGAGCCCGGACAGACACCGGAGATTCCCCAGCCCAGGCCGAAGATAACCCCCCCGACCAGGACGTTCCGGTCGAAGGACTTCAGTCGACGGCCGTAGATGTCGCCGGTCAGCGGCGCACGCTCGCGGAGTTGCGGAACGAGAGCGAACGCGAGCCCCGAGACGATCGCCGCGCCGAACATCACGAACAGCAGACCCAGATCGACCAGTTGCAGGAAGTCCAGAACCACCTCAGGGCGAGCCATGTGACTCGCGGCAAGCCCGAACCCGAACAACAGGCCGCCGAGGAGGATCACCGGCATGAACAGCGGATGCCGGCCACTTTGCTGAGGGTCCTGCCGTGGCGTTTCGTCACTCATCAGGGCCGCACCCCCAGGGCCATGACGACCTGGGCCGTCGCGATCGCGACAGCCAGGAAGGTGATCACGCCGACCAGTGACGTCTTCGAGCGCGAGCCGATCCCGCAGACGCCGTGCCCGGAGGTACAGCCCTTGCCGATCCGCGTCCCGACGCCGACGAGGACCCCCCCGGCCAGCAGTCGCCACCACTGGACGTCGGTCGTCCAGACCTCGCCCTGCCAGATGACGGCGTAGACGGCCGCCCCGAGGACGATCCCGACGGTGAAGACGAGCCGCCAGTCACGCGAGGCGCGGTACTGCTGAAAGCGCGAGCGATCCGAGACGTAGGTCAGCGTCGATTCGAGGAAGGAACTCGCGCCGGGAGCGATGGCCGTGGCGGCGTAGATGACGGCCGTCCCGAGGCCGACGAACAGCCCGCCAACGGCGTAGCGGGTAATTCCTTCGGGGAACAGCGTCTCGAACAGCGAGAGGACGATCAGGTCCGGGAACGGCGATAGAGCGGTCGGGTCGAGGAACATGCGCGTCGATCAGTCTCCGGCGAGTGAATCCTGGCTGGCCGCGCAGTTGTTCGGGCCGAGTTCGAGGCGAAAGGCCTCCTCGTCGTCGATCTGATTCTGCCCCAGATTCGTCGCGATGATGTCCTCGTAGTTTGCCGGGCGGGGCGGCATGTCCGCGAGGATCAACTCGACGAAGTCCTCGACGTCCATCGAGAGGGCGTCCATCTCGTCCCGGAGGTCGCCAAGCGGCGCGGTGTAGGTACCGTCGGCGGCGGGTTCGGCGGCGTCGCTGGTGTGGCCGCCGGCGATCAGCACGTCGTCGGAAAGCGTCAGGATGCGCTCCTGGAGCGTCTCGTAGAGCTGCCGGGCGGCGTCTTCGGCCCCTTCGTCACCGGCTTCCAGGTCCGGGCGGGCGACACTTTCGACGAACAGCCCGTCGCCGGTCGCGAGGAGGCTGTCACCCACGAGGTAGGAGGTCATTCCGGTCGTATGACCGGGAGTGTGGATCGCCTCGATCTCGACGTCACCGACGGTGAAGACGTCGCCGTCTTCGGCGGCGGTCAAAACGTCTGTGTCTTCGACGCCCCGGTCGATCGCCGCGGCTGGTAGGACGGCTTCGACGCCCTCTGCAGCGAGTGGGCGGATGCCAGAGACGTGGTCGGCGTGGACGTGCGTGTCCAGCGCGTAGACGAGGTCGGCGTCGTGTTCCGCGGCGTCTTCGAGATATCGGTCGGTGAACGCCCGAAGGGGGTCGATCACTGCGGCCTCACCGTCGTCGACAGCGAGGTATCCCAGACAGCCACTGGAGGGCCGTTGATACTGGAAGACGGTCCCCTGGCCATCGTAGTTCGTGACTTCAACGGCCTCGTAGATCTCCGCCCAGCCGTTCATGCCCTCGGCAACGTTGACTGCGTCGTAGCCTTCTCCCTTCAACAGACCCGCGATGTAATCGCTGGCCTCTCCCTTCGCACAGACGACGACGATCTCCTCGTCGTCCGGGAGCGATTCGAAGATGTCCTCGCCGATGTCGTCGTCGAGGAATTCGTAATACGGGACGTTGATCGCCTCGACCGACTCGCCCTCGATGTGCCACTCCTCGTACTCGCTGCCCATCCGAACGTCGAGGATCGTGATCGCTTCCCCCTCTTCGATCCGAGACCTGAGCGTCGTCGGTTCGATCGCCGTTGCCGTTTCCTCCGGTGTCGGGAAATCCACGTCAGCCATGGTGTCGCTCGTTCGTACCGTCCGCTCGCACATAAGCGTTCTCATAGTCTTGGAAAAAGCACACAATATTCTCCGGGACTGCCCACCGGCATAAATCGTCGGAGGTCTCCGACAGAGGCGACCGTTATTTGAACAACCCCCTATATTCGGGACCTTGAAGTGATTGCCATAGCGCAACGGTATTCAGTTAGTGATTAGTAGTTCGAATAACGCACAATACTGCTGGGATCGATAGGATCGACGCGAACGACTGTCGCGGTCGGGGTGTGCGTAACTCGTGACTCGTCGTTCAGTCCTCGACGCCCGCGGCCAGTTCCTCGTAGCGGTCGACGAACTTCGACTGACAGGATTGACAGCAGAAGTGATAGACGTCGCCGTCCAGTGTCGCGGTCTCTCCCTCGGTCGTCACGGTGTTCCCGCACTCCGCACACTCCGGTGCGAGTTCGCCCGTCCCGAGCTGTGGCGTCCACTCGCTGTCGGCCAGCAATCGAACGTCGATCTCTTCGATTGTCGCCAGGTCGGCATGCTCGGCCAAGAACTCCCTCACGTTACGCTGATCGACGTGGGCGATCACGAGGACGGTGCCCTCGGCCGTCCGGAAGACGTGTTCGACTGCTTCCGCCTCGTCGATCCCGTCCGCGACGGCTCCCGTGTCGGGTCGCGTCCGGAGTTCGATCAGTACTGGGACGCCCTCTCTGAGCATCGACCGATCGAGGTCGAGCGTGAACCCTTCGATCAACCCGATCTCTCCGAGTCGTTCGACCCGATCCGAGACCGCCGGGGCCGAGAGGTCGACCGCGTCGGCGATGTCACTGTAGGGCCGCCGGGCGTCTTCGAGTAACAGGCGAAGAATGTCCCGATCCGTGTCGTCGAGTCCGCGCATATTTCGACCCTCGATGGCCTGGTGTTTACCTCTTTGGTCGATCTGGGCCCGTTCCGGAGCGATCGGGACATCCCGGCGTTCTGCCGGCTGGCCAACCGTTAACCGGATTGACAGCCAGGGACGTGATATGCGTTCCCGACTGACGCGACGCGAGCTCCTCGCATCGGGAGCCACGGCGCTCGGCGTGGGGATAGCGGGATGTACTGATCGCTCGGAGACGACCACCGATCGGACGACAGCGACGATCACGGCGGACGGATCGGGGACGATCCCGCCGGGTGACGGGACGGGACTGCCCGACAGCGTCGGGGTCGAACTCGTCGCTTCGGGGTTCACCGCCCCGATTGCCCTCGCGTTTCTAGACGAGGAGACGCTTCTGGTCGCCGATCAGGCGGGAGTCGTTCGCGTCGTCACCGACGGCCGACTCCGCGAGCAACCGCTTCTCGACGTTCGCGACGGCATGGTGTCGCTGTCGGGGTACGAGGAACGTGGGTTGCTCGGGATCGCTCTCCATCCGGATTACCCGGACGACCCGAGACTGTTCGTCCGTTACAGTGCATCGCCCCGCGACGGGACACCCGATTCTTATTCGCACACGTTCGTTCTCTCGTCGGTCGAAATCGATCCCGACGCCCTCGTGGCCGACCCCGACAGCGAGCGGTCGATCCTCGAAATTCCCGAACCTCAAGGTAATCACAATGCCGGTGCGATCGCTTTCGGTCCCGACGATCACCTTTACGTCGGCGTCGGCGACGGCGGCGGTGCCGACGACACGGGCAACGGACACGTCGATGACTGGTACGACGACAACGCGGGGGGAAACGGTCAAGACGTGACCGAGAACTTGCTGGGGAGTATCCTGCGGATCGACGTCACGGATACCGGCGACGAAGCGTACGCTGTCCCCGATGACAATCCGCTCGTCGGCAGCGAGGGATTGGACGAACACTTCGCCTGGGGCTTTCGCAACCCCTGGGGGATGTCCTTCCACGAGGGCGAACTCTACGTGGCGGACGTCGGTCAGAACCGCTTCGAGGAGATCGATCACGTCCGGGCGGGCGGCAACTACGGGTGGAACGTCCGGGAGGGTGACCACTGCTTCAGCACTGACTCGCCGAGTTCTCCGCCCGAGTCGTGCCCGACCGAGACCGCCGACGGTGACCCGCTGATCGAGCCCGTCATCGCGTATCCCCACAGCGGCCAGCCGATCAGCGGGGTCGCGGTCATTGGCGGGTACGTCTACGCCGGAGAGGCGATCCCCGGGCTGGCAGGCCGGTACGTCTTCGCCGACTGGCAGGCCGACGGGAATCTCTTCGTGGGGACCCCTACCGACGAGAAGCCCTGGCAGATCGACGTGCTCCCGGTGGACGGCGAGTTCGGATCGTTCGTGCTTGGATTCGGCCGCGACCCGGTGGGAGAGAACTACGTCTGTACGACCGAACAGGCCCAGGTGGCCGGATCGACCGGGGCAGTGTATCGGCTTACGACGGCTTGAGGAGGGGGACTCCGCGCTACCGCATCAGTTGAAAACCCGGCCGGGGAACCCCCGTCCTCGCTCATACGGATTATTGTCGTGATGTACCGGTATCCGTCGACCCCCGGGTCGGCGTCATCCGGGAATAATCGACAATAATCCGTATCAGTCGTCCGCCGCCGCGACCGCGCCGTGTTCGATGTCCGTCCCCAGCAGATCGAGGAACTCCGCGAGCCACTCGGGATGATCGGGCCAGGCCTGGCCGGTCACTAAGTTGCGATCGCGGGTGACTCCGTCGACCCACGAACAGCCGGCGGCCTCGACCTCCGCCTGTACCGCGGGGTAGGCGGTCATCTCGTACCCATCGAGGACACCGGCCGCAGCGAGGATCTGCGGTCCGTGACAGATCGACGCCACCGGCTTTTCGGCCTCGAAGAAATGCTGTACTGCGTCGATGACCTCGTCGTACCCCCGGAGATACTCCGGCGCACGCCCGCCCGGGACGACGAGGCCGTCGTAGTCGGCTGGATCGACCTCGCTCATCGTCGCCGTCAACTCGAAGTTGTGTCCACGCTCCTCCAGATAGGTCTGGTCGCCACGGAAGTCGTGGATCGCGGTCTTGATCGTCTCCCCTGCCTCCTTCTCGGGACAGACCGCATCCACCTCGTGGCCGGCCATCTGTAGGGCCTGGAACGGTACCATGATCTCGTAGTCCTCGCCGAAGTCGCCGACGATCATCAGGAGTCGTTTCCCATCCATTGTAAATCACGCGCTGGTGCGCAACTTCTATAATGGTCGTTCGTTAGATAAATGTTCGCCGTGAGCGACCTCTTCCAGGCCGGGACGCTCCGGAGTCTCCGACACCGCAATCCCATCGTTCCGTGTGGCCCCATTCGGTGCCAGTGATTTGGGTCGTAGCTACTGGGTATTGAGTTATATTCTCCCCTCGCGAAGTGATTGTCGAGAGAATCCGATGATACCCACACAGTTCCTTCTGGCGGCATCTTCCCGATCGATCCGACTGTCCGTCTTCCTCTATCCACTGGGCGTCTGGGTACTCATGGCCGTGCTCGCAGTACTGAACGGCGGCATCCGTGAGGTCGTATTGATCCCGCGCATCGGCGAGTACGCCGGCCACGTCCTCAGCACGGTCTTGCTTGTCGGTGCGATCCTCGTCGTCTCCTTCGGGTACTTCCGCTGGACGACGATCGAGTACGCCTGGATCGAATTGCTACTCGTGGGCGTCCTCTGGACGGTTCTCACCGTCGGCTTCGAGTTCCTGGTCGGCTACGCGGAAGGGACACCCGCCTCGGTCACGCTTGGACAGTACAACGTCCTGGCGGGCCAGGTCTGGATCGCCGTTCCGTTGACGCTGTTGGCGGCGCCGCTGTTGTTCGGCTGGTATCTCTCCTGATCTACCCGGAGAGCCGTTGCTGATTACACTGACTCACCGCCGTCGTCGCTCCCACCGCGGCCCTGCCCGCTCCAGAAGCACGATGCCGGCGAGCGCGGCGATCGTGGCAATCCCGACCGCGAGAACGGGTGCGATCGTGGTGTATCGCCCCGCCACGAGCGCGAGAACGACCAGGGGCACTGCCACGAGTGTGATCGCCGCCCCGAAGACGGCAAAGCGGGCCACGTCGAACAGCAGCGCGGTCGGCGAGAGGCCGGCCACCGTCGCCGAGATGCCGAAGACGTAGATCGCGACTGCCGGGAAGATCGCGACGCCGATCAGCAACGAAGCCGGCGAAAACCAGACGGCAGCGACCGCGAGAACGAGGAGGCCGCCAGGGATCGCGAGCGCGAGAAAGGCGAGCAACTTTCCGCGGAACAGTCGGCGCGGGGCGAGTGGGTATCGATCGAACTCCGCCGGATCGTCGAACTGCGTCACCCAGGCGTAAGTCGTGAACGTCCCGAGTCCGAGGAGTGTCCCGAACGCGATCCCGGCCGCGAGTTCCAGGCCCGCAGCGTCGGCGACTGCCACGAGCAGCCACCCCGTGATCGCGCCGAACAGCGACAGCGAGAAAAGCACCTTCCAGACTGACCCGCTCGACCGTGCCACCTCCCGCAGTGTCCGCCCGGCGACGCCGAAGCCGACCGGCAGCGGCGGCACGCGAGAGGCTCCCTCCTCCGTCTCGATCGGCTCGAAGAGGACCAGTGCGATCGCCCCGCTGACGACGATCGGGCCGGCGACTCTCAGCACGCTCACGATGGACGGATCCCCGTAGAGGCCCGCCGGCGTGAACGCGATCGGATCGACGTTTCCGGCGACGACGAGCGCGGCGAGCGCGGCCACGATGGCCGGGAGAGCGATCGCGGATCGCGTGGCGACCGCGATCATGGCCAGACTCACGGTCACGCCCATCGCGAACGCGAAGACGAGCGTCACCCATAACAGACCAACATCGAGGAGGCTTTCCCCCCGAAAGAGCGCCCGGGCGGCGTCGGCCAGCGCCAGCGGCCCGAGGATCAGTCCGGCGTAGTACAGCAGGTCTTTGAGGAGGAACGTTGCGAGCACCCGCCGCCAGGAGACAGGCAACGATCGGGAACTTCCGACGAGCAGCGACACGTCCCCAAGTACGTTTCGCATCGCGTCACGGCCGACCAGTCCGATCGTGCCGACTTGCAGGCCCAGAAACGCGACGACGGCATGCAACCCGCCGACGACAGTCCCGCGAGCGACGCCAAGTTCGGCGAGCAGTGTCAGGCCAGCGGCCCCGATGGCGAAGACGACCGCCGGGAAGGCCGCGAACCGTCGCCCGCCGAACAACTGGGCGTGCAGCCGCCACTCCTCACGGAGCATCGCGCCGAGCAGGTTCACGGATCAGGTGCCCCCTCGCCGGCATCGGTCGTCTCGCTGACCCCTGTCTGGAGTGAGTCGGATCGCCGGTCCGTGGTCGCGACGTCACCGCCCTCGACAGTCTCCATGAAGTACGACAGCAGATCGTCGGCCCCGAACCCGTCCGTCTCCCGGGTCCCTCGCAAGTGCCCGCCGTCGAGGATCCCGACACGATCACAGAGGTCGGCGGCCACGTCGACGAAGTGCGTCGAGAGGAACAGCGTGTTCCCGGCGTCGCAGTACGCTCGAAGTTCCTGTTTGACCCGTTCCTGAAGGATGGGGTCGAGGTTCACCAGCGGTTCGTCGATGAACACGAGGTCGGGATCGTGGACGAACGCCTGTCCGAGCATCACGCGCTGGCGTTGCCCCTCCGAGAGGTCCGCGCTGACGGTGTCCAGCGTCTCGGCGAACTCCAGGCGATCGGCCCACCGTTCGATCCGCTCGTCGACGTCGTCGAGTTCCCGCACTTCGCCGACGAATCGGAGGTACTCACGCGGCGTGAGGAAACTCGGAGGGTCCTCCCGTTCCGGCAGGATACCCACCGCTGAACGTACTTCGCGTGGGTTCGCGACGGGATCGATGTCGAGGACGCTGGCGGTGCCGGCGTCGGGCCGGCGCTGACCCGTCAAGACCGAGATGGTCGTGGTCTTGCCCGACCCGTTCGGTCCGAGCAGCCCGAAGAGGGTACCCGATTCGACGGAAAGCGAAAGGTCCGCCAGCGCGGTGAGATCGTCGTACCGTTTTGTGAGTCCGTCAGTCTCGACCGCCGGCACAGTCACCGTGCCCCCTGTGACGCGTTCCAGGTGCAGTCACTCGCGGTAGCGATCCGGTCCCCGGCGACAGGTTCGCGCATACCGACCGTGGGACTGCGAACTCCCTTAGCTGTTTGGCCGAGAAGGGTAGAACCGAACCGTTTTCCCACTCCCCGGTGCAGATACGGATATGAGTCGTCGACGGCGTGCATACTATTATCTCGCAGCCTTTGCCGCCGTGACGATCCTCTACACGATGGCCTACGCGGTCGGGATGGCGATATTCGAGGACGCCTCCCGAACGGTAACTGAATCCCTGTTGGTCGTAGTCCAGTCGTTCACGACGACGGGATACGGCGAGGACGCCGCCGCATGGACGACCCCACAGATGCGGCTGTTGGCGATCGGGATGCAGGCGACTGGCGTCTTCTTCGTGTTCATGGCCCTCCCGCTGTTTGTTGCGCCCTGGATCGAGGATCGGCTGACCACGACCGTTCCTTCCTCGATCGAGGATGCCGACGATCACGTCGTCATCTGTGGGTACACCCCTCGGACGGAGATGCTGATCGACGAGTTACGGATGCTCGAAGAATCCTACGTCGTGATCGAACCGGACAGGGACGCGGCAACCGACTACTACGAGGATGGCGTAGCAGTCGTCCACGGCGACCCGGAATCGACCGAGATGCTTTCCGATGCCGGGATCGAGAACGCGCGGGCGCTCGTCGCCGACGTCGACGACGAGGGCAACGCCTCCATCGCGCTCGCGGTCGAACAGCTCGCCCCCGAAGTCGACGTATTCACGTTCGTCGAGGATGCGACACTCGCCGATTACCACCGATACGCGGGGGCCGATCAGGTCTTCACGCCACGGCACCTGATCGGCGAGAGTCTGGCTCAGAAAGCGACGACGACTGTCACCGAGGACGTCTCTGACGCCGTCGAGATCGGCGACGAACTGGAGATCGTCGAGATTCCGATCGAAGCTGGCAGTGACCTCGTCGGGACGACTATCGGCGAGAGCAATATTCGCGAGCGGACGGGTGCGAACGTCATCGGCGCGTGGTTCCGTGGCACGTTCGTGAGTTCGCCCTCGCCCGACGATCGCATCGACGCCCGGACTGTTCTGCTGGTGGCCGGTCGCGAGTCTCAGCTCCAGCGCTTCCAGGAACTCGCCAGAGCGGAGGCCCGCCGGCAGCGTCGCGGTCCAGTCCTCGTCTGTGGCTACGGTGAAGTTGGTTCGACGGTCAAACAGCGGGTCGTCCAAGCCGGACTGTCGGTGACCGTCGTCGACCTCGTCGAGAAGCCGGGCGTCGACATCGTCGGCGATGCGACCGATCCCGAGACGTTACAGCAGGCGAACATCGACGAGGCGAGTTCAGTCGTCCTGGCGCTGCCCGACGACACCACGGCGGTGTTCGCCTCGCTGGTCGTCCGCCATCTCCAGCCAGACGTCGAGGTAATTGTCCGGGCCAACGAGACCGGAAACGTCCAGAAACTCTACCGCGCCGGTGCCGATTACGTCCTCGCGCTGGCGACCGTCAGCGGCCGGATGCTCGCCTCGACGATCTTCGGAGAGGACGTCATCACGTTCGATCAAGGTGTCGAAGTGGTCCGGCTGCCGGTCGGGACTCTCGCCGGCCAGTCGCTCGCGGCGGCAGACGTCAGGGCAAAGACCGGCTGTACGGTGATCGCGATCCAGCGCAACGGCGAGTTGATCGCCGACTTCGATCCGACCTTTACCTTCCGGGACGAAGACGAAGTGATCGTGACCGGTCCGGACGAACGCGTCAACGCGTTCAGCGCAGTATTCCAGTGAGGCCGGTCAGGTGGTCACACTGCGTTCCGTTCCCGCCGAATTTCGCTGTCCGATCGCTTCCTGGAGGCGGTCTGCGACGATTTCCCGTAGCCAATCCGCCTGGTCGGCGTCGATGTCTGCCGCGACGGCGTCGTCACCCATCAGACTGCTCGAACCTGCCGTGTCGATGACGACCGAAGCCAGCCGACGACGACGTTGGAATATCGTCCGGGAGGAGAAGACGGTCTGGACGCGGTAGGTGGGAACGATCGTGATTCGGCGCGACCAGAAGCCGTTTCGCGTGATGACGTAGTCCTCACCGAGGAAGTATCCCCGATTTCGCCACTTGAGGTGGGCTGCGATCGGTACGATCAGCAGGATCAGCGCCGTCAGGTACCACGGTCCCGAGACGTCCGGGACGAGCGTCATCGCGTAGGCGCCGGCGATCACCACCAGGGCGACCAGCAGGTACCTGACGGCATAGCGTTCTCTCGCCCGCTTTGGCGGGCGTTCGAAGGTCACGTCGCCGAACGGTTCGATCGACCTGGCGAGTGCGGTCACACGGTCGCGTTCGGCGATCGGGATAGCCGACTGTGAGCGCGCCCCGGATCCCTGCCCGGGCGAGTATCCCGCTGTCTCGATCGACAGGCTGGCGTATCCCAACCAGCGGGCCAGCACGTTCTCCCGGATCGAGACGGTCTGGACCTTCTCGACGGGGATCGACCCGCTATACCGCTGGAGGAGTCCGCGCTCGTAGCGGTACTCCTCTCCCAGGGCGTGCAACTGGAAGTCGTAGTATTGCAGCATGGAGATGGCGCCGCTGACGAGTGCCAGGACGACGATCGTTCCCAGGCCCACGAGCGGGCCGATCAGGAACAGTTGATCGACTTCCGGGAGAACGTTGGCGACGGCCGCCGGGCCGAACACCGACAGTGCGACCAACACGAGCGGCACGAGTCGCAGATCCATCGAGACAATCCCGAGGATGCCCAACTCCCGGGGCGTGATGGCGAAGAGTGTCGTCGATTCCTGTTCGTCAGTGGTCTCCTGATCGCGTTCCTCCGCGCGCTTCCGTCGGCCGATCTCACCCTGGAGGCGCTCGGCCTCCTTCCGGGAGACGTATTCGAGTTTGGCCTCCGTCTGGCCGCCGCCGGCGGTCTCTAATCTGACTTCGGCGATGCCGAGCAGTCGCTGGATCACGTTCTGTCGGACATCGACGTTCTGGATGCGGTAGTAGGGGATCTCCCGATCACGACGCGAGAAGACCCCTGACTGGATGTCGAACGTATCGTCGGTGAGTTCGTAGCTGAACCGCCGATGGTAGGCGACGTTCCAGCCGGCGACGAGAGCAACGCCGAAGAGGGCGATCCCGGCGAAGATGGCGATCCCCCCGAGGAAGTCGCCGCCGCTGGCGCCGGCGATCGCGCCGAAGACGATCGCCCCCGCGATCTGGGTGGTGTTCTCCGCGATCCGGTAGGGGATCGAGAGTGGATCGAGTCGCATGGTCAGACGGCGTCGTCTCCGGTCGATTCCTTCGCGAGCAGCTTCAGCCGCTCCTGGAGATCCTCGGCGTCCTCGGGTGTCAACCCGGGGATCGTCACGTCCGCCCCTCGGGACCCGGCTGTGTAGACCACCAGCGACGAGAGGCCGAGGAGTCTGTCGATCGGGCCACGACTCGTGTCGATGTGCTGGACGCGGACGAACGGAACGACCGTTTTGACGTGGGTAATCACGCCACGTTCGAGAGAGAGGGCGTCCTTGCGCACCTCGTACTGCCAGGAGCGATACAGCAACAGGACGTGTCCGACGCCCAGAATCGCGACGAGTGCGACCGCGCCGACACCCGGCAGCGGTCCCCATTCGAGGACGATCACGCTGATCGCTCCGACGACGATCCCGGCGACGGCCGCCACGAACAGCGCGCCGAGACCCCACTTCCAGCGGATCGACCCTTCTATCCTGCGGGATCCAGTCAGGAGTTCTTCCTTCGGTATGTTCCGTTCGCCGTCCGATAGCCCGCCCCTTTCTCCGTTCTCGTCTGTCTCCGTCATCACTTCCTCTCTGACTTCCGTCGACCCCTCGTCCACATCGCCACCCGTTTTACGCGTCTCGGACGCACGCTCACCGGGCGGCCGATCGTCTTCGGTCATGCTCACACGTTCCGATTTCGAGTGGCTTAACGGTGCTGCCGGACTGCGGACCGCGAAGTCGCCGTATCGTTTTTGTCGGGGCGGCCGTGGGTGCAATCAGCGATGAAGTTCAGTGTCTCCAGGGCGACATCGTCGCACAGACCGCCGACGTTATAGTCAATGGCGCCGATACGCCCCTTCGGACGAGAGCTGACGTGTCGGTGCGCTATGCCGGGACGGTGGCGATGAGAGAAACGAGGTTCCCGTCGAGAAAGGACCAGCCGTCAAGCGGTACGCCCTCCTCGACGATCCCGCTAGACTTCCTCCAGATCGACCTTGATACTTCGAAGTTCGAACGCGTCTAGACTCAGATCGATCGAATCGTCCGTCACGTCGAGCGATTCGCGTGTGTCTTCGACGATGGAGACTGATTCGGCATCGGTGATGGACACGTCGAACGATAGCGTCGCGTCAGTTCGCCTCCCGTATGCCTCGTACAGTCGGACCACCAGTGCATCCCGGTCGTCTTCGGCACGTTTGACAGACTCGACGACGACCCCGGACGTATCCAGGGACGCGAGTGAAGCGTCGATCGAGTTCCGGACCGGAACGGTGTCGGGCAACGCGTTCAGTTCGTATCCGGCTTCGACCACATCGCCGCCGATCGGACCGTCTGCGTGTGGGTAGACGGCATAGGTAAACTCGTGTTCGTGACGATCCGCTTGCGGATCGGGTGACGCCGGTGCGCGCAACAGCGAGAGGCCGATGTCGGTCCCGTCGACGTCGACGCCGTACTTGCAGTCGTTCAGGACCGCGACGCCGTATCCTTCTTCGGAGACATCGACCCACTGTTGATGGGGGACTTCGAACCGAGCACTGTCCCAGGAAGTGTTCTCGTGGGTCGCCCGTTCGACGTGCCCGAACTGCACGTCGAACGTCGCCTCGCGGGCCCGGACGTCGACGGGGAACCGGGTTTTCAACAACTGTTCGTCTTCGTGCCAGTCGACGACGGTTCGATGGTCGATGCGGGCCGACCCACGCGTCAACGAGACGTCCTGGACGAGCGTCGAGTCGCCGAACTCGAACCGTTGTCGGACGGTAGCCCGCAACGGTCCGGATTCGAGGACCGAAACGTCGTCCGGTGGGGGGAGTTGTTCGGAAACCGCAGCAAAATCCCCCTCCACGTCCCAGGCATCGAAGTCATCCGGCTGGTCACGATACCTGACGAGTCTGTTGGCGGTCCCTTCGAAGGGCTCGCGGTCCGCCCGGAGGTCCGTCACTGTGTACGTGCCGTCGTCGTCGAACTCGACCCTGAGTCGGTCGTTCTCCAGATGGGACGACGAAGCTGTGAGTGAGGAGTCCACTGTCCGGGCTTTTCCCTCTTCGACGGTGAACGTCTTTGCGCCGAGTGGCGGGAGATCGGTCGCCTCGAACAGGAACGCTCGATCCTCGCTTCGACCATCGAGTTGTGTCGGAACGGGAGTTCCACTCGCGTCTACAATCCGCGGTGGGCGATCCTTCTCGACGGACAGCGTCTCGGCATCGACATCGACGATCGGGCTATATGACCACGACAGTGGGTTCGAAACTGCGACCGTCCTCGCGGTTTTCGGCTCGCCCCCGAGCGCCCTGAGTGCCCGGTCACGCTCGGTTTCGGCGGTCTCGAAGACGGTTTCGTAGTCTCGATCGGCGTCCGCGTACACCTCGGTGACCGACGAGCCCGGCAGGATATCGTGAAACTGATTGAACAGCAATACTTTCCAGGCTGACTCCAGATCCGAGTGTGGGTATTCGAACGCGTCGACCCGTGCGTGGGCGAGCAACGAGACCAGTTCCGCGTCCCGTAAGGCGTTTTCCCCCTTGCGATTGTTGCGTTTCGTTCGTGCCTGCGTGGTCAGCGTGCCCCGGTGTTTCTCCAGATACATCTCGCCGTCCCAGGTCGGGAGCTGCTCGGTATAGTCCGCGAGACCGTCGAAGAACTCCCGCAGTGATCCGTGAGATACGTCCGGCATCGATCCGATCTCGTCGATCACTTCTCTCCGTTCTATCATCTCACGGGTCGGCCCGCCACCGCCGTCCCCCCAGCCGTAGAGGTAGAGTCCGCGTTCGGTGACGGCGCTCTCGTCGTCGTTGGTCACCGCTTCTCGCACTTGTTCGACACTCATGTCGCCGTTGTACGTGTCGGCCGGTGGGAAGTGAGCGAGGACCGAAGAGCCGTCGAGACCGCTCCACGTGAACGACGTGTAGGGAAACTCGTTGGTTTCGTTCCAGCTCATCTTCTGAGTCAGGAAGTACGGACAGTCGGCGGCACGGGCGATCGTCGGGAGCGTCGCGGTGTACCCGAAGACGTCGGGGAGGAACGTCGTCTGTGGGTCCTCGCCGAACGCGTCCCGGAAGTGCCGCTTCCCGTAGAGGAACTGCCGAGCGAGTGCCTCCGGACCGGAGATGTTCACGTCGGCTTCCACCCACAGGGCGCCGACTGGATCCCAGCCTCCTTTCTCGATCTGCTCGGTAATCCGTTCGTAGACGGCCGGATAACGATCACGTACGAGTTCGTAGAGATGGGGCTGGGACTGTAGAAACCTGAACGACGGGTACGTATCGAGCAATCCCAGCACGGTCGAGAAACTCCGGGCACCCTTTCGAACCGTCTCCGACCAGGGCCAGAGCCAGGCAAGGTCGATGTGAGCGTGTCCGACAGCCGTCAACTCGTGACCGGTCAGTTCGGAGGTCACGTCCGTTTTCAGTTCGTCGAGTGTTTCCAGCGCGGAGTCCGCACTGGTTCGGTAGGTCCGTTCGTCCGCGGCCTGGTAATCGAACGTGTGACTCGCGTTCTGGATCGCGCGCAGGATCTTCTCCCGGTTGATCGAATCGTCCGGCAGTTCCGCTTGCAGGTCGTTCAGAACGGCCACGTTCCGGTGGAGGTCCCGGACGCGCTCCCGTGTCGCGAGGAGTTCCGCCGTCTCCAGAACGAAACGATCCACGTCGAGTTGCCCCCAGAGAGTCGTCGTTCCGGCCTCGACCAGTACGTCGAATGACTCCCCACCACTCGCCGACTCGGTCAGGCGAATCTCGGCGTGTCCGTCGTCGAAGGCGCCACATGGTTCGCCGTTGCGATAACACAGACACTCGACGCGGGGCGTCCCGAGTCCCTCGTCGGGACCGTTCACTGGGGCGGCGACGAACCGCAGATCGACCGGGTGTCCCGCCATCGAATCGGGGATCGACCCTCGCAGTCGAAACCAGACGTTCTGTCCGACGGCGAGTTCGGTCGGGAGCTTGCTTACCGAGAGCGGATCGATGTCGGCCTCCCGTCGATCCGCGGGTGTCGTTTCGCGGTCGCGTTCCCAGACGAACCCGACGTCACAGGGCTCGAATTCGTCGAGTTGTAACTCCTCGGGCGTCGCGAACGCTGTCGTTTCGAACCGACTGATGTCTTCGATCGCCGCCGTCTCGTACGTCGACAGTGAGTCCAGACGCCGTTCGGCGGCGTTCGCACGCCGTTCGAGAACCGTCTCGGTCATGGCGCCCTCTTGTATGGCACGGACATGAAGATTTGGGTCCTCCCGCTGTTGCTGTTCGTCCCGCCCACTGGATTTATAACGTCAAACAATGATGGAAACGCATGACCCGTCCGAACGTTCTCGTCGTCTGTGCGGACGATCTCGGCTACGGTGACCTGGGATGTTATGGTTCGGACATTCCGACCCCGAACCTGGATCGACTCGCGACCGAGAGCGTTCGCCTCACGGACTGGCACGCGAACGGGCCGATCTGCTCGCCGACGCGTGCCTCGCTGTTGACGGGGAAATACCCACAGCGGGCCGGAATGCCGGGTAACGGTCCCGAAGGCCATCCAGCTACGGATCCCGACGACGGGTTGCCGACGGATCAATCGATGCTTGCCACCCTTCTGGGCGACGCGGGCTATCGAACGGGCGCCTTCGGCAAGTGGCACCTCGGGATGACCGACGACGACGACCCGCTCGCAGCCGGGTTCGAGGAGTTCTTCGGGATCCGCTCCGGGTGTGTCGATTATTACTCCCATCTACAAGTCTGGCTCCAGAGCCACGGTATCCCCCCGTATCACGATCTGTGGGACGACCGGACGGAGATCCGGCGGAACGGGGCCTACCTTCCCCACCTGATCACGGAGCGTGCGAGGGAGTTCATCGACGGCGAGACACCCTTTTTCGCGTACGTCGCGTACAACACTCCCCATTACCCGCTTCACTTCCCCCCGAGATACGCCGATCGCGTCTCCCATCTGGAGGGCGAGCGCGCCCGTCACGGCGCGATGGTGTCCGTCCTCGACGAGGGGATCGGTCGTCTTCTCGATGGACTGGAGGACGCGAACGTCGACGAAGAGACGATCGTCGTCTTCACCAGCGATCACGGCCCCTCTCGCGAGATCCGGAATCATCTGGACGGGAGTACCCGTCCGTATCGCGGTGGGTCAGCGGGACAGTATCGCGGTCACAAGTTCAGTCTCTTCGAAGGCGGAATCCGGATCCCGGGAATCGTCAGGTACCCCTCCGAGATCGACGGGGGATGGACTTCCGGAGAACTGGGTACCACGATGGATCTGCTACCGACGGTGGCGGATTACTGCGGGATCGACCTCCCCGAGGACTGCGACGGTCACAGCCTCCGGCCGGTACTCTCCGCGGGAGCGACGACACCCCACGATCGAGTCTACTGGGAGTTTCGGGATCAGGCCGCTGTCAGGGACGGGGATTGGAAACTCGTCGTCGACGGGATCGAAATTCCCCCGGACGCCGACACGGACGTCTTCGAGAGTGTCGACGGTCCCCATCTCACGAACCTCTCGGAAGATCCCGGAGAGCGTACCGATCTCACGGACGAGCACCCGAGACGTGCGACTGATCTCGCTTCGGATCTTCGTGAGTGGCAAACGAGCGTCGGGTGATCAGGCCCGTCTGACGCGGATCCCGTCGGCAGCGACGTCCTCGATCGTCGCCTTCCATCCCCCGATAGTTATCGTTTCCTCGCCGGTGTCGATCGTCAGTCCGGCGGTGGTGGGGATGACCGCGTCGAAGTTCGCGGAAATCGGTCCTCCCATCTCGTACTCGACAATCTGGCCGGTCCAGGTGTCCGGACGGCGAGAGTGCGTTTCTCTGCCTTCGACTTCCGCGATCAGCGGTGTCCCGTCGTCGAGTTCTCCCTCGAGATCGACGATGAGCCGCCACGGGTCGAGATATTTCCGTGGCAGGCCATCGTCGGGTTCGATCTCCTCCGACCCGGTCCAGATCTGCTCGGCGTAGTGCTGGAAGAGCAACACCAGATTGTGTTCCTGGGTGATGATGTACGGCTGTGATTCAGCCTGGGGATGCTTGCTGTTGAAGATGCCGTACGATCGGTCGGCGAAGGCGAACGTATCGATACTCGGTCGGTGACGAACGGCCAGTCCGTCGGGGAACGTCGGTCCGATCACTCCTGGTCTCGGGTCGGCCTCACGGGCCTCCTCACCGTCCACGATCAGCCTGACACTCACGCCTCGCCGCACGGCGTCGGCCACCTCATCGATGACCTCGTCGTAGAGGTCGACCGGCAGTGCCATCGTCAGCCACCACTCGGCGTCCTCGATGGCCCGGCGGATGTGCCGGAGCGCCGACTCCCGGAGGTTGACGATGGTGATGAATTCGCCCGAGGATCGTTGGTGTTTGTGAAACTGGTCGAGTGACGAGGCGATCGAGTGAACCCGGGTACTGAAGGACTCGATGCGGCGTTCTTTGAATCGTTCGAGGACCGCTTCGGGGGGTGGAGCCTGGACTACCTTGCCGGTGCTCTGCTCTTGAACCTCGATCAAACCCATCTCCTGGAGCTCGTCGATGACGTCGTAGATGCGGGGCTGGGGCACGTCCGAGGCGTCACACAGTTCGTTCGGCGTCGCCGTGCCGAGACTCACTGCGGCGATGTAGGCCAGCGACTGGTACTTCGTCAGCCCCACTTCCTGGAGTTCGTCCACCAACTGGTTCTCGTCCATGGCTCCCGCGTTATCCATGCTGATCGCCCGCGTTCACGGTCTGTCCTGTCTCGGGGTCGACGCGTTGCCGGCGGAGTTCGAAACTCCCGTCCTCTCTGGCCACCTCGGCGAACATCTCCCACCCGTCCTCGGACGAAAGTATATCCACGTATCGACAGGTTTCGAAAGTGTCGACACCGATCCGGGCGTCGCCAGCGGATGCCTGGTATACAGGACCATCCGGTGTCGTATCGACGAATTCCTCCAGATCAGACGAGACGGCGAGTCCTGTCCGGAGGTTCCACGTGCGCCCTTCGTCGGTCAGCCCGCTTCCGTCGTAGAAGACGAGCCAGACCGGCGCGTCGGGGGCGGGGATGACACACGAGACACGCGTGTGATGGTCGTGCCAGTACCCACGTTCGAGGATCGGATTGTTCGGACTCCGTTGCCACGTCTCGCCGTCGACGCTCGTCGCCAGATGACCCTGCTCGGATCGGGTGTCATTGCCGGAGTAGAACATGTAGTAGCGACCCCCGACCGTGAGAACGTACGGATCCTTGACGGTGGCACGGTCGCTCCCCCCGGCCTTCGGGCGGAGAACGTCGTGTGCCGTCGACGGATCGAACGCCTCCGGGGAGGGGACGTCACCGAGCTTCTGTATCGTCCACTGGTTGGCACCGTGATCGACTGGCAAGTACAGCTTGAGACGACCCGTGTCGGGATCGGTCACCAGTGCAGGCCGCTCGATACTCACCACGTCTAGATCCTCGGCGGTGATCGAAGTGACCGGCTCGTACTCGGCCCGCCCCGTTCGACGATATATGGTCACTTTTCGTCCCCGTGCGTCCGGCACCCGATCGCGCACTCCCAGGTACGTCTCCCCGCCGTGTCTGTGTACACACGGTGCCCCTGCCCAATTCCCCTCTCCAGTCTCCCCGGGTTCGAGTACCGTTTCCGCACTCGATGGGTCGAACCCGGGTGGTGTTGCATATCCCGTCATCACTTGCCGTAACGGCCCGGGGCCCCGTATAGTTTTCCAACAACTCTCAGTAGTTGTTCTCCCCAAACCTTAAGTATTATACAGGCAAGAAACAGTCATGCCGCGAGACAACAAACGGCATGAATTTCCGGAAATCGAACGGCGCGAGTTGCTTCGCAACCTCGGTTTCGGTGCGACTGCCGTGGTAACGGCCGGGCTTGCGGGGTGTGGGAGTGGAGACACGACGGAGTCACAGCCAGCCGACGACGAGGGTGGGGGAACAGGGACAACTGATGGGGAAAGTCAGGGCACCACTGCACAGCAAGGGGGAACATTCCTCGACGACACCTGGAACGTTCCCACGGATCGGGTCCCGGAGAACGTTCACTGGAACGACTACAACGCGACGAACGTCGCCGGAGCGACGCGGAACTGGGTCCAGGAGTACATGATCGGGTATCGGCAGGCCGACGCGACGTACGTGCCCTCTCCGGTCTTCGAAGACCTGACTGTCGACGGGACGACGATGACCATCACCGTCGACGACAGCGTCACCTGGCACGACGGCGATCCGCTCACTGCCGAGGACGTGACAACCCAGGTCAAGATGGACATCTACATGCAACAACCCCCGGCCGACGTCATCGAGAGCGTCGAGACGGTGAGCGATACGGAGACCGAGATCACGCTCTCGACCCAGAACCGTGAGATCGCTCTCGGCGCCTACGCCGGGCGGCGATTCCACACGAAAGCCGATGTTTTCGGTGAGTTCGTCCAGCGCTTCGAGGAAGCCGGTTCCGACAGCGCCCGGGACGACGTCAGAGCCGACGTCGCCGAGTTCGAGGACGAGGCGACCGGGTTGGGTCCGTTCCGGATCACCGAAGCCACGACACGGCACTTCTACGGGGAGGCCCACGACGGTCATCCGGCATACGACGCGATCGAGGGACTCTCCCTCGAAGTGACACAGACGACCGGCAATCAAGGCATTCTCCAGATGGGGATTACCGGGAACATCGACTACATCGGGCCGGTCGTGCTCTCGGAGAGTGCCTTAGAGCAGTTGCCCGAGCAGTATCAGATCAATCCGATCGGCAATCTCAACGGCCACGGACTGTTCTGGAACCACGAGAACAAACACATCCAGCGGCCGGCTTTCAGGAAGGCGATCGCGTACGTCGCAGATCGGAGACGGATCGCCCAGAACGCAGCCAGTCTCAACTTCAAGGCGCCGGTCGGAAAGCCGACCGGCATCCCAGGCATCAACCAGGATGTCCCACAGAGTTGGTTGGGTGACAACTACGAGGCCTTCACCGCCTACGAGACGAACACCGACATGGCCACGCAGGTCCTCGAGAACGCGGGCTACTCGAAGAGCGGTGGGACCTGGCAGGGACCGGACGGCGAGACGGTGTCCCTCGAACTGGTTTACCCCGGTGGCTGGACCGACTGGGTGAACGCGGGACAGACACTCAATTCCCAGCTACAGAACTTCGGATTCGAGACGGAACTTCGTACGGTCGACGCGCCGACCTGGAACGGCCAGACGCGACCCAACGGAGAGTTCGACATCACGCCACAGTGGTGGGGTGGCGCCCGTCCGCACCCGTTTTTCGGGTTCCGTGCCCTCACACAGAGTTCCCAGGCTGGCGACGCGAGCGTCCCGGACTCATTCGAGGTGCCGATGCCAGTCGGGGACCCGGAAGGATCGATGGAGGAGATCAACATCACGGAGCGAACGAAGGAACTCCCACAGTTATCGGGCGAGGAAGCCACACAGACGGTCGTCGAGATCGCCTGGGCGGTCAACCAGGCTCTCCCGGTCCTCCCCATCATGGAGAAGATCGGTGCCGTGTGGTACGCCACGAACGACTGGAATGTCCCCTCCGCCGACGACGACTGGATGACGGTCAACCCGCCGACGCACCTCGCCTGGCCGTTCCACGAGGGACAGATCACCCCGCAGCGAGAATGATCTCCCCTAGTTGCCTTCGGGCGGATGACGCCGGCCCCCGAACCGAGCATGAGTACACAGTTCGACGCTGGAGCCGTAGCGCCGGAGCCAGTACCTGAACGCCGCGCTCCCAAACCGAGCATGAGTACACAGTTCGACGCTGGAGGTCCGTGATGCACTGGCTTATCAACCGACTGGGGAGAGCGATCTTGACCATCGTCGGGACTGTTTCGCTCTCGTTTGTCATGATCCGACTGATTCCGGGTGGGCCACTGGATTACCTCCGTGGACAGATTCGGAACCAGAATCCGGGGATGTCCAGCGACGCGATCGACGCTCTCGTCGAGGCACAAGCCGCAATAAACCCCGATCAGAGTATCGTCGAACAGTACGTTTCATACATGAGTTCTGTCTTCCAGGGAGACCTCGGGACGTCGACGTGGTACGGGGACCCAGTGAACCAGATCCTGATCGAGGCACTGCCCTGGACGCTGTTCGTGATGGCGCTGTCGCTGCTGTTCACGTTCGCGATCGGCATCGGTCTCGGTGCCGTCATGGCCTACAAGGAGGGAAGTCGTTTCGATTACACGTTCTCCTCTGTGTCGATCTTCTTCAATTCCATCCCGTACTACGTTCTCGGCGTGCTGTTTCTGTTCGTCCTGAGCTATCAGATGGACCTCTTCCCGACCGGCGGACGGTCGAGTGACGCCGTCCCTGTCGGGTTTTCGGTCGCGTTCCTCCTCGACGCGCTCTATCACGCGGCCCTGCCCGTCCTGTCGTTTGTCCTCACGCGCTTTGGCTTCCAGGCGCTGGCGATGCGGGGCAACAGCATCAACGTCCTCGGCGAGAACTACCTCCGAGCCGCGAAAATACGGGGCCTCCCGGGCAGACGGATCGCGTTCCAGTACGTCGGTCGGAACGCGGTCCTCCCGCTTTACACTACGTTGATGATCTCGATCGGGACGATGTTCGGCGGCGCCGTCATCTTGGAGGAGATCTTCGCCTATCCGGGCATCGGGTACTACATGTTCCAGGCGATCGATGCCCGGGACTACCCCCTCATGATGGGGGCGTTCATCATCATCACGACGGCCATCGTCGCCGCGATCCTGTTCGCCGATCTCACCTACGGGCTGATCGATCCCCGGGCCAGTGGAGGTGAGACCCGTGAAACGTATTGACGGCGACGACCACGACGCTGTCCCTCGAGACGATGGTTCCGCGCTGTCAGACGGGGGACAACGAGTGGACGCCGATTCGCCGTTCCGTGCCTACGAGGTAGAACGCAGGACACGGAGACAGCGATGGGCCTACAAGTGGGACCTCTACGTCGCCTCGCCACTCCGGGTCGTCTGGAGCGACTGGCGGACGCGCGTCGGCGTCCTCATCGTCGTCTTCTACCTCCTGATGGGGACGGTTGGCGTCGTCCTCGTCCCCCCTCCCGAGACGAACCAGGGGGCGCTCCACACCCAGCCCTTCCAGACGATGGCCCACCCCCTCGGCACCGACGGTCTCGGACAGGACATGATCAGCCTGATTGTCCACGCGACGCCGCCGATGCTGGAGATGATGCTCTCCGGTGGCGTCTTCGCCACGGGCGTCGCCACCGTTCTGGGGACGCTCGCCGGCTATCGAGCCGGTCGGATCGACAGCGTCCTGACGACTGTCATGGACATGGCCACGGCCATCCCGGGCCTCCCGCTGGCGATCGTGGTCGCCACAATCCTCCAGCCGGAATCCCCCTGGGTCGTGGGTATCGTGCTGACGATCAATGTATGGGCCGGACTCGGGAGGTCGATCCGCTCACAGGTACTGACACTCCGCGAATCCGATTACGTCGAAGCGTCGCGCACGATGCGGATTCGGACGCCCAACATCATCGCCAGGGACATCGTTCCGAACATCATGCCCTACATCACGATCAACTTCGTCAACGCCGGCCGTATCGTCATCTTCAGCTCCGTGGCGCTGTACTTCCTGGGCGTTCTGCCGTTCACAAACACCCACTGGGGCGTGACGATGAACCGCGCCTACCGCAATTCCGGCGCGCTGTACTCGCTGGGTGCGTCCTATACGCTCCTCATTCCGATGATCGCCATCATCGTCCTTTCACTGGGGCTCGTCCTCCTCTCCCAGGGGGCGGATCGGATCTTCAATCCCCGGGTGCGGGCGCGACGGTCGAAGACCATTTCCGACTCCGAAGATCCCGGCACGGGAGGTGCGCGATAGATGTCCCCAGGGAAAGACGTGGTCCTCGACGTCGAAGGCGCACGCGTCCAGTTCGAGATGGATCGCGGCGTGGCACGCGTCCTCGACGACGTCGATCTCTCGGTCTCTCGCGAGGAGATATTCGGGATCGTCGGCGAGTCGGGCTCGGGCAAGTCGATGCTCGCCGCATCGATGCTGGACGCTGTCGAGGATCCGGGGGTCCTCTCGGGGTCGATCACGTACTATCCTTCCCCGGACGAACCCGTAGACATACTCGAACTCTCCGCGGAAGAACTCCGCCAACTCCGCTGGGAGGAGATCGCGATGGTGTTCCAGGGGGCACTGGACTCGTTCAACCCCACGTTGCGGATCGGCCAGCACTTCCAGGAGACCCTGTCGGCCCACAACGTCGACCGCCAGTCAGGGATGGAACGCGCACGCGAGTTGCTCTCGGACCTGTATCTCGAACCTGAGCAGGTGCTCGCGAGCCATCCCCACGAACTCAGCGGCGGCATGCGACAGCGTGCCCTCATCGCACTCGCGCTCCTGTTGGAACCGGAAGTCCTCGTCATGGACGAACCGACGGGCGCACTCGACTTGCTCATGCAGCGTTCGATCCTCAGCCTGATAAAGAAACTCCAGCGGAAGTACAATCTCACCATCGTGTTCATCTCCCACGACCTGCCGCTGGTCGCCAACCTCGCCGATCGCATCGGCGTGATGTACGCGTTCGACCTCGTCGAAGTCGGCACGGCAGAGGATGTCGTCGAAGGAGCCAGACATCCCTACACCCGAGCGTTACTCAAGGCCGTCCCCAATCTGGAGACGCCCTACGCGGAGATGCAACCGATCGCAGGGAGGGCCCCCGATCCGGTCAGCGTCCCGAAGGGGTGTTCCTACGCCGAACGGTGTCCGCTCGCGGACGACCAGTGTTTAGACGTCCATCCACCGTACGACGATCTGACCGACGAACATCGCGTCGCGTGTTATTATCCCGAGGAGGCGCCGGCGGCCATCCCGCTCCCGTTCGAGGATCAGTCGGTGGAGAGGCCCGACGATCCGCCCGAGGCTGCCGGGGCTGCCCCCGGCAAGGAGGGATCCCGATGAGTGGCAACGACAGTGTGGTCTCCCTGCGGGACGTCGACGTTCATTTCGAGAACCGTCGCGGGATGCTCGATCTCTTCGGCGAACCCGAGACTGTCCATGCCGTCGACGACATCACGCTCGACATTCCAGAGAACGATGTCGTCGCGGTGATCGGGGAATCGGGCTGCGGGAAGACGACGCTCGGGAAGACGGCCCTCGGGCTGCAACGGCCGACGAACGGGACCGTTTCCTTCCGTGGCCAGGACGTCTGGGAGGCCAGAGACGGGGCGGACGACGTCGATATCCCGTACGACGACATCCGTCGGGCACTCCAGATCATCCACCAGGATCCAGGCAGTTCGCTGAATCCCAACCAGACGGTGATGGCGACGCTCCTCCAGCCGCTGAAACGCTGGAAACCGGATCTCTCCCGTCAGGAGAAGGAGGCCCGCATCCTCGGGATGCTCCAGGAGGTCGGGATGACACCCGCAGAGGACTACGCCTACCGGTTCCCTCATCAGCTCTCGGGAGGCGAACAGCAGCGGACCGCTCTCGTCCGCGCCCTCCTCATGGAACCGGACCTCATCCTGGCCGACGAAGCGGTCTCGGCGCTTGACGTCTCGCTGCGCGTCGAGATGATGGACCTCATGCTGGAACTCCAGGAGCAGTTCGACACCTCGTTCCTTTTCATCTCCCACAACCTCTCAAACGCCAGATACCTGGCCGGACAGGCGGACGGACGACTCGCTATCATGTACCTGGGCGAGATCGTCGAAATAGGCCCCTGCGAGGAGGTCCTTGCGGATCCACACCATCCCTACACGAAAGTGCTGAAGTGGGCCACCCCCGACCTCGAAGTCAAACACGGCGACATCGAGGATCCGCCGGTTCGCGGCGTCGACATTCCCGATCCGACGAATCCACCCTCGGGCTGTCGGTTCCACACGCGATGTCCGGAAGCACGTGACCACTGTGTTCGGACGTCGGTCCCGTCCATCGACGTGGGTGAGGATCGGAACGTCGCGTGTTTCCGTGCCGACGAGGACAGCGAGTACTGGGACACTCACCCACTCCCCGATGAGACCGCAGGCGATACCGGGGGTGAAGAGACCACATGAACGTCCCCGATACCGCTTCGAAACTCCGTCGAGTAAGCCGACGCTCAGGTTTCGTCCTGGAATCGATTGCACACGTGGAGTACGGAACCGGAGCCGACAAGTACGATCCCGCTGATGACGGCGTCGATCAGGGCGATGACGTTCGACGCTTCGGAGATGTCTGCGAAGGCGAAGATGAGCAGCGAGACAACGAACAGCGCGCCGGAAAAGACGAAAACGATCGTGACGGTCGGACGCCGTTCGCAGACCCGCTCCAGCAACCGTTCTCGAAAGCCTTGCTCCTCCATCGGTCGTTCCGTCGGTGTGTCGCGCGGGGGGATAAAGTTCCCGACGGTAGACTGAGCGTTGCCGAACGACGCGTCGATGGTGAACTGAACGGTGACGGACGAGGAGGCGACGGTGGACTGAACGGTGACGAGCGACGAGAGACGTCCGGGTCAAAGACTGCTGGAGAGGCGGCCGACGGTCGCGAGTCGGGGCCGACGGTCGTCGAGTACTGTGTGAACAACGTCACCCCGGACGTGCGTGAACGGCTCGCGACGGCGTCCGTCGATTCGCGCGGGCTTCCGTGTCTCGAACGTTGCGGGGTCTGTCGGACGGATGCGTTTCTCGTCGTCGACGGCGAGCTCTGCAGGGCTGATGGTCACGGGGCACTCCTCGCCGCGTTGCCGGGGGTGTCGCCGTGAACGTTCTCTTCGTCTCGATCGACAGTCTCCGTCGGGACATGCTCGGCGCCTATGCGGACCGACCGCGCGGGTTCGACTACGAGGTCGCGACGCCGAACCTGGATCGATTCGCCGAGCGAGCGACGGTGTTCGACAGCCACTATGCCGGGAGCATGTTCTGTATGCCGACCCGGCGAGAGTGGCTCGCCGGCGTCCAGGAGTTCCCCTGGCGTGGCTGGGGACCGATCGAACCGTCCGACAAAACGATCCCGCAGGCGGCCCGGGAGACCGGGACGTTCACGCAACTGGTCACGGATCACTATCACTACTTCCAGCACGGTGCCGGTGGGTACTACGAGGACTTCAACGCCTTCGAGTTCGTCCGTGGCCACGAGTTCGACGCCTGGCAGGCCACCCCCCGACGACCGGACGAGCAACTCCTCGCACAGGCCGGGGCCGAGGATCCCGGAAGCGTCGAGTACGTCCAGCGGGCACAGTACGCCAGGAACGTCGCCGGCCTCGACGAGAGCGACGAACGCGACTTCTTCGCCCCGAAAGTGTTCTCGAAGGCGGCGACCTTCCTCGACGGCGTCGAGTGGGACGAGTGGTTCTGTTACGTCGATAGTTTCGACGTCCACCAGCCGTTTCACTGCCCGGAACCGTACGCCTCGATGTACACCGACGAGGATCCCAGGGATCCCGACCTCTCGTTTTGGCCACACTGGGGGACTGTCGACGGGGGCCAGGGATCTATCGACGAACGGAATCTCGAATTCGCGAGGGCGCAGTTCGCCGGCAAAGTGACGATGGTCGACGAGTGGTTCGGACGGCTCCTCGACGTCCTGGACGAGCGTGACCTCTGGGAGGAAACGGCCGTGATCGTGACGTCGGATCACGGCTACTCGCTGGGCGATCACGGCTACGTCGGCAAGATCCACATGCCGATGTACGACGTGTTGGCTCGGACGCCCCTGTTCGTCCACCACCCCGACGCCGATTCCAGGCGGATCGAGCAACTCACGGCGGCGATCGATCTCCACCCGACGATGCTCTCGTACCTGAACGCGACTGACGCCGGCGATCATCCACACGGCCGTAGTCTGGTGGATCTGGTCTCCGGTGAGGCGAGCGGGACCCATCGTGATTGGGCGATCTATGGCGAGTGGGGCTCCGGCGTCTCCGTGACCGACGGGCGGTACACGTATCACCGTCCCTGTGATACGGGTCAGCCGGCCTACTGTCATTCCACGTCGATGATCAACGCGCGTGGCGTCTTCTTGCCGCCCGAACCGAAATCGGACGTGACGGCCGGCGATTATCTGCCGTATACGGACGTCCCGGTCTGGCGGTTCGAGGCCGAACCGGTGCGTCGGATCGACGCGCCGATGGTCTTCGACACGGGGACTGATCCGGACCAGCGAGAGAATCTCTTCGGAACCGATACGGTGGCTAGCGAGCGTCTCGACGATCTCCTCGGGCAAGCTTTCGATACGCTGTCCGTCCCGTCGTCGTTCGCTCGACGCGTGGGGGTGACCGACGATGCGGACTGACCCGCGACGGCTGTCGTCGTCCGCACAGTATCCGGAGGTGGCCCATGACTCGTGACGTCCTCGTCGACGGCTACACGCTGCTGGTCGGCACTCCGGATCGTGCCGGGATAGCGCCCGACGGCGACGGGGGGCTTTACTTCCGGGATACGCGTCACCTCTCGACACTCGCCGTGACGCTCGACGGCGTCGATGTCGATACCCTCGGCCGTGATCTGACCGGCCCGAACCGGCGTGTTCTGGTCGCGACCGACGATAACACGGCGATCAACCGGGTCGATGAATCCACCGAAAAGCGTAGCGATCTCGTTCTCGAAACGCGACAGACCGTGACCGGGAGCGCCAGCCTCTCTCAGGAGGTCCGTCTCGTCAATCACTCCTCGGTCCCGTACTCGGGGGAGATGACCGTCGAGTTCGACGTCGACTTCGCCGACGTCTTCGAGGTCAGGGGGTTCCGATCCCGGCTCGAACGCGACCCGTCTGTCACTGTCGACGATCACGCAGTCGCCTTCACCTACGAGTACGAGACGAACGAGGGCACTTCACTGCGGCGTGAAACGCGGGTCGCCTTCGACCGGACGCCGACCACGCTCACGCCGACAGCTGCAACGTTCGACGTGGACCTCGAATCCCAGGAAGAGACGACCGTCGGATTCGGAGTCCGTGCCAGCGTTGGGGCCGACGACGGGGAGCGATCCGGGGCCGGTAGCTCGGGAATCGAACCCGAAGCCATCGGCGAACGCTCGACTGTGAGCGACGGACTCGACGTCCCGACTGTGAAGACAGGGCGGCGGGACTACGATCGCGTGTTCCGCCGCGCCGGGGAGGACCTTCTCGCACTCACTGCGGAGACGGCGTACGGGCCGGTTCCGCTGGCCGGGGCTCCGTGGTTCGCGACGGTTTTCGGACGCGATTCGCTCATCGCGGCCTATCAGGCCCTCCCGCTGTTCCCGTCGCTCGCCCGTGGGACGTTACGCTATCTTGGGGCGTATCAGGGGACGACCGTGGACGAAACTCGCGAGGAAGAGCCTGGCAAGATGTTCCACGAGATCCGCAAGGGCGAACTCGCAAAGCGGGGACGGATCCCACACTCGCCGTACTACGGTTCCGTCGATTCGACGCCCCTCTGGATCGCCCTGCTTGCCGCTCACCGTCGTTGGACAGGCGACGATGCCCTCGTGACCGAACTCGCCGAAACACTCGATGGCGCGGTCTCGTGGCTCCGTCGATCCCTCACGCAGTACGGTGAGGACCCGTTCGTCTACTACGAGGAATCGTCGACGATGGGGATGTTGCACAAGGCCTGGCGCGATACTCCGGGTAGCGTGCAGTATCCCGACGGCGAGATCGCCGAGCCACCGATCGCCAGCGTCGAAGTGCAGGGATACGCCTACCGGGCGCTCCGTGACGCGGCCGATCTCTACGGGAACGTCTTCGACGATCTTTCCCGGGCGAGCGAGCTTCGAGAGCTCGCCGACCGTCTCGCGGACGCGTTCGACTCGACGTTCTGGCTCCCCGATGCCGGCTACTACGGGGTCGCAAAGGACGGAACCGGAACCACCGTGCCGACCCTGACTTCGAACGTCGGGCACTGTCTCTGGGCGGGTATCGTCCCGGAGAAACGGGCGACCTCTGTGGCGGCGACGCTGACGTCCGATCGACTGTTTTCCGGCTGGGGTCTCCGGACGATGTCGACGGACGCTGACGGATACAGTCCGATCTCCTATCACCTCGGGAGCGTCTGGCCCCACGACACCTCGCTGAGTGCGCTCGGTCTCTCCGGGTACGGATTCCACGCCGAAACGGACGACCTGGCGCGGGCAGTCCTGGATGCTTCGACGCACTTCGACGACTACCGGATCCCCGAACTGTTCTGTGGGTTCGACGACACTCTCTCGCCGAAACCCTACGCTTCCTCCTGCGTCCCACAGGCCTGGAGCGCGGGTGCTCCCTTTGCCTTCCTCCGGGCACTGTTCGCTGTCGAGCCGACGGAAACCGGCATCGACGTCGGGAACACGAGCACTGTTCTCGATGGGACCGCACTGGATCCGGTACGTGAGCGGTGGGAACAATGACCAAACAATACCATCACGACCGAGGGAGCCACTCCGACCGGCGCCGAAAGCGGAGTGACAGCCTCTCAGTACCGGGACCGGACGAGCTTCACGACGACCCCGGTCGTGGTGACGAACGAGAGCCCGAGCGCAGGTGAGATCAATGCCATGTCCACATAGCAACCGTCAGGATAGCGACGATCGGGAGGCTGGGGGCGGGCTCTCGCGTCGACAGATGATCCGTGCCGCTGTCGCAATCGGCGGCGCAGGTGGTCTCTCGGCGTGCCTCGACCGCGAAGGGAACGCTACCGAGACGCCCGAATCCGGAACACATCCCACGGGTCCCGAGGACCTATCGACGTTGCCGGATCGTCAGCACGCGTGGGTCGAGTGGCTCGTCCGGGATCGCTTCGGCAATACAGTCCTTCCCCAGCACCAGGCGATCCTGCTGCTGGATTACGTCGGTCCGGATCCTCCCGACGAGGGGGCACGGACCGCCGTCGAATCGGCCTTTCGAACCCTCGAACGGGCGTTTCAGCGAGGCACCGGGGGAGACACCAGCGCCGTCCAACACGAGGGGTTGCTGTTCGTCGTCGGCTACTCGCCGTCGTATTTCAGTCGTTTCGAACCGTCGTTGCCCGAGAGCGTGACTCTTCCGACGCCTGAAGCCGTTCTCGACGAACTCGGAGAGACCGATGCGTCCGCGGACAATGCGGACGCCGTTGTGCATCTCGCCAGTGGTCTCGGCTCGATCCTTCTGGCAGCCGAGGAGGCGTTGTTCGGTGATCTGGAACGGATCAACGGTGTCACCGTGGAGGGGACACTCAAGGAGTACTTCGAGATCTCCCAACGGCGTACTGGCTTTTTCGGCCGGGCCCAGCCGGCTCAGAAATATGACTCCGAGAACATCCCGGAGAAGGCGCCGCTATCGATGGGGTTCAAGAGTAGTTACACGGACACGCTCGCGACCGAGGATCGGGTCACGATCCGGAACGGTCCCTTCTCCGGCGGGACCACGATGCAGGTCTCCCGACTCGAACACGATCTCGAACCGTGGTACGAACACGATCACGAAGGACGCGTCCATCGGATGTACAGTCCCGAACACGATCCCGATACCGTCGGTGAGGTGGGTGAAAACCTCGCGACCGACAGCGGGATGACCGAAGGCATCGCCGAACGGGTGACGGAGGACGCCAGAGAGAAGAACGTCGTCGGGCACGGACAGAAGCTGCTCCACGCGCGCGACGAGGATTTCCGTCAACCCATTCTCCGACGGGATTTCAACGCGACGGAGGCCCCAGGTTTGCACTTCGATTCCTGGCAACGTGACCTCGGAGACTTTCTGGACGTCCGGAAGGCGATGAACGGGGAGCACGTGGCGGCCGATGTCCCGGACGAGAACGACGGCATCCTCGAGTTCGTCACCGTGACCAACAGGGCGACGTTCCTGATGCCGCCTCGCTCGTATCGGGCGCTACCCGTACCACAACCGGAACGATGAGCCGGGACACGGATCGACGACGCGTCCTGCTGGCCGGTGTCGTTGCGGTACTCGCCCTCGCTGCCCTCGTCGCCGTCGCACTGACAGTCACCAGCTCGCTCGCCAGCACGCTGGGAACTGACATTGTCGGGAGTGGGGACACTGACCGGGTCGCGTTCGAAGAGACGGCCCGCTCGTGTGGCCTGAACTATCGAACCACCGGAAACGCGGACGGGAGTGACGACGGTGGCGTCTTCGTCGCCGACGTCGACCGGGACGGGTGGCCGGACCTTCTCGCGACCGGCGGGGATCGCCCCGTCCTCTTTTCCAATACCGGTTCCGGGTTCGAACCGTCGCACTCCCTCCCGGCAGGCGACTATCCGCCGTTGAAGTCGGCTCTGTTCTTCGACGCCGACGGCGACGGGTGGGAAGACCTCCTGTTGATCCCGCGGGTCGGCCGGCCGATCTTCCTGGGGAACCGTGAGGGACAGTTCCGGCGGTCCGAGGCCGGTTTCGAGACGAAACTCGAGTGGGGGACCGGGGCGAGTGCCGCGGACTACGACCGCGACGGCGACCTCGATGTCTACGTCGTCCAGAACGGGGACTGGCGAAACGAAACCCCGCGCCTGGGGACGACCGGCCAGGCACTCGATGGCTACCCGAACGTCCTCTTCGAGAACACCGACGACGGCTTCGAACGTGTCGAGAACGCGAACGTCGAGGGCTCCCGGTGGAGTCTCGCGACGAGTTTCGTCGATCTCACCGGCGATGGGTATCCGGACATTCACGTCGCGAACGATTACGCACGTGACGTCCTCCTGGTGAACCAAGGTGACGGGAGTTTCGATTCGCGGCCGCTTGCCGAGACGAATCGCCACGGCATGGCGTCGGTCGTCCGTGACGTGAACGGGGACGGTTATCTGGACCTGTTCGTGACGAACATTCAGTTTCCGAACCCACAGGAGGTCTGGGAACTCAACAGCGGGCTCAACGTTCGCAACCGCGGCAATACGCTGTTGATCAATCGCGGGAACGGAACCTTTGTCGAACGGGGGGACGCCTACGGCGTTCGGGAAGGTGGCTGGGGATGGGCGGGGGCGATCGAGGACTTCGACAACGACGGGCGCCTGGATCTCGTCCACGCGAGCAAGTACTACCTGGTCCGGAACGTCAACGGGAGCTTCGATGCGGTCGAGACCTATCCTTCGCTCTGGGAGGCCCAGGCCAACGGGACGTTCACACGTCGGAACGCGTCCGCTGCCGGGTTGGTGCCCTCGAACGGCCGGGGACTCACCACGTTCGACTACGATCGTGACGGCGATCGCGACGTGGTCGCGGCCGATACATCCTCGCGATTCAAACTCTACGAGAACGTCAACAGTGACGGCAACTGGCTCCAGGTCGACGTCGAGTCGGGGGCAACGAACGCACTCGGAACCCGAGTTCGAGTCGTCACGAATGGCGGGGAAACCCTGACCCGCGTCCGGAGCAGCCGTTCGAACTTCTTCTCCCAATCGACACGGACGCTTCATTTCGGTCTCGGTGAGGCGTCGGTCGACCGTCTCGAAATCGTTCGTCCGGATGGCACCGAGCACGTCCTCGACGATGTCGAGGCCGATCGGCGACTCGTCATCGCGACCAACGGCTCGGTGCAGTCCCGTTCTCCACGTGATGGTGACTGTTGAACGGATGCTGTTCGGGAACACTGAGAGCCGATCTCAGTGCTGATATGATCGGGCCGAACCAAGCCTTATTGCGTCGGCGATGCACTGATCGAACATGGTAGACGTAATCGTCGCCGGCGGCGGCCCCGCCGGCCTGAGTGCCGCACTGTTCACCGCGAAGAACGATCTGGAGACGCTCGTCTTCGACACCGACGAGACCTGGATGCACAAGGCCCACCTGTTCAACTATCTGGGCATCGAATCGATGGACGGCAGCGAGTTTATGGACGTTTCCCGTGCGCAGGTCGAGGACTTCGGTGTCGAACGCAACCAGGGCGAGGAGGTGACGGCCGTCGCGGAGACGGACGACGGATTCACCGTCGAAACCGACGAGGGCGAGTACGAGGCCGACTACGTCGTGCTGGCGACTGGCGCGGATCGTTCGCTGGCCGAGGATCTGGGCTGTGAGACCACCGACGAGGGAATCGTCGACGTCGGCGTCGAGATGGAGACCAGCGTCCCCGACGCCTACGCGACCGGCGCGATGGTTCGCGCCGAGGAGTGGCAGGCAGTCATCGCTGCAGGGGACGGCGCTGCGGCCGCACTGAACATCCTCAGCAAGGAGAAGGGCGAACACTACCACGACTTCGACGTACCCGCCGACGCGGAGTAGCGTCGGGCCCTCCGCTCGGTGACCGGGTGCGGTTACCCGCTCGTCTCGTTCTCGGCAACCCGTTCGTCCTTGGGCGCGACGATCTGGGTGTCCTGGCCGCGTTCGACCGGGATCCGTTCGACGACATCGCCGTTCTCGTCGGTGATGAGAATGTAGTACAGCACGTCCGAATCGTCCGGCGCGGGTTCGATGTCGGTGCCGTTCTCGCCGGCTTCAAGTTCACTTTCGTCGATATCACCGCGGACGAACTCCCGGATAGCCGTGTCGTCGCTGAGTTCGATCGCGTTGCCGGTGTCGGCGTTGACGAAGACGTTCCGCGTCACGTCGGTGAAATCGACCGGCGCGACCTTGATGTGCCACCAGAGGTCGCCGTCGACGGTCACCGGGACCGGCTCGGTCACGACGAAGTTCTCTCCCCAGCCGGTCTGGGAGTCTTCTGACTTGGCGATGCCCATCGCCCGTTCCGGTCCAGTCAGGGTCTCGTCCCCAGTCCCGAAGTAGGTGTACTCGCCGGTATCAGCGTCGGCGAACCACACCTCGTCGAGACCGCGCGTGTCCTCGCCGTAGGGTTCCATCGCCGTGACGTAGGACATCTGCTCGCCTTCGAGGTCGATGACGAACGGCTGTTCGTTGTCTGCCTCGTCAGGCAGGCGGGCGACTTCGACTTCTCCCTCGTGTTCGCCGATGACCGGCATCTGGTTGATGATCCCCTCGCGGTAGCCCAACGACGACATCTCCGACCGCGTCAACGTCATCGGGTACAGGCGCTGGCCGTCGAGGATTGCGTTGGCCTGTGCCTCTTCGGGCGTGAGATGCTCGATGGTTCCGTCGGGATGGACCAGGGCCCCACCATCCCACTTCGGCGTCGTGTGCGGGAACGGGAGCAGGTGCCATTCGTGACCCGTCTTCGGATAGTAGAGGTATGGGTCGCCGTCGTGACTGAACTCGACGGCGTCGTCGTTGTACTGAGAGAAGAACCCGCCGAGTTTGACGTTCCATCGCGCCGAGCGGTGCAGCCACATGCCCTCGCCGTAGGTGAAGTCGGCCTCGTAAACGTCGATCTGCTGTTCGTCCATCGACGTCATGTTGGCGACGAGGACTCCGCGTTGATTCTCCAACAGCTTGTTTCTAGCTCCGTCCGGCTCGATCGGATACGACCACGCCAGCGAGCCGTCCTCCTGTCTGGCGATGTCGCTCGTCCCGAGACGGTGCGTTCGGTAAGAGACCGACCCGCGAGTTGTCACGTCCGAGACCGCACGCGGAACGACGCGTGGGTTATCGGGGTTGGCCTGCGGGAACGCTTCGAGTTCGGTCCCCTCGTCCATGGTCTGCTCGGCCAGCGTCCGTTGTTCGAGCGCACCCGATGGCACGCTTACGAGGATCGACAGCACGAACAGGACACCCACGATCCCCCCGAAGATCCGGAGCTTTCGCATCGCTGTCCCGCCACCTGCGAAAACGTCGTCGACCGGTGTGTGATCGTCCTCGAACAACACCGAGGAGAGGTCGGATTCGCTTCTTCCGCCGTCGAGTCGCCACGGCGGCGTGAACCACAGAACCAACGCTGTGATAGTACTACCCCCGATCAATACCACCCCGGAAGGCGAGAACAGTGCGGCGTACACCGCGCCGTGCACCAGTGGTCGAACCAGGAAGGCGATGCCGACGAGGATCGCGAGGATCACGACTCGCGTCCCGAGGAAGTACGGCAACGGGGACCCCGACGACGGGACGTCTCCATCCGACCCGTCGTCGGAAATATCGATATCTGCCATGTGTCGGTCGCACGGCCGGTTCGATTAAATACTATGGGTTTAGGCGGGTACCCTCCTCTCGACAGCGATCACTCCCGCCGATACTCCGGCGGGCCGGCATCGTCCGAGAGGAAGATGCTGTCGGCTTCGGGATCGAAGTAGACTTCGAGTGCCCGGAGCGCACCGGCATAGGCCGAAATCATGATGAACGCGAAGACGAACACGGCGGGCAGAATGAACTGGAGGACCATGCCCGACATTGAGAGGGATGCCCGAAAAATATTGAGGTTCGATATCGGCCGGCCTCACTCGTGGCCTGCGATCCGTACAGGTTCGTAGGGCTCTTCGAGGTACGCTTGATCGGATTCGCTGAGGTCGATCTCCAGGGCTTCGACTGCATCTTCGAGGTGCTCGACGCTGGTCGTGCCGACGATCGGTGCGTCGACGGTCTCCTGTTCGAGCAGCCACGCCAGGGCGATTTGAGCCATCGTCACGCCGTAGTCCGCCGCCAACTCCTCGACGCGTTCGTTGATCTCCCGGCCGCCACTCTCGAAGTAGGGGTGTTCGCGGGCGTAATCGTCGGTCTCGCCTCGCGTCGTCGCGTCGAACTCCTCGTGCGGTCTGGCAAGATAGCCGCGGGCCAGCGGACTCCAGGGGATGACGCCGATTCCCTCGCGTTCACAGAGGGGCACCATCTCGCGCTCCTCCTCGCGATACAGCAGGTTGTAGTGGTTTTGCATCGTCTGGAACCGTTCGAGGCCCGCACGCTCGCTGGTCGCAAGCGCGTCGGCGAACTGGTGAGCCCACATCGAGGAGGTGCCGACGTACCGGACCTGATTCCGACGAACGGCGTCGTCGAGTGCCGAAAGCGTCTCTTCGATCGGCGTGTCGTAATCCCAGCGATGAGTCTGATAGAGATCGATCGTCTCCATGCCGAGTCGATCGAGGCTATTGTCGAGTTCCTGTTCGATCGCCTTCCGGGAGAGACCCTGGGCGTTGGGATTGTCCTCGTCCATTTCCCCGTAAACCTTGGTGGCGACGACCTGCTCGTCACGGTCGTACTCCGAGAGGACGTTTCCGAGAACGCGCTCGGATTCGCCCAGCGAGTAGACGTTCGCCGTGTCGAAGAAGTTGATCCCCAGGTCGATGGCACGCTCGATGATCTCCTTTGATTCAGGCTCGTCGAGGACCCACTCCCGCCAGTCGCTCGTCCCGAAACTCATGCATCCGAGACAGATCCGACTGACTTCCATGCCCGTGGAGCCGAGGGTCGTGTACTCCATGACCGGTGGCAGGTTCGGCGTGGAGAAAAAGATTCGGCTGTGTGATTATATAATTGGTCGAATCCAAATTATTTGAATCGACGGGGATAAGTACGCACAGAGATGGACGAATCGAACCAGCGAACGTGGACAGAAACGCTCAGCGGTCGCGAACGCGTTCGCCGAGTCGTCGAGGCCCTGGAAGGGCCGACACCAGTGGGAGAGATCGCCGACAGAGCGGACGTCTCCCGGGCGACGGCCGACGACGAACTCCGGCAACTGGCGAGCGACAACTGGGTCACGGAAACGGCTGTCGAGGGGGCCAAAGCGTACGACTTGAACCCCGTTCGTCTGCTCTTCGACGAAGTGACGGCTCTCATCGACGAGTGTTCTCGGGAGGAACTCGAATCACAGCTCGCCGAGTTGACCGAAGAGCGAGAGCAGTTGGCGCCGGAGTACGATGCCGAATCGCTCTCGGCGTTTCGGAATCAGTTGGTCGAGAGGGAGTTGAGCGCGGCGGAGATACGGGAGCGTCGAAACGTCATCGAGACGTGGGAAGCGACCAACACGGACCGTCGGCTCGTCAAGCATGCCCTCCAGCTGTACGACGACGTGGTCGAACTGTCCTCGCCACCGACTGACTCCCCCCCAACTTTCGCATAATGGTCGTCTTCCTCGCCAACCGGGAGAACCTCCAGAGCAAACGCCTCCACGACCGCATTCGCAACCGATTTTCCGGGCAACTCACGAACGTGCGACGACGACGGGCCGAACCGCGGGAAGCCGGCCAGTACCGCGTCGTTGGCGACGTGGATCCCCGACAGTTCCTCGACGATCCGGACTACTCCGGGACGAGGGCTCGAATCGAAGCCGGATTCCGACTCCGAACGACTGATCCGTCCGAACACTACTGGTTCAATTGGATCGAGCCGGAGCGGGACGTACTGGTTGGGTGGCATCAGGACGACACGCACGAGGATCTCGGCCCCGTTCACGTTCAGGTGAACGACGGGTCGACGGCTGTCGACCACCGATCGGCCAGATTTATTGACGCGCATCCCCTGGACCTCGTCGAACGGCGGCTCAGCTCATTACCTGATCTCGTCAAAGCTGTCGAATGGGACGATAGACAGCCCAATCGGTTTCGGACCTAGCGTAGACTCGTTGTAAATTTCGATGGCGAGTCCCGACCAGCCTTTATTACTGATTGGGACCTACAGTTACACGATGAGCGAGATCGTCTCGACGGCCGAAGTGCTCGATGGTGCTCCGCGAATCGACGGGAGACGCATCGGCGTCCATCACATCGCAAAGCGGATCATCGACGCCGGTGAGTCCACCGAACAGGTCGCTGCTGACTACGACCTCGATATCGCCGACGTTTATCGCGCTCTCGTCTACTACTACGACAATCCGGACGAAATGCGTACGGTGCAAAAGAGGTCCGTCCCCGAGGACTTCACTGTCGTTCATGGGCCCGACGATCTCGACAAAGAAGCACAACGACAGGCATGAGGCTGCTGGCCGACGAACACATCCCACCAGCGTACGTTTCTGCACTCGACGGCGAGGGGCATGATGTCGCGGTCGTCGGTGACGAGATCGCGCTCGGTACCGAGGATACGATTCTATTAGCGTATGCACATCAGACAGATCGAGTTATCTTGAGTGAAGACACGGACTTCCGAGGAGCCGATCCTGAACTTGAGATCGACGCACATCCCGGCGTCCTCGCGTGTGATACGGCCGCGTCACCGGGAGAGATCGCCACGGCAGTCCGTCGTATCGAGGCGTTTGTTGAGGATTTTTCGGGAACTGTCCTTTTCGTTCCGGGCGATTGGCTCTGAAGGCGGAACTCTGCCGGCTATTCGTCCTTGCCACGCGGGAAGTTCCCGATCGTCGCCTCGCGGAACTCGTCCTCGTCGAACTCGATGTCGAGCCACTCGCTCAGCTGTTCGGCGTCACGCATCGCGTTCTTCAGGCACGTCGAGGCCCCAGGCGAGGGCGTGATGTTGAAGATAACATCGTCCCCAGTGATTTTGGCTTCACCCATGTCCAGGGATTTCGTTTCCGTGTTGACGATCTGGGGCCGGACGCCGCCGTAGCCCTTCGCACGCTCGATGTCGCTCGCTTCGACGGTCGGGACGACCTTCTGGACGTGCGGGAGGAAGGCACGCTTCCCGACGGCGGGCAGATCATAGAGCAGGTTTTCGAGGACGTACGGCAACAGGGTCCGATCGGCGAGGATGTTCGCGTAACTCAACACCGAGTCCGGCGAGAGTTCGAACACGTCGAAGAAATCGGCGACCGTCGAGAGCCGACCCCGTTCCAGTGCGGGCACGACCTTGGCTGTCGGGCCGAAGCGGGTGAGTCCCTGGTCGTGGACCTCGGCGTCGCCGTGGACCGCCGCGAAGGGGAGTTTCGCCATCTGGAGCGTGTAGACCTTGCCGTTGAGCAGGCCCTCGTCGGCGACGAAGAAGCTCCCCGCGACCGGGAGCAGGGACATGTGTTCGCCGTAGCCCATCTCCTTGGCGATCTGGAGGCTGTGGGACCCGGCGGCGACGACCGTCGCGTCGCTCTGGTACCAGCCACGTTCGGTCTCGATCAGAAACTCGTCGTCGGTCTCGTTGACGCTCTGGACCTCCGTTCCCGTGAACACGTCCACCCCCGCCTCGCCCTCGACCTCGCGGACGAAGTCCGTCGCGAGCTCGCCGTAGTCGACCGTGTAGCCGTCCGGCGTCTGGATGGCGAGCATCTCGATGTCCGGGTCCCGTCCCTCGACGACCTTCGGTTCGATCTCGGCGATCTCCTCGCGGTCGATCGCCTCGAGTTTCGGGAAGAGATCGCCAAAGCCCTTCTCGTCGTAGCGGCGTTCGAGACGGTCGACCTCCTCGTCGCCGACCGCCAGCGCCATCTTGCTGCGCTTTGCGTGTATCTCCCGGTCGGAGTCATTGGCCTCGAGGTACCCGGCGACCATCTCAGCGCCTTCCTTGACCTCCTCGGCTTTCTCCAGAGAGTAGTTGGTCTCGATGTCTCCGAAGTGCAGCGTCTGGGAGTTGTTCGTGTGGTGGGAGTTGATCGCCGCGATCTCGGGTTCCTTTTCGAAGAGTGCAACCGATTCGACGTCGGTGAACTTTGTGACTGTATACAGAAGCGACGCCCCACTGATACCCCCGCCGACGATGACGAGATCGTATTCGTCTTGCATAGCTTGATCGAGGCCGGTCGGACACTTGAGTGACGCGCCGGCGGAACGGAATGCCTGGAGACTGAGACCGCCGCTCTCACGACAGACTCTTTGGGAGTACTTGCATACGTGACGGGCATGCCCGAATACCCGATCGTCGTCCGAGAGATCGGCGGCCAGAATCGTCTGGGAGTCGAGGAAGCTGAGGACCTAGACGCCGACGTCCGCGAGGTGGTCACCGAGGGATACAATCGAATCGACATCGAGGAACGTTCCGACGGGGAACAGGTCGGGGTTGTCCTCGCCAGCGAGGATCGTCAGTCGATCGAGGACATCCGCTGGCAAGTCTAATCGAGACGAACTATCGGTGAGAAGCGCAGACAGGATACGAACGCGGCTTGTACGTCTCTTCCTGTGCGGTACGTGTCTCAATCGTCATCGGAATCCGAGATACAAGGTGTAGTCGGGAGAAGTTCAAACCGAGACGTGTTCACGTCAGTGTCCAGCACCGTCGCGTCGAGTTGTTCCTCCATAGCAGCGATCTCCTCAAGCAGGGTCTGATACTCCGGACGGCTCGAGAGTATCGCGGACGTGTGGTGGGTCTCGAGCAGTTCCTTTTTTGCGAGTAGGGTATAGTACGTTTGCAAGCGTTTCTCACAGTCCGTGAGTTTACAGAGTCGATCGACCGTTCCACGAAGTTCACACTTCGTGATTGGTTTTCGGAGATACTCCTGACAGTCGAGATCGAGCACGTCGAATTCGGGCTCGACCGACGTCACCATGCCAATCGGCCAATGTGATGACTGGGAGCCGAGCGCCCGAAGGACCTCGTCACCGGATCGTTCCGGCATATTCCGATCGAGGAGGCCGATGTCGACAGTCTCGTCGATTAGTTCGAGGGCGTCTTCCCCGTTGGCCGCTCGGACGACCGTGTACTCACTCTCCAACCAGTTCGTAAAGAGGGTCGCCAGGGAGTCGTCGTCTTCGGCGAGCAGAACGGTTCGTGATGAGGCGTGTCCGGTCACGGTGATCCCCGTTCTCGCCTCTGTGTTCACGGGATGGGATGATATAGGACGGAGCCGAGTTGCAATCGAGAGAATGCACGACGAGGGTTCGTAGAACTCCCCAACGGCAGCCGGACTCTCGAAGACTCACGCCGCAGTGTACTGTACAGCCGTCGTTTCGAACGACGTGACCGTTCTCAACTGAGAAGTCGGGATAGCACCGTTTTGGAGGCTTCGATGGGGGTATTACGTGTATGCTACGAGACGATGCGGCAGATGACCTGGTCGAAATCGTGGTCGACGAGTACAGCAATGCCATCCTGACCGCGGCAAGTGCCAAGCCGGTGACTGTCGACGAAATCACCAACGCCGTCAGTATGTCCTCCGCAACGGCGTATCGCCGCATCAACGACCTCCTCACGTACGACCTCCTGGACGAACAGACCTGGATCGACGAAACTGGTACCCAGTGTCACGTCTATGAGGCCAACTTCGAGACCCTCAAAATCGAAATCGTCGACGGGATTGCCTACCTGCACATCGTTCAGGAAACGAACCACAACTTGGCCCGCATCTGGGAGTACCGATGATCGAACGTGTCACTTCCAGGCCACCCTTCGATCTTCGAGTGGTTCCCACGCTGTCTATCGCCCGCCACAGACGGTTAGGTGACGTCCTCGACTCGCGCCACCCACGGACAGAGCGGGTCGCTCGCCAGCGCGTTCCCGGTGACTGCGTGCGCCCGGGAGCGAGATCCACCACAGATATCCAGATAGTCACATGCCCCACAGGAGCCGGCGAACTGATCCGTGTTCCGCAGACGCTCGAAGAGGTCCGCATTCCGGTAGATATCAACGAGACTCCGCTCGGTGACGTTGCCGCCACTCTGGGGGAGAAAGCCCGACGGATAGACCCCGCCCTCGTAACTGACGAACACGAACCCCTTGCCCGCCCGCGTCGAGCCCACCCGGACGCCCTCACCTGACTCACGGCGCTCGAGTTCGTCGGCGACACGCCGGTAATGCGGCGCCTCGACGGTGATAACCCGATAGGGTGCCTCCCGGCCGCGACTGTAGAGCCACTCCATCACCTCGACGGTCCGGTCGGGCTCGAGTTGTTCGAGTTCCTCGCCGCGGCCGATCGGGACGAGGAAGAACACCTCCCACATCGCCGCACTGAAGTCCGCGACCATGTCGGCGATTTCGGGGAGGTCCTCGACCGTGTTCGCGGTGACGGTCGTGTTGATCTGGATCTCCATGCCCGCCGCGCGGGCCTGCCGGGCGGCCTGCTCGACGCGGGCGAACGATCCCTCCTCGCCGCGGAACTCGTCGTGGGCCGCCGGGGTCGCGCCGTCCAGTGAGAGCGCGATCCGCTCGACACCCGTCTCGGCCAGTCGCCCGATCACGTCTTCGGTGAGGTTCTCCGTCGGCGCGGGCGTGACAGCCGTCGTGACGTCCCGCTTGGCGGCGTGGTCGAGCAACTCGAAGAGATCCGGTCGCTCCAGCGGGTCGCCCCCGGAGAACACCAGGATGGGCTGTGGGTGGCCGAAGTCCCCGATCGAGTTGATGAACTCCTTTCCCTCCGCCGTCGAGAGTTCCGCGGGATCGCGTTCGGGCTGTGCCTCGGCCCGACAGTGATCGCACTCGAGTTCGCAAGCCTGGGTGACCTCCCAGGTGACGATCAGCGGTCGCTCGTCATAGTTTCGCGTCCCGGGATGACCGCCCGGGTGCCCGCTGTTTCCGGACTTGGGTTGACCACCGGGATGGCCGCTATCCGACGAGCCGGGTTGACCACCGGGATGGCCGCTATCCGACGAGCCGGGTTGATCACCGGGATTGCCGTGCGGTTCGGACGGCGATCCGTCGCCGTGCGGGTGGTCCTCTGACATCAGTCCGCTGGAGATGGGTTCCCGACGGCCTAAAGCCCACGGTCGATTCCCGGGACTCAGTAGCGTTCGGGGTCGATGGTCGCGGCGTAGCGCCGCATCGCCGCGTAGAAGACGACCGCTGTGGCGGCCAGACCGACGACCGTCGCCGTCGTGACCGTCGTGGCGCTCCCGACGGCGAGTTTGGCGGCGACAGTCGCGGGATGTTCTGGGAGAAGTGCCATGGCCCCGAACCCGCCGAGGACCAGGATCGAGTACAGCAGCTGGGCCTCGCGGCGCTTGGCCGTTACCAGTCCCAGCACCACGCCGATGACGACGACCAGCACTGATGCTGCCGAAACCAGGGTGAGCAGCGGAAGGACGTTCCGGATCGCGATCCCGTTGAATGTGAGCAAGACGATCCACAGCAGCGCTTGAGCGGGAGCCAGTACGGCCATGCCCAGGGCCTTCCCGTCGACGATGTCGGTAAGCGAGACGGGCGCGACACGCAGGAGTTCGAGCGTCCCGCGTTCGATCTCCTCGGTGACGGCGTCGACGGCGATCGACCCGCTGATGAACGGCGGCAGGAACAGAAGCAGCGGGACGAGCACGGTGTAGGTGAACGCGAAGTACGGGCTCGCGTTCTGCTCCGACGGGAGTTCGACGGGCTGGCGTGTCACCCACTCGGCCCGCTCGGTCCGCTCGTTACGTTCCAGGGCCTCCAGCACGGAGCGGATCTGGACGACCGCGAGCGTCGAGCGGATGCTCCCCTCGGGGACCGACGCTGTCACCTGTATCGTCCCGTTGACCGTGTTCCCGTCGAGGATCGAATCCACCTGTCCACGTTGGAAGGCGGCCTGGGCGTCGGCGTAACTACCGAACCGTGCCGTCCGAATCCCGTCGACTTCGGCAGCCGCTTCCTGGAGTTCCTCGGCCGCGTCGCCGGAGACTCCGACTTCGATACCGCCGGCCTGGACCGAGCCCGGATCGTACAGCGACGTGAGGCCGACGACCAGGAACGACGAGAACGCTGCGATGAACAGCTGGATGAGCAGCGCGAGGACGATCGTCTTCTCCCGGGAGAGTGAGGCGACGTCCCGGCGAGCGATCGTCAGTCGAACGTCGTTCAGCCAGCCGCTGTTCCCCTGGCTTTCCCAGTCATTTCCGGTCGATCGATCACCCGACAAAGACAGTCACCACCGTTAGGTTGTACGCGAGATGAATCAGGATCGCCACCGTGATCCCCACGACGTAGCCCCGCCGACTGTAGACCGCACCGATCGCCGACGCGGTTGCCGTCACGGCGTGCAACGCGAGCGGTGCCAGCAACAGGGCTCCCACAAGCAACGGAGACACCTCGCTGGGAACGTTGCTGGTGGCGAACGCGGCTTGCTGGACCTCCGGCAGGTCGGTCCCGAGCAACTGTACGATGAGGCCGAGCTTTTCCGCGATGAAAAATCCCAGTCCCGACAGCGACCCGACGACGATTGCGTTCCTGACTGTTCGGGCGTACTTCTTGTGGACGAATCCGGCGTAGAGGTGGATGCTCTTTGCGAGTTCCTCGATGACTGCGACCGCGATGAGGATCGCCGGGATCGAAAACGAGCGCGGGACGGCGAACAGCATTGCGACGGCGACCAGTTCCGTCACCAGTACGAACGGCAGCAGGATGATCGAGAGCTTCGCGGCGCTCGTTCGGCGCTTGATCCGTCCGGAGAGCGAATCGAGGACCTTCAGCGGGATCGGTCGCTGGGTGAACATATCCTCCTCGCGGTAGAGGCCCGCCCCGAGACCGAACGTGACGACGGCCGTCAGGAACGGCGGCAGCGTCGAGAAGGTGAACTCGACGAGGCTGATGGCCTGGCCCTGGAGGTCACGGACGACGAGAGTCAGCGGCGAGATGAGCGCGATCGGCGTCACGTCGGTGAAGATCGCCGGCACGAAGGCGTAACTCGTCAGCGCGACCGTGATCGTCACCGTCACGAAGGTGAGTTCCTTGAACGACCGGGCGAACATCGCGCCTGTGAACGTCGCCCCGAGGAACAGCAGGACCAGCGGCGTCACCGCGAGTAGCGAGATCCAGCCCGTCGCCACCGTCGGCCCCACCGCCAGCAATCCCACCGTTATCATCGTCTCGAAGGCCATCGCGCCGAGGAAGTACGGCAGCGTCTTCCCGGTGATGATGTCTCCACGGGAGACGGGCGAGACAAGCATGAGTTCGCCACGACGGTTGATCCGCTCGCTGAGGATCGTACTGCCGTAGGCCTGGATGACGAAGTTCAGCGGCAGGACGAAGACGAACGCCAGCACGAGCGATCCGAAGGGGAACGGTGGCGCGATGTCGGAGGGCGATCCGCTCGCTCCGCCCCCTCCGAGGCCACCAAACAGCCCGCCGAGGCCGCCGAGTGATCCACCTCCGTCACCGCCTCCGGAAACCGAATCGCCTTCACCGACACCGGGATCCGTGCCGCCGTCACCCCCGTCAGATCCCGAACCGCCCGTTGCACTGTCCGTGCCGTCCTGGCCCCCGTCAGTTCCGTCGGATCCGTCAGCCGGGGCCGTCTGCAGCGTCCGATCGACATAATTCAGGGACACAGACACCGGAAACGCCGCGGTCCGGTTGTCTTCCCGTCCCATCATCTCGTCGTTGTAACGCTGGGTCGCACTCCGTAATTCCGATCGCGCTGCCCGCCCTTTCGGCGAATCTGCCGTCGCCACGATCCGCGACCCGTCGATCAGGAGGTCGAGTCGTCCCTCTTCGACGCCGTCGAGAGTGGGCTCACGGACCGCGAACGTCGACTCGTTGGTCACGACGTCGTGATAGGGGCTTGCTTCGTCGACGCCGACCCGGTAGATACCTGAGTCCAGTGCGACGCCCTGACTGGCGATGAGTGGCGCGAGCGCCCCGATTAGCAGGATCGCTCCGACTGCGATGGCGACCGTCCGACGGTCGATTCCGCCTGCGTTCTTGGTGACCTCCCAGCGGGCGATGCGGAGGACTTTCCTCGCCCGCACGATCAGGCCCCCGAGCCGGCGTTCCCGGTTTCGACCGCTCGATCGTCTCCCCTGCCCGGTTCGGCCACGTTGAGGAACACTTCCTCGAGACTCGATTCTTCGGTTCGGATGTCGACGACCTCCCCACCGCGCTCTGCCGCGACCGTCCGGGTCTCCTCGACGGCAGCCATCGAGGTGACGCTGCGCTTGAACCGGCCGTTCTCCCGGACACTATCGGGCACCTCGACGGTCGTGTAGACGTGATAGGTCGTCTCGCCGTGTTCGTCCTGCAGTGCGTCGAGGGGGCCCTTGGCTACGATCGATCCTTCGTTCATGATGGCGACGCGATCGCAGATCGACTCGACGTGATAGAGGTTGTGGGCACTGAAGACGATCGTCTTGCCCTCCTCTGCGAGTTCGGTCGTAAAGTCGATGATGAAGTTCGTCGTCAGCGGGTCGAGTCCGCTGGCCGGTTCGTCGTAAACCAGCACGTCCGGATCATTGATCAACGAGCGCGCGATCGCGACTTTCCGCTTCATCCCCTTGGACATGTCCCCGAGGGGCCGCGTCCGGTGTTCGAGATCGAGGCGATCGAGCGTCTCGTGCATCCGTCGGGTGGCCTCGTGTTCCGGCACGTCGTAGAGGTCCCCAAAGAAGGAGAGGTACGACAGCGGCGTCATCTCCTCGTAGAGGGGCGACTCCTCGGGGAGGAATCCGAGTCGCCGGCGCATCGCCGTGTCGTCGGTCGCGAGTCCGGCGATCTGTACGTCGCCGGCCGTCGGTTCGACCAAGCCGGCGAGCATCTTCAGGGTGGTCGTCTTCCCGGCGCCGTTGGGGCCGATGATCCCGAAAACTTCGCCCTGATCCACCGAGAAGGTACTGCCCTCGACGGCCGCGAAGTCGCCGTACTCCTTGCGCAGGTCGCGGACCTCGATCATGCTGGCCGAGCTAACGGGGCGAGGAACGTATACCTTGGCTCTCGGGTGATCGGAACGCTGGCATACCTTTTTGATCCTGGTCGCCGTTTGGCTGACAATGTCTGTCAGTTTTGATTTCGAGGACGCAGTGGTCGTCGTCACCGGCGCCGGCGGCGCGCTAGGGAGTGCAACCGCCGAGGCATTCAGTGCCGCCGGCGCGACGGTCTGTGCTGCCGACGTGATCGATCCGGACGACGAGGCGCACCGCCTCGATGCGGACATCACGGGAGTGTCGACCTATCGCGTCGACTTCACCGACGAAGGGGCCGTCGAGAGCGCAGTCGACGAGATGGTCGCAGATCACGGGCGGATCGACGCGCTCGTCTGTACTGCCGGGACGTGGCGTGGCGGGGACCCGATCGAGGAGACCGCGATCACCGTGGTCGACCTCCTGTTCGACGTGAACGTCCGCACGGCACTGCTGGCTGCCAAATACGCCCTTCCACATCTCCAGGAGACCGGCGGCTCGATCGTGACCGTCGCCTCCCAGTCCTCACTGTCGGGCGGCGAGGGTGACGGTCCCTACCGGGCCAGCAAGGCCGCAGTGCGCCTACTCACCGAATCGATCGCCGCCGAAAACGCCGGCGTCGTCCGGGCGAACGCGATTCTACCGGACGTCATCGACACGTCAGCCAACCGCGAGATGATGCCCGACGCCGATTTCGACGCGTGGGCCGATCCCGCCGACCTTGCGAGCGTGATCCGATTTCTCTGTAGCGACGCCGCCGGTCCGATCACCGGCGCATCGATACCGCTCAACGGCGAGTCCTGATACGGATTATTGTAGTGATTTACCGGTATCCGTCGACCCCCGGGTCGGCGTCATCCGGAAAGAATCTACAATAATCCGTCTGAGACGCCTTCGATATCGACGACGGATATTGGGTGTACTTCGAACTCGACGACGAATATTGAGTGAACTTCGAACCCGAAGACGAGTTCTGTGCTGATTTCGAGGATGATGGAAAATATTGAAGAAAGACGATATACTCCGATTAATAACAATTATTCGATATGGGATGGCCGATCATTCACGGATTTGCACTTTCAGGCCTCGATCCGTGAGGTGGCTTATCAAATCAGGGCTGACAGATTCCGGTAAATATCGATGTTTTAATTGCGAGGGGTGTGAAACGATATCATCGTATGAGCACTGGTGAAGGTGTTCGTGAAACGTGGTCGACACGAATCGGATTCATCCTCGCGGCGGTCGGCAGTGCCGTAGGATTGGGCAACATCTGGCGGTTCCCTTTCCAGGTAGGCCAGGAAGGTGGGGCCGCGTTCATGGTCATGTACCTGGCGTTCGTTGTATTGATCGGATTCCCGGCGATGATGGTCGAGTTCGTCGTCGGGCGAAAGACCGGGCTGAACACGGTCGGCGCGATACGCGAGTTCGCCGGGGGTGCATGGAAGTACCTCGGTGGATTGTTCGTGTTCATCGGCTTCGTGATCCTCTCGTACTACAGCGTCGTTGGCGGCTGGGTACTCCGGTACATCGGCGGCAGCGTCACCGGGGGATACACCGGCACCGCCGCCGAGGGCGCACCGCCAGTCGCCGCCCAGTACTTCGGCACTATCTCTTCAGGCCTGGACACGCTGCTGTTCCACGGGTTGTTCATGGTCATCGTGATCGCGATCGTCGCGATGGGTGTCCAGCGCGGGATCGAACTGGGCGTGAAGGTGATGGTCCCGGCGATCATCGCCATCTTCGCCGCTCTCGCCGTCTACGCGTTCACACTCGGCGGCGCCACAGAGGCCTACAGCTACTACCTCTCACCTGACCTGGGCTACCTGCTCGACAACTGGCAGAGTATCGTCCCCGCTGCCGCCGGTCAGGGCTTCTTCACGCTCTCGCTCGGGATGGGTGTGATGATAACCTACGCATCATACCTCTCGGAGGACGAGAACCTGGGAGTCGACGGCGCGACGATCGTCGGGTTCAACACAGGCATCTCGATTCTGACCGGGCTGATCGTCTTCCCGATCCTCTTTACGGCCGGCGTCGATCCCGAGACGTCGGGTGCTGGGGCGATTTTCATCAGCGTCGCACAGGCGCTGGGAAGCATCCCCTTCGGCGAGATCGTCGGCGTGCTGTTCTTCGCGACAGTCGCAATCGCCGCCCTCTCCTCGGCGATCAGCCTGATCGAAGTCGTCGTCTCCTACGTCATCGATGAATTCGGGCTTGATCGCGTGCCGGCGACAGCCGGTATCGGCACGCTGATCTTCCTCCTCGGTGCTCCCGTCACTTACGACACCGTCATGGTCGATCTCTACGACATCTTCGCAGCTCAGGTCCTGCTGGTGCTGGGCGGAATTCTGCTCGTGATCCTCGTCGCCTGGCTCCACGCCGACGAAGCCATCGACGAACTCAAGAAAGGCGTCGGTAACCTGGCCTGGATCGGGGACCTGTGGCTGTGGATGGTCCGGGTCCCGGTGTTGGTCGTGTTGCTCGTCTCGCTGTATCTCGGCGTCGACGGGTTCGTCGAGTTCCTTCAGGGCGACTTTGCCGAGTTCCTCAGCTCGCTGTAATCGCTTCTGTCATCCCGTTGGTCCCCTGCTATGTCCTCCCAGAGCCGCGGGACCGTCTGCGGGTTTTGTCGATTATCGAACGAAGTAGGGCTCATCGCCACCGACGAGGCGTCCGAGGTCCGCCTCGCGCCGGAAGTCCCGTGCCTGTAACTCCGTCAGTGCGTCACCGAGTTCTTGCCTTTCCCCGTCCGTCCACGTTCTCGGGTCGGCGATCGGCATCACGAGCCAGCCACTGCCGATCACTTCCGTCGCGTGCAACTCCTGCATGTCGAGATCCGCCGTCGATCTGGTCGTCATGTTCTCGAAGACCCACTTCGTCGCCCGTTCGCCGACCGGCAGGAGGACGTGTGCAGCGATCGCCCGAACCTCTGATTCGATGAACACCTCGAAACGGCGATAATCGTCGTCGGTCGGCGTACTCTCTGGCACGCAAAGGTGAAGATACGAGAGGTACGTCGAGGCGACCGTCGGCGGTGTCCCCACTCTCCGGAGCAGGCCACCCTGGAGCAGCGCTCGCTGGAGTACTTCAGCTCCTGGCGTCTCCGTGAACGGGATTCCCGACGTGACGCCGCCGTGGGCGCCCGGATGGTCGCCGATCACGTGGAAGTCCGCCCCGACATCGCCGAATCCCGGGACGAACCGCTCACAGTCCGGCTGGTACCCGAACGGATTGGACTCGATGTCTGCGACGTAGGTCACAGTATAGGGTCGGGCGCTCGGCCGCAAGAACGTCTCGATTCCGATCGGAGACGCGGTTCACTGTCGAGCGGTGACGCGGTTCACTGTCGAGTGGTCACCGCACGTCCACGTATTCCGGCAGGTCGACCGGGACTGAACCTTTCGTGTACGCTTGTGTCGATTCGCCTGGTCGAACTCTGAAAACTACTGCCGGGCGGTGTCCGACCGAGGGTCGCTCGTCGAGCAGTCGCCCCCATTCGCCGTCGTCGAACGAGGAACAGTCGACGAACAACGTTACTCCTCCGCCGTGAGCCTCCAACTGCCCCGTCGTCTTTGTTTCGACGGTCTCGCGGATCGACCGAACGGCCGACCCCGCACTCCGGTCGCTCGGTGCCATCGGTCGGGTAACTTCCACCAGGTGTCCAGTCCCGTCCCGATCGGCCCGGAAGTCGATGGCGTGGCCGGTCGTCACTTCGATTTCGGGAGTGACATCGTAGCCTGCGTCGACCAGCAGCCTCGCCACGGTGAACTCGCTCATGGTCGCGCTCATCCGCGTCAAATCCAGGTGTTCGGCTGTCCCCAGTTTCGCCGCCATGACGTGGCGTTCCTCGAACGGTTCGGTCGCCAGAAACTCCTCGTAGTAGGACAACCCCTCGTCCCGGGACGCGTCCGGGAATCCCCCTGCATATTCACGGAAGAATTCTCTGGTGGTGTGTCGACCGTCCTTCGAGAGCAACACCGGGAGGAAGAACCACGAGATGGTGGGGTACTCGGCCAGCCAGGGTGCTTCCTCGTGCAATTGGGCGAGTAGCTCCCGATCGGCCCACTCCGCGATCGGCGTCGGAACCTCTCTGAACGTGTATTTCTCGGTCTGCCAGAGCGCCCGCGGCGTCTCGGTGTTACCGATCCAGAATCCGCCGTCGTCGTTCCAGGCGAACAGCGCGATGTCCCCGTTGTCCATCTCGAAGCGCCGAGCGTCGTAGCCCTCCGGTTGGCGATACCACGGACTGTCCATCGTCGCGCCGAGGTTTGCGTCGAGCGCGGCGAAGAGGTCCGATCGCACGCGACCGGCGGTCCAGCGCTCCGCCGAGCGCCGAAACCGGAGTGGTTTCGCCACACCGACAGGAACGGGTGGCGGGATGTTACGTGTTTCGCGTCGGCGGTCGAGGATCGTCCCGACCGTCGGTTCGACGCCACGAGTGTCCTGTGTGTGGTTCGACCGGCGCCGTGGAGTCTGATGTTTGTAGTTCCCCTCCAGCAACCAGAGTCCGACGCCACGTCTCGCGTCGAGCAACGTAAAGCGTCTCGCGTCCAGTCACGTAACGTCCGACGTTACGGCGCCCGTCCGGCCGCGTGTGTCACGATCGCTTCGAGTTCATCCTGCAGATGACCGTTCGAGGCGACGAGTTCACAGCTCCCGTGGGGAACCTCACGTATACGGATCTCGCCACCGGCCTCTCGCAGGATCAACTCCCCCGCAGCCAGGTCCCAGTCGTACGACGAGAGCACGACGTAGCCGTCGGCGCTGCCCTCGGCCACGAGGCTAAGGTTCAATGCTGAGGCCCCGACCCGACGGAGTTTACAGCCGTTCTCCAGCAATGCCAGCGCCATCGCGGCGTCGGTGGCCCGCCGCGACCGCTTGCGCTCGCTCAGCCGGCCGAAGACCGTGGATCCTTCCAGGTCCGCGTGCTCGCTGACTGCAATGAGTTCGCCATCGAGCGAGTCGTCGGTGGTCCGGTAGGCACCCTCGCCCGCCGCGGCATACCACGTCCGGCCGAGTGCGGGCTCGGGCGAGTGAACGACGCCGACCCGGGCCTCGCCATCGATCCGGAACCCGACGGACACACAGAAATAGGGGAAGCCGGTCGAGAAGTTCGACGTGCCGTCGATGGGGTCGACGATCCACTCCCGTCCCTCGTCGGCCGCCTCATTGGCCTCGTTCTCCTCGGCGACGATCCGATCGTCCGGATGGCGTTTCTCGATGACTTCGACGATTCGATCCTGGCAGGCTCGATCGACGGCCGTGACGAGGTCGTTCGCGCTCGTCTTCGACTCGGTGTCCGCGGCCGCACGGAGGTCCTCGCCGGCGCGCTCGGCGGCGATCTCGCCCGCTTCCCGGGCCGCGCGGTGTGCGACCCGCAGTTCCTCGGGAGCGTCCATATCCCGCGGTTTCCTCCGGACGGGGATAGCCCTGGCGTTCCCTTCTTCTCATGATATCGAGAGTCTCGCCCGAGGCAAGACGTATCGTCCGAACACTGACGTGGCCGGCGGGCTTGCCGTCGGGTATGACGTTCAGTATCTGTGTTCGCGAGCGTTATCTGGACGAGCAAGGTTGCGAGCAGACGCGTTTCGGCGTGGCGGTGACGACCAGACTCGCCGGCGTCGGCACGCTGTGTCCGTTCGCCAGCGAGAACGGCGCCATCGCCACCCAGAGCGTCGTTAATGTGGAACTCGGCCGGAAAGGGATCGAATATCTCGACGACGGACTCGCCGTCGAAGACGCCCTGGAAGCACTCCTGAACGCCGACGCCGAGCACTCTCAGCGCCAGCTCCACGGCGTCGGACGGGACGGCGAGTTCGCCTTCTCCGGCGAGGACTGCAAACAATGGTACGGGGACGCCGTCGGCGAGAACTACACCGTCGCCGGAAACCTGCTCACGGGTGAGTCGGTAATCGACGCGACCGTCGAGGCGTACGAGGATAGTGCGCCGTCGCTCGATCCTGCCGACGACGTCGACCAGCCCCTGGCAGAGCGATTGATCGACGCTCTAGGGGCCGGGCATAGCGAAGGTGGCGACAAACGTGAGGACTTACCCGTCCACAGTGCGGCGCTGCTCGTCCGTTCGACCGAAAAGCAGGCGATGGATCCGTATTATGATGATCTCCGGGTGGATGCAACCGAGACACCGATCGCGGATCTCCGGGAAACCTTCCAAGAGGCCACACGGAGCTTCGAGATGGCCCTAGAGCGCTACGAGGACGTATACGAGGACGACAGTACCGCGACCGAGTGAACAGGTGGTGGTCTAGCCGTCGCCGTGTTCGTCGACGACGACGACCTCCATGTCCTCGACGTCGACGTTGATGAGCGTCTTGACGTCGAAGTCCGAATCGTCGATCTTGTTCTCGCCGCCGACCTTCTTGATGACCGCGACAATGTCGACGATCTCTGCACCGATCTCCTCTAAGGCCCCGGTGATGCCGGCGAGTGTCCCCCCCGTCGAGAGCACGTCGTCGAGGACGAGCACCTTGTCGCCCTCGTAGACGTCGTTGACGTACATCTCGCTCTCGGAGTAGCCGGTGACCTGCTGTAAGGAGACCTCGCCCTCGAGGCCGTACTGGCGTTTGCGGATGACCACGAGGGGGATGTCAGTCATCAGCGAGACTGCCGTCGAGATGTGAATGCCCATCGCCGCGGGCGTGACGATCTTGTCGACGTCTTCGAGCTCGGCCTTTCGGATGATCCGGATGACGATCTCCCGCAGGAGTTCAGGCCGGAGCATCGGCACGCCGTCGCTGATCGGGTGGACGAAGTACTGGTACTCGCCTTTCTCGATGACCGGCGCGTCGAGCAACGACTGCTTGAGGCGATCCATGCCGGCGGTACTGTACCCGCGAGTAAAAACACCTCGTAATCGAGTCGATCCCGTCGCTCGGCTGACGCTCGCGGCTAAATCTGAATGATTTTCCCCGCAGACCGGCCCATCTTGATACAGCGAGGGAATCCCGCCCTTCCCGTGAGTGACGAGTGTTCTGACCTAGTCAGAACCGAGGAACGAACAGGGCGGGAGGGAATCGCGTACGCTCCATACAGCAATCCACCGGCTACACCACAGCTGACTCCCCAGTTTTATTTCACTATATGAGTAACTTTTATACTAACTCAAATACATATGGTAACTGTGGAGCTTCGACGGACTGCCGTCGTGAAACTTGACGTAGACGACGATGCTCACCGCCTTCTCCAAGAGACGATAGACCGCTTTAAACAGGCCGCTCAGATGGTTGCAGACGACGGCTGGAACGGCACTGAAGACGGCTATATCGTCACGTCGAAAACTGAGCTACACGACCGGACATACGACGCAGTACGCGAAGCCACCGACGAACTTAACGCTGACCTCGTGTGCGCCGCTCGGAATCGGGCCGCTGACGCACTCGATTCCTGTGCCGAGAAACGCAAAGACGGCGAGAATCCCTCGAAACCACAATTCACGTCAGATTCAGTCGTCTACAACCTCAACGCGATCACCTACTACGACGAGTACGCCACGCTTGCCACTGTGGACGGACGTATCGAAGCCGAGTACGTCCTCCCTGACGAAGACGTCCCACCCACCACGTACTTTACCGACGAATGGGAGAAACGCGAGGCGACGTTGCATCACCGTGACGGCGACTACTACCTCCACATTGCTGTTGTCACAGAGACGA
>NZ_SPQG01000020.1 GCF_004944975.1 Halorhabdus amylolytica
CAACCAGGCAGTGAAACAGTGAAATCAAGCTACGTCTAGCGATTCACCACGGCCCACTCGTAGAATCCAATAGATCACTCTCAAAAATGGTGATACAGAACGTACAGCAGCGTTGTTCGATATCGTAGAACGCCCTTACATAATTCAGCGAACACGTGGCGACGAAGCAATCAATAAGCCCGTGAATGATACTCAGTAAGGGTGAGTATCCGTCCAAACCGTCGGTTCGGACGGACTCCAAAATACGGACCCTCAGACCGGTTCGCCGAGCATCTCGGCGAGGTCTTCTTCGGGATCGCCGATCGCCTGCAGGCCGAATTCGTCGTTGAGGAGTTCGACCACGTCGTCGGTGAGCCACTCGGGGATCGTCGGGCCGATGCGGACGTCCTGGATGCCCAGGTCGAACAGTCCCAGCAGGACGGCGACGGCCTTCTGTTCGAACCACGAGAGGACAATGCTCACCGGCAGGTCGTTGACGCCACAGTCGAAGGCCTCCGCGAGTGCCTGGGCGATCTTGACCGTCGAGATGGAGTTGTTACACTGCCCCAGGTCGATGAACCGCGGGATGTCCGTGCCGGGAACGGTACCATATTCCAGGTCGTTGAAGCGGAACTTGCCACACCCCGTGGTGAGGACGACACAATCGTCGGGCACATTCTTGGCGAGTTCACGGTAGTACGCGCGGCCGTCCGTGGGTGCGTCACAGCCCGCGATGACGAAGAAGTGCCGGAGTTTGCCCTCCTCGACGGCCTCGACGATCTGGGGCGCCAGGTCGAGGACGGTCTCGTGGTAGAAGCCCATCGAGAGGGTTTCGTCGCTGTTCCACTCGTCCGCATCGGGTTCGGGCAGTTCTTTCGCGTGTTCGATGACCGGCGAGAAGTCGCCGTCCTCGATCTGAGTCGCCTCCTCCAGACCGGCGACAGTCGTTGTATAAAACCGATCGGCGTATCCCTCGACCGGCGGCATCAGGCAGTTCGACGTCCCGACGATCGCACTGGGGAACTGCTCGAAGAGGTCGCGCTGGTCGAACCACGCCTCGCCGACATTGCCCTTGAGGTGGTCGTGTTTGGCGAGTTCGGGGTAGCCGTGGGCGGGCAACATCTCCGAGTGCGTGTAGACATTAATTCCCTCGCCTTCGGTCTGTTCGAGCAGTTCCTTCAGCGCGTACAGATCGTGGCCAGTGACGACGATCGACTTGCCCTCAACCTGATTTTCGGGGACCTCCGCCGGTTCGGGTTTGCCCAGCGTGTCGATGTGAGCCTGATCGAGCAGCTCCATGGCGTCGATCGCGGCAGAGCCCAGGTCCAGGGCCTGCCCGATCGTTTCGTCCATGTCGAAGTTGACGTTCGTCAGCGTGTGGAACAGCGTCTCGTGGACGGTCGCGTCGACGCCCTCGTCGACGTACCCCATCTCGCGGGCGTGGTGGGCGTACGCGGAGACACCCTTCGCCCCGAGGATCATCGTCTCCTGAACGCTATCCAAGTCCGGATCCTTGCCACAGACGCCCTGGACGGTACAGCCACCGTCGAGCGTTTGCTCGCACTGCAGGCAATCCATCATACACGTCACCGTCCGGACGCCACCCATATACCTCGTCTACGATTCCGCCTCCGCACTGATCCGTAGGGTGGTGGCGTCGGGCGTCCGGACGCCACCCATATACCTCGTCCACACGGTCCCTACCGGCTGGGAATCTGATCGAAGGTGTTCGGCCAGATAATTCAAGTAGATTGTTCGCTCGTATACTGTATTCCCGATCGGCTATCCGAACGTAAAGAACTTTGAACGATAGTGGTAGATCGTGTCAGTTTCAGGTTAGCGAAGGTCTGCCGGCGGAGCGCCGGGCAGGTCGTCCCTGTCGTGGGGGACCTCGAAGTCCGGATCGGGCCCTTTCGGAACGATTCGTTTGGGACTCACGTCGGGATGAGTGGTGTAGTAGTGTTCCTTGATATGGTCCATATTGACGGTTGCCGCGATACCGCCCTGCTCGCGGGTCGCTTCGCTTTCACGGGTCGCGTTGCTCCCCGTTCGACCGTCTGAAGGTCTCGCTTCGCTCGACCTCCCACTCCCCGCTCGCTCGTTCGGCGACCCCTCGCTCCGCTCGGTGCCGCCCGTCTGGTAAACATCTCGCAGATACGGCCAGAGGTTGTCGTACTCCCGGATCAGCTTGTGGTTGCACATGAAGTGTGTGTGATAGACTAATCAAATGACTTTGTGAGAAGTCCGTAGAATTAAGGCCCTACGAATTGAGGGTTCGACTAGAACGGACATGACTAACCCACGGAAGAACTACCGCGAAGCTCGAGGAACGCTCCAAAACGCCATTGACTCAGGGGACGTGACAGAGGCAGACGGCGACCGGATTCAAGAGTTGTGCAACGCTTACGATCCAGAGAATATGACGGTCATGCTACCGTCTGAGGGGGAATATGCGAATGATACGAAATCAAAGAAGCCAACGACGCTGCGCTACTGGATGCAACACCTCAAGCGGGCGGCCCAACGGATAGCCTTCGAGGAGTACGATACGTCACTTACCGAAGCGACAGCCGACGACATTAACCAGTTGATGACGGACTTACGGAGTGGCCGTCACCCGGACGTGAAAGACGACGGGTTAGCGAACAACACCATACGGAACGAACAAGGCTGTATCAGACGGTTCTATCGCTATCATGCAGATTTGGGCGTTGATCCCGACGACATTACGCTAATCAGCGGTGACGACACCCACGTTGATGACCGGGATATGCTCACGAAAGAAGAAATCGAGGAGATACGGGAAAGTGCCGACCATCCCCGCGACTTGGCGATTTTTGACCTACTCCTTTACACCGGCCAGCGGAATACAGCCATTCGGTCGTTGCGGATCAAAGACATAGACCTCGATGAGGGTGTCTATTATCTCAATACAGAGGCGGAGGGGTTGAAGGGGGCCGACGAAAACGGATCAAAGCGTCCGCTACTTGGTGCCGTTGGATCAATCCGTGAGTGGCTACGGTATCACCCATTTTCGGATAATCCCGACGCGTACCTGATTACGCCTAAACCCAGGTACTCGAACCCGGACCCGGATCAAATGGTGTCCACGAACACGCTGCAGTATGCCATGAAGAACCTCAAAGAGAAAGCCGAGATCGACAAGCCACTGAATCCCCACAGTATCCGGCACAATTTCGTGACCATAGCCAAGCGTGAGTACCACATGGATGACGCCACGGTGAAACATCTTATCGGCCACTCACCGGATTCCAACGTGATGGAAACGACGTATTCGCACCTATCCGACGAGGACCACATTCGAGCAGCGGAAGAGGCGGCAGGGATTCGAGAGGCGAAAGAAGAGAGCACCCTATCACCGGATATTTGCCATACGTGTGGTGAACCGTTAGGACCTGGCGCGAAAGCCTGTCCACGGTGTGGAACCGTCTATACGCCGGACGCCAAGGCCGCCGAGAACCAGATGGACGACAAGATGACGGAATCCTACAAGCAGACGGATCCCGACGACACGGAAACGATGGATAAGATTGACACGCTGGATGAACTGCTTGACGACCCCGAGATTAAGCAGATGCTTTACGAGCGGATGAACGAGGAGGACGAATAGCAGAGTTCCGACTTGGTATAGAAACGTTCGATTCTCCTAATAGAACCAAACGTTTTTACCTAGATGGGCCGTAGTTCTTTATATACCACCCATGCCTAACCAACCCGAGGTTACGGATTCAAACGTTTCGTGGCTGAAGCCAAACCAAGTTGAATCAATGCGAGATGCGGCATATGACGGTCGCCACGGGCAACGTGACGAAGCAATCGTAACTGTCCTGTATGACACCGGGCTTCGACGCGGGGAACTATCTCAGGTCAACCAAGATATGCTAGATTTGCGTGACAGTGTGCTGCGGATCCCTGCAGAAATTCAAAAAGACTACCCGAACGACAATAGCCCGAACCCCGCGACTTTCGAGTTAGACCCGGAAGGTGATCTTTCGACAGTCCGAACTCTTCGGTCTTACTTGGACACGCGCGACGACAATAGCAACGCGTTGTTCCCGTCGCAAAAATCCGACCGACTCACCCCCAAGGCGATCAATGAAGTCGTCAAGAAGGCCGTGAAACGGGCGTCAGTCCGTCCCCACACCTACGCGGGGCGTGGCACTCCCGACGACGTAAGCGCCCACACACTCCGGCACTCAGTCGCTTATCGGCTGCTACACGACTATGACGACTACACACTCTATGACGTTAGGAACAGATTGCGACACGCTACGATCCTGACGACAGAACGAAAATACGACCACTTCGAGACTATCTAACCATACCCTTCTCTCCTGAATATCGCGCCTGGCCGTCCGCTTTCATGCATTTCCCCCGCCTATGGTTGCATATGTCAGAGCGATACAAAGCTAGCGACGACGAACTACGAACCCGACGCCAGCTTACCAACCGTGTGGGGAATGAATTGAGTCGGAACGAACAGGAAACCGGGATTCAATTCTTTGGTGACGCCGACCGATTTCAAATCACCACGTACAGGCCCACTATGGTGCGTTCACTACTCCGACACGCATACGCGGAAATTGAGCGGCTGTATCTCGGCGTGCCCGAAGGCCAGAACAAGAGGGTTGAGAACCCTTCGGAAGTTCTAACTTCGGAGGCGCGCCCCGAGGTAGAGGGTGTTCGGGCCACGTTGCCCCTTGGAACGTTGACCGTGAAGGGCAAACCACGAACCAAGGACCAACATAGCGGGATCATTACGACGCCCGAAGAGATTGAAGGGTTGTCCGAAGCCTTTGCGGACTGAGCAGAGCACACTGAGAGCGAATTTGAGGTATCAAATCCGGCGTGCCCGTCGATTCGTGATTCCAACGGCCTATCTATCGCGCATAGTTCGATAGGACAGCATACCCGTTGTGGAATGCCGTTACAACCATAAAGAAATGAAATACAGCATTGGAACGTCCCAACCGACGCCGAACCTCGACGGGTGGGGGACCCTAATCCGCCCCTGGCCTACTCCCTTTTTGAGTGAATCTAGCGAATATGACAGTATGGTTCGCACGTTTCCGGGCATTGGCGGGGGCGATTCTACGGGTGGTACTGATAGTGACAGCGGCGATGACGATACAACCGATTACGAAGAGGCAAACGAGGGCGGAACGGGGTCGTTTGGCGACCGACCGGATGACAGTACCGACGAGACAGAATCGGACCCGACCGACCAACCGGCGCGAGGGCGCGATACAGAGACGGGCGGTCGGACGGACAGTCCAACCTACGACAGCGATCCAGACAGCGACACGGACACACCGGATGATACCGGCGAGACGACAAGCCCATCAGATCCGTTATCCAATCCAACCGGGGCGACAGGCGACCGACCAAGTGGCGGCGATGATGATTCCAGTAGTCCCGACAGTGGGAGTGACCGCACAACGCGGACGTTTCCCGGTTCAAGTGACGAAAGCGTTGATGGGCCTGTTGACCCTCGGCCGACAACCGAGGATACTACTGGGCAAGATACGCAAGAAACGGAGAGTATTGAGACCCCTTCCGTGTTTGACGAACCTGGGCGCTTAGATGATGAGTTTAACGTACAAGCCGACACTGAAGAAGGCTTCCGCAGCGAACTCCGGCAGGAAGCCGCAGAGCGATACTCACAGGCAACGGTTGAGGAGCTTACCTTTGGGGCGGGCGATATCACGCTTCAAGAGACCGACGAGGGATTCAGGCCACAACTTGCGGACGGTGCGCAGAGCGACATTGAACAGTATTGGCAGGGGGAAGTGACCGAACAGGTTGAGCAGCGATTCGCACGAGATCCGCTTCAAACCCAACTCAATCCCACCGGCCAGATTGACGTACAACGTACCGACCTGCAGTTTTCTGACGACGGGGTGCGTATGGATGAAACCCTACAGCGAGAGGTGCAAGCCCGTTCATTTACGCCAGAAGTCGGACAGGTAGTGCTTCCAGAGGACGTGACGGCCGGAGGTGGACTTACCGAGGACGCACAAACGGAGATTTCGGCCCGGCGGATTGACCGGCAACTTCCATCAATCAATGTGACGCCGGAGGATGTTACCCGCGAGCAACCTTCGCGGTTAAATCCGACCGCGCCGCGTGGGGATGAAGGCTTCACGCTTGACCTTGGAGCGCAACAGGATTTGGCGGCAACGAGGCTTCGAGAACAGCTGACTGGACGTGAAGAGGTGAGTGAGGGTGATATTGCGGGCATTGAAGCCACACCGTCAGGTGGGGCGCGAGCGGAGTTCACCGACCAATTCAGACGCGAGCAAGCGGCAGAAAAGATTAACCAAGATCGGACGTTTCTGCCCATGCACGACGATGTGAGGTTTACCGCGTCGGACGTGGAGTTGATGGGCGACGAAGCGACGCTTTCCGAGTCAGGAGAAGAGAAGGTGCAAGATGCACTTGCGATTGACGCGCTGAATGAATTGGAATACGAGACTGGTGCGGACTTGGAACGCGAAGACGTGAACGTGGCAGAAACCGGCGAGGGAGAGTTAGAAGTCACGCTGTCTGAATCCGGTGAGGAAGCCATTGAAATTGAGCGGATGGTGGGGACCGACCTGCCATATGTCGGTGGATTGTTCGAGGAAGGCGTGAGACTCCGGCGTGGCTTCCGCGAAACAACCGAACCCGTTCGAGAGACTGCTGATGATGTGATTCCCGGTGAACAAGACTTCTACAAGGGTGCCGCTGTGCTTGCACCCGTCGCGGTTGCTGAACCCACGCCGGTCGGCGAATTGTCAACTGGAGCACTTGCGGGAATTGGTCTTGGGATCGGTGCAACTGCCACCCTGTCAAATAGAGTCGTTGGCGAGGATCCGAGTGCAAGCGCGACCGCCACAACGTCCGGCGTGTTCGCTGGCGACGAAATGCAGGTGCCGGAAGACGGTGATGTGGTTCGTGGAAGTGAATTAGGGATCCCAAGCGGCGGCGAGGTAGCAGTCGAAGAACCCGAAATCCAACCCGGTGAGACGCCGCTAACCGGCAAAGGTGAGATTCCGGCCGTTGGTGGGGACTATCTTGAGAGTTCAGAACTCCCGGTCCCAAGCGCAGAGCGAACGACCGATCCACGGACGTTACAAACCCAACTCACTGAGGGATTGCTTCGAGAAGAGGAAGAGGATGATGCGACCACGCCGACGATCCCGGCGGAAGACATCTACGCGCCCGAGCCTGAACCCGTGGATCAACCAGGGCCGAGTAACCGCGAGCGACAGCGACGTGAGGACTTAGATCCATTTGAGCGAACGTTTCCCACTGGGGGCGGGGCAGTTGTCGGTGAAGGGACAGAGCGAATTGAGGAAGCCCAACAGCAAGAGGTGGCCCCAGGCGAAGGGTTCGAACCGTCTGCCGGAGTTGAGACTGCCTTTGGCGGAAGTGGCTTTCCGGTGACTGGCGGGCTTGAGAGGCTAGAGGAAGCACAGGAGCCAACGGTCGGCTGGGATACTGTCGCTGCGCCGTTGACCCGCCCCGCTGCTAGAGAGGATGTTATTGCTGGTCCCATGTCGACGCCGCAAGAAGCGGCTGACACGCAACAGGACGTTGCCGCCCGTCAACAGACGGACTTGATGAATGAAGTCGCACAGGCCCAAAAGGCGACGGCGGAGGTGACAGAGGAAACGCCAGGATACGAATATCCGGAAGGGTACGGAAGCCCGTATGTCTATGGCTACCCATTCGGATACGGATATGAGACGCCGCCACGGCAAGCAACATTGGAATCCTCCGAACTCCCCGAGCCGGATGATGGACGCGAGGAGAGCAGTGTGTTGGGGCGGGCCGAGGAAGGGATCTTCACTCAGTTCCGCGATCCGTTGGGTGGGAGCGGAAGCGGAGACAGTCAACCCAACGGTGGCCTGTTCAGTGGCTTTGAACCGACCGGAAACGACCCGTTCGGTGATCCCGACGAGGATAACGGCCCTCTCCCGTGGTGAATAACTCATGAGTGAATACCCATCAGACGGCGCGTGGCCCGGTGTGCGTGGTCCGAACCTGAGCAAAGAACCACTTGGCACGGCAGGCGAGTTGACGCCAGGACCGGATCATTTAGACCCGGACAAGCCACGCGACCGCGAGGAACTGCAGCGGTTAGGCTTCGAGATTGTCGATTACGACGAATCCGACAGCGACCGCCTCGAAGGTGTTGATGACTGGCCGCTAGGGAACAACGCGCTCGATCCGTTCTTTGGTGAGAGCGATAGCGACCGCGAGAACAGACCACTATGGTGAACCATGGTCAGAAAAATTGAATTTGGATCACGTGACGCAGCGAACGATACGCGGGGCCGGATCGAAGGCTTCCTAGCGGAGTCAGATAGCCGTGTTGAGAAAACGATTCAACTGAAAGAATCCACACCGGACAGGATCGTTGAACGCGTTGAGAGTGAAGGCTATGGATCACAGACAAGCGACCGACAGAGCTACGGGAAAGCAAAACTCTCTGAGAGCGAACGCGAGAGTCTCAACCGCCAGCATAGAAATTTCAGTTGGCAACAACACGGCTTCGAGGCAATGGCTGTGAAGGCCGCGATGCAGTCCCAAGGCGTCACGGAGTGGATGGATTACTACGAACCTGGCGAGGGTGTGGAATCCGCACTCTCGAAGGTCAGAGACGCCAAGGGGAGTGCCCAACAGACACGCGCTTCACAAGGGATCGGTGGAAAGCGAACCGACCAAGAAGAGACAGGCAACCGTGGCCGACGCGCCCGACAAGCCGAACGCGCACAATCCGGCAGAGTGGACAGTGCGAAAGAGCCTGCCCTACTGAATCAGGACACGGACGCTTTGGACTTCCTTCGAGAAGAGCAACGCTTTGAGGATGACATATTTGATATTGCGTTTTCGCAGTCGGATTCGTTCGGGCGTCCGGTTGGGTCGGGCCGTGACTATCAGACGCTTCGAGAGCGCCATGAGCAACGGTCAGAGCGTGCGCAAGAGCTAGACGAACAGAAACACGCACCCACAACGCGCGACCCTATCAAGTGGTCACAGAACCCCGGAGAATATGATTTCCCCGGTATTGATACACTGAATCCATCCAAGAAACACGAATCTCGAAGCGACCGTGCCCAAGAAGTTGATGAGAACGAACAGGCACCACTGGCCGAGTCGCCGGCAGAGTGGGCTACCAACATGGATGCACTGGATTTACCGGGGATCGACACGCCGGACAGTGGGTTGTCCGATACAACCCCCACACCTGGCGGGTCGGAAACACCGAAACAAGGCTCCGGTGGAAATAGCGGTTCTAAGACGCCCGGATTCGTTGACGACAGAGCACAACAAACATCCTTAGACATAGGACCGGACCCGACACAAGCGCGAGAGTCACGCTTTGCTGTTGAAGAGTCCGAAGGTGGCCTGTTCGAGGACACCCGCGACGACCCAGGCCGTGGCTTCGACATGGGCGACGCGCAGAAAGGCCGCCAGGAAGCTTTAGGGGAGATGCTTGGGATGGATAGCGACGACAAACAGGATATGAGTGATTTCATGCCATGACAGAGCTACCACGACACCTAACCAGGGGACAGGTGGAACAGTACGCCCGTGAGAGTGAGACGTTACTGGATTTTTCCCGAAAGTGCCGGATCGGGCGAAACTATGCAAAGCGATTGCTGAAAGAATACGGCCTGGGAGACGAAGTGAAGCGGGCCACAAGTGCGTTGCTTGAGTAATCGCTATTCCGGTGGGACCCAAATATCTTGTAGCTTTTCGTGAGCTTCTGCCATGACTCTCGCCCGGTGTTCATTAGAAGCATTTCGCCCCCGCTGCAGTAATTCGATCACTTCCTCAATTTCTTCCTGACTTTCTGCCGGTGCCGCCTCAATCTTCCTGAGCTCTTCAATAGCCACGGTAAACGTCGAATCCCGAAGCGTGTGATCCGGTCCTGCGCTTCCCGGTTCATCATACCCTGCCGATCCAGGTTGTGCACTCCCTTCCCGAGTCACATCAATCGCTTCCGCGAGGTGTTTGTTGTTCGTCACGTCGTCACCATTCACATAGTCCATGCGCTTACTGGATTGTTCCAGTTCGTTAATTGTTTCCCCTATGCACACGCGCCCTACCTGAACCGGGGAGAGTCAGAAGAGTATGCGCGTATAGTATAGTCGGTATGCTGCTAATTAATGGCGAATCAGGTTATAGTAATCGTGTGCCGTCTGGCGATTTCACTATACGACGCCTTTAGTCGCCACTGTTCACAATTTGAGAGACGCGAGAGGGGCTAAGATCAACAATATCACCGACCTCAGGGTTTGAAAGCCCCTTGGCCTTCATCTTCTGGATGAGTTCGTTCCTAGTTTCCTGTGTGGCTTCTTTCTTGGCCGAATCAACCATATCCTTCACTTTAGACCGCTTCACATAGTCGTCGCCGTCGTCACCACGCAGGCGAGCCTCTTTCTTTTCCGTGAGATATTGATACACGTCGTACACGTCACTGTCTTTTGGGATTGGGTCCCATTCAACCGTTCCCATCTTGTGCGTGAGTTCGTGGCTTTGGTGTGGATTCCAGTCCATCCGATAGACGTTGGCAAAGCCCCGTCGTTCCACCAAAATCCACACGTCGACGAGCGTTTTCAGGTCCTTATCTACCAAGTGATCCGCTGGCGCGTTCAGGATTAGGTATTTCTCTTCAACCCGCCCGGTACTCACAAGTTCTCGAATCGCGCGATTGACGCCAGACCCGGCCTTGTACTTGTCTAAGCCGACTTCGCTTTCGTCGAGGACCAACCCAGAGCCACGGGGTTGCTGCGTATAGGATTCAATCAGTGGGTGTGGATTCAGAGCCACTTTCTCGGTCGTCAGCCCTTCCTCAGTCCGATCCATGCCGTGAGCCAACCGAAGGGCCTCTGTAGTTTTGCCGGTGCCTCTGTCGTTGCTACTGTCCGTAATGAGGATGACTAGGTCCCGGTTCTGTTCGACCCGGTTTCTATACATCTCTGCCAGCGGGTGATCCGACGAATCAAAGAACTCTGTAGGCGCGTCGAGAGACATGATTACGTGTTTCCGTGTGGCTCCTTGCCGATTTCAAGGCCGATTCCCGCCTGTTGCAAGAACTCGTCCGCTGTTGAGACAGCTTCCTCAAGAACTTCTTTCGGCACCGGATAAGAGACGCCGAGTCGGTCCTGTTCCCCTCCCGGCCCGAACGATTCAGGTTTTAGGTCAACCTGCCACTGAGCGCTCACTTGTTTTTGCTTGAGAACGGAATACAAGCCTTCAAATTCGATTTCCTGTGGCTCCGGTAGGTCAATGTTGGCCGGAAGTCCGTATTCAGTGAACAGCGCCCAAGTGTTGTCCGCGTATGCTAGTTCCGACCACGGATATTCGCCGTCGGGTGGCGGGATTTCCTGTTTCCCGATATACGCCTGCAGGTAATAGTATTCAGCCTTTTTCACGTCGTCAGATTTGAGTAGCGGTTCAATCGCTCTGATATATTGCCTGACTACTGTCCCCCACGCCTGAGTTTTCTCTTCCCGGCTAATCCCGGCAGCAAGGCCCTGGACGAACAGCTGATCCTCGCGTTCATCAACCCGCTTTCGCGCGTCGATGATCCGGTTCTTGAGTTTCTGATCGACCGAACCGTCATCTTGAACCGTTTCATCGCCGTCGCCCGAATCGTAGTTATCAGTACTCATGATTACCACCCATGTCTGACTTTATTGTAACTCCAGGGCAGTTGTTCTATTCGCTGGCGACCCGCTTGGGTACACCACTCCGCCGGTTCGATCTCGCCCGACCAATATTCCGTACCGCCCATCCTTTGCCATGTGCCATTTCCTTCAACCGGGCGGTAGTCGTGGATATAGCGCCCGTCTTCCTCTTTTTCGTACGATTCGCCACAATGCGGACACAGGTTTTCATCCAGTAGCTCGCCCTCTTCCTCAAGGTTCTCTTTCTCGGCGTCCCCGCGTGGTTTACCGATCACAACAGGATCATCGCCAGACGGCATGAACCACGGTGGAATGTCGTGTTTCTCTTCAGTCATTCTTGCCACGCTCCGAGTGGGTTCTGTCCGGTGTAGGCTTCCGCGAGTTCACGCGCTACGTCCGACCGGCTAAGGTCGTCAGAATCGGTTCCAAGCGTCTGAGCGACGGCTTGCTCTGCCTGTTGCCACACTTCTTGATCCTCGGGACTGGAAAGCTGGATGTTGAGTAGCCCTGTGCGTTCGGTCATTGTTCCAACCCTCGCCGGAGTAGCGCCCGGATTGCCTGTGAACGATTCTCGAAGCCGTGGTGTTTGCGGTACTGTTCGAGGTCGTCTTTGAGTGGCGGTGGAACCATCGCCTCAATGCGTTCCATATGCGAATAATAGGGCTATTATCCCAAAAAGGTAGAAGGCCAGGCAGTCAAAGCACTTTCTCAGGATCTAAATGCCAATCTTGTATTGCTTGACGCATTGCTTGTTCCTGAACTTCCCATACTTTCGCCCACATCACCTTTCGCAATAGTTGATATTCCTCTTCGGAAGACAATCGGCCAGATAAGTGAAGCATATCAATTAATGCAACATAATCAGAGTTCGGCATATCTGGCAACTGGTCCACGAAGTCATCTAGCAGTTCGCTTATTTCTTCTACGAGATCATCTTGTTCCTCATCGTATTCTCTCGCTTCAACCGCGTCCACCAACAACTCAAAGGCATCATCTAAGTCCACCGTATTATTTTCAAGTTTTTCCAGTTGGAAAGTGATTTCACCGTAGTAAAACTCGTCATTCTCCAATGCAGTTTGTGTTTGAATGACCTCTTTGAGATTCTCTTCAAGGAATGACAAAGCGTAGTCTCTCCCCTGTATTTCGGCCATAACATTGAGAATAATGGCTATCCCGGAGTGAAGGCCCTGAAGCACATCAGGGTACTCATGGTTTTGAGGTGACGGAACTTCACCAGTTTCACTTGCTTCTGTTTCAATTTCAGATTCAAACTCTTTCCAGTCTTCGAGAATCTTATCCCAATCTTCTTTTGATAAATACTTATCAATGAAAATGAAATCCTTAATACCGCGCTCTACCCTTTCCCTAATCCGGTGCCGAAACAAATTATCCTGCTTTTGTGGATTCTTGTATTGTGACAAGTCCACATCTCCAACGAGGTATTTTCGATCCTTTTCGGTCAAAATGCCTCTATCACCGTTTACTTGGGGTTTCTCTCCCATATTCAATGCTTTGAAACTGGATCTACTTATATTTATCCCCAGTCCGTATGAGTATCGTGTGAACGCGAGACGGAAACCCCGAACTAATCGGGTTAGAACGCTTGGCCGCCTGGGAAGCGGCCACACAACCAGTAAGCAACTGAATATTGGTTGTCCGTGGTCTTAATTCCCCGGTGCCAGGCGAGCGTTCACAGGAGAACGCAAAACCATGGCAACGAACGCCTCACTCGGGCCGGACGCCCAACCTACCAAAGATGACCGTCCGACCCGAGGGCGGGACGCTCGTAAGAGCGCCCACAACGACGGTAGCACCGACGAACAATCAAACCCACCGAATCACGGGCTTCCGACCCATTCGACCGCGAGATTCCTGTGGGAGTGTCCCAAAGATACGCCGATAGAAGAGCTTGGCGAGAAATACGACGCCTGGAAACGCCGGCAGAACAGCGAACAGTCCGATCTCGGGAGGTGGAACGATGAGTAAGGGACGCGCCGAGTTCGGTTGTCCCTCTTGCGGTTCATCCAGTGTTTTCTATACCGATCCTGAAAACGTGGAGTGCCGCGAGTGCGGGGTTGAGGTGTACGAACCTCTTGCAGAGAACGCCGGTGACCTCGAAGACCTGGCGGAAACCGAATTGCCGGTGGCCGAACTTGCGGATATGCTTCTTGAGGAGGTGACGCCCGAATGACTGCGCCAACAATCGGGCAAAAGCGGTGCCCCGAATGTGGCCGGTCGATCTCTCGGAAAACTCAGAGTCTGATCACAGACGACGGGTGTCCGTTCTGTCGCAACTCAGGTGATGGAGATGAGTAAAGTATGCCCCAACTGCGGTAAGGAGTACGAACCTAAGTTCGCGGAGAAATCCGACGCGCCGGAAGGTTCGATTTACCGCGAGCAGCACCAAACCGGGATTTGTTCAAACGAGTGCTGGAATGAGTGGTTGGGGGGTGGCGACGAATGAAGCGAGCCATTAATCGCGCGTGTGTCCGCAGCCTGCCGGGTCGTTTCTATACCCCCTTGGTTCTCACCTACCCAGCATTACCCAAGAATAACGACCGCAAGAAGGCAAAGGCGTTCTTGGGGTTCTTGGGGTTCTTGGGGGGTTCAGGCAAAGGGGTCGAAAATCGACCCCCCTTTGCTCTCAGCCCTTACGCGCGTAAGAATGGCAAGAACGTTTGGGGGTGGTTCGCATGACTATTCGGACCCAGGAAATTCTCAACGGGACAAGCAGGGTTGCTATCCATCAATGGAAATTAGAGAATTGGCAGGTGTTCTTGGAGATCGACGGAACACCTGGCTGTATCAGTTTTTCGACGGCCAAGTTGATGAAAACGTGGAAAGGCAACCCGAACCCTGTTGAGTGGCGTATAGAAGAGGAGTTCAACGAATCTGCGGAGATTGACCCCAAGAAAGTGGCGAGCCACTGGCGGGGAATGGTCGAAGAGTTCGAAGCGGTCGGTGTTCGGGGTGATAGCTATGAGTGACGCGGCAGAAAGTGTCGGCCCCGTCACTGAATCGCTGGCAGACGGCTACCTGACGTTAGAATACGAACCACTCTCGGGCGGGCAGATTCGACTCACCGCGAAAGCGAACGGTGAAACCCTAGAGAGTGGTGAGTACAACACCAAGATCTTCGGGAGTGCGACCCTCAAAGGCCAATTTTTGAATAGCGTTGAAATGTCGTTAGAAGGACGCAGCGCCGTTGACGCTACCAAAATCCGGCGAGAGTTGAAAGAGTGGTTTGCGGAGATGAACCAGTTGGACAAAGAAGAGCAAAAGGACAAGCTACTCACCGACGAAGTGGCGCAGATTATCGACGGAACGCATAGCGTCAAAGTCCACGGTGGGGAAACGACGGTGTGGAAGGTGACACTCACGTTCGCGGGCCGGACGAAGGAATTAGAGTTCACCGCGTCGGAAATGGTGAGTGGTAGCGGTGGCGCACTGCAGGAAAAGATAGCGAACCAGTTCTATGAACTCGTAGAAATTGAAAAAGAGGACTGGGAAGCGATTCGGGAACGCTGGCAGGAACAATCGGAAGTCGTGAGTGTCGTTGATGAAACGGCGTCGGACGCGGTGGCTGACCGGGTGCTTGAATATCTGAAAAACAACCTAATTCCGGTTGGCGACCGGGAAAAAATGGGCAACGACGTTGCTGCCGTGTGGTACGACGGAGATAACGCTACAGTGTGCGACGACGCCCCTACAGAGGGGCCGATAGCGTGGGTTCAGGGAAGTTTCCTATCCGATCAACTGGAATCGGCAGGAAAGAATCTCGAATACAAATCCACGCTTGTCCGTGACCTAATCGACCGTGGCGACCTATACAGCGGGAGTGAGCAACGAAAATGGGCGTGGGATACCCGAACGCGCGTGTACCCGTTCAACCCTGAATCACTCGGCATTTCAGAGGACGACGTAGTGGGTGGTAGCGACCCCTCACACAGTGAGGTGAAAGCATGACCGACGTAATTCAGATTGACGGCGTTCCTGGCGGTGGGAAAACCTACACTCTTCGGCAGAAACTCGAAGCCGAAAAACGCGACGGGGTGAACGCTTACGGGTTTTGGTGGCTAAATTTCACCAATAGCGGACGCGAGGACGTTGAACCGGAGTTAGAAGAGATATTCCCGAACGCCGACGACGCCACAGACCGGGCGAAAACGCTGCATGGGTTAGCCCTGTCGTTAGTAATTCGAGACGGGCAGATTGACCCGGAGAACGTCACGACACAGGTTATTCAACAGGGTAACTTTGGCGACGACGAAACGGACCCATATGCGGCGTTCGCAGAACGCCAGGGAATGACCTACGATCCCGACGCCGCCGACCCTAGAAAACTCTTGGCCGGTGAAGAGACGACGGATAAGGTCGGGAACAAGCTGTTCGCTATCAATGACTATCTGACGCAGACGGTCAAATCACCGGACCAGTGGCGTGACGCCCCCCAGGATATTGAGATAGCAGGCGACCGCGTGAAGGCGCTACTCAGAGAGTGGGACGACTTCAAGCGTCACGCCTACGACCTACGGCGCTTCGAGCATGGGGATTACGTGAAGTTGGCCTATGAGAGTCGGTTAGTGCCTGACGTTGACGTTCTCCTGATTGACGAATTTCAGGACTTTGCACCCCTCGAATATCAGCTATACAAGTTGTGGCGTGACGACGGGCGGATTGACCGAATCTATGTAGCGGGCGATCCGAACCAGTCCATCTATTCGTTCCGTGGCGGGACGCCGTACTACTTCGAGAACACGGACACCGACGACGAAATTGAATTGACGGAATCCCGCCGTTGCCCGGCAGATATAGCCAACGTGGGAAGTTCGGTTCTAGCAGCCCACGAACGAACGGACCCGCGTGGCTTCGAGGGATATGAAGCCGGTGGGACAGTGACGTGGGGATCGCTTCGGGACAAGTACGAACTTCGGGACGCGATTACAGAGTCTACAGACACCTACGACAGTGACCCGTCTGTATTTCTGCTCACACGGACGAATCGCCAACTTCGACAGCTTGAGAACCACCTTCGGGACGTTGGTATCCCCTTCGAGGTGTTGGGTTCACGCGGCGGTGTCTGGCGTGGCGATCTGGGGCAATACCTGGCGTTCCTGAACAACTACCAAAACGACAGTGGCGCGTTTGCGTGGCTGAATGTCAGAAAGGTACTCCGGGCCTTGCCTGACGGCGACAACCGGCGCAGCAACCTCGGAAGCCGATTAGGTGGCATAATAGACGCGGACGCGATAGCGCCCGCGTTCAGTGGCTTCGAGGACGCTACGGACATCGTTCAACAGCTCCAATTGAGTGGCTGGAAACGCGACGTTCTCCGAAACGCGGTTGATACCACAGCAGCAATCAACCCGGAAGAGGTTCAGGTCGGAACGATCCACACGGCTAAGGGCCTCGAAGCGCCGTGTGTGTACCTCTTCACTACCACGTCGGACAATACGGTGAAACGGTATAGTCGGGACCCGGACCACGCTGCAGAGGAGCACAGAGTCTATTACGTGGGTGCAACGCGGGCCAGCGAAGAGTTGCACCTTGTTGATGGATACTTCAAGGGACCGACCGCCCCGCCAATTGAGAAAGTCCGACGAAACCAGGCGGTGATAGCATGACCCGCGAGATCGTCACGGACGGCGTTCACATCCCCGATCCAGTCAAACAGTGGGACTATTGGGTTCTGTGGGACTTTCAGGTGAAGCAACCGCGAGCGCCGTGGAAAGCAGGTCACTGCTACAAAACTGAATGGAAACAGGACGGTGACGTTGACCCACGAACGGACTACTCACAGGCAAAAGCTGCAGCCGACTTAGGGGCGTCACTGTTGCATGAACACTATGGATTCCCTGACGACCCGCCCGAAAAGGTGGGGCCGACGTTGCTACTCCCGCATGAAGGACCGGATACGCCGGGTCCGGACGTGGCCGACCCGTCCCTGTTGTTCATTGACTACGACGACGTGATAGTTGACGGTGAAATCCCCGGTGAAGTGTGGGATGTGGCGGCAGAAATCGGTGGCCCGTTGTTCGTGAGCCGGTCCTACTTTGACAGCGACAAGGACAAAGCGGGACTTCACCAGTTGGCCCGTGGAACGCTACCGGGTTCGGTAACGACGGTAAACGCCGAGTTCGGCACGCGGGGCCACATAGAAATCTACTATCGGTCACGAATGACGGGCTTCACGTGGGAACACGTTCGCGGAACCCCGACCGACGAACTCCCGGAAGCAACGGACGCGGTGGCGTCGGTGGTAGATACCTATGCCAACCCGACGACGAAACGCCGGGCGAGTATAGACCCGGATGAACAAGCCGAGAGAACGCCCCTCGAAGACCTTACACCGCCCGAAGAGTTGGCGGATATGAACACGACCGACGACATGGACGACGTATTCAGTGCGATTAAGCACGTCACGGCGTCGGATATACGGCTACGGTCCGGACTAACCGAAGAGTTGGGCGTTCGGAAGTCCTATAATCCGAGTTGGGAACACTCAGACAGTGGCACTCGGCTAGGATACGACCGAATTAACGGAAATGAAACCTGGATCTACCGGGCGGCAAACCAACCAGTTGACGCCCTGCAGGTTGTAGCCCGTGAAGAGGGGATAACTCGGGACGTGACCCGCTATCCGTCCGGGGGAGCGTTCTGGAAGGCGGTTGAAGCCCTTCGATCCCGTGGGGCAACGATCCCATACTACGAAGGCAACAACGGGACGCACCCCGATTACTTGAGACTCTTCGAGGACACCGACGACGAAGAGGACCAACGACGGAAGGCACTCCGGGCTATGCGGGCCAGCAACCGACAGTAGCCTTTCTTTCTACGACGCGCCCGACTTATTCGAGTGGCACAGTCGGCAGCCTGTCTCTGTCGTGGGGTTCATCTAACCGCATCTCAATATCCTCCGGGTTGGGTGTGTGTAGTTGCGGCGAGCCTGGCGAAGCGTAGTGTTCGACAATGTGGGCCATATTTACGGTGTCCGCGATTCCATCCGTCTGATACAAGTCCCGAAGGTATGGATGCAGGTGTTCGTAATCCCGAATCCGACGCCATTTCTCGGGGTGCGTGTCTTGGATTGAGTTAGACACTTTACTCAAAGTCGTGGGAATAGTGTGATAGACCTCGTCGAAACGCACCAACGTGGTGAACATCGCGACATCGGCCTCTGTCAGGCGATCACCCGCGAGGTATCGCTGGTCGGCTAGTACCGAATCCCAGTGATCCAGAGCGTCGAACAGTTCCTCGACGGCCTCGTCGTAGGCAGCCTGGGAATCGGCGAATCCGGTCCTGTAGACGCCGTTGTTGATCGGCTCGTAGATGGCCTCGATGAGCCGATCGACCTCCTCGCGGTATCCTTCAGGATAGAGATCCACGTCGTTCTCGGCCACGTCATCGAATTCCGTATCCAGCATCCGCATGATCTCGGCGGATTCGTTGTTGACGATGGTGTCCTCCTGTTTGTCCCAGAGGACTGGTACGGTGACGCGCCCCGTCATATCGGGGTCGGCTTCCACGTAGACCTCTCGGAGGTAGTCAGCACCGTTGACTGTGTCGGGCGTACAGCCGTCCTTCTCGGGGGTGAACTGCCAGCCGTCGTCGCCGCGGTAAGGGTCGACGTAGTCGACGGTGATCGTGTCCTCGAGTCCTTTCAACGTCCGCGTGATCAGCGTCCGGTGAGCCCAGGGACAGGCCCGGCAGACGTAGAGGTGATAGCGGTCGGCCTCCGGTCGAAATCGGGCGTCGGGTTCGTCCTCGATCCGGTCGCGAAACGAAGTCGTCTGACGTTCGAAGGCGCCGTCCTCGTTGGTGGTCTGGTAGGCGTCAGTTTGCCACTCGCCGTCGACGAGCATATTCATGGTAAGAGGGGATTGGGGTCGGACAGACAAAAAACTCGTAGTAACCCGCGTGTCACCGCCGCTCACCGATTTCCCTGACGGCCGTTGTCCTCCTGCCCTCGAAAAGTGATAGCCCGAGAGGGATGGTTTTTTGTATTCTCATTGATGAGTATTCGATGGGTACATTTGGGTGGTTACGTGCAAGGGGTGATCGACTTCTCGGAGAGGGGACTGGACGGTGCGCCGCTCACGGCGACCGAAACCGACGGACTGCTGGGACGTCCGTTGCTCGCAGACCGGCCGCTGGTGACGTATCTCCGGGCCGCCGAACAGCCGCAGTTCTGCCTGTGGAACCATCGAAACGGCGTCGTCGTGGAAGGAAGGCAAGCGTATCGCCCGGACCGGTGGCACGCTGGAGTGGCACTCTTGACCGACTGTCGGATCCTGTTTGCCGTCGGTCGGACGGATGGCGATCGGACGATCCCGGTCGGGCTCTCGGACGTCAGAGACGTCTCGATCGAGAACCGTCTGCTCGGAGAGACGTTACTCGTCGAGACAGCCGACACCACCTATCGCTTTCCCTGCTGGGGGAACCTCGATCCCGTTCGGGAACGTGCCAGTCAACTCGTCGAGACCTGGCGGACGGCCGGGGATCACCTCGATCGGGCCCGACGGATACTCGATCGTCTCGAAGAACGTATCGGAAGGGGAGACGGTTCCGGGACCTGCTCACTTTTCGAGACCGTCGAGGACGAACTGGACACGGCCAGCGAGATTATCAGTTCGTCACCCGGCGCCGACGCCGTCCTGGGAGAGGAAATCACCACTGTTCGAAACGATCTGACCGCGTTGCGTCGGCAGGCCCACGCGACACGTGCTGATCACCTGTTCGAGCGGGCCGAGCGTCGATGGGATGACCGCAAGCTCGAAGCGGCCTTCGACGACCTCGAAGCGGCCAGGGACGCCTATTCTCGGGCGATCGAAGTCGACGCCGAGAAGCCCTCTGACGAGGAACTTATCCAACGGCGCGATACTGTCCTCGCCGATCGCCGAAGACTCGCAAGTGCCCCTCTCGAAGCCGCTGAGTTTGCCCGTGAAGTCGCCGCCGCGACCGAGGATCCCGAAGCGGCGATCCGCTGGTGGAAGACGACAATGAATCGGTACGAAATCGTATACACCCTGGACTGGGGTCGTGACAGACCCCGGTTCGACGTCGATCGGGAGAAGGCCCGGGACGCACTGGAAGCCGCCGTCCGGAACCTGGTGGAGGCTTACTGCCGAGGCGCATGTGAATACGCGAACGAGAACGTCGCCACCCACCGTTCGGACACCCAGACGCCCCCTGATCGGGCAACCGAATTACTCGATGGGGCTGACGCGCTGGCACGTGAACGTGTGCCTGATATGCGTGAGGACGTCAGATCCCTCCGGAATGACATCATTCCGGAGGAATCGACGACGGACGGGCGACTGCCCGGATCAGGTGTCACTGCCGACGATCGATAGCAATCGATTACGGGGCGAAACCGTGAACAGACGGGATGGGAGTCGACCACGAATCAGGGACCGTGAGCGGACGGGTTCGAAGCCCTTATTTGACGCCTTTCCCTCTTCTCAGCCAAGAGAAACTCATGGCGGAGAAACCAGCCTCGATGTACCGGGACATCGACAAACCGTCGTACACCCGACGCGAGTACATCACCGGCATCCCCGGTTCGAAGATCGCACAGCACCAGATGGGCGACGCCGACGCCGATCCCGAGGACTATCCTGTCCAGATCTCGTTGGTCGTCGAAGAGTCCGTCCAGCTCCGGCACGGTTCGATGGAGGCTGCACGTCTCTCGGCCAATCGTCACCTGATCAAGGAGTTCGGTGAGGGCAACTACAAGATGGTCCTCCGAAAGTTCCCCCACCAAGTCATCCGGGAGAACAAACAGGCGACCGGGGCCGGGGCCGACCGTGTCTCTGACGGCATGCGCCAGTCCTTCGGGAAGATCGTCGGAACGGCCGCCCGCGTCCAGTCCGGTGAACGTCTGTTCACCGCCTACTGTGACGTCGATCAGGCCGACGCAGTCAAGGAAGCCTTCCGGCGCGCGTACAACAAGATTACCCCGCCCTGCCGGATCAAAGTCGAACGCGGTGAAGAACGACTGATCGCGTAGATCGACCGCATCGAACGCGCGGACTCACTTTTCACGACGCACTCACGCTCGTCGAATCACAATATGGGCGAGGCGTCGTCGTGTCGAGATCGGACTCGACGAAAAGAGGATTGTCAGCCCTCGGCCCGACTCTGGAGTTCCCGATCGACGTATTCCTTCGCGAAGAGGCCAGTGGCGACACCCAGTCCCAGCGCGAGGGCGGCGACGATGCCCAGACCGATCGCCGACGTGATGCCCTCGACGATCAGGTAGACGATCTCAAGGTTGATGCCGATCATATCGAGCCCGATCACGAAGACGATCACGTAGAGGGTCGCCCGCACCGTCGCGGGGATCCACACGCCGAAATCGCTCTCTTCGACGACGTCGGATCGACGGGCCTGTCGAACGGCGGACTCGATCAGGACCAGCCCGACGAGGATGATTGCGACGCCGGCCAGGGCCTGTGGTACCCAGACGACCAGCGTCTTCAGCCAGGTGTTCAGCTCCTGAAACTCCGTCACATCGACCGCGAGGAGTGCCCCAAAGAGGATGACGTAGTACTTGACGGCGGCGCCGACCGCCCGCGAAATCGCTCCGGCCTCGCCCCCGAACAGTGCCGCGACAGGCGTGTCGTCAAAGACTTCGTCGATCCCGGTCCGTCGACACAGGCCCACGACGACCGGCTGGAGTCGAACCCCGAGGAGCAACCCGCCGAGCAGGATTGCCAGCCCACCGAAGAAACGTGGCAACTGAGTGATGATCATCTCGATCGCGTTCCCGAAAGTCGTAGAGAACGTATCAACGAACAACGGTACGACTGCATCGGTCACGACAGCTGGTGTCAGTGACATACACGTCCGCGATATCTACGAACAACAATAAACGTTCTTATATAAACTGAAAAGGTGGAGTCTAGGGACTATCGTCTGGTATTATATTCGTACACGACGACTCCCCTCGAAGACCGGACGAACGACGCTTCCACCGGGACGAGGGGTCAGCCGACGACTAACACCGTGACGTCCCGGAGTCGGGCACGTGAGAGAGTGTCCTCACGAGAAAGACAGTCCTTCCGAGCCGGTGAGCGTTCGGGCTGTTCAGCGCCTCCCGATACGTCACCGCGGCTGGCGCGGGCGTGGTCGACGAATCGATCGTTCGAGGGCTGACTTGGGCGTTCGTCTCCCGGACGTTGCCTTTCTGTCTCGGCGTCTCCGCCGACATCTTGTCTCTTCTCTCGACCGCCCTGCTCGTGGTGACCACGATACTGTCGGTCGTGTCCTATCGACACGCAGTCCGTCGGTTCGATCGATACACGTTCGCACAGACCTCGTCACAGACCCGTCAGCGACGCTATCGGTTTCGTGATCAGAACCGGATCGATCCGTCGACCCCGACAAACAGCGGGATCGCGATCGAACCGAAGACGACGATCCACCCGCTCGCGACCAGGAGTCCTTCGGTGAGGGCGGGGAACCGCTCGACGATCGAAACGAAGATTCGCACGTCGAGGGCAACGACCACGATCGCGCCGAGGATGTCGAAGACGAGGTCGGCGGCCGTATCGCGCCAGCCGTAGTGGACGAGCACCGGTTCGACGTCGAGGCGGTCGGCCACGTCGCGGGCGAGAAGTTCGAGCAACTCCCAGAAGATGCCGATCACGAGCGTGAACGCGACTGTCATCGAGCCGACGGAGTCCGGCCACGGAATGTTCCCGGACAGAGACGGGAACGCGACGAGAAACGCGGCGTAGAGCAGCGCCGCGGCGAGCGCAGCCGAAACGGTATGCGTAAGGTGATCCCACCACCACGTCGTGTCGTACAGGCCAAGCATCCCCAGCGAGTGGAGGAATCCGGCGACGCCGAGCCAGATCGCGAGCAGTGGGTTCAAAGCGAGTTGTTCACCCAGTCCCGTCCGAAGCCCGATCTCGAGAACGGTGGGAAGCACCGCGAGAACGAACGCGCCGGAGGCGTTGACCGCGGCCGGGACGTTCCGGCGACGAACGGCCACGACGAGGAGTCCGAGGATCGCCCCCTGGAGCGAGAGAGCGAGGAGTATGAGGAGATCGAACACGGTGGTTCAGTCCATCACCTCGGTGACGTGTGCCGGCGACAGCATGATCTTTTCGCCCAGTGGCGGTCTTCGCCGCCCGGGCGACGGACAACAGACTGACAGGCGACCGATCGACAGATAGCTGAGGGAACAGTTGGCTTCCGGATGCTCCGTGCTGTTCGACACACCGGATCGTTCAATCCGACGCCCCCGATCCAGCAGGGTCCGGGTGACCGTCGCGATAACGTGTCGGGATAGTAGACAGTACGTCCTCGGGGAGCCACGGCCCGGCGACGTCGAGCACGACCGCGGCGAGCGTCGGCAATTGCCGACGGACGGCCGCGTAGACGCTCCCAACGGCGAGGGCCGCGATCACCGCCCAGTGAAAGGTCCCCTCGACTGCAAGCAGGAGCGGAAATGCAAGAGCGTACGAGAGCAGGAGGTCGCCGGGCGAGCCATCGTGGCTGATCCACTGTCGGGGGGAGATCCAGCGCTCCCGGTAGTGATCGTAGACAGCCCGATCCGAGGTCCCCTCCCAGGGCCGGAGTTCGAGGCCACCGCCGAACACGTCGGCGAGACTGTGGACAGCCGCCCCAGCCAGGAACACGGCCGGGAAGACCGTCCAAATCGACGGGAGAAATACCGCCACTACCAGCGAGGGGACCGCGAAGACGGAATAATATACGGGATAGTGGAGCGTTTTCCGGTGGCCGACGTACATATCGAGGTCGGGAAACATACCCCCCAACAGTCCTGCGAGGAGCCCAACGCCGGCGAACTCCGGGGCGACAAAGCTCACCGGTATCGCGAGCGCCATCCCCGCGAGGACGTGGGTCGGGAGCATCATTGTGTCGGGATAAATGGGACACGAAAGAATGAATGTATCGGTCACGTTCGGGCTCGATCGAGACTCGCGAACGCGACAATAGTGGCCCCAACGAGGACGGACGTCCGCGTCCGGGCCTTGGGAGACCTAAAGCTCGGCCCAGGATGTCGGCGTGGTCAAACTAGCCTACCCCTTCTCCCGGACGAAAATCACCGTTCCGGCAACGGCTCCCGTAACGGTCCCCAGGAGAACCGCCACCGTGATTCCCTGTTGAACCAGGAGCGTGACGCCGAACGCGACGACGAAGGTGAGGCCGGCGGAACCGAGCCCACGAGCGAGCGCTCGACGCGTGTGACTCGTTTCCGTTCCCAGTTGCGTGTGCACGAACGCGGCGGCCAGGGTCCCAGCGAGGAGGCCCGCTGGAAGCCCGACCAGCACAGAGAACTCGATATACGAGAGCAGTGCTTCCGAGACCACGAAGAAGACGACGAGGAACGTGGCGATTCCCGCGCCGATGGCGTACCCCACGGTTCGAACGCGCATACTGATCGTTCGGACAACATGATCAAAGGTCTAGCGGTGCTGGACTTGCCGCTTTCCCGAATGGGGGAGGCGAACCGTCGTCAGAGTGGCATCCTATCGCGGGCGAGTCCGGATCGGACACCGACCGGGGGACGGGAATCGTCATCGGGATGGTATCAGGTGGGCAAAGGGCGAGATCCAGTGTGAGTCGGGGCTTTCTATCCGTCCGAGGGTTTACCGGACTCGCCCCGGAGATTCATACGATGTCAGGTTCCCAACCGTTCGTAAAACGGGAGAATGATGAACTAGATCTCCGACAGATCTGGGACGAGTCGCTGCCCATTCTGGGACTCGTCGTCCTGTTCGGGTCACTTGCATTGCTGCCGTACCTCGTAGTCGTAGTGATCTTCGAGGGGACGTTCATTAGCCTCATCCTGAGGTCATTTACACAACTCGTCCTCGCTGTCGGCGCAGCGATCGTGCTCATGTACGTCGTCACCAGGGCTATTCAACTCGCTGACGGGTGAAGATTGATCCGACACATCGCCTCGATCGAGCTTCACGGGAAGGGACTACGTGCGTTGAATCCGCAGTTGACTGTCGAGGACAACCTCGAATACTGGGGTCGCATTATCGGACTGGATCGTGACGAGCGGACGGAGCGGATCGCTCGGACGAGTGAGTTCGCAGGGGTGACGGAATTACTCGATTGCAAGGCGACCGACCTGAGCCGTGGCCAGCGCCAGCGGACCATCGTCGCACGGTGTTACTCGGGGAGCCAACAGTGCTGTTCCTCGACGAACCGACGACCGGCCTCGACCCAACGGCGGCAAAGTCACTCAGGATGCAACTCGACGATCTGGCAGCGGAGGGCCGGACGCTTTGCTACTCGACGCACAACCGCTACGAAGCCGAGTTCCTCGCCGACGAGTTGACGATCGTTCAGGACGGGGTCGTCCTCGCCAAGGGGCCGAACGAGGAGCTTCTCTCCCGGCTCAAAGAGGGCGACACCCGGGCGATCCACGTCGTTGCGGACGCTCATCAGGCGGACTTTGAATCGATCGGCGTTTCGTTGCTGGCGGTCGCAGTCGGGTGGGTCACTGTCCGACGGTGGTTGGACGTCAAGAAGCTCCTGTAAGCAGCCAGTACGGATCGATTGAGCTTCGTGCGAACGCCACTACGCAACGAGGACAAACACGCGACTCACCGCATGAGAAATCCGTATGTGGAGGGGGACCACGCTCTCACTCGGTCTCGGCGAGGCGACCGCCGGCAAAGCCACCGAGTGCGCCGAGACCGGCACCGTAGGCTGCGACGAACAGTACTGTGAGGACCATCACGGTACCGACGACGATACCCAGACCGCTCTCTCCGATCGTCGCGAACCCGTTGTACAGGCCAGCAGAGACGAACGCGAGGATCACCAGGGCCGGCACCATGGACAGAAAGCCAGCCACTCCACCGACGCTTATCGAGCGGCCGCTCTCTGTCTGTTCGAGATAGCCCGCGAGGCCGCCACCGAGGACCGGCGAAAACGGGACGAACGACAGCACCGCCGTGGCAACCGCACCCAGGACGGCAGAGGCACGGTAAGAATCCACGTGCTCGTCGTCGCTGACTTCGCGACGGGCCCGATGGCGAACGGCGACGTACCCGATCGCGAACAGCACCAACCCAATCCCCGTCACGAGAAGCCCAATACCAGTCCAGTTGACGATCTCCAGGGACAAATCGAGCATCTGTGCTTCTGTGAGATCGCGTTCGAGGACGATCACGGTGATTTCCCCCGACTCGATACCCTCCTGAAGCAGTCCCCGATCGACGACGAAGGTCAGGGCGGTGCCGCCGACCGTCAGTGCCATCCCACCCAGCGCGATGATCACTCCGGCCAGCCAGTGGATGTACTCCGGAACCGGACGGGTGAACACGTCCGAATTCCCGTCACCGGTTGGGGGTGTGTCTGTCGTTCCCATAATAGGCTCTTCGATGGGTTCTGGTTTAATGGTGTCTCTGCAGACGATCGTTTCCCCTGAGAGAGTCGGCCTCAAGGAAGGCGAGTTCCGACAGCACCGCCGAGAACGCCGCTCAGGGCACCGAAAACTATCGTGACCCCGGCCCGGGATCGGCTTCTCCACGGACGACCGTTTGACGGCGAGTCACCTTCCCCACCCTAAAGAGCGGGGCTTGTCGGTGGACTCCCGTTCTGGCCAACCCTATCGGCTGGCAGGCGAGTAGCCGCCATTCACGTTCAGCGTCCCCGACTTCAGGGCGAGGTGACGTCTCGCCCCTCCGTGCGGAGACTTTTGCCCCGCACGGAGTAGCCGAAATCCGATGTTCTTCGCCGTAGCCAGATTCCGACGGAATCTGGCTGCCCGTCAGGTCGCGCGCGACCTGACGACCGCGTTGTAGTCCGCGTTGACCTCGTAGCCGCACTTCTGGCAACGGAACTTCGATTGAGACGGACGATTCTCGTCCAGCGTCGTCCCGCACTTCGAGCAACGCTTGGACGTGTACGCCGGGTCTACCTGCGTGGCGTCGATACCCTCCGCCTCGGCTTTGTACGCCGTGTAGTCGTACAGGCGGCGGAACGCCCACGCATGGAACTTCTTTGCGCCCGGCAGCCGGTCGCGGATGTCCGTTAACTCCTCGAACGCTATCCGGTCGCACCCGTGCGCGACGGGTTCTTGGACGAGTGCTTTCGAGATGCGGTGTAGGTAGTCCTCTACCCACCGTGTCTCTCGGTCGCCCATCCGTTCAATGGTTCGATGGGCTGATTCCGTGCCCGTCCGTTGAAGCTCGCCACGGACCCGTTCATACTCCCGGCGACGGTGGTTGAGGGAGTCGCCACTCCAGAACATCCCGGTTGACGTGACGGCTATCTGTTCGATACCGAGGTCAACGCCGAGGACTGTACTGTTCTCGGCGTCGCCTTCGTCCGGTATCTCTGACTCCACGTCGGCCTTCGTTCCGATGTGGAGGAAAAAGGTATCCGTCTCGTCGCGGTACTGGAGCGTCGCACCCGTCACTTCGTAGTCGTCGTCGCGGAGGTACTTCGTCTGCGGGTTGTCTCCCTCCGGCGGCAGGACGTATTCGGCTTCGATACGCCCGTTCACCGTGGAGAGATACGTGGTCGTCGTGGAACGTCGGACTCCGTTTCTCGTACCGGACAGCAGGGGTCGTAAAGTGTGGTTGTGACGCCTTCTTGCCGTTCTGCCACCGGGCGACGACGCCTTTGATGGCTTCGGCGGCCCGGTTGCGTGCGGATTGGACGAGATTCGCTTGAAGCCGTGTCTGTTCGCGCACGTCGGAGTACGTCCGGTCGTGGAGTTTGCTTTTCGAGGTGGGCTTCGTCCTGCCATGCGTCTTGGACGACGTAGTTGCACGCCCACAGGTACTCCTCGACAGTGTCGTGGAGGAGAGTCGCGTCGCTGTCGTCCATATCGAGTTTGACGACGACCGTGCGACCCACCGCCGCCATACTTCATATGTAGCACCCCACATTCAGGTGAGTTACGTGTGGTGTGGGGAGTCGGTCGGCCACCGAACGGCGGTTGTTTCTCACCGTGTCGCGTTCCTCCCCGTCCCCAGAACGCGAAGCGTTCTGGTGTGCGAACGAGACGCGAAGCGTCTCGTCAACGCCGTGAACGGCGGGGTTTCCCGCTTGTATCTTGAATGAGGGTCGAGACGGTCCCGGCGTCACCAGTCAAAAACGACCGTACTCGCACGTGGAATTTCGGACCCGCCCTCAGACCAGCGCGCCCGCGGCGGCGATCGCTTCCTCGCTCGCGAGCCCGAAGGCCGGGAGGAGCAGGACCGTCACGACCGCCGCGACGACGATAGCGGTGTACAGTCCGACCGGGTAGGAGTCGATCTCGAACTCCTCCGTCGGCTCCTCGATCCACAGCGCCTTGACGACCCGGGAGTAGTAGAACAGGCTAAGGGCGCTGGCGATCGCGCCGATCGCGGCCAGCCACCACAGGCCGGCGCCGACGGCCGCACCGAAGAGGACGTACTTCGAAAGGAAGCCCGCCCCGACGGGTAGGCCGGCGAGGCTGAACAGGAAGACCGTCATCGCCACCGAGGCGACCGGGGCCTCGCTTGCCAGCCCGTTGTAGTCCTCGAAGGTCCGCCCGACGTCCCAGTACTCCGCCAGGCCGACGAACAGGAACGCACCGGTGTTCATGAACCCGTAGACCAGCAGGTGCAGCATGCCGGCCCCCAGGACGAGGTCGGGGTTGGCCTGCGGAGTCAACGCCGCCAGCGCGATAAGCACGTACCCGGCGTGACCGACCGACGAGTAGGCAAGCATGCGCTTGACGTTTTCCTGTGTTGCGGCCGCGAAATTGCCCAAGACCATCGTGGCGACCGCCAGCACCTGAAACAGCAGGAGCCAGTCGATCGTGCCAGCGACGGCGTCGATCGGGAACGCGGTCGTGAAGATCCGGAAGGCCAGGACGAATCCGGCGGCCTTCGACGCCGAAGAAATGAACGCCGAGATGGGCGTCGGCGCACCCTCGTAAGCTTCCGGCGCCCAGAAGTGGAACGGGACGCTCGCGGTCTTGAACGCGACGCCACCGACAATCATCACGATCCCGACGCCGAGAATCCCGGGAAGTGCGGTCGGATCGACGGCGCTCGCGACGGCGTCGAACTGCAGCGACCCGGTCGCACCGTAAACCAGGCTGATCCCGTAGGCGAAGATCGCCGAGGACAGCGCCCCGACGAGGAAGTACTTCAGCCCCGCTTCGACGCTGCCACGGTTGTCCTTGAGATAGGAAACCAGCGCGTAGGACGGCAGACTCGACAGTTCAAGCGCGATGAAGGCCGTCGCGAAACTGTCGACCGAACCCAGCAGCGTCATGCCGGTCGCGGCCAGGAAGAGCAACGAGAAGTACTCCGCCTGGTGGGGTTCCTCGGCGATGTAGTCGTAGCTCGCGATCACGACCAGTGCGAGGACGCTGGCGACGATCGTTCCCAGGACCAGCGTCATGCCGTCGACCATCAACTGACCACCGAACAGTTCGATGGCCGTGGTCTGTCCTGTGCCCGCGATCAGGTACCAGACGTTGAACCCGAGGGCAGAAAGCGCGCCGGCCAGCCCGACGCCGGTCAGCAGCGTCGGACTCGTCGTGTCGGGTTCCGGCTCGATGCTGTCGATCAGGAACAGAACCAGCGCCGTCGCTCCCAGCACGAGCGCGGGTGCCAGCGCGGCCCAGGTCGGGAGTTCGATCAATGCCATCAGACACCACCTCCGAGTTCGAGAATCGGACGAACCGCGTCCTGGATCATCCCGTAGAAGAGGTCCGGCGCGACCCCAAGAGCGATCACGCAGGCCAGCAGCACGACCAGCGGCGCCACGTCGTGAACGGGCGCGCGCCCGAGTTCGTAATCAGTCGCCAGGGAGAACGGCCCAAACAGCGTCCGCTGCATCGCCAACAGCAGGTACCCGGCGACGATCACGATGCCGAACATCGCGAGCGCAGTGAAGATCGGCGCGCCCGGCAGGACTGTCGAGGGGAACGCCCCGAGGAAGATCAGCACCTCTGCGGCGAACCCGCTCATGAGTGGCAGGCCCATGTAGCCGAAGGCGGCGGCGACGAAGATGCCGACCGTCACGGGCATCCGATCGGCGAGCCCGGACATGTCACCGACCATTCGCGTGTGGGTCTGGTTGTAGATCACGCCGACGACCATGAACATCAGCCCGGAGATGAACCCGTGGCTGACCATCTGGAAAGTCGCCCCGCCCAGCCCGTGGACGGTGTAGGCGATCAGTCCCAGCAGGACGTAGCCCATCGACGAAATCGAGGAGTAGGCGACGATCCGTTTGAGGTCACGTTGTGCCAGCGCGAGCAAGGCACCGTAGATCACGCTGACGACGGCGAAGATTGCAATGATCTCCGCGTTGGCTTTCGCGACATCGGGCAGCATTGTGAAGTTGAACCGCAAGAGTGCGTAGGTCCCCATCTTCAGGAGGACGCCCGCCAGCAGCACCGACACCGGCGTGGGGGCCTCGACGTGGGCGTCCGGAAGCCAGGTGTGGAACGGCACCATCGGGACCTTCACCGCAAAGCCGGCGAACATGGCGAAGAAGGCGGCTGCCTTCAATGCGGCCGGCCCCAGCCCGGCGAACTCACCGAGTGCGCCGGGTTCCTGGAGGGCCTGGGTGATCTCCGGGAGGCCGAGAGTCGTGACGCTATCGCCCAGCCCGAAGACCAGGGCAATGAAGCCGATGAACATCGCCAGGCTGGCGACGTTCGTGTAGACGAAGAACTTGATCGCCGCGTACTTCCGGCGCGGACCGCCCCAGATCGCGATCAGGAAGTACATCGGGACCAGAACGACCTCCCAGAAGACGAACCACAGGAAGAAGTCCAGTGCCGCGAACACGCCAAGAAGCCCCGCCTCCAGCAGGAGCACGAGGGCATAGAACTGTGACTCCCGTTCGTCGATGGGCGTCCAGGCCGAGACGATCGCTGCCGTCGTGAGGATCGTCGTCAGGATTACCAGTGGCACACTCACGCCGTCAAGGCCAACGTGCCACTGCAGCTGATAGCCTGCCAGGTCGATCCAGGCGATCGTGGTCTCGAAAGCGGGTTCGCCACCCGAGAGCAGTGCGTTAGCGACGCCGTCGAAGGCCGACCACAGGTAGAGGCTGCCCACGAGTGGGACGAGGCTGATCGCGGCGGCCAGTTTGCCGGCATAACGGTTCGGTGCCAGGGCGACGATTCCGGCCCCCAGCAGGACGCTCGCGAGGAGTGCTTCCAGCAACATTCAGAACCACCCCCCGAGGTACCCGAAGACGACCAGCAACGCGACCAGCGAGAGCGTGATCAGCGTCGCGTAGTGGGTCACCAGCCCCGTCTGGATCCGGCGGACGCGTTCGCCCGCAAAGAGACTCACGCTGCTGGTTGCGTTGACCACGCCGTCGATGACGCTCTGATCGAACGTGTCCGCTGCCCGCGAGAGCGGCAGTGTCACGTCGCGTGCGAGCCAGACCTGATACTCGTCCTGGTAGTAGTTGTTCATGAGCAACGTCTTCAGCGAGCCGAGTTTGTCCGTGTGCTCCGTCGGACTCGGGACGGCGTACAGTCGGTACGCCAGGCCGGCACCGGCCAGCGCCAGCCCGAGCGAGATTGCAGCGCCCACGAGAACGGTGCCGGTCTCGCCCAGGGGATGGGCAGCCGTGTAGCCCGCGAACTCGTGCATCAGCCCGTGGTCGCCGGTATAGTGGTGGACAGCCGTTCCGAACGAATCGGGAGCCATGTCCAGCCAGTCGTGCAGGAACGTCAGGTGGATGCCAGTGACCTTTTCGACCGGTGCGAGGTTGATGACGCCCGCGACGGCCGCCAGGATTCCCAGCACAGCGAGTGGAAGCTTGACGTTCCAGCGGACACCGTGGGGGTCCTCGGCATCCGCAGTTCGGGGCTCACCGTGGAAGGTCAGAAAGACCATCCGGAAGGTGTAGAAGCCGGTGAAGGCAACGGCGAGCAGGCCCATCGCGTAGCCAGCGAGCAGGAGCGGCGAGCCGCCGAATCCGTGGATCAGCGTCTCGTAGAGTACCTCGTCCTTCGACCAGAAGCCGGCAAAGGGGAAGATACCAGCCAGCGCGAGTGATCCCGAAAGGAACGCGTAGTAGGTGACGGGCATCTTGTCCTTGAGTCCGCCCATGTCCCACATGTTCTCGTTGTGGTGCATGGCGATGATGACCGACCCGGCACCCAGGAACAGCAGCGCCTTGAAGATCGCGTGGGTGGTCAGATGGAAGACCGCAGCGACGTATCCGCCACCGCCCAGCGCGAGCATCATGTAGCCGTACTGGCTAATCGTCGAGTACGCCAGCACCTGCTTGAGTTCCTGTTTGACCAGCGCCATCGACGCCGCAAAGAGTGCGGTGAACCCGCCGACCAGCGCGATCACGCCCAGTGCGGTCGGCGAGAGCAGGTAGAAACCATACATCCGCGCGACGAGGTAGACCCCGGCGGCGACCATCGTCGCCGCGTGGATGAGCGCCGAGACGGGGGTCGGGCCCTCCATCGCGTCGGGCAGCCACGTGTGTAGCGGGAACTGGGCGGATTTGCCGATCACGCCGCCCAGCACCAGCAGACCCAGCACCGTGAACCAGGCCTGCTCACCGAGACCGAGGAACGTCCTCACACTATGTTCACCCGCCAGCGCCTGCTCGGCCATGTGCGGGAAGCTCTCACTCCCTGCGAACATCCCGGTGCCGAACGTCGCGAAGATCCCAACGGTCCCGACCAGGAAGAAGTAGTCCCCGAAACGCGTTACGAGAAACGCCTTCTTCGCGGCCGATGACGGCCCCGCTTCGCGGAACCAGAAGCCGATCAGCAGATACGAACACAGCCCGACGAGTTCGAAGAACATGAACGCCATCAGGAGATTATCCGCGAAGACGAACGCGAGCATGCTAAAGGAGAACAGGGAAAGTTCGGCGTAATAGCGGGGGAGTCCGGTCTCGTCTTCGTCGTTCATGTATCCCAGCGAGAAGACGAACACCAGCAATGCGATCAACGAGACGATGACCAGCATCAACGCCGACAGCGGGTCGATCAGGATGCCCAGATGCAGCGAGAGAGTGTCCTGTCCGGCGACGAAGGTGTAAAGGTCGGCATCGTAGGTCTCACCGCCGGCGACGGTCACGAGCGCCCAGATCGAGAGGACGAGCGAGCCAACCAGGGCGGTGATGCCGGCCAGGGCACCGCGTTTCGGGAGGTAGTTCCCGCCGAACAGCGCAACCGCGAACGCTGCGAGCGGGAGCAGTGCGATCGCCGGCGCGAAGTCGAATGCTCCTGTCATGTTACCTCCGCATTGTCGTCGGTACAGTCACGTCGATGCCACCGAAGTTCCGGTCCAACACGAGGATGATCCCCAGGCCGATGGCCACCTCGGCGGCCGCCAGTGCCATCACGAAGAGGGCGAACACCTGCCCGGAGAGGTTGCCGTAGTGCAGCGAGAACGCCACGAGGTTGATGTTCGCTGCGTTGAGCATCAGTTCGACGGACATCAAAAACAGAAGGGCGTTCCGACGGGTCAGGATCCCGAAGACGCCGATGGCGAAGACGGCCGCCGAGAGCACCAGATAGTGGGTAACGCCGACCATCACTCTTCACCCCCCTTGCGGACGCGATCGAGTACCGACCCGTCTTCCCGACGGGCCAGCAAGATCGCGCCGTCGAGGGCGGCGTCCAGTGCGACCGCGATCAGGACGAACGAAACGAGAAACCCCTCGGTCACGAGCGGGGACTGATCTGCCATGTCGAACAGCGCGTAGCCGATCCCCGCCGTGATGCTGACGCCGGCCTCGAACCCGGCCGCGTCGGGGAACGTCGCGGTGACGAACACCGCCACAAGAACCCCGAACAGCGCGAGCGCGGCGACCGCGCCCCCAGGGTTCAGATCGCGGACGATCCGCGGGCGGCTCACTGTCTCACCCCCTGTCCGTCGGCGTCGGAGTCGGCGTCGTTACCCCGCGTCAACATGACGGCGAAGGTTATCAGGATGAGGACGCCGCCGACGTACACCAGGACCTGCATCGCCGCGACGAACGGCGCCTGGGCCATGACATAGTGGACGGCGACGCTGAGCAGCGCCACGCCGAGCAACAGCGCCGAGTGCCAGACGTCCCGGGCCAGGACGACACCGAGGCTCGCCCCGACGGTCGTCAGCGCAAAAAGCCCAAACGTGACTGTCTCGAGTACTCCCATGCTAGGTCCCTTTGCGCCCGCCCGCCCTTTGAAGATTTCTTTATCCCGTAAAGATTCCGGCAAATTAGGCCGGTATCGAGCGTGTTGGCCCGTGATCCGTCGAATTTCCGTGATAACTCGCCGGATGGGTCCGCTCAATAGTCCCCGAGAACCCCAAGACTACGGGCCCGTCGGGTCGTCAGGATAAATCCGAGATAGCCAACTGCCAAGTAAACAACAGCCGTGCCGAGCAGAATCACCAGAGCGATCGGTTCAAATTCCCAGAGACGAACGTTATCGGTCATCGCTCGCTGCAACATCGTACTCGACTGTGCGAGAGGAAGCGACGCGGCCCAGGGTATGTCGAACACTGGGGCCGAGATCAGTCCGATGAACGCGAACTGCAAGAGAGTCGTGACGTTACCGATTCGCTTATACAGCACGCCCAGTCCGCCCATCGCCAGGCCGATCCCCAGGACGGACGCGATCCCACAGCCGGCGATCACGACGATCGTCAGGACGTTTAAATCCAGGCCCGTCCCGGTCATCAACAACATCAACGCGAGGACGACCGACGACGTGAGGAACGTTCGGAACACGACGGCGATCGCCTTGGCCGCCATCACCGGCCCGAAGCCAAAGGGGGTGATGTAGTGCCGTTCGAGGGTGCCCCAGCTGGCTTCCGACTGGACGGCGCTCATCGCACCCACGTAGGCCCCTTGGGAGAGTGTCCACAGGAAGTACCCTACGATCAGGCCCTCGATCGTATCAGTCAGGGCCCGTCCGGCGATCATCTGCCCGCCGTAGAACATCAATGCGAAGAAGAACACGCCCATCACGAGTCCCAGCGCAGCATTGACCGGGTACCGAAGCCAGATCAACAAGTCACGATAGATGACGGCCCGCATCAGGTGATAGTACCCACCAGCGGACGACTGAGTCGGTCTGCCGCCGTCACGATCGGCAGTTGTCATCTTTCCTCCGAGGGGGAAATCCCGCCGTTCACGGCGGGGAGGAAGCCGATACGATACTGTGCTACCGC
>NZ_SPQG01000021.1 GCF_004944975.1 Halorhabdus amylolytica
TCGAACGCGCGATCGAGGGGGCAGACCGCTGAACGCTGGCGTCTAAACAAGGCCCTTTGTCTGTATTGAGCGATTCGCGAAATCAGAAGAGGGGTACGCCAACCGTTCTATGACACCCTGGTACGACACTGACAGCGCCGTCTGTTTCCCCAGTCAAGCTAGTTTGTCGTCGTGATCTCGAGGACGTCACGGTGATCGAGTTCCGTCCCCGCGCCGACCTGGCGTTCCGAGCGGACGTCGTGGGCGTGGAGAAAGCCCTCGCCGATGTCCGTATGCAGGAAGTACGCGAAGTCCTCGGCCGTCGAGCCGTCGGGGAGGACGAAACAGTCCTGCAGGAACGTCCCGTCGTCCTTTGGGGCTCCAGAGCCGGGGAAGACGGCGATCGCACCCAGCACGTCGAACAGCGCCGTTTCGATGACGTTCTGGACGCCCGTCCCGCCGTATGCTCCAATGAACTCGCGGATCTCTTCGAGCCCAGCGGCCTTTTCCGCAGGGAGATCAGCCGTCACCTCGAAATCTTCATCGCCGGGACGATAGTCGAGGACGCCCTGTTCGTCGCCGTTCTTCAGCGCTTTCTCGGCGTGGGCCGAAACGGGAACGAACGTCAGGTGGTCGTAGTCGGGATCCGATGTCACCGCTTCCCAGTTGTCCTGTGCGGCCTCGGTGTCCATCTTGTTCGCCGCGATGACCATCGGCTTGGTCCGCATCCTGATCTCGCGGGCCAGGGCTTCACGGTCTGTCTCGTCCCACGTTTCGGGATCGAGTTCGAGTCCCTCGCCGAGAATGACTTGCTTGATCTCGTCGTCGCCGATGCCAAAGGCCGAGAGCTGTTCGGCCAGATCGACTTCGATATCGCCGTCGTCCCCGTTGTAGCCCGATCGGTATCGCTCGATGCCCTTCTCGAAGATGTCGAGGTACCATTCGTCGAGTTCGTTCTCCAGGAAGTCGATATCCTCGCGTGGGTCGTGATCCGTCGTCGGCTCCCCTTCTAGATCCGTCTCGCCAGTGAAATCGACGACGTGGACGAGCACGTCCGCCTCGTTCAGATCCGAGAGGAATTGATTGCCGAGTCCCTTGCCCTCGTGAGCGCCGGGGACGAGCCCGGCAACGTCGACCAGTTTGGTCGGCACGAAGCGGACGCCGTCGGCACAGTACCCGTGGTTCGGGGTGCAGGTGTGGTCGAACTCGGGGGCCGCACACTCGACGCGGACGTAGGCTTCGCCGACTGAGGGGTCGATCGTCGTGAACGGATAGGCCCCTTCAGGCACGTCGTTCATCGTCGCTGCGTTGAAGAACGTGGACTTCCCGACGGAGGGCTTGCCCACGAGTCCGATCGTATAGCTCATTGTCGACTAGCGGTCAACAGTCGGCTAAAACGTTCCCAATCGAATCGCCAACGGGTGTACGTCCCACACTCTGATACGGACTGCTGTAAGTCATTTCGGTATCGACCGCCCGCACTCGGGCGATCGTACCGGTAAACAGTTACAGCAGTCCGTATGAAACGTTGTCTTCGAGTCGAGGGTTCTGGATCCAGTCGCGATCTTGTTTCCGTGTGGATGGGAGCAAACGACCACCTCGACCGACCGAGAGGACACGCGAGGGGGCGAGGTGACCACGCTCAGGACGCCGTTTCGAGCGGTTGGACCGTCGCTTCGACCGAGACGGTGCCGCCGGAGGTGTATGGCCGATCGCGGTCTCCGTCGTCGACGGTGAGTTGCTCGTCGCCGTTGGGATCGAGGTACGGGACGGCGACGAGGGTGATCCGGTCCGTTATCGCCCGATCCAGCTCGATCCTGACTTCGTCGTATTGCCCCGGCGGAAGGTACGCCGAGTGACCGACGACCGGTCCATCCGCCGAGCCCTCGTGGATCACGACGAATCCACCTTCGGACGTCGAGACCGAATCGACCGTGACCGTGCGTTCGAGGACACCCTGGTCCCCGAAGGACAGGGAGGCGACCGGCGAGGCGACGAGCACGATCGCGAGATAGGCGATCGTCAGCAGGATCGCGGCGTGTTTCGCGCCGTCACGGAGGGTTCCCTCGCCGAGTTGTCCCGCGACGAACCCCGAGAGCGCACCCTGGATGAGCGCCGCGTGTAAGAAGATCAGCGTGTAGGCGGGTTTGTTGACCGATCCCAGACGGGCGAATGCGGAGACATCGACGCCCAATCGGTTTGATTCCGGCACCGGCACGTCGTCGGGGAGACTCGGGACGAGCACTTCCTCGACGGCGAAGATGATGACCAGGAACACGAGAAAGGAGACGTAGATGACGACCAGATAGGTGAACATCTGCTGGCGGCGTTCCCGGCGCATCCGGAGGTCCGAGCGGGCCTGCCTGGCGGCGATCCGCAACACTGGCCCCAGTTGTCCACTGGCTCGCATCGCGTTGGTCAACAGCGTGACTACCCGGGCGATCGCTATCGTGTGGATCCGGCGGCCGAACCGCCGGAGTGCGTCCGTCGCGTTGGCTCCCAAGGAGATGTCAGTCCAGATACGGTCGACCTCGTCGGTCAGCACGCCGAGATCGGTGTCCCGGACGCGATCGAGGCTCTCGACGAAAGACATCCCCGCCTCGTTGAGGCTGGCGAGCCGTTCTAAGAGTTCGGGCGTGGCGGCCTCGATGCGATCGATGTGGCGGGTGTGCATTTCTCGGATGATCGCGTAAGTCCCGACGAGGAAAATCGTCACCTGGACGATCACGTCGTCCGCGAGCCGGAGGTTGAACCCGTACTCGGTGACAGTCGCCGGCCCGCGCAGGGCGACCCACGCCAGCGCGATCGGGACCGTGAGATAGAAGATCCGCGTCGGGTTCCAGAGGACCGTCTGGACGGGACGGGTTGCGATGCGTTTGATCCGCTCGAGGCGATCGTAGAGTCGGAGTTGAGCGTGCCCGGTCACGGACCGCGCGGAGACCCCACCGTCAGTGCTGGCGGTCGGCGTTTCGGGCGCGGTGGTACTCCGGTCGTCCCCACGTTCGAGGGCGGTCAGGCCGCTTTCACGTGCGATCCCGAGTTCCGCGAGTTTCCCGTCCAGATAGACGACGAACAGGGCGTTTGCGAGGGGGACGATCAGGTACGCCAGCATCTGGAGGATCGGGAGCGTGTCGGTGATCGTCAACCCGAAGACGAGCAGGATGGTGAACAGGAAGAGTATACCTGCGACCAGCACGGTGACGTAGGCCTCTGCGATCGTGGCGAGCAACTCCAGGACTTCGGCCTGGCGTTGCTCGGCCTCCTCCTGGAAGCGCTCGTACTGGTCTTCGAGGAAAGCGGGGATCCGCTGGCCACTGGCGAGCACGCTCGCCAGGTTCTCGCCGAACGTCCGAAAGGAGTCACTCGGCGAGCGGTAGGCCATCCGCCGGACGGCCGAGAGCATGTCCCGTCCGAACAGGTCCATCTCCCGGACGGCGACCCCGATCTCGTCGGCTGTGTCTCCGTAGATATCCTGGTTGCGACCGAGTGCTCGCATCACCTCGGGGAAGGCCAGTCCGCCGCGGGCCAGTGCGTAGGTGAACGCGACCGTTCGGGGGAGTGCTTCGTTGATCCCGCGCCGACGTACCTCGGCGTGGCTGGCCGGGAGTTGCCAGCGGGCGACGTAGGTAAGGCCCGCCGCGGTGAGACCTACCACCACGCCGCCGACCGTCAAAAAGAAGGTCAGCTGTCCGGGTGCGAGGAGGATTTCGAAGTCCCGCCGACCGAGGACGTCCCCCATGACCGAGGGAAGGTCGGCGAGCAGAGCCAGAACGGTCGGCAACGCTAGTAACGCGCCGCCGAGGGCGTAAACCCCGACGACCCCGCCGATCAGCGCCGCAAGCGCCGTATAGAGGTACGTCTTGGCGGCGTAGACGCGATAGGTCGTCCCTACGTAGGCCGCCTCCAGGCGACGCTGTCTCGCAGGCGAGGGTTCGACGTACCGGCTGAAGTATCGCCGGGAAATCCGAGTGAACAATCGATCCAGACGCGGACTGAGACGCGTCAGTACGACTGTCGCGGCGACGGCGAGTGCAACGATCAGCGGTCCCAGCCCTGCGGGGTTCATATCAGGCGACGCTCACCTCGGCATCAAGTAACTCGAGGGCGGCTTCCTTATCGGCGTAGTACCTGTTGACGTGGGCGGTGAACCGGCGATAGTCCGTGACACCTTCCTCTCTGAGAGCGGTGAGGAACCGCTGGCGGTCACGGAGTTCCGAGAGCAGTTGTGCCTGGCTCCAGCCCCGTTCGTCACGGATCTCCTCGAGCAACGAGGACCCGTGTTCGGCGAAGGCGTCCCCGGTGGGGTTCCACTCGTAGACATTGGCGTAGTCGAGTTCGCCAGTCCGCTGGTCGATCCCTTCGATCTCCGCCAGCACTTTCGCGCGCCGGACGCGCTCGTCGCCTCGGCGGGCCAGGACCTGGACCGCGAGCACGTCGAGACTTTGGACCATCTGGCGCGGGACGTTGATGGGTTCGTTCTCTAAGCGATTGATGACCGTCTGGACGGAGTCGGCGTGCATCGTCGAGAAGGTCGTGTGGCCGGTGTTCATCGCCTGAAAGAGCGTGATCGCCTCCTGGCCGCGCACCTCGCCGACGACGATGTACTCCGGGCGGTGACGCAGCGCCGACCGCAGCAGGTCGTACATCGTGATGTCGTCCTCGTCGAAGCGTTCGCGGGTGACACTCGAGAGCCAGTTGTCGTGATACAGCGACAGCTCGCGGGTGTCCTCGATAGTGAGAACCTTCGCCCGCGGCGGGATGAACATCGACACGGCGTTCATCGAGGTCGTCTTCCCGGCCGCCGTCCCGCCGGCAAACAGCAGTGACTTGTTGTGCTCGATCGCCAGCCAGAGGTACGCGAGCATCTCCAGGCTGAAGGTGCCGTACTCCAGGAGGTCGATCGGCGTGAAGGGATCCTCGGCATACTTCCGGATGGTGAACGCCGAGCCGTGTGGGGTCACTTCCGTTCCCAGTGCGAGTTCGATCCGCGAACCGTCGGGAAGCGTCGTCGAGACCATCGGGTCAGCGACGCTGATGTGCCGACCCGAGCGCTGGGCCAGCTGGATCACCGCGTCTTCGAGTTCCTCGGCGGAGAAGGAGACGTTCGTCTCGATGTCGGTATAGCGATCGTGGTAGGCAAAGATCGGCAGGCCGGTCCCGTCACAGGAGATGTCCTCGATCGCGGGGTCGTGCATCAGCGGATCGATCTTGCCATAGCCCTGGAACTCCCGATAGAGGTAGTAGAACAGCCGGTGAACCGTCTCGGGACCGACGTCGACGCCGTACTCTTCTAAACGTGCCCGTAGTTCCGCGAGGATGGCGGTCTCGGGGTCCTCGTCGATGTCGTCGCGGTACAGCAGCGGTCCACGGACATCCTCGAAGAGGCGTTCGAGCAGGTCCCGCTGGAACGTATCGAGGTCCGGTTCGGCGACGTAGTAGTGGTGTTCGTCCTGCTCGGGGTCGTGATTGATCGACGCGAAGGCGTACGGCGCGTTCAGCCAGTAGCGTTCGATCTCTTCCATCTCCGGGCGTCCATCGAAGGACACAAGGCGACCGTGTCGCGCCGGATCGTAGCGATCCAGTGGCACCCGCGACCCGGCGAGTACCCGAGTGATCCTGCCGAGCCAGTCTCGCACACCGGTCAGCCGGCCGGTCCCGTCCGAACGCTTCGCTCCCGACGACTCCTCCTCCGCGACGGTCTCGGTGGTGTCTGCCATCCTGAATCACCCGGGACACGACCGGTCCGTGTCTGTTTCGTGTTGCGGATTGCGAGTCCAGGCACTTAAATTCGAACGGCCGATAATCACCGACGAGAACGCTATCGAAACAGTGGGCGAATCGTCGTCGACCGGTCGCAAAATCGGGATTCCAGTCGGTGGCCGGACACTTCGCAGGGTGACGGAAGAGACTCATTGCTGGCGGCCGTTCCCTCCGTCGCCGTCACCTTCATGCCAATAGAACACATACCATCGATCACCGGATGAAGCGCGAACACTTCAGCCTGAATGCCATTCCGGATCCGACCGCTACTGGCCAGCCACCGACCATCGAGATTACCTACGACGGGCCGACCGAGTCGCTTCACGATCGTCTTTCGACGCCCGGGGGCGATCGTCGGGGCGCCGAGGACGTGGATGTCGCCTACCGGTTGCGCGACGAACAGCGGGGAGTACTGGGGATCTCCGACCGCTTCACAGGTGCGTTCGTCTGTGAGATGGACGCCGACGCCGAGGTCGTCACCGACATCGTCTCGGCGGCCGAGAACGACGACGGTCGGTACTGCATCGAGATCGGGGGCGGGAAAGACATCTGGTCGGTCGAGAAGCGGACGTTACTGGTCTACGACGGCGACGGCCGCCTCCTGCGGACCTGCAGTCTCATCCCCGGTAGCGTCGAGCTGTGACCTGCTTCCTCGTCGCTTCGGAACCGACGTCCTGGTCAGCGACCAGCCGGTTTTCTCGTTGCGATCACCGTCTTTCTCGTTGCGATCACCGGTCTTCCCAGTCACTGCCGTCCCGACTCCCTCAACCGGCAGGATCGGCCGGAAGTTTGGGAAACGGTAGCGAAAAGCGGGATTTAATGCATCCCCGCCCCGCACGGTGGATACATGCGACTACACGAGTACCAGGCCAAACGCGTCTTCGCCGACGCCGGGATTCCGACCCCCAAGTCGGAACTGGCGTCGACTGTCGAGGAGGCCACTGAGGCGGCCGAGTCGATCGGCTATCCCGTCGCGATCAAAGCGCAGGTCCACGTCGGCGGGCGCGGGAAGGCTGGCGGGATCAAACTCGCCGACGACGCCGAGGAGGCTCGCGCGGCGGCCGGGGAGATCATCGGTATGAACCTGAAGGGATACGAGGTCGATCGGGTCCTCGTCGAGGCCGCTGTCGATTTCGTCAACGAACTGTACGTCGGCGTGACGATGGACCGCGGCGCCGGCAAGCCCGTTGCCATGGTCTCGACGAAAGGCGGAGTCAACATCGAGGAGGTCGCAGCCGAGGACCCCGACGCTATCGCTCGGGAACACGTCGACCCCGCTTTCGGTCTCCATCCCTATCAGGCCCGCAAGGCCGTCTACGACGCGGGTGTCGACCGCGAGATCGCTGGCGACGTCGCGTCGATCCTCTCGACGCTGTACGACCTCTGGGACGAGAAGGACGGCAGCGACGCCGAGATCAACCCCGTGATGATCACCGACGAGGGAGAGGTGATCGCCGCCGACGCAGTCTTCAACGTCGACGACGACGCCCTGTTCCGCCAGTCCGAGATCGCCCAACTGCAGGGCGAGACAGGTGGTGACGACCTGGAGACGATGGCGGGCGAGTACGGCTTCGACTACGTCCGTCTGGACGGTAACGTCGGGGTCATCGGCAACGGCGCAGGCCTCGTGATGACGACCCTGGACATGGTCGATCACTACGGCGGGTCGCCCGCGAACTTCCTGGACATCGGCGGCGGCGCGAAGGCCGGCCGTGTCCGCAACGCCCTGGAGGTCGTCTTCGCCGACGACAACGTCGACAGCGTCGTGTTCAACATCTTCGGTGGGATCACTCGCGGCGACGAGGTCGCCCGCGGCATCAACGAGGCCTTAGCGGAGTTCGAGGAGATCCCTAACCCCGTGACTGTCCGGCTGGCGGGCACCAACAGCGCGGAAGGCATGGAGATACTCAACACCGACCTCGTGACCGTCCAAGGAACCCTGGAGGAAGCGGTTCAGCGTGCCGTCGCCGACGCTCAGGAGGTAACAGCATGAGTTCTATCGCACGATTCGACACTCGCATCGCTCGGTCGACTGCGACTGATACCCTCATTCTCACCACGGGGTGGTTCGAATGAGCGTCCTCGTAGACGAGGATACCCGCGTCATCGTCCAGGGGATCACCGGCGGCGAGGGCGAGTTCCACGCCGAGCAGATGATCGAGTACGGGACGAACGTCGTCGCCGGCGCGGTCCCGGGCAAGGGCGGTCAGGAGGTCCACGGAGTACCGGTCTACGACACAGTGAATCAGGCCGCCCGCGAGGCCGAGGCCGACGCCTCTGTCGTGTTCGTCCCGCCCGCTTTCGCTGCGGACGCGCTCTTCGAGGCGCTGGACGCACCCCTGGACGTCGTGGTCGCAATCACCGAGGGGATCCCGACTCAGGACGTCAGCGAGGTATACGAACAACTCCGGCGCACGGACACACACCTCATCGGGCCGAACTGTCCGGGGATCATCACCCCCGGCGAAACGAAACTCGGTATCTTGCCTGGCAACATCTTCGAGTCCGGCGAAGTCGGGCTGATCTCCCGGTCGGGGACGCTCACGTACCAGATCGTCGATAGTCTCACACAGCGGGGGATCGGCCAGTCGACGGCAGTCGGCATCGGCGGCGATCCAATCATCGGAACGGGGTTTATCGACGCCCTGGAACTGTTCGAAGCAGATCCCGACACGGAAGCCGTCGTCATGTGCGGCGAGATCGGCGGCGAGGACGAGGAGGAGGCTGCCCGTTACATCGCCGAATACATGGATACGCCGGTGGTCGGGTTCATCGCCGGTCGGACCGCCCCGCCGGGTAAACGCATGGGCCACGCCGGTGCGATCGTCTCCGGCAGCGGCACTGGCACCGCCGAGAGCAAGATCCAGGCGCTGGAGAACGCCGGGGTTCCCGTCGCCGAAACGCCCGATGAGGTCGCCGATCTGGTCGAAGAAGTCCGTTGACCGGGTCATCGAATCCTGGAGCCGAGCGACGGTGACCTGAACGATTCCATTTTTGACACTCGTCTGTCAAAGAATCAGTCCGGACACATCCTTCGCGTTGAAACGTCTTCAGTGTCCACGGAACCGACCCTATGTTCCCGGTCACTCGCCGTCGGACCGTTGTCGCGGTTCTTCGAGCGATCAGGACCGGGAGTGGCGGTATTCTTCGACGATGCCGTCGCCACTCGACGTGCCGATTCGCGAGGCACCGGCGTCGAACATCGCCTTTGCCTGTTCCCAGGAGTCGACGTCCCCACTGGCTTTCACCGGGAGATATCGTGAAATTTGTTTCACATTTTCAGGTGTGGTTTCACCGCCGTTGAATCCAGTAACCGTCCCGAGGTACTCGGCGCCGGCGTCGGCCGCGAGCTTTGCGATCCGGTCAACTTCGCCGTCGCTCAACAGCGGAGCCTCCACGGTCACCGTCACCGGGAGCGACGTCGCGGCGATCACCTCGGCGATGTCTTCGCCCACTCCGTCGTCCTCTTCGGCCTTCAGGCGACCGACGTTCGGGACGACTTCGAGTTCGTCCGCGCCGTCCGCCCCGGCACGCTCGGCCTCGGCGGCCTTCATCGACGGGTCGTGTTGTCCGTGAGGGAAGCCGATCACCGTCGCTAGTCTGACTCCCGGCGCGTAGCTGTCGGCCAGCGAGACGTAACAGGGCGGGACGCGGGCGCCAGTGCCGTATTGGATCGCGACATCGAGCACCGCGATGACGTCCTCCGGCGTCGTCTCCGGCCCGAGGACGGTGTGTTCGATCCGCGAGGGGACGTCGTCGTATGGCATTGTCCTCCCCCGGAGGGGCGGCAGGCACCCATATAACTCCACCGTACTCGGGGACCCGTCGCGGTCGCAGTTGCCGAACGGACTGGAGACGTGTGATCCCAACTGAGGGAGACGTGTCCTTCGGCACAACGGTTGTCGCAGTTGCCGAACAGACTGGAGACGTCTGACGCCGTTGGGCAGAGTGACCGGAAGCTTTTCCACATATGGCTCAGTGTCGAAATATATGGTCTTACCGAGTGGATTCGTCGTTCCGGATGTCCCGTATCTGGTGGCGCTAGGACTCGGTTCCCTTCTCACAACGTTGCTACTATGGGGGCTTGAGCCGCCGGTGACGAAAAACCACGTCTTCGCCTTCTCCCCCTGGATCGCGGTCGGCGGTATCACTCACGCGTTCTATCAGATTACTGTCCCGCCGGCGGTCACCAGTCCGCCGGGACTGTATCCGGAGTGGGTCGCGCCGCTGTTCTCGGCGCCCGCAGTGTACGTCACGCTTTACGTCGTCGTCGGGATCGTCTGGCTGGTGCTCATCTTCGTGGGGGCGATCGGGGGGGCCCTCGACCGCACGCACCTGCATCTGGGGATTACCGGTCTCGGAGTGCTGGTCGTGTTCCTGACCGCGATGGTCTGGCAGGGTCTGGAGATCGGCCTCTCGCCGACGTGGCCGATCGTCGGGTTAGTGCTCGCAGTGCCGATCACCGCCGTGGCGTACTTCCTGTTGAGTATCCGGTGGACGAGCGTGGTCGCCCAGACCGGACTGGCGGGCGCCGCAGTCGTCTTCGCGCACGTCTTCGACGGCGTGATCACTGCGATCGGTTACGACGTGCTCGGGGCGTCCGAGCGCACCCCGCTCCCGGCGGCGATCATGGCGTTCGCGGGCGACCTTCCGACCGCGGCGTATCTCGGCAGCGGCTGGCTGTTCGTGGTAATCAAAGTGATCGTCGCCACGCTCGTGGTTGCCGCTGTCGCGGATATCGTCGACGAACGTCCCGCTGCAGGGAGCCTCTTGCTAACCTTCGTAGCCGCGTTCGGCCTTGGACCGGCGACGAACAACTTCGTGTTATTCTTCCTCGGGTAGAGCCCGGTCCGATCACCACTGACGACAGAAAGTGATTCGCGCGGCGTGGACATGGTGGTCGGTCCACTCTCCCGGCCGAACCGTGTGAGTTTTTACGCTCCAATCCGACGACGGTCCAGAGATGTCGAATCCGGTCGAGAAGGCGTATCGACGGCTCGAACGTCGCCTCGAACATCGGATCGCGGCGTTCCGCCGCTGGGTCGAGCACACCCAGAACCTGTTGCATCTGACGATTCTCGTCGTCATCCCGCTGTTGATGGGGGTCGTGACAGCGTTGTCGAACACAGTCGACGCGCTGCCGTATCTGCTGTTCCCACCCCTGGCGTCGGGGACGTACACGTTGTTCTCGGATCCGGAAGGAGAGAAGGCCTCGCCGCGACGGTTCGTCGGCGGACTAAGCGTCGGCGCGCTGTGTGGCTGGTTCGCGCTCGCCTTCGTGACGCGCTACTGGCAGCACATCCCGCCGGGCCAATACACCGTCAACGCCGGCGCAGTCGCGTTTGGTCTCTTCTTGACCGGCGTAGTGACGTGGACGCTCGACCTCCAGGAACCCTCTGCCTATTCCACCGCGCTGCTCGTTCACGTCACCGGGACGACCCAGCTCGGCTACGTCCTGAGCGTCACTCTCTCTTCGCTGCTTGTCGCCAGCGTCTTCCTCGTCTGGAGGGAAGGCTTCTACGAGAAACGTGCGGCATTGCTCTACGAGTCTATCCGTGGCGACGATCACGTTCTCGTGCCGATGACGGGCGACCGAGCGGACGCGACTGCGATGCTGGGGGCCCGCCTGGCGGCCGCTCATGACGCCGGCAAAGTCGTCCTGCTCGACGTGGTCGACGACGAAGCGGTCGCCCGTGCCGAACGGGAGCTGCTCGACGCCCAGAGCAGTGTGACCGGCGAATCCCGGATGTCGGGGGTCGATCGCGAGGCGATCCGGGAAGCCGGAGCGTTCGACGAGGCGGAACTGGACGACGTTGCCACGGGACAGGCGGTCTCGACGGTCGCGAACCGTCTGGAAGCGGCGGCCGACCGCATTGAGACGAAAGTCGGTGTCCCGACCGACGTTGCCGTCGCGGTCGACGGCGACTCCGCCGCCGCGACGATCTTGCAAGCGGCCCACGAGGCCAACTGTGATCTGATCGCGATCCCGTATGCCGAGCGATACGGTGGGCTCTCGCCGACGATCCGTCAGCTGTTCGGCGGTGACGTAGACGTTATCGTACACCGCTCACGGGACGGCCGGACGCGCTGGAAGCGCGTCATGGTTCCCGTCCGCAGGGCCGGCGGGGTCGCCCACAGCATGATCGACTTTGCGACGCGCCTGGCGGGTCAGACAGGTCACGTCAGTGTCTGTCACTGTGTCGACCACCAGTCCCGGCGCCGCAAGGCCGAGGAGATGCTGGCCGATCTCGTCGAGACGGCGACCGGGCGCCTGGAGACGCGCGTCGCTGCTGCCGACCTTCAGGAGTTCCTCGCCGAGAACGCACCAGCCTACGACCTCGTGATAATCGGTGCGAGCCAGGACCGTAGCGGCGCCTCGCGGTTCGTCTCGCCGCCGACGTTCGAGCGACTTGCCGACGTCGAGACCGACGTGGCGATCGTCGATCGAAACTTCGAACAGGGATAGAGCCACTCACATGTCGTCTTCTTCCTCGACAGCGAGGATTCGATCGGCGATCGCCTCCATCCCTTCCCCACCCATTGCCGACTGAACGAGGAGGTGCCCGCCGATGACCGCCGGACTGATGACCGAATCCGCGCCGGCCCGGCGGAGCTTCTCGATGTTCTCCCGATCGGTCGCGGCGGCGACGATCCGGGCGTCGGGATTGAGCTGGCTGGCAGTCAGGATGGCGAGGGCGTCCTGGGCGTCGTCGTTGGTCGCCACGAGCACCGCGCGGGCACGGTCGATACCGGCCCGTTGTAGGGGTTCGTCGTCGCTAGGATCGCCGACGATCGCGTTGATGTCGCGCTTGCCGAGTGCGGTCGCGGCGTCGTCGTCCGGTGTGACGACGATGAAATCCACCGTCGACTGGAGTTCTTCGAGGATCGGTTCCGTGAGGTCGCCGTAACCCAGCACGAGGACGTGATTCTCGAGCTGGTCGAGTTGTGAACGGGTCATGGTACCGAGTGCTTTGGCGAAGCGGGCTTGGATCATTGGGCCGATCAGCGAGCCGAGCGCGAGCGCGAACGACGCCGTGCCGAGGACGACCACCGACAGGGCGAACAACCGCGCGCCGTCCCCGCTCGCCGGGATCACGTCACCGTAGCCGACCGTCGAGGCAGTCACGACGGTGTAGTACAGCGCGTCGGTGAGCGTCTCCACGCCGCCGAACTCCTCGCGTAGCGCGTAGGTTCCGATCGTCCCGTAGGCCATCGTGCCGATTAGCGCCACCAGCGCGGCAAGCTGTGCCGTCGAGAGGTCGATCCGCCGGTCGAAGCGGCCGTAACTCAACAGGACAGTCGGCAGCGAGAGCACCGAGAGGGCGATCAGCGGGACCGAGGCGACGTTCGTCTGGACGAGTCCCTGGACGGCGGTCACCGGCAACAGAACGACAGTGGAGAACCACGCCCCACGGAGGCGGCGTCTGAGACCGAAGGCCGACGCGAGCATGAGAAACCCCGTCAACGCACTGGTGAAGCCGGCCGTCCGCTGGACTGCGGGGGGGATGAACGACGCGAGCGGCCCGGAGATCGACTGTGCGCCCACGTTGACCAGTCCCGTCGCGACCGAGAGAAGCGCCACGGCGGTCGTCAGGTAGATCGCCGGCTTCGGGCCGATCCAGTCCCGAACCTCGTCCATACCAGGGTACTCCGCGGGCCGGGAGTAAAGTCTGCCGGGACGTCCTGGCCAGTGAACCATGACGGGAACACTCCTCGGAACGAAACAGGGCGGCCGGTACTGATTTCAAACTGGCCGCGGTCGGTTCGAATATGCCATCGTTGCCGGTTGCGCTGCTGTTCGGCGTCTACCTCGGGATCCTCACGGGGATCATCCCCGCCCTGGTCGCCTGGGTTCTGGGGTTCCTGTTCAAGTATCTCACCGGCGTCACGCTCCCGGGGTTCGGTGTCGTCGTCCTCGGCGTCGCCCTGGCAGGGGTCAACGGCGGCCTGCTCGCGCTGGCGGACCCTTCGATCACGGGCTCGGCGAACGCGCCGTCGGTCGTCGTCGCCCTGCTGGTCATCATGATGATGGTGCTTTACGCCCACAGCAAGGGCGATCAACTCGGGGCGACCACACCACGGAAGTTATCCCTCCGGAAACTCGGCGAGCGGACCCTGTCGTTGGACCTGATCGAGTCGGTCGGGAGCAACGAGGTCCGGGTCCGGGTGACCGGCGAAGTGGCCGATGTCGAGGGATATCCACCGCTGCCCGAGGGGCTGCGCGAGCAGATCCGAACCGGCGAGTGGACGTTCCCGGCCGACCTCGACTTGCCGGAGCTGGAAATCCGGCTGGCCGAACGACTCACCAACGAGTACGAACTCGGCGATGTCTCGGTCTCGATCGACGAGCGCGGGCGGGCGACCGTCGCCGCCGCGCCGCCGTTCTCGGGCCTGTCGAAACGGGTCGAGTCCGGCAAGCGTGCGGTCTCGGTCGACGCGTTCGTCCCGACCGGTCTCGCACGCGGGGATGTGGCGACTGTCATGACAGTAGACACACAAGTACGTGGAACAGTTCTGAGCGCCAGATCGACCCGCAGCGACGGCTCCACGCCACCGTCAACGGTGTCGGGAGACGAACCTGACGCGTCGATCGAGGGGGGACAGGAGCCGCCACCGGTCAGGGCACCGACGACGACGGGCGGCGACGGCCAGGTGACGGTCGCAGTCGGGCGGACTGACGCCGAGGCGCTGTTGCGCTCGGATCGAGCGACGATCATCGTCGAGGCGCGGGGAACCCGCCGGGAGTACGCGCTCATCTCGCTGCTCCGGCGGGCTGGCAAGCGGTTCCGTCGGGTGACTGTCCGCGCCGGGGGCGAACTCGCAGGCGAAACCCTCGGCACTGCCGGCCTCCGGGAACGGTTCGGCGTCGTCGTCCTCGCAGTCAGGGACGGGGGCGGCTGGCAGTTCGATCCGCCAGGAACGTGGGAACTCGAACCCGGGACGGAACTGTACGCTGTCGGGACCCGGGACGCGCTGGACGAACTCGGGAAGGTGGTCGCATGATCGCTCCCGTCGAGATATCGGTCGAGGTCGCTTCGGTGACGATACTCCAGATGTCCGGAGTGACGGCCAGACTACTAGACGCGGCCGCCCAGATCGGTGGGCTTGCCGTCCTCGCGGCGGCGGTCGCGGGCGCCGTCGCAATCGCCTTCCGGTGGTACGCCCGCGAGCGGGTCTCGAACCCCCCGGCGGTCCTGCTCGGGGTGGCAGTCGTCGCGCTGTACCTGAACGCGACTACCGCACTCGGGCAGGTCATGGGGGGCGAGGCCGTGCTGAGCGTCCGGGTCGCGCTGTTCAACGTGATCGCTCTCTTCTCCGGGACCGTCGCGGCCCTCGTCGGAATCGCCGTCGGCGATCGGTTGGCCCGCACTGTACTCGGGGAGACTGGCCCGGTCGCCGTCGACGAGTCTCTCGGCCGCGTCGTCAGAGCCGTCGGTCGCGTCATTACCGTCGAGTTGCCCACAGAGATCGACGACGTTCCGGGGTACGATCCAGTCGATCCTGACACGAAGGCAACCCTTGAGGGAAAGACCTTCGTCTTCCCGCGCGGGCTCACCGTCGAGGAGTTGCGCGACCGCCTGGCCCGTCGTCTGCGGGAGGACTACCGCGTCGGCCACGTCGACCTCGAACTCGATACCGATGGAACCGTCACACACCTCGGACTCGGATCCCGGGCGGCGGGGATCGGCCCGTCATTGCCGCCCGAAAGTGCGGCGATGGCAATCCGGGCCGACCCTGCCCACGCGGCCAGTGCTGGCGACCTCGTGCAGGTGTGGACTCGCGATCCGCAGACGCGGCTGCTCAACGCCGAGGTCAGAGGGACCGCCGGGGAGATCGTTACGATCGCGATCGACGCGGCCGACGCGTCGAAGATCGATACCGACGAGCGATACAAACTCGTCACGTTACCCGTCGAAGAACGGGCCGATCGGGAGCTGACGGAACTGCTCCGGGCGGCCGACGAGACGCTCGGGGTCGTCGAGGTGAGAGAGGGGAGTCCCCTCGTGGGTACTCCCATCGGGGCACTGGACGTGACAGTCGTCGCCGTCCATGCCGGCGGTCCGGAGGATCGGATCGAGGCGCTTCCCGAACGCGATCGCGTCCTTGCGGCCGGGGACTCGCTGTACGTGATCGCCCGACCGGAAACGATCCGCCGGATCGAATCAGCGGCGGACGCGACCCACGGAGTGGACGAGCGAGCTTCGAGCACTATCCCGCCAGGAGCCGAGCCAGGCCGCGATCCGTCAGCGACTGCACCCGATCAGGACAGTCACGGTGACGAGTCACCGAGTGACCTCTCCGGTGATGAAACAACCAGTGTCACCGACGATGGAACGTCCGAGGAAGCGTCGGCGGTCGACCCGGAACGGACAGACGAACCATCGCTTGAGGACGATCCAGAACGGACGGCGGAAAGTACCATCGAGGGGGAGGAGACCGGGGAGGTTGACGAGGAGCCGTCCGAAGATAGCCAGGAACGGGCAGGAGAGGACCCCTCCGGGGGCTTTGAGGAGCACGATGCGGGACAGAGGTCTACGGGGGAGTTCGGGGTATCCCCCGACGGGGAAACGGATCAGACTGACGAGTGGACGTCCGAAGATATCGACCAGCACGAGCCCTCGTCCGAGGGTGCCTTCGAGGACCTCTCAGAGATGGATGATCTGACCGACATGGAGGACCTCACCGATCGTGACGATCCGACTGACGCGGACGACGACCTCACCGATCGTGACGATCTGACTGACGCGGACGACGACCTCACCGATCGTGATCGAGAGTGAATCCGGCCCGGAACGTTCATTCCGTCTGCGTCCCCCACGTCGGATATGGACGTTACCTGGCGGCTCTTTGCGACGTTGGGCGAAGCGGCCGACGACAACGAAGTAGTCATCGGCGTCTCGAAGGGGGCGACTGTCGCTGATGCGCTGGAGGCTCTCTTCGAGGAGTATCCCACCGTCGCCGAGGAGGCTCGCGACGAGGACGGTTCGGTCTACGAGCACGTCCGAACGCTTCACGAGGGGACGGACGTCGACGAGCCGCTCGCTTCGGAACGCGAGATCGAAGAAGGGGACGAACTGGCGTTGTTCCCGCCAGTCAGTGGCGGGTGAGCCAAAGACCGGTTCGCGGGCGGGATCGACAGTCGTAGTCGGGATCTCAGTCCCAGGGGACCGACCGCTCGGTAATCTCCCCGGCTAGCGGTTCGCGCATGGCGCTCGCGGGGTCCTCACGGTTCTTGAGGACCCACATCAGCTTGACCATCGCCGTCCCTGGGAGCATGTCCTCGCCCTCGATTACGCCAGCGTCCAGCAGATCGCGGCCGGTGTCGTAGACGCGATCGCAGACGCGACCGTCGAGACACTGGCTGGTCATCACGACTGTCGTGCCGTCCTCGACGAGGCCGTCGATCCGGTCGATCCAGTCCGTGTTGACGTGACCCAGGCCGGTCCCTTCGATCACGACACCCGCCGATCCCTCGACGGGATCGAGCATCGTCGGTTCCCCACCGGGAACGAACTTCACGAGATCGACGTCGGTTTCCAGGTCCTCCCGCAGTTCCAGATCCGCCTCACCACGCTCCGCGTGATCCCGGCGGAACGTTATCTCCCGACTGTCGTACTCGACTTCGCCCAGCGGCTCCCGACCGATCGTCTCGAAGGCGTCCCGGCGGGAGGTGTGGTTCTTGCGGGCGCGCGTCCCGCGATGGAGCGCACAGACGTCGTCGCTCTCGGTCGCGTGCATACAGACCATGACCTCCGCGGCGTCGCTCTTGGCCGCCTCGACCGCACAGACGGCGTTCATCACGTTGTCGCTAGACGGGCGATCGGCGGAACGCTGGCTGCCGGTGAAGACGATCGGCACTGGAGTCTCGAGCATGAAAGAGATGGCGCTGGCGGAGAACGCCATGGTGTCCGTCCCATGCATGACGACGACGCCGTCCGCACCGGCCTCGATCTCCTCGTGGATGGCCCGCGCCAGGTCCACCCAGACGTCCGGGGTCATGTTCTCTGAGAGGATGTTCGCGACGACGCGGCCCCGATAGTTCGCCAGACCAGCGAGTTCCGGGACGGCCCGCAGGACATCCTCGGCGTCGAACTGGGCGGTGACAGCGCCGGTCCGGTAGTCGACAGTCGAGGCGATGGTTCCTCCGGTCGAGATCAACGAGATCGTCGGGAGGTCCTCGTCGAACTCGACGGCCGACTGCTCGCTTGTCTCTCCCGGTTCGATGTCGTAGACGTCCGATTCGAGGACGGTCGTCTCTGTACCGCTGCGATCGACGCCGACGTTGTATCCACTCGGGAGTTTCACCACGATCGTCTCCTCACTCGAGGAGGGGAGGACGACCCCCTCGACGGACCGGTCCTCACGATCGACCCGCACACGATCTCCTGGGTTCATGTACTCGCCGATACCGGGTCAGTTGACGTAAAACCATCTTTCCCGGGCGGGAAAAGTCCATGTGGCTGGAACGCCCAGGTCACGTATGGCCGAGCGTACCGAGGAACGAACGCGTGAGCGGTCCACTGGAGTGGATCTCGATGCTCTGTCGGAACTCGATGAGGGTGATCGCCACAGTGACGCCCCGACCGAGGCCGACGGCCGGCTGGATCGACTCCGGGGACGGCTGGGTTCGATATTCTCGTTGCGGTCGTTCCTCTTCGGGCTGATCGCGACCGTCGTCGGGGCCGTCGCGTTCGGATTGGTGATCCCCTTTTTCGGCTCGGTAGCCGCCCTGGGTGGAGTCTTCGCTGTCGCGTTCGCGTTCGGTGCCCTCGGAGGCCAGCGCCGGTATCTCGAACTCGGCCTGGCCGGCGCGGCGACGGCGGCGCTCGGGACGCTCACCGAGTTCCTGGTCGTCACACTGGTTGGCGGGAGTCAGCTGTTGGTCGTCTTTGGCGCGGGGAGCGGTCTCCTCGCGGCACTGGCCGGCCATTACTTCGGCCGGGATCTGCGGTCGGGCATGACCCGTGAGGTCTGAGACGATCAAACTGCGAGTGTCCACCCGTCGTCAGTCTGTTCGACAACGTCGCGGGATTGTAAGGTTTCGATGACGTCCTCGACCACCGAGGGCGGGACCTCGACTTCGCGGGAAACCTTCTCGACATCGGTCGGCCCGTCGGCGAGTACGCTCATGACCTCGACGTAGAGACGCCGTTCGCCCTCCTCGATCTCGTCGCCGATCCGTTCCATGACGTCCGTCATGCGACCCTGCACCCACCGCTGGGCGAGCGAGAGTTCGTTCTGGAGGCGCCGCAACCGGCGTAACTCGACGGCGAGTTCCGAGAGGTCAGAGGCCCCGTCCGGATCGATGTCGATCGAGAGGTACTTCGTCGCGGTGATATCCAGACCGGAACTAGCCGGATAGGCAGTCTTCGTCCCGAAGTCGTACGGCGATGCCGAGACTTCCAGACGGAACCCCCGTGAGATGTAGAAGTACTTCCGACGGCGTTCGTCGGTCCGACTCTCGACCAGTCCGGCCTCCTCGAGTTGCCGGAGGTGGTCGATGACCGCTTTCGGACTCACGCCGAGGTAGTCGCTGATCTCGGTGACGAAACACGGTTTGCGTGCCAGCAACCGCAGGATGCGCCGCCGGTTGGCGTTCCCCAGAAGATCCAGCAACTCGGCGGATTCCATTTACGTGACGTTACCGCTTCTCCTTGATAACTCTGTCTGTCAGGATCGATAGAAAGCCGGCCATCTCACGACAGGACCATCACGTGTATCCCACGCACTGCCGAGAAAGAGTCGACCTTCGATCAGCCGTCCGCCGGGCCGTCGTCCGATTGCTTGCCTTGCCGATCGTCCGGAGGCCCTGTCTTGTCATCGTCCGGTGGTCCCGTCTTGTCATCGTCCGGTGGTCCCGTTTTGTCATCGTCCGATGATCCTGTCTTGTCATCGTCCGATGATCCTGTCTTGTCATCGTCCGGTGGTCCCGTCTTGTCACTGGGTGGACCTGCCGTGCCGTTTCCCGGTGGTCCCCTCGACCGGTTCTCCGGGGGGCCGGTCACATTGTTGTCCGGCGGACCGGCGCGCACGTTGGCAGGCGGGCCACCCGGGACACCGGCCGGTGGACCGAGCGAGAGATTGCGGGCCATCGAGGCCACCTCGTGACCCGAGAGGTTCGCCGCGTTTGTGCGGAGTCGTTCGAGCCGCGTCGTGTTGACTCCGACGCGATCACCGACGCGTTCGGTCTCGTCGATCGAATGCTGGAGGTTCCGAACGCGTGTCGTGAGGCGAGCGACCTCTCCAGCGGTGGCCGGATTACTGACGTTGACTCCCTGGCCCTGTAGGCGATCGAGGCGCGCCTCGAGTCGCTGGAGACGGTTCGCGAGACGCTCGGTCCGGCGTTCGATCTGTCGAGCGGCTTTCGACGCGTTCTCGTCCACGCTCCGTACCCACATACCGGTCTCGATAGAGTCGTTCGCGGTGGCCGCGCTCGACTGCATGAAGGCGCTCATCCGACTACCGAACGTGCCTTCGCTCGCGTTCTCCCCCTCTATCTGGGTGACACTGGCCTCCCCTGTCGCCGCCGATCCACCATCGACACCGGTCGTCGCATAGGTCAACGCCGGCCCGGCGACGAGCGACAGAACCACCAGCGAGACGACGAAGGCACCTCGTGGCTGCATGGGATTTCCTACGCCCCTGGCACACTAAAACGCCAGTGGCCGTTCGGAACCGTTTACTCACCGATGAAACGACACAAAACAGTCCAAGAGCGTTTATCGATCCGTCTAAATGGATATCAATCACGATTTCGCGTCGGTGGTCGAGAGAGTGCCGTCCCGTTCGTCGGAACGTCCCGACAGTGATCCGATTGCTGCCAAAGGTTTATATTACATGGTGTGTCACATGGTATTGAATCGCATGTTCGAACAGTTCTCGCGATCCTACTACCTGGGTCGGCTGTACGTCCAGCCGAACGAGGGTGACGCGCCAGCGATGTGCGAACGACAGCACCGGGCCGTTCGCCGGCAACTGTACGACGACGTCGGCGACAGCGAGCGACCGCCGCTCGTGATGAAACTCGGTTCGCGGCACTTCCCAGTGACGGGCGGGGAGTCCGTGCCCGCCGACACCCTCGCCGTTCCGCCCGTGATTTTGAGCGACTCCGGAGTCGAGCACCCGCCCTCGCTACGGGAGGTACTGTTGGCGACTGACGATCGCGCCGAGCAGTTACTCTCGCTGTCTGGTGCCGACCGACCGGAGCCCGCCGGGATTTAAGCCGTTCGGCTCGTCGACATGGTGTAATGCTCGACGACATCCTGGGGAAGACTGAACTCAGGGAACGTATCGAAGACTTGGAGGAACGGAACGAGGACTTACAGCGACAACTCGACGCGGAATCGCAACGGCGGGTCGACGCCGTCACTGCGCGCCAGGAGGCCCAGCGCGAGGTCAATCGCCTCCAGGACCGCGTCACGGAACTCGAAGACCGCGTCGAGCGCCTCCAGTCCGGCGAACGTCGACTCGACTTCCGGCGTGAAGAGACACTTCGGGGCGAGCGACTCGACGTAGTTCTCTCGCGACTCGACTCGTTCGAGACGGGCGAGGAAGGGGCGCTTTCGGCGTACGTGGCCGACGGTTCACTCCCGGCACCCGTCAGTGACGCCTTCGGCGAACGGGCCGCACTCGTCTCGCGAGTGAGTCCCTGTTACGTCTTCGTCGACGACGCCGGAATGTGCAGCGTCGCGCTCGAACCGCCGATCGCGCCAGAGCCGTTCGTCACCTGGGATGAGGAGTTCCGCGTCGATCGATCGACCTTCCAGCCACAGGGTGAATACACGCTGGCGCTGATCCGGTCTGACCTGTTTGCCATGGGTGTCTACCGGGGGCGTGAACGGGTAGCTTTCCACGGGTTCGACAGCGATCTCGGGCGAAATCATTCCAAGGGGGGATTCTCGCAGGCCCGCTTCGAACGATTGCGCGACGAGCGGATCGACGATCACCTCGAACGGTGCCGAGTAGCACTCCAAGAGCGCACCACGGACCGGCTCTACGTTGTCGGTGAACGGACAGTGCTCGACGAGGTGGACGAGGATGCCGACGTGACGGCGACGGTCGACGCGACCGGCGATCCGGAGCCGGCACTCGGAGACGCTTTCCGGGACTTCTGGACGACGACGCTGTACGCGATCTGATCAGAGCCACTCGGCGAAGGTCTCTGTGCCCCGGCTCTGTGCCATGTACTCGCGCTGCATGGATTTGATCGCCGTGGCGAGGTCGTCACCATCGTCGAGATGCTCGCGGACCCGGTCTTTTTTCCACCGACTTGGCGTCGTTTGGCTCTCCCGGCGTGCTTCGATCGGCCCGAGGAGTTCGTCGATCCGGCCGTCCGCGAATCCCTGTTTACGGAGCCCACAGCGGGCGTACTCGAACACCTCTCCGAATATCGTGCTCGGATCGGATGTCTGTGTGCCGTCGACGCGGACCCACGCGAGATCAGCGCCAGGGCCGTCCTCGACGGCCGCGTAGAAACTCTCCCGGGCGGCCTCGGCCGACAGTTCGGTGATCGGGTGTCCTGACGCGACGAGTCCACGGAGCAGGCCGGCCGTCAGCGCCTGGAGGGCGACAACGTCACGAACGGTGGGTTGGGTGGGCAGCGGGCGGTACTCGATCCGGATCGAGCGTTCGTCGCCGGCGCCAGCGACCGGATCGCCGCCGATCACCGCCCGCACCCACCGCCAGTAGGTCCCGCGTTTGTGTTCGAACTCGGGGAACGCGTCCCTGAACTCCTCGGACTCACCCTCGTCGTCGAGCCACTCGCTGAGAAACGGCGCGTAGCGGTCGTCCGCGACGACCTGATCGATCACGTCGGCGGTCGCCTCGATGTCGTCGGGAACCCGGACCTTCGGATACTCGCTATGGTTGACTGACTGTTCGAAGACAGGGATCCGGAGTTCGTGTGGCGTCTCCGCCACTAACTTTCCGGGATCCGACACGTCGTCGTTGAGGTCAGGCGGCAGAAACGGCGAGTTGCTCGACAGGGCGAGAAGCGGGCCGAGCGTTCTGATCGCTGCGTTGTAGTACGCGGGAAAGTCACCGACGGATGGGATCTGGACATGCGGCTGGATCGAAGTCGCCAGCGACTCGAAGAGGATCGTCGGGAACGTCCGGGACGTACCGGTAACGTTCATCGGGACCGCCCCGTCGACAAGTCCCAGCACCTCGTTGTCGATTGCGTAGTACCGCGGATCTGCGCGCATGTTCGTCGCCAGCGTGACGCCGTCGTGGATCCTGTGGGCGGAAAGATACGGTTCGCTCCCGCCCTCGGGGGGGACTGTCCACATCGCATCCAGGGCAACCCCGGCATCCGTGCCGAGTGCGTCTCCCGCCGCTTCGAGTGCGGTTTCGATCCCGATCCGCTGGGATTCGAACCCGCCCGGCCGGAGGGCCACTGGTTCAGTGTTGACCTCCGCGTTGTGCAGGCCGAGTTCCTTGCTGACCCGATCGCTGGCCCCGTAGACGGCGTCGGGTATCTCCCGTAGACTGGGAACGGATCCTTCGGTGGAGACAGCATAAACTTCCATCTCCAGGCCGATTGCGAAGTCTTCAGTCTCGAGATCCTCCGTAGCAACGCGTTCCCGAAGATACTCCGCCTGCTCCTCGACTCGGTCGTCGAAGACCTGTCCGGCCTCTTCCGACAGTGATCGTCCCACGAGTTCGACCGGTGACGTCATTGAACGGCCGTTCGCCAGCGCGATACAAATACGTGGGTTCCCCGGCAGCCCCCACATCGACGTTCGGGATGACCCTCACTCGTCGGCGATGTCGACGACGAGGACGGGGATATCGGCGTTCTCGACAACCCGCTGGGTGACGCTGCCGAGGTTAGCGATCCGGTCGCGGCCGGTCCGGCCGTGGGTTCCCATGACGATCAGATCGGCGTCGATGTCCCCCGCGTATCGGAGGATGTCACGGTGCGGGATCCCCTTGCGGAGTTCTGTGACGACCGGGACCTCCGCTTTCTCGACCTGTGTCCGGAGGCGGTCCAGCGCGGCCTCGCCGTCCGTCTCGAGGGATTCGATCACCTCCTCTTGGGCCTCCTTCTCGGCGGCGAGGTACATCCGCCGGTCGAGGACGTACAGCCCGTGGATCGTGGCGTCGTTGTCGGCGGCGATCGAGACGGCATGTTCCAGGGTCTTGCTCGTCTCACCACTGCCGTCGGTTGGAGCTAGAATGGTATCGTACATCACAGTCGAACCTACGGCCGCGTCTGTAATAGTTGTACATGCCGAAGGGATGCCGATAGAGAGGATCGCCGTCGGGTGAGTGTCGGCCGAAGCACTCAGCGTCCGGTGAAATTGGGATGGTTCGAGACGTGACGTGGCAGGTACCGATGCTGCTGGGGTAACCCCTCGACGTCTTGAAGGACCTGATCGCGAAGTTCCGCAAGGGGCATATCACGTTCCTCGTCGTCGGCCCGGACGTTGACGCCGAGTTCGTCGTCCTCCATCTCCCTGTCACCGATGACCACGTAATAGGGGACCCAGTCGGTCTCCGCACGGGCGATCCGCTTGCCGACCGATTCGTCGCGGTCGTCGACGTCGGCCCGGACGTCCGCCTCGGTCAATTCGTCGACGAGTCCCTCGCAGTACTCCAGGTGGGCGTCGGGATTGACGGGGATGAACCGGACCTGGGTCGGCGAGAGCCACGTCGGCAACTGCGGAGTCTCCATCGTCGCGGCGTCCTCAAGCAGCGCGGCGAAGACGCGCTCGATGCCGCCGGAGGGCGAGTAGTGCAGGATCGGCGGATGGTGGCTATCGGTCCCGTCGGTGTACTCGATGTCGAAGCGTTCGGCGCTCTCGACGTCGATCTGGACCGTCGGGTTCTCGATGGGCCGGCCGAGACCATCGATCGCGGCGAAGTCGATCTTCGCCGACCAGTAGTGATGGCGTTCGGGGAGGATCTCGATCAGGGCCGACTTCCCGAGGTCGGCGACGACGTTCTCGACCCACTGTTCGTTGTCCTCGTAGAACTCACGGGTCATCCGGATCGCCGGCTCGTAGTTGAGATCCAGATCCTCGGAGGTCTGGAGGGCAAGTTCGGCCTGCGTGCGGAGTTCCTCTCGGGCCTGCTCCATGTTCTCGGTTGCGGTGTGCATGTCCGGCATCGTAAAGGCCCGCAGGCGCTTGAGGCCGGTCACCTCACCCTTCTGTTCGCGCCGGAACGAGTAAGTCGACATTTCGTAGATCCGCAGCGGGAGGTCGTTGACCGAGATGTGCATGTCCCGCATGATCGAGAACTGGCCGAAACAGGCGGCAAAGCGCAGCATCATCCGGCGATCGCCCGATTCGAATCGGTACTGGCGCTCGCCGAACTTCCCGGCGTGTTCGTCGATCGCTCGCGCGCCCAGATCGTACATGATCGGTGTCTCGACTGGCATCCCGCCGTACTCGACGACGAGGTCGTTGACGTACTCCATCAGGGCGTCCCGGACGAGTTTACCACGGGGATACCACCGGAGGTTCCCGACGTCAGACAGGTCGTCGTAGCCGACGAAGCCCTTCTCCTGCATCAGGTCGACGTGAGGGGGTTCCTGGCCCTCGTTGCTGGTGATCCCCTCGACCTCGTCCTCGATGAATGAGACGAGATCCTCACCCAGGTTTTCCTTGGCCGCCACGGCGTCCTGCAGGTCGCCGTCCGGGGTCATCACTTTCCACTCGCTGGGTTGCCGGTCCGGTTCTCCCTCTGTCTCACCCTCGTCCTCGTCGCGGTGGGCCGCGACGTGCCGGGAGAGTTCCGAGAGCGGGTGCCCTTTGCAGGAGACCTCGAAGGCCTTGTACCAGCCGAAGGGCGCCCGCAGAATCTCGTAGCCGGCCGCCTCCATCTCCGTCTCCAGGCGTCGCATGACTTCCTTGGCGGCGTCCGGTCCGGCGAGGTCGTCGCTGAGATGGGCGTAGGGATAAAGCACAACGTCGTTGGTGTTGAGCTGGCCGGCGACGTCTTCGAGTTCGGTGATAGCGTTCTCGACGACGCCGTCGAGGTCCTCCTCGTCGTCGCTCTCGACGCTGATGAAGACGGTTACACAGTCCTCCATGCGCCCCTCCATCGGGACGCCCTCCGTCTCGGCGAGGTCCTCTCCTCCCGCCATCTCGGTCGTCTCGAACTCCAGATGGTCCGAGTGGACGAACAGCAGTCTCATACCGAAAGCGTTCCGGCGGCCGGTAAAAAGGGTGCCGAATGCGGTTACGCGACCCCGACCTGTGGAATGTCTGTCGCGTGAACTATCCGTCGAGACGATCGACGATAGCTACCACCGTGAGAGACGCCAACAGCCACCAATCTATAAGTAGACTGGCTGAGAATAAATTATCCGGTGGAGTCAACATGGAAAAGAACGTCGGTGGAACGGACCGCATCGCTCGGCTCGTGGTTGGGGTCGTGTTGCTCGCCCTCGCGCTTGCAGGGTTCGCCGAACTGTTCACCTACGAGCTCGGACCGATCACGACGATGATCGGCTCGGCGATCCTCGCTGTGCTCGGCCTGATTCTCGTAGTGACAGGTGCCCTCCAGCAGTGTGTCATCAACGACCTGTTGGGAATCGACACCTATCGACCCTGACCGCACAGCTGTAGCACAGGCCGTATTTTTCGACGTATGCTTCCACCGGAGAGTGTCGTCCGTCAGCTCTCTTCGTCCTTGAGGGTCTCCAGTTCCTCCTCGACGGCGGCCTCCTCACTTTCCTCCATATCGACGGATTCAGTTCCGTCAGTCGCCGAATCTGTCTTCCCGGCAGACTCCCCGGACGGCGCCTCCTCGCCCATCTCGGCTTTCAACGTCTCCAGTTCGGCGTCGACCTCGCCAGACGAGCGGACCTCCTCTAGCTCGCGATCGAGCTGGTCCTGGTCGGTGATCACGTCCTCGAAGGCGCCGGTGTCCCGAAGTTCGTCCATCGCGGCCGACCTGGCTTCCATTTCCTCCGTGCGCTCCTGTGCGCGTTCGATCGCCCGGCCGACGTCCTCGAACTCGTCACCTGCCCCGGACATGGCCTCGGAAACCCGAGCCGAGGCTTCGGCGGCCTCGTAGCGGGCCTTCATCGTCTCTTTTTTGGTGCGGAACTGCTCGACCTGACTCTGGAGTTCGTTCTTTTGCTCGACCAGCTGGTCCTGCTGGCGCTGGAGATCGGCGATCTGGCTCTCCAGGTCCTCGATCTGGTTCATCTTCTGTTTTTTCTTCTCCAGAGCCTGCCGTGCGAGATCCTCACGGTCCTGTCGGACCGCTTCCCGCGCCTGGTCGTTGTGTTTCTCGACGTTCTCCTCTAGGCGACGCTTCTGGATCTCTAAGCGTTTCTTCTGGGTCGTCAGGTCGGCTATCCCCTGTTTGACGTCCTGAAGTTCGTCCCGAAGTTGTTCATAGGAGTAATCCAGGGTCTCGGAGGGGTCTTCCGCCCGATTGAGGAGAGCATTGACCTTCGAGCGGATGACGTAGGAGGCGCGCGAGAGGATTCCCATAGGGCTCTGTATGGGAGGGACGTTCTTAAAACTCTCACACGAGCCCACGTGGCCGGAAGACTGTGACAGCGATCGGCGCACCCGGTCGCTCCCGAAACGGTTTAGGGGTGGGGCCGCCCACCGTCGGTATGCCGAACGAGCCCGAAACCGATTACGACCCGGAGCTGGGCCGGAAGTTCATTTTCGTCACCGGCGGCGTGATGTCCGGTCTGGGAAAAGGTATCACTGCCGCGAGTACCGGCCGTCTGCTCGCCAACGCCGGGTTCGACGTGACAGCGGTCAAGATCGACCCGTATCTCAACGTCGACGCCGGGACGATGAACCCCTACCAGCACGGAGAAGTGTACGTCCTCAAAGACGGCGGCGAGGTCGACCTCGATCTGGGGAACTACGAACGCTTTCTCGACATCGACATGACCTCCGATCACAACGTCACGACGGGGAAAGTCTATCGTGAGGTCATCGAGAAGGAACGCGCCGGCGATTATCTCGGTCGGACTGTCCAAATCATCCCGCACATCACCGACGACATCAAGCGTCGCATCCGTGAGGTCGCCGAGGGAAGCGATGTCTGTATCATCGAAGTCGGCGGCACCGTCGGCGACATCGAAGGGATGCCCTATCTGGAGGCTCTCCGGCAGTTCGCCCACGAGGAAGACGAAGAAGACATTCTCTTTACCCACGTCACGCTCGTTCCCTACTCGAAGAACGGCGAACAGAAGACCAAACCCACCCAGCACAGTGTCAAGGAACTCCGGTCGATCGGGCTCCAGCCGGACATTCTGGTCGGACGCTGTGAGGACAGGCTCGAACCCGACGTCAAGGAGAAGATCGCGCTGTTCTGTGACGTTCCTACGGAAGCCGTCTTCTCGAACCCGGACGTCGAGGACATCTACAAGGTTCCGCTGGTCGTCGAAGACGAAGGCCTCGACGAGTACGTGATGGACGAGCTGAACCTGAGTGCGGAAGCGGTGCCCACAGGCCAACGGGACAACGGCTGGCGCGAACTGGTCACTCAGGAGACGACGGGCTCGGTCGACGTGGCGCTGGTCGGCAAATACGGCCTCGAGGACGCCTACATCTCCATCCACGAGGCGCTGAAACACGCCGGACTAGAGACGAACGTCGATGTCGAGACGACCTGGATCCACTCCGAAGACCTCGCGGACGGCCACGACGGGCAACTCGAAGGCGTGGACGCGATCGTCGTGCCGGGCGGGTTCGGCTCTCGGGGCACAGAAGGCAAGATCGAGGCAACCCGCTACGCCCGCGAGAACGATGTTCCCTTCCTCGGGTTGTGTCTGGGATTCCAGATGGCTGTCGTCGAGTACGCCCGCAACGTCCTGCGTCTGGAGGGTGCCCACTCGGCGGAGATGGAGCCTGACACACCCCACCCCGTTATCGACATCCTGCCCGAGCAGGAGGGCGTCGAGGACATGGGCGGGACGATGCGACTCGGTGCTCAGGACACCGAAATCGACCCCGGAACGCTCGCGGCCGACCTCTATGGCGACACTACCTGTCGGGAACGACATCGCCACCGATACGAGGTAAACCCCGCCTACATCGAAGACATCGAGGACGCCGGCATGAACTTCTCGGGGATCTCGGGCCGACGTATGGAGATTCTGGAACTCGACCGGGATTCGCATCCGTACTTCCTCGGCACGCAGTTCCATCCCGAGTTCCGTTCGCGACCCACGCGGGCGTCCCCGCCGTTCGTCGGCCTCGTCGAGGCCGTCCTCGACGAACGCGGGGCCGACGAACGCGAAAGCGAATTGGAAGTCTGAGGCGGCCGCCAGCACTCTTTCTGCCGGTATTTCGGTGTGCCGATGGCGAACAGCCGGAGGTATTAGGGGCCACGGGGGCACACTGGTGGTATGGACGATCTCCAGCAGTCCCTCCGAGAGGCCTTCGAGTCGAGTGGCTACGAAGTCGGTGACGTGAGTCGGAACCGCAACCAGGTCAGGGTCGTCCTCCTGGAGGAGAGTCCCGCAGCCGAGGACCTCCGAACGATCACCGAAGACGCCCTCGACGAGGATGGAATCTTCGGGCTGAACGTGACGACGGAGTCTGTCGACGGACGCGATGGCATGCAGACGGTCGTCTCGTTCCGAACGCGCTGACGGGTCCAGAACCGAAAGTGCTTCGACGCCTCGCCGATGGACAGCCCAATCCCGTCAGATGCCGATCCGTGGATACGGAGAGATCAACGGCTGAGGTACCCTCTTGGGACTCCAGTATCCGCCGTTTCACAAACGTTTTACTGACCCACATACAGGTACTGATATGACCGTGACGACCGAACGAGTCGTTTTCTGTGCGGGTATCCCGTGGGGTGGTGGCTGATGGTCGACGTCGACTCCTTCGTCCCCGAGGCGAAAGCCGAGATCGCCGAGGCGATCGGCGACGACGAGGCCGTCATTGCCCTCTCGGGCGGCGTCGATTCCTCGACGGCCGCTGCGCTTGCCTACGACGCCGTCGGCGATCAGCTCACGCCGGTGTACGTCGACACTGGCCTGATGCGTAAGGGTGAGACCGAACAGATTCGGGAGACTTTCGCGTACATGGACAGTCTCCGGATCGTCGACGCCAGGGAGCGGTTCCTCGACGAGCTTTCGGGAATCACCGATCCCGAGGAGAAGCGCCACGCTATCGGCGAGCAGTTCATCCGGGAGTTCGAGACCGTGGCCCGCGAGGTCGAGGCCGACTACCTCGTCCAGGGGACGATCTATCCGGATCGAATCGAGAGCGAGGGGACGATCAAGTCCCACCACAACGTCGGCGGCCTGCCCGACGTCGTCGATTTCGAGGGGATCGTCGAACCAATGGCTGACCTCTACAAGGACGAAGTCCGCGAGGTCGCCCGCGATCTCGATCTGGAAGAGATCATAGCCGAGCGGATGCCGTTCCCTGGCCCTGGCCTCGCGGTCCGGATCATCGGCGAGGTTACCGAGGAGAAACTCGCCGTGGCTCGTGAAGCGAACCACGTCGTCGAGGAAGAACTCGAAGAGTATGATCCTTGGCAGGCCCTGGCAGCCGTAATCGGCAAGGCCACCGGCGTCAAGGGTGACAACCGTGTCCACGGCTGGGTCGTCGCCGTCCGGTCGGTCGAATCCCGCGACGGGATGACCGCCCGCGCCCAGGAGATCGACTGGGAAACCCTTCAACGGATCCAGAGTCGCATCACAGGCGAGAACGAGAACGTCTCGCGGGTCGTCTACGACGTGACCCACAAACCGCCCGCGACCATCGAGTACGAGTGACATGAAGGTCATCGTTGCCGGGACGGACGAGCGAGACATCGCAGCGGCGATACGAGCCGAAGGACACGAGGTGACGGTCGTCGACGTCGGCAACGGCGAGTCACTGACTGACGCCGGCATCGAAGAGACGGACGTCTACCTCCTGACCGAGATGGCCCAGGCCACCTCGATCGCCGTCGCCAAGGACTGCAACCCGGACCTGCGGATCGTCGTCTACGCCGAGGGGTCGCTCCCCGAGTTTGCGACGCGACTGGCCGATCTGGTGATCGATCCGGCCCTACTCGACCCCGAAGCGGTCGCAGAAGAGTTAGACTGACGCCTGTCGATCACAACCGCCCGGCGAGGTCGGACAGATGAACCCCTCCGCGTTCGACGAACGGTGTCCCGTGACCCATCGCCAGTATCTCGACGTCGAGATCTAGCTCTGCCAGACGTCGGATACTCGATTTGACGGCCCCGGTGTCGTGACTCAGCACCCACGGCGAGGACTCGATCCGACCGTCCGACTCCCGGAGGAGATCGCCGACGAACGCGACGGACCGCTCCTCGCTGACGAACGTCAGATGTCCGGGTGTATGGCCCGGCGTTCCGTAGACGTCGAGCCCGCCGATCCGATCGCCCTCAGCGACGGTCTCGACCGGCTGTTCGGGATCTGCGGCAATGAGACGACTCGCCCGCTGGAAGGCCGTCTTCCGGTTGTTCCATGGCGGATCCCGCTCGCCCCTGAGGATGGCACCGTCTGGATCGCCCGCGTACACCGTGACGTCAGTCCCGAACCGGTTCAACGCACCGACGTGATCGAGATCGTAGTGTGTGAGGGCGATGCGAGAGACGTCGCGGGGTCTGAATCCCGCATCGTCCAGGTCATCGAGCAACGCTCCGCTCGTCCACGGCGCACCGGCGTCGATCAACGTCGCGTCTCCGTCGTCCTCGAAGAGATACGCGTTGACGCCCTGGAGATCGAACCACCAGATCCCATCAGCGAGTTCCGTGACCATGTGGCACAGGTTGGGTTCGCGTCGAGAAAAAGTCACGCGTAGTCCTGGGCTCGCGTCGAGAAAAAGTCACGCGGTAGTCTCGGTCCGGGACCGTCCCGATTCGCCGTTCGTCGCCGACTGGTCTGTTGTCCCGATGTTCGTCAGTCCGCGCCATCATCGAGCAGTTCGCCGATCGTTCCGAGGAGCACGTCACCGGTTGCGAACGCGGCGGCGTCCGGGTCACCGGGGAGACAGAACACGGGGACGCCGTCGCTGATCCCCGCTGTCGGTCGCATACTGACGACGTCAGTTCCGACCCGCTCGTGATAACTGACGCGGAACAGTTCGCCGAAACCCGGAAGCTGTTTGTCCAGTAGCGCCTCGACGGCCTCGACGGTCACGTCTGTCTCCCCGACGCCAGTCCCGCCGACCGTCACGACCGCCTCGACGTCGCGGCGTGTGACTGTTCGATCGACTGTGCCCTGGACGGCGTCGTAGCTCCCCTCGACGTGTTCGGTCTCGATCACGGTCAGTCCGTCCGCTTCGAGACGATCGCGAACCACGTCGCTCGCCGCTCGGGCGGACTCTGCGGCGTCGACGGTGAGGACACAGACCCCGGAGCGGTCGCGCGACGATGGCGATGTTCCCTCACCGGTTCGATCCTCTGTCTCGGTCGGATCTTCCGCGTCCTCCGGCTGGTTTATCTCCCCGTCCGTGTCGTCGTCCGTCGACGACCCGCGCCGGGTGTTCCGGGACTGGAAATCGACCATACGCCCGGTCGAACGTCCGCCTTGAAATGTTCCGCGGATCAGGCCCGTTCGCAGCCGCTGTCGACGCTACGGTTTTGGGTGTTGAGACCGAGCGAATCGACATGGGACAGCTCGCCCCTCGATGGACGATCGATCGTCACAAAGCTGCCGAAACGTCGCCACAAATTTATGTCCCACCTTGTCGGTCGGATAACCATCCATGAATGACGAAGTCATCGATCCGACAGAATCCACCGGCGAGTCTCCGGAAGTCGACGACGGGATCACGACGGTCACAGAGGCGGCGGAGCCGGCCGAGAACACTGACTGGATCCGGGGTTGGCAGGTCTGGGTAGTGCTCGGGGTGCTGTTCCTGGCGTTTCTGGTCGTCCCGTGGGGGCTAATTCTCTTCCCCACGATACGGAACATCGTTCGGATCGTGGGCTTCTCGTTCAGGGACGCCTATCTGGTCTTCCCTCTCGTCCCGGCGCTCGCCCTGGGCGCACTCGGCATCTGGACGGCGCTTCGATCGCGGGGGCCGAACTGAGAGACGTACCTTTTTCCCGGTGTCTCTGTAAACGCCGGCCGTGTGGACGGTCTACCTCGCGCTCGTCCTGTTCGCCGCCATCCTCGGAACGGCGATCGCCCTCTACGCCATCGTTCATCGGGGAACGCCCGGTGCCGCTCCGCTCTCGTTACTGTTGCTCGGTGCTGCGATGTGGTCGATCGCCGAGGGACTCTCTCTAGCCAACACTCCCCTCGATGCGACGCTGTTCTGGTTCTCGCTTCGACTCTCGATCAGCACTGTCGTCCCCCTGGCCTGGCTGTTGACGGCCGTCGAGTACACCGGTCACGGCCGTTCGCTCGAAACGAAACACCTGCTGGGATTGCTAATCGAGCCGCTCGCGTTCGTCGTACTCGTCTGGACGAACGGATTACACGATCTCGTCTGGAGCGATCCGGAGCTTGTCTTCATCCGGGGCGTCGAGTATACGGGACTGATCGCCACGCGCGGGCTCGCCTTCTGGGGACACGTCGCCTATTCGTACGCGTTGATCACCCTGGGCGCGTTCCTGCTCGTGCGGACCTCTCTCCGGGCCGATGAGCTGTATCGTGCTCAGAGTACGGCGCTACTCGGAGCGATCGCCGTGCCGCTGGTCGCGAACGCGGCCTATCTGTTCCGGATAGCGCCACGGGGAATCGATCCGACTGGCGTCGCGTTCGTCGCCTCCGGAGTCATCATCACCGGCGCGATCCTCCGCAATGAGTTACTCACTGTCGCCGCAGGCACCCGTGAGATCGGACGCGACGAGATCGTCACGCGACTCGACGACCCGGTATTCATCCTCGACGAAAACCGCGTTCTCACCGATTACAATCGGGCCGGCAGTACTCTCCTCGACGCGTCCGGCCGAGACGCCGTCGGCGACCGGCTCGCCGACCACCTTCCGACTGTGGCCGAAACGCTTCCCGAAGATACCGACGACGTACACTGTGTGACCGCGATCGAGCAAAACGGCTCGGTTCGGAATTACGATCTCCAGGCGACACCCCTCGAACGCCCTTTCGATGCTGCCGACGGCCTGATCGTCAGCCTGCGGGACGTCACCGGACAGATTCGTCGGGAACAACAATTGGATGTCCTCAACAGGCTGTTGCGTCACAACGTCCGCAACGAGATGAACGTCGTCCGCGGTCACGCGGAGCTGCTCGCGGAGGAACTCGAAGACCCGGACAAGTTGTCCCGGATCGACCCCATCGTCGAAACGGTCGACACAGTCACCGAGCGCGCCGAGAAAGTTGCCACGTTAACGCGGGCCTTCGAGGCCGACGAACCGGCGACGATCGATCTCGGGATTGTGTTGGGAGACGCGATCGAATCGGTTCGGACCGCCCGTCCGGCAGCGAGTTTCGAGTTCCAGGCGGCCGAGGAAGACCTCCGCGTCCGGGGGGCGACCTCGCTGGGCGTCGCCTTCGAGGAACTGTTCGAAAACGCTGTCGAACACAATGACGCGGCGGAACCGGCAGTCGTCGTCTCGATCGGAACTGACGGACCGCCCGACAGCGTGACAGTTCGGATAGCCGATAACGGTCCCGGAATCGACGAACAGGAACGGGCTGTCATCGAGGAAGGTCGCGAGACAGCCCTCCAACACGGCAGCGGCATCGGACTCTGGCTGGTCGCTTGGGTCGTCCGGACCTTCGGCGGGACGATCGACTTCGAGGTCGACGACGGGACGACGGTCGTCGTCCGACTACCCCGCGCCGAGACGCCGGAGGGTCCCGACGGAAAAAATCAGGCTGACGCTTCGTAACCGGCGTCTTCGACGGCCGCGACGAGGGCGTCCGGATCTGCGTCGCCCTCGACTGTCGCTTGCTGGGCTTCGCGGTCGACACTCACGCTCGTGACGCCCGCAACGTCTTCTAGAGCTTCGGTGACGGTCTGCTCGCAGTGTTCACAACTCATTCCCGTGACAGTGATCGTCAGTGCCATGTTCGAAAGAAAGGGACTGGACTTTTTCCGGATTTCGCCTCAGAAAGCGAAACGAAATCGCGATCGAAGTGTCGATACGAAAGGCGACCTGAGATCACTCGAAGTCGCGTCGCATCGCGATCTCGAACCAGGGGCACAGGCGGAGCTGACGGTACCACTCCGGGTTCTCCTGGAGGCGCTCGTATGGGACCCACATCAGGCCGGCCACTTCGGCGGGATCGGGATCGAGTGTCCGATCAGTCAGCGTCGCCTGCAGGACGGAACAGACCTCCCATTCGAGACCCTCGTTCATGTAATAGCGTTTGTATTCGAACTTGTCCGTCACGCGGAGGTCGTCGTACTGACCGGGCATGACGCCGAGTTCCTCCTCGAGTCGCTGGCGAGTCGCCTCGATCTGTGTCTGTCCGTCGACAGGGTGGGAGGCAACCGTCCCGTCCCAGTAGGTGTCCCAGAGACGCTTCTCCGGGGCACGCTGGGCCAGCAGGATGTTGTCGTCGGTGTCGAACAGCAGGGCCGTGAACGCCCGGTGGCGGATACCCTCGCCCGTGTGTGCGTCCAGGCGGTTGACCAGTTCCTCTTCGTTGTCTTCGGCATCGACCGCGATAACGTCCTCGCCCGCGTTCTCGTGAACCACCGTCGAGTCGGCCTCCGTGCTCATACAGCTATCACGTAGGGAGGATGGTTCAAACAGTCTTCGACTCCCGCCCCCTCTGTTCCGTCGACCTCACCGACACCGCCTCATCACCCAACCCGCTCCTCGAGGATCAGCCACACTCGGCGGATCCTCGATCCTGCCGACACCGCCTCATCACCCAACCCGCTCCTCGAGGATCAGCCACACTCGG
>NZ_SPQG01000022.1 GCF_004944975.1 Halorhabdus amylolytica
GGGGAATCTCGCGTGGTATCTGGCCGATGATGAGCGCGCACGGCCTGTTTCCCCAGAGCGATACTGGGTTTCTCGGCTGTGCGAAGAGGGACGAGCCATCTCAGGCAATGTGTTACGTATTGGTGGTGTCGTCGCTCTTGCTGGAATGGTGATGATCGTGCTGTCCCTTAGTGCAGACCTCTACAGCTTGCAAATCGAGCTTCTTCAGCCCTCAATGGCTGGCACTGTGGGCTATGCACTGACGTTGGCGGGGTTCGCTAATGTCGCTCTTGGAGGGGCGCTCAAATTTGGGCTGAGCATCACTGAGACAATCGTTTCCCGTCGTTCCTCACCGGCAAGTTCGCATTCGTGAGTGGGAATTCTCACGCGGGCACACCTGCCTTTATGTATTAGAGTACTGGTGATTGTGTGATAGTACTCTCTTTCAGCTCAACCTGACTGGGATAATACAAATCCAATACCAAACAAGATGATTATCAAACTGAACATCTTTGCAAATGAGAAAAGGGTCCCAGGAAGCAATAGGAAAGAAAGACCACCGACTAACGCGATAATGATTCCAGCAACCCCGTCAAAATTCTTTGACCGGAAGTTATGCCAGAGATAGTAACCGGCGGCACTGGCACCGGACACGATCCCAGCAGTAAGTACGGCTATCAATTGTTCTCCTTGGACCATCTCGAGAGCTCTACTTATCCATATCGACGAAAAATTCTGAAGAGTGAGACTGCTGTCTTGAATTATCACCTGAAAAAATGATATTATAGAGTTGTTGAAGAGGACAAGAGCAGCGATGCCAAGTAGACCAGCCTTCCACCCCCGATGTATGGCTCTACTGACCAATTTTACGATATTCATCTTCCGTTAATTGAGAGTGATCTCACCCCATCTTTGAATATTCTCCGCTAAATTCTGTTCGTCTCCATCAATCTCCTTGGTTTGATCCGGCAGAGGACCTCGTCAAGATTGAGACATGGCAGTATTGAGAACTATTTGAAGACGCGGTAGACGTCGGAATCTCAACAAGCGTATGTCGCCGTGGAGGCAATCTTGTTTTAATGCAGACAATTTCGCTTACGGATGGGCAAGAGGAACGGGCCCGGGAGATCTATCATCGGATCCAAGACGGGGGAATCACGCACCCGACCGATATTGTCGAATGGCAGGAGCCAACGAAATCGATAAACTATCAGGAGAAAGAGAGCACGCTCCCACGCTACGAGGGATTCATTGACCCTGCCGATATCAAGGGGGCTATTGGCTCTACAGATCGACTTGAGAGGAATAGGCTGAGTGCAGCGTTAGTCCGACTAATCCAGGGCGATTTCGAGGTCAAGAACAGCTATCCTCCTGTTCTTCGGAAGCTCGGCGACAACTATTACGTCACCACAGATGGACGCCACCGGTGTATCGCCGCGAAAGCAGTCGCTCTTGAAGAGTTCTACGTGGAGTACGAGGAGGTTCCTGATCGTCTGCTTGTCGATTCCGAGAGCGATTGAGGTGCAGCTGTCTATCGTCTTAGTTCTGTAAACTGAAACTCGTTACCAATCTCCGATAGCTACCTCGGTGATTCAACCCTCAATCCATACTGGCGAGAACCCGCTGACAAACCCACGCGTGGGGACCGTCGCTGTTGGCTTCGCGCTCGAGTTCCTCACGGTAGTCCTCGGGGAAGTTTCGATTCTGTTCTCCAGTCGTGGTGGTGTTGGTCGCCATCTCTACGCCTCCGTGTCTGCGTGGCGGTCCTCTCCGGTTGAAGTGTGGGGGTTAGACGCTGAAGACCCACCTCCACCGCCCCGATCCTGGCCGTCATCGTCGCCACTGTCGAACTCCGGCAGCAGATCTTTCGGCTCGAACTCCTCGCCACCGTCGAGCGACCACTCGTGCTCAAGTTCGAGGAAATCCAGGAGATACTCCTCGACGTCCCGTGCCGTTCGTTCCCTCTCGCCCGTGAGCGCGAGATGCTGCTCCCACAGTCGGACCCAGCGGACGATCTCGCTCGGCACCTCCGCCTTGACCTGTCCAGTCACCTCGCCGTAGTACTCGTTTTCGTGACCGGCCAGCGCACCCTCCAACTCTCGCATCACCCACTCGGCCGTGGTCTGGTCGTCCTCCTTCACGATATCGATCAACTCGATCATCGGCGAGGTGAGTTCGATAGTCACCGGGACTGCCCCGTCACGATCGGCGTCGGCGTGGCGTTGGTGGATGTCCCGCTCGGATGTCTCGGCCAGCTCGTGACTGTTCTTCCCTCCGTCTGTCGCCGGATCCTCGCCGAGACACTCGCCAGCAGCGGCCAGTGTGGCGGGATCGTCGGCAGCTCTGAGTACGACTCGGTCAAGCGCTTCCAGGGCGTTCATCACGTTCCCGCTCTGGTCGCCGAAAGAACTCCTCGGGACCCCCTCGAGTGCCTCCTTGGCGGTCAACGCTGCGACGAGGGCTTCAGGCTCGGGCGTCGGTTTCGCGTCGGTACTGTCAGTTGCGTCGGCGTTCGTGGTTGACATTCGTGCGACCTCCGTGGGCCAGCCGCCTCGACGGGCGATTAACCAACACCCGGCTATGTTGGTTAAACTCCCATCGCCGAGACGGCGACCCGATCCGGGGCCGGCGGGCAAACAGCCCGCTACTCGTGGACATGGATGTGGGCGTGTACCTCGACGACGAGCCGGCCGTCATCGCCGACGTTGAGGCTGGCCGTCGCACCCGGCCCTGCGTCGCTCGTGGCCCCGTCAGGGGCGTCCTGATTGCTCTCGTGGACTGGGTGCTGTTTCCCACACGACGGGCAGCGTGTCGTGTCCTGGCCGGGAGCGACGCCGTCGCGGGCGGTGTCGAAGACGGTTCCGCACCGCTCGCACTCAACTTCGGTCATCGTCCTGCCCCGGAAAGCACGCCCTGCAGGGGTCGTAGTGCGATTCGATCAGTGAGCGTTCTTTCTCCAGCAGGCTCCGGCCATCCGCCCCACAGAGCGGCCGTAACTCGCTGTCAGGCATCCGGACAGCCTTGTGGTACACTCTTCCGCCATTCCCAGCGAAGGTGAGGACCGTCTCTGTGGCGTTGTCCTCCCCGTCGTCGGTAGCGACATCCATCACAGCTCACCTTTGATCTTGTCGACGGCGCGTCGAGCGATCGAGACAGCGGCGCTTCGATCGCGATCGACGGTCTCGACAGGGCAGTCTGGCGTCGTACAGGTGATCGTCTCGTCCTCGACGTGAGCGAGCAGCTCGCACTCGTGGCAGGCGTTGGTCGTGTGTGTCGGATCGACGTACACGGGGTGATATCCGGCGTCACCCAGCGCGGTCTCCAGGCGGTCCTGAACGACGGGAAAGAGCCACGCGTCGAGGTCCTTCCCCTGGGTTCGCGCGTCGGTCAAGGACACCCACTCCTGGCCGAGTGCCTCGAGGGCGACGACGTCCGCGTCATGGGCCGCCAGATAGCCCAGCAGCGTCGCGATCGCGTCGTCGACGTGGTCCACGAGCAACGCCCGGTAGTGTCGATCGAGACGGACAGCGTCGCTCTTCGCGTCGTCTGTCGTCGCCTGGCGCCGGCGAGTCGCTTCGCGAAGGTCAGCGAACAGCGCCCGGGCCGGCTCGCCGTCAACGCTGACGGCGCTCGCCACGTCGGGCGTGGCATCCGCTGGCGCGGCCGTGAAGAGCTGTCGAAGTCCCAGGTCCACGCCGACGATCGTGGGATCGTCGTCTGGCCCAGGCGTGGCGTTGGCCGTCGCGACGGGCGACGTGTGGCTACTCATCAGCCACCTCCCGATCGAGGTGCTCCAGTGGGTCGATGTCGTCGGTACTCCCGCGGCCGATTGATTCGTGCATGACACGGTACGGGATCGGTGGAACTGGGTCGCCCCACGGTTCGACGCCCGCAACGGGTGCGGCGTAATCCTCGACACAGCGGCGTGCATGGTTCAACGCCAACCGTAGCTGGCGAACCTGTTCGTGGGTCACGGCCTCGCCCTTACGGAGTGTATCCTCGACGTCGTGAGACGCTTCTACAAGCTCGGTACGGGCTTTGCCGAGCTCGCTACGCAGGAGCCCACGCCCCACGTCTTCCCACCTGACACCGCACTCTCGATCGTCGCGTGGTGTCACGCCGATCCCTCCAGTTCGGCCTCACGCTCGCGCTTTTTTTCGAGGACCTCGATGAACGCCTCGTGGGCCTCTTCATCGGCGTCGATCGCGTCGTAGTTGATGTCACAGGCAATCCAGCCGGCACAGTCACCGCAGAGTATCCCCGTGAGCCGGCCCGGAAGGTCCGCGGGCCCAAGCGGGAACTCCAACTCAATCGGGAACCCAGTCTCGACCGGGTCGCCACACTGCATACAGACGCCCTCAGGGAGATCGTGATCCTGCACGAGCTGGCAGGCACGGCAGATGTCCGCCTCGAGGGGCGCGATCGGCGCGACGGTCGTGTGATCGACCATCTCCGGCAGCTTTTCCGCGCCACAGACCTCGCACTCCTGGCGGTCAGGCATCGATTCCGCCACCTCCTGCTTCGTCCTTCGAGCCTTGAAGCGCCCGGGCGGCGTCCTCGGCGAGTTGTGGCCGTGGCGTGGTCGTCGCCGAGCGCCCAGCGTACTGATCGAGGACCTCATCGATGGACAACCCGAACTCGCTGGCAGTCCGTCGGCCACTCGGCAGGGCCCGCGACGCCGTCGAGTAGTACCGGACACCGTCGTGTGGGATCCGCTTGCGGGCCTCCAGATCCCCCTCGTCGGTCACGAGAAGCGTGTAGTCACCGTCGCCGGCATCGTCGATGACGCGGGCCATCAGGCATCACCGCCGTCGCGGATGTGGGAGATGGCATCGACCAGTGCGTCCAGGCCCTCGCCGTCCAGCGTGAGCTCAACGCGGGTGTCTTCATCCGACGCGAACAGTGTCGCGTGTGGCTCGCTTGTACTCAGTGGCGTGTAGTCCGGCGCTTTGATGTGGAGTTTCGTGTCCGCTTGTGACTCCATCTCAAGCTTGCCCTCCTGGATCCGTGCGGTGACGGCGACGTCGTCGATCGTGGTGACGTCTGCAAGGGGTGGCATCAGATATCACCGTCCTCGGCGCTCGCCGGCGTCTCGAAGCCCTCGCGGTAGCACGCGAAGCACGGCAGGTCTGCGTCAGTGTTCCACTCGCCGCACTCGCAGTCGTCGGGGCGGCCGTCGTCCTTGATGTCGGGCTCAAGGATCTCGCCGTCGTCACTGGCGATGATGATCCCACCGTCAGCAGCTGCGACCTGTGGCGTGGCCTCGACGTGGTCGCCCAGCTGCTCGTCGATCGCGCCGGTGTCGGCCCACGACGGGATCGTCCGCTCGCCCGTCGCAAACTCCGCACGCCGGATGTGTTTACAGCGTGCCTCTCTGTACTCGTGGTCGGGACAGGTGCAACGCTCTTCGCGAAGATCGACGCCGTAGGTGCCGCCGTTCTCGCCGACGACGGTGTAGACGTCACCCCCCTTCGGCAGGACGCTCATGCACTCCGTGAGCGCTCGGGCATCGCGATCATCGAGGTCGGTACGTCGGTCCGTGGCGGCAGTCTGAAGTGCCGCCGAGTCGTGTTTCGACATGCTGTCTCAGAGCCGAGACAGAACCGCTCGGGTGCTCCAACACCCGGGCACTTCTCCGAACGAAGCGCCTCGAGGAGCGGGCCTGCCTTACCCATACATACATCTGCATGGGTAATAAAAGTACCGGGTCATACATCTGCATGGGGTTTTATTATTCCACGGATTCATCCACCTTTATGGGGAAGACGAGATCACATGGGGCCATGCCCTACGATGAGCGTGACGAGGAGACTGGGCAGTTTAGCCCGACGTTTTCCGACTCAGACTTCCTCGAAGCTGTGGGAGATGGCGATCTCCCGACGACGAGTGATGTCGCGGACGCGGTCGGGTGTGAGTACCGGACCGCCTACGAGCGGTTGAACCGGCTCGAAGATGAGAGCAGGGTTCAATCGAAGACAGTGGGGAACTCTCTCGTCTGGCAGCTGTCTTAGAACCATGGGCGAGGATGACGACGTCGATCCAGAGGATCCACGCCCGGAAGGACACTACCCTCGATTCGCCGATAACGAGTGGCACTATGTTCCTGACGAGCTGGCACAGACGATCTCGCTCGGCCCAGCTGGCGACGGTGAGGAAAGTCAAGACTGGGTGCTGACGTACACACCGGAGAAGCGCGACGACACTGACAGAGAAAAGGTTCTCGTCCGGCTGACGCCGCGATCGCTGCACGAACTCTATATCGAGACGAAGGACCTCTCAGCTGACCAGCGGATGCATGGCCACAGTGCTGAGTGTGATCTTTGTGGCGACCAGGTCGATCTCGACGAGGCGATCCCGAACCCGCGGGGTGAGCCGTGTCACAAGCACTGCTGGGCGGAGTACACAGGTGCACCGGACTGGTTTGCTGATCACGTGTAGTGGCGGCAGGCCGTCAAACCGGATGTAATGATAATCTGACCTCATACCAAGCACACTTGGCCCAATCGAAGACAGATGGTTAACTCTCAGAGATAGTGGCAGCGGGGAGTGGCCAGTAAGCGCTACGGAAGCAAATCTCGGAGATCGTCTTCGTCGAGTGCGTCGTGCTGTTCAAGGTATGCATCGACGTCGGAGACTGACTCCAGGTCCGTGACTTCTTCTGCCATCGTTTCTGCACTTGGACTATATTCGGCCAGAGCTTTGTACGGATAATCGTGGGTGATATCGATGAAGAAGAGAAAGATGACGTGGTACTCAGTATTCCCACGAGGAATCTCGTCGACGACCTTCGTGTACAGTCGCCCCTGATCACCGACGGTGATGATGTCGAGGTTTGCAATCCGCTCGTACACAAAAGAACTGGGCGGTGCCTCGCTCTCGACGATATTCAACAAACGTTGAATGACGGCTTCCTGTTCAGAAGCATCGAGTTCAGATAGATTCGCAGCAGCCTCCCCAGCAAAGATAACCCTTGTCTCTTCGTCCGAGAGGGGAACACGACTCACAGCTACTCCGAGAAAATAGTCAGTACTTCAAAATAGACTCGATGTCCTCTTTGCTTGCAGTACGCCCCTCGGCGATGTCTTCGATCCCGCGAAGAACCCCTTCTGGGACCTCGGGACGCTCTTCGTCTTCGGCGTCGCCCTCGTGGTCGTCGCCGGTTGGGTGAAGACTCATTGATCGAAACGTGCCTCCCCAAGGTAATAAGTCTGTGTCTTAATCGGGGGCACATACTAAGAAACGACTAGCCTGTGTCCGCTCTGACTTAGGATCCCCCCTCTGAATCGATAGAAATCGTGACCTCAATATCATCCTGAGGGTGAAGATCACCACTCTCTCCCCTGGCAATCCCGTGTTGGAGCATGTCTTCACATACGTCCTTCCCCAGCGCCTCATACAAGAGAGCGAACAGACACGGTAGCGTTTCCAGTTCGAGTTCTTCCTTCGAAGAAAGCGATATGACGTCTTTTGAATCCACGTCCGGAGACAAGCTCAGACTCGGATCAAAGGCCTCCCAGTGGTAGAGGACGACGAAGTCGTATAGTGCTTCTTTGACTTCCGCGTGAATCTGTGCACACAGTGACCCCGGAAGCGTATCCTGGTTCCCGTGAATGAGTTCGGTGATAATGTGGTAGTCGTCTTCTCGCAGAAATCCAGTTGCGTCGTCGATCTCTTCGAGGGTGATCCCTGCATTGAGGAGGGCACCACAACGGGTACAGTAGTACGCGCTGTCCTCTACCGCTGAGTCGCATTGTGGGCAATCCTGCATACCTTAGCCCCCTCAAGCGAGAGATATAGAACTTCGCTCAAACAAATTCCATCGAAGAACCCCCTCTCCCTCTCTGCTCATTCTGTATCCTCACAATCCAAGCCAGCAGTAGAAGCTGATTTTACCCGATCGTGTTGCAGTGACGTGAGAGGGTTCTGTTGAGAATCCAATTTTTGGTTGATACAAGGAGTGGCGGCAAGAAAAAACCAATCTTCGATGTCCGAAGGTGGGGTTGAAGCAGGGAAAACCGAGTTGAAGGACCTCGACTACGTGGAGATCGTCGATTCCTCCGAGTGTGGGCACCGGGTACCAGACACTGGACACCAGGCGTTGACGGCGCTGGCGGGATTTACTCGCTCGGGTTGACCGGCGCTTTGTACTTCGACCGGATCTTTTCGCCATCTCGCCACTGGTAGTAGTAGTAGCGGTTGTCGTTGATCTCCTTGATCACGACGCTGGCCTTCCCGGGCACCTCGTCGGGGAGATCGTCGACTTCCTCGCTGGTCTCGCGAACGACCTCTTCGTCCTGGCCTTCGAGCTCGGCCTCGGCCTGTGCCTCCTTGTACGCCGCGAGGTCTTCGGCGTAGGCGGCGATCGTCCGTAGGTTGTCGGGGCTCTGGCGCTCAAGGCCGTCGGTGATGTACTGGGCAATCGCGTCGGGGGCGGTGGGTTCGGTCGGCGCCATCTTAACCAACATCTCTAACTCTATTGTTGTAAGAATGTTGGTTAAGGTGGTCGAATGGGGTACCTCGGCCGCGGATGACGCGTGTCTGACTTAATCTTAAGATTAGGGCTAACCTTAGGGCAGGTGTGTATGGCTGATCAGTTCACTGCGGCTCTCGACGACGTCGAGGAATCCCACGCTCGGTATGCCGAGCAGCTGGGGCTCGTCGAGGACCGCACACCGTTCGCGGCGGAGTCGCTTCCCGACACGCGCGTCGCGGTCCGGGTCAACGAAGAGCTCCTCCAGGAGGTCGCCTCGCACATCCTCACGCGCGCCGGGCACGTCTCGGTGATCGACAAGCGGGGCGCGGGGAAGACGCACTTCCGAGAGCTCGTGTACGACGCGCTGAGCGAGGGCCCGCGCAGCGACGAGTTCGCCATCGCCCGCATCCGTGAGGTCGAGAGCATCACCACGCGCCGGCTCTACACCCGGCTGCTGGACGAACTCGCGGCGTACGATGCCCTGGACGTCCCCGAGACCTATCCGCGGGCGACTGACGAGGTCCGCCAGGTCGTCGAGAACGTCGCCGAGCAGCTGGAGGCGGCGGACCTCACGTGTATCGTCCAGGTGGACCAGCTCGAGGACGCCGCACGGAACACCCGCACTTTCGAGCAGCTGCTCGCGGGGCTCCAGAGCATTGGCGATCTCGGCGAGACCGGGCCGGCGTTCATCCTCTTCCTGTTCGGGACGCCGGAGGCGGCCGACCGGATCGACGAACTGCGCCAGACCCTGTCGTCACGGCTGGTCGCGAAGAACCGGTCGCTCGAGCGCTTCGGCTTCGAGGAGACCGAGGAGCTGATCGCGCGGTGGCTGGCGTGGGCCCGAGATGAGGAGTACACTCAGGGGTACCTCTCGGACCCCTACACGGCGCCGGCCATTCGCACGATCGTCGAACGCTCCGACGGGACGCCGCGGTCGGTCCGCCAACAGTGCTACCACGCCTACCGCGCCGGCGCTCGGCAGTTCGCTGATGGGGAGGGCGTCGAGATCACCGACGAGACGATCGAGACCTACGCTTAAGATTAAGATTAAGATTAAACCAATGAGTGAGAACCCGATGACGGATGCGTTCGATGCGGCGGAGGAAGAACAGAGTGAGACGAACGGCGTCGGCGACGACTTCGACACCGAGCGGTACCTAGAGGCACTGAACAGCGACGGCGCGCCGAAGGAGAAGACCGTGGGGATCGCGGTGACCGCGGAGATGCACGCGTTTTATCACGAGCTCCAGAACGCCGACGAGGTTGAGGTGAACCCAGCGCAGTCGGTGCGGGACCACCTGGAGAAGCTCGCGCATCGGCACCCGGATGTTTTTGAGAAGGCGATGCGGAAGCTGGAGATCGAGCGCGAGTTCTGATGGGGCTCTCCCATAGCTTAACCAACACTCGGCTGGACGCTCGGTCAGGTGTTGGTTAATACTTGGAGGGGGCTTCTCCCTCCCGTCTGTGAGTTACTCTTAAGATTAATCTTAGGCTGATGGCCGGCCTGACAGCCGCCACGCCACTTGACACCAGCTGGATTCGAGGTGTCATGTAGCGCTACCTGGCGATCCCCTCTGGCCTGACACCGAAAGTTCAACCGATATAGGAAGGGGGTAGCCCTCCAAAAGAGGTGTCAGGTCGCTCCAGACCGCTCGGGGCCGGGGCATCAGTTAACCAACAGACGCGCGCTCGCGTTGCTGGTGTTGGTTAATCTCCATCGCACCACGGAGGCGCACCGAACGCCTCGGCGTAGCAGTCCGGGTAACAGGGCTCTTTCCGGTTGTTCGGCCACACCTGGTTGAGTGGGGCCGGCTCCCCGCAGAGCCCACACTCGGCGCTGTGACCCGCCTGACGGGCGTCCGGCGAGAGGTTTTCGCCTCGATGTGGAGCTCGTGCAACGCCCACGGCGTGAGGCGGACGGCGACGCGTTCCGCCGGCGCAGGATCCTCTTCCGAAGTCGTGGCCGAGAGGGTGAGTACCCAGTCGTCGCCCGGCTCGCCGTCAGTCGCGGGTCCGAGGGCGATCGTCTCCGCGAGGTCGTCGTCGACGAAGAACCACTCGGCATCTCGATCGACGTGGTAGTGCCCCGAGGGGCGTGGATCCTCGGGATCGACGTTGTCAGCTATCGTCTCTCTCGCTGGCTCAGGCGTCGCCTTCCGGCCTCCATTCGACGATGTCGTGAGCGGGAGATCGACGTCGATCTCGTCGTACCACACCACCGGCCGCTTCGCGCGGCCGTCCCCTTGGAGTTCGACCAAGCCGTAGTCGGCCAGCTCGTTCACGTTCTCGAGGACCTCGATTCGATAGAGTTGGTTCACTGGGTTCGACGTCCTCGCTGGCGTCGATCGCCGCGAGACGATCCTCGAGGTCGCTTCGGTCGGTGGGCTTGATCTGGACGTGAAGTGTTCGGGTCATGATGGGTAGGGTATCGGTCGCGGGTCGCGGTCGGGGCGTCCGTCGCCGTGCTCAAGTGGACTACCAGTCAGCTCACTTCTCCGACGGGAGCGCTGCCCGCCAAGCGCGATAGAGCTCCACCAGTCCGGGGTAGTCGATCTCGATGGTCTGCTCCCCGAGGTGGACCTCGTGGACGCCGTGGTGGTTGTCGAAGCAGATGATCGGGTCGTCCGCGCCGGTCTCGCCGTAGTGGTAGGCGTACTTGATCCCTTCCTCGAATCATTCCGACGTCGGGACCGAGAGCACGCGTACCCTGGCGACGGTGCGATCGGCGTAGGCCTCGATCTCGTCCTCAAGCACGGTGACATCATCGCTCATCCACACCAGTACCGACGACCCGACCCGATGGGTGTTAGGGAAAAACCTAACAGAAGAGGGCCGTCACCGTCGCGGCGGCCGACAGCTCCTTACCAAACATCTGAAACCTGCTCTCCCTCAGACGGTGCGCAGTCCACGCGAGAACGAGGGCGAACTGCAGGTTTAATCTTAAGCTTAGGGTTAGGTCACCGGGCCGATGCTCACAGCGGCGGCTCAGGACGGCGAGTTCGCCGGCGGCTCCTCGAGGTCCGGCATGTCGTAGATCGCGTACGCCAGCCAGGCGACGAGAGCAATCGACATCTCGGGCGGCACCGAGCCGGGATCGACGATCGGATTCACCCTCAGGTGGGCGGTCATCACGCCGATCATCGTGGCCGACACCAGCGTCCCGGCGGCGACGACGACGGCCTCCCGGCGCGACGGGAGCGACGTCTCCGGGTCGTACTCGATGGCGGCTTTCTCGCGCTGAGCCCGCGCCTTCGCCAGCTGGGCCGACACCCAGGCGTGAGCGACGCCGGGGAGCCACGCGCCGACGAAGTCCTCGAGCGAGCTCTGACCGTCCTCGTCGGTGTCGGTGTCGCGGGCCGCGGCGATCTCTTCGGGTGCGACGACGACGTCAGTCGGGAACGCCGTCTCGAAGTGCTCGTAGGCGAACCGACGGAAGTGGTCTCGGGCGCGGTGGCTGGCGAGGTAGTGTTTGTCGACGATCTCTGCGGACGCACTCGACTGTGCCTCGGCGACATCCTCGATTTTGGCGATGTAGGCCTCGTAGGCGTCGAGGTACTCGTTGAACCAGAACTGCCGGAAGTGCTTCGGCGTCGGCTTCGAGCCGTCGGGCAGTCGGACGTCGGCCCGATCGACGATCTCCTCGATCTTGTTACGCACCCAGGCGTCTGACCGGGTGCCATCCTCGGAGAGCTCGCTCGGGAACAGCATCTCGTGGCCCGTCTCCTTGAGCAGCTCGATGTACTGCTCGAAGTAGTCCAAACCCGCCATGATCGGCGTGGTCCCCGGCCCGTTCTTCCGCTTTGCGTCGAAGCAAACCCGGGGGTCGCCTTGATCGAGGATGACGTCCTCCTGCGCGTTCGTGATCAGCGGGTCGCTGGTCCGGTGCCCACAGCCGGCGAGGCAGAGCAGCAGCACCTTCTCGACGAGGAGTTCCCGCAGACCCTCGGCGTCGGGGTCCTCGAGGGCACCGTCGTCGATCGACCGCGTCGCTTCCCAGCACTCCCGGACCTGTGCCGGCGTGAGAGTCTGTTCGGGCGACTCCCGGTTGTACGACCACCCCATCCGTGGGAGAACCTTCTCGGCCGGGTTCGAATCGACCTCGCCGATCATCTCCAGGTACTCGTAGAACGAGGCGAGCGTCGACGCGTAGTTGTACCGCGCCCCCTCGGCCTCGAGTTCGCCGTTCATCTCCCGGAAGAGATCGAGCGTGAGCCGGACGTTCTTCCCAGCAGGTGCGCGAGCCGGGCGGAGGAGGTTGGTTGACCCAAGGGCCTCTCGGGAAATCTCCATCAGGCGCCGCATGTGCGTCCAGGCGTTCCCGACGGAGGTGTCGTTGAGTCGATTGAACTCCTCATCCTCGTCCTGGAGCCACTTGTGGATCAGCTGCTTCGTCTCGGCGTGCGTTCCCGGGAGGGGTTTGCGCTCTCTGGGCTCGAATCCACACTCGTCAAGGAGGACCTCGTCGACGGTCTTCTCCTGGCGCTCGGCGTAGCCCTGGATGCCGCTGAGCCCATGGTCACGGAGCCACTGATGGGTCGGCTTTACGTCCGGGTCCTTCCCGTCCGCCCGTCGAAGCTCCCGGACCTCAGCGGGGAACCTCTGCTGGACGTAGCCCGGCGTCCATTTACGATCCGACATATACACTGAGGTAACCGGTGGTTTTGTAAAAGGGTAAGGGTGGTATAATTTATTGTACACACCAAACTGGCCGTCTGGTGGCGGTTTCTGTTGAATCAGTCAAAACCCCGACCCCGACGCCGTCGGGCGGCTGGTGGCGCCGGGGTGATCACCCCAAATTGCCGACGGTGGGGGAAACGCCAGACGGCGAGAGTTTCCAGAGCGACGGAAAACGTACGTTTTCCGTCCAATATCCAACACCGAAGCTCACCAGTATTTCGGACATCGTCAGGGCACTCAGACTTAACCAACAATCGACGATGTGAGGCATGAGTGTTGGTTAATCTGAGTGGAGGAAAGTCTAACCCGTCGAAAACGGGCATTTCACCCCCCATCGAACGATTTCTCTAAAACCACTCGTTGGTGTCAACCCAACACGCGTGTTAGGGTAGAGCGTCTTCGAAACAGTAGCGGACGGGTCAATGAAATCTCGATAGGAGGCCCTCTTCCTGGCGCTCCATGCGCTCTTCGAGATCGTCGAGACGGGCCTCCTGGTCGTCGACGCGGTCGGCGAAATCGCGAAAGTTTTCGTCAAGCTTGCTGACTGCATCATCGAGTGTGTTCAGGTGCTCGTGCAGGTCCGCAACCAGATCCTCATGATCGTCGCGAAGATCGGCCGTCGACTGGTCCAACCCATCGATGTCTTCTCGCAGCTGGTCCAGCGAGGTTTCGATCTCTCTAATGTCGGACTTGATCTCGGTTTCGATCACGTTGAAATTCCGGTTGACGATCCATACCGGGTCACCATCGTCCGATTCTTCGAGCGTCAGTACGTCGCGGACTGTCTGGAACTCGTCTCGCACCGACTGGAACTTCTCCTTCCAGCGATCCAGCTTCACCCGCTGATTGTGGAGCGACGTCTCGACGGACTCCGCGATCTCGAGCGCCTCGACTGCGCGCTCGGTCGCTTCCTCGACCGACACGACCTTCGCTTTCAGGTCATGCTCGTCGACGAAATCATGTCCCTCCGAAGTGAGCTCCCACCGGCGGGCAACATCTGGGCCCACCACCTCTGGAGGACTCTGCTCGTCGACGAGGCCGGCGGGCTCGAGGTGCGTGTCCATCCGGTACTTCACTTTCTGGCGACGGTTCGATTCGAAGCCGGCAGCCTCACCGAGCTCACCCGTCGGGAGTGGCTGGTCCGTGTCCGCGAGAGCGAGCAGCATCCGCTGAGAATAATCATCTATCGTATAATCATGGTATTCGAGCGAGGGCATTCCGGGTAGGGAAACACCTGGGGGCGGGGTAATATTTTTCCTCCATTTCCCTCCGGCGTCAACCCAACACGCGCGTTAGGGAAAGTGTGAATAAACAGATTTCGTTGGAAGCCCGGAGAAAATCGGCACAACAAACCCATCAGCAAGTTGGAAAGACTCTCAGTTAAGAGTCAGGACAAGCAGCGACGCGATTACGAGGATCAGTACGTGCCGGGTGAGGACATTTGTCTTCGTGGTCAGCGATGACGACAAGAACGGACTGGATAGAGTCCAGATTGCGCCAGAAGTAGATGATGGGGCTGCTTACGATCCAAGCTACTACCGAAATGAGACAATCCGGGCGGCGGCCAGTATCCTCGGGCCGCTCGGCTGGACTGAAGAGAGGATTGTCGACGAACTCATGGGACAGCAGGATTTGAAGATCAGCGAATTCCCATCAGAGACACACCACTGCTGCAAGTGAAGCACGACGCAATAACGAGTAAAGCAGTCTCAATTTGACCACACCACCGTTGCAAGTGAAGAATCGAAATCGCAACCAACCGCCGGTTTCACTTGTAAGAGTGGTGTGTCTATACGACGTCGTTCATCGTTGCGATTTCCCTGATCGTCTGGATTTCTCCATCCAACCGGAGTACATCCGACATGGCCTCAATTGCGCTCGTGAAGGGAACGTCGAGTTGGTAACTGTAGTAGTTCCCCCGGGAGCCACTCCGATTTTCGTGGGCAGACAAGATCCCGAGCATCCGTAGATCCGAGAGGTGGTTGTGTAGCGAGCGCTGAGCCAGCGTATCAGTTTCAGATGACTCACAGAGCGTGGTGTACTCCTCGTAGATGTCCCGAGTTCGGCACGGCGTCTCTTCCTTCGCCGCTTTGGAGATGACGGCCAACAGGGCGAGACGGCCATGCGTCGTCAGCTCGCGCATCCCTTCTTCGACGCGCTCCTGTTCGAGTCTCGAGCGTGCTGTCTCGACGTGATCCTCAACGATGACATCATCGCCCTGGTTCTCGGCTATCTCGCCAGCGAGGCGAAGTAGGTCCAGAGCCTGGCGGGCACTCCCGCTGTCACGAGCGGCGAGCGCAGCGCAGTAATTCAGAACACCGTTCTCTACAGCGCCCTCGGCGATCGCGACCTCTGCTCGCGAGGAGAGGATGTTCTCAAGTTCAGGAGCATCGTACGGCGGGAACTGGAGTTCCCGTTCACAGAGCGTGTCTTGGACGCGAGGATCCAGCTGCTCGCGGAATTTGAAGTCATTACTGATGCCGATGACACCGACTTTGGCTGACTCAAGGTACCCATTGGCGCGAGCTCGAGGGAGTTCGTAGAGGAGTTCGTCGCGACCGCCAATCGAGTCCACCTCATCGAGAATGATCAAGATCGTCCCACCGATGGCATCAAGCTCCTCGTACAGTTTCTTGAAGACGGTCTGCTGGGGATACCCCGTGGAACTGATTTCCCCGCCAGCAGGACGGAGTTTGTTCACGAGTTCGACGGCAACCTGATACGAGGAGTTCAGTGTCTTGCAGTTCAGGGAGATGACTGAGAGATCGACATCATCGTAATCAGTGACGTCTTCTTGGAGTTGATCCATCAGATAATCAGTCACGGCAGTCTTCCCCACACCGGTATTCCCGTAGAGAAAGATATTGTTCGGCTCCCATCCGTCGACGACAGGCTGAAGAGCATCCATGTACTCCTCGATCTCCTCGTCACGCTCCTCGATCCGATCAGGTTGATAGGACTCCCCCAGGGCATCCTTGTTGCGGAAGATGTTCTGCTTCCGCTCAAACCGCCGAGACATGAGCGACCCTTCTAACGACTGGTATATAAAACCACCCGTACAACTGTTTCAAGTGAAACACACAGACACACACCACTGTTACAAGTGAAACAGTAGAGTAGTAGTAGCTAGTTGAGCAACAGTCCACAGTTTCATCTAAAGCGGTGACATGTAGACACTCATCTAAAGCTGATTCTACGGGTATTGTACTGTCTTCTAGCCGGGATTCAAGGATTCAGATGACTGCCTTCGACCATCGGCTCAGATTTGTACTTGGGTCTTTTCTCGGCTTCACTTGCAAGAGTGGTGTGTCTCTGTCCTTCTTAGATCTCTAAGATAGTATTCCTTTCCAATCAATTTGTTGGTTAGCTCGAGATCTGTCTTTGTCCTGATTCGTTATTCGGGTAGATTTCCCGTCTCGTCAGTTATCTCTGTGTGATGTTCGACATCCTTGAGCATCTCCTCTGGATTCTCGAGGGCCACGTACAACAGTGCGGCATCCTCAATTGCCTCACGGGCTGTTCCGCCGTGCTCGTTCTGAAGCGTTGCGAAGACGTCGCCGGACAGTTCGACGTTCACTGGCATCGATGTACTCCTGGAAGGAAGCCCCTTCCAATTGATCGCCAAAGGTCCGTTTGGAGTTAGTACTGCCCACCATCGTCATCAGCATGGAGAGACTCCTACCAGCTGATCGGAGTCACCAGCGTCCCGACTGATATACGTGACTGGGAGTCGAACGGCAATCTGTGACCGAGTTCGAGATCACGCCTCGTGGTGGGGTCGAAGAAGTCGGCCGGTCGTGCTATCAGGTCCAGACCGGCGATCGTGACTACCTCGTCGATTGTGGCCTCAAACAGTCCCACACGGCCGAGTTCCCCACGTTCCGGGGACTGGAGCCTGGGCAGATCGACGCGGTGTTCGTCACCCACGCCCATATTGACCACATCGGTGGGCTTCCCGTCGCTGAACAGCGTGGCCTGTTCGCCGACGACGCGTCGATCATCATGACACGGCCAACGAACGCCCTCGCTACGATTCTCCTTCACGACTCCCTGCAGATCCACAAGCAGGAGGCCGACGAACTCGGGCGGCCGCAGGAGTTCACCAGCGACGACGTCAAGCGCGTCCTCGATCGCGTCACCAGCGTCGGCTATGATCGCGACCATCACCTCAACGTCACCTACGAGTTCGGCGACGCCGCGCACCTGCTGGGCAGCTCGTGGCTCGCCCTCGAATTCGACGAGCGGCGGGTCGTCTTCTCAGGTGACCTCGGCGGCCGTAGCGCCCACCTGGACGACATCGACGACCCGCCGGAGGCCGACGAACTCCTCCTTGAGTCCACGTACGGAGACACGATGCAGCACCGGTCGTTCAGCGATGCCCGGACTGAGGTCTACGAGCAGGCCAAGCAGGCCCAGGCGTCAGGGATACCGGTCCTCATCCCGACGTTCGCCGTCGGTCGGGCTCAAGAAATCCTCCAGCTCTTCCGAGAACGTGAGGACGATCTTCGGAGCGCTGTCGATGGCGAGCCGTCGATCGTCTACGATGGGATGATCACGGACTCGATGCCCGTCTACGAGGTCTTCTGCCAGGACGAGTTCATGGGCGATTCCATAATCAACTACCGGATCAACTCCAACGACGCCGAGCCGTTCACGCCGGAGTGTGCCTGGACGCCCGAGACGATGGACGAACGAGAGCGCCTTCTTGACGGCGACAACGCGCCGATCATCGTCGCGCCGTCGGGCATGCTCACCGGCGGCTGGTCGCCGTACTACCTGCGAGACCTCGCCCGGCACTACGACGAGGCACGAGTGCTCTTCATCGGCTACCAGGCCGAAGGGACGCCTGGCCGAGAGATCCTCGACGCGCCGGGCGACGATGCCAACGTTCAGATCACGGCGCTGCCGGCTGCCGAAGACTACGATCCCGAGACCGACGACTTCGGCTTCCAGGAGCAGAAGATTCGTATACCGACCGCATGGGTGCGTGAGATCGGCGGGATGTCTGGCCACGCCGCCGCGAACGATCTACTTGAGTTCGCTCGCGAAGCCGATCCGCTGGGGATTTCACTCGTTCATGGGCCACCAGGCGCGGCAACACACCTTCGGGAGCACCTTGCCGACAACACCGACGCGGAGCGGGTGCAGACTGGGCAGCACCTTGCGACGATCGAGGTCGGCCAGTCCGACGTGATCACGCCGGACGTCGAACGCCTGCTTGAACGGCAGACCCGTCTCGAAGAAGAACTGGATGCTCTTCGCGAAGAGATCGAAAAAGTGGCGAATCGCCAGCGAGCGCGTGAGAAAAAGAACTGACGAGAAGAGGGCCATCGTGGTACCGTCGCTTCAAGAAGTTCAAGAATCCAGTATATTACCCCATCTAATCGTTGACTGGGACTCTCCGTAATTTACCCTCTTTCGGCGGGTAGCAAAGACCACTCGTCAGTGTGTCTTCGATCGCATCTTTGGCCTCCGAACGGGTGATTTCTGCCTCTTCGGCGACTACTCGCTCAGTTCGATTTCGATCAGCGGGTTCGCCATCACTCGACAGCTCGTCGAGTGTGTCAAGAACCACCCTGACAAGTTCCGGATTCTCGGGGTCTGGTGGAGTATGAAGTACATCTAACGGATGCTTATCCTCAAAGTGAAAGTCTAAGACATCCCATAGGCCTGGATATTCTGTATTAAACCCTCTTAGCTCACGACTCCTTTCTTCTGAGATATCTTCGACTAACTTGTCAATGTCAAATTCATCTTTGCGTTCGATATTTATCGATACCTCGAATCTACCATACTTCCCCGTCTGTTCATAGTAATCTAAGGCGGCAGCCGTAGTCAACTCTTCCTCCACCATCCATCGGAAGTTTTCTGTCCCCTGGAACTCCCGGAAGAACGCCATCATCTCCTCAATGGCATCAAGAATCCGGCGGGTTTTCCGCCCCGATTCAGGATCGGTCGGTCCTTGCCACTCCCCAGTTTCATCAAGATATCCTACGTCGTCCTGCATCTCTTGGACAACTTGGCCCAGATCCCGTGTGTCCATTCGCTTCAAATAACTCAAGTCCTGAATAGCGTGGACCATCCGTTGTCGGAGCTGATATCGCTTCTGCCGAATCTCGTTGGCGTCAAGCTCGTCGTTGAGTTCGCCTGCCAAAAATCGGCGATCGCGTGATGTGAAAATCCCTCGCTGACGATCAAAATCAGCCATCACAGTATCTACGTCGTTAGCCATGCAACTAACGGTTAGATCTACTATGGGATAAATATTAATGTCGGGAGGCCCATATCCAGAATGAACAGATGCCGACTGAGATCACGACAGTATCTGTCCACCCTCAACGCGCCGAGAAACTCCGGGAGTTTCGCGACTCGCAGGACGATGTGTCAACTCTTGACGAAGCGCTCGGGCAGCTACTACGCGAAAAAGGAGAATGATGTCACTCATGGACAGTAGAATCGGGAAAAACGACGACGGCCTGAACCTTGGCGGGGGCGGGCCGACGTCGTTTGAAGACACGGGCACGATCCCGAGTCACGGCGCCGCACTTACGCCGCGACCGGGATGTGGGCGCGACGGAAGTGCGACGGGCAGGCCTCCCCTGGGGGGTGATGCCTGTGCATAGTCTTACTCGCCGCACCCACAAATGTGTTACTCCCTCAGCTAACGGAGTGATCTCTGTGCCCGTCAAAGGCCTCGAGGAGGCCCGAACTCCTCGCCGAACGCTAGATGACGGCATCAAGCTCAACTGAAACCTACACTCGAACGTACGAAGACGACACTACCACTCACGAACCGCGACTCATCTCGACCGAGCAACAACCTGCTGCGACGGCAGCGACAGTCACGCTCGACCAGTCACCCTCGAACGTCTGGGCGACGATCGCGACGGCAGACGGCTTCCAGGAGGCGTTGAAGGATGCCGTGCGCACGATCCTTCCTCATCCGCGACACTCGCCACCGGTCGCACTCGAGGAAGCAGGCGTGACCGCGCTCGACGGCGGCTACGCCCGGATCGTCGCCGGCCTCGACCGCGCGCCGGAGACGGATGTCCATCAGGACGCGCTTGACCTCACGGCCCAGCTCGGCCAGGACGGCATGACGTCCCTCGGACACGCGCCGATCGAGGCTGTCGAGGACGGGCCCGTCGCCACGCTCCAAGCTGGCGACGTCGTCCCGACGATCGAGGTCCGCGTTCCTGACGAGTTCAAAGAGCGATCCCGTGACCAGCGGGAGACAACGCTTGATCTACTCGCCACGCTGGCCTTGGCCTGTGAGGTCCACGTGGTCGCCGGCCGGATCACGACCCGCTGGCTGGCTCACAAGCATCGCGATGAACTTCCGACCGAGTTTAGCGAGCGCGCGACTGCCCGGGGTGACGAGGGATCACCCAGCGACGAAGTTGTGACGGCGACTCGCAGCGAGCTCGATCCCGACGGCCGAGTGGTCGAAGTACTCCGCCGGCTTGCCGCAGAACCCTCAGACTCGCTGTCCTACCACGAGATCAAGTCCTCGTTCGACGTGACGGCTGGCCGGATCAGTCAGGTCCTCGGCACGCTTGAGGAACTCGATCTCGCCCAGCGCTACGGACCGCGTTCGGAGCAGCACGTCGAACTGCTCCCAGCTGGATCGGCGTTCTTGGACGCTCTCGACGCCGAGATTGGACGACAGGCAGATCTCGATTCGGTGTTTAGCGAGGCCGGACAGGACTCTCCACAGGCCGTGTTAACCCGCGGGCAAGAGAGGTCCCCCACTGACGACGTCCCCTTCAGCACGGCGTGGTTGGCTCGCCAGGAACACGCTCCCGCTGCGGCGACAGCTACCGAGGGGGCGATTTCCCTCCTCGACACACCGATTCCAGCCGATAAAACGGACAATGAGCGACGAATCCGCTACGTCAGCTACGACTCGAGCCGTGATGAAGCCGTGGTCGCTGTTCGAGCGACTGGCCCCCTCAACTACATGACGAGCACCGCATTGGCTTTAGCGAGCCCCCGATTCATCGACGCCGCACTCCCACCGTCCCGTCTCGAAGCCATCGACGAGCCCGAGATGATCCTCCGGAACGCAAGGCACATCGGCGGAATATCGTCCGAAGCGGCCGACGACGGTGAGGAACTCCGAGACAGGCTCGTCGAGTGGGGCGAGGAACTGGCCCAGATGACGACTGATCTCCACAATGGCGAGTACGAGGATCGCAACCGCTTCCGGGGACAAATCCTCAGCTCGGCTCACGGGCTCGCTGGCTCGTTGGTCCACCTCCTCGATGCCGCCGGCGTGGATCTCGTCAGAGAGTTCCGCCTCCCTGGCGGCTTGGACGCTGATCATCTTGAGGACCTCGCCGAGACGATCGCGACAGGGACGGCGATCCAGTCTGCCTACGGCGTCTTCGGTATGTACCGCCAGCTCTTCGAAACCCGTGAGGAAAAGCGCCAGACTGCAATCTCCCCGGATGTGGATCCGACCGAGTCCGTTGGCGAGTACATCGGGAGTCTCGTCGTCCGGGGCCCCGACGTCCACCGCTTCGAGCCGTACCTCGAGGACGCCCTCGCTGACCCGGCTGACGTCCACGATGATGCCCCCGAGATCCAGGTCCGTGTCCCAATTCGCCGGCCAGACCGTACCGACGCGGCAGAGACGGCGACGAGAGTCCTCGGCCAGAAGAACCTCAAGCCGACACGGGACGCTGTCACGATCCTCAGGTCCCTTACCGACGATCCCTACGCGATCGCCGAGGCGCTCAACTGGCTGGGCACGGAAGATCACTCTCGGGACGTCCGCCTCGACGAGGTCCGCGTTGCCCTGTCGAAGCTGGGGCCCGACCGCCTCCTCCCGGATGCTCCGCCGACGGCGTCGAAGGCCGTCGCGACGCTCCTCCGGATGGCTCGCCCACTGACGCAGTCCGAACTGGCCGAAAAAGCGGATGTCTCGACCCGCTCGCTGCGCCGACACATGGGCACTCTGGAGCTCCTCGATCTCGTCCGGGAGACCGAGCGTGGCTACCGGATCGCTCTCCCGGACCCTGACGACGAGCGTGGCCAGCGCATCCTCCCCGAGCCCGTCGAGGACGATCTCGCCGCCATGCAGGACTACGTCTTCGACGCCGCGTTCGACCTCGTCGAGGACCCGGCACGCCTGACCGACCCGGGCGATTCACTCGGCGCTGCGCTGTCGTTCCCGCCCGACTTCGACGCGGTCGCCGAGGAACTGCCCAGACTGGAGTCGTGGATCCCACTGGCTCGCCAGCTCTGCGACGATCCCGACCCGGACGAACAGCGGACTGTCACGATGGGGCCGGAGATCGAGGCCCCACAGACCAGTCTCGACGCCGCCGCAGGAGGTGACCGATGAGCAGTACTGACGATCCCGCCACGACTACCATCGATTCCGACGTAGAGGCACTCCGTGCCGAGGTCGCATCGCTTCACAAGGAACTCGCCGAGGCCAAGCAGCGCATCACCGCCCTCGAGGACCGCCTCGAAAACGGATCGACGCTCCCACCAGGAGCTGCCGACCATCGCGATGCCCGCGTTCTCGAAGCGATCGAGCCTGGCGACGTCGTCCAACTTCGTACGCTCCGGTCGCTGTATGAGGATCGTACTGACATCCGCGATGAGGAGACGCTCCGGGAGCGCATCAAGGACCTCACGCGACGGGACGCCTTCGAGCTCGTGGGTCGGCAGCACTGGCAGTACCTCGGAGGTGAGGCGGACCGATGACCTACGGTCCCCTTGTCGAAGTGCCCGACTCTCCTGTTCAGGTCGTCGCCAGTATCCACTACGCAGACGACCAACCCGACGACGCCGTCGAGACCCTTCGGGAGATGCTGGAGGTGATGGCCGGCTGGATCGTCTGTGACTGGTGTCTCACCCGCATTCGGAACGTCCATCCAGCGTACGATAGAGCGAAGGCCCGCAGGCTGTCAATCGGAGATACAAGGTACGCTCTCGAAGCCAGTAGCTATCGCGTCACGTCGGAGGGCACGGTTGAGGCGTCTTTGGAGACCTCTATCCCAACGCCAGACACGTACGTAGGCTACGGCCCGGGAGACACGTCGAAATCAACCGCCTGCCCAAGCTGCGGACGGATGGATGGCGAACACCCGGGCAAGAACCGGACGAAGCGAGAGCGAGAGGACCACTTCAAGAACTTGGCCGCAGCGATCGAGGAGCGTGCCGACTTCTCACTCGATACAGAGGCCGGCATCGACGAAGTCTACGCTGCCAGTAAGAACTGCAACCTTGACGACTTCGATGTCCTCGCTCGGGCTCTGTACGCAGCGATCTGAGTGGATTACTTCCACTCCGGTTCCGAGGCTTTATCCGCCTTCGAATGTTATGTGTTAATACACGCCCCCGCCTGGTCGCGGGCCTTGACCAGCCGACAGCGATCGGGTGCTTCCTCCTGGCCCTCTTGCGCGATTACCGACAGGTGGGGGAGGGGGCGTGACGTACCCATGCCGAGTTTTGGAACCAACATCCGCGTGACCAGCGAGACGTATCGCCACCTCGAACAACGAAAGCGCGATGACGAGTCGTTCGACGACACACTCAAGCGTGCACTCGGCCTCGACGATGCCGAGTGATCGCGGGACCGATTCCCACATTTTCGGGAGGTATTGCCCATGAGCGGAGATTCTACAACCAGTAGCCAACATGCCACTGACCCCGAGAGCGTTATACTCGGTAATGGTGGCTCCGACTACGCAGCTGTCGAAGTCCCGACGACCAAGCCGCACGAGGAGTTCTCCGCCGAAGAACGGCGTGCTGCCATCTTGGACATCATAACCGACGTCGGACACCCTTCTCGACTCAATCAAACCGAGCTCGCAGAGCGCTTCGGCGTCAGCCAGCCGATGATCCACAAGGACCTCGACGCGCTGTCGGACTACGTTGCCGACAACCTTGGCGATCGCCACGAACTCGAGATCGAGAGCGTGTTTCGCCGTTCGATCCAGGGCCTTCTCGACGAGGGCGAGTGGCGTAAGGCGGCTCGTACCGCGAAGGAGTACAGTGAATGGATGACGGAGCGGACTGACCTCGACGAAATTCAGGACGAACTGGAATTCCTCAGAGAAGCACACCAAGAGAAAGAATGACACGTACTACCAAAATCAAGGACGACCTTGGGGACGTATCGGAAGAGGTTCTCAGCGAACTCACGCCCGACGAGCGCCTGCAACTGTTTATCCAGGCTTCCGCCGAGCATCGCGAGGACCGATTAGAACAACTCGCCGAGACTGCCCCCACGAAGACCTACGAAATGACAGAGGTCGAGTTCGCAAAGGGGATGCGACAGACGAAACTGCTGTCGCTCACAGCCCGTCACCAAATCCAGACACGGTACGCTGAACTCGATCTCAACCTTGCCCGTCGGGATCGGTACCTGGCGCTGTTCCTTCTGAACGGCGCACTGGATGAACTCCGGGATGGGATTTCCATCGACGAGTACGGCAACGTCACCACCAACAGTGAGATGGACGCTGATGGATCGCCGTCCCCATCGACTGGTGTCAAGGCATTAGCCGACGAGTACCGGGATCTGTGGGATGACGTATCGACTGATCCCCTGCTGTCGGAAAGCGAGCGTGATCGAGACCTCTTCGCCGAGCTCGCAGCATCAGGCCTCCTTGGCTACCCGAAGGACATCTCCGGCAGCGAGTTCGAGGATCTGGACGGTTCCCGTATCTTTTCGGAGGTCTGGCGAACTGAACTCAAGCTCGTCAAAGCCGCATCCGACTTCTACAGGGTCTTCATCGCGTGGCAGATCTTCGCCGAGGAGCACGTCGGCGTTTCCCTCGATGAGTTCCTCGGCGTCACTGACCTCGAAGACGATGGGAAGGTGGGCCGAGAGACCTTCGAGATCGATGAGGAGCTGTGCGAAAACATGCTGGAATTACATAGTGACTACGTGGACGCCTACGAAGGTTTTCCAGAGGAACTGCCGGGGGACGGTGAGGATGCAAACCTCGATGCGGAAGCCAGGACTCGCGCCGAGCAGATGATCGCGATGTCGGAACTCCCGGTCTGAACTTAGCGTGATCTCGCATCCGATTGTTGGGCCCGCTCCAGTTGTCGTCGATCTGGAGCATCGCCTTCCAACCGAGCCCCTGCTCTTCGAGTACTTCCTCGACGGGAAGGAATTCCCGCCGCTGGAAGGGGTCTGAGAAAACGGTTCGGAAGCTACTCTTTGCGGCTGTACTCCCAGTCCTCAACGCTGATCTGAGCGGCGGCCGCGTCGATCTTGGCGGCCTCGTCTGGCCCTGACTTGTGGCCCCCGACTGGTCCGAAGAAGTACCCGAACGCATCCTCGACGAGCAATTCGCCGTAGGGTGTCAGGCTCCAGCCGGTGTTATCTCCCTCGAGGATTGCGCGCTCGAACTCACGGCCCGCGAGGTCAGTGCAGAGCTTCGTGACGGCGGCCTTGTCGTCGACATCCCCGATCTCCTTGGCGATGTCGGCTGATCGTACCTTACCGTCCTGCTCAACCACCTGCTCAAGGACCTCGGTGGCTTCGACGTTTTTCCAGTGGGCGTCTTCGATGGCTCCGGTGTCCTCCTTCACGAGAACGTTCAGTTTGCCCTTCGCGACGAGGTAATTCTCCGAGACGATTGTCAGAACGTCGTCCTCGTCGACGACTTCGGCAGGGTCGAACTCCTCCAGCGGACCGTACTGGCGCTGGAAGAGATTCCACTGGCCGCTGGTACCCGGCTCGTTGTGGATGAGCGGGTCGTCGTCAATGTCGTCGGGTTCGTCGACGAGGTGATCGATCAGATGGTCCAGGACCTCGTCGGCGAAGATCCCGTCGTCGCTGGTCTCGTCATGGTACTCGTCGAGGTTCTCGTTCAGGCTTTCGGCCCGGTCCTCGTCGCGGTACTTGAGCTTCCCACCGTGCTTCGGCTGGATCGGGAGCCCGGCATCGTAGAGGACGTCACGAATGAGGTCCGTCATCTCGAAGCGCATCTGCATCCACTGGTCGGACCGCTCGCGATCCTCTTCATGCTGCTGGAGCCACTCGTCGTCGATATCCGCCTCACGTTCGAGGCGGTTCTGCTGGTACTCGATGAACTCCTGCTTCAGCTCCCGTCGGCCGTCGCCCATCACGGCGAACGCGGGTTCGTCGCCGCGGAAGAAGCCGTCCGTCAGCCCCCACGCGATCTCCTTCGCCATCTGCTCCTCGTCGATGCCCTCGGGGAACAGCATCAGCCGCCGGAGCGCGACACCGAACTGGAAGGCGAGCTGTTCGGGTGCCGACGACGGCCGGGCGCGCCCCGGCTGTGGGCTGACGCGGCACGCCTCGAGGATGTCGCTGTGGTCGGGGTCCTCGGCGATGACCTCCTTATCGTTGTGGGTCGATGGGACGCGGCGATCGGCCTTCGGTCGGTAGCCGGTGTCATCGAACCCGATGAAGTCGATCCAGGACTCGCCCCAGTGGTCGTCGTCGAGGTAGCTATTGTGCGCAAGTAGCTGGATGTCTGAGAGGAGGTGGTCGACGCGTTGCGGGAGAGCGTCGATCTTCTTCTGGACGCGCTTTTCCATCTCACCCTCTCGGTAACTGCCTGGATTCCCGGTCGCGACGAACTGACGCTCTCGGGTAGTGAGGGGATAAGACGGCCGGCCGTGCTTGGCTGTCGAATCGTCATCACTCATATTGCGTGTGAAGGTAGTTTCACAGGATACATAAATGTATCTTGGGAAGCTACCTTCTTTTGCAATGGGCGAACCGGCCGGCTTCCACGCTGAGAAAACTATCGTGGACCAGTCAGCCATTGATGGCGCGCTTGACTCGATGGCCGAATTGTATGAGTCCACCGGGCAGGAGAACAGCGTCGCCTCCGGAATGGTGGAGACGCTCCGCGAACACAACGCCGACCTTGACCAAGTCGACGAGGTCCTCGATGGCCGGCGCCGCGACCCCAGTGCATCTTGCAAGGAATAATATATGAGACAGAACACGCTTTCCGAGCACGACGAAACGACCGACACCGCCGCCACTGAGGTGATGTACCGATGGTGAGCGGTGTGAACACGGAGGTCGCGTACCTCCACGAGCCCGTCGACGACTACACCGGCACGCCGACTGACAGCGACTACAAGATCCCCGGCATTGGGACGACCGTCGAGGAACTCGCTATCGACAACGCGCTCCAGCGAATCCGCGTCCCGAACGCCGCCCAGGCCGCCGAGACAGTCGCCGGGAACTTCGAGGGCGCGTTCAACGTGAACTTCACCCTCGGTAATCCCTGGTGGTTGAATCATGTATTCGGCGGCCCACCTGAAGCTGGCGGCGAGTCCGACGCGCCGTATACCTACACCTGGGACTTCGAGACTGACCGCGTCCAGTCCTCGCGCTGGTACATCGGCGCGAACTTCTACAACAACACCGTCGAGCGGGTGCTGAAGGGCGTTGTTTTCGGCGGTCTGCAGGTTCAGTGTCAGGTCGGCGAGACCGTCCAGGTCGACCTCACCGGCTTCTATGGTGACGAGGAACGCAACTCCTCGATCACGCCGGGGTCGACGCCCGACGAGCAGGCCAATCCGCTGGTCTTCCACGGTGCCACGCTTGAAGTCCCGAGTTCTTCGGAGCTGAAGAAGCTCCAAGACTTCACGGTGGACATCCAGACCGGCGCCCGGCCGGTTCAGGGTATGCAGCGCAAGCCCCATGACGCCGTGATGGGTGCTGTCGAGACGGAGCTCTCCGTGAATGAGGTCCTCACCGAGACCGATCAGCTGGCGCTCGCCTACGGCAACTCGAACGCCCCGGTCAACGGCCGGATGGACGGCGCCGCTGACGGGACAGTCCGCTTCGACGGGCCGCCCTCAGGTAACACCGCGATAGAGTTCCAGATGACCGGCGTGAAGCCGAACGACTACAGCTGGAACAACGTCGGGAACGCCGAGGAAAACCTCAGCGAGGCGATTACCTACTACGTGAATAAGGTGAGCGCGCTCGCCGAGAGCTCGCAGGACACCGCCCGCTGACGATGTTCGTGAACAGCCCGAGGATGACCCGACCGCAGGCGGTGCTCCCAGCCTGCCGGTCGGTGATCGAGCGATCCAGCGCCACGGGAGCGCCGACGGCGCTGGCAGTAGCTTCTCTCCCGCCCACTCAGGGCCGGAGGTACCACTATGCCACGAACCACGAAAACGTTCGACCTGAAGGAAGAGGAACAGCGCATCGACCGCGAGATGAACGAGGCCGCCGACGAAGCCGCCGAAGCCGAGGACGGGAGCCGTACCCACGAGGAGGCGATGGCCCGCGGAAAGCTCCTCGAGCGAGAGCTCGCTGGCGTCCAGTGGGCGCTCTACCCCGACGAGGAAGAGGACCGCGACCCCTACGAGGAGGTGACGCTGGGGGCGCTGAACGCGCGCGAGTACGGCGAGATCGGCGACCGGGTGAAGACCGCAAAGGAGCAGTCCGCTGGGACAGCGTCCGGGCTGACGTCGATGGAGGGCGTCCAGCAGATCTTCTTCGTCGCCGGCGGGCTCGTCGACGCACCGTTTATCCCAGAGAACGCGAGTTTCGAGGAGAAGTCGCAGGCCGTCGGCGACCTCTCGCCGCAGTTCGTCACCTACCTCCAGCAGCAGGTCGACGACCTCAGCACACCCAACGTCCAGGGAAACGGGTTCGCGCAGCGGGTCGCGGAGAGACAGTCGGCCGCGACGTCCGAGTAGCCTACGGGAAGGCGATGCTGATGTGGTGCGGCCACTCTCCCGACGAGATCGAGGAGTACGACTGGGCCGATGTCCAGCTGTTCCTCGAGGCGCTACCCGCAATCTGGTCGAACATGAACCTCATGGAGGCACCCGATGACTGACTTCTCCACCACCGCCAGTCTGTACGTACAGCTCGACGACAGCAGTGTCGGCGACGCCCGGGACCAGCTCGAAGACGAGCTGACGGCTGACCCCATCCAGGTTGAAGTCGAACCTGTCGAGCGCCCCGGCTCCGCGATGGAGGGCATCGGCGGGGGCGGTAGTGGTCGTGACAGCGGCGGCTTCAGCGACCTGTCCGAGCGGATGGAGTCTCAGGTGGGTGCGCTTGACGAGATCACCGACGCCTGGGATGAGAATATCGACCTGAACGAGCGCCGTAACGAGCTACTTGAGGAGATACAAGAGATCCAGGAGGATATCAAGCGAGCGAACTCCAGCCGCGCTCGGGGCGGTGGACTCGGCAGCCTCCTTGGCGGTCCTGGAGGCATTGCTATCACCATCGGGCTGCTCGGGGCATCGAAGCTCATCAACGTGCTACGGAACTTCAGCTGGCCGGAACTGCCTGACATCCCACCGATTGAGCCGCCGAAGATCCCACCGCTTGACGTTCCCGATAGCGTTCCGGTCGACATCTCGGATATCCCGGCACTCGATGTGCCGAACATCCCGCCGCTGGATATTCCGGACCTGCCGACGTTCACCTGGCCGGACCTTCCTGAATTCACGTGGCCGGATCTCCCCGGGTGGAGTTGGCCCGATCTCCCCGAGTTCACCTGGCCCGATTTGCCTGAGTGGACGTGGCCGGACCTCCCCGAATTCACGTGGCCGGATCTCCCCGGGTGGAGTTGGCCCGATATCCCGAAGCCCGACTGGCTCCCTTTCGGAGCGCCTGACGACGGGGACGGCGGAACCGGTAGTGGATCGCTAGTCCCGGATTGGATCCCTGGTCTCGACGACGTCGGCGACGCCGGCGGGACTGCGTGGGACACGATCGCCGGCGTTGGCGAGGGTACGATCGACACCGTGACTGATGCCGGCGGGACTGCGTGGGACACGATCACCGGCGCTGGTGGGAGTGCTGCGGATTGGGCCGGTGAGAACTCGGGGAACCTCCTCGCCGTTGGCTCTCTGCTCGGTGGCGGCGCCCTCGCCCTCGCTGACGGACCGTCCCCGATCGGAGACGCTCTCGGTGCGAATGTCGCCGCTGCAGGCGGTGGCAGTGCTTTACTTGGTGGTCTTCTTGGCGGCGCAGCGAGTGGGAATGACAGCGTCGGCGACTTCACGCAGGATCTCTTCGGCGACAACTGGGGAAGTTCCGCGACGGGCGGTCGGCACGGCTCACGCGGACAGGGTGTCGGTCCTATTGAGGGCTTCTTCGCCCGCCTGTACGAACCTCTCGCGCCGAACAGCGTTGGTGGCGGCAGAGGTACGAGTGTGGGCACCGCGTCGATGAGCGCCCACCGGAAGTACTGGGAGCGTCGCGACCGCAATCGACAGAGCCGGAATTCGGGGACTAAACCCCCGCAGATCAACTACAGCCCGACGTACGAAATCGATACACGAGAGCTCAAGCGTAAGGTCGACAGCGACATCAAAGAGGTAGAAAGACGGATTGGCGACCTTGAGAGCACGTTGGACAGAATTGAGAGAGCGGGGCGTGGAATCTGACGCCTCTATTCTTTTAATCCTGCGCCCGACACGTCAGTATATGGACCGACGCGCCTTCCTCACCAGCGCTGCCAGCGTCGCGATGGCCGCCAGTGCCGGCTGCCTCGGGACACAGGCCAGTGGCGAGGACAAGACGCCCACGGAGGACCGTGCCGTCGATATCGTCGACGTTCAACTCATCCACGAGGGCGAGGGCGCAGATACCGAGGTTCGCGCGGAGATCACGGCGGAGGCTGTGGCCGACCAGACGCTCGGTGAAGTCGTCGCGACGGCTACCTTCGTCGACGGCGAAACACTGCTTGGGAGTTGGGTCGCGGTGGTGAACGGGATGGAACCCGGCCAGCGCTGGCTAGTGTCAATCCGTAGCGGCGGCACCTCAGGTGAGGACGCGGCGGCCGTCGACGATGTTCAGGTGGTCGTTGAGGAGCGATCGCCAGCCTCGACGCTCGGGAGCGACCGGATCGAGATCGTCGACGAGGACCTCATCGCCGAGGACGGCGAGGCGCGGGTCGAGGGCGTCGCGAGGAACGCCGGAGAGGAGCGACTGGAGTACGCTACGGTCGTCGTGACGTTCGCCAGCGAGGATGGCGTCCTGCTCGGGCAGGCGCTCACGGACACGACGCGGGACATCGACGTCGGACAGCAGTTCGAGTTCTCCGTTCGGTACAGCGCACCCGTTCGGGCGGCCGATGCGGTCGCCGACTACCAGCTGACCACCGAGGCCGATATTGAGAAGTAGCCGTGAAGACGGCGCGATGCCGGCAGAGCGACACCGTGATTGTGTCGTCCTTACGCCTCGATCAGTGGTAGAACACGGTTTCGTCCTTGTTGACGTCGTCACAATTCGGTCGTTTACGGCTCTAAATCACGCGCGCGATCCTGTCCGGAAAGTCCAAGAAGTCCGCCGGTCGCGACGGCCTCCGATCACAGCGACGGCGTCCCTCTCGCACCAAGCCTGCCATCGTGCGTTCATCGGCTACGAGCCGTCCGAAAGAACGTAACACGTCCTCACAGAGGTGGACCTCACCGCGTAGAAACAACACAAGGCCATGGACATCGGCGATACACCCTCCGGCGAGGGCATGAAGGGCGGAGGGCATGAAGACCCCATGGACCTCTCGGTTCTGGAAAACAAACACAAGGCCATGGACGTCAACGAAGACGGACTCGTCGGTCCTCCCTCCGACAAGATGCCGAAACAGGATCCGACCGACGAGTGGGGGGCTGACCCTCTCCCACGAAATAGCCTCATGGAGCTGTCGAAGCTGTCGGTATGGTGGGCAGTCAGACAAGCGTCGTAGTTTCCGATAAACTCCGACGTTCACTTTCTTGTACCCCCCTCTCATCGGTCTAAGTCGTGCCGCCGAACGACCCCTCAGGAAATTCCGACGTTCACAGTCGCGCGACCTCGTGGCTGAAGCCGGCGCAGGTCGAGGAGATGCGTGATGCGTGTCTGTCAGGGCGCTTCCCTACGTACCTCCAGGACCGCAACGAGGCGATCGTGGCGCTCCTCTACGATGCTGGCCTCCGGGCCAGTGAACTCGTCGGGCTCGACGTCGAAAATCTCGATCTCGACGACGGGACGATCTACCTCACGACCGAGCTCCAGAAAGGCAACCCACCGCCGGCGACCCTCGCCCTCGATCGAGAGACTGTGCGTCTCCTCCAGCGCTACCTTCGCGATCGCTGGAAGGACTCCGAGGCCGTGTTCCCGAGCCGCTCGAGTCCGCGGCTCTCGACGCGCTCACTGGAACGGCTCGTGAAGGCGATCGCCATCGAGGCCGAGGTCCAGCCACAGCTTGCGAGTGGTGGCACCGGCGAGCCAGAAGACATCACTCCCCACACGCTTCGTCACTCTGTTGCGTATCGAATCGTCCAGACTGAGGGTGGCCGCCTTGAGGACGTCCAGCTGCGGCTACGTCATGCGACCCTCCAAACTACCGACGAGATCTACTCCCATCTCGTTCCGCGCTGACCACCGATCTTGTGATGTTCTGGGATTTGATATGACTGGCCTGGGGTGTCGAACTGGGCCTCTTCCCATCCGGGGGCTCCTCTTCTGAAATCTCCAGGTGACCGTGCATTTTGGGGACCAATACACCCCTCATAGCGACCTGTCTTTTACCGAAGCACGTTCGACTCGCGACTGTAATCAACGGAGGTGACAAACATCATGAAACTAAGCGAGATCCCAGAAACAGTGAAAGAAAGCGAACATGTACTCGTGACAAAGCGATATCGGTATCACGAGCCAGTGATCTGTGACGAAGCAGACGGCGATGTTGGGTTCGTCAGGTACCGCCCTGCTTGCCTGCAGTCCCAACCTGGACCATTGGCAACTGTCGGCTACCTGCTCCCGTTAGAAGCAGCGAGACAGCACGATGAGAGCCCTGACTTGACTCCCTGCCAGAACTGCTTTTGAGCTGGTGGCCTTCCTGGCCTCCTTTTCTCAATCGTCAGGCGGCGCTGTCTACGTAGTCGCTGAGTGACGTCGCTTCCGGGTGTGGTGACGCCGTCGGTTTCTGCTACCTGCTTGGTGGCCTCGTTCGACGGCGGGCAGAGGTCTTCGTCGGGGATGGGGTCAGGACGGTCGAGGCCACCGACGCTGAATGCGTGCTCGATGCGCTGAGCAAGCTGCCGCCCGGAAACACGAAGGTAGGCTACAGTGACATCGATACAGTTCCATCCCATGATCGCCTGAAGGTAGTGGGCTTCGAGGCCGAGATCGGCCCAGAAGAGGCCGGCGGCTGCACGGAGGGCGTTCGGGTAGATATTGTCACCGCCAATGCCTGACAGATTGACGAGCCTTTCATTACCTTGCACGCGGTGATGAGCGCCGAGGCGGCCCCTGCCGTATTAGTGGATTGTAATATCCCAATTCTACTGCTGTCCCCTAAATCTACACAGGCCGACCACCTATCAACACAGCTCGAGTCGCTACTGACGACCAATCAACCTGAAGAGTGTGTCTCCGGTGTATAGCGATTGTATCGACGAATTATGAAAGGTCTGGATATTATATACCTCCCCAGTCCGTGGGGTTTGGTGTGATGTCGTGTCAAACTGAGTCAACTGACGTACCGGACGGAGGAAATCATGAGTGACGTCGCTGAAGGAATCGAAGGTGTGATTGCGCTTATTGTGGGTGGCTTCGTGCTTCTGTTGATGGGGTCGTCGGTTCAATCCAGTTCGGTCATCCACAATCTCAATATCTTCGGCATCTTCTTGATCCTGCTCGGAGTTGTCTTTGCAATCGCTTTGGTCGCGGCATTTATAGGAGGACTTTCCGGGAGGTAACCATGGGTATCAGAAATCATCTCAACGAGAAAAAAGAGGGTCGAATCACCGATGAGAAAATTCTCAATGTGATCCGGGAGAGTGATGCTGGATTCGTCGGCACAACCGAAGTTAGCGACGATGACCGTATCGACATAGGCGAGGATGCCGTTCGCAACCGTTTGGGAGACCTCCAAGAAGATGGCCGCGTGCACAAGAAACGGATTGGCCATCCAGAACGGGGGAATCTCGCGTGGTATCTGGCCGATGATGAGCGCGCACGGCCTGTTTCCCC
>NZ_SPQG01000023.1 GCF_004944975.1 Halorhabdus amylolytica
GTCGACCATCAGTCGTCGGGAACATGTCGACGAGCGTCTCGCCCGCAATGAGTGTAATCGGTTCTTGCATGGTGATTGATGGTGTGTCGTGTGACTTAGTTTTCGCTATCGGTTCTCGCCTGGGAACTGCCTTCCTCGGGGAAGTTGACGGCCGGATCATATAAAATAGTTGGTTGTAGATATCCGAGTTGGGGACCCCATCGAAGAAGCCGATCATATCAATCAACTATTAAAACTCGCTCCCGACCGAAAGCATATTTACTCCACATATATTATCCAATTTTGATGTATTTGTTGAAATCGATCTGAAGACTAACACCCACGAAACGGATAGAATACTGGTTAGGGGCCGGCTAGCGGACGCGTCGGATCGGTGGCCCAGCGAGATCTATCCCGGATATACGGAATAAATGGGCAACTAACAGGGAGTAAGCGCGACATAGATTCACGCGTCGACAGACCGACCAGTCGGAAGGAGTCTCGAACGAACAGGACGAAAAGGATGGTCGCTCCACTGAGTCCGGGATACACACGTGAAAAGTGCCGAAAACGGCCAATAGCGGTTTGTTCGACGGGAGGGACACACGCTCGAATGGGTATATTTGCCGGGTGAACGTCGCGATCTAAGGCGATAACCGGTCATGACGGAAGTCGATCCGCACCGGCGTATTTTATTTCTATAAATAAATCATAGATGAAATTATATTAAGTCAGTAATACTATTATTTTGTTAATTAAGTTCGGCTGGAGTGGAAGCGTGGCAATAGACCTCGCTTTCGTGAGCGCCGTCGTGCGTGTTCGGGTAGCGCAATTGCGTCGCGTGAGCAAGGAAGAGGCACTGATACAGATTATTGTAGATTCTGTCCGGATGACGCCGACCCGGGGTCGATGGATACCGGTACATCACGACAATAATCCGTATGAAGGTTCGAGGGACAGTGGGTTCAACGGCCGGAGCCAACTCGTCAATAGCCCAGTTCCGTGAGTGTCGCGTCTACCCCGGGGAGATACTCCGATCCGAACAGCCGTACGTGAACGAGCAACGGATACAAACGATAGACAAAGCGGCGATGCTCGAAGAACCCTGGTTCGATAGGATGCCGCGAGCGGTAGCGTTCGAAGAACGGGTCGCCGAACGTGTCCGTCCAGTCGACGTATGCGAGTTCGACCTCGGGATGGGCGTAGTAGATCGCTGGGTCGAGGAATGCCCGGACTTCACCGTCTGCTGCCAAGACGTTCGTTCGCCAGACGTCACCGTGGATCAGTGCCGGCTCGTCGGGTTCGACGAGCAACTCCGACAGATCGTCCGCGACGCGCTGGACGCGCTCGAAACGCTCGCGATCGAGCGGTCCCTCCTCGCGTGCGCCGCGGGCCTGCCGACACAGCCGATGTTCACGGAAGAAGGCGATCCAGTCGTCCGTCCAGGGGTTCGGCTGGGCGAGCGGCCCACAGAGTGTCTCGAAAGGAAATCCGAAGGCCTCGGACGTATGGTCGTGAAGCGCCGCCAGATGGTCAGCGGCGTCACCTTCGACCGCCGGCGTGATCGTCGAGTCGCCGTCGACGTACTCGATGACGAGCAGATCGTCACTCGCCGACAACACGGCGGGGACCGGCAGGTCGGTGTGGGCTTCGAGATAGCGGAGCATCGACGCTTCGACGGAGAGCGGCGTCTCGCCGGTCTTGGCGACGACCGACGCGCCGTCAGCGAGATCGACGCGGTGGACCTGCCCGATCATCCCGCCGTCGAGTTCCCGGCAGGCTGTCGGCTCGACGGCCAGGGCATCGCCGACGTTTCGAGCGATCGGATGCACGTCTCAGTCCTCAGCGTCGAAGTATCTTGGCTCTCCCGGTTCCCGGATGTCGACGCCCAGCGCCGTGACCGTCGTCCGTAGTGCGTCCGCAACACTCGTCTCGCGAGGAACGAGAACGGCATCGGTGTCGGCGGGCAGTCCCGTCGTTCGGACAGCAGATACCTCGATGGATCGAAACTCCGGCGGGAGTTCCGTGAGAAGGTTCCCTCTCCCCGCGACGGCCAGCAGTAGGTCCGCAGCCGCGGCCATCGGGAGGTCGTTCGCCGAATCTCCAGCAGCGAGCACGTAGTCCAATCCCCGTTCGGCACGCAGTCGATCGACCGTCGCCCCTTTCCCGACGAACGTGTACTTGCCGATGAAACGGCCGTCGATCGTGGCGAAATCGGTGCCGACTACCTCGACGTCGTCGCCGAGCAACGCCGCGTACGGCCGTGCGATGTGGGTCGGGACGTCTGTGAGGAGGACGACGTCGAGATCGACGACCGTGGCGAGATCGGCGAGTGCTCGTCGAAGTGCAGGATCTACCCGGAAGTGACGTTCCAAGACGCGCTGGAAGGCACGTTCGACTCGTTCGCGGCGTCGACCGTCGAGAAACGTCCCGTAGCGATCGAGGATCCGGCGTTGCATCTCGCGGTAGTCCCCAGCGTCACCCGCTGACTCGGACGTCGATGCATACCTGGCCCGATAGCGGACGAGTCCAGCGAGAAGGCGGGCGACCGGACGCTCCAATCCTGCCGCGGCGAGAGCGTCACAGACACGGATCACCGCGAGCCAGCGCCGACGGGAGCGGTCGCCGCCGGCGTAGGCAGCGACCGATCCGAGCACGTCCCGGAGAGTGTCGCGATCCGTTTCATCAAGGGAAATATCTCCAGCGTAAGGGAGTAACGCCAGCGACTCCACGAAGACCGAGCCGTGGCGGTGAACGGTCCCGTCAACGTCCAGGGCGAGCGCGACGCGATCGTCGGCCGAGATACCTGGAGACGAGTTCGAGACCATCTGGCTCCGGGTTGTGTCGTCACCGTGTTGAGCATGTCGTCTCACCGTCAGGCCGGTGGGCGAGTTCCGGCCTCGCTTCGTCGACCGCGGCGCCTCAGAGCGTGACTTGCTCAGACCTGATAGACGAGTCCCGGATTCCCTTCGTCGATCGTGGCGCTGGCGAAGGTGTCCCGTTCAGGTCTGACGGGCGAACGCCAGGTTGCCGTTGATCGACTCGATGTAGGCCGTGACAACGTCACCCTCCTGAGCACCGGGGACGAAAATAGTGTAGTTGCCTTTCTCGGCGACTCCGTCGCCCTTGCGGCCGGTGCCGACGATCTTCACCTCGTAGGACTTGCCCTCCTCCAGCGTCGGCCGATCGGTCGCAGTACTGGACTTTGCGGCCTGGGTCTCGACGGGACGAAAGGCCCCACATGCCTGACAGCGCAGCATGTCGATCCCGTCTTCGGTCGTGAGAACGGTATCGGGCAGTCCACACTCCGAACAGGTGACGTACTCGGCGACGTAACTGTCGATCGCCGCGGAAAAGTCCCCTGCGGAGAAGTCGCCATTGTAGCGGGCACGGTCGTCCTCGAACTGGCCGCTCGTCCCGAGTTCGCGCTGGATCGCACGGTGGAGGTGTTCGGGTTCCCGCGAGAGAGCGTCGGCGATTTCTCCGAGATTGGTCAGTCGAGTGAACGCACCGTCCGCCTGGGCCTCGGGATCTGGGATCGAGAGACGTCGTTCGTCGGCCGCAGGTCGATCGGGCAGGGCGTCGTGTGCGCGCGAAAGCGCTTGATCGTATTCCATACGAACGGGACGGGACCCGGACGTAAGGCCACTGCGTGAGTCGTGATAGATCGAACCACGTCACTATCTGGCACGTCACCGATCGTCGTGTTCGTCCAGCACGTCCCGATAGAGAGAAACGAGATCGTCACCGATCGCTTCGAGAGTGAAGGTCTCGCTACGCTCGGCAGCGCGCTCGCCGATCCGCTCGCGCAGACTCGGATCACGCAGGCGTTCCAGCGGTTCAATGAAATCCTCACTGGCCTTCAGACAGTTCTCGCCGTCGGTGAGCCACTCGAACGTGGGAATATCCCGGACCAGCGGCGGCCGGCCGCAGGCCATCGCTTCCAGTAAGGCCATGCCCTCGTTCTCGTTTTTCGTCGGGAAGAAGAAGATATCGCCCGCGGCGAACCCGCCGCGGATGTCCTCGACGTAGCCCGTGAACGTGCAGTTCTCCGGGGCGTTCTCGACGAGTTTCGTCGTCGTCCGGGAACGCAACAGGCCGTCGACCCAGCCGCCACCGGTGGGATTGAGGTAGCCGAACCACACGAAGTCCAGGTCGGGCATCGCACGGGCCGTCTCGACGAAGGACCGCAGGCCCTTGCGCTCGATGACGTGGCCGACGTTGAAGACGACTGGCGGTTCGAGATCGTACCGGTCGAGATACTCCGCACGGAGGGACTGAAATCCCTCCAGACGGTCGGGGTCGAACCCGTTGGAGATGACCGTCTTCGGGGCGTCGCTGTACTCGGCGATCACCTCGCGGTTGTGTTCGGAGGGACAGATCAGGTGATCCCCGAAGGAGTAGGCCCACCGGAGGTAGGGCCGCATCGGTCGAGCCAGCGTGTTCGAGAACGCGAAACTCTCCCGGAAGTCCTCGGCAGTCTGGTGAGTGTGGATCACGACCGGAACACCCACATTGCGGGCACGCCGGGCGTAGTAAACCGATTTCGGCCCCATATTGTTGAGGTGCAACAGGTCGGCGTCGAGATCCGGCTCCGTCGTGTACTCGATTCCCCGGCGTTCGAGCATCGTTCGCTGGTTCTCGACGGACTGGGCATGGCCCCCGGTGACGTACTCCTCCCACTCGAAGTAGTGGCTGATCCGCACGGGTATTCGACACTGCTGGCCCGACTGTCCAGTACTTTCCGGAATCGAACCGTCGTGTGGACGCTAAGCGAACGGCTCACTCGCAGTCGTGATGGGGACGAAGTGGCGTTATCTGCAGTCCCCGATCCGTCGACTCGACAGTCGCCTCGACCCCGAAGACCGCCGCAAGCAACTCCTGGGTCAGTACCGTTTCGGGATCGCCCCTGGCCTGGACGGCGCCGTCCTTCAGTGCGACCACGTGGTCGGCGTAGCGGGCGGCCTGCTCGATGTCGTGCAGGACGAGGCCGACAGTCACGTCGCTCTCGTCACGGAGCCGTTCGACGATCTCCATGACTTCGAGTTGATGGTGCATGTCGAGGAACGTCGTCGGTTCGTCCAGCAGGAGCACGTCCGTGTCCTGGGCGAGCACCATCGCGATCCAGACCAGCTGGCGCTGACCGCCGCTGAGACTGCCGATCTCGCGATCCCGCAGGTGGTCGATCCCGGCAAGATCGATCGCCTCGTCGATGGCTTCCCGGTCGGCCGGTGAGAGTGAATCGAAGAATCCACGGTGGGGATACCGGCCGTGGGAAACAAGATCCTCGACGGAGAGGCTGTTCGGCGCGACGTTCTCCTGGGAGAGCAGGCCGAGTTTGCGGGCGAGTTCTTTCGTTCCCAACGCGTGGATATCCTCCCCGTCGAGCAGAACGGTGCCCGCGTCGATGGCGAGCTGGTCGGCGAGACCGGCCAGTAGCGTGCTCTTGCCGCTGCCGTTCGGCCCGACCAGTGCGGTCACTTCCCCCGGCGGAAGCCGGATCGTCGCGCCGTCGATCACCGGCTCCTCGCTTGATGGGTAGCCGGCGACGAGCTCCTCGCCGACGAACTCGCTGGCATCTGGCGACGGCTCGCCGTGACCGTCGTCGTTCTCGCCGATGGCGTCGCCGGCAATCTCGCCGGTGGTTCCCGACGGGGGCTGTACCGCCTGGCTGCCGCCGTCAGTCTGAGGTGTTTCGTCACTCATCAGATCTCACCCATCGATTCCTGTCTGCGCATCAGATAGAGGAAGTACGGGCCGCCGACCAGGCCGGTCACGATGCCGACAGGAATCTGGACCGGTAGCGCGAGTCTGGCCCCCACGTCCGCGGCGACCATCAGCGCCGGCCCGACGAACAGACAGCCGACCATCAATTTCCGGTAGTCGCTGCCGACGATGTTCCGGACCATGTGCGGGACGATCAGTCCGACGAACCCGACGATGCCCGCGACGGCGATGCTCACGGCCGCCGCGAGGACGGCTACCCCCGAGAGCGCAAAGCGGACGCGTTCGACACGCATGCCCAGCGAACTCGCGGTACGTTCCCCCAACAGAAGGACGTTCAACTGTCGAGCAGCGAGCACCGCGAGCGCGAGCGCGATCACCGACCACGGCAGGACCATCCGGACCTGCTCCCAATCAGTCCCGGTCAGCGAGCCGGTGATCCAGGCGATGGCCGACTGGACGACGCCGAGATCGTCGGCGAAGAAGAACATGGCTCGCTGGAGGCTGCCAAAGACCGTACTGACGATCACGCCCGCCAGCACCAGTCGGACCGGCGAGGTGCCGTTCTTCCAGGCGATGGCGTAGACGATCACGAACGCGAGGACGCCCCCGACCGCGGCAAACACCGGCAACAACATCGACGTGCTGACGTGCAATTCGGCAACGAGAAGCGGGACGACGATCGTCGTGGCCGGGATCGCCACGAGCGAGAGCAAGATCGCGAGCCCGGCCCCCGAGGAGACCCCGAGGATGAACGGACTCGCGAGTTCGTTGCGCGTCACGGCCTGGAAGATCGCCCCTGAGACGGCGAGGTTCATGCCGACGAAGACGGCCACGATCACCCGCGGGATGCGCATGTTCCAGACGATCAAGCTCTGATTGGACAGTTCGGGCAACTCGCCACCGAGTAAGAATCCCTTCCAGGCCCGGAGGCTGAGGAGGACGTTCGGATCGGCGATAGCACTCCAGGCCTCCCCGAGCGTCATCGGGAAGTCTCCGTAACGGATCTGGACGAACCCGGCGACCAGCACCACGACGACGCTGGCAAGACAGAGGGCGAGCAGCGAGCTATCGACGCGATCGAACCAGCCGAGCCGCGAGGCGATCCGGTTGCGCGTCGTCGGTTCGCCCGCCATGGTCAGGTGTGCACCTCCACGGTGTCCCGTTCGATCCTTCCCCCGGGGTCCCGTCCATCGTGATCAGTCATCGCTACCTGTCCCCGGTGATCGTCTCGGCGACCCGCTGGTGATCGAACAGCTGTTCGTCGCTCGGGAGGTCCGGGTACGGACCGGACTCGTAGCCCGGCCACGCGCCGAACTGCTCGGGGTAGAGTTGCTTCGCGCCCATCTCGAGCTGAAAGAGATTCATCAGGGGACCCTGATGTCTCCCGGCCTGGGCGTAGATTCGGTCGTTCTGGACCGCGGAGACCGACCCCGCGACGGGGTCCTCGGCGAGCGTCTCTCGGATCGCGGGCATGTCGTGGGCGTCGACGATGCCGCCGAGGATCACGAGGACGTCCGGGTCAGCGTCGAGCAGTTCCTCGTAATCGATCTGTGTGCCGTTCCCGACAGCGTCGTCGTCGGCGAAGGCGTCGACCGCGCCCAGCGGCCGGGTGTGGGCGGCGTGATAGCCCGGTCCGTTCACATCGTAGACCCACATCGTGTCGTCGCTCGTCGAAGGCAGGACCATCGTGACCGTCGGGCGCTCAGATTCCGGTGGCAGTCCATCCCGGATTGTCGACACTATCGCCTCGTGCTCACGTCGAAGGGCCTCGTAGCGCTCCCGTTCCCGGAGGACCGCGGCGACGTGTCCGAAGGTCTCCCAGAGGGTGTAATACTCGTAGCTGTCGGCGTAGGGTTCGGGTGGTGTGCCGTGTTCGGCGCTGAACTTGTTGCCGAACCACGGCGCGACGCGCTCGCCGATCTCCACGACGTCCGCGCGCTCCCACTTGCCCATCGTGACCACATGGGCGGGATCAGCGAGGTGGACGTCACTGTTGAGGTCGTAGAGCTTCTCCGGACTCGGATTCCAGGAGTCATAACAGTTGCTCCAGTCGACGGAGACACCATCGAGTGGCGCGGTGATGGCGTCCATCAGCGAGTTCGTGTACTCGACGGCGTAGACGGCATTGACGTCTTCGCCCCGGTTGAGGGCAAGGGCCATCTCGGCGTAGGGACTCATGATCGTGAAAATATCCTCGGGCACCTCCTGGAAGGTGACCTCGCCCATGGGGGCCATCGAGACGGCGTACTCGCCGGACCCTCCGTCGCCGTCCTGCTGTGCAGTCTGTATCGAAGCGTCGTCAGTCGGAGTTACCGTCTCGGTCGTCGGGCCTTCTCCACCCCCAGTCTGCGTATCCGCCCCTTCTGGTCGCGTGTCCGTCCCGCCCCCACTGCTCAGACAGCCGGCCAGCAGGCCCCCGCCGAGGAGTGCCGTCCCGTTCGCGATCCACGCTCGTCGGGTCAGCCCAGTGTCCCCTTCATCGTTCGTCGGCACTCGCTCGTCGGCCATCTTAGAACTCTCCGTTGACGACCGTTGAGACGCGCTCGCGGTCGAACAGTTCCTCCTCGACGCCGTATAGTTCTCGGGCGAGCCGCTCGGTCACGACGAAGTTTGTGATCGGACCCTGGTAAAGCGGCCCAGCACGGTAGACGTCGTCGTTCCCGACGGCCGTAAGCTGGCTGGCGACCGCGTGGCTCTCCATGAACGAGACGACGCTGTCCCGGAACTCGGCGCCCGATTTGGCCTCCTGTCCGCGCACCAGGATGACTTCGGGGTCGACGTTTAGCAATGTCTCGTAGTCGATTGCGCCCCGAGAACTGTGGAAATCCTTGACGTCTGTGGCCGCCAGTGCGTCCCGAACCCCGAGATCCCGCAGGTGCTTGAAGCTCGTGCCTTCGTCGATGATGTAGGGGAAGAACTTCTCGGGCTGATCGCCGCCGGCCCACAGGACCGCGGCGGCGGGCCGCTCATCCTGACCAGGAACCATCGACGCCAGTTCGGCCTGGAAGTCCCCGTGAATCGACGTGAAGGCCTCGAATCGTTCCCGTTGCTCGAAGACGGTCGCGAGTTTCTCGAAGGCCTCGTACAGTGTGTAATAGCGGTAGTCGTCGTGCCAGGAGTAGTTCCGCGAAAAGATGCTGTTCCCGAAGAACGGGCCGACCTCGCGCTCGATCTGGGCGACGTCATCCCCACTCCACTCGAAGCGGTTCGTGATGAAGTTCGGGTCGATTACGTGGACATCGGCGTCGATCGCGTAGAAGCGCTCCTTGCTGACGCCGTCTTGAGAAAGGCGTTCTATTTCGGACGTCTCGACGGATACGTCGGGGATCTCGTCGTAGTAGTGAGTATGATATCGACTCGGCAGCCACACGCCGTCTGGTGGATCCTGACCGAGCGCAATCCCCATGTCCGCCCAGCTACCGTTGTTCGCGAGCCAGGTCTCGGGGATTCCCTCGAAGGTGACCTCGCCGACCGGCACGAGCGACACCGAGTGCGACGAATCCGTCGGTGTATCGGCCGTCCCCTCCGTGGTCGTTCCGTCGGTCGTGGATCGCGCTGTCTCAGTCGCGGTTCCCGTCACCGTGACTGGGTCCGTCTCCATCTCGGATGACGCGTCGTCCTCGCTACCGAGACAACCGGCGAGCAATCCGCCACCGATCACTGTCGCGCCGTATCGCAGGTACTCACGACGCGTCGACCTTCCGTCACTGCCTGACGTGCAACCCATGGGGATTAGGCTAGCCTAAATAAGTAAGTCAGTTACGGTTTTTAGGGATACCTAAAAACTTACTGTCACGAGAGAGGATCGCGATACGCGAAGGGCAGAATCGGCTATGCTCGACTATAGTGCATGGTATTGTATATATCGCAAAATATAACTGGGCAGTAGCTACTACGGTGACCTACAGATGTCGATACTAGACGAGGACGACAGAGCCGAAGTGTCGGAGATGCTCAGCGACATGAACGAGCCGATCGACGTGCACGTCTTCACGGAAGAGGACTGCCAGTATTGTGAGGAGACTGTCGAACTACTTGCGGACGTGAACTCGCTGACGGACCGGAGCGATCTGCACGTCCACGACATGGACGAGTCGGTGGCCGCCGAGATGGGGGCCGACCGCTACGACGGCGGCCCGGTGACGGTCATCACGCGCGAGGACGTCTCAGGTGTCCGGTACTTCGGAATCCCCTCCGGCCAGGAGTTCAGTTCGTTCCTGGGAGACATGCTCGCTGTCTCGACCGGCGAGACCCAACTGGACGAAAGCGTTCGGACAGAACTGGAAGAGATCGACGACCCCGTAGAGATCACGGTGTTCGTCACGCCGACCTGTCCGCACTGCCCGCGAGCGGTCCAGACGGCCCACAGCCTCGCGATCGAGAACGAGCACGTCGAGGCCAACTCCGTCGAGTCCCAGGAATTCATGGAACTCTCCGAGGAGTTCGGCGTCCGTGGCGTCCCTCAGATCAACGTCAACGGGACTGACGGCGAGTTCACCGGTGCGCTGCCGCCGGCGCAGTTCGTACAGCAGATCAAGCAGGCGCTGTAACGAGGGGCGGAACTGACGGTTGTCCGCTGGATCGACCGAATCCCTTAATCCTGCCCGCCGAGTAGGTTCACCCGGCAGCGGGAGTCCGGTTCCCGTGCCCGGGAACGCGGTTCGGCCTCGCCGGACGCGTAACGGGCATGAGGAAAGTCCCCCCACCGTCCGGGCGGGCGGCCGGGTGCAAACCCGGGACGGGAGACCGTCGGCTCTGGAACAGCAACGAGACCCCTCGCCCCGACCGATGAGGCGTGTGAACCCCGAGCGAGAAAGCCCGACCGTGCGGTCGTCGCAAGGTGATCGCCCGACGGGCGAACAAGCGACGGGAAGTTGACCCGCCGAGGGCACGCTACTCGCGTGAGGCTCCGACGGAGTTTCACGCGAGTGACGAACTGGGCGTGCCAGCCGGCACGTCGACGGGCGAGAACGGATGGAACGGCGAATCCCCGCCGGTGCAAGTCCGTGCGACTGGTAGCCCGGACGCGGCACGGACGCTCAGCCGAATACCGGACCGAACAGAAGGGGGCTTACTCCCCGCAGCCACAATCTCCCGAAAAACCACTCCGAGCCTGTGGCTCAGTCAGCAGATGGCGAGGCCAAGCATAATGTGTGGCCCGAGCGAATGGTGAAGGATATGGACGTACTCCTCATCGGCGGGACCGGGATCATCTCCACCGGAATCACCCGACAGCTCGTCGCGGCAGGCCACGACGTGACGATCTTCAACCGCGGCGAAACGGACGTCGAGATCCCCGATGGCGTCTCGGAGATCCACGGCGATCGCTTCGACCACGACGCCTTCGAGAAACAGGTCGCGGACGTCGACGTCGACTGCGTGATCGACATGATGTGTTTCGACGTCGACGACGCCGACAGCGACGTCCGGGCGTTCGGCGACGAGGTCGAGCAGTTCATCTTTACGAGCACGGTGGACGTCTACCACCGGCCGCCCGAACGCAATCCCATCACCGAAGATGCCCCTCGTGAGCCAGCCGTCAGCGACTACGCCGCGGGCAAGATCGCCGCCGAAGATCGCTTCAGAGCGGCCGAATCAAACGGCACCTTCGACGTGACGATCGTCCGCCCCTGGAGTACCTACGGCGAGGGCGGGCCGATCTTCCACACCTTCGGGATCGATACCTACTACATCGAACGGATCAGGCAGGGCAAGCCGATCGTCGTGCACGGCGATGGAACCTCGCTATGGGGCCCCTGCCACCGTGAGGACGTGGCGCGGGCGTACGTCACCGCAGTCGGCAACGAGAGTACCTATGGCGAGACCTACCACGTCACGAGCGAGGAAAACATCACCTGGAATCAATATCACCGTCGGGTCGCCGCCGCCCTGGACGCTCCTGAACCCGACCTCGTTCACATCCCAACGGACGTCCTCCGAAATGTCGCACCCGATCGGACAGAGATGCTCCGGGACCACTTCCAGTACAGTACGGTCTTCGACAACAGCAAGGCTCGACGAGAGCTGGACTTCGAGTACACGATCGACTTCGAGGAGGGCGTCGAACGGACCGTCGCGTGGCTCGAAGAACACGACGAGGTCACTGTCGGCGAGGGTGACGCCTTCGAGGACGCAGTAGTCGAGGCCTGGCGGGCCAGTACTGACGACTTCCTCGGGCGGTTCGAGTGGGACGGGTGAGGTGACGTCGGCCGGGAAGAGAACGTGGGCAACCGCTAAGTGGTTGAGGGCGTTACTCCGCGAATAGTACATGGACGACACCCCTTTCGACCTCTCGCCGCCGGATCGGAACGCACTCACTGTCCTCGTCAACGAGTACGGCGAGACCGAAGAGCCGGTCAAGAGTAAGCGCCTCGCCGAACGGATCGACCGGACGGAAGGATCGCTGAAAAACCAGATGCGCAAGCTGGGCTCGCTCGGGTTGGTCGACAGTGTCCCCGGCCCCCGGGGTGGCTACGAGCCGACCGAGATGGCCTTTCGGGTCCTCGATCGTGATCGCGACGACGACCAGGAGGACGTCGTCCTCGCACAGAACTTCCAGCGTCTGGACGTGACTGTCGACGGGATCACGCTGACGAACGTCCACCACCCCACGGAGTGTCGGGCCAGGATCCACTTCCAGCAGTTGCTCGAAGACATCGAGGTCGGCGATCCGATCGTCGTCGGACCCACGCCTGAATTCGATCTGGTGGTCCTCGGCGAAGTCACCGACGTCCTGGGGGCCGGCGACGAGATTCTCCTCGACGTGGGAGAGATGCAGGCACCCTTCACCGACGCCTGATCGCTTTCGACAGTCACTGTTATCGGCTCACACCCGCCCACCGACAGGTCTACACAACCCCTCCGGACGGTTCCGGTGACAGTCGACCGACTGCTGAAGCGAACGGCCGGGCGGCCACACGGTCGTGCGTTCCCAAGCGGGACGAACCGGGTCGCCGATCACTCAAGTTCGCGAGTCTCCCAGTCAGACTCGAAGAGATTGATCGTGTGGACTTGCTCCTCGGTGTACTCGTGTTCGGCGACGACGTCCATGTCGAGTTCGATCCCGAACCCGGGACCGTCTGGCACCTCGACGAAGCCGTTCTCGACAGTGACTGACTCTTCGAGGAGTTCGGTGACCCATTCGACGTCGTAGGTCTGGAACACTTCCTGGATCATGAAGTTCGGGACCGAAGCACAGAAATGGGCGTAGATCGCCGTCGCGACCGGTCCCTGTGGGTTGTGCGGCGCGACGCTGACGTGATCGGCCTCGGCCATCCCCGCGATCTTCTTGCCTTCCGTGATCCCGCCGGTGTTCATCAGATCCGGCTGGAGGATGTCGACCTCGGTACGGGTAACGAGTTCGAAGAAGTCGTGTTTGGTCATGTGGCGCTCGCCTGTCGCGATCGGGATCGGCGAGCGATCGGCGACCTCACGGAGGCTGTTGATCGAGTCCGGCGGGCAGGGCTCCTCGAACCAGGTGGGATCGAACTGGTCGAGTTTGCGCGCGACGTCGAGAGCCTGGCCCGCCGTGAAGCGACCGTGCCCCTCGATCAACAGGTCGACATCCGGCCCGACTGCTTCCCGGACCGCCCCGACGATGTCGACGGCGTGTTCCAGGTCGGCCTTGCTCATCCGCTGCCAGGCGGTACCGAAGGGATCGAACTTCATCGCATCGTAGCCGTCCTCGACGACGCGTTCGGCCGCACGGGCGAACCCCTCCGGTTCGCCGTCGGCGTCGGTGTACCAGCCATTCGCGTAGGCACGGAGACGGTCGCCCTGGACGCGGCCGCCCAGCAGTTCCGAGACCGATTTCCCGAGGGCCTTACCCTTGATGTCCCAGCAGGCGATGTCGATCGCGGAGACGACGGTGGTGTTGACGACGTTCTTCGAGAACCACTCGTCGCGGTACATCTCCAGCCAAAGCTGTTCGGTATCGAAGGGATCCTTCCCGACGAAGTAGTCGGCCATCTCGTCGATCGCGGCCGCGACGGTCCGGGGCTTGTCGTGTGTCGTCGCCTCGGCCAGACCGGTGATGCCCGCGTCGGTTTCCAGTTGCACGAAAACCCAGGGTTTCCACGGGTTCGCGACGACGTACGTCTCGACGTCCGTGATCGTCAAGTCCGACATACCCACAGAAGAGACGACCAGCGGGTTGAACGTTCTGGTTTATCTTTTGTGGAGGATAAACCTCACGCCGTCGCGGTCACCGAAAGCGTCGCTTCGATGTCGTCGCCGATCTCTTCGATCAGATTCGGAACTGCCTCGCTGACAACGTCGGTCATCCCCTCGCCGTACTCGAAGGGGTTCTCGACCTCGATCGCGAAGATCGTGATCGCCGGCATAGACTGGCCCATCGCTTCGCCGAGGGTCTGCAGCGTCCCGAGGCCGACGTTGTGAGTCGCCAGCCCGCCCGAATCGGCACCAGGCTCGACCTCGCTCGGGGAGAACTCGTAGTAGTCGCCCGGGGTTCCACCGTCGGTTTTGATCGCGTCGACGAGAAACACCCGATCGTAGCCACTGAGTTCCTGGATGAGCATGAGTCGGCCGGAAGTGTAGGTCTCGACGTCGATCCGGTCGCCGAAGCGCTCTCCCAGCGCTTCGGTCACCTCCAGACCGATCACGTCGTCGCGCTTGATGTCGTTGCCCAGGCCGAGTAGCAGTGCGTCCATGGTGAGTTTGGTGGTAGTATCGGTGTTCCGGGCCGCCTTCAGCGGCTTATTTCGTCGATCGTCTCGCCGTCCTGTTCGAGCGTCACTTCCAGGGGCATCTCACCGATCGAATGGGTCGAACACGACAGACACGGGTCATAACACCGGATGACACTCTCCATCTTGTTGAGGATGCCTTCGGGGATCTCCGGGCCGTCGACGAATTTCTCGGCCGCCGACAGGACGCCGCGGTTCATCGCACCGTTGTTGTGCGTCGTGGCGACGATGAAGTTGGCGTCCTCGACCAGTCCGCCGTCGTCGATGGTGTACTCGTGGATGAGCGTGCCACGCGGGGCCTCGATGACGCCGACGCCGGTGCCCGCCTTGGGCTTGGTCGGGACGTTCGTCATGCCCTCGTAAACGTCGTCGTCTTCAAGCAGTTCCTGGATGCGCTCGACGCAATAGAGCATCTCGATGAGCCGCGCCCAGTGGTAGTACGTCGATCGCTCGTGGACCGGACCCTCCGCGGCATCCATGAACTCGACCCACTCCTCGCGGGCCTGCGGGGTCGAAACGTCGTCGACAGCGTTCAGACGGGCCAGCGGCCCGACGCGGTACTGGCCGTCCTCGAACCCGCGGTCCTTGTAGTAAGGGAACTTGAGGTAGCTCCACTCCTTTGCGCGTTCGGCGATGATGTCACGATACGCGCCGTCGTCGATCTCCTCTAGGCGGTCACCTTCCTCGTCGACCAGCCGGATGTCCCCGTCGTAGTGTTCGAGGCCACCCTCCCCGGTCACAAGCCCCATGTAGCCCGTCGGGTAGGTGGCGTAATCCAACGTGTCCGGGTCCATATCTTCGAAAATCCCCTTCAGGAGGTCGATCGTCTCCCGGAGATACGTCGGGAGGGGCTCGCTCTCTTCGAGCAGGTCCTCGCCGTCTTCCCGGTCGAGCGTGTTCGAGACGCCACCGGCGACCGCGAAGTCGGGGTGGACTTTCTTCTCGCCCAGCGCGGCGATGACGTTCTGGCCGAAGCTCCGCAGGTCGATCCCGCGCTCGGCGAGTTCGGGATTCTCTTCAAGAACGCCCTCGATGTTGCGCTCGGCGGGATCAGCGTCGTAGCCCAGTACCAGATCGGGGCTGGAGAGGTAGAAGAAACTCAGGGCGTGACTCTGCAGGACCTGACCCATGTGCAGCAACTCCCGGAGTTTGTGGGCACCCTCGGGCACGTCGGCGTCCATGACGTCGTCGGCAGCCTTCGCGGCAGCCAGCTGGTGGCTGACGGGACAGATCCCACAGATGCGGGCGGTAATCTCGGGCATCTCCCAGATGGGCCGACCCTCGACGAACTCCTCGAATCCGCGGAACTCCGTGACGTGGAACTGTGCGTCCTCGACCGCACCGTCGTCGTCGAGGTGAATCGTGATCTTGCCGTGCCCCTCGACGCGCGTGACCGGATCGATGACTTCCTTCTTGCTCATTGTTGTCTCTTTAGTCGTACTGCAGTTTGTCACCTTCGATCTCGGGGGTCTCCCCGCGAGCCAGCGCCTCGAGGCTCTCCTTCATGACCTCGGCGTCGGGTGGACAGCCGGGGACGTAGACATCGACGTCGATGTACTCGTCGAGCGGCCGGGCGTCTTCGAGCAGTTTCGGAACGCCCTCGTCGTCGCCGAAAGGCACCTCGCTCTCGTCGTCTGCTTTCTCTGCGAAGGTCTCTTCTAACATCTCGTCGCGATCCTGGTAGTTCCGCAGCGACATGATCCCGCGCAGTGCAGCGCAGTCGCCCCAGGCGACGACAGTGTCACAGTTTTCGCGGAGTTCCTCGGCCACCTCGACGTTCTCCTCGTTGGTGACGACACCCTCGGCGATGCCGACGTCGGCCTCCGGGACGCCCTTCTCGTCGACGATCATATGGCTAGCGACGATGTCGACTTCCTCTACGAGGTCTATCAGTCCGTGATCGACGTTTAAGAACTCCATGTGACAGCCCGAACAGCCGCCCAGACACACCGTCGCGACGGTCGTCCGGTCGTCGGCCTCCTTTTCGGCCTCGGCCTGTGCGCTCATGCTGCCACCTCCTTCAGTTCCGCGATGATCTCACGGTCGGAGTCGATCTCACTACGCGGGTCCAGCACGCGATCGATCCGGCGCTCGTCGCCGTCGGCGTCGACGGTCGTCCCTTCGCGTTCAAACCAGTCGAGGGCAGGGAGCACGACGTCGGCGATCTCGGTCAGCGCCGACTCGCGGGTCGCCTGAGCGATGACGATGTCGGCCTGTCGAGCGACCTCGATCGAGCGATCGAGATCCTCGCCGCGGTCGTCGCCGGCAAGCAGGTAGGCGACTTCGGCGGGTTCGTCGATGACGTCCGCAGCCAGGTCGGCGCGGTTGGCACCTCGGTCGAGACTGAGGATCCGGCTGTCGGTCATCGCGGCCAGCCCGTAGGCGTCGACCAGTGCTCCGGTGTCCTCGATCTCGGGACCGAGGACGACAACGCCGTTTTCGGCGTCAAGCGCCCGGGTCGCCGCCTCTGCGACGCCCGCAACCGGCGAGGCGCTGCCACCATCGGCGACCGCGCCCGCGGCCTCCGCGGTGGCCTGAGCGAGCGGCGAGCCGACGGTCAGGCTGTCGTCGCTGAACCGCTTGAGCCGATCTTCCTCGCCGTCGACGGTGACCAGTTCAGCACCGTCCTTCGCGGCCCGGCGGACGTAGGAGGCCGCCACTGGATGGGTGTCGACGATCGAGGTGTCGTAAACGACGATCCCTTCGGCGTCGAGAACGTCCTCGATAGAGTCGGCCTGTAAGTCCCCGTGGCCGTCTCCAGCCAGTTCCTCGCGGATCGCCGCCTCGGTCGCCCGGCGCTTTGCCCCGGGGATCTCCAGGTCAGCGTCGACCGCGTCCATCGCGTCGGCGAACACCTCCAGAGTCTCGGTGGGCAACCGGTCGGAGGCGACAGCGTTGACCGAGTTGGCGTCGACCAGTTTGTCGGCGACCGTCTCCAGCGCCGCGTCGAGGCCGACAGTCTCGCCGTCGGTCCGTGGCGCTTTGATCCGTTCGCGCCGGTCGTCGAGTAGTTCGAAACGACCCATCTCACACAGCTGGCCGCCGTCTTCGCCCGCTTCGATGCCTTCGATCTTGACGATCCGGCCGGAGTTGGTGAAAACTTCGAGTTCACAGCCGACCGAACACTCGCTGCAGGTCGTCGTCTCGACCTCGCAATCCCGTTCGCGACCCTTGTAGGCGCTGAGCGGGCTGTAGAGGGTACCCGTCGGGCAGGCCTGCACACAGCCCCCACAGGAGGTACAGGACGACTCGCCCAGCGGGACACCCGAATCGGCGATGATCGTCGTCTCGCGGCCGCGGTTGCCGAAGTTCAGCGTATCGTTGGCGACGACTTCCTCACAGGTCCGGATACACCGACCGCAGCTGATACAGCGGTCGAGATCCATCGTGATGTACTCGTTGGAGGTATCCGGCCCGATGTCCTTGTACTCCAGGGGGAAGCGATCCTGGTCGAGACCGGCGCGGTTGAACATGTCCTCGAGTTCGCAGTCGCCCTCCATCTCGCAATACATGCAGTAGTGGTTTTCCTCGGTGAACTGCAACTCGAGGATGGAGCGGCGTTTCTCCCAGAGATCCTCGGTGTCGAACTCGACGTCCATACCGTCGTCGACGGCCGTCGTACAGGCGGTCTCGCGGCGTTCGCCGTCGACATCGACCAGACACATCCGGCAGGCACCGACGTTCGTCAGGTTCGCGTGGGCACACAGCGTCGGGATGTCGATTCCCGCGCGGTCTGCGGCCTCCAAGATCGTTTCGCCCGCCGCGGCCTGTACCTCCTGGCCGTCGATCGTCAGCGTGACGTCGCGTTCGACCTCGGTCTCCGATTCGGTAGTCGTACTCATGGTATCAACCCCTCACCTCGATAGTATCGACCGGACACGGATCGACACACTGCCCACAGCCGATACAGACCTCTGGATCGATCTCGTGAATTTCGCCCGGCTCACCGGAGATCGCGTCGACCGGGCAGGCGTCCTTACACTGCTGACAGCCGATACACTCCTCGGGGATGATCTTGTACGTTCCCGCGTGCTCGCCACCACCGATCTCGCAGTCCCCGGCGGGACACTCCTCGTCCTCGACGTGCTGTCGGTATTCCTCCTCGAAGTAATCCAGCGTACTCATCACCGGGTTGGCCGCGGTCTGACCCAGGCCACACAGCGACATCTCCTCCATGGACTCCCCCAGCGACCGCAGTTCGGGGATGACGTCGGGGTCGGCCTCCCCGTTAGTGATGTTCTCGAGCATCTCGAGCATCTGAATGGTGCCATACCGGCAGGGCGGGCACTTCCCGCAGGACTCGTCGACGCTGAAATCCAGGAAGAACCGGGACTGATCGACCATGCACGTCGACTCGTCCATGACGATCATCCCACCGGATCCCATCATCGACCCCAGTTCCATCAGGGTCTCGTAGTCGATGGGCGTCTCGGAGTGCTCCCGGGGAATGACACCGCCGGAGGGGCCGCCGGTCTGGACGGCCTTGAACTCGCCGCCGGTGGTCCCACCGCCGATCTCGAAGACGACTTCCTCTAAGCGAGTTCCCAGGGGAACCTCGACGAGGCCGGTGTTCTCGACGTCGCCCGTGACCGAGAACACTTTCGTTCCGCCGGACTCCTCGGTGCCGATGTCGGCGAACCACTCCGCGCCGTTACGGACGATCGCGGGCACGTTCGCCCACGTCTCGACGTTGTTGACGTTGGTCGGTTCGGCCCACAGCCCCTCGTCGGCGGGGTACGGCGGACGGGGCCGGGGCATCCCGCGGCCACCTTCCAGGGAGTTGATCATCGCGGTCTCCTCGCCACAGACGAACGCGCCCGCACCCTTCTTGATCTCCAGATCGAAGTCGAAACCCTCACCGAAGATGTCCTGGCCGAGGAATCCGGCCTCGCGGGCTTCTTCGATGGCGTGTTGCAGGCGCTCGATCGCCAGCGGGTACTCTGCGCGGACGTAGATGTACCCCTTCTCCGCGCCTAGCGCGTACCCGGCGATGGTCATGCCCTCAAGCACCGCGTAGGGATCACTCTCCAGGAGCGTCCGGTCCATGTACGCACCGGGGTCGCCCTCGTCGGCGTTGCAGATCAGATACTTCAAGCCGGCGTCGTTGCCGGCCAGGAACTCCCACTTCATCCCCGTTGGGAAGCCACCGCCGCCGCGCCCGCGGAGGTTCGACTCCTTTACCTCCTCGATGACTTCCTCGGGAGAGAGTTCCGACAGCGACTCCCAGAGCGCGAAGTAGCCGTCCCGGCCGACGTACTCTTCGAGGCTCTCGGGATCGACGAGACCGCTGTTGCCCAGGACGACGCGCTGCTGGGACTCGTAGAAGGGAACCTCGTCGATGTGGGGGACGCCGTGGTCGTGATCGCAGTCCTCGGCGTGGCTTCGTGCGGCGAGGGCCCCTTCTTCGGGCAACTCGCCCTCGGCGACGGCCCCAGCGAGTTGGCTGGCGTCCTCCTCGGTGACGTTCTCGTAGATGATCGAGACGCCATCGGGGCGAATGACCTCGACGAGCGGTTCGCGGTCACAGAACCCCATGCAGCCGGTCTTCTCGACCGTCGCGTCGTCGTTCGGCCCAAGTTCGGCCGACAGCAGGCCGTAGACGTCGTCCGCCCCGGCGGCTTTCCCACAGGAGGACATCCCGACCAGAACCTTCGTCTCCTCGGGATACAGCGACTGTTTCCCCTCGGCCTGTAAGTCGGCCAGATCGTCTTCCGTGCGGACACGGCGCGGTTCAGTGGGTACAGTTGACATTCGTGATCCCTCCTAGCGGTATTCCTCGATGACCCGGTCGACTTCCTCTGGCTGGACGTCGCCGTAGACCTCGTCACCGACCATGACGGCGACGGCGAGACTACACGCGCCGATACACCGGACGTGATCCACCGTGAACGTCCCGTCGTCGGTCACTTCTTCGAGTTCCACGTCGAGTTCGTCACAGAAGGCCTCGCTCACCTCGTCGGCACCTTTCACGTGACAGGCCGTCCCCGTACAGACCTTGATCGTGTGCTCGCCACGGGGTTCCATGTGGAACTGCGAGTAGAAGGAGGCCGTCCCGTAGACGTGGGCGATCGACGTCTCGGTGTGCTCGGCGATCAGTTCCATCGTGAACTTCGGCAGGTAGCCGTACTCGTCCTGGACGTCCTGTAACGCCGGGATGACACCCTCCTTGGCAGTCGGGACGTCGACGAGGATCTCCCGGACCGTCTCTACCTCCTCGTCACAGACATCCTCGACCCCGGCGTCGGCCGGAATGACGCCCGAATCCGAGCCGACATCGGACTCATCCGACCCCAGTGACTGTTTCACGCGCTCTAGCGTTGCCATTCTAGGTGAATATTACCGCGACGTCCTGTAAAGGAATGTACCGTATTCTCACCTATTGAAAACATCTATGGAAGAATGTTATGGATTGGGCAGGATTCGGCATCTATATCGAATATTGCGGAGTATATCAGGCGCTACAGCGGCGAATAGAGGGGTTTTCGTTTCGTTGTGTCCCTTTGAAGAAGAATTACAATCAAGAGGTACCTCGAAGGCAGGAGTTCGAACGCCGGGCGTCGAGATGTCGATCGGAAGACAGAGACGTACAGGAAAACGTTATGGACATACCTCCGGAACGGGGCGAACGTGACACTCCCCCGCCGAACCCTCGCGCTCGTCGGATTGCTAACGCTGTTGAGCGCCCTTGCCGTGATTACGTTGTGGCGAGTCTTCGGGACGATATTCTTCGCGATCACGGTCGCGTACGTCCTCTATCCAGTTCGTCAGCGTCTGGTTCGTCGGGGAATCGGACCGCGGTTCGCGGCGGCAGCGAGTACGGCGGTTGCGTTCGTCTTCGCCGCCGTCGTGATCGCCCCCATCGGGTACTCGCTGTACGTCCGTCGGTCAACGTTCTTCGAAATGCTCGCCGACCTTCCCCAGGAGTTCTCCGTAACGTTCTTAGAGACGACGTACTCGGTGGACCTCTCGACACTTGTGACAGCGGCCCGGGATCTTCTTGCCGACGTGGCGATTGACGCAGCCAGCGCCACCCCGGTACTCGCGCTGAAGTTCTTCCTGTTCGTCCTGCTGGTGTACGCACTCCTGTTGAAGCCGACAATGCCTGCCCGCGCGCTCAGACGGACGGTTCCGCCGGAGTATTACGATATCGTCGAGGTCCTCCACGAACGACTGCGGGACACCCTCTATGGGTTGTACGTCCTCCAGGGCGCAACGGGTCTGGGGACGTTCGTCCTCGCGCTGCCGGTGTTCTTCGCCCTCGGATACGACGCCGCGATCACGCTCGCGGTGCTGAGTGGGATCTTGCAGTTCGTCCCTATCATCGGCCCGAGCGTCCTTATCGGCGTCCTCGTCGTCATGGAGATCCTTGCGGAGAACGTCACACAGGCCGTCCTCGTGGGCGTGACCGGGCTGGTCTTCGTCGCCGGACTACCGGACATCCTGGTCCGGCCGCGTCTCTCCGAGGTCGCCGCCGATCTCCCGGGGAGTCTCTACTTTATCGGGTTCACCGGCGGGATACTCACGATGGGGGCGCTCGGCATCATCGCCGGACCGGTCGTGGTGGCGCTGTTGTCGGAAGGTGTAGAGCTGTTGGCGAACGAACGGCTGCCCGCCGACGAACAAGCACCGTCCGAATGAACGTCCACCTCGGGAATCCACGAACACCGTGATCCGGGACCGCCGAGAGACGACTGTAAGCGCCAGTCAAACGGTTACTCGACCGTCTCGATCGGTTCGCCCGCAGCCTCCCACTCTGTCAGACTCCCCTCGTAGAAGGCCAGGTCCTCGTAGCCCAGGTGCCGGAGGACGACGTAGGTATGGCTGATCCGCCGGGCCGTGTTACAATAGAGGACGATCCGCTTTTCGGGCGTGATCCCCCTCGATTCGAGGAGCGACTCGATCTCTTCGCGGGGTTTGAGTCCACGGGTGTCGTCGTCGATGAGGTCCCGCCAGTCGAGTTGTACAGCATCCGGGATGTGTCCCTCCACGTATTCCCATCGCTCGCGAGTGTCGACAATCACTGCGTTGCCATCGATCGCCGCCGCGACAGTCTCACGGCCGACCAGCGGGGACTCGCGGGGTCGATCGACGGTGTAGTCGGTCGGCGTCACGTTGGTCGTCCCGTCGGTCGTCTCCCGCTCGCGCTGCCAGGCACTGAAGTCGCCGTCGAGAAGGTGCAGTCGATCAGGGTCGTGGCCGTACAGTTCGGCGGTCACGAGAAACCGGGCGGCGAAGACGCCATGGGTGTCGTCATAGGCGACGAGTTCGTCGCCGGGCGCGATCCCCGCTTCCGAGAGCAAGTCGGCGAAGACATCCGCGCCGGGTAACATCCCCTCGTCGCCCTCGCTGGCGCGGAAGGAGTCAAACGGGATCGATACTGCGCCGGGGAGATGTCCGATACCCTCGTACTCCCAGGCGTCCCGGACGTCGACGATCCGGACGGCATCGAGGTGATCAGCCAGCCACGCCGCCGAGACGAAATCAGTCATGACAGGTCGTTCGCCCGCACGTGATTTGAATGTCGGGGCGTCGCCGCCGAGTGCCCGTGCTCCGAGATAGCTGCAGTATTCTCCTCTTCCCATCCGGAAGACTCGCCGGCCACGCCGGAGTCGCGAGTCGGCAAGCGATCCCGGCAGGCGGCTCCGTCGAACGTCCCGCGCCAGACGGCAACACCTGCCCCTACGGGCGAGGAGTGGCCGTACCTGCCGTTACGTCAGTAGTTTTATGGGTCCCGCCGATAGGAGCAGATGCATTATGACTGAGTACGCGAACGACGTCCTCGTCTCGGCGGACTGGGTCGAGGACAACCTCTCGGAATTCGAGAGTGACGAGTCCGAGTATCGACTGGTGGAAGTGGACGTGGACACGGAGGCTTACGAAGAAGCCCACGCCCCCGGCGCGATCGGGTTCAACTGGGAAACCCAGTTACAGGATCAGACGACCCGCGACATCCTCACGAAGGATGACTTCGAGGAGCTGCTGGGTTCTCATGGCATCAGCGAGGATTCGACGGTCGTCCTCTATGGCGACAACTCCAACTGGTTCGCTGCCTACACCTACTGGCAGTTCAAGTACTACGGCCACGACGACGTCCGTCTGCTCGACGGCGGTCGCGAGTACTGGGTCGAGAACGACTATCCCACGACCGACGAGGAGCCTGATTTCTCGGCAGTCGATTACGAAGCCAGCGGACCGCGTGAATCCATCCGTGCGTACCGCGAGGATGTCGAGAACGCCATCGAACGCGGCCTGCCACTGGTGGACGTCCGGAGTCCCGAGGAGTTCAGCGGCGAGATTCTCGCGCCGCCGGGCCTCCAGGAGACCGCCCAGCGCGGCGGTCACGTCCCGGGTGCCCAGAACATCTCCTGGGCCGCAGTGACCAACGACGACGGGACATTCAAAGACTTCGACGAACTGCAGGAGCTCTACAGTGAGTACGGCATCGACGGCGACAGCACGACCGTCGCCTATTGCCGGATCGGCGAGCGCTCCTCGGTCGCCTGGTTTGCCCTGCACGAGTTGCTGGGCTACGAGGACGCCATCAACTACGACGGCTCCTGGACCGAGTGGGGCAATTTGGTTGGTGCCCCGATAGAGAAAGGCGAGGCGGACGACTGAGTGTAACGAAGGAGTACGCCTCGAATCGGA
>NZ_SPQG01000024.1 GCF_004944975.1 Halorhabdus amylolytica
CTCACTTCGTTCGCCGGACTCTTCAGGAAGCGGCGTCCGCTCGACGACTGTCCCGTCGACGGTCGGGTACTGCTCGACGACCTCGCCCTCCCTGATGTCACCCTCCTCGATCATCTCCTCGAGGAGCCACCAGGCGAGTTCGACGTGCTCTGACTTCTCGGCGTAGTACTCTTCGGGGACGCCGAGTTCGTCGAGGCGATCGGGGTCGACCCAGGCCTTGCCGTAAACCAGCGTGCCGTCCTCGGTCGTCTCGTCGAAGGGACGGCGGACGTTCTTCGCCATCCGTTTGAGCCGATTGCGGTGCTGGGCGGCGTCCTTAAACACCGAGGTACAGAAATAGACCTTCGGGTGGGTCGCCATCGTATCGAGTACCTCGTGGCTGCCCTCGACGGCGCTCATGTGGTCCTCTTTCAGGTCGAAACCCTGCTGTTGCATCCGCCGGTAATTGCCGTCGCTCATCTCGAACTCGTTGACGTTGACGAACTCGGCGGCGCCCTCCTCGACGAAGGTCACGAACTCGTCTTCGGGCCGAATGCCGGGAATCTCGAACGCCGGCGTGAGCCCCTCCTCGCGGGCGATATAGAGAATGTCTTCCCACTCGGTGCCGTGGAGGTCGCCCCACATGTCCAGCGGTGGGTGAAAGCGGATCTCGTCCAGACCGGCCTCGGCGAGGCGGCGCATGTTCTCCCGGCCGCCGGTGATGCCGGTGTAGAGGTGGATGTGGTGGTCCTCGCCGAATTCGTCCTTCAGCAGTGAGATGTACCGCGTCGTGCGGTCCATGACCTCCTGGGGCTCGCCGCCAGTCAGCGACGACCCCAGCGCGTCCATGCGTTTCGCCTCCTCGATGAGGTCCTGATCCTCCTCGACTTTCCGCTCGTTGGCGTAGACATCGGTGACGTTCTTGCGGTTCTCGCCGAGCGGACAGTAGAAACAATCGCGCTGGTCGCAGTAGCCATAGACGAATATCACCATCTTCCCGCCCTTGGCGCACTGTTCGCAGCCTTCCGAGATCATTCGCGTATGATCCTAGACCCGTCTGAACCGTATAAGCCGTGCGACTTTGACAACACCGGCCGCTTGGGGACCGTTCTCGCGGGAGGGCGCCGCATGACTCAAACGCTCACTTGACCGTTCAACTCACTTATGACACCAGGCGGGGTACGGACGCACATGGATCACGACAGACGACAGCTCCTCCGGTTGGGTGCGATCAGTGCTGGGGCGGCACTGGCCGGCTGTGCCGGATTGGTCGAAGGGGACGGGGCTCCGGCGGACGACGACGAGGACGATCCAGAGCGGATCGACGACTGGCAGTACGATCCCGCCGAACGGACAGACGGCCTGAACGCGAGCGGCGGTGGCGCTTTCCAGACAACCGCGGGGAGTGCCACAGAAAGTGCCGACCTGGGATTTGCCGCCGGCGGCGCGAGCAACGTCGCCGACTTCCGCCGGAACATCGAGGAGGGGTACCTCCCCGTCCCCGAGAGCCTCCCCTACGAGGGGCTGTTCTACAACTACTACTTCGACACTGGGGGATCTGGCGAGTGCTCGTCGCTGTTCTGTCCTTCCTACGCGACGGCGATCATGGAGGACCCACTCGGGGACGCGACGGACCGCTACTTCACGGTCGGGCTGAACTCGACGCTTTCCACCGAGTCCTTCGAGCGAAAACGGCTCGACGTGGTGATCGTCCTGGATATCTCGGGGTCGATGAGTTCGGAGTTCGACCAGTACTACTACGACCGTTTCGGCAACAAACACACCGTCGAGGAGGACGACTCCCGATCGAAGATGGCCGTCGCCAGGGATGCTCTCGTGGCGCTGACCGAACAGCTCGAGCCCGAGGATCGGCTTGGGATCGTCCTGTTCAACAACGAAGCCAGCGTCGCCAAACCGCTCCGGAAAGTCGAAGCGACAGACATGGAGGCGATCCGCGGGCACGTCCGGGAGGACATTCGAGCCGGCGGGGGGACGAACATCGCCGACGGAATGAGCGAGGCCGCCGACATGCTCGGCGAGTACGCAGACGCCGATCCGACAGAGGTCGAGACCAGGCAGATCGTCGTCACCGACGCGATGCCGAACCTGGGTCAGACTGACGACGAAGCGCTACAGGACCGCCTTTCGGGCTACGCCACCGACGGGATCCACACGAGCTTCGTGGGTATCGGCGTCGATTTCAACCCGAAACTCGTCGACCAGATCACGGCCGTTCGCGGGGCCAATTATCGGTCGGTCCACTCCGCCGAGGACTTCGAGTCCTATCTCGGCGAGGAGTTCGAGTACATGGTGACGCCGCTGGTGTACGACCTCTCGGTCGAACTCGACGCCTCGGACGCCGAGATCGAGACGGTGTACGGGTCGACGGCCGCCGAGGACGCGACCGACGACCTCCTCGAAGTCAACACGTTGTTCCCGTCCCCGACAGCGGACGGTGAAACCCGTGGCGGCGTAGTCCTCGTCAAACTCGACGGCCAAGCCGACGGTGGCGAGTTGACCCTCCGGGCGTCCTGGGAGGATCGTTCGGGTTCGACAGACGAGACGACGACTACGGTCGATTTCCCGGCAGCATCTCCGGAACACTTCGACAACACCGGGATCCGCAAAGCCGTCTTGCTGGCCCGGTACGCCGACCTCCTGAAGAACTGGATGGTCCACGAGCGCGAGCCCGAACGGATCGACGTCAGGGTCGAGGATGGGATCGACGTGCCGCCCGGCGACCGCCCGCTCGGCGAGTGGGAACAGCAGTCCCAGCCGTTGTCGGTCTCTGCTCCCTACGAGTCGCGGCTCACGACGTTCAAGGATTATTTCCGGCAGGAAGCCGATCGGATCGGCGACGACTCCCTCGATCGGGAAGCCGAGACAATCGAGGAGATACTCACGTCGGCGTGATCTCCCGGCCCGGATGGCATCGCCGCGCCCGGAAAAGTGTTAAACACTCGTGGCGTATCCCCGATCGATGCTGCTGGTCCTCTGTGTGGACCTCGACGACGACATCGGCCGCAAGACAGGTGTCGAGACCCCTGTCGTGGGGCGCAACGCCGTCGAGGAAGCGGCTATTGCGCTGGCGACTGCCGATCCCGAGGACAGCGACTCGAACGTCCTCTTCGAGGGGATCCACCTCCACGACGAACTTCTCGCCGAGAGCACCGAATCCGTTGAGGTCGCCGCAGTCACGGGGACCGAGGGCAGTGACGTCGTCGCCAACCGGGCAGTCGGCGAGGAGATCGACACTGTTCTGGCCGGCCTGACCACCGGCGAAGACATCCGCGCGATCGTCGTCACTGACGGCGCTCAAGACGAGAGCGTTGTCCCGGTCATCCGCTCGCGGATCGCCATCGACGGCGTCCGACGCGTGGTCGTCCGCCAGGCCGAGGACTTGGAGTCGATGTACTATACCATCAAGCAGGTGCTGAACGACCCCGAGACGCGAGGGACCATCCTCGTTCCGCTGGGGATTCTCCTGCTCATCTACCCGCTTGCCGTCCTGGCCGATGTCCTCGGGATGCCCGGGGACGTCTTCGGCGTCGCCTCCGGCCTGCTCGGGCTGTACCTTCTCTCGCGGGGACTCGGGCTGGGCGAGTGGCTCGACGTGGCTGTCGATCGCGTCCGGTCTGGACTGTACGCCGGTCGCGTCACGCTGGTAACCTACGTCGTGGCGCTGACGCTTTTGGTTATCGGCGGTGTGAGTGGATTCGAGATGCTCAATTCCATCCGGGAGGGGACTGGAGTGCTCGGTGCCGGCGAGGCGGTCGCCGCCGTCGTCGCGGGTTCGATCCACTGGCTCGCAGCCGCGGGGATCACCAGCAGTCTCGGCCAGGTGACCGACGAGTACCTCGCCGGCGCGTTCCGCTGGCGGTATCTCAACGCCCCCTTCTACATTCTCGCTATTGCCGGAGTCACCCACGCCGTAAGCATGTACGTTCTCGGGCACGTCACACTCTCGTATCTCGCGATGATGCTAACCGCCGGCACGCTTCTTGGCCTGTTTAGCACGCTTGCCTTTGCCATCGCCGAATCCCGGATCGGCGGCAGCGAACCGCGGGTCAGCACCTGACTCCGTTCCGAACCCGGGCGCTTTTTGTCCCCGCTCGTCTGTCTTCTGACGGGGCACGTAGCTCAGTCCGGACAGAGCGTCGGACTTCTAATCCGACGGTCGTGGGTTCGAGTCCCACCGTGCCCGTGAAGCCGCCGAGTGAACACGAGGCGTGCTGAACAAGCTCGCAGGGGATTCGAAGCACGGCAGACCGAACGGAGTGAGGTCTGGCATCGGGTTCGAGTCCCACCGTGCCCGCTCGCTCCCAGTAGTCGCTCGGGGGCACGGTGACCCTCGCGAACGCGAAGCGTTCGCTCAGTCCCACCGTGCCCGCTTTTTGCGAGGAACAAACGTGACGAGCGAAGTGGGTATGGATCGTTGTGAGGACGGATACGGATGATTGTAGATTATTTCCGGATGACGCCGACCCGGGGGTCGACGGATACCGGTACATCACGACAATAATCCGTATCAGTCGTGTCCGACTGCAGTACCACCAGACACCTCACAATACAACTATACGTTTCGGCGCCGAACAGGACGTATGGTCTTCGAGAACCTGACGCTGTTCGAGGTACACTTAGAGGATGCGACCTTCAGTCCGACGCAGATCCTGGGCGAGGGAGAGGCGGACGACGAGCGACCGGCCGGGAGCGACGACCGGGCGGCGGCGAACGAACACGAGGAGCCGACAGATGGCAATGGGTGGGGCCGAGTTCTCGCACTCGTCGTCGCGAGCCTCGTCGTGTCGGTCGTCATCAGGAAACTCGTCGGCGACGCCGAGGAACCCGAGGTCGACATCGACGCACCCGAGGAGCCCGTCGACGTGTCACTCGACGGCTAAATCGTCCGGTCGGGGAGAAACAGCCTCAGAGTCGATCCTTGATCGCCGCAGGATCGTACTGTACGGAGAGTTCGCGCGAGCGGCCGCGGCCGTCGACGCTCGTGTAGGTCGCCTCGATCAGCCCGAGCTGGTCGAGTTTGTTGATGATCTCCGAGTAGCGCGTATAGCCGAGATCTGTCTCGTTCTGGAAGTACTCGTATATCTCGCCCGCCCGCTCGCCGTCGTGATCGGCGACGACCGAAAGCAGTGCCTGCTCGTTTACCGACAGCCCCTCGAGGTATCGCGAGAGGTGGACGTGTTTGGACTTCTCGTAGGCTTCCTCGACGTCTTGGGTCTCGACGTGCTTGCTTGCGCGCATTTCGGCGTTCAATCCGGCCCGCCGGAGGAGATCGATCCCGACCCGCAGGTCGCCACCCTGCTCTGCGGTGAGTTCGGCCACGCGGTCGAGGATCGGCGCGTCGACGACGCCCTCGTGGAAGCCCCGGTCGACTCGCTCCTCGAGGATGTCTGCGATCTCCGGCTCGTCGTACTTCGGGAAGTAGACCTCCTCGGGCCGGAAGACGCTCTGGACTCGGCCATCCAGCGCCTCGATGACGTCCAGATCGAGGTCCGAGGAAACGACGACAACACCGATCTTCGCCCCCGAGTGGGCCTCGTGGGCACGCAACAGCGAGTAGAGCGTGTCCGAGGCTTCGCCCTCGTAGAAGAGGTAGTTCACGTCGTCTAAGGCCACCGCCAGGACTTCCCCGTCCTCGACGAGTTTCTCGGTGATCTGGCCGAAGAGTTTCTTGAAGGAGACGCCGCTGGTCGGCGGTTCGTACTCGAAGACCTCCTCGAACAGCCGCGAGAACACGGCGTATCGTGTCGAGTCCACCTGGCAGTTGACGTGGGCGACCCGGACGTCCGTCTGGGCGCCCAACTCGCCGTAGAGTTTCTGGATCGCCGTCGTCTTGCCCGTTCCCGGCGGCCCGCGGGCGATGACGTTCAGCGGCCGCGATCCCCGGACTGCGGGGCGGAGGGCGTACTTTAGGCTCTCCATCTGGCTCTCGCGATGGCGGAACGTCTCCGGGACGTAGTCGATCTCGAAGACGTGCTCGTCCCGGAAGACGGACTCGTCCCAGGAGAGCATCCCCTCCTCGGGCTCGTCGGTCATCACTTTCAGAACGCTCGGGACGCTACTTAACTCTTGGCGCGACGGGTGTCGGCAGCGTTCAGAGACGCCTCCGCGTCGAAGAGAACCGGTGCAAACAGCGTGAAAGCCCCGAGGCTGTCCAGTCAGGGGCCCTCACCTGCGCTCCTCGCTCGCGACGCTCGCTCCGGTGGTTATGGGTCCGCCGTCCTCGACAGCCTCGCCCCTTTCAGTCCCACCCGCATCGACTACGTAACCGGCTGAATTAGATGACCACCGACAACGGTCACTCCGCAGTCGTCTCGGTCGCCGTCTCCGTGGCCGTCCCGATGGATTCGTCTGTCGTGGTGTTCACGGAAGCTACAGATCCAGTCTGTACGGACTGACAGTCTACTGAATAGGTGACCTGACGTGAGTCGGTCGTTTCGGCGAAAACGTCGGTACCTTCCGCGGTGACGTCGAAGGTCACTGTCGCAGTCCGCGTGCCAGTCTCGTTAGTGGCACACGTAAGCGTGAACTCCGAAAAATCGACCGACTCTCCGATAGCAAGATCGGTATCCTCGTCGTCCCCGAGAGTGCCGTCATTCGGATCGGCTTCAACGTTACCGGTAACCGAGTATTCTACTGTCACATCTACGGGCTGGGTGAACTGATTGGTTACGGTCAGAAACGTGGGTTCGTCGCCGTCGTTTACCTCTGTACCGTCGTATTCCAGTGCCATGTAGGCGTTCGCGTCGCCGACGACGTCGACCGTCACGCTGCGATCGGCAGTCGTCGTGCTGAACCCGCCAGAACCGACGGTAGCGACGGCTGCCACCGCCACCGCGAGCAGCACGAACAGCCGCCGTCGGTCATGCATCGGTCTCGATCACCTCCGGTGGTTTTTCGTCCGATCCGAGACGCATCCGGCGTGAGATAAACACGTGCGAGAGCGACGAGACGAGGAACACGCCGAGTAAGAAGACCGTCCAGCCGTCGGCCGGCACCGTGGCGAACGGGCCGATCCCGAGCCAGGACAGCGAGACGAGCGTGATGCCCAGAAGCGTTGCACCGAGATAGTAAAAACTCCAGGGAATGTCGTAGCGGTCGACCACCTCCAGATAGATATCCAGATCGCGGGCGCGGTCGGTCAATGCGATCTCGCCGGCCCGCTCGTCGAAGGAGACGACGTCCTTCTCGTCGAGTTTCGGCAGGTGGAACTGCTGGAGCGACGTGTAGACGGTCTTGCGCTCGCTGGAGGTGATACCCGAGACGGCCTTGTCGTTCTCCCAGGCCGCGACCTGCTCGGCCACGTCACCAAGCGTCGCGGTCTCGCCGTTCCTGACGAGGTAGTGCAGCGTATACCGTCGCCGTCGGTTGCTCAGGACCTCGAAGGCTTCGTCGCGCGAAACGCCAGTCTCGTCACCCGTCTGGTCTGTCGACTGTTCGACAATCGTTGCTGATGGCTGCTGTGAAGCTGCCTTTGCCATTCTGTTCCCACACCCTCCCAAGGTGCCCGTATGGAATTGGGAGACGATACCATATAAAACTAAACGGGCATTTAACGAGATAGAAAACGATAATCAGTACTCGAAAACCATATTCTTGTATGTATATATAGAGATAATAGTCATAGAGTTATAGTCTATTTCTTTCAGATAGATATCCCAATATACGTCATCTTATCTACTCATTAAAGGGCACTCGGGCTGGGAAAGACGGTCGACGAAGCGGCGGCGAGCTATCCTGGGTGAGCGATCGCATCGAATCGGGTTCAAAGAGAGTGTGAACCAGTCGTAGGGTGAAACCGGCAGAGGAATACCGCCGTTCAAAGGGTCGTATCCAGGCCTCGGAGTGTCATTGTAGATCGCTCAATCGGGTTGATACAATGGAGATGTAGTGTGATGTGGTGGGTAAGCACGCGCACCTGAACGAGGGGTCGTGACGCGCGAGGTGTCGTGGACGTGTCGTGGTGGGGTGGGCGTGCGTGAGAACGAGGTCGAACAACAATGCAACGACGCAAATTCCTGATCGGGATGGGATCGCTCGCCGCCGGCGGGGCGGCTGCAGTGGGTACAGGTGCGTTTACGAGTGTGAGTGCGGAACGCAGTGTGAATGTTCAAGTCGCGAGTGACGCGAACGCATTTCTCCAACTTTCGAGTATAAGTTGGAGCAATAATAGTCAAGACTATACTACTACGAGCCAGGGTACCCTTGATATTTTCCATCCAAGTGATGATGTGGATGGTGACGGATTCAATAAGAATGCAGTCACATATGTCGATAACCTATTTAGAATCGGAAATCAATCTAGCCAGACCCAATATGTCTGGCTTGCCGAAGTTGGAAATCCTGACTACATTAGTAATTCATTTGAGTCGCCTGCTGGCCCACATTTCGTCGCGTTTTACACCCCTGGTAACAGAGATGGTGAGAACTGGCAGGGGATAAGCTATGGCAGTGCGCCGGAGGATGACGCGAATCAAAATACTCGAGGCCCGGATCAACCGAACTCAAAAGCGCCGGCTGATGCGGCTCCGTTCAATGGGGATGGGATGTCAGACGACCCGCCGGGAGCAAGAGCGGACGCGGTTGAAATTGCCCCTGGAAATTACGTCAACGTGGGAATGGTAGTCGATACGACGATATCGAACTGGACTACGGGCGAGCCAGATAGAAAGCCAGTGTTGGGTGACCTTCTCGACAGCGTGATCGTCAAAGCAAGAGCCGACGAGGCTGACACGCCGGTCACACTCTAGTGGAAGAGGTAGACCACGAAATTCAGGTCACATAACAACGACGACGGGAGACTTAGAAGAGATATCCAACGTTGCCCACGCTGGTGTGCGACGGCGTCTCCGGATTTGCCGGAGGCCCAATACGCGGCCTCTCCGCGCCGTGGCGGTTCGATTCCGCCGGTGGGTTTCCCCGAGGGTGGGGACAACAATGCACCGACGCAAATACCTCGCAACGCTGGGATCGCTCGCCGCCGGGGGGATAGCTGCAATAGGCACCGGTGCGTTTACGAGTGTAAGTGCTGATCGGGCTGTGAGCGTTCAGGTAGCCAACGACTCGAACGCGTTCCTCGGTCTCGTTTCGGGTGACACGGGACTCGTCAAGGAAAGCAACGGAACGCTTCAGATTAATCTTGACGGGACTGATACTGGTGCATCGGGGGTCAACTTCGACGCTGTTACGCAGATCGGAAGCCACGAGAACCCTGCAAACGAGCACGCGTTCAAGATAGTCAACCAGGGAACCCAGAGCCTGATGCTTAAGATGAACTACTACTTCACCGATACAGATTGGCTGGATGGTGGCGCAGGCCAGTCGTTCATTAATTTCACGGTGTACGACACGGGAGACAGTCCGACTGGCTCCTCTTCCCAGAGCTTCCCGATTCAGAACGGCTACAATAAGGACTACCCACTTCCACACCCAACCGGCAGCGGATTCGGATCAAATACTGAAGATTACCGGTTCAATGTTGGCGAGGAGTACTACATGGTGATCACAGTTGATACGAGCGGACCGAACGCGTCATTGGACGACGATCTCTCAGGGATTGGGGAATTAGTTGCCCGACAGGAGACCAATGGCGGCGGATACGACAGAACTAATCCACCGATTTGACGACGACCTCCACCCACGCTGGTGTGCGACGGCGTCTCCGGATTTGCCGGAGGCCCAATACACGGCCTCTCCGCGCCGTGGCGGTTCGATTCCGCCGGTGGGTTTTCGAAAAGGGTGGACTACCAATATGAAACGACGACGATTCATCCTCGGGCTGGGGGCGGCGACAGCGGGCGGGAGCGCGATGCTCGGCAGCGGCGCGTTCACCTCGGTCGAGGCCGAGCGAAGTGTCACGATCGACGTTGTCGGCGACGCCGACGCTTTCCTCCGTCTTGCCCCCTGTGAGGATTCACCAAATGGAGCATACGTCACCGGAGCGGCAGACGGCGCGATGGCCGTCGATCTCTCCGAAAGTAACGAAGCGGTCAGTGGCAAGGGAGTTAATCAAGAATCCTTCTACGTCTTTCACGATGTCTTCGAGATCGGTAACCAGGGAACCCAGCCCGTTTGCGTCGATTTCGAAGTCGATGTGCCCGCCATTCCCGGCCCGGTCCCTGATCGATACGACTTCGTCCAGGGCGACCCGGCAGTCGTCTTCTACCGTGGTGACAATCCGGACGAACGCATCACTGTCGGCGAACTCGATCCCGGCCGGGACGGGGCAATTTCACTCCGACCGGGGGACTCTCAATGCGTCGGATTCGAGGTCCGCGCGCTCGGGTTCGACTCCGGCGAAGATCTCTTCAACGGGGCGAACCTGACTATTCACGCCGCTGCGGACGCCAACTGCGAGGTGTCGACCGTCGACCCAAGTCGCCAACCCGACGACATCGATGGCCTCGCCGCGTGGTTCGATGCCACCACGCTGGACGTAAGCGGCGGCAACGCGATCGCGTCTTGGCCGGACCAGACTGCAAACGCCAACGATGTGATGGCCCGCGGGAGTCCGACGTTCGACGCAGACGCGTTCGGCGCTGGTGGCGTGCGGTTCGACGGTGACGACGCGTTCGTGGCCGAAGAACCGACTGGACTAAATCTCACGGACGAAATGACGGTATTCACCGTCTTCACGGCCGACAGTAATCTTTCGGACAACATCGGTGTTCTCCACGGCAAGCAGGGTGGAGCGGCACACAACGATCGCAACTGGTGGCACTCACTGGACAACGGCCAGGGCTACGCCGGCGGCGACGGTCAGCTCGGGTTCCGGACATCCTCGAACGGAGACGTTGACTTCACCTTGGTCGCGGAGGGTAACTACATCGACGACACCGCGTATCTGAGTGCCGTCCGCATGTCAGCAGAGGACGACATTGCTGAACTACGAGTCAACGGAGCGCGGGAAGACAGGAAAATAAGTGGCATCGGTCGACCGGATGCCAAGAATCAGTCGCTGTACATCGGGGCACAAAACGATCCGGGAACGGACGACCTCCATCGCTATTTCGAAGGCGTCATCGCCGAAATCATCGTCTACGACCGACTGTTAACGCCTGCTGAACGGGCGGACGTTGAGCAGTCCCTCCAGACGAAGTACAACCTGTAACGCTGATATCCAGGTGAGGCCTGTTCGGCAGTCCGGATGCTGGACGATCGACCCGAACTATCGGAGAGACCTACGCCTCCAAAGACAAAATATATATATATATATATATATTCAAACTGGTCGCGTTCAGTCGCGGCCGCTGTCAGTCAGGAAGATAAGCTTCTGATAGGCCTCTCGAAGATGGTACTTCGTGTTCTCGTCTTCGGCTGTCTCCAGAGCCGTCGAGAGATGTTCGCTCACTGTCGTCCGCTCCTGGTCTCTGTGTTTGGTACCCATACCCATCCTCCCGACAGAAAAAACGGCTTCCATACCTTTAGTATTGGGGGCCCAGATGACGGCAAACGAGACGTTAGAGCCGTGCTACCGGCGTAAACGGTTGGTTCGTAATCCACCACCACTGATAGAACAGCGAGAACGACAGAAAAGCTGACAGACGCGTTTCGTTGCCCGCCGATCCCGTCGATGGCGAGATCGTTAGGGCCACTCCTCGACGATCACCTTCTGATAGGCTTCCCGGATGTGATACTTCGCGGTGTCGTCTTCGGCCGCCTCCAGGGCCGCCGAGAGATGTTCCCGAAGGGGCGTTTCGTCCTGTTCGTCCCCGTTCTCGTCCACGATCGTCACCGAGTGGGCGTACGTGAGTGGGGAGTATCGTATTGACGAGCGTGAAGTCACGCAGGCGAACGGTACTGTTCGCCGACCGTTTCGAGGACTGTCCCGATCGCGCTATTGATCCTGATACGAGGTTTCAGACGTTCCTTGAGAGAGTTCAAACGGTGAAATACAATCCAGTACGGGGCCGATATACAGCCAAGAGAAACCGCCGGAGGATTCACGTGAACAGGACGACGTTCTTTGTCATTGCGACGCTCGCGGCGGCCGCAATCCTCGTCCCGACCGGCGCGGCCCCGTTCGATCTACTAGGTACCGACGAGGTCCCGGACGGCGAGATTGAGATGGCCCCGGCGGACGGACCCCACGGCTCGTACGCCGTACTGAACGAGAACGACAAACTCGAGTTGCTCTTAACCGACGCGAACCCATCAATAGATGGGGATGGGATTCCGGAAAATGCGATCGTCCCGATCGATCGCGTGTTCACCATCACCTACACGGGCGAGGAGTACGCGGAGGTGTGGATCACCGACGACGCCGACGACGTGCGGTTCTATCGCGGGGATGTGGCCGACCAGTCGATCGAAGGCCGCGAGAACAACGTCACGCTCGAACCGAACGGGACGGTTGCCGTGGGACTGGTGATGGACACCCGCGGCGAACATGACATCGCCGACGCCGAAACGTTCGGCGTTCATGCGCGTATCGCTGAACCGACCACGCCCTCGCCCGACGAGCCGTCGTCCGCTTCCGGCGGAGGAGCGCCACCACCCACCGTCACCGAGACGGACACAGTGACCTCGACGGAGACAGCTACTGAGACGGAGACGAGTACTCCGACGCCGACGGAAGCCGCAACGGAGACCACGACTTCGACGGGGACCGAAACAACTGAGACCGGGGCGACGGGGGCGACGACGCTGACGGAGACCGCCACGGAAACGACAGAATCGTCCTCGACGACCGCCACGACCGTGGACGAACCCGGAGCAGGGACAGGAACGGAGTCCGGGGGCGGAGCGCTGATCGAGTTCGGCGGCGTTGGCGTGACTGCAACCGCGCTGGCCGCGTTACTCGTCCTGTTCCTGGCAATGCTCGTCGCGCTCCTGGCGATCCGACGGTACCGCTGACTGGGCGACGTCAGCGATCCACCGCTGATGCGGTGGGCTTTCGCACTATCTTGATTCAGCGAGAGAATGCCGCCCTTCCCGCGAAGGACGAGCGTTCC
>NZ_SPQG01000025.1 GCF_004944975.1 Halorhabdus amylolytica
TACACTACGACCTTTTACTACGCGAGCGACTGCGTCGCTCGCTTGCAAAAGCTCAAGCGGAATGGTTTGCACTCTCTTGGCCCCATATCCGCCGTTTTCGACGGCTCCAGTGGTGAAATATCTTAAATCCGCTTGGCGTATATTCGTAGACAACTCGATACACACTCTTTCCAATCAACAGTACGTTTTTGCGGGAGTAGTTCACACTATTAGATATGGCTGAGAGAGACACCCGACGGGTCGCCCGCGATCTCATGAGTGAACCTCATATCCACGGGAGACGAATCAGCGTCCGTCAGGTGTACGCCCTCGTCGAAGAACGCGGTGAGGATCCCGAAGCTATTGCGGATCGGTACGATCTCGATGTGGCCGACATCTATCACGCGCTAGCGTACTATCACGACCACCCGCGAGAAATGCGTACCGTAGAGCAGGAACGTGACGACGCCATGGAAGGCTTCCGCGAGTCGATCGTCCGACCCGAGGGTGTTGATCCGGACACCGTCTGAGATGACTGGGTGGCAGTTCCTCCTTGACGAGAATATCGATCCAAAGACAGCAACGTATCTGGAAAAGGAAGGGATTCACGCCGAGCACGTCCGTGATGCGCTTTGGCAGGGTGCTGACGACGAGGAAGATGTTCTCCCGTACGCACGGGACCACCAACTGATCATTGTGACGAGCGATGTGAAAGATTTCGGTGATTTACCATCAGCGACTCACGCGGGTATCGTTCTGCTCTACGACGATACGATGCCTGCGTATCTGGTTGCGGCTGGTATTATTTCGATGGTCGATACGTATCCGAACCGAGATGTGTTCGGCGGCCACGAAGAACTCGATCCATGGATCTGACCGATTGTATTGATATTGTAGGAGTGAGTCACTCATACATCCTAATACATTTCAGCGACCCTACTAGTAGAAACTCACCCAGGAGTGTTCCGGGCGTACACTACGACCTTTTACTACGCGAGCGACTGCGTCGCTCGCTTGCAAAAGCTCGGCCAAAAGCCTGCGTCAGGGGCTTCGCCCCTTCCTTGGCCTCGCCTTCGGCGAGTGAACCGGCGACCTTCCGGGTCCTGACGGACCGCTCGGCCGCCGGATGCTATCTTTTGCCCGCTTCATTTCCACGTAAGCTACTAGTAGAAACTCACCCAGGAGTGTTCCGGGCGTATATCTCACATCCCGGTTCTAGACGAACTGACGTACAGCGTTCCTCCGAGAGTCAGTCATTTCGAGAGAGAAAAGGATAGGGTAGTCGGATATGAACCTCCGATAATGACCGACTCGTTTTGGTATCCGTCGGTCGAAGACATCTTCGACATCCACGAGGACATCATCTCGGAGTACCCCAATACCAGCCCAGGCGTCCAAAGTCGCGGAGATATCGAATTCGCACTGGAGTACATCAACGAGGAGGCCTTTGGGTCGGTGCCGGAGACAATCCACGAGAAGGCGTTTCATCTGCTTCGGCTCCTTGTCGCCAACCACCCGTTCGTGGACGGAAACAAGCGCACCTCACTCAACGTGACAGTCGTATTCTAGCTCCTCAACGGCTATCAGTTCGAGTACGATGACGAGATCAGGGAGATACTGAAGCAGTTCGGAACCGATGAGACGGCCGTCGACGAGGACGAGATGATCGAATATCTCCGAACACACACGACAGAAGTCGATTTGAACGAAGTGATCGAACGATGGCGAAGCGACCTCGTCGAGTATGGACTTGATCAGCTATCCGATGAGTCATCGGACCCGAACGATTAACCGGATTCATCGTCAAGAGGAATACATGGCGACAGAAGAGAAGGCAGGAGAACGAACGCCACTCGACGACGTGATGGAAGACATTCGTCGAGAGCTCGTGTTGCGAGTCGCCAAGGCTGACCGTGACGAACACCGCGATATGTACGACGCCCTCGAAAACGAATAGCACTTTCACAGCGGTCTGTTTTCGATCCGCAGAAACGGGAGTTTCACTTCCACCGAATCTATAGTATACGACGACCGTTTGCAGCGCTCGCTTCGTTGTACGGGTCCCCCGCGAATCGCCCGTACGGCCCGCGGGACGCGCCGCGTCCCGCGCTGCTCGCTTGCCACGGTTTCCTGACGAGTGAAACTAGGCAGTGCCGTGACATCATCGCGGTCGATGTCCACAGCGCGATGCACTTCCCTCAGATGGGGACCAGCGGGCTCGGATGTCCACGGGACATCGCGGGACTCGGGGTACGCCGTCGATACGATCCCCCAGGGGGCTCCGAGGGAGTTCGTGAACGCCGAGACTCCCTTCGACATGACTGCGATATCCGTCCCTGCCGTGATCGTCTACGCCTGGATGGGGGAGTCCCACCCCGACTGGGACGCACGAACCACCAGCTACTGCTGTGAAGCGACTGGCGCAGACAGTTGCTGACGGCTAGCTCACGCTTTTCTCAGTGGCGGAAGTGAAAGAGGGAAAGAGGAAATGAATCGGGGCTTGTGGGACTGTGCGATGAATCCCGTTGGAGTTCGAGATTTGATTTTCGTCCCTAGGCGTTATCATTCAGGATAACTCGTCACGTACATTTATGCCCCGAAGCGACTGACCTACACGTACACGCCAAGAGATGTGCGGCCGAGTGGGTCGCCGTCTCGCCGGCTACCGAACAACTATGAATGTCAAAAAGCTAGTCACGGACGACGACGCGGTGAGTCCAGTCATCGGCGTGATCCTGATGGTCGCCATCACGGTCATCCTGGCGGCCGTCATCGCCACGTTCGTCCTCGGACTCGGCGAACAGATCAGCAGTACCGCGCCACAGGCGAGTTTCGAGTACGACTTCAACAGTTCCAGTAACAACCTGACGATAACGCACACGGGCGGAGATACGCTCGACAACAGCACGGTGAGTTTCAATTACGGCAATAGTAGTGCTAGCCCCGCTATCGTGAAGCACTGGGGGACCGATTCAATTGGGGCTGGTAATAGTGTCGTCATTGAAAATGTCTACCAAGGCGACACGGTCCAAGTCATCTGGAAATCCGGAGATGGCGATCAGACGTCCATCCTGAGTGAGTGGTAACGGGCGAACTCGGTTTGACGGTGGGCGTTTCGCATCTTTCTCCAGGATCCCGATACACCTTTAGTCGTCACCGCGCACCGGATAGACATGTCCGAGGATAGCGGTACGTTCGGCGAGTACGGCGGGAGACACGTTCCGGAACCGCTCGAAGAGCCACTCGAACAACTGGCGAGGGCGTTCGAGGACATCGCACTGAGCGAAGAGTTCCAGACGGAGTTCCGCTCGTTGCTCGCGGAGTACGCCGGGCGTCCAACGCCGGTGTATCACGCGAAACGACTTTCCGAAGCCTACGGCGCCGACATCTACCTCAAACGCGAAGACCTGCTGCACGGTGGTGCTCACAAACTGAACAACACGCTCGGGCAGGCACTGCTGGCGAAAAAGGCTGGCCGCGAGCGACTGATCGCCGAGACGGGCGCGGGCCAGCACGGCACTGCGACGGCGATGGTCGGCGCGATGCTCGATCTGGACACCGAGATTTACATGGGAGAGAAAGACGTCGCCCGCCAGCGGATGAACGTCTTCCGGATGCGCCTGATGGGTGCCGAAGTCAACGAGGTCACGCGCGGCGGGAAAGGGCTGGCCGACGCCGTCGACGCCGCCCTGGAGGACTTCGCACAGAACGTCGACGATACGCACTACCTCGTGGGTTCGGTCGTCGGTCCCGATCCGTTCCCCCGGATGGTCCGGGAGTTCCAGTCGGTCATCGGCGAGGAGGCACGCGAGCAAATCCGCGACCGGATCGGCGGGCTGCCCGATGCCGCGGTCGCCTGCGTCGGCGGCGGTTCGAACGCGATCGGGCTGTTCGACGCGTTCCGGGACGACGACGTGGCCTTCTACGGCGCGGAGGGCGGCGGCGAAGGGGCCGACAGTGATCGTCACGCCGCGCCACTCGCCGACGGCGAGGACGACGTTCTCCACGGCATGAAGACGCGCGTCATCGACGACGACACCGAGGTCCATTCGGTCTCAGCCGGATTGGACTACCCCGGCGTCGGCCCGGAACACGCGATGTTCCGGGCAGTCGGACGCTGTGAGTATCAGGGCATCACCGACGACGAGGCCCTGGAGGCCTTCCGCGAATTGAGTATGCTCGAAGGGATCATCCCAGCCCTGGAGACGAGCCACGCGATAGCGCTGGCGAAGCAGATCGCTTCGGATCACGACACCATCCTGATCAACCTGAGCGGCCGTGGAGACAAAGACATGGAGACCGCTGCCGAGCAATTCGACCTCGACTGATCGCCGAAGGGCAGCGAAATCGGATCGGATCGTCGTGTTCGCAGACAGCCACGGGGTATTTCTTCGCACGTGTCGAAATCAGGTCGATGAGTCCGACTGGACGCACCGAGACGCCGTGGACCGCATGGGCGATCGTTGCAGTCGGTGCGATCCTCGTCGCTGTCACGACGGCGGGCGCACTCTATTTTCTCGCCCAGCTGGATCTCCCGTTGGTTCTCGCCGTCGCAATCGGCCTGCTGTTCATTGGACTCGGCGTCGGTCGGTTTTACGTCGTGGCCAAACACGAGATCTGTCGAGGGGAGTCCTAGCGACACGAATCGAGACGTCCGGGACCGGTGCGGTGATTTCATGCACGTCCCCGTCGAACCCCCGCCATGCTCGAAGACACGAACGTCGTCCTCGGGGTGACGGGGTCGATCGCCGCCGTCAAGACCGTCGAACTGGCCCATGAACTCCGCCGTCGAGGCGCGACGGTCCGGGCCGTAATGACCGACGCGGCGACGAACATCGTCCACCCGTGGGCGGTCGAACTGGCGACCGACGGCGACGTGATCACGGAGATTGGCGGCAGCGTCGAGCACGTCACGTTTTTCGGCGAGGATCCGTGGGGCGACGTCCTCCTGATCGCTCCCTCGACGGCAAACACCGTCGGAAAGGTCGCCGCAGCGATCGACGACACGCCCGTGACGACCTGCGCGACGACGGCACTCGGCGCGGATATCCCGGTCGTGATCGCACCGGCCATGCACGAACCGATGTACGATCATCCCGGCGTCCTCGACGCGATCGAGCGCCTGGAGTCGTGGGGTATCTCCTTCGCCGATCCGCGCATCGAGGAATCGAAGGCCAAGATCGCGAGTGAAGAGGCAATCGTCCTCGAGACGGCCCGGGCGGCGGGGGGTCAGCCCCTGGCTGGCCGGGAGATCGTCGTCACCAGCGGCGCGACCACGGAGTCGATCGACCCGATTCGAACGCTGTCGAACCGCGCTTCGGGTAAGACCGGGCGGGCGATCGCGAAAGCCTGCTACGTCCGTGGTGCTGATGTGACGCTGTTACACGACGGACCCGATGTCCCATACGCCACGGTCGAACACGTCGAGAGCGCGGCTGAGATGGTCGCCGCGGCGGAGCGACGGGCGCCAGAAGCTGACGCGCTCGTCTCGGCGGCGGCGATAAGCGATTACACCGTCGAGGAACGCCCGTCGAAGATCAGGTCCGGCCAGGACAACCTGACACTGGAACTCGAACCGACGCCGAAACTACTCGATCGTGTCCGGGAGGCGGACCCCGAGCTTCCGATGGTCGGATTCAAACTCGAAACTGGCGTCGACGAAGGGGAACTAATCGGGGCCGCACGTGATCTGCTCGATCGGACGGATCTCTCGCTGGTCGTCGCGAACGAGGCCGGAGTCGTCGGCGACGACGCCACCGAAACCCGGCTGGTCAGTCTGGACGGCGTCGACTCCTTCGCTGGTTCGAAGGCCGAACTCGGGGCGCGTCTTACAGAGGAACTCGCTGCGATACTCGACCCAAGCAGTGACTAGCTGTTCTGGTTTTCGTCCTCACTCTCGATGAACTCGGCCGTCCCGGGCCAGGTCGCGTCGCCGAAGAATGGGACGCCCATCTTCTGGGCCGATCGCGAGATCATGTGGGCACCCGTCGGCACCGTCAGGAACAGAAAGAGGATGCCGACTAGCGACGTCAGGCCCGCCCCCCGCGGGCCGAAGGAGGCAAAGCCCGCGAGGAACAGCGAAGCCGCGCCCAGCGTCGTCGCCTTGCTCGTGGCGTGCATCCGGTTATAGACGTCCGGCAACCGGATGAGTCCGAACGTTCCGATGAGGAGGAAGAATACCCCCAGGACGATCAGGAAGCCGATGATGCCGGTGTGTAGCGTTTCGAGTAGCGTCATTCGATGATGTCACCCTCCGTGACGAACCGCGCGGCGGCGATCGTACTGATGAACCCGATGATCGCGAGCACGAGGCTCACTGTGACGAACAGTCCCTCGCCAGTCCGGAGCGCGAACAGGATCGCGATCGCGACGACGTTCGTCCCGATCGTGTCCAGGGCGACGACCCGGTCGGGCACCGTCGGCCCACGGATCACACGATAGGCCGCAAACAGCGTGACGGCGCTTGCGACGACCAGCCCCGCGTCGATCACCGAAAGCAGTATCGTCGGGATCTCACTCGCCATCCGTCTCACCTCCTGGGTCGCGATCCGTCTCCGTCGCCCGTTCGCTGTCGTCCTCCGGTTCGGGCGCGTCCGGATCGGGGACCGGATCGGACGGCGTCCGCTCCTCGTCGAAGATCCGCAGCGCGTAGTCCTCCCAGGTGCGGATCGGTGCGACGACGGCCTCGCGGTCGACCGCGGCGATCGCGTGGACGTACAGCGAGTTGCGGTCCTCGTCGTAATCCATGGTGAGTGTTCCCGGGGTGAGCGTGATGCTGTTGGCGATCGTGGTGATCGCGGCGTCGGACTCGACGCGCAACGGGAGCTCGATCACGTCAGGCTCGATGGGCATCGACGGGGCGAGCACGCGGTAGGCGACATCGACGTTGGCCGTGATCAGCTCCTTCAGGAAGGTCAGGAGGTAGATCACGACAAACGGGAGCGCCCGGACGAATCCGCCGGGGGGCGCCTCGGAGCCGTAGAACCGCCTGAAGAAGAACGCGATCGGCAACCCCAGCGCCAGCCCGGTGACCAGCGCGCCGGCGACCGGCGCCGGCGCTGGTTCGACGCCCCGGACGAACAGCCACAGGACGGCCAGCGCGCCGCCGACGAGAGGCCAGCGCTTCATCCGATCACCTCCGGAGCGACGGCCTCGACGTATTCCGTCCGATCGGTCGCGGCGTGGGCGGCGGCCTCGGCGGCCCGATAGACGGGATCGAATCCGATCCCAAGAACGGCAACGAGCAGCACAAACGCGGCGACGACGGCGACCAGCGCCGTCGGCTGATAGGACCGCGTCACCGGATCGCTCGGCGAGCCCCAGAAGGCGCGGTTCCACGCCCGCGAGACGTAGGCGATCGTCAACACCGCGCCGGCGAGCGCCACGATCAGCGCCACGCCCGCGAACGGTTCGCCGGCGACGATCGCCTTTCCGGCCGTGTCGAAGACGAGCAATTTGCCGAAAAAGCCCGTCAACGGCGGGATGCCGACGAGGGCGATCCCGCCGAGGAAGAACGAACTGGCGAGGATCGGCCGCCGCGTCGAGAGCCCACCCAGCGCGTCGAAACGGATCGAGCCGACGGCCTCGTAGACGGTGCCGCTGATCAGGAACAGCGCCGACTTGGCGATCGCGTGATTCAGCGAGTACACCAGCGCTGCGATCAGCCCGGCGGTCCGAACCGCCTGGGGCCCGGTCGCGGCAAGCGCCAGTGCCAGCACGATGAACCCGACCTGCCCGATCGAGGAATACGCCAGGATGTCGTCTAAGTCGTTGCGCGAAACGGCACCGAGTCCGCCAAGAAGAATGCTCCCGATCGCCATCAGGAACAGGACCGGCCCGAACAACCCGAGGAAGGACTTCCCGGCCATGCCGAAGCCGAGTCCCTCAGCGATCCGCGCGGGAGCGAGGCCGCCCCCGACGGTCGCGGTCCCGAAGACCGTAAAGAGGAGCCGGATGATCGCGTAGATGCCGACCTTCTTGGTGACGCCGGCCATCACCGCAGCGATCGGTGCCGGGGCGGCCCGATAGGCCGCAGGCACCCAGAACTGGAACGGGACGATCCCGGCTTTCAGCGCAAAGACCGCAAAGAGGATCGCTCCAAGCCCGAGGACGGGCGCGGGATCGATCCCGAACTCGCCCGCGTGGGCGAGTCGACGGGCGATATCGGCCATGTTGAGCGTCCCCACCGTCGCGTAGATGCCGCCGATCGCGACCAACATGACGGCACTGCCGAGCAGATTGAGGACGGTGTACTGCAGCGCCGCACGCGTGTGCTCGGCGCGGCCGTAGAAGACCACAAGCACGTAGCTGGGCATCAGCATCACTTCGAACCACACGAAGAGGTTGAAGATGTCCCCGGTGAGGAACGCCCCGGTGACGCCCGCGAGCATGAAGTGGAACAGCGAGTGATAGGAGACTCGCTGTGCGAACTCCTCGACGTACAGCGCCGAGAAGACGAGCGCCGGCACGACGACAGCGACGGCCAGCACGAGCATGAACGCAGAGAGCGCGTCCGCGACGAGCGAAATGCCGAACGGCGCCGGCCAGTTCGACACCTGGTAGGTGAGCGTCTCGGTCGTTCCACCGGATCCGGTGAGAACGCCGAGCGGAACCACCCGGCTCGCCAGTGCGAGCACTGCGACGGCGTACGCCCCGATCCCCAGGAGACTGACGGCGCGCTGGCCGCGCGGATATCGGCGCGTCCCGAGGGTCAGGATCGCCGTCACCAGGGCAACTACCAGCGGCGCGACGACGACGTGCTCGCTCATCTCCCGCTCACCTCCGTGAGGTCGATCGTGCCGTGTTCTTCGTAGACGCGATAGGTGAGCACGAGGGCGAAGGCGGTCGTCCCGAAGCCGATGACGATGGCCGTCAGAACCAGCGCCTGCACCAGTGGGTCAGTAACCTCGCCGTGAGCCCCGCCGTGGGAGATGATTGGCACCGCGCCACGGAGGCCGCCCATCGTCACGAGGTAGACGTTGGCCGCCTGGCTGATGATCGTCACGCCCCAGACGACCCGCACCACGTCCTTCCGGAGGACGAGGAAGGTCCCCAAGGCGAACAGTAGCCCGAGGACGATCGCCAGCACGACCTGTGGCTGGCCCGCCTCAGAGCCGGCGGACGTGCTGGCGAGCAGGATCGTTGGGGTCCCGACAGTGACGGCACTCATTCGGCACCCACCACCGCGAGGATCGTCAGTAGTCCGCCGACGACGACGAGATACACGCCCAGGTCAAATGCCAGCGCGCTGGCGACTTCCATGTGGCCGTACAGGGGAACTCCCGCAAGGAACCACACGCCCTGTGAAAGAAACGGGAAGCCCAGTGCCATCGCGACGATACCGCTGGCGGCTGCAAGCGCCAGCCCGACCGTGAATATCTCGCCGAACTCCTTGATGATCGGCGGATCGACATCGGTCTCGGCCGCCCCTTCACTGATCGGCAGCGACCGCGGGACGACCGTCCGATGTAAAAGCTCCTGTTCGACGTATCGCAACCCGTAGATGACGTAGATCAGGGCGAACCCGGTCACTGTGAGGACGCCGGCGATGAACCCGCCGCCCGGCAGGTTGTGGCCCTGCAACAGGAGCGCGATCGCGACCAGCATAATGATCGGAACCACCACGCGCGTGATCGTCCGCGCGATCACCGTCGTATCGCCGTCCGTCGGTCGTGGCTCGGAACTCATTGGGATTCACCTCGCTCCCGCATCGAGATCAGCGTAATGACCGAAATCGCTGCCATGGCGATCACCGAAATCTCGCCCATCGTGTCGAACGCCCTGAAGTCGACCAGGATCACGTTGACGATGTTTCCGCCGCCGCCGAAGTCCAGCAACGTTGACCCGTGATCCGCTGGCACGCCTGCCCGTTCGATAAAGTACTGGGCGATCGGCTGGCCAGGCGTCCCGGCGGTCGAGATCAGAACAGTCAGGAAGACAGTGACGCCGACGACGGCCGAGACGGCCCCGTCACGGAGCGCTCGAGTCCGATCGACTTCGCCGTAGAACTCAGGCAGCTTGTCGAGCACGAGCAAGAAGAGCACGAGCACCAGCGTCTCGATGACCAACTGGGTCAGTGCGAGATCCGGTGCGCTCGCCAGGATGTAGAAGATCGCGACCATGAATCCGAGGATCGAAAGCGTGAGCACGCCCGCGATGTGGGAGGGAGCCCGGGTGACTGCGAGCGCTGCGACGATCGCCACGGCCAGGACGATCACCATTGCCGGGTCCGCGACTATCGACGAGACGGCGGGCAAGACGACTCCCGCGCTGGCGTACCCGGCGAGTGCGAGGCTTGCGACGGCGAGTAACAACCAGATCGCGTAGGTCCGCAGGCGGCCGGTCTGGACCGTCCCGGAGACGATCGTCGTCCGATCGAGCCAGCCGACCAGCCCGTCGTAGTAGAAGTTCGGCCTGAGCGGATCGATCGCGATCAACCGCTCGATGACGGACGCGATCCGGCCGTAGGAGGGATAGGCGACTGCGCCGACCCCGATCGTGATCGCGCTCATCACCGCTGCGGGCGTCACCGATGTCGGCAGGTGATAGCCGAAGTGCGGATCAGTAGCCCCGACCGCTTCGACGACACGATCGACGAAGTGTTCCAGCGGTCCGAGATGGACCCCAAACGTCGCCGAAACACCGCCGAGACCGACGATGCCCGCCAGCGCCGCCAGGACGACCGGCGGGGCCAACATCGTGAGCGGTGGTGAGTGGACGTGCTCAAGGGCGTCCGGTTTCTCGCCGAAGAACAGCGAGAGGAACCGGATCGAGTACAGAAACGTGAAGATCGAGCCAAAGACGGCGACCGCGGGCAAGAGCCACCAGAGCCCGCCGGCGTGCTCGGCGGTGTAAACGGTCGCCTCGAAGAGCAACTCCTTCGAGTAGAAGCCGTTGAACGGGGGTAATCCGGCCATACCGAGAGCCGCGATGGCCGCCACGGCGGCGGTGATCGGCAGGTCACGCCAGAGCCCGCCGAGTTCCGAGAGCAGCCGCGTCCCGGCCTCGTGGGCGACGATGCCCGCGACGAGGAACAACGCGGCCTTGAACAGCGCGTGATTCAGGATGTGGAACGCACCCGTCTCGGCCCCGTAGACGGATTGCAAGCCGAAGCCGGCGATGATGAGTCCCAGGTGCGAGGCCGTCGAGTACGCCAGCAGTTCCTTGATATCGTCGGCCGCAACTGCCAGTATCGCCGCGACGGTCATCGTCAGGAGCCCGAGCGCAGCGAAGACGAGTTCCCACTCGGGTGTAGACAACAGCGGACGGAACCGACCGACGAGATAGACCCCGGCTTTGACCATCGTCGCCGAGTGGAGAAAGGCCGAAACGGGCGTGGGAGCCTCCATCGCGTTGGGTAGCCAGATGTGGAGCGGAACCTGTGCCGACTTCGCGGCCGCGCCGATCGCGATCAGAGCCACCACCGGAACGAACAGCCCGGCCGAGCGCAACGCTTCCTGCATCGCCCCGGCGTTCTCGATCATCCCACCGGACCCGGCGAGCCGGAACGTCGCGGTCCCGAGCGCGTCACCGGAGATCGTATACAAGAGGAGGAATCCGACGAGCATGAACAGCCCGCCGGCGACGGTGATGAACATCGCTTTCCGGGCGGCGTACTGGGAGTCGGCCTGGTCCTGATAGTGGCCGATGAGGACGAACGACGAGACGCTGGTGAGTTCCCAGAAGACGAACAGCGCGAGCAAGTCCGCCGCGAAGGCGACCCCGAGCATCGCGCCCATGAACACCAGCAACGTGGTGTAGAACTTCGCCTTCCCCGGCTCGTCGTGCATGTACCCGCCGGAGTAGGTGAAAATGAGGATCCCGATTCCACTGACGATCAACCCGAGCAACAGTGAGAGGCCGTCGACGTACAGCGCAAGCGAGACGTCCAGTGCCGGGATCCACGGGATCGTGACGGTCCCATGGGTACCGATCTGCGTGCCGATGAGGGCGAACGCGACAGCCGCGATCGCCGCCCCGAAGTACGCGATGCGCTCCCCGAGAACGCGATACAGGAGTGGTGTGACCGCGGCGGCGAGAAACGGCACCGCCAGCGCGACGACGAGGGTGCCTTGACTCGGTTGCACACCAGTTGGGTCGGGTCAGGCCGGACTTAATGCTTCTCAAGTCACCTTCTCCGCCCTGAAGGGCGGAGCTTGTCGGTGGACTCCCATTCTGACCACTAAACAGTGGTAGGCGTGTAAATGCCGTTCACGTTCAACGTCCCCGACTTCAGGGCAAGATGACTGGTTGCCCCTCCAGACCCAGACTTGTGCCAGTTCTGGAGTAGTTTCCGAGCGATGTTCTTCGCGGCGTTGTAGTCGGCGTGGTACTCACGCCCACATTTCAGACATTCGAACTCGTCGCCGTCTCTGTTGTCGTCGTGCGTGAAGCTACAGTTAACGTGGCTACACCGTTGACTGGTGTA
>NZ_SPQG01000026.1 GCF_004944975.1 Halorhabdus amylolytica
AGAATCCCGAAAGTCAACGCGTCGAAGATTACATTACCGGCAAGTTCGGGTGATCAACGGTCGGAAAGCGTTGTCCAAAGGATAACACACTTACCACGAGACGCATACGACCAACCATGCCACGTGAAGGATATCAGGAACAACTCAACGAACTTCGGGAGGACGTCCTCTACATGAGTGAGGTCGTCCACGACCGTCTCCGGATCGGGCTGGACGCTCTGGAGACGAAAGACGAGGAACTCGCCCGGGAGGTCATCGAGGGCGACGAGGAGGTCAACCAGCTGTACCTCGACCTCGAACGTGAGTGCGTCAACCTGCTCGCCCTCCAACAACCCGTCGCGGGCGACCTCCGCTTCATCGCCGCCAGTTTCAAGATAATTACCGACCTCGAACGCGTCGCCGACCTGGCCGTCAACCTCGGCGAGTACGCCCTCGAGGCTGAACAGGACATGTACCCCGACGTCGACGTCCAGGCGATCGGCGATGCCGTCGTCGAGATGAACGAACAGGCGATGGAGGCCTACGCCGAAGAGGACTCAGACCTCTGTTACGCGATCGGCGACCGCGACGACGAGGTCGACACGATGTGTCAGGACGCCTCCGACATCGTCATGCGCAACCTCATCGAACGCGAGATCGACGAGGAGACGAGCGAGGCCGAGGTCGAGCAACTCATGCGGGACGTCTCTCGCCTCCTGCTGACGGTCCGTGACCTCGAACGCGTCGGCGATCACGCCGTCAACATCGCCGCTCGCACCCTCTACATGGTCGACAACGACGACGCGCTTATCTACTAAACCACCATTTTCTGCGTCGGGTTCGAGTCGCGCCGTCGGCGCGCTCGAACCACTCTCTGCTCACGGCGGCTTCGCCGCCGTTCGCACGGTCAGCGTGACCTTCGGTCCCGCTCGACTTGAAAAAGCTGGACCAAAACCATCTGCTGGCTCAGCCGACGCTCACGGTTTCACTGTTCGCGTTTCCGAGACGCTCCCACCGGTCGCGTCTCGCTGGCTTCGCCAGCAGTGAAACGGCGGCCTGGCCGCCGTACGGTTTCGGGAAGGACCCGCAGACAGTTCTATCAGCCCCAGCTATCATTCCGTTCGCCGTCAGGTTGAACCGTGAACCGAGGCTATCACCGTCAAACTGTGTCGGCAAAGCGACTCGGCCTGGCCGAGAGCGTCGCGATGGCGCTGGGCGGCATGATCGGCGGCGGGATCTACGCCGTGCTGGGCGTCGTCGCGGGGATCACCGGGCCGGCGATCTGGGTCGCCTTCGTCGCCGCCGGTGTCGTCGCACTCGCCGCAGGATACTCCTACAACGCGCTCAATCGAATTGCCGACAGAACGGGCGGCTCCGTCACGTTCGTCCAGTCGTTCGTCGGATCGAGCACGCTCGCGGGCATGATCGGCTGGACGTTGCTCGTGGGTTATGTCGGCTCGATGGCGATGTACGCCTTCGCCTTCGGCGAGTTCGCCACAGCATTCGGCGTCGTGCCGGAGACGATCGCCGGTCTTCCGAGTCGACCGACCATCTCCGTGCTCGCGGTAGCGGGATTCGTCGCGCTGAATCTGCTGGGCGCGAAAACGACCGGGGCCGCCGAGAACGTCCTCGTCGCGGCGAAGGTGGCGATCCTTCTCGCCTTCGGCGTTCTCGGAGTGGTCTACGCGTTCGTTTTCTCCGTAGAAACGACCGTCTCGACCGGTCTCGCCTCGCTCGACGGATCCGGTCCGATCGTTGCCGCTGCGGTCTCGTTCGTGGCCTTCCAGGGCTGGCAGTTGCTGTTCTACGACCAGGAGAGCATCGCCGATCCCGTGGCGACGATCCGCCGGGCCGTTTACGTCTCAATCCCGGTCGCGGTGACGATCTACGTGCTGGTCGGCGTCGTCACAGTCTCGCTCGTGCCCGGGGCACCCAGCCACCCTCACGTCGCGTTGAAGGACGCGGCCGCGCGGGCGATGACGCCCTACGGACTGGCCGGCGTGGGCGGGACCGTCCTCGCGCTGTCGGCGCTGTTCTCGACGGGCAGCGCGATCAACGCGACGCTGTTCTCGACGGCACACTTCGCGAAGGGGATGCTCCGGGAGGAGCTGCTCCCGGACGCGATCGGACAGGGCGAGGCCGACGGCGTGCCGACGCGGACGGTGCTCGTCCTCGGGGCGATCACGGCCACCTTCGCGGTCGTCGGAAGCCTCGGGGCCATCACGTCGTTCGCGTCGCTGTCCTTTCTGATCGTCTTCGGTGCGATGAGTTACCTCGCACTGTGCGAACGTGATCGCGAGTCGGTCACCCCGCTGCCGCCGCTCGTGGGGCTGGTCGGGACTGCAGCGTTCTTCCCTCTCTTGTTGTGGCACCTCTACCGCACCGAGCCCGGGACCTTCGGGACGGTCGTCATCCTCGCGGTCACGGTCGTCGCCCTCGAGGTGCTGTACTTCGAGCGGGAGTGGCTCGCAGACGAGATCGACACCGTCGAGGAGGTGACGCTGGGCGAGGGGGAGTCGCTGCCGCCGGAACCCTGAGGAGGACTCATACGGACGATTGTAGTGATGTACCGGTATCCGTCGACCCCCGGGTCGGCGTCATCCGGAAATAATCTACAATAATCCGTATCAGACGTCTTCGACGCCGGACAGACCTGTGTCCGTAATCTCGAAGCGCGCAGTGTCACCGGTGGCCTTCGCGTGGTGTTTCTCCAGGGTGGCACGACGTTTCCCGCCACGGAAGCGGTCCAGGCGGAGGATCACTGACGACCAGTGGTTGAGCGTGTGCCCGCCGAGGGCGCGTGTCCGATCGCCGTCGGGATCACTGAATACCTGGTTGGTGAACGCGACGGCGAGATCGTGCTTGCGGGCCAGACTGAGAAGGTGCGTGATCTGACGGGCGACCGCCCGCAATGCCTCGCCGTCTTCCTGTTCGGTGCGCTCCAGCCGATAGAATCCCGTGGCGCTGTCCAAAACGATCAAATCGACCTGGCTCGCGAACTCCTCGGCATCTCTCACGGCTTCTTGCTGTTCCTGGAAGGTATGGGCGTCGGTCAGGATGATCCGCGAGGCAAGGTCCGCAACCGTCCCGCGGGCCTTCGCCAGTTGCTCCATACGGTCGATCGAGACCCCTTCGGTATCGAGATACAGCGCCGACTCCCCCGCCGCCGCTGTCTCGACGGCTGCGCCCAGCGCCAGGTTCGTCTTCCCGGCCGCCGGCTGGCCGTAGATCTGCGTGACCGCACCGCGTTCGAGACCCCCACCGAGCAGGTCGTCGACGGCGTCACAGCCGGTCGAGATCGGATCGCTCACTGCTCGCGGGTTCGCAGGGTCCGTGCAAAAACCCCGCGGATCGACGGGACGGTTCGATCGCCTCGGATCGGGGTGTCCGTGCCAAACCGTGACGCCGTCGGTCGGCCGAGAGGTTAATACGGCAGGGTACCAACGATCGGGAAAGGGCCGGGACATCGATGAGCGAAGGCGAACACACGCTCGCCGACACGAAGGGCCGGTTCGTCCAGGTCGTCAAGGACGGACGGAAACTCAACGACGTCGAGTGGATTCCCGGGCGACTGGTCCTCTCGAACAAGCGACTGGTCCTGGCGAGCAACGAGGGCAAACAGACCATCCCCGTCTCGGAGATCCGGAGCATCAGGACTCGTCAGAACGTCACTGAGGCGATCGCGCAGGTCTCGGGGTACATCTCTATCCAGACTGGCCGGAACGTCCTGTTGCTCGCACCGGCGGACGAGGAAGCCTTCGCGGAGAACCTGTTCAGCGCCCGTCTCGACCAGCAGGTGGTATTGGCGAAACACCCTGCTGTGAAGGGTGGCGTCGTTCAGGACACCAGCTGGGAGAAAGCCCGAGTCAAAGTGGGCGAGGACGCCGTCGAGCTGGCGATCTCGACCGGCGAGTTTGTCGAGATCAAACTCGACGACGTGGGGACGGTCGCAGAGACCGAGCGGACGGTTATGGGCAAGGAACGATCCGTCCTCGAAGCCGAACACGCCATCAAGAGGACCAGCGTGAAGACCTACCTCTCGGGGTCGGCGAGCGACTGTTCGGTCCTGGCATCGCTGTTGCGTTCCGGTGACCAGCACGTCGAGTCGGACATCGACCTCTCCGAGGACGAACGCGAGGTGCTGATGGCGCTTTACTCGGGCGTCTCACCGTTCGAAATCCCGGACTTCGTCGGGCTCGACGTCGAGGAGGTCGAGGACATCTTTGACCGGCTAGCCGACCAGGGGGTCGTCGAGAAGGTACGAACGCGCCGGGAAGTCGGTCTCAAGCCCCGTGGGCGGTCGATCGCGAGCGAGGCCATCGCCGATCGGTAGAAGCGAAGTCAAAGCGGGAGTGCAGACCCCCTCACAGACAATCGACCTCGGCCTGTCTCGCCAATGTATGTTCGAGAAGACAGTCACTGCACGGCCGTCGCGGTCCGGGACCGTTCAGGCCAGGAGAGGGACGCGTTTGCTGACGACAGTCTCCCAGCTCGCATTCTGGATCGTGATACGACCGTCGCGCTCGGGCGCGATCGGGGTTTCCGCCTCGATCCGGCGAATGAGGAGACTAGAAAGTAAGGGACCGTTGACCGGCTCGAGTATCCGCGGAACGTCGGTCAACATCTCGTAGCCGTCACCGCCGCCGGAAACGAAGCCGTTCGTCGCGAGCGCGTAGGTTGCCTCGTGATCGACATCTTCACCGTCGATAGTCACATCAGTTATGCGATTGCCGACTTCGTTGCTCGGGTCATAAGCGTACTCCATCCCGGCGATCTGCGGGAACCGACCGGAAAGGCGTTCGACCTCGCTCACTCCGTTTTCGAGGACGGCGAGCAGCGTCTCCCCAGTGACCTCCAGAACGGTCAGCCGGTTGCCGAACGGGAAGATATTCACGATGTCACGCTGCGTTAACGCCCCGGCTTCGTACTGTGTATCCGTCCGGATACCGCCGCCGTTCATCAGTGCGACGTCGACATCGGCATCAAGATGGTTTCGCATCTTCTCGGCAACGTAGTTTCCGAGGTTGGACTCCTCGCGGCGAACAACCTTCTCGCGAGCGTCAAGAGTCGTTTCGGTGCGTCCGATTTCTTCACCGACTTCCTCCTCAAGTCGGTCCTGATAGGACCGCATGAGTTCCGCTACCTCCGAGTTGGGTTCGAGGCCCCGATCGACCTCCTCGGCCAGCGAGTGACGGGTGAACTCATGAGAGACGACCTCTCCGTCCTTGACGTTGAGGTGAAGCTCAGCGAGATATTTGAACTCGTCACCGATGATCGAGACGAGACTACCGTTGACGACCTTTGGCGTCTCGTAAGCGATTGCCGCGTGATCGCCGACATAGGCGTCGACACCGTCGACGTTCGGGGCGACCTCCTCCTCAACGACCGGACTGGCGACGTGTGAGAGAACGACCACGACATCGGCCCCCTCGTCACGCATCTTCGGGACCACGTCTTGTAGCGCCGAAGCCGGATCGAGCACCTTGGCGTTGCCTACAGTCGCGACGTTCGGCGTCTCTTCGGAGAGAATTCCCGTCAGCCCGACCGTGATTCCGTCGACCTCGGTGAGGGAGTATCGCTTTGCACCCTCCTCCTTGGCGAACACTTCTCCCGTCTGACCGTCAACCGTGTTCGCGCTGAGCCACGGGAAGTCGCTGTTTGCGACTTGCTCGCGAAAGGTGTCCGGACCCATATCGAAGTCGTGGTTCCCGAACCCATCGTAATCGAGCGAACCGGCGTTGAGAGCGTCGACAATGTGTTTCCCGTCGAAAACGGACGACAGGACTGACGACGCGAGGTCGTCACCGACGCCGAGGCGCAAGGCGGAGGGGTACTCTTCGTTGAGTTGATCCATCAAGCCAACGTAGGTGGCGATGTTCTCGGGCTCGCCGAGTTCCCCATACCGACCCTGCAAGTGTGTATCGTGAATGATTGACACCGTACCCGTCGCCGATTCAGTTTCAGTCGGCGTGTCAGTGGGGGTCTCGGTCTCAGTTTCGGTCCGTGGAGGTTCAGTGGTCTCGGAGTCGGTCGATGTCGAACAGCCAGCCAAACCGACGAGGACACCTGCTGATCCAACCGTCTTCAACACTTTTCGTCGCGAAACTGACGCGGTATCTCGTGTCACGATTGTCTTTTTATTTCTTATTCCGTATAAAAATTATTTTGGAAGTGCTCGTTTCCTGTTCTATCCGCCGATACAACTTGATCGGAAACAAATCAAAGTGATCCAAGATGGCGGTTTAGCCGTCAAAAACCGTATTAACAGGGCGGACAGTTCGTCACCCTGCCTCCGTGCAACGGATGCGTCATCCGGAGTACGATCGTGTCTTATATATTATTTCTACTTATGAAGGTCGCTCGAACGTCCGTTGCCGCTTCGAGCCGCGGCCCGTAGCCCGCGAAGCGAAACGCGGGGCAGCCCGGAAAACTGCAGACGTGACACGAAAAAGGCTCTGGCCCCATGTCACCCGATCGCCGGCGAGAGGGTTGCTGATCGGAATGATGACCCCGGGGTCACTGGTTGACGTCCTCAAGGTGTCGGTTGACGATCACGCGCCCCTTTGAGGTCAGTGCCGGCCCATCGCCGGTCGTCGTGACGAGTTCTTGACTCTCGAGGTCGTTTAACAGCATCGTCACTTCGCTGGCGTCGCGATCGACGACGTTCGCGAGCGAAACGCCCGCCATGTCGCCGGCGGAGTAGACGGCGATCAGGATCTCCTTCTCGGCGTCAGAGAGGTCGACGTCCTTGAGTTCGCCCATCAGGTCGGAATACTCTAGCCGGAGGTATCGCCCGAGCAGGGAGAGTTTCCGCGGCGAGGGGAGAGCAGCGACCGTCGTCATGGCCTGCCCGTCAGGCATGTGCCTGACCACGATCGTCGCCCGCTTGGAGCCAGCTATCTCCCTGGTATCTCTGCTGAACTCGGTCACTGCCGACAGCGAGATCGTAAAGGAATCCGACGATCGGTTGAACCGCACGCCCTTCGGTTTCAGGGCGAGTTTGGCCGGCGAGTACTCCGCGTCGGTGACGCGCCCGCCGAGTTCGGCGGGATGTTTCACGGTCGTGTCCGTGCCGTTCAGCAGCGCCTTGAACAGTACCGTCGAGAACTTCTCTATTTTCCCGTCGTCGGACTCGATCGCGGCGACGAGCCGACGGTCACCCTTCTCGAAGGCGACCGTGACCGTCGAGTCGAAGAAGTTACCCAGATCCGGCGGGACGTGGCCGACCGCGACGTCGAAGATCTTCGAGAGCGGAATCGTCGTCTTGGCCTCGTCGGCGGCCAGTACCAGTCGTTTCTGACTCAGAAGGACCCGTCCCGTCGTGGGTTCGGCCCGCGCAGTCTTCTCCGAGTTGAATTTGGCGACGAAATCGGCGATGACTGACTCCGACATGACTGGGGGCTGTCCGCCCGCCGATACGAACGGCCGAGTATTGAGGGTTTCGCGCGAATATCAATCGAGAAAACGCCCGCGGAGCTACTCCGCACCGAGAAGTTCGTCGACGTCGCCGTCGCCGTACTCGGCGATCCGGACGTTGAGCTGGCGAACCATGTCGCTTACCTCCCGGCCGCGGACGGTGACGCGCTTGCGCTGGCCGTCGCGCTCGGGATTGAAGCCCGTCCCGCCCTCGAGCAGGATCGACTTGAGGTCAGTGCCGCGGACGTCCGCCCGCAGCGGGCGCCCAGCGTCGTCGGATCCGCCGGTGAGTTCGAGCGTGAAGCCGTCGAGCCCGACCGCGCCGCCATCGACCTCGTCGCCAAGCTCGCGGCCCACGAATCGGTTGGCGTCCTGTCCCTCGACCTCGACCTGGTAGGTGTCGCCGGCCTCCGGGTCGGCCACAGCGACGGTGAAATCTGCCATACCAGTTTGAAACCGGGCGCGCTTAAAAAGCCCGTCGGAACGCCCCGATGCCGGCGTTCGTCGTCGAACCGAACGGATTTGACCACTCCCCACCACTTCCCGACATGGAACGGACGACGCGCGAACGGATCGCCGACCGGTTGTGCGAGGAGGCGCTCTCGGCGACGGCACTGGCCGCGGAGTTCTCCCTCTCGACGGCGACCACCCTGGAGCACGTCGAGCACATCGCCGCGTCGATCGAAGGAACCGACGAGCGATTGCTGGTCGCCCCGCCGGAGTGTGCCGACTGCGAGTTCACCGACTTCGACGATCGGCTGAACGTCCCGAGTCGGTGCCCGTCGTGTCATAGCGAGAACGTGACGCCGCCTGCGTTCCGAATCGAGGCAGAATAGTCGGCCCGCCGGCGCCGATCAGTAACACGTTCGCTCGACGCGCCGGTCGTACAGTCGTCCGAGCAACTCGGTGACGGGACCGCTACCGACCGATTCGCCGTCGACTGTTGGGGCGGGACGGACCTCCCAGGTCGTGTTCGTCAGGAACGCCTCGTCCGCTGATCGAAGTCTCTCCGGTCGATACGTCCCCTCCTCGACCGGCAATCCCTCCGCGCGGGCAAGTTCGAGGACGATCGAGCGGGTCACGCCGGGGAGGAGCGGCAGGTCAGTACTCGGCGTGTGGAGGACGCCGTCCGCGACGAAGAACAAGTTGCTCGTGGCCCCTTCCGTCAGATAGCCGTCGGCGTCGAGCACGAGTGCCTCGTCCGCTGGTGGCTCGTCTGTCGATCCAGCGCCGTCCCTCTCACCGCCACGGCGGAGATCCAGTCGCGCGAGGAGCCCGTTGAGGTAGTTGTGCGTCTTGGCGTCGGACGGGATCGCGCCGTCGGGGATCCGTCGCCTGTCGACGGTTGTGACAGTCGCCGGCCCGTCCCAGACAGGACTCCCGTCGAGGCCGCCGCGGGGGAGCCCCGACACCACGACGACGATCGTGGGGTCGACCCGCGGCTCGGGCGTGAGTTTCCCGGGTTGGACACCCCGGGTGATCGAGATCTTCACGTAGGCGTCGTCGAGGTCGTTGGCCGCGAGCGTCTCGTCGATCCGCTCGCGGAGATCCCACCGTGGCGGGATCGCCTCCGCGAAGCCCAGCGTTTCGCAGGTCCGTTCGAGGCGGTCGGCGTGGGCGTCCCATGCGAAGACCTCGCCGCCGTAGGCCCGCAGCGTCTCGAAGGCGGCGTCGCCGTAGGCGAACCCGCGATCCCTGACGGAAACTGTCGCTTCCTCGGCCGGGACGAGTTCGCCATCGACGTGGTACTGCACGTTTCTTCGTCTGCACGGAAAGATAAAGCCGCCTCGGTTTTCAAGGGAACAGTTTATGTAAATGGGCTCTGATGAATCGCTAAACAGCGGCGGCTTCGACCGTCAGAACTAGGGAGATGAAGCGGG
>NZ_SPQG01000003.1:0-47987 GCF_004944975.1 Halorhabdus amylolytica
CTGCTCATCGTCGTCGGTGAGCGGTCGCACGGCGAACGTGTTGGTACGCTTCACGACAACAGATGTTTATAATTTTAGTCTTAAAGTCTTTTCGTATGACACCAGATATTTACATTTCACACACGCTCGGCGGCCGAGTCAAAGATTACGCAGAAGCGAACGATTTGGACCTCTCGGAATCCTATGCAGAGGTTTTAGAAGCGGGACTCGACACGTTGGAGACTCACGACCAGCAGTAACACGGCGTTTTCACCAGAGCTTACGCGATTCACTCCCGCCCTGTCGTCCGAGAGACGGAGTCTCTCGTGATCACGAAAATCTCTGATTTTCGAACGACTCAGTCCTCGGTTCCGACAGAGCGTCGGAAAACTCGTCCTTCGCGGGAAGGGCGGGATTCTCTCGCTGAATCAAGATAGCTACCCGAAAGAATGTTACCGTACCCACACTTCCAGGTCAACCACAAGGTCTATCCGGGAACAGTCGGGACCGACGGCCTCGCCCTCGCGGAGACGATCGAACGGATCGGCGAGGAGACTGACGCTTCCTTCGTGGTGACGCCACAGGTCCCCGACCTTCGACTGATCGCCAGCGAGACTGACCTGCCAGTCTTTGCACCGGCCGTCGATCCCGTCTCCCCTGGACGCGGGATGGGAACACTTCTGCCCGAAGCGCTCGCAGAAGCGGGGGCGGCCGGGGCCGTTATCAATCACGCCGAGAACCGCGACACGGTGGCGGACATCGAGACGAAGATCGGCCGCTGTCGAAAGGTCGGTCTGGACGCGATCGTCTGCGTCGATAGCGTCGAGACGGGACGAGCAGTCGCCGCTCTCGAACCGGATCAGTTGCTCTTCGAGCGTCCGGAGGATATCTCGACCGATCGGGCGATCACCCGGACCCATCCGGAACGCATCGATCGGTTTCTCGACATGCGGGACGACGTGGCCCCCGACACGAGAGTCCGCGTCGGTGGTGGCATATCGACGGCCGAAGACGTCCGGAGGGCCTTCGAACTCGGAGCGGACGCGACCGGCGCGGCGTCGGCGATCGCCACGGTCGACGATCAGGAGAGACTCCTCCGTGAGATCGGTGAGGTCGTCGAATCGGTAAAGTAGATCCTGCAGAGCGACGCGAGCGGTCACGTTAAGGTCCAGGGGAGCAAATCTCCACGTGAACGATGACTGTCCCAACAACGACGCTTCCCAGTGACGACGAACTGCCAGTCGTCGGCAAAGGCACCTACGAACTCGAAGGTGAGACGGTCCAGGAACCGGTCGAGATGGCACTCGACGTCGGGTACACCCACATCGACACTGCCGAAGGGTACATGAACGAGCCGTCGCTCGGCGAGGTACTGGCCGATCACGATCGCGACGAACTGTTTCTGACATCGAAGGTCCTGGCCAAGCACCTCAATTACGAGTCGGTGATCGAAGCCGCAAAGACGACGCTCGAAGACCTACAGACGGACTATCTCGATCTCTATCTGATCCACTGGCCCAACCCCGCGATCTCGGTGCGTGAAACGATGGACGCGATGGCGACGCTCGAAGAGCAGGAACTGGTCCGGAACGTCGGCGTCTCGAACTTCGATCTGTACCAGCTCAGCGCTGCCCAACACGTCACCGACGTCCCGATCGCCGTCAACCAGATCGAGTTCCACCCCTACCTTCAGCGTCCGGAACTCGTCGAGTACTGCCAGGAGAACGATATCGTCGTCGAAGCCGCGGCCCCGCTGGCACGCACTGAAGTGCTCGATGACCCCGTGATCGAAGAGCTTGCGGAGGAATACGACCGTACGCCCGCCCAGATCGTCCTCCGGTGGGCCGTCGAGAAGGACGTCGTCGTCCTGCCGCGCTCGACCTCCCGGAAACACATCGAGCAGAACTTCGACCTCTTTGACTTCGAACTCGAAGCGGACGATCACGCGCGCATCGACGATCTGGATCGCGACGAGCCGGTCTACGACGATCGCGCCCGATCGTGGGACGACGACGTCTGGGGTATGGCAGAGTAACCGGTCCACCGACAGGAGCCTACTCGTAGAGTACGTCGACGCCAGTGAACTCGAACCGTGCGCCGCCGTTCTCGCTTTCCCCAAGAGAGACCGTCCAGTCGTGAGCGTCTGCGATCGCCTCGACGATCGCGAGCCCGAACCCAGTGCCGTCCTCGGCTGTGGAGTGACCTGGTTCGAAGATCGCCTCGCGGTCGTCCGCGGGGATACCCGGTCCGTCGTCTTCGACGTAGAACCCGTTTTCGAGCGCACCTACCCTGACAGCGACGTCCTCACCGGCATGTGTCACTGCATTCGCGAAGAGGTTCGCGAGCAGTTGTCTCAATCGTCCCGGATCAGTGTCGATCGTCCGGTCGGTCTCGACGGAAAGGGTCGCCTTGGCCGTCATCACCGTTTGCCAGCTATCCGCGGCCGCGTCGGCGAGCCCGACGGGTTCCGTCTCGATAGTCGCCATCCCCTCGACTGTGAGCGTCCGGATGTCCTCTATCAGCGAGAGGCTTCGCTCGATGGCTGTCGATGCGTGTGCGAGATGACCGCTGTCACACTCCTCCGCGGCGAGTTCGAGTCGGCTGCTCGCGACGTTCAAGGGGTTCCGGAGATCGTGACTGACGACGCCTGCGAACTGATCGAGGCGATCGTTTTGCTGTTTCAGGCGCTGTTCGTTGTGAATCCGATCGGTGACGTCCCGGTAGAGCCAGAGATTGGCCTCGCCGTCGGGCAGCGTGTAAGGCACGTAATCGCGTTCGAGTACGCGTCCGTCTGCGAGTTCAAGTCGCTCGTTTTTGACGGGTTCACGCGCATCGATCCGCTCGTCGACTCCGTCGATGAACCCCTCGGGATCGGCGAAGTAATCCTTGAAATTCTCGGCGGCCAGCGTACAGTCCTGACCGATCAACGCGTCGGTCGAATACGGGGCATCGAAGAGCGAGAGCAATCGCTCGTTGACCATCAGGACATCGCGGTCGGCGTCCTCGACGAGGACGGCCATCGGCAGATTCTCGACGATCGTCCGCAGGACCGTATTGGCCTGGTCGCGTTCCCGCTCGCGCTCCTTGCGGTCGGTGACGTCGACGTTGATCGCCACGAACCGCTCGACCGTTCCCTCCTCGTCCGTGACAGGGGTGATCGTCTGCTCGACGACGTAGTGTTCGCCGTCGCTGTCCTCGTTGACGAGTTCGCCAACCCACGTCTCGCCGTCGAGGATCGTCTCCCAGAGGTCCACGTAAAACGCCTCGTCGTGTTCACCCGAGTTGAGGATCGACGCGTCCTGACCGATCGCTTCCCCGGCGGTATAGCCGGACTGGCGTTCGAACGCAGGGTTGACGTACTCGATCACCCCGTCGGGGTCCGTCCAGTAGACCGCGTGGCCGGCGTATTCGACCGCCTGACGGTACGCCCGGAGTTCGCGTTCCCGGGTCGTCCGGTCGGTGACGTCAGTGTACCATACGTAGTTGCCGTCGGGCGATCCGTCGTCCAGCCCGTAGGGGATAATATGGATGATAAACTCCCGGATCCCGTCGGACGTCAGTCGCTCGACGTCGGCGGTAATGGCCTCCCCTTTTGCGGTCCGTTCGCGGAACTCGGCGTGTTCGTCCTCGTACTCCTCGGGCACGAGGACGTCCATGACGGCTTCGCCGACGACGACGTCCCGATCGAACCCGAAGACCGTCTCGAAGGCCTCGTTGACGTCAGTGATGTGTTGTCCGCCGTCCTCGCCCAGGGGACTGGAGGCCGCGACTGGCGTCGGCGCGTTCACGAACAGCGCCTCCCGGCGATCACGCTCCTCGCGGCGCTGTTCGTCGATGGCAAACGAGTGTAGGGCGTGGCCAACGTCGGCTCCAAGTTCCGACAGCAGACCGCACTCGTCCTCGTCGAAGGGGTGGGGATCGTCCGCGTACAGTGTGAGGACGCCGTAGAGTGTCTCCTCGTGAGCGAGCGGGACAGCCGCGATAGACTGGAATCCGCGGGCGATCGCCGCGTCGGCCCATCGATCGAGTTCGGCGTCCGCTGCGATGTTCTCCGTGACTGCGACGCGTCGTTCGCGGATCGCAGTCCCGGCTGGTCCCTGTCCAGTCGGGCTGTCCTCAGCCGTGACCGTGATCTCATCGAGATAGTCGTCGCCCGCCCCGGCCGTCGTTCGGGGCCGGAGACGATCCGTGTCCGGGTCGACGGCCCCGATCCACGCGAACCCGTAGCGGTCGGTGTCGACGATCCGTTCGCAGACGCTGGATTCCGCCTCTTCACGGCAGTCTGCCCGTACGAGTGCCTGGTTGACGTCGCTGGCAAGCGTCCGGATCCGGTCGAGTTTGACCGCCCGTCTCTCCGAACGATACTGGGCGACAGCGTTGTGGATCCGGTTTTTGAGCAGGTCGTATTGCTCGGTTCCGCCGCCCTTCTGGAGGTAGTCGGTCGCCCCGGCGGTGATGGCCTCGCTTGCCACCTCTTCGCTTCCCCTCCCAGTGTAGAGGATAAACGGGAGGTCGGGATAGTCCGCCCGGACCGCCTCGAGGAACTCGATGCCGTCCATCCCCGACATCGCGTAATCCGAGACGACACAGTCGAATCGTCCTTCCGCGAGTCCGGCAAGCCCTTCCTCGGCGTCCGTCGCCGTCTCGACGGTGATGTCATCGTCCCGTTCGAGCATGTCAGCCACGAGTGCGGCCAGATCCGGCTCGTCGTCGACGTGTAAGACGGCGATTTCGACCGGTTCGTTCGTCATCTATTTTATATCTATTGACAGGCGAGGATCAAAAACCTGTGGTGACGATTCTCAGAACAGATACTCGCGACGAACGGTGACGAAAAGCGACGAGAGGCTTACTTCAGCGCGGGACTCTCGCGGTCGCCCCAGTCGTCGAGGAAGGCTTCGAGCCCGCTGTCGGTGCGCGGGTGGTCGAACATCGAATCGGCGACAGCCGGCGGCAGGGTCGCGATATCGGCACCCGCCTTGGCGACCTCCTGGACGTGGTAGGGATGGCGGATCGACGCCGCGAGAATGTCCGTCTCGAAGTCGTAGTTGTCGTAGACTTCGCGGATATCCTCGATGAGGCCGACGCCGTCGTGGCCGTTGTCGTCGAGCCGGCCGATAAACGGCGAGACCATCGTCGCGCCGTTCTTGGCGGCGATCAGGGCCTGGTTGACCGAGAACACCAGCGTGATGTTGGTCTGGACGCCCTCGTCGGTGAGCGTCTGCAGGGCCTTCATGCCGTCGCGAGTCATCGGCAATTTGACGGCGATGTTGTCGCCCCAGGTGTCGTACTCGCGGGCCTCTTCGAGCATGCCCTCGTAGTCGGTGGCGATGACCTCGACGCTGATGGGGCCGTCGACGAACTCGTCCAGTTCGTCGATGATATCACGATACTCCCGGTCAGTCGAAGAGACCAGCGACGGGTTCGTGGTGACCCCGTCGACCAGTCCCAGTTCGTCCGCTTCTCGTACCTCCTCGACGAACGCTGAGTCGATATATGTGCGCATGATCAGTTGTGTTAGTGGACTTACTCCAATAGCCCTTTCGCCGTCTCGGCGATGTCCTCGCCGGTGAAGCCGTAGTACTCGTAGAGGTCGAGTCCGTTTCCGGAGGTGCCGAACTCGTCTTCGATGCCGACGCGCTTCATCGGTGTGGGGCGCTGTTCGGCGAGTACCTCGGCGACGGCGCTACCCAGGCCGCCGTAGATGTTGTGGTCCTCGGCGGTGAGGATCGCGCCGGTCTGCTCGGCGGACTCGACGACCAGTTCCTCGTCGAGGGGCTTGATCGTCGACATGTTCACGACGCGGGCGTCGATGCCGTCCTCGGCCAGGACCTCGGCGGCTTCCTGGACGACGTGGACCATCGCGCCGTGGGCCATCAGCGTCACGTCAGACCCGTCACGAAGGATCTCGCCCTCGCCGATCGTCGGCTCGTACTCGTCCTCGTCGTGGATGACGGGGACGGATTCCCGGATCAGTCGGAGATAGGCGGGATCGTCGTCGTCCGCCAGCGCGGTGACCAGGGCGTTGGCCTCGACGGCGTCGGCCGGCGAGATGACGCGCAGGTTCGGCAGGCCGCGATAGGCAGAGATGTCCTCGATGGTCTGGGCGCTCGGGCCGTCCTCGCCCGTGATGACGCCGGCGTGGCTGCCGACGACGGTCACGTTGCGCTTCGGGCGGGCGATCTGCTGGCGCACCTGCTCGAAGCCACGCTCGGAGAAGATGGCGAACGTGTTGGCAAAGACCGGTCGGCCGGTCTCGGCGATGCCGGCCGCCGTCGCGAACAGATCCTGCTCGGAGATGCCCACGTTGATCCAGCGCTCGGGGTACTCGTCGCGGAACCAGCCGCCCCGGGTGGATTTGGCCAGGTCGGCGTCCATGACGATGAAGTCCTCGCGTTCCTCAGCCTCGCGCAGCAATCCGTTCCCGAAGCCGTTCCGGGTCGATATCTTCTCGCTCATTTGGTCGTCACCTCCGCGGTCGCGGGGTCGAAGCCAAGTTCCTCGAGGGCCTCGTCGAACTCCTCGTCGGTCAACGCGCCGGCGTGATAGCCGTTGGGTTGGGCCTCCATGAAGTCTATCGGGTGACCCTTGACGGTGTTGGCGATCAGTAGCCGCGGGCCGTCGGTGGCGTTGATCTCCTCGAAGGCGTCGGCGATCTCCCCGAAGTCGTGGCCGTCGACCTCCCAGACATCCCACCGGAAGGCCTCGAACTTCTCGGCCAGTGGGTCGATCTCCATCGTCTCGGCGACGGGGAGGTCGTTCTGTTTCTTGTTGCGGTCGACGATCGCGACGATGTCCAGCTCCTTCTCGCCGGCCGACATCGCGGCCTCCCAGATGTTGCCTTCCTGGGTCTCGCCGTCGCCCAGAATGGCGTAGACGTCGTACTCGGCGTCGTCGAAATCGGCACCCATCGCCTGACCGTTGGCGTAGGACAGTCCCTGGCCGAGCGATCCAGAGGGGAACTCGACGCCCGGGACCTTCGGTGAGGAGTGACCCGGGAGTGCCCCGCCGAGGCGACGGAACTCCTCGTTGGGATCAACGTCGATGAAGTCGTACCGTTCTAGCAGTGCATACAGCACCGGACAGGCGTGCCCTTTGCTGTAGATGAGCCGGTCACGATCCGGATCGTCGGGATTCTCGGGGTCGACGTTCAGTTCCTCGTTGTACAACCAGAGCAGATACTCCACGGCAGACAGCGAGCCGCCCGGATGGCCCGACTGTGCCGCGTAGACCATCTCGACGATGTCCCTGCGGACCTCCTGTGCCGTCTGGCGATACGCTTCGATTCGCTCGTCCAGATCGCCGTCTGGCGCTCGATTACCAGGCAAGTTTTTCACCCACGAAAGATTCCCCTTCTCGCGAGTAAAAAGCTTCCCATTTCGCACGATTCACGAACTGAGAAGGCGGTATAGCCCAAATATCGGGAAGAAATTGAACGTCTGGCGGGGAACGACGCAGGCGCGGAATAAATGATTGAACGTGATTGTCCCGGACGAGGAACACGATTCTGCCGGGACACTCATCGGATTCGACGGACAAACTAGGTGACGCCCGTGGTCCGTCGAACGCCGGGAATCAGTCGGACGGTTCGCCAGAGCGGCCCGGACGCACAGATATCAGGCGAATTCTTTCCGGTAGCTGCGGAACTCCGCGAGGTGGGCCTGTTCGTCGGCCAGCAGTTCGGTCGCGAGGTCTTCCGTAACGGGATCCTCGGCGGCCTCGGCCGCGTCGATCAGAGCTTCGTAGGTCGCGACGGCGTCCTCCTCGGCCTCGATGACGCCCTCGACGACCGCGAGCACGTCGCTCCCCTCGGCGGGCGGCTGCAGCGACTCCTGGTTGACCTCGAAGTCGGCAGAGGCCGGAGGAACCTCGCCGTAGAAGCGCAGCCGATAGCCCAGTTCCTCGGCGTGATGGAGTTCCTCCTCGACGTCCTCTTTGAGTGATTCGGCGACAGTCTCGCCCAGCACGGTCTCTAAGTAGATCGCGTTGGCGAGGTAGTTCATCGCGGTCTCCACTTCGTCTAAATAGGCCTGCTCGAGCAGGTCGACGATGTCCTCGGACATGCGTTCTGTAGTTCCACCCGCCGAACATAAAGGATCACAGCCCGGTCCCAGCGACTGGGAACGATTCGGGAGGGCGACGAAGACGTTCGGCCACTCGCCTCACCCACAGCGCGTTGATAGTCGCTGGTGTCCCTGACTCGTCGCGAAGGCGAAGACGTTCGGCCACTGACGTCGTCGGCGACGCGCGTACACGTCAGGGTACGACGGCGATCAGCGCCGAGAGGGTGATCGCCGAGGCGACCGTGGTAAGAAAGACGTTCACCGAGGCCAGCCGTCGATCCCCGCCCATTTCGGTAACGTAGACGAACGTCGAGACAGCCGCCGGCGCCCCGAACATGACGACAGCCGTCCGGAGTGTCCATGGATCAGCGCCGAGACCGGCGAAGACGAGCCAGGCGACGGCCGGCATGACCAGCAGTTTCAACACCAGGACGGTACCGACGATCGACCGGTCGAAGTCGATCGACTCGAGTTCGATCGACCCGCCGACACAGAGCAACGCAACGGGCAGGGCTGCCTCGGCGATCAGCGCGACGCCGTCGGCGGGTCGCCCTGCCAGCGTGAACGGGATCTGCGAGACCGTCAGTCCAACGAGCAACGCGATCAGGACAGGATTGGTGAGCAGTCGTGTTACCTCCTCGCGGACGTTCGTCCCGCTGCCGGTGATCCGGACGAGGAGTGTGACAGTCAGCGGGATCTGAACGAGCGCGCCGATCCCCAGGACGACACTGCCGATCCCCGCCGCCCGCTCGCCGAGCGCACTCGCCACGACCGGGAGGCCGATATACCCCAGATTCGTATGGTAAGACTGGACCGTGGCCGCGGCCCGTGGCCCGTCTGCGTCGATGCGTCGGTGGACCGCCCACGCGATCGCCGCCATCGCGATCAACATACCGACCACGCCGACCAGCAGTTCCCGCGAGACGATCTCGCCGAGCGGCTGAGCGTGTGTCGAGTCGAACACCAGTACCGGCAGGACCACATAGAAAGCGACGCTGTTGAGCCAGCCGACGCGGGTGGCGTCGAGTACCTCGACCTCCCGGAGTGCGACGCCGACCGCCAGCAAGCCGATCATGACCACCAGCCGAGTCAGTACGTCCATCGTCCACCGCTCGACTGCGCGGCCGTTTGGAGTTTTCCAGTTGTTGCTGCTTTGGGTAGTGTGCTCGAACGACACGGGGACGACGCCGAGATCGATCGGGCCCGCCACCGTCTGGAATCCGTTCGGATCACGTCGGGTCCCAGCGGTCGTAGCAGTCGTGATCGAGGTCGAAGCGTTCGAGAATCTTCCCGACGACGTGATCGACGAAGTCCGCGGGTTCCTGGGGATCGAAGTAGAATCCGAGCACCGGCGCCACGACGTCGACGCCCATGCCTGCGAGTTTCGTGAGGTTCTCCAGGTGGATCTGGCTGAACGGTGTCTCCCGCGGAACGATCACAAGTTGGCGGCGTTCCTTCAGCGTGACGTCGGCGGCCCGGGTCACCAGCGAGTCCGCGCGGCCGGTGGCAACGGCCGCGACGGTGTTCATCGAGGCCGGCACGATCACCATGCCGTCGGTGTCGTACGAGCCTGAGGCGATCGGTGCGCCCACCTCACTCTCGCCGTACAGTTCCGTTGACGCTTGCCGAAGTCGACCCATCGTCGCCTCGCGTGAGCCGGACTCGTGGGCCATCACCGACTCGGCGGCGTCGGTAACCACGGTGTAGACCTCGGCGTGCTCGACGAGTGCTTCGACTGTCCGAACGGCGATCGGGATCCCCGAGGCACCCGTCACGCCGACGACGATCCGTTCCACGGTTACACCCGCCTGATGGTACCCGCGTCGGCGTCGACCGCGACGGTCTCGCCGTCCTCAAGGCTGTCCAGATCAGCCGCGGGCGAATCCACACAGGGTATCTCCCCGAGAATCGCCCCTGTCGCGACGATGGTTTCGGTCTCTTCGTTGACGATCGCTGCGGGCGCACAACCGTTGTTCGCCAGGCCGTAGAGGACGTACGAGCCCACCGTCGATCCCTTCCCGCGCGCGAAGACAAGCACTTTCCCAGTTATGTTTTCGCCCTCCAGGGGATGGCCGTCCTCGATGAACTCGCCGGTGTCGGGTTCGACAGCGCCGTAGAAACTGATCGGCACGGGTGAGCGCAGGACCTCCCCGCGACCCGTGCCCTCGGTGATCGGTTCGGCATCGATCGCTTCCGGGGCCGTCTCGTTGCTCGCTTCCGAAGTCATTACTCAGTCACCTCCGCCAGCAGCGTCTCCTTGTCGTTGAACGCCACGTCCTGGTTACAGAATCCCGGGAGATACGTCGCTGCCTTCGCCGAGTCGGTCGCGCTGGATTCGTAGCCCAGTTCCTCGATCGGCGAGACGACGTTGCAGGTGTCGGCAAGCACTTTCCCGCCGGCCGTTTCGATCGTCTCAGTCAGTCCGTTGCGATCGGCCCAGGTCTTGACCGATGCGCTCGTACAGACCCACAGATCGCTGGTGAGGGCCTTGCCTTCGACGGTCGCCGCCACGTCCTGGATCTCCTCGGGCGAGCAATGCGGACACCCGATGACGACGAGTTCCGGATCGTCGGCGGTGGTGAGTTCCGCGTACTCTTCTTCGAGTTCTCCTTCGCCGAACGTCACCGTCTCGACGTTTTCGGGTGGGTCCATCTCCGTCGTCACATCCTCGACGAAGTGGAGTGCGACCGCGCCGGTCGCAGCCATCGCCGCACCGAGTGATTTCAGGTCGTCCGTTCCGCCCGAATCGATCCCGGCGAAATACGGCTTGCCGTCCTCGACGAGTCGGCCCGTCCAGGAGCCAAGCGCTGCGAAGTCGGCCTGGCTCTCGATGTCGGCTTCGACGTCGATGCGGTAGGTCGGCTGGCGATTCTCCTCGAGATGGAGTCCATACTTCGGCGTCCGGCCGGTGATCGCCGCGGCCAGTGCCGAGGGACCGCCCTCACGGTTGGTCTTTGCGCCGACCACACTGTTGACAAAGGAAACGGCAGAGGATTCCGCCCAGGCGACGTGCTGGCCACGTCGCGGGAGATTCCCCGCGAGATAGGGGGTACAGGTAAAGGATAGGACGATCCCCATCTCCTTGAGCGCGTCTCGAATGCGCTTCTGTTTGTCGGCGAACGCCTCGTCGATTCCGAGTTCCTCCCAGCGCTCGAAGTCCATCCCCGCAGGGTTGGCGAACGTCGGAACCGAGGTCTCGGCGCCTTCCTCGGCGAAGCCTTCTAAGAACTCTACGCCGGGGTCACCGATCGACTTGTAGGAGATGCCCGAGGCCTGGGCGGACTCGATCTCGATCATTTCCTCGGCGCCGTAGATATCACCGAGTTTCACAAGCAGTTCCATCGCCTTCCGGACGGCATCGTTGTCCGATTCGAGTAAGTCTTCCTCGTGCTGTGTCAGGTGCATGGCTGATAGTGATGGTTCTGTGGCAGTCGTTATCGATAGTCTTCGAGGTCGATCTCCTCGGCACCGGGCACGGTCACTTCGGCGAAATCCGCGCGGTCCCGGTCGCCGGGCACAGTTGCGTCGACGATCCACTTCGCGAGCGTCCCGCGATCGTAGTCCTGGGACGGATCCAGGGACGATCCCTTGGCGTTCTCGATGAGGGTGATGTCCTCGTCGGGTTGCATCCGCGTCGCGGTTGCCCACTCGACAGCCGTCGGATCCGCGGGATCGATGTCGCTGTCGACGACGGTAACCTTCTTCATCGACGGGTGACCCGCAAGTGCGGCCATCCCGGCGTTTTTCGGATCCCCCTCCGTCCGCTTGTCGATCTGGACGACGCCGTGGAGCCACGAACACCCCCCGGGCGTCAACACGACGTTCTCGACCGTCGGGACGGTGTTCTCGACGATCCGGTAGATCCTGGGTTCCTGTGGGATCCCCATCAAGTGGGCGTGTTCGGTCCGGCCGGGGACGATGATCCGCGCGTACGGATCAGGACGCATATAGAGCTCCGCGACAGTCACGACTGGTTGCTGTCGCGTGCGATCCCACGTCCGGGAGAGGTCGACGAACGGCCCCTCTTCGCTTCGCTCGTCGGTGATCGTCGCGCGCATGACCATCTCGGCGTCGACGGGCACGGCGATCCCGTCGGCGTCGGCGATAGCCAGGTCGCCGTCGAGCAGCCGATTGGCCAGTGCGAGTTCGCTCTTCTCTGGCGCGAAGGAGGTCGCCGCCGCGAGTTCGACCGCCGGGTGGACGCCCATCACGATCGCCACGTCGAGGCCACCCTCCGTCCGGGTATAGATGTCGTGAAGGTGGCGCTCGACCAGTCGCATGACGACCCGATTGCCTTCGTCGAACATCATCCGATGGAACGAGCAGTTGGTGACGCCAGTCTCGGGGTCCTCGGCGATCACGACCGAGGAGGCGAAGTACTGGCGTTCGTGTTCGTCGTAGAAGATCGGAATCGGAACGTGCTCGTCGATCGTCGGATCGCTCGCGACGTGCTCGAAAGACGGGTCGGCTGTCTCCTCGACGGGTAGCGGATCGTCCATCGCCGACCCCATCGCCTCGACGATCTCGGTGGGTTGGATGCCCAGCGCCCGGCCGATCATCTCCCGGGAACCGAGCGTGTTGGCGACCGCGCGGACGTCAGGATAGCCCTCGACGCGCTCGAAGACTGTCGGCCTGGTCTCGTCCGTTACGGCCAGTGCCGGGAGTTCAAAGCGCGGATCGACGGGTTCTGTGAGCGTTGTCTGCTCCTCTCCGGCCAGAAAGTCTCGTAAACCCATGATAGACGGTCCTTGCACGGCATCCTATTCATGTGCTGGGGTCTGCTCCCGGCAGTTGGGAACGCCCGTCTGGACTGACCCGCGGACTCGCCATCGGCAGATCGGGAATTTAGTAGGGACCGTCTTCGTACCTCCGGACATGACCGAACTACGATACCTGCCCGACGCCGACGACGTGACCGACTTCGAAGCGACTGTCGTCGACGCCACCGAAGAATCGATCGTCCTCGATGAGACGTACTTCTATCCCGAGGGCGGCGGTCAACCGGCCGATCACGGAACTATCGAGTGGGGCGTTGGCTCCGCACCGGTCGTCGACGTTCGGAAAGACCACGGCGAGATCCACCACGAGATTGACGAGGTAGAGGGCGTTCTGCCGGATGAAGGCGACCCTGTCACGGGCCACGTCGATGAGAACCGCCGCCAAGCCCACCGGCGGATGCACACCGCTCAACACGTCCTTTCGCGGGTGGTTCTCGAAGAGTACGACGCGACGACGGCGGGCAACCAGATACACGCCGAGTTTTCGCGGATCGACTTCGAACCCGCCGACTTCGACGACGAGGATCTCGAACTGATCGAGCAACGGACCAACGACGTGATCGAACGCGATCTGGCGGTCACGAAGGACGAACGACCACGCGAGATCGTCGAGGAGAACGTCGCCGAAGGACGGTCGAATCTCGATCTGCTGCCCGATCACGTCGAGGAGTTGCGGGTCGTCGAGATCGGCGGTTTCGACATGTGTCCCTGCGGCGGCACCCACGTCGATCGAACGGGCGAAATCGGCCGAATCGAGATCACGAATCGGCTCTCGAAAGGTGCTGACGTCGAGCGTATCGAGTTCGAGTTGCGTGAGGAGTCAACTGCCCCGCGCACGGTGGGCGGGGCTTGTCAGTGAACTCGGCCTCTCCCGACCATGGTTAGTCGGACGGGACAAAGCCCCGATTCGGCGTTCACGAGAGCGAAGCTCTCGTGCAGCCCATCAGGTTTCTACGAAACCTGAGGACGTCACGGTTCCTGACTTCAGGGCGAGTTGACTGTCACCCGTCCGCCGCGACGACTGTAGGCCGCGACGGACGTACCGCCACCCAACATTCTTCGAACCCACGTAATCCGCATTCTGAGTTACTCCGCACGACTCACACTCGAATTCCGCCTGTCGCACTCGGTTGCCCTTGCTCGTGTGCCCACATTCGGGACAGCGCCGACTCGTGTTCTTCGGGTCTACAAACTCGACGCTAATCCCCTCGGCGTCAGCCTTGTACTCCACGAGGTCAACGAGCTGTCGGTGGGCCCACTGGTGGAACTCTTTGACGGGCGGCGCACGCTCTCGGATGTGCTGTAGATTCTCGAATGCGATGTACTCGCAGTCGTGAGTACGTGCGTCTTCGAGAATCTGGTTCGCAACTTGATGGAGTTGGTCACGAAGATACCGTGATTCTCTCCCACTCATCTGCTGAATCGTCCGATGGGCGGATTGTGTCCCAGTCTGCTGGAGATTACCGCGAATCCGCTCGAACTCTCGATGCTGGTGTCGAAGTTCTCTGCCGGAGGCGAAGTACGCTGTCGAGGTGGTGGCGATGTTGACGATGCCGAGGTCAACGCCGAGAACTGTCCTGTCCTCGTCGTCATCCTGTATTTCGACCTGTTTTTCGGGTTTGTCTTTGCGAAACCCGAGGTGCAGGTAGTATTCGTCATCACGCTTTGACAGCGTAGACTCTGTTACTTCCCACTCCTCATCGGTGAGGTATTCGTGTTGATACCCGTCTTCTTCGTTGGGGAGGTTCAGGTCACACCGAATCCGACCCTTGACAGTGGCAAGCGAAACAGACCCGTCCTCGAACAGTATCATCGTCCGGGTGTCGTATTTCACCGTGTTGCTGGTAAATTCAGGTCGGGACGTTTTGTCGTGTTCATCAAGCTCTTCGATTGCTTCGACACCATCGAGTGCGGCTGCGGCTTGGTGGGTGGCGAGAATTACGTGCTGACTCCCGAGACGTGTTTCCTCCAACACTGTGTCGTAGGCGAGGTCTTGGAGGTAGGTTTTCCGCGTCTCACCTGCATCCCATCCGATGCGACTGCTGATGTTGCAGGCAGTTTTCCACTCGCTGATGGTGGCGTCGAGCAAGTCCTGTTGCTCGTCGGTGAGGATGGGGCGGGTGATCGCAGTGCGTCTCAGGTAGTCGTCTGCCACTATTTTCAATAGAAGGTAGAGTTAGTTAATAGCCCGTGGTTTGTGGTAGCAAGTGTCGGCTTCAACCCCGCCCACGGTGTTGACGCAAATCGAAGATTTGCGAAAGCCGAAAACCGGAGGTTTTCGGAAGGGCGGGGAATCCGCCTCGCTACCTGGTTTGAACAGAGCGATCCTGGTAAGCACGAGTGTTTCAGCAAGCACATCGTGAATTAACTGTTCAGTAGATGGGCGAACTGACCGACGGCATTCGCACGAACTACCGGGTTCTTCGAACCACTCGTTCGCGCGATTCGCCGCGCTCGAAGCGCTCGGCCTTTTTCATCGACGCTTTTCGAGAAGTGGCTCCAGCGGCGAACGAAGCGAGTGAGGAAACCCGACGATGAAAAAGGTCGCTGTATTACCCGTAACCGAGCAAGATGGGGCAACTTCTCATCACAGGCCCGTTAGACCCACTATAGTCTCAGTTTCTCCCGGCTCAGGATAGATGAGATTGGTGTGCTCAATGCAGATGAGTCAGAGGACGATACATTCACCAACGGAGACACTTTTGTCCTTACGGCAGGTGTTCGGACTGAAATTCCTGTCCGTACTGTTTGAGCACGCGCAGGGTCGGACGAGCGGCGATCCGGCGAGCGATCGATGTCTCCGGCGGCGAGATTCCAGCTATCTGGGTGGCCCACCCGGTCGTGTCTTGGAGTCGGTCACGGGCGTCTTCGGCAGCCGTGATGACTGATACGGATTATTGTCGTGATGTACCGGTATCCGTCGACCCCCGGGTCGGCGTCATCCGGGAATAATCTACAATAATCCGTATAACTCCGGACGCATGGGGCTTTGCGAAGCTTCACGCACAGATTCGCTACAAAGCCGCCGAGAAGGGGTTCCTGTCGAGACGGTGAATCCCGGCTCAATCCAGGTGCCGAAACCATCTTGCGATCCGTCGGAAAGATAACGCTCTTAAACACTGATCGACAACTCTTCTGTGCAGTCCCGTGGTGTAGTGGCCAATCATAGAGGCCTTTGGACGAGATCTGATACGTCAGATTCCGGAAGAAAGCCTCTGACGGCGGTTCGAATCCGCCCGGGACTATATTTCAGTATTGTTTCAATCGGAATAAACTGGATAGAGGCTTGCCGTCACGGTCCGGACTGAAGCCCCATCACAGAGCAATCCTTCACCCGAGCGGGTCGCCATAGCATGATGTATCTGAACGGACAAGGACGGACCAGGACGTTAGAGTCGGGTGAATCGACTTACGCGACCGAACGGGAGCGGTACACACGGTCGAACGTTGGCGTTTAGTCGGCCATCACGTCGACGTCACTCCAGGGTCGGAGCCAGGCCGTCGTCATCTGTCGGTAGGTATCCCAGAAATCCGTCCAGAGTTCGACTTCTGGCGTCTCTCTCGGCGGAGTTCCGTACGTACCACGGGAACTACTCGCCGAGATGGGCGACGGCAAACGTGACTCCTCCAGCGACCGCGTCGGCCGGACAGACACCGCGTGACCACACTCTGGACACTGGTACCAGACCGACCGCGAACCGCGCCGCTCGTGGAGGACCCAGTCGCCCTCGACGTGGCTGTCGTGACCGCAGTTGGCACAGAACAACACGGACTTCCGTCTCGGCGATCCGCAGTTGCTGTCCGATACCGTACTAGAGGGGGCCATCTTCTTCTGACAGTTGGTGACTGACGGATAAAAAGGTTAGTATAAATTATTTATTTTTCCAAACGGCGGAAAGAAGGACTTTGAAAGGATATTACCGACAGTACTGCTTCATTAATATTTATCTACTGTCACGACTTCGCCCCGCTCGGCACTCTCATAGAGGGCATCGATAACGGCCATGTTCCGGAGAGACTCCACGTCGTCGATCCGGGGGCGTTCTCCAGCTTCGACGGCGTCGGCGAAGTGTTCGACTTCCCGCTGGTACGGGTCGACCGGATCGAACTCCTCGGTCGTCCGTCGGCCGTCGACCTCGTACTCGATGGAGACAGTCTGGTCGGGAGCGGCTCCGAAGACGTTCTCTGCTTCGAGCCACCCGTCAACGGCCTCGACCCGATAAGCCTCGGCCTCGGGAGTATCGAACCCGGAGTGGATCCGTGCCGTCGCGCCCGACTCGAACTCCAGAACGCCGGTCAATTGCGTGTCGACGCCGCTGTCACGGGTGTCGGCACTCCGGGCGTACACCCGCTCGGGTTCGCCGAGGAACAACCGCATCGCGCTGACCGTATAACAACCGAGATCCATCAGGGAACCGCCGGCGAGGTCGGGATCGAGGCGGATATCTTCGAGGTCGTCGAGCCGGAAGGTAAACGCCGAAGAGCCCGTACGGACCTCCCCGAGTTCTTCGTCGACGACTTCGGCTGCCCGTTCCGTCCGTGGGTGGAAGCGGTACATGAACGCTTCCATCAGCGTCACGTCCCTCTCGGCACAGTATTCGAACATCTCACGGGCCTCGTCAGCGTCGACTGCGATCGGTTTCTCACAGAGGATGTCCAACCCGGCGTCGGCTATCCGTTTCGTCCACTCGGCATGGAGACCGTTCGGGAGGGGATTGTAGACGGCGTCGATCGGAGCCTCCTCGAACATGGCCTCGTAACTACCGTAGGCGTTGGGGATGTCGAGTTCGCCCGCGACGTTCGCGGCGCGATCGCCGTCCCGTGAGGCGATTGCCGTTACTTCGTGGGAACTCCGTTCGATCGCCGGCACGAGCGCGTTGCGGGCGATGTCGGCCGTGCTGATAATGCCAAATCGCATGCATTCAACTGCGTCCGGTTCCCTCTTGAAAACCCGGGTTCACCGGCCGTCGGGTGAGGACTTCATCTTCATCCTGGATGTGACGACGAAACGAACGAAAGGTCGGGTGAAAATGGGCCCAACGAGCGAACGCGAGTCGACGAACCGACGACCGACGAGCCGGCGGGCACGAGTGCCCGATCAGAGGTATGCGGCGTCCCACCGGGTCGGTTTGCGCCGGTTCCCGCAGTCAGTGCATTCGATACGACCCATTGCATCCATCGCGTTGGCGAGCTGTCCGCAGTTGTCACAGTAGTACCCGTAGCGGTTCTCCCGGTCGGGATCGGTGTAGACGATGTGGAACGGGGCCTCCGATCCGCCTTCGGATTCGTCGTGGTCGACGTAGACAGTCTGTTCGCCGGATTCGAGCGGTTCCAGACCGGTAGGCTCGGCGACGTAACGATACTCGACGTGCGTGCGACCGCCGATCTCGATCTCGGTCCGGCCGACGCGTTCGAAGCCCTGTGACTCGAAGAAGTCGGTGCCGTCCTGATTGTTCGCGAGGACCCGTCCCTGGACCGTCGTCGCACCCGATTCACGGAGGCGATCGATCGTCTCCTCGAACAGTGCCGTCCCGATCCCCTCGCCGCGGTATTCGGGGTCGATGTGCAACCAAAGCAGGAGGGCGTCCCGACCTTCGTCCGCCTCGTCGGTAACCCACGGCCGGTCGGCCGTCAGCGTGCTCTCGGAGAACCCGACAATCTGTCCGTCGGATTCGGCGACCAGTAGTTTTCGATCGGCAGACCCAAGACTGCTGTCGAGCGGTTCCTCCCCGTACCACTCCTCGACCCCACTGGTGATCGTCTGCGGACTCAGCGAGTACGACGACTGGAGGGACCGCCTGGCAACGTCCCGGATCGCCGGTTTGTCACTCAGTGTCGCGGTTCGTATCTCCATGGTACCCATTGTGGGATCGGCCCTCTTAAGCGAACCGGCGCATCGACCCCCGACACGCAGCGGCCATCGTGGTTGCGACGGCGTCGTGATGGAAGTGCTGATCAGTGACGGAGGCACGGTGGCTCTCGGAGGGGTTAGCCGGGTTTGGCGGCTCCTGTCGGTGTCGTAACGCTAAAGAGCCGAACCCACCATTTATTAGCCAAGATGAGTACTACGCGAAGCCGCCGGAGGTGGTTCTGTGGGTGTTGAGATCCGGGAGTCACCCGTCTCGGACGACGATGTCGAGGAGATGAAGCGGTTCGTCCACGACTATCTCGAAGCAAGCGTCGAGAACGAACAGGCGGGCGGTCGGATGCGGTGGTACCCCTGGCATTCCGCGGAGTACCGGTACAACCACATCCTCAATGTGGTCGAGCTGGCGGCCGATATCGCGCGCACGGAGGGCGCAGACTTGCAGGTCACCCGCGTCGCAGCCCTCTTTCACGATATCGCGAAACTCGAGGCCGAACAGGACGAACACGCCGAGGCGGGAGCCCGCATCGCCAAGGAGTTCCTGACGACCCACGGGGACTATCCGGAATCCTTCGTCGAACAGGTCGTCGAGGCCATCCGCGAGCACTCCTATCAGGGCGACTTAACGGACCTGCCCCTGGAGACTCGCTGTCTCATCGAGGCGGACGTCCTCGACAAGGTCGGCGCCAATGGCGTCGCCCTCCTGTTGTTACGGATGGGATACGAATCCCGCGACCACACGGACGCCGCCGAGATGGTCGAACGGGTCGTCGAGCGCGGCGAGGACGCCCGCGAACGCATCGAGAGTGACGCCGCCGAGAGTCACCTCCACCGTCGGCTCAAGCGGGTCCGCTGGTTCAAAGAGTGGCTGGAGAGCGAAGTCGCCGCCATCGAACCCGGCGCGGATCCGGAAGAGTGAGTCGGGCGGCCCGGATCGTCACAATATGTCGAACGTGGCGAGGGCGTCCGACAGGAAGAGCACGCCGAAAGCCGCAAGGAAGACTGCGCTGAGCGCCGCCACGACGGGCGCGAAGCGATCGATTCGACGGCCAGCCCCGACGAGCGTCGCCGGGAAGCCGACGATCCAGAGGACGATGCCGCCGAACAGCCCGACGATCAGTGCGGGGTCCCCGGTGTGGACGACCAGCACACCCGCGAGCGTGTCGCCGACGTAAGGAGTATGTGAGAAGACGTCGACAGTGCCGGGCGTCAACAGCCCGACACCGACGGTCACCCAGAAGACGATCTGATACGGGTTGGTGAGTGCCAGCAGGAACGCTCGCCTGAAGCCGCGTGCGTCCGAACCGGGTGCCCCGTCGTCGAAGTCGGTGAAGGTTTGGTCGAGTTCCCGGACGGCGTCGACGGCGAAGTAAAGCATCAGGAGGCCACCGACGGCGACCATCGCACCCTGCAGATAGGTTACCTCGCGGACGATCGAAACGACCCCTAGCGCGGCCAGCGCGAAGAACGTCGCGTCGGCAACCATGGCGCCACAGCCGGCGATGACGCCTGGCCGGAACCCACGGACGACACTCTCCTCGGCGATGACTGCGTTCATCGGACCCGGCGGGGCCGCAAGCGCCAGTCCGAAGACCATCCCGGCCAGCCCGGTCGCGACGGTTTCTGGGACTGCCATCACCCGACAGTAGTCCGGATTCGCCGAAAAGGGTATCGAGTTGTGGCACCATCCCAGTCTGTCGATCGCTCGATTCTGCTCGGAGGAGGCGTCCTCGCTACTGGTACATCCCGACCGGTTCGGCCTTCGAACTCTCCTCGCTGGCCTGTTGCATCTGCCGGGCGAGTTTCTTCCTGGCCGTCCGGATCTCCTCGGCCTGTTCGAGAAGCGTCTCGGTCTCGACGTCGATCCCGGCGATCCGTTCGATCCCTTCCTCGAGAAGGATTCTCGCGGCCGCGGGATCGGGGAACTGCGAGGAGGCCTCGACGATCAAACCCAGACCGTCCAGGTCGCGACGGCTGGCTTCGTACATGAGCGCACCGGTCGGCCCGCTGATCGCCCCACGCTCGACCGGCGGGGGGACATCGTGGATCGACAGGAGTTCCGCCGCTTCGCCTGTCCCAACGCCGTACAGTGCCCGTTCCCCATCCGGGTCGGTCGGGATTCCGCTGAGGTAGAGGGGCAACGCGCTGACCTCCTCGAGCCAGCCGGTCACACAACCGGCGAACTCCCCGGCTGCCTGTGGCGAGACCGGGACGTCGCTCTGGAGAACCAACAGGTCCCGATCCACGTCGGCGTAGATCCGCACGGCACCGGTGATCGCTCTGTCGTCCTCGTGATAGACGGCGACCTCCGGCAGCCCATCGCAGTGACAGGTCGCGTAGTGGGCCATGTCGAAGGTCTCGATGATATGATCGGCGGCGATCTTCCCGACGAGGCCGATGCCGGGGAACCCCTCGACGAGGACCGGTTCATCGAGATCGAGGTCATCGTGGACGGCGACGTGTGCCATGCGTGAACATGGCCTGCTAGAACCAAAAACGTGCCGGGCGGGCCCACCATCCCGACGGTATTCACAATCATCCGTTCGGACCAGTTTGCCCCCGGCCATCCGATCGCCCGTTCGAAACCGTCAAACCGGATCCATGCCAAGCGCCCCCGATGGAAGTACTGCGGCGTTACGAGCCCATCGTCGAGGACTTCGAGGCCTTCCGGGCAGCCTGTGAGCGTTCGCTCCCGTCGGTCGTCAGGGTGAACACGCTGAAGACGACGGTCGAACGGGCGCGGGAAGCACTCGCCGAGGAGGACATCAGCCACGAACCAACAGGCTGGCACGACGGGGTGCTCAAACTCCCGGAAGGCGATCCCGGATCGAACTGGCCGTACATCCAGGGGTGGCTCCACGGCCAGGAGGAGGTCTCGGCGCTCCCACCGTTAGTGCTCGATCCGCAACCCGGCGAGCGCGTCTGGGATGCCGCCGCGGCACCGGGGAGCAAGACCACGCAACTCGCCGCGCTGATGGACGACGAAGGCCTGCTCGTGGCGACCGACAACAACCTCGGGCGGCTCTCGGCGCTCCGATCGAACGCCGAGCGCCTGGGCGTGACGAACCTCGCGGTCACCAACGAGGACGCCCGCAATCACTCCCTGAAACCGTTCGACGGTAAGTCCTACGACCGGGCGCTTGTGGACGTTCCCTGTTCGTGTGAGGGGACGATCCGGAAGAACCCAGACGCTCTCGAACAGTGGACCTTCGAACACGTCCAGGGGGTCGCTGGCGTCCAGAAGGGGATCCTCCGGCGGGCGATCGAGGCGACCCGCAAGGGTGGGACGGTCGTCTACTCGACGTGTACGTTCGCACCAGAGGAGAACGAGGCCGTCCTGGACTCCGCGCTGGAGAAGCACCCCTGCCGGCTGGTTGAGGTGGAACTGCCGCTGCAATCCCGTCCCGGCGTCACGGAGTGGGAGGACGAATCATTCGATCCGAACGTCCGGAAGGCCCGGCGGATCTACCCACACTTCAACGACACCGGCGGGTTCTTCGTTGCGAAACTGGAGGTAACTGAATGACCGACAGTGATCGAGACGGGGACACGAACGCCCCCGAGAACGATAGCGAGCGGTTCGATCGGCTGCCCGAAACCGAAGCGGAACGCGAGGTCCCGGGACGACCCACTCGCGAAGCCGTCCTCGACTTCTGGGCGGACCGGTTCGGCGTCCCGCCGGAAACGTTCGACGATCACACCTTCTGGGAGCGTGGCTCGGGCAAGATCTGGGCGTTCTGCGGGGACCTCCCGTCACCGGTCGAGATCGAGGCCCTCGGAATGACGTTCCTGCGGACGCGCCAGGAACACTGGAAGCCGACCCTGGAGGCCGTCCAACGGTTCGGCGGTCACGCCGAGAAGAACGTGATTCACCTCTCGCGGGATGAGTCGCGCAGGTTTCTCGCCGGCGAGGACCAGGAACCCGCGTGGGACGGCGACTGGGGATATCTGATCGTCACGCACAATCTCGCTGGCGAGCGCGAACCGCTTGGAGTCGGGTTGTACGTCTACGACGAACTCCGATCACAGGTTCCCAAGGGGCGGCGACGTAACCTCTGACAGGACCCGCAATTCCAGCGTCACTTCGTCCGAACCCATGTCACTGCTTCAATTAATGCGATAATTTATATTCGATGTGAGCGTTCATTCGCAGGATGACGGCGGGAAAACCGGATGTGACAGGATTCGATCGGAAAGCCGTTCTCGGGCTCGTGGTGACGGTCGTGATCGTCGCCATCGGTGTCGCGGGGTTGGGAGGGATAGCGAGTGGGGCCGAGGAACCGCGGGACAGGCTCGGGAACGTGTCGGCACCGGTCGTCGTCTTCGAGGGGGAAGTCCTGAACGTTACCGAGGTCAGACAGTCGGAGTCGGGCGATCCGATCGGTACAGGGTCCGTGAGTTTCGAGGGACTGGCGGGTAACGCCGAGGGAGAGTTCGAGCAAGCAGACGACGCCTCCCGGGTCGACTTCCGAAACTTCCGGACTGGGACATACGATACGAACGGAGACGGGCGGACCGATGTCGTGGTCCGAGCGCCGGTCATCAGGTCGGTGACAGTCCGGACACAGAACGGCGCGAACGTAACGGGCGGACGCATTCCTGCCGACGCGGTCGTCGATATCGCCGCGCAGTTCAACTTCGAGGCGGCCGACCGGATCGAAGTGAGTGTCGAGGATCCGGACGGACTCGACGTGACGCGGGAAGTCCTCGGCTCGGGAACGGCGAGACACCTCACCGACGCCGAGGATAGCGTCCGGGCGAACTTCACGGACCAGCCGGAGGGTGCCTACCGGATCGAGGTCGAGGCGAGCGAACTCGACGCGTCGCGGACAGCGACCGTCGTGATCAGGAGTAGCCGGCCGACGATCGCGCTCGACCGGAGCACCGTCTCGCGTGGCGAGTCGACGATTGCGACCGTGATCGGCGATCCCGGCGAGCGGGTACTGCTCCGGATCAGGAGCGGCGACCTCGACGGCGTCCCAGCGACCGACGAGGGGGCCCACCAGGTGTTCGCCGCGTCGGGCGCAGTCGTCGATCGGATCGGGAGTGACGCCCCCGGCGCGGTCGCCGCAGTCGTCCGTCTCGACGACCGCGGTGAGGGACGTGTTCGCATCCACAGCGACGGGCTCAGATCGGATAACACGGCCCGGATCGAGCTCGTCCAGGGGACCAGCATCCGGGGGACATCGCTGTCCCGGGCCTCGTTGCGCGTCGATCGCCGCGCAGTGAGTGTCACCGAGTACCCTGCCACGGCAATCCTCGGGTCGGAACTGACGCTCACCGGACAGGCGAGGGGTGCGTCGACAGTCACGGCCTACGCGCGGATCGACAACCGATGGGAGCCGCTGTTCCGGGACGGGTCGAGCGATCGGTACGCGAGGGCCGACGTCCGGAGCGACGGTCGCTACACGCTCCGGATCGACACCTCCCGAGTGATCAACGCCAGGGGGACCTACTGGATCGCCGTCGCGGCCGACGCTGGCGAGCAGTACGACCCGGACCAGCGGCTGTCTGCCGCCGAGTTCGCCAGCCTCGATGCCGAATCCGTATCGATCCGGATCGGAAGCGGGGAGCTGAGGGCCAGCCTCTCCCAGCCGGAAGTGGCCTTCGACACTGGCGACGAGGTGACTCTCTCGATCGAGACCGGGACCGATCAGGAGGACATCCACCTCTACGTCGTGACGCCCCGGGGAGCCCTCCAGACTGCGGAGACGGCGGCCGTGCGGGACGGACTGCTCGAACGGGACCTCGGAGACTTCACCACTCGCGGGGAGTACCGGTTCGTGGTCGTCTCCCGCGGCGACGACGGGTCCTTCGAGTCGACGCCGAACTCCGTCCGGACGCACGTAACGGGACGGGAGTCACAGACGCAACTGCTGGCGAAAGTCCGGGACGCCTACACCCGGGCGGGCTCGGACGACCGGCTCCGCGAGTTGCGTCTCGACGTCACGTATCCACGGATCGCGATCGACGCGCCCCCGGCGGACGGGACCGTCGAACCCGGTGACGTAACCGTTTCCGGAACGACCAACCGCCAGGCAGGAACCGACGTGTCCGTCGAGGTTTACCGCGACGGCACCACGGTGACTGCCGAGACGACTCGGATCGGATCGGCCGGCGAGTGGCAGACGACGCTCGATCTCGCAGGCGAGTCGGCGGGGAGCTACACTGTCCGCGTCGAGGTCGACGGAACGACCACCCAGCGACGCTTCTCGATCGATCCGACGACCACCACTACCACCGCGACGGCGACGTCGACCACGGCGACCGCCGAGACGACGACAGATACGACTACCGTGACGACGACAGACGCGGCCGCCGAGACGACGACCGGAGTAACCGAAACCGACGGTCAGGGATTGACGGCCGTGCTGGCGCTGCTCGCAATCGTCGCTGTGGCGGCACTCGCGATCCGTCGCCAGACCTGACGGACCGTTCTAACCGCGTGATCGACAGTCGGACTGTCGCGGACCGAGACGCGATCGAGGCCGTCTGGGAACCGGAGAAAGGGGGACATAGTCACTCCCCAGGTTTCTCGCGCTCCCGAACCACGCCGCCACCGAGACCCTCCCACTCGACACGATACCCCAACCGGGAGAGTACCGCGCTCGCATCGTCGATCCCGTACTCCTCAAGGACCGTCTCCGCCTCCGCGAGGTCTATGCCGGCCTCGATCTCGTCCTCCAGCGCGTCCAGAACCGCCGGTCGAACGAGTGTCCGGCCGACGCGCTCGTGGCTGGGGACGGCTACTCGCTCGATCGCGCTCTCGCTGACGCCGTGCTCGGCGGCCAGGTCTGTGAGTGTGATCACGTCCGTCTCGGGGTCCAGCTCCGAAGGAAGCGACGTGGCCGCCTCGTTGACGAGATCGGCCTCGTAGCGCCGGAGGGCTTCCCGAACGTCCTTGATCCTGACCCGGCCGGAATACGGGATCGCCCGATGATCGCGCGCCTCGATCGCCTCGCCGACGCCGAGACTTTCGTCGAAGGCGACGAGCAATTCCACGTCCTCGATCGCCTCGAACTGGTCGAGTTTCTTCCCGACGTATTCGGGCGTCCAAAAGCCCATGATCTCGAAGTAGACCCGGAAGTCGGCGTGCCGGTAGTCGAATGCGAAATCGGGGATAGCGACGCTCGTCCCGACTTCGAGGGGTTCCGGTTCGCGTGTGAGTTCCCAGGGGAGGGACAGCGACTCGAAGCGGGTCGCGAAGTCGGCTTCGACCTCGCTGTCGTAACTCGCGTCCGTGACGGGTTCGACGCCGGGGACCGAAAGGTCGGTATCAGACAGTTCCAGTCGGCGCTCGGTCCCGTCGTCGTCGATCGTCGCTTCCAGGTTCCACTCCGCGGTCGTCGCCACACTCCGGAGCAGACGGGCGAACCGGGTTCCGTACCGCCGGGTCGATTCAAAGAGCGCGTCCGGCCCCGTGACGAGTAATTCCCACTCTCCGTCGTCTTTGTTCACTTCGTAGAGCAGTCCCAGTCGCTTGACCGCCGAGACCAGTTTCCTTGGATCGTTCGACCGAACCCGGACCTCGGTGGCGTCGAACAGCGCCGTCTGCGCGAGCGAGAGATCGTACTGGTCGAGCAACTCCGTCGGTGTCCAGCGCGGATCGAACGCCGTCAGGACCTGTTCGGCCTCCCGGTCCGCGTACAGTGATCCCGAGACGGCGTCGGCGTCAGCCCCCATCCGATCGGCGGCTCGTTTGAGTGCCCGCTGACGGTCGTCCTCCGTGACGACGCCCACTGTCTCGGCGGCGGCGAACGCCGCACGTCGTGCACGCACGGGGGAGAGCGGCGCCCGCGTCTCGAAGGTCGCGTCGCGTTCGAGCAACGACGCGAACCCACGGACGAGTTTGAAGTCCGGTGCGTCCCGTTCCAGGTCGGCCAGCGCCGCATCGAGCACTCGTCGCCGGTGGCCCACGTGGCCCTGAAAGACCCCGACCGTCCGGGCCGCCAGATTACGGTGGTCCCCGTTGACGAATTGCGGGTGATAGCCGCCGCCGGCCCGCGAGACCCGCAACAGGTCTTTTCCCAACACGCCTCCCCGTTCGGGACAGAGGGGTGAAAAGCCGACGGACGGGGATCGACAGTGGCCAGTCCCGCCATTCCGTCTCGAACGTCCGCGACGGTGGCGAAGGCGTAATTTCCGTGGCTTACTCACCATCGGACCGCCGGCGTCGCGCGACCCGTTCTTCCGCAGTGTCCGCACAGATCACCTCGTACAGCAGGGCGCGGTCGTCCCCTTCCGTCGGCCGAAGTATGCGCCCGAGCCGCTGGGTAAACTCCCGCTGACTGCCGCTGCCGGCGAGCACGATCCCGACGTTCGCCGCGGGCACGTCGATCCCCTCGTCGAGGACGTTCGCCGTGACGACCGTCGAGTACGTCCCGGCGCGAAACCGTTCGAGGATCTCGCGACGCTCGCGGGTACCCGTCTCGTGAGTGATCGCCGGCCGGAGGAACCGCTCGGACAGCTCGTAGACGAAGTCGGTCGTAGCGGCGAAGCCGATGACGCGGTCGTCAGTGTGGCGATCGAGCAGGTCGGCGAGGACTTCGACCTTCCGATCGGCCGTCCGGACGACGTCACGGGCGCGTTCCTTCGCCAGCAGTGCCTCGCGGGCCCGTGGGTCCGAGCCCGAGCGCATCACGAGCTTGCGATAGTCCGAGCCGCTGGTCAACTGCAGATCCGAACTCGCGAGGTACTCGGTGAACGTCTCCTGATTGGCCTCGTAGGTCCCGCGCTCCTCGTCAGTCAACTCGACCTCGATCCGCTTGATGTCGTAGGGTGCGAGGTGTTCACCCGCCAGGTCGTCCGGGTCGAGCCGGTAGAGCGGATCCCCCACCAGCTCGGCGATCACCTCGTGAGCGCCGTCCGACCGCTCGAAGGTAGCTGTCAGCCCGAGACGGGCGGGGGCAGCCGATAGGCGAGCGATGTCGCGATATCCCTCCCCGCCGAGGTGGTGAACCTCGTCGAAGATCACCAGCCCGAAGCGGTCGCCGATCCCGTCGGCCCGGAGGTACGCCGAATCGTACGTGGCGACGGTGACAGCTTCCAGGCGCTGCTCGCCGCCGCCCAACTGGCCGATCGGCACGTCGAATTCGGTTTCGAGTTCCGCGCGCCACTGTTCGAGCAAGTCGATCGTCGGGACGACGACCAGCGCGGCTGTCCCCAGCGTCGCGATGGCCTCTATCCCGATCACGGTCTTGCCGCTGCCGGTCGGCAGTTCGAGGACGCCGCGCTCGTCTGCCTCGCGCCAGGCGTCAAGGGCCTCGCGTTGATAGTTCCTGAGACGATAGGAAGAGGTCACATCGACCGACGGGGCCGAGAGGACCGCGTCCTCGATGTCGCAGTCGGCCTCACCGAGCGCGCGGCGAACGGCCATGTATCGGTAGCCAGGGGCTCGCCAGGTGTCCGAACGGTCGTCGCGTTTGAGATCCGCCATCGTGGCGACCGACTCGGGGAGATCTCCCTCGACGCGGATCGTGCCGGACTCGTAGGTAAGCGCGAGCGGAGCCACTGTCCTTCTGTGGCCGGTCGGCAGCCAAAAGGTTGTTCCCGGAGGGCGTTTGGACGGACTCGACTCCGCGTCCGGACGAGGGCTTTCTCAATCCTTTTATCCGCTGACGGGCACCTATCGACCATGACTGAGACCGAGCAAGACGGCGAGGACGTCGAACGGACTGAGGAGGGGGCAAGCGACGACGCGCCAGAGGGCTCGGCCCAACCCCCCGAATCCAGCGACGAAAGCGTCTCCTCGCTCCGCGAGGATTTCCTTGAGGATATCCGCGAAACCGACGACACCGAACTCGCCGACGAACTCGCTGCCCGCGAACTGGAGATCGAGACGCTCCGCGACGAGATTGACGAACTCGAGGCGAGCCTCGAGGAAAAGAACGAGGAGATCGAGGACCTCACTTCCCGTCTGAAGCGCAAGCAAGCGGACTTCCAGAACTACAAGAAGCGCATGGAACGTGAGCGCGAGAAGGAACGCGAGCGCGCCACTGAAGACCTGGTCGAACGGCTGCTCGATGTCCGGGACAACCTACGGCGCGCTCTCGACCAGGACGACTCCGACGATCTCAGAGAGGGCGTCGAATCGACGTTTAGACAGTTCGAGCGGGAACTCGACCGGGAGAACGTCGACCCGATCGAACCCGCGCCTGGCGACGAGGTCGACCCCGAACGTCACGAAGTACTGGCTCAGATCGAGGCCGACCAGCCCGAAGGGACGATCGCCGACGTTCACCGGCCCGGGTACGTAATGGGGGAGAAAGTACTCCGTCCGGCACAGGTGGCCGTCAGCGACGGGCCGAGGGACGACGAGTACGAGACGGACGGGGATCGTCCGGAGGAGGGCGCGGACGACCAAGAGTAGGACGGAACTTCTGTATAAAACCCTCGACTGTGAACGTCCCCGTCGAGACAAACCGCAAGACGGGAGCGACACCGGTCCGGAGCGTGGTTCGGCCTGTCTAGTAATGTTTAACCGGCACAAGCCGGTAGATGCGGACAAGATGGCGAGCAACAAGATTCTCGGAATCGACCTGGGGACGACCAACAGCGCGTTCGCGGTGATGGAGGGTGGCGACCCGGAGATCATCGTCAACAGCGAGGGCGAGCGGACGACGCCCTCGGTCGTGGCGTTCGACGACGGGGAGCAACTCGTCGGCAAGCCGGCGAAGAACCAGGCCGTCAAGAATCCCGACCACACGATCCAGTCGATCAAGCGTCATATGGGCGAGGAGGACTACACCGTCTCCCTGGAGGACGAGGAGTATACGCCCGAGCAGATCTCGGCGATGGTCCTCCAGAAGATCAAACGCGACGCCGAGGAGTACCTCGGCGAGGAGATCGAGAAGGCCGTCATCACGGTCCCGGCGTACTTCAACGACCATCAGCGACAGGCGACGAAGGACGCCGGCGAGATCGCCGGTTTCGAGGTCGAGCGCATCATCAACGAGCCGACGGCGGCCTCGATGGCCTACGGACTTGACGACGAGTCCGATCAGACCGTCCTCGTTTACGACCTGGGTGGTGGGACCTTCGACGTCTCGATCCTCGACCTGGGTGGGGGCGTCTACGAAGTCGTCGCGACCAACGGGGACAACGATCTCGGCGGCGACGATTGGGACCGGGCAGTTATCGACTGGCTCGCCGAGGACTTCGAGAACGAACACGGAATCGACCTCCGGGAGGACCGTCAGGCACTCCAGCGCATGAAGGATGCCGCCGAGGAGGCCAAGATCGAACTCTCCTCGCGCAAGGAGACGGAGATCAACCTGCCCTTTATCACGTCGACCGACGACGGCCCGGTCCATCTGGAGAAGGACCTCACCCGTGCGAAGTTCGAGAGCCTGACAGAGGACCTCATCGAGCGGACAGTTCAACCCACTGAACAGGCTCTGGAGGACGCCGGTTACTCGAAGTCTGACATCGACGAGGTGCTCCTCGTGGGTGGATCGACCCGGATGCCACAGGTCCAGGAGAAGGTCGAGGAACTCACGGGCAAGGAACCGAAGAAGAACGTCAATCCCGACGAGGCCGTCGCGCTGGGCGCCGCGATCCAGGGCGGCGTCCTCTCGGGCGACGTCGACGACATCGTTCTGCTCGACGTGACGCCTCTCAGCCTTGGCGTCGAGGTCAAGGGCGGGCTCTTCGAACGGCTCATCGAGAAGAACACCACCATCCCGACCGAGGAGTCGAAGATCTTCACGACCGCGGCCGCAAACCAGACGTCGGTCCAGATCCGTGTCTTCCAGGGCGAGCGAGAGATCGCCGAGGAGAACGAACTCCTCGGGGCTTTCATGCTACAGGGGATCCCGCCGGCGCCCGCGGGCACGCCCCAGATCGAGGTCACGTTCTCCATCGACGAGAACGGTATCGTCAACGTCTCCGCGGAGGATCAGGGATCCGGTAACTCCGAAGAGATCACTATCGAGGGCGGCGTTGGCCTCTCAGACGAGGAGATCGAGGAGATGCAGGAAGAGGCCGAACAACACGCCGAGGAAGACCAGAAGCGCCGTGAGCGTATCGAGGCACGAAACGAGGCCGAGAGCGCCGTCCAGCGTGCCGAGACGTTGTTGGAAGAAAACGACGAGGCCGTCGACGACGACCTCCGAGAAGACATCGAAGACAAGATCGATGCCGTCGAGGAGGCTCTAGAAGACGACGATGCCACGAAGGACGACTACGAGAGCGCGACCGAGGAACTGACCGAGGCGCTCCAGGAGATCGGCAAGCAGATGTACCAGGAGCAGGCCGCCGAGGGTGCTGGGGGTGCCGGAGCCGCTGGTGGTGCGGCCGGTGCCGGCGGCATGGGCGGTATGGGCGCTGGCGGTCCCGCTGGCGCCGGTGGCCCGGCAGGTGCCGGTGGCGCTGGAACCGGTGATGCCGACGACGAAGAGTACGTCGACGCTGACTTCGAAGAGGTCCAAGACGAAGACGACGAGGACGAGTAACACGAGTCGCGGGGCCGAGACCCGCTCCGATCGAACCGCGTTTCGATGAGTGAGGTGATTTTTCGCCGTCGATGATAATACCCATAGGTTTCGATCACGATCGATCACACATGACGGCATTACCCGAGATCGGCCTCGGTACCTGGCAGAACGAGGATCCGAAACAGTGTGCCGAGAGCGTCCGGACCGCCCTGGAGATGGGCTACCGGCACGTCGATACCGCGGAGTTCTACGGCAACGAAGACGCCGTCGGCGAGGGGATCGCCCGGGCCGACGTCGATCGCGATGAGATCTTCCTCGCGACGAAGGTTCACCCGTCCGCGACGGGTGTCGCTTACGAGGAGGTCCTCGAAGCCGCCGAGAACAGCCGTGAGCGCCTCGGCGTCGAGTCTCTCGATCTGCTGTACGTCCACTGGCCGACCGGCGAGTACGATCCTGAAGAGACGTTACCGGCGTTCGACGAACTCCGCGAAAGTGGGCTGATCGAACACGTCGGCGTCTCGAACTTCGAGCCGTACAACCTCGATCGCGCTCTCGACGTCCTCGATGTGCCCCTGTTCGCCAATCAGATCGAGATGCATCCGCTGCTCCCCCAGGCGGAACTGCGCGAGTACGCCGACGAACACGACCATCACGTCGTCGCGTACTCCCCGCTCGCCCGCGGGGACGTCTTCGACGTGCCCGAGATCACCGAGATCGCGAAAAAGCACGGCGTCAGCGAGGCTCAGGTCAGCCTGGCGTGGGTCCGTCAGAAGGGCGCCTATCCGATCCCGAAGGCCACGAGCGAGGCCCATATCCGGGACAACTTCGGGAGTCTCGACCTCGAACTCGACGCGGATGACATCGCTGCCATCGACGCCATCGACCGGACCGAACGCCACGTCGACTTCGACAGCGCCCCCTGGCATCACCGCCCGGAGTGAATCCGTTCCGGTGTCGCAGACGGTTCCCGTCGTGATCGCCGACGATCCCCGTGTTTTTCCGGGATCACGGCTTATCTTCTGGTATGCGCCGCGTCGGTATCCTGCTCAATCCGATCGCCGGCATGGGCGGACGGGTCGGGCTGAAAGGGACCGATGGCAAGGTCGCCGAGGCCCGTCAGCGCGGGGCGGAGCCACGCGCTCCCGACCGGGCGCGACGGGCGCTCGACGCGCTGGCGTCTCACGATACCGTGTCGGTGGTGACGGTGGCGGGGATCATGGGGGCCGATATCGCCCGCGAAGCAGGGTTCGATCCGACCGTCGTGGCCGAACCAGTCGCGGGACCAGCGGCGTCGATCGGCGAAACGACGGCGGCCGACACCCGACGTGCCGTCGCCGCGCTGGTCGCCGCAGACGTCGACGTGGTGGTGTTCGTCGGGGGCGACGGCACCGCCGTCGACGTCGCCGAGACGCTCGACGGGCTCGGGAGCGAGATACCGATGCTCGGCGTCCCGGCGGGCGTGAAAGTCTACTCGGGCGTCTTCGCCGTCGATCCGACGGCCGCCGCGGAGATCGTCACCACGTTCGAGGAGACCGAACCAGGTGACGTCCTGGATCTCGACGAGGACGCCTTCCGGGAGGGGGAGGTCTCGACGGTGTTACGATCGACAGCGAAGACGCCAGTCGATCGGCGACGGCAGTCACCCAAACAACGAGTCGGGGGGACGGTGGAGACGCTCGCAACGGGTGTCGCCGCCGGGGTCGATCCTGAAACGACCTACGTCTTCGGACCGGGGAGTACAGTCGGCGCGATCGAATCACAGCTCGGGTTCGAGGGATCGCCACTGGGCGTCGATGTCTGGCGGGACGGCAACGTCCTGGTCGAGGACGGCGGCGAGTCCGAGATCCTCGCGAGTCTCGGGACTGACAACGTCGTGTTCGTCTCGCCGATCGGCGGCCAGGGGTTCGTCTTCGGTCGTGGCAATCAGCAACTCTCCCCTGCCGTCCTCCGACAGTCCGACGTCCGGATCGTCGCTTCGCGCCGGAAACTAGACGGGATCGGCGTCCTCCGGGTGGATACCGGCGACCGCGCCCTCGACGAGCGACTGCGGGGCTGGCATCGCGTTCGAGTCGGGCGCGTCGAAACCCGACTCGTCCGGATCGTCTAGGGCCTAGAGGTTTGCTTTCGGCGACCTAGGCATACCCTCGTAGTATTGATAGACTTAAGGTCGACTGGTCACATAAGAGGTGTATGGATACGCGGAAGGTCCAACAGCTCGGACCCTCAACGCTGGCGATGACACTCCCGGCTGACTGGACGAGCGAAAACGGGGTACAGAAGGGAGACGAAGTGACCCTGCGAATCGGTGGGAAAGGCATGTTGACCGTCTTTCCCGAGTCCGTCGACTCGGGGAAATCGGAGGCGACGATCCACGTGTCGACGCTCGACGCGGACTCCGTCGAGCGGGCTATCGTCGCCCAGTACGTCCTCGGCCGGCGCGTGATCCACGTCGAGGCCGACGAAGGCAAGACACTGCCGAGTTCGCACATCAACGCCGTCTACAACGCCGAGACACAGTTGATGGGGCTGGGCGTCATCGAGGAGACCCCACGGCGGATCGCCATCCGGTGTTCGGTGGACCCGGGGGACTTCCGTCTCGAAAACCTGCTTGAACGCTTAGAGAGTACGGGGAGTACGATGCGAACCGAGGGGATCAAGGCACTGGCACACGGCAATCCCGACCTCGCCCAGCGGGCACTCAATCGCGAACGACAGGCCAACAAGATCTTCGTCCTGCTGTTGCGGCTGATCTTCACCGCCTACCAGAACCCCAATCTCGCCCACGCCGTGGGACTGGAGGATGGGTTCCCGCTGGTCGGCTATCGGTCAGTCGCGAAAAACCTCGAGTTGATCGCCGATAACGCCGAGGACATCGCGGACATCGCCCTCGAGACCGACGGCCACCGTCTCAACGTGGATTCGGAGACGATGGAACGGATCCGGGACCTGACCGAACAGGTCGACGAACTCACCGAGATGGCCGTCAAAGCCGTCGTCGAACGCGACTTCGAGATCGCGAACGACGTCCGTACACGGTTCCGGGAGATCGACCACTGCGAGGACGAATTGCTCGACGGGCTCGAAGAGATGCCCAACAGCGATCTGCTGGCGGTCAGGGACGTTCTGGTCGCGCTCCAGGAGACGGCCCAGTACGCGGTCCGCAACGCCGAGATCGCCACGAATCTCGCACTGAACGAGGAGTCCGAACACACGACGATCGAGTGAGGAACGCGGGGTCGCTCGCAGCCTCAAGGGCGTCCGGCCCGTTCCAAGCGGTCACTTCTCGAAGGCACCCGGTCCTCTAAGACATTCACTTCTCGAAGCGATCCGAATCGGCGGCCGCGCGTACGACGTCGACGGCCGCGACGTTTGCCGCCGCGTCGTGGACCCGGATCACGTCGGCACCGCGGTCGGCCGCTAGCGCGGTGGCCGCGATCGTGGGTTCGTAGCGCTCCTCGGCGTCGCGATCGATCAGTTCAAACATCGACTTGTGGGAGTGACCGATCAGGACCGGACAGCCCAGCCCGCGGAGTTCCTCGAGACGATCGAGCACTTCGAAGTTCTCCGCGGCACTCTTCCCGAAGCCAAGGCCGGGATCGACGAGGATCCGCGAGCGGTCGAGGCCAGCCTTCTCGGCCAGCAAGACGCGTTCTGTGAGTTCGTCGAGGATGTCCTCGACGACGTCGTCGTAGTGGACCTCGTGGTCGGGATCGACAGGCGTGTCGATACTGTGCATGACGACGACCGACGCATCGTGTTCAGCCGCGAGACGCGCCATGCTGGGATCTTCGAGCCCGGAGACGTCGTTGAGAACGTCCGCGCCGGCTTCCAGGGCCGCCTCCGCGACTTCGACCTTCCGCGTGTCGACCGAGACGGTCACGTCCCGGCCGGCGAGGCGTTCGATCACCGGGACCACGCGATCGTGCTCGGTCTCGACGGGCACTGGATCGGCACCCGGTCGGGTGCTCTCGCCCCCGACGTCGACGATGTCGACGCCCGCCTCGATCATCTCCTCGGCGCGATCGAGCGCGTCCGCGAGGGCGTCGTACTCGCCGCCGTCGTGGAAGCTATCGGGCGTGACGTTCAAGATCCCCATCACGGCCGTGCCGTCCTCCCAGGGGAGACCCTGATCGTCGGGAACGACGTCGACGGAAAGCGCCTTCCGAAGTTCCTCAGCCAGCGACGATCCGACGTGGGATCGATCCCCGAGTCGCCCGACGACGCGTTCGAACTGCGCGTGGGTCCCCATGAGGAGAACGTCGACGCGTTCGCGCTCGCTGTCGTCGACGGCCGAGATCGCACACTCTCCGCCCACTGAACGGAGTGCGTCTCTGAGAGTCCGAGCTTCCCGAGGCTGGAGGCGCGTCTTCAGGACGCGATGGACGCCCTGAGCCCGCATCTCCCAGGCGTCCTCGTCGGTGACGTGAGCGTCTTCGAGAACCGCCTGGGCTTCCGGAAGCGACCCGACGCGTTTGGGCACCTTCGCTCGCGTCCAGCGCGACCGTGCCTCCCTGACGGCGTACAGCGAACCCACGACGAGGACGGCGTCGTCCGAGCCGGCGGTCTCGAGTGCCAGATCAAGCCCGTCCGCCACCGTCGACCGCGTCTCGACGTCGGCGTCAGTCTCGATCACGAACGCCCGGGCGAGGACCCCCTCGTCCTCCGCCCGGTCGACGTCCGGGCGAGCAGTGATCACGGTGTCGGGTTCGGGCAGCGCCGCGGCCATTCCTCGGTGGTCCTTATCGCACATCGCCCCGACGACGAGGTGCAGGTCGTCGTACTCGAACGTCGAGAGAGTCTCGGCAACCTGCTCACAGCCGCCGGGGTTGTGTGCACCATCCAGGACGACCAGCGGTTCGCGATCGAGTACTTCGAATCGGCCTGGCCAGGTAGCCCGCCGGAGACCGCTTGCGAGTTCAGTCTCATTCACGTCGGCGACCTGCCGGGACAGGGCAGCCGCGACACCCGCGTTTCGAGCCTGATGGGTCCCTAACAGGGGGAGACGCGCTTCGACCGACCAGTCCGGGCCTGACAGCGTGACAAGTCCCTCCAGGCCGTCGCGACCGTCAGCCCCGACCGAGACCGTGGCATCGTCGTCGGTCCCCACTCGAAGTACTTCGCCCGCCTCACCGCGGATGGCGGCCAGCGCGTCGCCGGTCGCGGCCGTCACCAGCGGTGCCTCCTCGGGGGCGACCGCGGCCTTGTCGCTCGCGATCTCCTCGATCGTCTCGCCGAGGAAGTCCGTGTGTTCGAGGGTGATGCTCGTGACCGCGCTGGCAACGGGGTCGACCACGCTGGTGGCGTCGTGGCGGCCGCCGATGCCGACCTCCAGGATCGCGACGTCGACCTCGCGGCGGCCGAACTCCCACAGCGCCAAGGCCGTCAGCGTCTCGAAGAACGTCGGCGCGTCGCCGGCAGCCGCGTTCTCGGTGACGTAGGGTTCGATCCGCTCGACGAACTCGACGAGCGCTGCCTTCGACAGTTTCCGTCCGTTGACTCGGACGCGCTCACGGACGTCGTCGAGATGCGGCGAGATGTAGATCCCGACGTCCAGTCCCGCCTCTCGGAGCACCGTCTCGAGCATCCGGGCGGTGCTTCCCTTGCCGTTGGAGCCGGCGATCTGGACCGTAGTGAGTGGCACCTGTGGATCGTCCAGATACGCGAGCATCTCCCGCGTCGCCTCAGTTCCGGGACGCGGAGAGAACCGGCGGAGGTCGAAAAGAAAGTTCGCAGCCTCGTGATAGCGCATGCTTGTTGGCATCGGGCCGGCGCGCTTTAGCCTATCGGAGTCAGATGCCTCCCGTCCTCCCGGAGTCAGATGCCTCCCGTCCTCCCGGAGTCAGATCTCCCTGTCACGGCCCCATCTCCCCGACGGATCAGCCCCTCACTCCTCGCCGACGATGCTGGCGTCCGCCGCGCCCTCGGGGAGAGAGACAGAGACGTTCTCGTAGGTGAGTCGGGTGGTGATCTCACGGTCGACATCGACCGACTGCCCTTCGATCGTCCGGGTGAGTTCGGCCGTCCGCCGGATCTTGATCGGGCGAGTCGTCTCGGGGTCGATCCAGAACGTCGCCCGGAGGGTCGCGTTGGCCTCGACACCTGGCGGAAAGTCGAGCGTGTCCCGGAGCGCCGAATTCAGTTCCGCCGTGTCAAATGCGGCGTGCAGGACGTATGCCTCCGACCCATCGAGAGTCACTGTCTCGAGGTCCGACAGCGAAGCATTGTCGAGGAATAACTGGTGTAGCCGGAGTTGATCGTAGAGGGTCCAGTGGCGCGCAAAGCTCTCCGAGACATCCCGTTCGATCCACTCGGAACCGTACTCCGCCCGGAACCGATCGCTGCGCTGATAGAGCGTCTGATCGAGGACGTACCGCTCGACGGTGACCCGCTGACCGGATCGAGTTACCGTCCGATGGGAAACCAGTGAGCGGCTGGTCCGGTTGAGGGCGTATTCGACGTCGATGGTGCTCGTCAGGTCGCCGTCCGCGAGGTGCTGGACGATTGTCGCGTTCTGGTCGGCGGTGTAGGCGGAGACGTTCTCCATCGCCGATAGCGTGTCGGCTCGCAGTGCGTTCGCCCCGGGGACCTCGCCTTCGACGGTCTCGGATGGCGTCGCTGTCGGCGTCGTCGATCCGCTTCCGACACACCCGGCAAGCAACACTGTCGCCAGGAGGAGAGCACCCGCGAGGTGTGTTCGAGTCGTCATATCGGTTCCAACGGGACCGACCGAAATAAACCCGGCTAAGCCGGGAAGGCGGGCGGGGCGGTCCAGAGACCCCACCGTAGCGCTACGAACTGGTCTTGTTTCCGAGCGAAACCGCCGAATCGGCCGCTTCTGGGAGTGAAACAGAAACGTCACGGTCGTACTCGAACGCGAGTTCGATGTCCATCGTCAGGTCGGCAGTCTGTCCCGCTTGCGTGACTGTCGCGTTCATCGAGACAGTGCTTTTCACCGGACGATCAGTGTCTGGATCGACCCAGAGACGTTGTTCGACGTTGGTCACGTCGTACTCGACGCCCGACCCGGCGCCGAGGCGGGCCATGATCTGATCGCTCGTCGCGTCTTCGTCGACGTCGGCTTCGAGGAGCCGTGTTTCAGTTCCGTCAACGGTCTCGGTACCACCTGTCGTCACCGAAGCGTTCGTCAGGAACGCCCGCTGGCGGGAGAGGGTGTCTTGCTGGTCGAAGAAACTGTCCCCGATCTCGACGGTCACCCACTCCGAGCCGTACTGGCTGGCGTAGGCGGGACTGTACTCGTAGAGCGACTCGTTCAATACGTAGACACTGGCTTGCTGGGCCATCCCGCTCACCGAGACAGTCTGGTTGATCTGCAGCCGCTGGTCCGCCCGATCGAACGCTCCGTCGGACTCGATCGTCTGGCGCTGTGTCCGGTTGTTGACCGTCTGGACTATCGTCGTGTTCGAAGTAACGTGATAGGATTCGACGGCGTCCATTGCCGCGAGTGTCTCCGACTGGGCCTGTGATCCGTCGACCTTCTCGGTCGTCGCCCCACCACTACACCCCGCGAGGACCACCATCCCGAGGAGAGCAATCAGGGCAAGCGTACGTCGTCGCATGTATCTCATCCGTACTTTCCGTGGGCCCGTAAAAAGGGACCGTCTTTCCCTCGATACTGTCTGGAAACTGACAGAGTGGGGGCGGCGACTCAATCGTGTCGGAACGCCCGCGTGCCGGTGAAGACCATCGCCATGTCGAGTTCGTCGGCCCGTTCGATCACGTCGTCGTCGTTGACGCTCCCGCCGGGCTGGATGACCGCCTCGATGCCGGCCTCCTCGGCCGCGTCGATGCCGTCCGGGAACGGGAAGAAGGCGTCGCTGGCCATCACCGCGCCGTCGGCGTCCTTGCCCTCGGCGTCTGCCTCGGCTTTCATCTTCGCGATCTCGACGGCGTCGACCCGAGAGACCTGGCCTGCGCCCACGCCGACCGTCTCCGTGCCTTTCGCGAAGAGGATCGCGTTGGATTTGACGTGCTTGATGGTCTGCCAGGCGAAGAGCATCGACTCGATCTGTTCGTCGGTCGGCTCGCGCTCGGTGACGACTTCGAGATCCTCGCGTGTGACCGTCTGGAGGTCGCGATCCTGAACGAGTCGGCCGCCGACGATCGGCTTCTCGGTCACCGTCTCGGTGGGATCGAACTGCTCGCTCACGTCGAGAACGCGGAGGTTGTCCTTCTCGAAGAGCACCGCGAGGGCATCGTCGGTATACCCCGGCGCGACGACGACCTCTTTGAAGGACTCGACGATCTGCTCGGCCGTCGCGGCGTCACACGTCCGATTGAGGGCGACGATCCCCCCGAAAGCACTTTTGGGATCAGTCGAGAGGGCGTCGGCGTAGGCCTCGCTGATCGATTCGGCGACCGCACAGCCTGCCGGGTTGGTGTGCTTGATGACTGCACACGCTGGCTCGTCGAACTCCTTGACGATGTTCAGCGCCGCGTCGGCGTCGTTGTAGTTGTTGTAACCCATCCCCTTCGCACCTCCGTTGAGTTGCGGGGCATGGACGACGCTGGCCTCCCCACAGGTCCGATCGGCATAGAGGGCGGCGTCCTGGTGGGGATTCTCACCGTAGCGGAGTTCCCGAACGCGGTCGTCGCTCGCGATCCGCCGGGCGGGGTACGCGCCGCCGTCGTCACCCTCGACGGAAACCGTTCCGGAGTCCCGATCGATCTCGACGCGGTCCTCGGCGAACCACTCGATTGCACGGGGATAAGCCCTGAATTCTCCTTCGTAGAGCACCCGCTCTTTGAGATCTTCGACGGCGTCACCCTCCCGGACGGGAACGGGTTCCTGGGTGACGATCGGTCCGTCGTCGACCGTCTCGTCGACGACGTGGACGGTACAGCCCGTCGTCTTCACGCCCGCTTCGAGGACATCCTCGTGGGGACTCATACCTTTGAACGCCGGCAGGAGCGCCGGGTGGACGTTCAACGTCGTCGGGGCAGCGTCGAGGAACGTCTCGGTGAGGATCCGCATGTAGCCGTCCAGCGCCACGAGTTCGAACTCGTAGTCACCGAGGGCATCGAGAACGCGCTTCTCGTGTGCTTTGCGGTCCTCCCCTTCCTCGCGTTCGACGACTTCAGTCGGGATGTCCCGGTCGGCGGCTTTCTCCAGCACCGGTGCGTCGGCGTCGTTGGTCAGGACGACGGCGAACTCCGCCCCACCCGGCGCGCGGTCGGCGATGTTCATCAGATTGCGGCCGCGATTCGAGGCCATTCCGGCGAGCTTCATGTGCGGGGAGGGGCGGGCCGCCAGCAAAGTAGTTGCGGATCGGGCGGGTCAGGGACAACCCGAAAGACGTTGCATCCCAATTCTTAATTCCTGTCCCCCGAATCGACGGGGCATGGCCATCGCGGGAATCCCGTTCGAGGCAGCCCTCGTGTTCGGACTCATCGGCGTGGCACTCGTCCTGTTCGTCTCGGAGGTGATCCCGAACGACGTCACGGCGATCGGCGTCATCGTCGCGCTGGCCGCGCTCGGGCCGACCATCGGGGTCACGCCACGGGACGCCATCGCGGGGTTCGCCAATCCCGCGACGATCACCATCGTTGCGATGTACATGCTGAGTGCGGGGATCCAGAATACGGGACTCGTCCAGCGACTCGGCGTCTCGCTCGCGGGGTTCGTCCGTGGCGACGAAGGTCGGGCCCTGCTGGCGACGGTCGGCACGACAGGGCCGATCGCGGGGTTCGTCAACAACACCCCGGTCGTCGCCGTGTTCATCCCGATGATCACTGATCTGGCCGAACAGAGCGACGTCTCGCCGTCGAAGTTGTTGTTGCCCCTGTCCTACGCGGCGATCCTCGGCGGGACGCTGACACTCGTGGGGACCTCGACGAACATCCTCGCCAGTGACTTCACCCGACAGCTCGTTCCCGGGCGGGACGGTATCGGCATGTTCGAGTTCACGCAACTGGGTGTGATCGTCCTCGCGGTCGGACTCGCGTATCTGTTGACGATCGGCCGTCGACTCACGCCCGCACGGATCCCGGTCGATACGGATCTCGTTTCGGAGTTCAATCTCGAAGATCACCTCGACCAGTTACGCGTCCCGGAGACGTCGACTATCATCGGCGAGCCAGTCGCCGACATCGAGAACCGAGAGGATGTTCCGGTCGACGTACTCCAGTTGCGTCGGAACGGTGAGGCCTACGCCGTCCCGGACACCGACCAGCGGATCGCCGCCGGTGACGTCCTCGTCGTCAACGGACCGAGACGGGCGGTATCCCGGCTCCGCGACGCCTACGGCCTCCATCGCCTCGTCCGTGAAGACGTCACCGACGACACCTTCGACGACAGCCCAACCGAGAACACCCTCGCCAAGGCGGTTGTCCCGGAGGACTCGGCGTACGTCGGGGAAACGCTCGCGGAAGCGCGACTCGAAGAGTTCCACCGGACGACGGTCCTCGCGGTCCGGCGAAGCGACGAACTCATCCGTCAGGATCTGGACGAGGTCACTGTCGAGCCAGGCGACCTCCTGCTGGTCCGACTATCGTCGACGGCCATCGATTACTTCGCGGAGTCGGGTGATCTGATCGTGGTCGACGAGGGGGAGGCCGACCGGATCGACGAGATCGAACCGGCAGAGGTCGCGCCGCTGTCGCCGAAGACGCCACTCGCGGTCGCGATCATGGCAGGGGTGATCGGTGCGGCGGCGTCGAACCTCCTTCCGATCGTGATCGCCGCCCTCGCGGGCGTCTTTGCGATGATCGTCACGGGCTGTCTGTCGCCAGCCGACGCCTACGACGCTGTCTCCTGGAACATCGTCTTCCTGCTGGCGGGTGTGATCCCGCTCGGGTTCGCCATGGAGGCGACCGGCGGGGCCTCAGTGCTGGCCGACGCGCTGGTCGCTACCGATGCGTTCCTTCCGCTTATCCTGGTGATGCTACTGTTTTATGTCTTTACCGGCCTCCTGGCGAACGTCATCACCCCCGTCGCAACGATCGTATTGATGATCCCCGTCGCCGTTGATGCAGCCGGCGGAATGGAAGCCGACCCCTTCGCGTTCCTGCTGGCAGTGATGTTCGCTTCCGCGATGTCGTTCATGACGCCTGTCGGCTACCAGACCAACCTGATGGTCTATGGTCCCGGCGGCTATCGGTTCTCGGACTTCCTGAAAGTCGGCGGCCCGTTGCAGTTGCTGCTTGCGGTCGTGACGACGGTTGGGATCGCGACGATGTGGGGGCTCACGTGATCACGCCCGATGGACGGCTCGCTTCTCGACACCCAGGTCGGCACCGGGCGAGGGTGTTCCGGGCTGGCACCGGGCGAAGGTGTTTTGAGACAGCGCGCGCACTCGAAGACGAATGGGTGACGCCGAGACGGTCTACTACGCGATCAGCGACCTCCACATCGGCGGCGACGAGCAACTGGAACACGTCGAGTTCCTCGACGAACTGCTCGCGTTTCTCGAACGTCTCGAGAGAACTGACGAGAACGCGGAGCTACTCATCAACGGGGACGCGTTCGGCCTCTGGGAGTTCACCACTCTGGAAGGCATCGAGAAGTTCGACGCGCTGGTCGATCGCTACCCGGAGTTGTTCGAACAGCTCCGTGCGACCGGCGAGAACGTCCAGATCACGCTTCTGCCGGGCAATCACGACCACGAACTCGCCGCCTACGACGAGTACGTAACGCGGTTCGCCAAATACAACGTGGATCTCGTCCAGAAACAATCGATCACCCGTCCTGTTGGCAAGCGAGTCATTCACTTCGAACACGGCAACCAGCGCGACCCGAACAACCGCTTTGTGGACTTCGGCAACCCCTACGAGAAGCCGCTTGGCTATCACTACAACACGCTCGTGACCAGCCGAGCTGGCCAGGTATCCGACCGCGGACGACGCAACTGGCTGAAGGATATCCAGGCGGTCACGCCCACCGAGCGGGTCCCGGTGTGGTTCCTCTCGAAGTACTTCTACAACGAGATGCATCCCCTGCTGCGGTACGCCGCCGTCCCGTTCCTGTTGCTGTTCAATCTGAGCGCGCTTGTCGCGATCGGTGCCGGCCTCGACCTGATCGGGATCTGGTCGATGCCGACCGACGCCATCGAAGGGGCGTTCGGTCGACTCGGATCCGCCGGGACGTTCGCGTTCTCGGTGCTGGCGATCAACGTGGCTATCGTCGGGATACTAGTCCTGGTCTGGATCCCGCTGCGGTTCATCGTCCAGGATTTCAAGCGTACCATCGACCGGTTCGGCCTCGTCGAGACGGAGTTCACGGTCGATCCGAGCGAACCGTACGTCGCTGCGGCGAGAGACGTCTTCGAGGCGCGTCCCGAGACGGCCGTCTTCTGCTACGGACATACCCACCGACCGGCGGTCGAGGAGGTTGACGGACGGGCGATAGTCAACACGGGGACGTGGCTGAAGCGTTTCCATCGCCGGCCCGTGATCGCTGGATTGCTCCCTCCGGTCTTCCACCCGACCTTCCGGCTGAGTGTGGTCCGGATCGCCGCCGAGGACGGGGGCGTGGCCGTCGAGTACGAGACGATAGACAAACCCGATCCCGCAAAAGAGGACCTGACGTTCACCGAACGGTTGCTGACTGTCGGCCGGGTACCTGATCCGAGCATTCCTGATCGGGTGGTCGTCGGTGATTCCAGGGAGTTCGAATCAGCGACAACTGATCGAAAGCCATGACCGTGTATCACATGGCATACCGCGAGTCGTCTACTTGATCGAGCGTCGCTCGTTTTCGCCGTCTCGATACCTCGATCTGAACCCACTCCGGACTAGCTGTATTCTGCACAGCCCGAATCGAGTACGTAAGGGTGCTGTACGTCGACACACCGAATGACACTCCTGTAACTCCGCCCGGGATCGACACTGTTTTCCACGACTCAACTGGTGGGTCGGTATGGAACCGAGTGCGTTCCTCGACGGTGCAACCGTGACGATTTCGGATCGTACGTATGCAGTCTGTCGAACCGAGGAGACGTACGCTACTGCGTTCGCGACGGTTCGAGACGGGACCGAGACAACGACCATCATTGCGGAGGACGCCCTCGATAGCGTGGCGTACGAGTCGATCGAGCGGGGCTGGAAGCGCTTGACGTTCGACGTAGAACTCCCGTTCGAGCTGGTGGGATTTCTGGCAACGGTCGCGACGGCCCTGGCAGATGCGGAGGTCTCTGTCTTCGTTCTCTCTTCGTACTCGACGGATCACCTTCTCGTCCAGACGGACGACATTGCTACCGCCGCCAGTACACTCGTGGATCTCGGTTGTGACGTGAACTGACGGCCATAGTTGGTTGCACCGAGTTTGGACGACACACTCCGCGTGTCATCTCCGAGTAGCAGGATTCGGTCGACAGTCCTCTCGAGGGCCAGATAACGAGAGTTATCGTATATTTTTGATCGTCGTGCCCACGAAAAGTGTGGCGACGACGCCCGCAGTCACGCCGAAGACCGCGACGACGCCGAACCCGGCCGCGACCGGACCGAACACCACTGGCGAGAGGAACTGTCCCACGTACCCGAACATGGCGATGTACGAGCTGAACTGCCCCTTTCGGCTCGCCGGAACCAGCTCTTCGACCCAGAGCATCGCCGTCGGGAAGACCAGCCCCTGTCCGAGCCCGAACAACACGACCGGAGCGATCGCCACGACCGGGGAATTCGCGACCGGAACGACGGCGAAGCCGATCGTCCAGAGGAGAAACGCGATCCGGGCCAACTGGCCGTAGGAGAACAGCCGGTGGATCCGATCGACAGCGCGGCGCTAACACCGCCAGCGATCCCCATCACCGAGAGGTAGAGACTGATCTGAAACGACGACTCCAGCCCGTAGGTCTCTAAGATCCCCGGATAGTAGACGACGATCGAGTAAAGCAGGACGTTCGCCAGGAAGTAAAGCAGGTAGACGGCGAGGAGCAACGGCGTCCCCGTGATCACGTCCACCAGCAGCCGGAGACTACCACCCGCCCCGTCGCTCTCCGAAGGGTCCGACTCCATCGCCGGCTCAGGGACGAACAGCAGTGCGGCCACGCCGAGCGGGAGGCCAACGAGGTAGACGCCGAAGGGGACCTGCCAGGAGGCGGTCCCGAGGATTCCGCCGACGAGTGGCCAGACCGACGCCCCGACGCTGTTGGCGCCGGCTCGCAACCCCATCGCGCGGTCTTTCCGTCGGCCCGAATAGAGGTTGTAAATGAGGACCGTCACGCCCGTATAGACGAATGCGACGGCGACGCCCAGTGCCGCCCGCGTCACGAGCAAGACGGGAAACGACGTGACGACGAGCCCGGCACCGCCGGCAAGTGCGTACACCACCAGCCCGAGGATATAGGGTTTCCGTGGCCCATATCGGTCGATAAGGACGCCGGCGGTGAGGCTCGCGAGAACGATGAACAGACCGTGAGTCGTGATGATGAGTCCTGCCAAGGACTGCATGACGGCCAGTCCTGCCTGGATCTGGTTGACGACCGGCCCCAGTATCGCGCCGGCCATGACCGTCAGCGTCCCCGTAGCGACGATCACCCAGAGTGCGACCCCCGCGGACGGTGACGGCGGGACCTAATCCCGAAGGCGACTTCAGATCGACGACGAGATCACGTTTCGTCCTCCGGAAGATCCACGTCCAGGTTCCGACAGACCGTCCGCAAGTGCCCGACCAGCGCCGATCGCTCCTCGACTGACAGTCCCTCGGTTAGTTGGGACTCGACACGGTCTTTCACGGCGGCGATATCCTCACGGAGTTCTCGTCCCGCGTCCGTCAGGTGCAGTCGCTTCCGCCGGCCGTCATCGGGATCCGGTCGCGTCTCGACGTATCCTTTCGATTCGAGTTGAGCCACGACGCGGGCGATCGAACTCTTCTCCAGATGGTGTTGTTCGACGAGGTCGGTCTGGGTGAGGCCCTCGCGTTCGGCGAGCGCAAACAGGACCCGATACTCGCCGCGACCCAGGTCCTGGTCAGAGAGTTCGTCCTCGATCGTCCGACTGAGTGCCCGGCCGGCCAGGGAGACGTGCCAGGCGACGGGCTCGCGATCGGGCATAGGCCAGGTAGTTGCGTACACAACTTCATTGCCACGAATGGGGCGTCCGGTCACGATATCGGTCCACCAACGAGGCAGGGGCTCGCAGCGTAGTGTTCGAAAGAATCGGAATTGCGTTCAGAGCACTGCCCGACGGCAGTGTTCGGATGATCTATGCGCGAACGACGTTCGTCGCGCGCGGGCCTTTGGGGGCCTGCTCGATGTCGAATTCGATGTCCTGTCCCTCTTCGAGGTCCGGGCCGCCAACGTCCTCCATGTGGAAGAAAACGTCATCGTCCTCGTCCTCAGTCGAAATGAAACCGTAACCGCCAGTGTCGTGGAAGAAATCCACCGTTCCGTTTGCCATTGCAAACAAACGTAGTGTCGCTCGGGGGATAACCCTTCTGAGAGTAGTGGTACCACGACCGTTGAGTGAACGTATCGCAAGATTCAGGCGACCAGTGGCGCGAGTTCCTCCTCGTAACAACGCCGGCAGACGTAGTAATCGATCGCGCCCTCCTCGCTGTTCGTATGTACGAGCACATGCACCGTGCTGTCGAACGGGTACTGACCGCCGCAGACAGCACACGTCTCGGATGACATCTCCCAGTTGTGGTATTCGTTCACGACCTACATAGGTGTTTGCGATCGTTCACGGAGGGACTGCGGCCGCATGTCTCCGGAGGTCTCTCCTCGCTAGATATCTTTGATCGGGTCGTCCCACGGATAGCCCCTTTCGGGGTGGGGAGCCGTCGCAATACAGTGAGAGAATCCCGTCGTTCTGTCCTGGCAGACGTCAGCGAGACGTATACCCGCCGTCCAGGACGATCGTCGACCCGGTCATGTATGACGAGGCGTCCGAAGCGAGGTAGACGACGAGTTCCCGGAGTTCCTCCGGACGGCCGAGTCGACCGAGCGGCGTGTTTTCGAGCCATTCCTCTTCCATGTCCGGGTTCGCTTCGAGAACGTCGTCGACGAGTTCGGTTCGCATGTACCCGGGTGCGATGGCGTTGACCCTGACGCCGCGGTCGGCCCATTCGACTGCGAGCGATTCGGTGAGCATTGCGAGGCCGGCCTTCGTCGTGTTGTAACTCGCCTGCTTCTGGGGAACGTTGACGTCGATACCCGACATTGAGGCGATGTTGATGATCTTCCCCGTTTCCCGACGGAGCATCTGCGTTCCGACGTGTTTGGCACAGAGAAACGGACCGTCGAGATTCACCGAGAGTACGCGTCGCCAGGACTCAATCGATGTCTCCTCGGCGGGGGAGTTCTCGACGATACCAGCGTTATTGACGAGCACGTCGATCGGCCCGAGCCGTTCGGTAACGCGTTCGACCATCTCTTCGACCGACGCCTCGTCGGTCACGTCCGTCTCGACGGCGATCACGTCGGTCTCGCCGTCGAGTTCTCTCGCGGTCGTCGTCGCTTTCTCCCCCTGCACGTCGACGATCGCCACGTCGGCCCCCATCTCCGCGAGGGCACCTGCCATATGCTTACCCAGACCCTGGGCCGCCCCGGTGACGATGGCCACGTCGCCGTCGAGTGAAAACCGCTCCATGACGCTCATAGGACGCTTTCGCTTGTCGCCGTGAGTGATTAAACCCCATGCACATCCATCAGACAGATGTCTGTTTCCTCTTCGGTGTTCGTTCGCGTACTCACGATGTCCTGCTGAACACCGCGAGGCAGGGCGCATCAGACGACGATAGGACTCTGACAGTGTGCTGTTGAACGGAGTCAGACAACACTCGTCGGATGACGAACGGAATCCGACGGTGGGGCTGGGAGTTCGCCGAGTATCACGAGGCGAACGCCGATCGACTCGTTTCACTCGTCGATCGGAATTTGAACCACGTGAAGGTGGTCGCTCGCTTCGC
>NZ_SPQG01000003.1:47997-82417 GCF_004944975.1 Halorhabdus amylolytica
TTCGGCGCGGCGCGAATCTGCGCCGCGCACTCACGGTGGGGCTGGGATTTGAACCCAGGAGGCTTACGCCACCGGTTTTCAAGACCGGCGCAATGGGCCGCTCTGCCACCCCACCAGCACTCTCAGGTTCCCGGTCGGTGTCCTAAATCCTGTCGATCGGAACCCCGGACCGGCAGTCTTTTTCGCTCGCTGTGCGGACCCCCAGCCATGACTGATCGCGATCCGCTCTCGGCCGTCTCGCCGCTCGATGGCCGCTACGCCCACTACACAGAACCGCTGGTGGCCTACGCCAGCGAATCGGCTTTGATCCGCGCCCGCGTCCACGTAGAAGTCGAATACCTGATCGCACTCGCAGACCTCGACGCGACGCCCTTCGATATCGACGGCGGGCAGCGCGACGCACTTCGGGAGATCTACGAGGATTTCGACGACGATGATGCCGCACTCGTCAAGCAAATCGAGACTGAAGGGACCGAGAAATACGACGCCACGAATCACGACGTCAAGGCTGTGGAGTACTTCCTCCGGGAGCGACTACCGACGGATCTCGACGCCGAGCAGTGGCTGCACTTCGGACTCACCAGTGAGGACGTCAACAACCTCGCTCACAGGTTGCTGGTCAAGCCCGCCGTCGAGGACGTGCTCCTGCCTGCGCTGCGGGACGTCCGTGATGCCCTCGAAGAACTCGCCCGCGAGTATCGGGACACGCCAATGCTTGCCCGCACCCACGGCCAGCCGGCCACGCCGACCACCTTCGGCAAGGAGATGGCCGTCTACGCCTCACGACTCGGTCGCACACTCGGCCGGATCGAACACGCCACCGACGGCCTCTCGGGAAAACTCGCGGGCGCATCGGGTACCTACGCGGCCCATCACGTCGCCTATCCCGACGTGGGCTGGCCGGCGTTCGCCGAGGACTTCGTCGGCTCGCTAGGGCTCGAACACGAACCGCTGACGACGCAGGTCAACCCCTGTGACGACCTCGCGGCGTTGTTCGACGCTCTCCAGGGGACCAACCGCGTTCTGCTGGATCTCGACTTGGACGCCTGGTTGTACGTCTCGGATCGCTATCTCGGACAGGAGTCGATGGAGGGCGAGACCGGTTCCTCGACGATGCCCCACAAGGTCAACCCGATCGACTTCGAGAACAGCGAGGGCAACCTCTCGAAAGCCAACAGTGATCTCGGGTTCCTCGCAGACTACGTCACGAACTCCCGCCTCCAGCGTGATCTCTCGGATTCGACTGTCAAGCGCAACGTCGGGAGCGCACTCGCTCACTGCCTGATCGGCTACCGGAAACTCGAGGCTGGCCTCGGAAAGATCGTCCCCAACGAGGCGGTCATGCGCGAGGACCTGGAGGCGACCCCGGAGATCATTGGCGAGGCCGTCCAGACGATCCTTCGCCGGGAGGGCCACAGCGATGCCTACGAGCAGGTGAAGGCGTTGACCCGCGGCGAGGACGTGACGCTCGCGGACTTCCGGACGCTGTTCGCGGATCTCGATATCGATCCCGACGTTCGGGACGAACTCGAGGCGCTCACGCCGACGGGGTACATCGGGGTCGCCGCGGAGATGGTCGAAGACGTCGAGTAGGCTGGTTCGCCGTCGCGGTGGCGGCCACGCGGTTCCGGGCCAGCCTGTCCGTCGCACGTATCGACACCCTCTTTTTCACCCCCGCGGGAGGTACTCCCATGACGAAAGAGATCGCCGCGATCCCCGGCGACGGCATCGGGCAGGAAGTGCTGCCGGCCGCGATCGACGTCCTGAGTGCGCTTGACCGTGACTTCGAGTTCGTGAAGGGCAAGGCCGGCAATGCGGTCTACGAGCGGGAAGGCACACCACTCCCCGAGGAGACGCGCGAACTGGCTCGCGAGGCCGACGCGACGTTGTTCGGGGCTGCGGGCGAACTCGCCGCCGATATCATCCTCCCGCTTCGCCAGGACGTGGGTTCGTTCGCCAACGTCCGTCCGGCGCGAGCCTACCCGGGCGTCGACGCTGTCAAGCCCGAGACCGACCTCGTTTTCGTGCGCGAGAACACCCAGGGCGTCTACGCAGGGATCGAATCGAATCTCACCGACGACGTGGCGACGCTGACGCGTCTCATCACCGGCGAGGCCTCCCGGAAGATCGCCGAATACGGCTTCGAGTACGCCGACGAACACGACGCCGATCGAGTTACGGTCGCCCACAAAGCGAACGTAATGCGGGAGACCGACGGACTGTTCGTCGACACTGCTGCCGAGGTCGCCGAGGAGATGGACGCCGAGTACGACGAGGCACTGATCGACGCCCTGGCGATGCACCTGGTGATGCATCCCGAAGACTACGACGTAATTATCACGCCTAACCTCGCCGGCGACGTCCTCTCGGACCTCGCTGCGGGCCTCGTCGGTGGGCTCGGGATGCTCCCCAGCGCCAATATCGGCGAGGACAACGCGCTGTTCGAGCCGGTCCACGGCTCCGCCCCCGACATCGCCGGCCAGGGTGTCGCCAATCCCTCGGCGATGATCCTCTCGGCGGCGATGCTCCTGGAATACTTTGATTACGACGAGGACGGACAGCGCGTCCGCGAGGCCGTCCTGACTGTCCTCGAAGAGGGACCGCGTACGCCCGACCTCGGCGGCGACGCCTCGACGGAGGAGTTCACCGAAGCCGTCCTCGAACAACTCTGATCGGCCGACCTGCGTCGATCAACTGACGAACCTGTCGGGTGCCGACCGCTCGTCATCGTCACTCTCGTGGCCGGCGAAGACGTACATCGCTTCCATTCCGCCCCCGAACAGGAACGCGAAGAAGTGTGCGAAGTGGGCGATCGTGCTCTGGCCGGCGAGGATCGAGACCAGGAAGAACCCCAGCAGCAGTGGAGCCAGCGTCGCGGCCACCATCGTCTGTAAGGATTCCATCGAGCCGTTCTGGAAGGCGTATCCCGTCGCACGCACCAGTGTCGCGGCCACGACCCCGAAGGTTGCCCCGCTGGTCCCGATCGCCGGCCCCATCACGGTCGCCACCCAGACCACGTTCGAAAGAACGTGCGAGACGATGACGATCCCGAGAACGTGACGGTTACTGGTCAACAGCGTCAGGACGACCGCGAACGGGACAAACAGCTCCATATTCCCCCAGAAGTGCGCCGGCCCGTCGTGGACAACCATGCTCAACAGATACCACAGCGGGTTCAGGAAGGTCACAAGCGAGACGTTCAGGGCCGTGTCAGTGATCCCGTTCGCGACGAAGTACCAGCTCACCCCGACTACGACCGCAACGGTGATCGGCACGAACCCACAGAGCCGCCAGACGCCTACGGCGATCCGTCGCATATCGATCTATGGTAAAAGGATCCACCCTGAAGGTTTCGGAGGAGAACCATCACGTCACACCCGGAAACGTTAATGTACCGTGAAGTTGCCAGACGGCGGTGGGTTCCGGCAAGATCGACCCGCTTAAGGCAGTGTGGCGTGAGAGTTCGACGGGAAAAGAACGTCGGCGGGAGCCGCCGTCTCGGAGGACACAACGATGATACTGACAATCACGCCGAATCCGGCAGTCGACCAGACGATCGAGATCGACGAGGATCTAGAATCGGATACGGTACAGCGTTCGACCGCCGCCCAGTTCGACTCGGGAGGAAACGGCATCAACGTCTCGCAGTTCCTGCGGGCCCTGGACTACGAGACGGTCGCGACCGGAATCATCGGGGGCTTTACGGGTTATTTCATCCAGCAGGATCTGAAGACCTACGATGTGCCGACGGACTTCGTCGAGGTCGAGGAGCCGACGCGGATGAACACGACCATTCTCCCGCCCGGCAAAGAGTACAAGCTCAACCAGTCGGGGCCGGAAGTCGAACGCGAGGCCGTCGACGAACTGATCGAAACGATCCAGGATCACGATCCATCCCTGATCAACATCGGCGGGAGCCTACCGCCGAAGATGGACGCCAGCGACGTCGATCGACTCGCCGAAGCGGGTGACTGGGACACCGCCCTCGACGTCCACGGCGATCTCATGCAGGAACTGGAGAATACCTACGAGTACTGCAAGCCAAACCGCGAGGAACTGACCGAGGCGACGGGGATCGAGATCGACTCGATCGACGACTGTGCGGAGGCCGCCCGCCAGCTTCAGGAGACGGGATTCGAGCGCGTCCTGGCGTCGATGGGCGGGGACGGTGCAATGCTGGTCACGCCCGACGAGACGCTTTACGCGCCGGCACTGGACGTCGATGTCGTCGATACGGTGGGTGCCGGCGACTCGATGTTCACTGGCGCGCTGTGGGCCTACGAGCAGGGTTGGGACGACGAGAAGGCGCTGCGTGCCGGCGTGGCAACGTCTGCCCATCTCGTCCAGACGAAAGGGCCGAGCATCCGTGAACTGGATCCCGAATCACTGATGGACGAGGTCCGCGTCTGGTCGATGCGCGGCTGAGGCGCGCCGATCATTACTGAAAGCCCGTTCGATAGCGGGTATTTTCGCATACGTTTTAACCACGGCAGCGTAACATTTCGGTGGTGACCTACTGATGACGTTTTACGGCGGAGACGAACTCGCCGAAGTGTACGACGAGGCTCTGGACGGAGGATTCGGGCTCGTCGCGAGCAACGTCGCGGAACCGAACGTGATGATGGGCCTGATGGAAGGGGCCGAACAGGCCGACTCGGACCTGCTCATCCAGATGAGCGCCGGTGCCTGTCGGTTCGCGGGCAACGGCGACGCCGAGGCAGGTCTGGCCGCGATGGGGAATTACATCGACGTCATCGCCGAACAGTACGACGTCGGCGTATTCCTCAACATGGACCACCAGACGGACATGGACTTCATCGACATGCAGGTCGAGACGGCCATCCCCTCCTCGATCATGATCGACGCCTCCCACGAGGACTTCGAGGAGAACGTCGAACGCTCGAAGGCCGTCGTCGAGAAGACCGAACAGGCCGACGAGGAGATCCTCGTCGAGGCCGAACTCGGCCAGATCAAGGGCGTCGAGGACGAAATCGTCGCCGAAGAGGCCTTTTACACCGATCCCGAGCAGGCGGTCGAGTTCGTCGACCGGACGGGCTGTGATCTGCTGGCGATCTCGGTGGGGACCCAGCACGGCGTCGCCAAGGGCAAAGACCTCGATCTCAAGCCCGACCTCGCATCAGAGATCAGTCAGACACTGGCCGATCACGGCCTGGAGACGCCGCTGGTCCTGCACGGCTCCTCCGGTCTCCAGCCCGAGCAACTGTCAGACTTCATGGGGCGGGGCATCTGCAAGGTCAACAAGGACACCCGTTACCAGTACGAGTACACCCGGACCCTCTATGACCTCTACCGCGAACACGGCGACGAACTCGTCCCGCCGGAGGGCATCGAGGATCAACGTGACTCGTTCTTCAACGATGTCGACTGGTCGCCCAACAAGGACGTCTTCGACCCGCGCGTCGGCGGCCGCGATGTCCGCGAGCGCATCGCCGAGGTCTATGCCGGGCTTGCCGAAGTCTCGGGCAGTGCCGGCCGGAGCCTATACAAGTAGAGCGATCGCGACCCGTTTTCACCGCGGTTTTCGGCGTCCACCGACGGTAGGACCATCCCTATCTCCTTCAGTCGGTCGACGCTTCGTCACGGATATCTGCGATCATCCTGGCGACGAACTCGCGTTCGTCCTCGTTGACGCCGTGGCCCATGCCCTCGTAGAGTCGCTTCGTCACGTCGGCGTTCAGTCGGTCGAACACCGCCGCCGTCTCGTGGACCCGTTCCTCGGGGATATGCGGATCCACGTCGCTACAACCCAGGAATACCGGCGTCCGTTCCAGATCGCCGTTGTAACCCGCAGGATCGATCGTTTCGCCGATGAGGCCGCCGCTGAGTGCGGCGAGTCCGCCGTATCGGCGCGGGTTACGGGCGAGGAACTCGCTGGCGAGACACGCACCCTGGGAGAACCCAACCAGTGCGACCCGCTCGCGCGGAATGCCAGCCCCGGTCGCCTGGCTGACGGCGTCGTCGATCGCTTCGAGCCCGGAGGATCGGCCCGGCTCGTTCGACTCGACCGGCGCGGTGAAGGGATTGGGGTACCAGGTGTTGCGGGCAGCCTGGGGCGCGAGATACGCGACGCCGTCACTCGGGAACGCATCGGCCATCTGGAGAATGCTCCGGGCGGTCGCGCCCCGACCGTGGATCAGAACAACGGCTGCGTCGGCGGATTCGACGTCCGTCCCTCCCCGTTCGAGTGGCTGTCCCTGGTGTGGCCCGGTCATGGATGGGTACCCCCGATCGAGTGGGGAAGTTGCCACGTGAGTTCGGACATGTGTCACGTATCAATATCGCCCCGTTGCTTAAGGTAGTTGCCGCCGAAGAGCCGGACACATGCCAACAATCGAACTCGACGAGGAGACAGTCGAGCGACTCGACGCGCTCCGGGTCGAAGACGAATCCTACGACGAGATCGTCACCGAACTGATCAACATCTACGAGGCCGAGGAACTGACGCTTTTCCACGCGGGCGACGAGGTCTAGAGTCCGGAGTGACAGCATCTAGAGCCCGGAGTGACGGCATCTAGAGTCCGGAGTGACGGCACAGCGAGCCGACCTGCGGGAAGCGAAGCCTTCGAGGGATGGCGCGCCTAGGTGCCTCGGGCCAGTTCACAGATTTTCGCCCATCGATCTCGGTTCTCTAAGCGAGACTGTAACTCACTCGCGTATTCCTCGGCGAGTTCCTCGGCCGCCTCACGGAGTTGGTTGTCGTCCCCGTCGAACCCGAGCGCGTCCTTGAGTCCGCCGAACAGGCCGCCGCCGCTTTCGCCACTATTGCCCCCGGAACTGGTCGACATGGCCGTCCCGCCGCCACGTTCGCCCATGCGTTTGATCTCGTCCATGACACTCGAGAGTTTACTGGTGTCGGCGACGAGTTGAGCCGAATCGGGGTCTTCGGGTCCGTCTATCTCGAATTCGACGGCGGTCATGACCAGCCCCCACTGCTGGTTAGATAGCGGTGAAGCGTTGACGCGATCGGCGAACTCCTGGTCAGTCTGCATCCGTTCGGTAGCGATCTGCTCACTCCAGGGTCTACTGCTCATACCGGACGTACGCCCCCGTTCCCCATGAACGTTGTCGCTCCCGGGATCGAATCCAATAATCGTCCGTCAAAGCCGTAATCCTTCTGTCGCCGGCGACCGAACGGCCGTCCGTATGCATACTGTCGGATTCATCGGACTCGGCGCGATGGGTGCGCCGATGGCCGAGAACGTCAACGGCGCTGGCTATCCACTGATAGTCTACAACCGGACTCGCTCGCGGACGGAACCGTTCGCCGAACGGGGCGAAAGAGTGGCCGATTCCCCCTGTGAGGTGGCTCAAGCATCCGACGTCGTGATTGTGATGGTCACCGACGACGAGGCGCTGGAGGCTGTCCTCGAAGGCGAGGAGGGCATCCTCGCTGGACTCACCGACGGGACGATCGTCCTCCAGATGAGTACGGTCACCCCGGCTGGGACCGAAGCCGCCGCCGAGGCGGTCCGGGACGTCGGCGGACGGTACGTCGACGCACCGGTCTCGGGCACGGTCGGGCCCGCAGAGGAAGGGACACTCACAGTACTCGCGGCCGGCCCCGACGACCTGCTCGGAGAGGTCGAAGGGATCCTCGCAGCTATCGGGGAACCGATCGTCGACTGTGGCGCGGTCGGCGACGGCGCGCGCATGAAGCTGTTCGTCAACCTCCTGCTCGGGGACATGATGGGTGCCTTCGCCGAGGCACTCGCGTTTGGAACCGCCCAGGGACTGGACTACGAGGGCATGCTGACGGTCGTCGAAGCCGGGGCCGTCGACTCGCCGCTGTTCTCGATCAAGGGAGAAAACATCGCAGCCGACGATTTCGAGCCCCGCTTCCCCGTCGACCTGCAGTTCAAAGACCTCCGGTACGCCGTCGAGGAAGCCAACGACGAGGGCGTCCCGCTGCCCCAGACCGCTGCCGCCCGCGAGACGTTCAGTGCCGCCAGGGGCATGGGTCACGGCGGGGAAGACATGGCCGCAGTCGTGAAATTCTTCGAGCAGGTAGCCGGGCTGTCTGTCGGAGACAGCAGCGAATCGTAGCTGCCGTCACGTTCACACCACCGCGTAGGTCATCAACAGCACGAAGTAAAGCAGGATCAGCGCCAGCAACGCCTTGAGTCGGAATACGTTGAGGTGGTCGTTCTCGGATTCATACGTGTCTTCGAACGCACTCGTCCCCGCGTCGTCGAGGATGTCAGAATGCTCGTATCCCCGATGCAGTACCAGGAGTTCCTCGCGAACGAACGGGCGACCGCAGTCGGGGCACCGCGAGGGGTCCGCATCGGCGGGCACTTCGAAGTTCGTGGCGTCGATACGTTCAGTCGTCATGATTGGATTCAGTCGACTCCTTTGGCGGACATGATCAGAGGAACGGCGGCTGAATAGACGGTTGCGTGACGATCCAGAGGCTGGTCATGGTGTACAGTACCATCACGGCGATGAAAGGGTACTGGCTCCGGATCGCCTGTAGGCGACCCGGAAACAACTCGAATGCGGTCGCGTGGGCGATCCAGATCGCCAGCAGGTGTCCCAGAAGGACGCTCGCGACCGGGACGCCCGTGAACCAACCTGGCAGCGAGAGCACTGGTACAGTCACTGGCGGTGAAAGCGGCGAACCGAGCACCGTCAGCAGGACCGGCGCGAGCGAGAGGAAGTACCCCAGGTAGTGCGCGAGGTGGTAGCCGGCGGCGATCGCCAGCAGCGGCGGCGCGAACCGCCGCGCGAGGACGGTGGCCGAGAGGTACGTCTCCGCTGTCCGCCGGGCGTACCGTGAAGCGAGGCGATAGACCGCCAGAAAGAATACGAACCCTACGACGAGAACGAGCGGATACAGCACGTGAGCGGGGACGCCGGCCTCGACCAGCGGGCGAGCGATATCCCGCCAGGCGGGCGTCGCCACGAATCCGTCGTAGGTCGTCGCCCACAGCAAGGCGACGACGAAGGCCACCTCGCTGGCGTCACCGAGGAGGTCGGGGCGTGTCAGCCCGACGCCCGGGAGTCTGACGGGATGTCGACCGTCGTCGAGAACCGCCCGGTCGGCGTCGGTCGCAGTCCGCTCGCTCGCCACCGGCGCGACGTGGCCGTAGTAATGAAAGACCCTCGAAACCGGGTCGACGTGCTCGAACCACGCGTCGGAGTCGAAGACGACGGCTCCGACGAGTGTCACTGCGGAGTAGCCGAGGACGATCGTCGCCAGGAGTGCGGGCGTATCGGCGAGCGGACTCACCACTTCGACCCAGATCAGTGCGAGCAAACCGACGACGCTCGGCCAGGCACCCACCGCGGGAAGATCGCGATCCAGGGAGGGGAGTGAACCGGCGATCGTCCGCCAGGGATTGAGGACGCGCCAGGACTCTCCGAGCAGGTACGCCGTCGCCGTATAGCCCGCCCACCAACCGACCCAGACGCCGAGGACCGCAAGGTTTCCCAACCCTTGACTCGGACCGAGATACCCGATCGCAACGATCGCGACCAGACCGAGAACGCCAGCGATCCGGACGATTGCGACGAGGAGGCCCGAAGACGGGAATGGGAGCGTTCGTCGCCAACCGTGAAGGCCCTCAATCAGTCGTCGATCGGTAACGAACGAGGCCAACAGGAACGACGCGCCGACGGCTGCCCCACCGGTGAGCAGGAACAGCCACGTGGGCACGGTGACGGTCTCACGCGCCTCTACTCCGAGACTGCCACCGTGAGCTGCGACGGGTGCGGCGATGGTGATCAGCGCGACGAAGGTACCGATCGTCGAGAGCGAGCGACGGAGCCGGCGACCGTGGCGACGAGCCATCGGAAGAACGTTGGACTGTCTGCCTCCTGTAAGTTCCGACTGGACGGATCATCGGGAGCCCGTGGGCCCGAGCGGACAGTCGGATCGACCGGACGGCGGCAAAAGGGTCCCCCGAAGGTGGCTTTTTAGCCGTCGGTAGGGTATCCAGCCCCATGAGCATCGTGGAGGACTCAGAATCACACGACGGTCACCACCTCCCCGCGACGGAGGACTGGCCGCGGGGGTTTGGCGAGGCCAGCTGGTGGCCCTTTATCACCGCTGTCGGCGCGGCCGGCATCTACGTCGGTGTCGCACTGTGGGTACTCGGCATGGGCGAGGACGCCCTCGTCGGGCCGACGGTCGGCCCGGCCGCGATCGCCGGGAGCGTCCTGCTCCTTTTGATCGGAATGTACGGCTGGCTGTATCACGCGTTCGTGGCTGACTTCTGGCGTCGCGGAACGGCGACGCGCTCCTCGAGTGCGCTCCGCTTTGGCATGTTGCTGTTCCTCGGCTCGGAGATCGCCACCTTCGGCGCCGGGTTCGTCTATTACTTTTTCATCAGAGCAGGCACCTGGCCGCCCCAGGAGCTCCCGCACCTGCTCGGGAGTCTGGTAATCATCAACACCGCCATTCTGATCGCCAGCAGCGTGACGCTGCACTTCGCACACGTCTACTTGCGCCGAGGGAATCGCAAACGCTTCATACGACTGCTCGGTCTGACGCTGGCGCTGGGGATCGTCTTCATCGCCGGCCAGGCCTATGAGTACTACGCGTTCATCGTCGGCGAGGGGTTTTCCATCACTGAAGGTGCATTCGGCAGCGCATTCTACGGGTTGACGGGGCTTCACGGTGCTCACGTGACGCTTGGTGCGATCTTGTTGGGCATCGTCTACGCGCGTGGGTTGTCGGGCCAGTACAGCGCCGAACGCCACACGTCAGTCAGTACGGTCTCGATGTACTGGCACTTCGTCGACGCCGTCTGGATCTTCCTCGTCGTCACTCTGTACGTCGGTGCCGCGGTCTGACTCACCCCGCCCACATTCTTTGCAGACGCCCACGTACCGCCAGCCATGGAGCGACTGAAGGTTCAGGAGGGGTTCGATGTCCACGAGTACCGTCACGGACTGAAACTCCTCAAGGAGGATCGCGAGACGATGCGCCTGGCCAACCGTGACGGGTTCGCCTGCCCGGCCTGTGGCCGTGAGTTCGAGAAACTACTTGTCTCGGAGAAGCGAACGCACACCTTCAATTCGCCGCCCGGTCCGTTCTGTCTCGTCCGGACTGACGAGCAACTGCTGTTATTGACGCACTGATCGGAGAGGAGCGATCCACTGCTGGATGAAATAAGCCCCCCGAAAACGGACGCGACGGCGTAGGCCCGGACGGGAGACGTTGTCCCCGACCCACGCGGCCGGTGACGACGTTACCCGGATTACGACCGGGTCTTGTCGATCGAAGGCGTTGCCCGGACTCCCACCGGGTGTTCCGTCCGACAACCGGACGGGTGTATCCGGCTTCTACCGGCAGTGCCCATTTCGATCGACGTGAGCCGGATTTTCGCCAGCGTTGTCGCCAGTATTCCCGAAACCCGCTTGCGCGTGTTCCGGTACGTTGGCCTTCCCTTCGACCGCCATGGCGGCCGAACGTCGGGTCGGTTCGGTTCTCCTTCGGGACCTGCGTCCTCGTCGCCCTTTCACGGACGGTTCGGTTACGGCCCCTACCTCGTCCCGTCTCGGCGGACCGATCCAGGATCGAGGCGTCCAGTGTACCCCCGTCGCGTTCGTGAGGGATGTTATACTATGACATGGGATATATTAATACTTTCTATCGACTCCTGACGTGTCAGTTCTGTTTCTCACCGGCAACGATTGGTGATCTCGGGGACGAAGAGTCGGGCCGGGCTCGGACCGGCGGCCGGTCATCCCCTCGAGCCCGAAGGAGGGGGCCTGACCGGAAGGCAAACTGTTAGGGGATCGGCCGACGAGTCACCGGACATGGCTGACGTGACTGATCTCGTCGAGAAGGTACGCAGCGGGCAGCTCCGGCTGCACGAACTAGAGGACCACGCGGACCCGGACGACGCGGCGACGGTGCGACGCGAGTACGTTGCCGGCGAGACCGGCGCAGACTTAGAGACGGTCGGCGAATACAGCATCGACGCGGCGGATGCCGAACCGAACATCGAGAACATGATCGGGACGATCCAGGTCCCGCTGGGTGTCGCCGGACCCCTCCCCGTCGATGGCGACGCGGCCGACGATGACTATCAGGTCCCGCTGGCGACGACGGAGGGCGCCCTGGTCGCAAGCGTCAACCGTGGAATGGCGGCGATCCGTGCGGCCGACGGCGCGAACGCCAGCATCGTGAAATCTGGCATTACCCGGGCGCCGGTATTCAGCGTCGCGGATGTCCGGGAAGCCAAGGAGGTCGCTGACTGGGTGCGCGAGAACGAGGGTGAGATCGCCGAAACCGCCGAGGAGACTGACCCGCACATTGCCTTCGAGGAGGTCACGCCGTACGTCGTCGGCGACTCCGTCTTCCTTCGGTTCCGCTACGACACGGGTGACGCGATGGGGATGAATATGGTCACGATCGCCAGCCGGGCCGCCAGCGAACTGATCGAGGAAGAGACCCCCGCGGAACTGGTCGCACTCTCGGGCAACCTCTGTTCGGACAAGAAGCCCGCGGCGATCAACTCGATCGAGGGGCGTGGCTACACGGTCGCCGCAGACGTGTTCCTCCCACACGACGTCGTCGAGGAACGCTTCCACGCCACGACCGAGGACATCGCCGCGGTCAACACCCGCAAGAACCTGGTGGGGAGCGCCAAGGCCGGCAGTCTGGGGTTCAACGCCCACGTCGCGAACATCGTCGGCGCGGCCTTCCTCGCGCTTGGCCAGGACGAGGCCCAGGTCGTCGAGGGATCGAACGCGATCACGAGCCTCGAAGCCCGCGATGACGGCCTCTACGCCAGCGTGACGCTGGCTTCCCTCGAAGTCGGGACTGTCGGCGGCGGCACAGCACTGCCCACGCAGTCCGAGGCCCTCTCGATCCTCGGTGTCGCTGGTGGAGGCGATCCGGTCGGCTCGAACGCCGAGGAACTCGCCGAGATCATCGCGAGCGCGGCGCTGGCCGGTGAACTCTCCCTGCTCGGTGCGCTCGCGTCGCGACACCTCTCCAGCGCCCACGAGGAACTCGGTCGCTGAGATCAGTTCTCGGGCCCAGACACGGAGTCGGACTCCTCGTCGACAGAGGTCCCGCCTTCGTCGGTATCGTCGACGGCCACGAGCACGTGTCCAAAGCCCTCGGCGATCAAAAAGAGTCCGCCGAGCGCCAAAATCAACGCACCGGTTCCGACGAACAGCGGTGCCGAGCGAGCGTGTGGGGCAAGGAAGATCAGTACGAGCCCCGCACCGCCGGAGAGCGCACCGACGCCCTGTCGGTAGGTGCCACGCGTAGCCGATCGGAGCCCCCAGACGAGCAACGCGAGCGCGAGCAGACCGGCCCCGATGCTGATCGCGTCGAACCCACCGACGCGGATCGAAACGCCGGCCGCGGTCGCCACCGCCGCGAGGACGCTCGCCACGACGAAGCCGATCCCGGTCACCAGCGGTGCCGAGCGGGTCGGGCCGTTCGGTTCTTGATCGATCACGTTCGCCCAGTTAGCTCCCAATCCTCTTGAAACCGGGCGGTCGAGTCGATCGCCTTCACGGATGACTTTCACTTTCACTGTGAACTCCAGGCCGAGACGTTTATCGGAGACGTCCGTCGTTCCGATGGCGGCCGATCGGCGAGCACCGCCACGGAGAGACCATGGAGACAGACGACGAATCTATACCGACACGCGTACAGCCCTGGCTGGGGATGGTAAAGCGATCCCTCACGATCCTGGTACTCGCTCTCAGCCTCTTGCGGGCGCTCGGGATCGTTTAACCGCTTACAGCCGTCGATAGCGACCGTCGTTCTCCGAGACCTCGCCAGATCGAACGAGCGACTGCAGCGCGCGACGGGCGTACTTCTCCGGGACGCCACGCTCGGCGGCGTACTCCAGGATCTCGTCCTCTTCCGGCGAATCCAGCCGTTCGAGCGCCTCGATGACTGTCTCGCGACGACTGTTCGATCCGCCGGTGCCCTCGCTCGCTCGCCGGCCTGCCGCGGCTGCTGCGTCGCTGTCGACGCCCTTCGATTCCAGATACGTCTCGTCGTCGATCACGCTATCCTCGACGCGGGCTTCCATCTCCGCGTAGCTGTCCAGGCCGTCGAGGGCCTCGCCGAGATCCTGGCGTTCAGCGAGCATCTTCGCCCGAATCTCCCTGGCCGCGTCGACGTCCTCGGTCTCGACGAACTTCCGGCGGAACTCGAACTTCCGGCGCGTGCCACAGCGGGGACACTGCGTGGTTTCAGGGCGGCCCTCGAGAACCCACAGCGCACTGCACTCCGAACAACCCACGACCGCGTACATACGACCACCGTGCGACCAGACCGGCTTGAATCCGGCGACTACGCGATCGACTTTTCCATCTCAACGTGCGGAATGCCGGCCTCCTCGAACTCGTCGCTGACCTGCTCGTAGCCGAGATGTTCATAAAAGTCGGCGACGCGAAGCTGGCCGTGCAGGGTCAGGCGCTGCAGTCCCCAACGTTCGGCTTCCCGCTCGACGACGTCCATCAGCTGTCGGCCGAGCCCTTCCTCACGGTGGGCTGGCAGGACCGCCAGGCGTTCGATTTTCCCGACGCCGGCCTCGGGTTCCCGGAGTCGCGCCGCGCCGACTGGCTCGTCGTCGGCGTAAGCGACGAAGTGGGTCGCCACCTCGTCGTGTTCGTCGATCTCGATGTCGGGATCGACGCCTTGCTCCTCCACAAAGACAGCAAACCGCACGTCGTAGGCGTCCTCACGGTCGCCGTCGATTTCGATCCGGTAGTCGGAGTCGGTCATCGTCGTGTTGAACAGTGTAGGCGATGACGATCAAAGGAGGTTGCGTTCGAGCGACGGCAATCGACAGCCAGAACGACTCCTTACGCGAGTTACTCGATATTCTCGCGGTGAAACCGGGAGAGAACGAGCGACTGGCTCAGGCCAGTCGTTCGACGTTCGCGACGATCTCCTCGGCGTACTCCTCGGTGCCCAACTTCTCCGCGTCTTCGAGCTGGCGTTCGAGGTCGTAGGTGACCTTGCCCGAGGAAATCGTCTCTTCGACGGCGTCACGCACGAGATCGGCGGCCTCGTCCCAGCCCATGTAATCGAACATGAGGCGACCGGAGAGGATCATCGCGGTCGGGTTGGCCATGTTCTGGCCGGCGCGTTTCGGCGCGCTGCCGTGGACCGGTTCGGCCAGCACGCGAGCGTCGCCAAAGTTCGCCCCGGGCGCGATTCCGAGGCCGCCGATCTGTGCGCCGGCGGCGTCGCTGAGGTAGTCGCCGTTGAGGTTCGGCATGGCGAGGACGTCGAACTCGTCGGTCCGGAGTTGCATCCACTGCAACATTGCGTCGGCAAGGCGTTCCTCGACCATGACGGCATCCTCGGGAATGTCGACCTCGTCCTGGGTCTCCCACAGCGAGTCGGGCGCGGCGAAGACCTCCTCGTCCGGGTACTCCTCCTCGGCGACCTCCATCCCCCACTCGCCGAACTGTCCCTCGGTGAACTTCATGATGTTGCCCTTGTGGACCAGCGTGACTTTGTCGCGCTCGTGCTCGATCGCGTAGTCGATGGCCTTCCGGACGAGGCGCTTCGAGCCGAACTCGGTGATCGGCTTGAGCCCGATCCCGATGGGGCCGTCGTGCATCGTCTCGTCGAAGCCCATCTCCTCCTCGACGAAGTCACGGACCTGCTCGACCTCGTCGGTGCCTTCCTCCCACTCGATGCCGGCGTAGACGTCCTCGGTGTTCTCCCGGAAGGTCACCATGTCCATCTCCTCGGGGGCCTTCATCGGCGAGGGGACGCCGTCGAGATAGTACGTCGGCCGGACGTTCGCATAGAAGTCAAGCGTCTGCCGGAGTGCGACGTTCAGCGACCGAAAGCCCGCGCCGACGGGTGTCGTCAGCGGGCCCTTGATCGCGACGCGGAACTCGTCGATCGCGTTGACGGTGTCCTCGGGGAGGTTCTCGTCGTAGCGCTCGCGGCCGGATTCGCCGGCATAGACGCGCATCCAGGCGATCTCGCGGCCGGTCGCCTCGGCGGCAGCGTTCAACACCTTCTGGGCCGCGGGGCCGACGTCCTTGCCGATCCCGTCGCCGTGGATGATCGGGATGATCGGGTTCTCGGGGATGTCAAGCTCGTCGGCATCCTCGTTGATGACCTCGATGGGCTGTCCCTCGGCCGGCACAGAGACTTGATCGTATCCGTCTGCCATGTGCCGACCCTCGCCCGTGGTCCACAAAGGCCTGCCGTTTTCCGCGAGAATCGCACTTCCGGCACGTCTTGCAGCGAGTTCGGTGCCGCCAGTGAGTCACCACATCGCGGCGGCGATCCCCACAGCCAGCCCCGGTCCCTGTTCGATGATCGAACGCGGGAGTCGCTTCCGGGCACCGTCGAGCGTATTCGCGAGTGCCCCCGTCGCGTTCTCTTGAATCCCTTCGCCGTGGCCGACGAGGATCCGGTTCGGTTCCAGGTCACCGAGGAGGTCCCGCGGCGGAAAGAATCGGCAGGGCAACGTCAGCGTGACGCGCTCGCTCCCGACGGTCCAGCGGGTCGACAGCAGATCCGGCGTGTACAGCGTGCCGTCGGACTCGCGATAGGCGACACCCTCACGCCAGCCGGGAAGGGGATCGACGGGATCGACGATGAACCCCGACTCGGCGAGTTCGCGATCGTAGCTGTCGACCGGCGCGTCGACTTTCTCCGGGACGCGATCCATCCATTCGGGAACGAAGATGGGCACGTCAAACCGGTCGGCAAAGATGTCGGCATCGCGGGTGTGCCAGTTCGAGCAGACGGCGACGCCCACGACGTCGCCAAGGTCTGCGAGCAAGTCCTCCACGCCGGGTGCCTCCAGGGGATCGAACAGCCAGACGCCCTCCTCGCCGCGGATGGCGTGGCTCGCGCGCCGCCCCGCCTCGTCCGGATGGGCGATCCAGCCGACACCCCCATCGAATCGATCGATGATCGCAGGGTCCGTCGCGGCGCCGCGGTCGTAGATCGGCATGGGTGGAGCTGGCGGGGAGACCGCAAAAGTGGTTCCGGAACCCGAGCAGTCACACACAACCCAATCGTCACTCGAGACCGGCGGCGAAAGCGTAAGCCGCCTCGTCGGCGACCGGATAGCCGTCATCGAGTCTGATGCGCCAGTCGTCGAGCGCCGACGGCGCGTCGATCGCGTTCGTGACTACGGTCCGAACGTCGAGTACATCGACGCCGTAGTAATCGCCCGGGACATCCCGAAGGTACTGCAGCGCCGTCTCGAAGAGACTCCGCATCCCGTCGTCGTGTTCGAAGTCGTAGTGTTTGTACGCGCCAGCGGCGACCTGAACCATCCCGTGGAGGAACGCGCTCTCGGTCGTCCCGCTGCCGTAATTGTACCATTCGTCTTCGAAGCTATCGTGTGAATCGTGGTAGGCCCCGTCGTTGTACAGCGCGACGCCGTGGACGACCGCCCGCCGGAGCGTCGCGTGCTCCCAGTGGTCCGCCTCGGCGTTCCAGCCGGTCGGCGATCCCTCGGCTGGCGGGCCGACGGAAGCATCGCGCGTGTGACGGTCCATCACCGTCCGGAAAGGGCGGCCGACGGGTAAGTCCAGCGCCCGGGGAAATCGGAGACTTCGACCGCCCAGAGTGGATCGGAAATCGGGTGATTTAACCCCACGAACCGAGTGCCAACTACTGCGTGCGAGGGTAGCCAAGCCTGGAAACGGCGGCGGACTCAAGATCCGCTCCCGTAGGGGTCCATGCGTTCAAATCGCATCCCTCGCACTGCTGGGCCCACGCGGCCCCTCGCAAACCAGTGCAGGAAGATCGTCCCTCTCGGGGGCCATCTTCCCTCGCAACAACTTCTATCGAGCGTCGACGGGTAGCCAAGCCTGGAAACGGCGGCGGACGCAAGATCCGCTCTTGGAGGGTACTCGTGAGCGGAGCGAACGAGAGCTCGGAAGGCGAGCGGCGCGAGGCGCGACCAGCGCGAGCGCCTCGTTGCAAACGGTATCTGCAGGGATACAGGTAAACACCATTCCGCGAGATACAAGGCGCGAGTCTCTCACGGTCAATAATAAGGATTGGTTGCGTCGGCGGTGGTCATTGTAACACTGGCGTCGGTCTCAACAAGTATTTCTCGTCGATGGCTGGGCTATTTTGTGTGATTGAACTGCGAAAGGGGACTGCACTTGACATCCTCCCCGCACTGAAGCGCGAGGCTTTCGCCTCGAACCTCCCGTAACTTCATATATTGAGGGAGAGCCAAACCAAGTGGGCGCATCACATCAATTTGGAAGTACCCATAATAATTTTGGACATCTCCTCAAGAACGAATTCGAGGAGTTTGAGGAAGCGCGAAATCATTTTGAATAGACACCCGATATTGATATCGAATACGCGGACGTCAATTCCAAATACCTGAATTCCTCGAAGAAATTGGTGAGTCGGAAAAAGCTGAGGAATATTACGAGCGGGCCGCCGAACTGGATCCAACGTATAGATGACGAAGGCGAAGATATCGAAGACTCGGTATAGCGGTCAGGTGTGAGAATCATTTTCCAGCTTTGACACGCCCGCGGCCACGTGATATTCGGTCCCGCGCGGCCGGGCTTCCCGAACGGACACCCGCGCAAGGGCGAGCGCGTACAATACGGCGAGCGGACACGTCCGAGACGTGACTGATACGGACTGCTGTAACTGTTTACCGGTACGACCGCCCGCACTCGGGCGGTCGATATCGAAATGACTTACAGCAGTCCGTATGAAAGGAGAGCCTCGAAATGCGAGCGGTGAAACCGGATTTGAGTCCTTCATCCCCGTTCAGATCGTGTTTTCGCAATCTGAAGCTACCCCCACCATCTATTTCGCTCACGCGCTTAGTTCTGTTGGGTGCCACTGCCAGCCTGAGAGGCAGCGAGATGAGTTCCTACTCACCACCGGACGATGACGACGAGGCTGAATCCAGTTTCGACCCCGGCGTCAAGAGTGGGGAAGCTATCGAGGATCGGGGTGGCTTCGACTGGATCGCCTTCCACCTCGATCAGTCGAATTACGGGCTGTTACTGCTGCTCGTCCTGGCGATGAGCCTCCCTGCCGGGCTGTTGACGGCCGGCTTGGTCGCGTATTTCTTCCCCGAATATGCTGAGACAGCCGGGAAGATCGTCGGCTGGATCGGTGATCTGCTCGCCGATCTTTTCGATCTGATTCGGTGACTTCACTCCGGATGCGAGTTCCTCAAACACGCTTGCCCACCAACGTGTGAGTTTACGGCCGCCAAAGTCACTGTCAACTGTGCACCTCGAGTGTTGGCTTCTGTTAGTAGCATCCGAACTGTCGGGAAAAGGGTACCCGGGTTCGGGTGGGGTGGGGAATTGACAACCAGTGGGTCGGGAAGTGACGGCTCAGCTATCCAGATAGATACGAGAGTGGTGTTTCACCCGACCCGCTCGGAATGTGTGAGGGACTGGTTACAAACCTTTCGGCAAATATTACTTCGAAAACGTGTTGACACGGATCCGGGGGGATGGACTTGCGCAACACGCCGGAGGGCAAGGTTTCCCGTGCCTCCGAACCACCCTGGTGAGGGCGGTGCATTCCTCTTTGCGAACGATCACGGTGGTCGGTCGCCCGTATCGGGCGGTGGAATGCAACAGCCGTGATCAGCGGGGCCGGAATGGGGCACCCGGCCCAAAAAAGTCGATGGATCGGAGGGATGTAAATGGTGGGGAGTGTTTTCACGATCGCTATACTGCGCGGCGTTTTCAGCCTGTGAAAATCACGTCTGACGGCATTTTACCGAGTCTGAAAACACCGATCGGTGGTGAACGATCTGGTTAGATTCTTATAATGTTCCATTTACGTATCGCTTGCAATGTTCGAGAAAGCGAAGGAGTTCCTCTTCGCGGAGGACCGCGGTGTATCGCCTGTGATCGGTGTCATCCTCATGGTCGCCATTACAGTGATTCTGGCGGCCGTGATCGCGACGTTCGTGATGAACATGGGGCCGTCCGAGCAGACCCAGCCCAGCGTGCAGTGGGAATGGAACAACGAGAGTGACGGTGGTGGGAACTATTATTACACGCTCTCGCATACCGGTGGTGACGCAGCCAACCCCGGTAATCTTGTAATTCAAGCGGATGGGACTGAGGAAGGGACATTAAAAAGCGGGAATGGTATGCCCAGTGAGCTAACTGCTGGCACTACTATCGCTATGAATAGTTCAGCTGCTGTTCCATCTTCCCTGCCTAGTCCCAATATGAGTCTTACCGACGATCCGGAGAGTATTGACGAAGTCCAACTCATCTGGGAGAACCCGGAAAGCGACCAGACTCAAGTCATCAGCGACTTCGACGGATAGCGACGCTGAACTAACCCTTTTCGTTTTATACTCATGGAACGCGTAGTCACTCGTACCCTATGAGGGTCTGCACCACTTCTTTACCCAGGGTAACGAGGCGAAAGCCCACCCGTTCACGGGTGGGATAAAGCCGACAGCAATCGAAACAGTCAATTGATTGTCGTTCGACGGTTCGGCTGTCGAGACGAGTGCAAGGCTGCCAACCCCGCTGTCTTCGTCGGGAGCCGTACTGAGTCGGCTCTAAACCGAACCACGACGAGTTCGGAGCGCTCGAGAAGTCGTGGTGCAACACGGTTTGTGACCGTCGAAACCCCACGACTTCAGTCGTGGGTGAACTCAGTCGCGGCACGGTCATCTTTCGAGGGGATGCCTCGCCCCATCAGGGCGTTCGAGAGCACTGAATGCTGATAGCTCGTTCCCATTAGATTTTTATAATATCAAAGGAACTGTTTGACTGGGGTATGGACTTGAAGCACTACCTGTTTGGCGACGAACGGGGGGTATCGCCGGTCATCGGGGTCATCCTGATGGTCGCAATCACTGTCATCCTGGCAGGCGTCATCGGCGCGTTTGTAATGAATATGGGCGCGGATGGGGAGACGCCACCGAACGTCCAGTGGGAGTGGAACAACGAAACGACGTACTTCACGCTTGAACACACGGGCGGTGACGCAGCTGTGGCAAACAACTTGGTGGTAAGTGTCGATGGGACAGAGTACTCTCTTTCCCCAGCAGAAACGGCTGTCCGTGGTATGCCCGATGAACTGACTGCCGGGACGACTATCGGGATGAATGAGTCGTCATCGACGCCCTACCCACCAGTCAATCCAAATATGAGTATTGGCAACGATCCGGCCGATGTCGATGAAATCCAACTGATCTGGGAGAACCCGAACAGCGATCAGACCCAGGTCATCACCACGTACGACGGATAACACCGTCGAAGCATCTTTGTTTTTTCTTCGCACGCACGAAATCCGTAGTGGTCCGTGTCGATCTGGAAACGTTGTTTCCACCAGCGATACGCATCGTTGTCGAGCGCTCGTTGACAAGTACCTCGGTGTGGGGCCTCCGGAACGTTCCCAAGCGGATTTCCGGTACGAGTCCACGCCGGTCAATACTCCTCGATAGAGTCTTCGATCGCCGCGACGTACTCGTCTAGATCGCTCTCCTCAACGTCCCCGTCCGCTCGCTCCGTCAACAGATCTCGAAGGCGATACCGGTAGGTTCCTTGGCCGACGTGTTCGATTAGTCCACTCGTCCGCAAGGCGCGATTGCGGGCGTAGGCGCTCGTCCGGTCACCGGACCCGCCAGCCACGAAGTGGGCGTCCAACGGCGACGCCTGACCCTGTTCACGGTAATACGCGAGCATCTTCCGGGTCTTGGGCTCGAGGGTTCTGATCTCAGCACGCACTCGCCCGACGAACTCGGGACATTCGCCGATCGGGATCGTCCCGCGTGCCTCGGTGTGTTCGCCCGGCTTCTCGTCGTCCTTTTCGCTCGTCGATTCGCCGTTCTTTTCGCTCGTCGATTCGCCGCCCTTTTCGCTTTCTTCCGGTGGAGCGAATCCCCCAAACGATTCGAGCGCAGCCGCCACGGCTTCGTCCGATCCTTCACCGTTGGATTCGGCTGTAGTCCCCTCACCGTTCTCCGCTTTGCTGTCAGACTCATCGGCGACGTCCGGGAACGTGACCTGCGCTTCGTCGCCCGTCGGAAAGTTGGCGACCGCGTCTTCGTGCCGGGCACGTAGCTTGGCCTGTTCGGTCCGACCGGGGTTGGCTCCCTCGACGTGTTCGACCAGCGCGTCGACGAACTGATCGGCCATACGACTCATGTCGCGGGCGTCCTGGAGTTCGGCCTCGAGTTCGGCGATCCGGGAGTTCTTCTTGTCGAGTTCCTCTCGGAGTTCGGCGATGCGATCCTCGGTCTCTTCGCGTTGCTCGCTGATCGACTCTAGTTCCGAGACCAGGTCGTCGCTGACGGACTTTAGATCTGGACGTTCGAAGTCCTCCAGTCCTGGCGTAGCCCCGGCGTCGAAGGTCTGTTTGCGGTGAAACTGGACGCGCTGGACGGTCTCCGCCCAGTCGGTCATCAGGAAGGCCTCACCGTCGTCCAGATCCTCGACTGCATCGGCGTACTCCGCGTCGAGAATGCGCCGGACGACGTTGGTGTCGTTGTTCCAGGTGAGACGGTGCCAGACGAGCCAGTCACACTGGGTGATGAAGTCCTTTTTGACGTCGGCGGGCCGCTGGCTGATCCCGGTGACGCCGAGGCCATGCTTGCGTCCGCGCTTGCCGATCTTGATGAGCATCTTCCCGCACTCATCAAGCCCGCCGTTCTCGGGGATGTACTCGTGAATCTCCTCGACGAGCAACAGGAACGGCTGTTTGCATTTCTTGGCTTTGGCAAACAACTGGCGAGCGACCGCAGTCAGCAACTCCCTGGCCTCGTCTTCGTCTAAGAAACTCGAGACGTCGAGGATGATCGGAACGTTCTGTTCGAGGGCGAGGGTAGCGAGTTTCCCGGCGTGATCGGTCGTAACCTGGATGTCACACTCCTCGTCGGCGCCGACGTGAAGGATCTCGTACTCTTCCTTGAGGCCGTAGTACTCCCCGTCGATGTCGACGATGAGCAGACCAAAGCCCTTGTCAAGGAGATTCTCGGCGATCACGCTCGCGGAGTTGCTCTTGCCACTGCCGCTCTTGCCGGTGATGAACCCGCGTCCAGTAAGTACTTCGACGACGGGCAGCGACACTGGCCGGCCAGGCTCACCGCTTTCGCGTACGCCGTCGCTGTGATCCGCGACGGTGATCGTCCGCGCCTCGTCGTTGACCATGCGTCTCTGTCAGGAGTACGTGTCTCGGCGTGCATAACTCTCCGTCAGACGCGAGTCCGACGATCGAGAAGAGTGCCTGACTGGCAGGGGCGGGAGAGTATTTATTCTCGGCGCGCCTCACTGCGGATAAGCAGCATCCTCTCGAAATATGGTACGCTACGGGACGATCGTCGAGGACGGGACCGTTTACGTCGAGAGTGGCGACGCCGGCCTCGCCGACGACGGCGAACGCCTCGAGATCGGCCCCCTTGAGGACACCCTGGACGTGATCGGTGGCCACTCCTGGACTATCACTTACACCGAAGAAGAGAAGGCACGCCACCCGGAGATGGACACCTCCGACGAGGGACTGACCGTTGACGTCGTCGACGTGATGCAGGCGATGACCCACAGCGAACGGTTCGTCGAAACGCTGTCGTCCCATCCCGCAGAACGACCGAGCGATGATCCCGACGCGATCGCACCACGGATGGGATTGTTCGTTGGAAAACTCCTGGAAAATCTCGAGAACGGCCTCGGATGAGCCTCTCGCCCGGCCGAATCTGCTGGTCCGGTAGGAACAGAATCGCACACTGGTCCGGTAGGAACAGTCCGATATCGGAGCGTCCGGATCACGAGAAATCCTGCAGAGACGTCTGTCCGTTGGGCTCCGGCGAGCGATCAGTTCGTCCTTCGTCGTGTCGGGCACCCTCACTCGCCGAGGTGGATCCGTCGCCGAACCCTTCGAGACTGACCTGCTCGCGCTCGGTGAACGACAGGTTCGAAACCCGAACGCCGATCTTCCGGACGGCAACTCCCTCGAATTCCCGGAAGAGATCGACGGCGATCCGCTCGAGGAGGTCGGGATCGTCGACGGGGCCCGACAGTGATCTGGCTCGTGTCCGAACGTCGAAGGGTGGTTCGACGACCTTGATCCCGATCGTCCCGTAGAGCGCCCCGTTCCGACTCGCTCGCTCGGCGACTGCCGCGGCGAGCGTCCGCACGCGCTTGCAGATCCGCTCGAAGTCCTCGACTGGTTCAGGGAACGCCGATTCCCGCGAGAGGCTTTTGGGGTCGTCCCGCGGCGTCACCTCGCGGTCGTCGTCGCCCCGCGCATACCGGTAGATCGCCGCCCCACGTTCGCCAAATCGGTCACGGAGCCGGTCGGGGTCGGCACCTGCAAGGTCGCCAGCCGTCTCGATTCCCATCTCACGCAATTCACGGGCCGTCGTCGGCCCGACGTTGTGAATGCGCTCGACATCCATCGGTGCGAGAAAGGGCCGTACGTCACCGGATTCGACAACGACCAGCCCGTCGGGCTTGTCGGCGTCGCTGGCAATCTTCGCCGCGCTCATCGTCGGCGCGACACCGACGCTCACCGTGACACCCACCTCGTCGGCGATCCGTGTCTTCAACCCGGCAGCGAAGGACTCGATGTCGCCCCAGTCGGTCCGCTCGGTCACGTCGAGGTACGCCTCGTCGATACTCACTTTTCGGACGATGTCGGTGGACTCCCGGAGGATGGACTCGACGTCCGCACTGACACCCTCGTAGTAGTCCATGTCGACTGGCCGGTAGTACGCGGTCGGTCCGTCACCGGGATCGTCGACGTCACGCCGTCCCAAGTGTTCGAGAGCCTCCTCGATCGACTGGGCGCTCTCGACGCCGTGTTCGCGGGCCTCGTAACTCGCCGTCGCGACGGCGCCGTGAGGCTCACCCGCCTCGTAGCCCATGCCGACGACGACAGGTTCGCCCTCCAGTTTCGGCTCGCGCAGCCGCTCGCAGGCAGCATAAAAGCAGTCGGCGTCGACGTGACAGACGATCCGTTCGTCGTCGTCTGTCTCGACGGGGAGTCGCCCCGGTCGGGACATACCCGACGTTCGTACGCGATCGACAACAAGCTTCTCAACCCGGCATGCAGACGTCAGTCGATACTCTTCGGAACAGGAGGTCAGACGGACCGCCGGAGAAACCCCGGCGGCGTGGCGTCGCTTGCGTGCGGTGCGTCTCCCGGACGTTCACGACGGTAGTTCCCGTCGGGAACCCCAGGCGAGGTTCCACGAGTGTGTTTCACACACTCACACTTAACGGTTTCCCCGAACACCGACATCCGTCTCCAGTCGTCGAACGTCTCTCCGGATCTGTCTCGCGTTCACCCGGGCAGAACGATATTGATCCCTCCGACGACCAGTCCGACGAGGCCGGTTCGGAGCCCTGCGATCACCCAGTTCTGTTCGGAAATATTGCCCATATACGCCCCGAAGACGAACAGGAGACCAACGCCGATCATCACGCCCAGGACCGTCGCCCACAGCAGAGAGAGCGCGACGTCGACGAAAAAATACGGGACGATCGGCAACAGCATGCCGATCGTCGGCCCCAGACCGCTCATCGCCGCGTTGATCTTCCGGGCCTTGCCTTTCCGTTCGTGGAGTTCCGTGCCTTCGAGCCCCGAGAGCATCTTTGCTTCGACGCGTTTCAGTTCGGCGAGTTTCTCGGCGCGTTCGATCTCCCAGACGCTCCAGACGCCGGAGGCAGCCAACCCGACGGTCCCGCCGGCGACGATCCGGACGATGTCCATAGCCGCTTGATTCCCGCCGAGGAACGATCCCACGATGATCCCGATGCTGGTCAGCGTACCGTCGAACCCGTTGGAGATGAAGTATCGCCGGGAGATCGACCGGACGTCTTCGTTCGCGAGGAGTTCCCTGAGCGTCGATTGATTCGAGGCCACGGGTCAGTCCTGGTGTGTCGAACTCTCTTCGACGAGGCGCTCGCCACAGACCACCTCGTCGACCGAGTGTATCGTCCCGCCGAGGTTCTCGACAGCGTCGGAGACGGCAGTCTCGTCGACCGATTCTCCTTCGATGGTGATCTTGAGGTTCTGTACCTCCTTGTCCGACTCGAGCAAGGAGACGTTCGTCCCATCGACGCCGTCCAGATCTGCAAGCGTCCGTGCGAAGGTGACGTTCTCGATCTCATTGGGTTTCAGGAGATCGAGAACCAGTCGCTTTATCGGACTCATTTCCCTGAGGGTTCGGTGTCGCCCCGGTTATATGGTTCGGTCATTTCGATCGTTTCCGTCTAGGATTGCCCCCTATTCTTCGGATCCGTCGTCTTGTTCCGAATTGTCAGTGGTTCCTTTTGTCGTCTTGTTCCGAATTGTTCTCGCTTGTCCTGTCGGACCTCCGTTCGTCGGTCGGGCCGCCGGGGCCGGCCGATGAACCAGTCGATACAGTATCGGAATCGACTCGCCTTCGCAGTTGACCGTGGCTCAGCCGGTGAAGGCGCGACAGGCACGTGACTTTTCAGTCGGGGCGACCTGACTGTCGATATGCTTTCGGAAGCCGAATGGGAGGCGGCACGCGAGCGGACGGTCGAGACGCTCGCGGAACACGACTTCGTCCTGACTGACGAGGAGGCCGCAGACGTCGAGATCGCGGACTTCGGCTTTGGGCGACTGGAGGAAGTCGGGCTGGAACTCCTCACGTACGTCAACACTGATCGCTACTGCGCGAAGGAACTCGTCATGTTCCCGGGGCAGGTCTGTCCTGAGCACCGACACCCGCCGTTCGACGATTACCCAGGCAAACAGGAGACTCTCCGTTGTCGGGCCGGTACGGTCTCTCTCTACGTCGAGGGCGAGGCGACGTCCGATCCGGCGATTGAACCCCCGTTCAACGCCGAGTACTACACCGTCGGCCACGAGGTCGTCCTCGAACCGGGCGAGCAATACACGATCGATCCCGACACGAAACACTGGTTCGCGGCCGGCCAAGAGGGAGCGATCGTCAGCGAGTTCTCCTCGCCCAGCTACGACGAGAAGGATGTCTTCACCGATCCCGAGATCCGGCGAGTTCCCGAGGAGACGTATTGATCTCCCGTCCACGATGCTATCCAGTCGCGTCCGACTTTTCCGATCCGGATCGAGAGAAGACGGTTTCTAACCCGTCCGTTCAGCTGAGCGGTGCGACGAGGTCCTCGAGAACTGCACGCGGATCGTCAGCCTTTGCGACGCCGCTGGCAAGTAACACGCCGCTGGCACCGAGGTCGTCGGCGGCGTCGACGTCGTCGCCGGTCGAGATGCCGGCGCCACAGTAGACCTCAACGTCCGAATCGACCGCGGCAGCGGCCTCGACGGCATCGGTGACGATGTCGGGATCGGCACTCGCGACAGAGACGTCACCGCCGATGAGTTCCGGCGGCTCGACGGCGACCGAATCCGGGCCCAGGGCCGTTGCGGCCGCGATCTGGTGGGGGTTGTTGGCACAGACGCAGGTCTCGAGGCCGGCGCGCTCGGCGGCCCGGACCGATCCGTCTATATCCGCCAGCTTGAGTCGGTTCTCCGAGTGGTTGATCAGCGTTCCCTCCGCGCCAGCGTCGGCGACCGTCTCGGCGAGCGTGTGGCCGGTGTTGCTCCCGTGTTCGATCGGATCGACGTGTTGGGCCCAGGTTTCGACCCCGGTCCCGGCGACGGCGGCGATGTCGGCGTCTTCCGCGGCGATTCCGATGCGTACGCCCGACTCCTCGCTCACTTCTTTGGCGGCTTCCGCGACTTCGACCGGATCACAGGGGTAGGTCTTGAGGTTGACGAGAACGAACATTGCGTCCGTACATGCGGCGACCGGGCGAAAATAGGTTTCGAAGACTGGCCCGGCGACGAACGGTGGCTTTCGAAGACTGGCCCGGCGACGAATGGTGGCTTTCGAAGACCTCCCACCGGCGTCGCGAGCGAACAGTGACCATTATTACCCCGTCCGGATAACTTCCGCATCGTGACCGACCAGAGCGATTCGACGACTGTCCTCGTGGTCGAGGACGAGCGTCATCTGGCCGACCTCTACTCCGAGTATCTCTCCGACTCCTACGACGTCCGGACAGCCTATGGGGGCGAGGAGGCTATCGAGGTGCTCGGTCCGGCGATCGATATCGTCCTGCTGGATCGTCGGATGCCGGTCGTCTCCGGGAACGAGGTACTGGCGACTATCGAGGAGCGTGGACTGGACCTCGAGGTCGCGATGGTGACGGCCGTCGACCCGGACTTCGAGATCATCGACCTCGGTGTCGACGACTACGTGGTCAAACCCGTCAGCAAGGACACGCTCGTCGACGTCGTCGAGCGCTTAGAGACGATCTCGACGTACAACGAGCAGCGACGGCGACTCACCTCGAAGAAACTCAAGCGCAACGTCCTCGAGGTCGAGAAACCCCGACCGGAGATCGAGGCCAGCGATCGTTTCGCCAGACTCGAGGCGGAGATTGAACAACTCGAGACGGAGGTCGAGCAGCTCGCGGCCGATCTCGAGCGATCGGAGATCGAACGACAGGAGTGACAGTCAGGAGTCCTTCCGCTCGACGACGTCACCGAGGGTATACTCGCCGACGTCGGATCCACCTTCCCAATCGGTATCCCCTTCGCCGGCACCTTCGGTCAGATCGATGGACAACTCACGTTCGAGCTTTCGCTGGACCTCGTCGCTCGGGAGGTGATCGCCGTGTTCGAGTTTGCGGATCAGACTCGCCTTCTCGTTGAGTTCGTCTGCCAGCTCCGACTGGCTCAGCCCGGCCGACTCGCGGGCCGAGCGGATCCGCTGATCGAAGTCCTGAGCCAGTTCGTCCATCTCGTCGAACATGTCGCGCCGCGATCCTCCGCCCCCGCCGCCCGAGGACCCGCTCGAAGCCGTCGTCGAACCCCCGCTGCTGGAATCGTTCGACGAACTGCTCGTCGAATACTTCGTCGACGTCGAGCTTGCGTCCTGAGTTTTGACTTCCGTCCCGAAGTCGGTACACTCATCACAGACGTCCAGTTCCGCACCCTCCACTTTGATCGTGTTCGGGGACTGGGTTTCGGTCCCACACATCTCACACTGTACCATGTAGATCCCTTGCCTGTGCCGGGGCATAAATCGTACGCCGCGATCGACACTGCGAGGATCCTGCCGCTTTCCCCACGCTCATGGCGCCCTGGTACGGGTATCGGACATGCCATCTACCCAGGCTGCATCGCTTCTCGAGCGGTTCGTCGCATCCCTCGAGGAGATCGACGTGGCGTGGTCCCGAACGGACGCGAACGGATTCGAATCTACCCTCGAGAGTGTCCTCGAAGAGCCGGCCGTTGGCGTCCCGATCCCCATCGACGGCGCATCACTCCCGGATACCGTCGAGACCGATCTCGACCCCGAAACGGTCCGGGCCGCCGCGACGGGCGTGACGCCTGCGACGATCGCTGTCGCCGACTACGGCAGCGTCCTGCTGGAATCTGACGCCAACGGGTCGGAACTGGCGAGTCTCTTCTCTGAGACCCACGTGCCGGTGATCCGAGAGCAGGATGTGGTGGGGACGATGGCCGATGCCTTCGAAGATCTCGGGCCGCTACTCCGCGGTGACCAGGGGGACGTTATCGTCGCAACGGGGCCGAGCGCGACCTCCGACATGGGTGCGCTGGTTACGGGTGTGCACGGACCGACTGACGTCCACGTCGTCATTGTCGAACAATGAGCGGAAAAAACTCGGAGCGGGCCGAACGGAAGGTCTCGAAACGCGCCAAGGCGGCGAAGATCCGTGGGATCATGGAACAGGAGGGGACGGCGATCGAGACAAACACCCAGGGGTTCAACGACGGCCGCTACGAGTCGGTTGCCGACCTCGAGGACTACGAGGGTCTCAAGGACGAGGCCCGCGCGATCAAGGAGGACGCCATCGCGCGCCTCCCCGACCTGATCGACGACCTCACCGCCGCCGTCGAGGACAACGGCGGGACAGTGTACCTCGCCGAGGACGCGGCCGAGGCCAACGAGTATATCGAGTCGATCGTCGCAGACGCGGACGCAGACTCGGTCGCAAAGAGCAAGTCGATGACGACCGAGGAACTCGAGGTCAACGAGCATCTCGAAGACGCGAGCGTCGACGTCGTCGAGACGGATCTCGGCGAGTGGGTCCTTCAAGTCGCCGAGGAGGCCCCCTCCCACCTGGTCGCGCCCGCGATCCACAAGTCCCGCGAGGAGATCACGACACTGTTCGAGGAGCGGTTCGATCCCGACGTTCCTTTAGAGACCGCTGAGGACCTTACGAAGTTCGCCCGAGAGCAACTGGCCGACGATATCGCTAGCGCGGACGTCGGGATGACCGGTGCCAACTTCCTGACGGCGGACTCCGGAACGATGGCGCTCGTCACGAGCGAGGGCAACGCCCGCAAGACGGTTGCGAGTACGGACACCCACGTTGCCGTCGCGGGCGTCGAGAAAATCGTCCCGAGCGTCGAGGACCTCCAGCCGTTCATCGAGTTGATCGGGCGCTCGGGGACCGGCCAGGACATCACCTCCTACGTCTCTTTGTTGACGCCGCCAATCGACGCCCCGACGTTCGCCGACGAGGAGTTCGGCGATGCGGACGCTCGGGACTTTCACCTCGTCTTGATCGACAACGGCCGGATGGCGATGCGGGAGGACGAGGACCTCCGGGAGACGCTCTATTGCATCCGGTGTTCGGCGTGTGCGAACTCGTGTGCCAATTTCCAGCAGGTCGGGGGTCACGCCTTCGGCGGGGAGACCTACACCGGCGGGATCGCCACCGGTTGGGAGGCGGGCATCGGCGGCGAGGAGGCCGCGGAGGATTTCAACGACCTCTGTACCGGCTGTAGTCGCTGTACGGAGGCCTGTCCCGTGAAGATCGACATCCCCTGGGTCAACACTGTCGTGCGCGACCGGCTCAATCGCGGGGCCGACCCCGATGCCTTCGATCACCTCGTCTCGGGACTGACGCCCGATCCGGAACCCGCTGGGCTGGATCTCCAGAAGCGCTTTTTCGGGAACTTCTCGACAGTCGCGAAACTCGGGAGCGCGTTCGCGCCGGTCTCGAACTGGGTCGCCGAGGCCCCGCCCTCCCGCTGGCTCGCCGAGACGATACTCGGGGTCGATCGTCGCCGCGACATGCCGAAATTTACTCGTGGGACGCTCCGCAAGTGGGCGAAAGGACGGGATTCACTGGCAGATCCCGACCGCGAGGTCGTCCTGCTGGCGGACACCTACACGAACTACATGCACGTCGAGCGCGGGAAGGCGACGATCCGGGCGCTGGAAGCACTCGGCTGTGAAGTCCACGTTGCCGATACCTCGGAGAGCGGCCGGGCCGCCCTCTCCCAGGGGATGATCGCGACGGCCCGCGAACACGCCGAGTCGGTCGCCGACTCGCTCGAACCGCACGTTGAGGCGGGCCGGGACGTGATCGTCGTCGAGCCCAGCGACCTCGCAATGCTCCGGAACGACTACGAGCGCCTACTCGACGCGGAGACCTTCGACCGGATCGCGACGAACAGCTACGAGGTGCTGGAGTACGTCTACGGCCTCATCGAGAACGGGGCCGATATCAATGCGCTTGCCGACGGCGACGGCGAGGAAATCGCCTATCACAGCCACTGCCAGCAGCGGACGCTCGGCCTGGATGCCCACACGGAAGCGATCCTCGACCGGCTGGGTTTCGACCTCCTCACCTCCGAGGTCGAGTGCTGTGGGATGGCCGGCTCCTTCGGCTTCAAACAGCAGTACTACGACGTGAGTATGGCCGTCGGTGACGATCTCCGTGAGCAGTTTACGACGCCCGACACCGAGGATCGAACAGTCGTCGCCAGCGGGACCTCCTGTCACGACCAGTTGACGGAGCTGCTCGAACGCTCGGTGACCCATCCGGTCGAAGTGATCGCGCCGGCTGAATAGTGGCCGTCTGTTCTTTGCGGAACCGATCGGGCTACGAGAGATCGCCCATCGCATAGTAGAACCGCTGGATCGCAGTCAGGTGCCCGACGATTGCGAACACGACAAGCAGCCACCCGATCACTGACAGCCCGTAAACTGGCTCGGTCACGACGGCGGCCAGGAGGGCCCCAAAACCCATGAGTGCAAGCCGATCCGCGCGGCCAAGCAGGCCGCCGTAGACCCGGTCGAGGCCGACCGCCTGGGCCTGGGTCCCCAGATAGGAAGTCATCAACACGCCGGTGATCGCCGCCACGCCGAGGTCCCAGCGGTCGACTCCGGCCGCCAGCCCGACCAGCAACAGCAGGTCGGCGTAGCGATCGAAGACGTGATCGAGTAAGTCGCCGGCCGAGGATTCAGTGCCGAGTTCCCGCGCGATCGCGCCGTCGAGCAGGTCGAGCCAGCCGTTGGCGAACACCAGGCCGGCAGCGGCGAGGTACCAGGCGGGGGCCGAACCGCCGAGGTAGAACGCCCCGGCTGCGCCGCCCGCGACGATCAGTGCGAGGACGCTGACGACGTTCGGCGTCAGGCCGATCCGAACGCTGACGGCGACGAACGGCTCCAACAACCGATCAGACAGCGGGCGGAGTTGGTCCAGCGTCATAGGTACTCGACGTAGGAAACCGTCCCGGCGCTCGGTTCCCGATCCCCATCGATGACGGCTTCGATCTCTCCGGCGACCTCCTCTGGCGAACGGTCGGTCGTCTCGATCTCGTAAACTGATTCGGATCCGTGTTCGTCGACGGCTTCGACCAGGATTACGTCGAGTGCTTCACTTTCGGCGTTCTCGGCGGCGCTTTCTTCGTTCTCGCCGCGCTCCCCAAGTCGGCGCTCGACGGTCTCGGGATGACATCGCAGGACGACAACGCGATCCATCTGGAGATGGTGTGCGAGATGAGACTCGACGAGAACGTCGTCTCGATCGTCGAGCCAGGCTTCGACAGCGTCGATATCGGCGATCTCCGAGTCCCGATCGTCGTCGGTCCCCTGGGTCAGCCCCTCACGTGTTATCACGTCGTTGAGGTGGATGACGTCGAGGTCAGTCTCGAGACGCTCGGTCGCGGTGGTCTTGCCCGTCCCGGGTGTTCCGGTGACGGCGACTCTCACGACGGGAGCACCTCGTTGATCGTCTCGACGGCCGTCTTCGTCTCCTCGCGTGTGCCACACGAGACACGAATACACTCCGGGAGGCCGAAGCTCGAGCAATCCCGGACGATCACGCCCCGCTCTTTTGTCTGCTGGGCCACATCCGTTGCGTCACCGACTTCCACGAGGACGAAGTTCCCGCCGCTCTCGTAGGTCTTGGCGTCGAGGTTGTCATAATAGTACTGTCGGCTCCATTCGACGAGGTCTGTGATGGCCTGGACGTGGTCGTCGTCCTCGAGAGCGGCAAGCCCAGCCCGGCAGGCGATCTCGCTGGCCGAGAACGGCGTGTTGATCCGCTCGTAGGCGTCGGCCCACTCTTCGGGTGTGATCGCATAGCCCAGTCGGAGGCCCGCGAGGCCGTACACTTTCGAGAAGGTTCTGACGACGGCCACGTCGTCGCGGGCTTCGACCAGTTCGACGGCGCTCGGCCGGTCGGCGAACTCGTTGTAGGCCTCGTCGACGACCACCAGCGTCTCCTCGTCGGTCCGCTCGGCGATCTGCTCGATCTCCGCGAGGGAGACCACTGATCCGGTCGGGTTGTGCGGGCTCGTCAGGTAGATCATGCGCTCGCCGTCGTAGCCCTCAAGGACGCGCTCTGGCGACTGATGGAAGCCGTCCTCCTTCGAGAGGGGATAGGTGTGGACCTCGCCGTGGTGATACCGGACGCTCATCGAGTGATACGTGAAGTCCGGGTCCGGGACCAGCGCGGCCTCGCCGGGATCGATCATCGCGCGTGCGAGGGCGTCCATCGAGCCGTCGCCGCCGTTTCCGAGCCAGATCTGGGCGGGTTCGACGCCCCAGCGGTCGGCCAGGGCATCGACGAGATCGGCGTGAGAGGCTTTCGGATACGAATGGAGGCGCTCCGCATGGGCCCGGATCGCCTCGACGGCCTTCGGACTCGGGCCCAGAGCGTTCTCGTTCGAAGAGAGTTTGATCAGGTCGTCGGGATCGAGACCGAGTTCGCGGGCGGTCTCCTCGATCCCGCGTCCGGCCCGATAGACAGTGTGTCCAGAGAGGTCCCGTGGGTGCATACGGGACGGTCGGGGGCGGGCGTTCTTAAGCGTGCATACCTGTCGGTGTTCTTCGCCGAGATAGAGAGAAGTCGCCCGTATCGTCCGCGATCAGCCAATCAGGCGAAGGTCTTCGAGACTTCCTCGTCTTCTTCTTCGGCCTGGATCTTCTCCCAGGCGTCGACGAAGTCCTGCTCGGTGACTTCGGTCCGATCGTCCCGGATCGCGAACATCCCTGCCTCGGTACAGATGGCCTTGACGTCGGCACCGCTGGCCTCGGTAGCTTCCCGCGCCAAGCGCTCGAAGTCGACGTCCTCGGCGAGGTTCATCTCGCGGGTGTGGATCCGGAAGATCTGCTCGCGACCACGTTCCTCGGGCTTTGGCACCTCGATGAGGCGATCGAAGCGGCCGGGCCGGAGGATGGCCCGATCGAGC
>NZ_SPQG01000003.1:82577-122142 GCF_004944975.1 Halorhabdus amylolytica
GGCCTTCGCGAGCATCGTCTTGCCCGTCCCCGGCGGACCGTGCAGCAGGACCCCGCTCGGTGGGTCGATCCCGACCTCGTCGAACATGCCAGGGTTCTTCAGTGGCATCTCGACGGTCTCGCGGACCTCCTCGATCTGCTCGTCGAGGCCACCGATGTCCTGGTAGTCGACGCCGGGGCTCTGGGTGACTTGCATCACGCGAGCGCGGACGTCCGTCTCGTCGTCCAGCGTCTTGACGATCGAGAGGGAGTTGTTTACGGCGACGCGTTCGTCAGGTTCGAGGTCCTCGCGCATCTCCTCGGTGACCTCGGTGAGGGCCTCCTGGTTGTTGCCGTGCTGTTTGATAATGACCCCTTCGTCGGTCAGCTCCTGGACCGTCGCCACGAACAGGGGGGACTGCTTGAGTTTCTTGTTCTCGTGGGTGAGCCGTTCGAGCTTCTGTTGATATTTGTTGTTCTCGGCGTTCGCGTCCAGCAGCTTGTCCCGCATCTCCTCGTTTTGCTGCTCGAGAATCTCGAGTTGTTCCTCTAGAGATTCGAGCTTCTCTTGCTGTGAGGCACCTTCGTCGTACGGTTGGTCGACGTCATCCACCGTATCCGTCATTGCACCATCCTAGCGGGTCTGCGGTCAAGAGGCTTCGGGTCGGGACGAAAATCGGTTCTACCGAAGGATTCGGAGGGTTGTCCGAGCCTCGATCTGTCGCCACGACGTCCCGTGTGAAGGCGGACACGCACCGCCGGACACCGAATCGGTCGGACTGCCCTGCTGACTGATCCGGACCGGCTTCGGAACCGGAACCGACGCTATCGCTCCCGAAGCAATTCCTCTTAGTTATAATTAGGGATAGTAAATATTATTACCCTGTATCCAGAACGGAGGGATACGATGAGCGTCACGGAGTCACCACAGGTCGAAGCGGCACAGGAGCCCGGATGGGAAGCGGTCGAGGATCTCCCGCCGAGTGCGAAACTCGTCGCGAAGTCACTGGAGTACAACAACAGCCTGACCCAGAGTCAACTGGCCGAGGAGACGCTGTTGCCGGGCAGAACTGTCCGGTACGCGCTCAGTCGCCTGGAGGAGGTCGGCGTCGTCGATTCGCGCTTTTCCTTCTCGGACGCGCGCAAGCGCGTTTACACGCTCGCGATCGAGTAGACTGACAGAGCGATCACAGCGGGCGATAGGACAGCACTCTTCGCCTCGGACCACTTCCACCACGCTCGCGGAACCCCTTTAGGACCCCCCGACGTAGCCCGGTCCAATGACGCGGGTGCTGCACACGGGCGATACGCATCTCGGCTACCGGCAGTATCATTCGCCGGAACGCCAACGTGACTTTCTATCCGCCTTCGAGCAGGTGATCGACGACGCGATCGAGGAAGATGTCGACGCCGTGGTCCATGCCGGCGACCTCTTCCACGACCGACGACCGCGCCTGCAGGACATCATGGGCGCGCTGGGGACGCTTCGCCAACTCGCCGTAGCCGATATCCCCTTCCTGGCTATCGTCGGCAATCACGAAGGCAAACGAGACGCCCAATGGCTGGACCTTTTCGAGTCGCTGGATCTGGCGACCCGCCTCGACGAGGGGCCGACTGTGATCGGAAACACCGCGTTCTACGGATTGGACTTCGTGGCCCGCGCTTCCCGTGAGGGCCTGGACTACGACTTTGAGTCCCACGACGCCGCTCACGCCGCACTGGTTTCTCACGGCCTCTTTCAGCCGTTCTCCCACGGCGACTGGGACGCCCGTGAGATTCTCGAACAGTCCTCGGTCGATTTCGATGCGATGCTACTCGGCGACGATCACACGCCCGCCAGAAAGGAGGTCAACGGCACGTGGTTGACCTATTGTGGCTCGACCGAGCGGGCCAGCGCCGCCGAACGCGAGGCACGTGGATACAATCTCGTGACGTTCGACGGGGGAATCGACATCCGGCGGCGCTCCATCGAGACCCGCCAGTTCGTCTTCGTCGACCTGGAACTCGCCGAAGGGGAAGGCACCGAGCGCGTCCGAGACCGGGTCGATCAACACGACCTCGAGGACGCCGTCGTGATCGTTACGATCGAGGGCGAAGGCGACCGCGTCCCGCCGGCCACGATCGAGGAGCATGCCCGCGAGCGCGGGGCGCTGATTGCCCGGGTCAACGACCGTCGAGAGATCGACGAGGAGGCCGCCTACGACGTGAGTTTCGCTGATCCCGACGAGGCCGTTCGCGAACGCATCGACCAGTTGGGGCTCAGCCCCGCCGCGGCGGAACTCGACGAGGTCGTCCGGGCCAGCAAGGTGGCCGATTCGAACATTGACGATTCAGTTGAATCCAGGGTCCGGGAACTCGTCGACGAGGCCGACGCCGGAACGTTCGAGCCTGCCCCCGCAGAAAACGACGGCGAGGTTGCCGAAACCGAACCCGAGACCGACAGTGAGGACAGCCCGGGGGAACGCGACGGAGCGGGCGGTGAAGACGTTGTGAGGGCGGACGAAGAATCGAACGGCGACGGCGCAACCGAGGACGGCGAGCAGCCGGCGAGTACGGATCGATCTGTGGACGGCGACGATCAGTTGACCGACGACGAACAAGCTGATGATGTGGACAGGCAGGCAGCCGATGACGACGAGCAGACTGGCGGTGGGGACGGGCAGGTGATCGACGACAACGAACAAGCCGATGATGGGGACGGACAGGCGACGATGGAGGAGTACCTATGAGGTTCGAGCGCGTCCGACTCGAGAATTTCAAGTGCTACGCCAACGCCGATCTGCGACTGGACCGTGGCGTAACGGTCATCCACGGCGTCAACGGCAGCGGGAAGTCCTCGCTGCTCGAAGCTTGTTTCTTCGCGCTGTACGGCGCTCGCGCACTCGATCGCACTCTGGACGAACTCGTTACGATCGGGACCGAGGAGGCCACCGTGGAACTCTGGTTCGCCCATGGAGGGAAATCCTACCACGTCAAGCGTCGTGTCCGCGTTCGGGACGACCGGGCCAGCACCGCGGAATGCGTTCTGGATGAGCCCGATGGCGTGGTCGAGGGTGCACGTGACGTTCGGGAACGCGTCGCGTCGCTGTTACGGATGGACCACGAGGCGTTCGTCAACTGCGCGTACGTCCGCCAGGGGGAAGTCAACAAGCTCATCAACGCAACGCCGAGCGAACGCCAGGACATGATCGACGATCTCCTCCAACTCGGTCGACTGGAGGAGTACCGAAAGCGCGCCAGCGACGCCCGCGTCGGGGTCGGGCGCGTCCTTGAAGGTAAACGTGAGTCGCTCACACAGCTCGACGAGCAGATCAACGCCAAGGAGGAGAAGGATCTCCACGAGCAGCTCAACGTGGCCGAGAGCGAACTCGCGACGGTCCGGGAGAAACTGGATCACTACGACGACCAGCGCGAGACTGCCCGTGAGACCCTCGAGGACGCCAAATCGATCCTCGAGGAGTACGAGCAGCGCCGCAAGGAACTCGAAGACATCGAGAGCGAGATCGAAGAACTAACCGGGACGATCGAGGCGACCGAGCGCGAGCGCGAGGAGCTCGCCGACGAAATCGCCGAGCGTCGCGAGCGTCGCGCGGAGATCGGCGAGCGGATCGAGACCGCACTCGAAGCGACGGAACTGCCGACGGACGCCGACCGCGACGCCGTCGAAACGCTGATCGAGGATCTCGACGCACGGGACGACGAAATTCGCGACGAGATCGAACAGCACCGCCTGGACGCCAAGGGATACCGAGAGGACAGCGAAAGTCACCGCGAAGACGCCACCGATGCCGAGGAACGCGCCGCGAAGAAGCGAAAGCGGGCCGACGATCTCGAATCGGATCTCGAAGAGACACGTTCGGCTCTCACGGAACGCCGGGAGACGCTGCTCGAACTGGACGAGGACATCGACTCGATCGAGGAGACGTTCGCCGACGCGCCGATCGGCCTCGACGAAGCGGAGTCGTATTACGACGAGGTAGTGGCACAACTGGAAGACGTCACCGAGGAGTTGACGACACTCGACGCCCGGATCGAGTCCGTCGAGAGCGACATCGAGGAAGCAGAGGAACTGCTCGAAGCCGGCAAGTGTCCCGAGTGCGGCCAGCCTGTCGAGGGGGCACCGCGCGTCGAATCGCTTGAGGGAGACAGGAAGCGATTAGCTGATCTCGAGGAAGAGCGCGAGAACGTGCGGGAAAACCGCGCGGACGCCGAGGAACGGCTCGAACGCGCCGAAACGCTGGTCGAGAGAGCGGACGAACACGACCGGCTGCTGGAGAAACGTGAGACTCTCGCCGAGTTGATCGAGGAACGGGAGAATTCGATCACGGAGACCGAAGAACGGATCGAGACTCTGCGGGAAGAGGCGGACGAACTCGAGACGGACGCCGAAACGCACCGCGAGTCTGCCGACGAAGCCGCCGAGAAGGCCGAGAAATGTCGGAAAGCCATCGCCGAGTGCAACGAGCGCCGTAGCGACCTCGCCGATCGCATCGAGGCCCTCGAGGACGTGATCGCTGACTTCGGTCGGCGTGACGATCTCGAGAACGCCATCGAGAACCGCCGGGAACGCCGCGCCCAGCTCGAAGAGATGAACGACGAACGTCGCGACCGTCTCGGGACGCTCCGGGAGCGACGCTCGGAACTCTCGGCGGCGATCGACGAGAATCGACTGGCGAAGGCTCGCGAGGACAAGGATCGCGCCGAGTCGTATCTTGAGGAGGTGACCGAGGAGATCGAGGACCGCCAGGAGCGACGCGACGAACTCCAGGCCCGGATCGGAGCTCTCGAGAACGAGATCGAGGAACTCGCATCCCTTCGGGAGCGTCGTGGGGCTCTCGCCGAGACAGTCGAAGACCTCGAGTCTCTCTACGACGAGGCCGAACAACTTCAGGAGATGTACGGACAGTTGCGGGCGGAACTCCGGAAGCGAAACGTCGAGACCTTAGAGCGGATGCTCAACGAGACATTCGAACTCGTCTACCGTAACGACTCCTACGACCGGATCGAACTCGACGAGGCCTATCACCTGACAATCTACCAGAAGGACGGTGAACCCCTCGACCCCGATCAGCTTTCCGGCGGCGAGCGTGCCCTGTTCAACTTGAGCCTGCGAGCAGCGATCTACCGGCTGCTCGCCGAAGGGATCGAGGGGACTGCGCCGACGCCGCCGCTGATCCTCGACGAACCGACGGTCTTCCTGGATTCCGGCCACGTCTCACAGTTGCTCGAACTCATCGAATACATGCGCGGGGAGATCGGGGTCGAACAGATCGTGGTCGTCAGTCACGACGACGAATTGGTGGACGCGGCCGACGATCTGGTCTACGTCGCCAAGGACTCGACGACCAACCGTTCACGTGTCGAGCGTCGGGAGTCCGCCGGGTTGCTGGCCGAGTGAACCTCCTCTGGTCAGGCTTCCAGCGTCTCGAGTGCGTCGCTCGCAGTTTCCGTCGTCCCGTATCCACGCTCGCCGGTGACGCGCCGTTCCTCGATGAGTCCAGCCGCACGGAACTCCGCCAGTTGCCCGTGGAGGTCGCTCTCGCAGTACTCGAACCGGTCGAGCATCGCTCTGACCGACAGCGGTCCGTCGCGTTCGAGTTCGAGAAGCAGTCCCAGCGAGCGCTCGGTCCGGACGGCGGTCAGCACTCTTCGAAGCGGTTGTGAAACCGCTTTGGCTGCCACCGAGAGGGGTGACTCCTCGTCCAGCATTTCGAGGTCCGCTGGCGGCCGATACGTCTCCTGGTCGGTCTCGGGATCGCGGATCAACCACTCACTGTCCGAGCGCTTCAGTAGAAGATAGGTCTTCCCGTCTCCATCCTGTACTGTCCGCATGATCTCCCTATCGACCGCGGACGGTTAGGACTACCGTCGAGGCAGGACGACACGGTGCTGACAGAACGCCGTTAGATGGGTCCCTCGCTGTCGTCCGCCCGAGTACGGACAAATCGTCGGTAGCGAACGAATCCGTAGCCGCCGGCCACTCCCCCGACGGCCAGGAGACCCATGCCGATCCGGAAATCGCCGAGGAAATACAGAACCATCGGGCCGACGGTGACGCCGAACAGTGCCACGTTGAACACGAGGACGAGTCGCCAGAACAACTTGACGACGTCCGAGTCGAAGTCACCCTCGGCCGGCTTCGGCTCGGGAACGTCAACCGTCGGTATCAGGTCGTCGTCACTGGCGGCTCCCTCCTCGAAGAAGTCGTCGAACGGGTCACTGCCGGACACGTCTCTCAGTCAGAGTGCCGTCGTGAAATCGGCTTCGCTTGACTCACCGCCGCTCGGGAAGGTCTGTTGCGTCGTCGCTGTAGATCCACGCCATCGGGTTCTCGGCGTCATAGAGTACTGTCCCATCCTCGGTCTCGTAGAACTCGACCGTTTCGACCGTCTCGGACGGTTCGGGGAGCATCGGCTCCCGGGACGCCGCTCCGTCACTCCGACTGCCGTTGGCGGGGTTCGACATGACAATCGGATTCTGGTATGCCATGACGTAACATAAACTTTCTCCATGCGGCGGCGACCGGGGAGTTTTAGGGTGACGGGCCGAACCAACGCTCCAATGGCAGATTCCGGGAAACAACGTGGTCTCGGCGAGTTCGCCGAGGGGGCCGGCAGGCCCGCGGAGGAGGCCCAGGTCGTCGCCGGCAACGGTGGGCAGGGGGCGAACGTCGTCGAGACGGGCGAGTGGAAGTATCCCGAGAAAGAGGGCACCGTTTCACTGTCGGTCACGCAGGTCGACTACACGATCGAGGGCAGCGGCGACGACGAGTATCCCGTCTTGCACGTCTTCGGCCGCACGTCGGATCGCGAACTGGAACACGTCCGCGTCTACGAGTTCAAGCCGTACTTCTATGCGCCGGTCGACTCCGTCGAGGAAGAACGACTCGCGGACTACGGCGCGATCACTGGCTGGCAGTATACCGACGACGATGGTGATTCCTACGAGTCGATCCGTGGCGAGGAACTCGTAAAGATCTTCGGCCGGACACCGCGTGACGTCGGGCAGATCCGCGACGACTTCGAGCACTACGAGGCGGACATTCTCTTCCCGAACCGCCTGCTCATCGACAAGGACATCACCAGCGGTGTTCGTCTCCCCGAACGGCGCACCGACGACGGCTCGATCCGGATCCCCCACGACGAGATCGAGGCCATCGATTACGACGCCGAGGCACGCATCAATACTTTCGACATCGAAGTGGACGACCGCTCGGGCTTCCCCGAGGACGGCGAGGAGCCGATCATCTGTCTCACGAGCCACGACTCCTATCGCGACGAGTACGTCGTCTGGCTGTACGACTCCCCTGTCGGGATAGACCCGCCCGAGGCCCTCGAACAGTACGAACCCCTCGAAGACGACTTCGAGGCCGACGTGCGCGTCTTCGAGACGGAGGAGGCGATGCTCGCGGCGTTTCTGGACTATATCGAAGAAACTGATCCTGATTTGACAACTGGATGGAACTTCTCGGACTTCGACGCCCCGTATCTCATCGACCGATTGCAAGAACTCGACCCGAAAACAGACCGGAATCTCGACATGAATCGCCTCTCTCGGGTCAACGAAGTCTGGGAGAGCGACTGGCAGGGTCCGGACATCAAGGGTCGGGTCGTCTTCGACCTCCTGCGGGCCTACAAGCGCACGCAGTTCACCGAATTGGAGTCCTACCGACTCGAAGACGTCGGCCAGGCCGAACTCGACGCCGGCAAGGAGACTTACACCGGCGACATCGGCACCCTGTGGGAAGAAGATCCAGAGCGCTTGCTCGAATACAATCTCCGGGACGTCGAACTCTGCGTCGAACTCGATCGCAAGCAGGACATCATCGCCTTCTTCGAGGAGGTGGCCTCTTTCGTGGGGTGTAAACTCGAAGACGCGCCCACGCCCGGGGACGCCGTCGACATGTACGTCCTCCACAAGGCCTTCGAGAACTTCGTTCTTCCCTCGAAGGGCACCGTCGAGTCCGGCGAGGAGTTCGAGGGCGGGGCCGTCTTCGAACCGATCAGCGGCATCAAGGAGATGGTAAGTGTCCAGGACTTGAAATCCCTATATCCGATGTGCATGGTAACAATTAACGCATCCCCGGAGACGAAGGTCGATCCCGAGACCTACGACGGGGAGACGTTCCGTGCACCGGATCCCAGCGGCCAGCACTTCCGGAAGGAACCGGACGGCATCGTCCGGGAAATGGTCGAGGAATTATTATCAGAACGCGAAGAAAAGAAGGCACTTCGAAACGATCACGAGCCCGGAACCGAGGCTTACGAGCTCTATGACCGGCAGCAAGGAGCTGTCAAAGTTATTATGAATAGTTTATATGGCGTTTCGGGGTGGGATCGGTTCCGCCTCTACGACAAGGACAATGCGGCGGCCGTAACCGCAACAGGGCGGTCGGTCATCGAGTACACCGAGTCGGCCGTCAACGATCTCGGCTACGACGTGACATATGGAGATACTGACAGTGTTATGATAAGTATGGGGACGGACATGTCCGTGGAGGACGCCATCGATCGTTCCTTCGAGATCGAGGAGGCCATAAACGCCTCCTACGACGAGTTTGCTCGCGAGACGCTGCACGCCGAGGAACACCGCTTCCAGATCGAATTCGAGAAACTCTACCGGCGGTTCTTCCAGGCGGGCAAGAAAAAGCGCTACGCGGGCCACATCGTCTGGAAGGAGGGCAAAGACGTCGACGACATCGACATCACAGGCTTCGAGTACCAGCGCTCGGACATCGCCCCCATCACCAAGCGCGTCCAGAAGGAAGTCCTAGACATGATCGTCACAGAGGGTGACATCGACGCCGTCACGGAGTATCTCCACGACGTGATCGAGGACTTCCAGGCCGGCAACGTCAATCCGGAGGACGTGGGTATTCCAGGCGGGATCGGCAAGCGCCTGGACAACTACGACACCGACACCGCCCAGGTCCGGGGGGCGAAGTACGCCAACCTCCTGCTGGGGACGAATTTCGACCGCGGGAGCAAACCCAAGCGACTCTACCTCAAGAAGGTCCACCCCGATTACTTCGAGCGTATCGAGGACGAACGGGGTCTCGATCCCTCGCGTGATCTCCTCTATGGCGAGTTCAAGCGGGACCCGGACGTGATCTGCTTCGAGGTCGCCGAACAGATCCCCGAGGAATTCGAGGTCGACTGGGAGAAGATGTTAGAGAAGACGCTCAGAGGGCCGATCGCCCGCGTTATCGAGGCACTCGACGTCTCCTGGGAGGAGGTCAAGAGCGGTCAGGAACAGACTGGTCTCGGTCAGTATATGTGACAAGCGAGTCGGGTCCGGGTACGGCGAGTCCGGTCGCGGGCTGTTCTCGCGCATGTGCGGCGAGACCACCAGTGCCTTCGTCTTTCGTTAACTTTCTTTTCGATAGATCCAAAGCAAATATCTTGTGTTGCGAAAGCTTCATGGGTGGGAGGAACCTGTTTTCGGTTGACCTAGAACATGGCAACACTCGAAATCAACAATCTCCACGCAGAAGTCGCCGAAGAGAGTGGCGAGCGGATTCTCGAAGGGGTCGACCTGACGGTCGAGTCCGGCGAGATCCACGCGCTGATGGGACCGAATGGCAGTGGGAAATCGACGACGGCGAAGATCATCGCCGGTCACCCCGCCTACGAGGTGACCGAGGGAGAAGTCCTCCTCGAACTCGAAGATGACGAGTACGACGAGGAGATTCCAGAGGACAAACGGACCTGGAATCTGCTCGAGCTCGAACCGAACGAGCGCGCGGCGCTGGGCGTCTTCCTCGGATTCCAGTATCCGGCCGAGATCGAGGGCGTGACGATGGTGAACTTCCTCCGGACAGCGTTGAACGCCAAACTCGAGGAGCGCGAGGAGCTCTTCGAGGACGACGAGGAAGCAGACGCTGACGAAGATAGCGAGGAAGAGGCGGGCTACGACACCTCGCCGATGGAGGGCCCCGCCGACGAAGGTGAGGTCAGCGTCGCCGAGTTCCAGCAACTCCTCAAGGAGAAGATGGAGCAACTAGACATGGACGAATCGTTCGCCGAGCGATACCTCAACGCTGGGTTCTCCGGCGGCGAGAAGAAACAGAACGAGGTTCTGCAGGCAGCCATTCTCGAACCCGAGATCGCAGTGCTCGACGAGATCGACTCCGGGCTGGACATCGACCGTCTCCAGGACGTCTCGAAGGGGATCAACTCCCTCCGTGACGACCAGGGGACTGGCGTCCTGCAGATCACCCACTACCAGCGTATCCTCGACTACGTCGAACCCGATCACGTCCACGTGATGCTCGACGGGCAGATCGCCAAGAGCGGCGGGCCGGAACTCGCCGAGAAACTCGAGGACGAGGGGTACGACTGGGTCCGCGAGCAGGTCTACGAGGCGGCCTGAGGTGACCAACGTATGAGTTCAGACAACGACCTCGAATCGACCGATACAGAGGCTCGATTCGAATTCAAGAAAGAGCAGTCGTCGGCCTACGAAGCCGAGGTGGGCCTCACAGAGGAGACCGTCCGGAAGATCTCAGAGGACAAGGACGAGCCAGAGTGGATGCTCGAACGGCGTCTCCGCGCCTTAGAGCAGTACAAGGAGATGCCGATGCCGACCGACTGGCCCGGCCAGCCGGACCTTTCGGAGGTCGACATCGACGAGATCATTCCCTACATTCGCCCGGACATCGAGACACGGGGCGGCGCCGAGGACTGGGACGACCTCCCGGACGAGATCCAGGACACTTTCGACAAACTGGGCATCCCCGAGGCCGAACAGCAGGCCCTCTCGGGCGTCGGTGCCCAGTACGAATCGGAGATCGTCTACCAGAACATGCAGGAGCAGTGGGAGGAGAAGGGCGTCGTGTTCATGGACATGGACAGGGCCGTCCAGGAACACCCCGACCTCGTGCGGGAGTACTTCATGACGAAGGCCGTCCCGCCCAGCGACAACAAGTTCGCGGCGCTGCACGGCGCGGTCTGGTCGGGCGGTAGTTTCGTCTACATCCCCGAGGGCGTCACCGTCCAGATGCCCATCCAGGCGTACTTCCGGATGAATTCGGAAGGCATGGGCCAGTTCGAGCACACCCTCATCATCGCCGAGGAGAACTCCGAGGTCCACTACATCGAGGGCTGTTCGGCACCGCAGTACGCCCGCCACAACCTCCACAGTGGGGGCGTCGAGGTCTTTGTCAAGGAAGGTGCCCACGTTCAGTACTCGACCGTGCAGAACTGGTCGAAGAACACCTACAACCTCAACACTAAACGGGCTATCGCCGAGGCCGACGGTCGCATGGAGTGGATCTCCGGGTCGATGGGCTCGAAAGCGACCATGCTGTACCCGAGTACCATCCTCAAAGGCCCCGGCGCAAGCGACAACCACATCACCATCGCCTTCGCGGGCGAGGGCCAGGACATCGACACCGGCGCAAAGGTCTACCACAACGCGCCGAACACGAAGTCCACCATCGAATCCAAATCCATCGCCAAGGACGGCGGGCGGACGAACTACCGCGGTCTGGTTCACATCGCCAACGGCGCGAAGAACTCCTCGACCAGCGTCGAGTGTGACGCGCTGATGTTCGACAACGAGTCCACGTCGGACACGATGCCGTACATGGAGATCCAGGACAACCAGGTCGACGTCGCCCACGAGGCGACCGTCGGCAAGATCGGCGACGAGGACGTCTTCTACCTCCAGTCCCGCGGGCTGGACGACGACGACGCAAAGCAGATGATCGTCGCCGGGTTCATCGAGCCGATCACGGAGGAACTGCCAATCGAGTACGCCGTCGAACTCAACCGTCTCATCGAACTGGAGATGGAGGGGAGCCTCGGATGAGCACGCAGGTACACGCCACACTCACCGCGGACGATGTCGAGCAGGTCTCGGCGGAACTGGGCGAGCCCGACTGGCTGACCGAGACGCGTCTGGAGGCATTCGAGGCCCTGGACGATCTCGACATGCCGTCGGTCATCCGGACGCCCGGCCGCGACTGGACGAACCTCGACGCACTCGATTACGAGGAACTCGTCGACCCACTGGAGTGGGCCGAGGAGAAGGACCGTGTCGAGGCCGAAGGCGTCGACGTGCTCTCGTGGGCAGCGGCCCTCGAAGAGCACGGCGAACTCATCCAGGAACACTTCGGGAGCGTCGTCGACCCCCAGCGGGACTACCTGACGGCCCTCTCGACAGCGCTGTTCGGTGCGGGGACGGTCGTCTACGTGCCCGAGGGCGTCTCAGCCGAGGACGTGAAGATCCGGACGACGATGAACTCCCGGTCGCTGTTCAACTACACGCTCGTCGTCGCCGAGGAATCGTCGTCGGTGACGATCCTGGAGCGTCAAAGCACGGGAGAGAGCGTTGCGCCAGCGGCGCAACGAGGCGAAGGCGGCGAAGCCGCCGGAGCGGACAGCGATCAGTACTACTCGGGCGTCGTCGAGGTCGTCGCCGACAAGAACGCGAACGTCCAGTACGGCGCGTTGCAGAACCTCGCCGAGGACACGTACAACTTCTCGGTCAAACGCGGCCACGCCGCCCGGGACGCCACCGTCAACTGGATCGAGGGCAATCTCGGCTCCCAGTTGACCAAGACGAGCGTCGAAACCCGACTCATCGGTGACGGCGCCGAGAGTCAGATCGTCGGGGCCTTCTTCGGCCACGAGGACCAGCACTTCGATCTCGGATCGCGAGTCTGGCACGAGGGCGAGCACACCACGGCCGATCTGGTGACTCGCGGCGTGCTGGACGACGAGGCCCGCTCGGCGTACGAGGGCGTCCAGGACGTCGGGCAGGATGCGTGGGACACCAATTCCTACCAGCGGGAGAATACGCTCCTGCTCAGTGACGACGCCGAAGCCGACGCTAGCCCGAAGCTGATCATCAACAATCACGACACCGAAGCATCCCACTCCGCGACGGTTGGACAGGTCGACCAGGAAGACCTGTTCTACATGACTTCCCGCGGCGTCGACGAGGAGCGGGCGACGAACATGCTCGTCGAAGGGTTCTTCGTACCCGTCTTAGAGGAGGTTGCCGTCGACGAGTTGCGCGAGGACCTGGACGAACTGATCCTCGACCGTCTCGGGGCCTGATCTCTCCCTTTCCGTCGATACGACCCCTCACCGGTCACAGTTCGACGACGACTGGTTCACAGTCAGTACAGGCGAGAACTGGCTGTTCCGGCGGTTCGTAGATCAAATTTCGCCCCCCACAGCGGTGTCCGATCGTGGTCTCCTCGACGGGTCCGCCACACGTGGATGTCCGAAGAACGGTCCACAGGGGTATCAGGAGTGTCACGTCGTCGATTCCCTGATACCGCGGGCGCGACGGGTATCGCACTGAGACTTGCTGGTTGTGGTGGCCGGGACAGTCCAACGATCCGGTTGACGGTCGATCAGGAGTCCGTGGACGCCGAAGAGGCAGTCGTGGACGCGCTGTACGACGTCGGTCTCATACGGATTATTGTCGTGATGTACCGGTATCTGTCGACCCCCGGGTCGGCGTCATTCGGAAATAATCTACAATAATCCGTATCAATGGGGACATCGAGGCCGTCTTCGATCAACGGACCATCCGCTTATTCGACTCGAACTCCGGAAGAGCGATCACCCACGAACTCGTCTGATACGGACTGCTGTAAGTCATTTCGATATCGACCGCCCGAGTGCGGGCGGTCGTACCGGTAAACAGTTACAGCAGTCCGTATGAATCCATCGCCTTCGAACCGGTGTCTGCTTCGGAACATCCCATGATCGACGCACGGAACGCCATCCAGTCGAAGTCAATATCTTTTACACCGCGCAGAGTTTCGAAAGCAGCATGAACACGGATCACGAATGCGAGGGTCGAGGCCGGGAACGCACGTTGCCGTCCGTTTCGCGTCGCCGACTCCGGAGGTATCGTCCGTGAACGAGTCCAAACTAACCACGGTTCTCGAGAAGGCCGGATTCTCGCCGTACCAGGCCGACGCCTACGTGGCCTTGCTCGAACTGGGGTCGGCGACGGCGACGGACATCGCGGAGCGCAGCGGCGTTCCCGACCCACGGATCTACGACGTGTTGCGCGATCTCGAAGCGGAAGGGTACGTCGAGACGTACGAACAGGAGTCTCTGCGGGCTCGGATTCACGATTTCGAGTCGTTGCGGGAGAGCCTCGAGGAGCGGGCGGTGCAGTTCTCGGACGCCGGCGAGGAGATCGAGCGACGCTGGGAGGAACCCGTGATGGAGGAGAGCGTCGTCAACTTCGTCACGCGCTTCGAGACGATCCTCGAGAGTGCGGCCGATGCGATCGAGAACGCCGAGAATCAGGTCCAACTGGCGGTGAGTCCCGAGCAGTACGAACAACTCCGGCCGGCACTCGCGGCCGCCGCGGAGGACGGGGTGAGCGTCCATCTCTCGGTGTTCACGGAGAACGGAGCTGAGTCGCTGCCGGACGCCGAAGACGTAGCAGCAGTCTGTACGGAGGCGCGTCACAGACGTCTCTCATCGCCGTTCGTGACTGTCGTGGATCGGACGAAAACCTACTTCGCGCCACACGAGGGGTCGACCAACGAGTACGGACTCATCGTCGACGACCGGACCCACGCCTACGTGTTCTACTGGTTCTTCCTGACGACGCAGTGGGACAACTGGGAACCGTTCTACGTGGCCGATGACGACCATCCCGACGAATACCTCGAGATCAGATACTGCGTTCGTGATATCGCACCCTTGCTCGACGCCGGCCGGAGGGTTCGTCTCCGCGTCGAGGGTGTCGATACCGAGACGGGCGCCCGTCGCGAAGTCGAGGGAACAGTCCGGGATGTCGTCGTTGGGTCCGACCACGCTAACCTCGCGGAGACGTCTGTCAGCGCCTACGGCGATCGCGTCGCACTCGTCATCGAGACGGACGCCGGAACGGTCGAGGTCGGCGGGTGGGGTGCGCTCGTCGAGGACGTCGAGGCCCACCAGATCCACGTCGTGTCGATCGAATGATTAATAGCGGATACCCGTTTCGAACGGGCTGGGCGTCGACGTCAGGCTCCGATCGACGTCAGTAGCGGTGTCGATCACATTCAGTGAGTTCGGAAGCCTGGTCGGATCGCATATGTCGGATGCCTGGCGGTCCTGAATCCGTGTCGGTCGCGTTCCGGGAACGGGTTTAAGGGGACGCCAAACCGACAGATCGGTATGTACGGTTCCGCGACGCGTCGCCGGGGGGGACGAAAGTGAGTCTCAGACAGCCGGTCAGTTCGGATCACCAGCTCGCTCGCCTCCTGCAGATCGGAGTTGTCCTTCAGGAGGTCGTCGAAGCACGGGCGCGGAAACATCTCGAATCCACGGACGACCTCGAGGGAGATCTGGAGCCGCTACTCGAGGCGGCAGTCGAACGGGCCAATAGCCATCGTGAGCGCCTGGAAACGTTGATCGAGGATCTCGAAGCCGACAGTGTCGCCTACGAGGATATCGAACCGCTCGTCGAGGCACAGTACCAGGCGGATCAGGACTTCGACGACATCATCTACGACCAGCTGTGCAACGCCGAGACGGCATACAAGTTCCTTGACGACCTCGTCGGGGCAATCGAAGAGAGCGACGCGAGCTTCGGCGTGGACCGCCAACACCTACGGACGGTCCTCGAGGAGTTGCGGGAGGCTGAAGCGAACGGCGTCGAAGCGGTCACGGATCTCATGGAGGAACGAGAATGATTGGGGACGTACGCACTGTTCGGACGCGATATCGGGGGGATAAAGCGTGAACACGGCCGATCAGTACCTCAAGGCGATCTACCTGGTCCAGCAACAGACCGACGAACCCGCTTCGACCGGACGGATCGCTGATCGTCTCGGCGTGAGTCCGGCCAGTGCCAACGAGATGGTCGGCAAACTCCAAGAGCGTGGGCTCGCCGACCACGAGAAATACAAGGGCGTCACCCTCACGGACGAGGGGATCAGACAGGCCAGGGAGGCCCTGCGGACCTATTGCATCATCGAGCGGTTCCTCCTGCAGGTCCTCGAAGTCGAGGAGTTCCGTGCCGAAGCTCGGCAACTCGAGAGCGTTATCGACGAGACGGTCGCCGAACGACTCGACACGATCATCGAGCGCGAACCGCAGTGCCCGGACTGCTTCGACGCCGAAAACGACGTGTGTGAGCTCCTCGAGGCCGATCCCGAAGCTTCGGACTGACCGTCGAAGTGGAACCCAGAAACGGATTCTCGTCCAGGCTGGCGATCAGGGGCGGAGCAGATCGCTCAGTCGATCGATGATCCCGTCGTCGTCCCCCAGGGAGAGGTAGTAGGCATCGCCGCCGTCCTCGTAGTAACTGTCGATCCGACGGACGATTTCGAAACCGACGTGCTGGTAGAATTGCATCGCCGCCCGGTTGGTCGTCCGGGCGTGACAGGAGACGCTGTCGTGGTCTTTCAGAACCCGTGCGATCAGCCGCTTCCCGAACCCCTCGCCCCGGTACGCCGGGGCGACCGCCAGAAAGAGCATGTAGCCGTCGCGACGAACGGCTGCGAAACCGACCAACGTCGACTCCCGTCCCCCCCGGTCGTGATACAGATAGACGGTCGATCGCCGATAGGCGTTCTCGAAGAACCGGCGGCGCTGGCGGAGCATCCCCTCTTGCTCGCGGATGCGTTCCTTGAGGTCCCACGCGGCGTCGACGTACTCGTCGTCGCCCCGCTCGACCCGGGCTGTCTCGACAGTGACGCTCACTGTCGGTACGTAAGACGCTCCCCACTATAATTCCACCGCCCGCCGAGGGTTCTGGCCCGGATCCGCTATCTATCTCGCCCGTAACGCTTTCGGCCGTGCCGGCGAACACTGGTCGTATGCCGTCGCTTTCCGATCGGTCGCGGACACACGCGACCGAGGCTCGTGAACGCATCAGACAGTCGCTATTTACCGGACTGACGATCACTGTCCCGTTGTTGATCACGCTGCTGGTGATCAGTCTCGTTTACGGGTTCGTCTTTGGAGCACTCGATCCGTTGGTCACTGTTCTCGAAAGAACCCTCCCAATCGAGGGTGAGTTACCGGGCGTCGTCCTCCAGATCACCGCTGGGGTGGTCGTGATCGGTTTCATCTGGCTCGTCGGGTTCGTCGCCGAGAGTCGGCCGAGCGACAGCGGTCTCGAGGAGCGCTTCGACCGGGCGATGGGACGGGTTCCGGGGATTGGCGGTGTCTACCGCACGTTCGACGAGATGAGCGAGATGGTGCTCGACGCCGACACCGAGAGTTTCGAGGAGGTGAAACTGGTCCCGTTCCCGACACAGTCGTCCTATGCCCTCGGGTTCGTAACCGCCGAACCGCCGGAGCGATTCGAGCGAGCGACCGGGAACGAGGAGATGCTGACGCTTTACGTCCCGATGTCGCCGAACCCCGTGATGGGCGGGTACGTGTTGTACGTCCCGGCCGAGCACTGTATCGAGGTGGACATGAGCGTCGAAGAGGGGATCAAGTCTATCATGACAAGCGGCGTCGCGATCGGCGAGAAACACTCGGACGGTACTGCCGACGGGACTCCCTCCACTCCCGGAGACCCGACGGTCGAACGACCGAGTATGGGCGATATCCGTGACGTCGATCGGGAGGGGGAGGGACGAACGTGAGTTTCGTCCTGCGTGAGCATACGGCCGACGTGGCCGTTGAGGCGACTGGTGACTCCCTCGCCGATGCCTTCGCGGCGACGGCCGATGGCATGGCTGCGGCCATGTGCGAGAACGTCCCCTTCGACGGCGATCGGTTCGATCTCGCCGTCACGGCTGAGAGTCGGGAGTCGCTCCTGTTCGACTATCTGGACGAACTCATCTATCAGCGAGACGTACGGAACGTACTCCCGGTCGACAATCGGGCGACTGTCTCCCGGTCGGACGATGTCTGGTCGGTCCAGGCCAGTTCACGGGGGGTCCCCCTGCAAACGATTTCCGCCCGCGAAATCAAGGCCGTTACGTACTCCGAAATGGTTCTCGAAGAAACGCAGGACGGTTGGCACGCCTACGTGGTCCTCGACGTCTGAACCGCTATTTATCTGTTGGGCCTAAACCGCTTTCTTTCCAATGTTACATCTTGACTGGCACCTCGGACGGTAGTCGATAGGTGTTCCTGTGGGATGTGTCTCTTCCGGGTGCGTGGGATATTTGGTATGTATTTTTTGGTACACAGCGAAGACAAGTTCCCCGAAGCCAAAATTAATGTGTGAATGGCCCCTTCAACGGATGATGCGAAAGCGCAATCAGGACTGGTGGCCGAACCTATTACGAGTCGACATCCTCGACGATAACGCCGCGGAGCTCAATCCGTATGGTGAAGACTTCGATTACGCCGAGGAGTTCCAGAAACTCAACCTCGAAGAAGTCAAGAACGATATCCGAGGGGTCATGATGGACTCGAAGGACTGGTGGCCGGCGGACTACGGCATGTATGGCCCACTGTTCATCCGGATGGCCTGGCACAGCGCCGGGACCTACCGGACTGCCGACGGCCGCGCCGGTGCCTCGGGCGGCCTGCAACGGCTCCCGCCGGAGAGCAGTTGGCCGGACAACGTCAACCTCGATAAGGCCCGTCGATTGCTTCAGCCGGTCAAGCAGAAGTACGGCCGCAAACTCTCGTGGGGCGACCTCATCGTCCTGGCTGGTAACGTCGCCCTGGAGACGATGGGCTTCGAGACGGTCGGGTTCGCCGGCGGCCGCGAGGACGAGTTCAAGTCAAACGAGGCCACAGTGTGGGGCCCCGAGGAGGAGTGGGAGACGACCTCGCCCGACCGCTTCGAGGACGGCGAGGTAGGCAACCTCAAGGATCCGCTCGCCAACACCGTGATGGGCCTCATCTACGTCAACCCCGAAGGTCCGTACGGCGAGCCTGACACCGAGGGGTCGGCGAAGAACATCCGCGAGGAGTTCGACCGCATGGCGATGAACGACGAGGAGACGGTCGCGCTGATCGCCGGCGGCCACACCTTCGGGAAGGTTCACGGCGCTGACGACCCCGACGAGCACCTCGGTCCAGAGCCCGAGGCGGCACCCATCGAGGACCAGGGTCTCGGTTGGGACCACGACTTCGACGAGATCCCGGGGATGATCACCAGCGGGATCGAGGGGCCCTGGAACGATACCCCGACCCAGTGGGACATGGGCTACATCGACAACCTGCTGGGCCACGACTGGACTTCGGTCAAGGGCCCCGGCGGCGCCTGGCAGTGGAAGCCGGTCGGCGACGACATCGAGGCGGCACCCGGCGCACAGGACGAGTCGGAATCCGAGGAGCCGATGATGCTGACGACCGACGTCGCCTTGAAACACGACGACGACTATCGGGCGGTCCTCGAACGCTTCCAGGAGAACCCCGAGCAGTTCCAGGAGGCCTTCGCGAAGGCGTGGTACAAGCTCATTCACCGCGACATGGGTCCGCCCGAGCGCTTCCTCGGCCCCGAGGTCCCCGAGGAGACCTTCGACTGGCAGGACCCAGTCCCCGACGCCGATTACGAGCTGATCGGCGACGACGAGATCGCCGAACTCAAAGACGAGATCCTGGCTACGGACCTCTCGCGGTCCCAGCTGGTCAAGACGGCCTGGGCGAGCGCGTCGACCTACCGCGACAGCGACAAGCGCGGCGGCGCCAACGGCGCGCGAATCCGGCTCGAACCCCAGAAGAGCTGGGAGGTCAACGAGCCCGAACAGCTCGAAACGGTGCTCTCGACCCTCGAAGAGATCCAGGAGGACTTCAATGGATCACGCTCGGATGACGTCCGCGTCTCGCTGGCCGACCTCATCGTGCTGGCCGGCAACGCGGCCGTCGAAGCAGCGGCGGCTGACGCCGGCTACGATGTCGAGATTCCCTTCGAGCCGGGTCGGACGGACGCCACCCAGGAGCAGACTGATGTCGGTTCCTTCGAGGTACTCGAACCGAAGGTCGACGGCTTTCGGAACTACCTCGGTGGCGAGTACGACGACCTCTATGACACCCCCGAGGAACGGATGGTGGACAAAGCAGAGCTGTTGAACCTGACCGTTCCCGAGATGACAGTCCTGGTCGGCGGTATGCGTGCCCTGGGTGCGACCTACGACGACTCGGATCGCGGCGTCCTCACCGACCGACCGGGGACGTTGACCAACGACTTCTTCGTGAACCTACTGGACATGGGTTACGAGTGGGAACCGGTCGACGAGGACAGGGAAGTCTTCGAGGTCGTCGATCGCGAGACGGGCGAGGTCGAGTGGGAGGCCACCCGCCTCGATCTCGTCTTCGGCTCGAACGCTCGACTGCGGGCCACTGCGGACGTCTACGGCGCGGAGGACGGCGAAGAGGAACTCGTCGCCGACTTCGTCGAAGCCTGGAGCAAGGTCATGCAGCTCGATCGGTTCGACCTCGAATAAGGATCAACGGCGACTCGACCGCTACCGCGCCCTCTTTCGCTTCGAACCTTACTTTGTCCCACGCGTCGTAGCTCCGTGTATGACTACCTACGACGCCGGCGAGTTCACCCTGGAGAAGGTCCGGGAGTACGTCTGGAAGATCCCACAGACGGGCGAGATGCGCGTGCCGGGACGCGTCCTCGCCAGCGAGGAACTGCTTGCGGAGATCAGCGAGGACCTCTCCCTGAAACAACTCAAGAACACGACCCATCTCCCCGGAATTCAGAAGTACGCCATCGCGATGCCCGATGCTCACCAGGGCTATGGCTTCCCCGTCGGCGGCGTCGCCGGGATCGACGCCGAAAACGGCGTTATCTCGCCGGGAGCGGTTGGTTACGACATCAACTGCTTGCCGGGATCGACGGATGTCAGGCTGTCGTTCGGGCGACGAATGGAACTGGAAGACCTTCGGGAACGGTTCGAGGACGAGCGGGCGATCGTCGCCGGGGACGAACTGACGGACTCCCCGATCCGACTGTTCACGGAGTCCGGGACGAAGCCGGTATACCGAGTCGAAACGACGAGAGGGCAGACCATCCAGGCGACTGCGGAGCATCCGTTTCTCACTCCTGATGGGATGGTCGAACTCGGGGACCTGGGACCCGGTGACCAAACGATCGTCCAGCCGTTCCGCGGCTTGGAGCACGAGGATCCCGAAGCGTTCACGATCCTCACCGAAGACGACTTTGCTGACGCAAACCCGCAGCTAAAACGCGTTCTCACGGATCGGAACCTGTTACCGCTTCGATCGACCGACGAGGAACTGAACTATCTCCTGAAGATCCTCGGATTTCACCTCGGCGATGGGTCACTTGGCGGTGAAGGACAACTCTGGTTCTACGGTGAACCGGAAGATCTCGAATCGATCCGGGAGGACGTCAAGTCGATCGGCTTCACGCCGTCGAAAGTATACTCGCGGGATCGCCAGCACGAGATCGACGGATCGAGCTTCAAGGCGACCGAACACAGTTTCAAGACGACATCGAAAGCGCTCCGACGGTTACTCATCGAGCTTGGTCTCCCCGAGGACTCGAAGATTTCCTCGGAGTTCTCGACGCCGTGGTTCCTCGATCGCCTGGCCGACTGGCAGCAGGCGCTGTTCTACAGCGCGTTCTTCGGTGCGGAGATGAACGCGCCGGCCGCCCAGCACGACACGAACCTCTACTGTCCGAAAGTCTCCCAGAACAGGACAGTCGAGACCGTCGATTCCGGCCGACAGTTCTTCGAAGACATGGCAGCGTTCCTTTCCGACGTCGGGATCGAAACGAACGAGATCGAGTCGTTCGAGACGGACTCCAACCGCGACCACGATACCATCCGGCTACGTCTGGGGATCAAAAACGACTCCCAGAACCTGATCCGGTTTTTCTCGACCGTGGGCTATCGCTACAACCGGGACAAACAGCGACGGGCGATCAAGGCCATCGAGTACCTCAAGCGGAAAGAGCGCGAGATTGTGCGCCGGGAACGAATCGCCAGCGAGGTGCAGGCCAGAGCCGATGGTGGCGAACCTGTCCGGGAGCTGAAAGAGGAGTACGACATCAATGATCGATTCATCGAACGAAGTGCTTGGAGTGGGCGTGAGGGCCGACCGCGACCGGGAGAGACGTTCCTCGACTTCGAAGACTTCTGTGAGGACTTTGAGGTTCAGGAAAACTTGACTGTCACGACGACTGTCGATTCGATCGAACACGTCGGGGAGAAAACGGTCTACGACATCGGTGTCGAACACGACGCTCATAACTTCCTCGCGAACGGGTTCGTCGTGTCGAACTGCGGCGTTCGGATGCTGAAAACAAATCTCACCTACGCCGACGTCCAGGGTCGCGAGGAGGAACTCGTCGACGCGCTCTTCGAGGCGATCCCTGCGGGACTGGGCGGCGGTGGCGTCGTCCAGACGGATGTCGACACGCTTGAGGACGTGCTCGAACGTGGCGTCGACTGGGCACTCGAAGAGGGCTACGCCGTCGAGGCGGACCTCGCGCACTGCGAGGACGAGGGGGTTCGGCCGGGAGCCGATCCCGACGCAGTCTCACAGAAGGCAAAGGACAGGGGTCGCCAGCAACTCGGGAGTCTCGGCAGCGGGAACCACTTCCTCGAGGTCCAGCGCGTCACGGATGTCTACCGCGCGGATGTCGCAGAGCGCTTCGGTTTGAAGGAGGATCAGATCGTGGTCCTGATTCACTGTGGCTCGCGGGGGTTAGGCCATCAGGTCTGTACTGACTACTTGCGAGACATCGAACAGGCCCATCAGGGGCTTCTGGAGCAGTTGCCGGACAAGGAACTCGCGGCCGCGCCCGCCGGCAGCCACCTTGCCGAGGAGTACTACGCGGCGATGAACGCCGCGATCAACTTCGCGTGGGTCAACCGCCAGCTCATCATGCATCGGACACGGGAGGTCTTCGCCGACGTCTTCGACCGCGACTGGCGGGACATGGAGATGGAGTTGCTGTATGACGTTGCTCACAACATTGCCAAGAAGGAGACCCACGACGTCGGCGTCGACCCGGAGGGGCGACCGGTGGGAGAGGCCGACGCCGTCGACAGCGAGGAGCGCGAACTCTTCGTCCATCGCAAGGGCGCGACGCGGGCGTTCCCGGCGGGTCACCCCGAAGTCCCGGCGGCCTACCGCGATGTCGGCCAGCCGATCATCATCCCCGGGAGCATGGGATCGGGGAGTTACGTCCTCCGGGGTGGCGAGAACTCGCTGGAAGAGACGTTCGGCTCGACGGCCCACGGGGCGGGCCGACTCATGTCCCGGACCGAGGCCAAGAACATCTACTGGGGTGAAGATGTCCAGGACGACCTGCGTGAGACCCAACAAATCTACGTCAAGGCCGAGAGCGGGGCGACCGTCGCCGAGGAAGCCCCCGGCGTGTACAAGGATGTCGATGAGGTAGTGCGGATCTCGGACGAACTCGGGATCGGCGACCGGGTCGCCCGGACGTTCCCGGTCTGCAATATCAAGGGCTGAGGCTTCATCTCGGTGAGTTCAGGGATCGAGGCGGGCCAGCGTGACTGGGGCATGCCGAACAGTAATCGCTCAGCGACTGGCATCGCCGTTCCACTGTGCGAGCGTCGCCGATCCGTTGACGCTTTCGTTCCGCCAGATGACACTGACTCGATCGTTCGGCCCGACTGGTGCGCCGTACGCACCACCTTCGCCGACCTGGACGACGTCGCCTGGCTCGACCGGCTGGACGTCCTCCCAGCCTGCGAGGGCGGTCCAGCTCGCACTCTTGTCTTCCCCTTCGACGTAGAGATCCCCTGACGGGATCGAGTCGCCATCCTCGTGCGTGATTATGAGTGCACTCGTCTGCTCGATGTGACGGAACGTGAACTCCGCTTCGGGCTCGCCTCCAGCGTCGGGTGCGAACAGAAACACGTTGATTCCGATTCCAAGAACAAGTACGACCGCAAGCCCAACGAGCGTGGCCACGGCCGTCATCTCCGAGACGCCACGTTCGTCGGTATTCGAACGGGTCCCGGACAGTTCCATGTACAGTACGTGTATTCTTTCCCGAGCGATAAAACCACTGCCCTGTCAGCCGATCATCTCACAAGGGAGACTCGTAATTGGTCGATCCATTCTGTTTTTCCCGTCCAGCAGACACTGCCGGGTCGGCAGGGCGAAAGAGCGTTCCGGAACACCATCGACCTCTTGGGACGACGCGACGGCACAATCCTTTTGCCTGCCGGTGGTGTCCCTTGACGCATGCAGTCGGCGGGCTCCAGACCGTTCTTTCTGCAAACGACGACCGAGACCGGTGTACAGGCCCGCGGGAACGAGTGGTTGCCGTTCGCCGTTCCCGACTGGGCGCTGGATCTCCTCGCCGTCGTCGTGGTTCTGCTCATCGCCTGGGCGGCGTCTAGGTTGTTGGTTCGGTTGATCGGTCGCCGGATTGCCCGCCGGTTCCGCCGACCGAGTCTGACCCGGGTGTTCATCCGCGGCGTCCGTGCCGGCGTGTTCGTCCTCGCTCTCCTCTTGATCCTCCGGATATTCGGCCTGAAACTGGGAGACATCGCACTCTCGGTCACGGTGTTTTCGGCGGTCATCGGTGTCATCCTCGCGCCGATCGTCGGAAGCGTCATCAGCGGCGTCTTCCTGTTGGCCGATCAGCCCTACGAGATCGGCGACATGGTCGAACTCGCCGACACGGACCAGCGCGGGTTCGTCGAGGACATCACGCTCCGCTATACGAAGATATTCACGCTCGACAATACGTTTCTCGTGATCCCGAACGGAACGATTCGCGAGCGCGACGTGATCAATTACTCGGCCGAGGACCCACGGACGCGCCGGTCGATCCCGGTTGTCGTGACCTACGAGAGCGACGTGGCGACGGCGCGTGACCGAATCGAACGCGCCGCTCGTGACGTCGACGGTGTCATCGAAGGGGGCCCCAACATCCGCGTCGGCGCCGCCCGGTATCCCGCCGGACCGATCTGTTATATCGACGAATTCGGCGACCACGGCGTCCATCTGACGTTGCGGTACTGGATCGAGGTGCCTTACAAACTGCTGGCGACGCGGTCGCGGGTCCAGACGGCGATCCGCGAGGTGCTCGCTGACGTCGACGTAGAGATCGCCTACCCCCACTCGCACCTGGTGTTCGACGATACGAGCGGGCAACTACAGGTTCGACGGAACGAGGACGGTTCCCTGGACGCCGATCGGTCGCCAGTGGCCGACGGAGATACGGGAACGGATTCACCGTCGCCCTAGCTCAGCGAGGCGGTCACGACCTTACAGTCGAGTTCGTCATCCAGGAAGGTGGCAATATCGGGATCGTCAACCAGCCGGCGAACCATCTCTCGCCATCGACTGACCTGTTTTTCGCCGATCACCACCACGTCGGCCCCTTCGGCCGCCACTTCTTCGAGGATCGTCTCCTCGACGAGCAGTCCTGTCCGGACCGCGTAGCGCGTCCGCGAGAGCCGGCCGAAGGACTCCTCGACGGCGGACTTGAGTTCCGAGCGCGTCACGTGACCGTTGTCGTGAAAGAGGTTGACGTGTAACACGGTTAGGTCGGCATCTTCCTCCTCGGCGACCCCGATGGCACGAGAAAGTGTCGCCCGCGAATGCTGAGAGAGCGGATATCTGACAGGCACGACGACTTTCGACATTATCGTCCGCTACTGCGTCCCCTCGCGTGAACGTTTCGCTTTAGGCCGACGTCTCGTGATGAGCAGCGATGGACGTTGCTCGCTCGCGTTCCATCGACGACTCCGGATCCGTCATCCCGCCGCTCGTGATGTTCGAACCGTTCCGTGGGGAGTCAAACGTGGCGAAATCGCGTTTTGCAGGGGCGAAGACGGGACGTGATCGGTAGCGAAAGCCATAACCCCCGACGCACGAACGGGAGAGTATGAGCGCCCCACCGGGGGAGTACTACACGGACGAACGGTGGCAGAACTGGATCGAACGGATCGACGCGGAAGACATCGATCCCGAGGACGAGGACTCGGCACGCCTGCTCCTCAACCTGCAGGACGACGCCGCGATCGCGGTCGCGAAGATCGTCACTGACTACGAGGACGGTGAACTCCAAGAGGACGAGACCCTAGAAGAACTGGCAAAGGTCCGGGAGATCGTCTTAGAGGAGGTCGAGATGGACGACGAGGAGAAGGTGATGGTCGTCGACGGCGTCCAGACGTCACTCGTCTGTGTCTTCTACGCCGCCGAGGAGTACGTCGCCGGCGAGGTCGCCGAGGCGCCGATTGCCGACCTGATCGGCGCCGCGAGCGACGCCGAGGAAAACGACGACGTCGACGCGGCGTTGGGCTACTGTGCCAAGGCCGGCACGCGCATCTTCGCCGACGAGGAGGAGCTGTCGATGGATGTCGTCGACGATCTGGAGTTCGGACTCGTCGCCGAGTGGGTCAACGGCCTCGATAGCCTCCAGACGGCGCTGAGCGACCCCGAGGTCGTCGAAGAGGACGACAACTGATCCCCCGCAAGCTTTTACCGACACCGTTGTAAGTAGGCTCAATGGGGTTCCGGGACGACGACCGCGCGCAAGCGATCCAGATCGGTGCCGTGCTGTTGTTCGCCGTCCTGGTGATCGCCTTCTCGTTGTACCAGGCGTTCGTCGTGCCCAATCAGAACGCACAGGTCGAGCGCAACCACCTCCAAACACTCGAGGGGCAGATGCAGGACCTCCGGGATGGGATCGTCAACGTTCCAAAGACCGGAACGGGCCGCTCGGTGCACCTGGCGCTGGGTACGAATTATCCGGCACGGGCGATCACGTTAAACCCGCCACCGGCGAGCGGGCAGTTGCGAACGGTCGGGACTGCCGATCCGGGTGTCAATTTCACGATCGCCAACGCGAGGGCGCTCGACGACGAGACCGCCGATTACTGGAACGGCACGAACCGTACCCGGGAGACGGGTCAAATCGTCTACGCGCCTGACTACAACGAGTTTCAGGATCCGCCGGACCTGGTTTATGACACGACGACCGTCTTCAGCCGGTTCGACGACGCGAGTCTCTGGACGACGGGCCAGACGCTCGTCGACGGCCGGCAGGTGACGCTGGTGGCGATCGACGGGTCCTACGACAGAGGGTCGAGCCGTTCGGTCTCGGTCGATCTCGACGCCGTCAGCGCCTCGACGACCGAGATCGGAGTGACGAACACGAGCGACGGGAACGTGACGATCGCATTCACGTCCCAGCGCGCTCCGGCGGAGTGGCGATCGTTGCTCGAGGACGAACAGCAGCTCGATCACCCGAACGGGTACGTCCACGACGTCTCCGGGGAGCCGCTGTCGGAAGAGTACTGGCGGATCTCGATAGCCATGGAGGCAGGCGAGACCTACCGGCTCAGGATGGCCAAAGTCGGGATCGGGACGGATGTCGAGGACACGACTGCCACGTACCTGAGGACTGTCGCGGGTAACGGAACGACCGTTCCCGAAGGGGGGAAAGCGAGCATCACCGTCGAAGCCAGAGACGCGTTCAACAATCCCGTGCCCGCCCGGATCGTGGCCGGCACCGCCCGCAACGACTCCGCAGTGTCCCCGCGAAGTCGATCCGTGGGCACCGACGGGCGAGTGACGCTGACTTACGAGGCGCTGGGAGATGTCGTGAATGAAAGTCAGGTCTCTGACCGCGTGCGAGTGAGCCTGGATCCGGCCCTGTCCGGCATGGTCAACGACAACGGATCGGACTTCGACGGGTCAACGCCCGAAAACGTCAGTCTCGTCGTTCGCGCCGACAATAGTGATCGGAGCGGACTGGCGGGAGGCAACGCGAACATGGTGACCTACGACGGGGACGGCTCAGCCGCCGGACCGGGCGGGACGGGCGTCTCGTTCAACGTGACCAACGAGGGGAGTTCGGGTGTGACCATCGCACAGATCGCGATCGAAAGTGGGAGCAGCGCCGTGAAGGTCTTCGAGGGTGACGGTGGGAGCGGCCGCTGGAACAGGGAGGTTTTCGTCGATGCGACGACTGACGGATATGTCGAAAGCGGCGAGCAAAACTACAATCAAGCGGGCTACGTCCTGGGAAGCGGGTCGACGTCGTTCGACCAGATCCCGAAGATCGCCGCGGGCGACACGGCTGGGTTCTACATCTACGAGTTCCGTAATGGAAACGGTGCCAACGCCGACGTCGACATGAACGGAGAATCGGTGACAGTCACGCTCACGTTCGGAGATGGATCGACGAAGGAGATCTCGTTCACTGGGTGAGTGCCGTTGAGCGCCACTACCGGCGGAGAGGCGGATCGTGCCCAGTCGGAAATTATCGGGATCGTCCTCCTGACTGCTGTCGTCGTGCTCCTGTCTGTCCTCGTCGGCGGAGTGATCCTCGACTCGATAGAGACGGATGAAAAGCCGGTCGCGAACCTCGACGTCTCGATCGACGGGAACGGAACGACCGTCATCGCACACGACGGCGGGGATCGCCTGCCCAAGAGCGAAGTCTCGGTCGTGTTCCGATCGGGTACCTCTGGCGGTCAACCGCTGTCAAACTACACACAGCGACGGGGGGACACCGATGTTATCTTCGAGCCGGGGGAGGTGGTCAGCGGCGGGACTCCCGACGGAGAGACGATCGGCGTCCTGATCGTCCACGATCCCTCGAACGCGGTGTTGTACGACGGACTGGTCGACGTCGCCGGGAACGCGACCGGGAACAAGGCGCCGACGGCCAGGATGACGGTCACGCCCTCGGTGGCGACCGCGGGCCAGAGGGTGACCTTCGACGCGAGCGGATCGAGCGATCCCGACGGCTCGATCACCGACTACGAGTGGGATCTCGACGGCGACGGAATTTACGAGCACCGGGGTGTCGTCGTCGATCGTGCATTCTCGCAGGCAGGTGGACGGACGGTCCGACTGCGGGTCTTCGACGAGCGGGCGGCGACGGCGACAACCACGGAATCGCTCACGGTCACGCCGGCCAGTATTTCGGTCACCTCGGCGACGCTGAGCGACGACGGCGACGGCATCGTCGTCCCGGGCGATCCTCTGACAGCCGCAGTCACGATCGAAACGACAGGGATAGTGATCGACTCCGTCACGGCCGACGGGAGCGCGTTCGGTGCCGGAACCGTCGAGTTGACCGACGGCGACGGTGACGGCACCTACGACGGATCCGTCACCGTCGGAAGCGATTCGGTCGCTGGGGATCAGGGGATGACCGTGACGATCCGATCGGTCGACGGAAACACGACGACGGTCGAGACCGACGAACTCGCGGTCGACCTTTCGCCACCGATCGTCACGGACACGTCCCTGGCGGATGGGGACAGAGACGGGTTCGTCACGACCGACGACCAGGTGACGGTCACCGCGACGGTCTCCGACGATGTCGCGGGTGTCGACACCGTGCAGGCGGACGCCGGATCGTTCGACGCGGGAACCGTCGAGTTGACCGACGGCGACGGCGACGGGACCTACGACGGGACGTTCTCGGTCGGGGGGACACCCGAAGAAGGAGCACAGGCGGTTTCGATCACGGCGACCGATCGCGTCGGGCGGGGGGCCACCGAATCGACCGAATCACTGATCGTCGACACGACGGCACCCGAGATTACGACGTTCTCGGTCGAAGACGAGAGCGAATTCTGGCTGTTCGGCTTTACGGAGCAATACCAAATCCAGTGGGAAACAACCGACGACAATCTCGGCGCGACGACGGTCTACGTTAACCGATCCGAGGAGGTACAGGAAAGTTACACTGGATCTGAGGGGGATGAAACGTACGAAAATGCTCGGCTGTTCGAAGTGTCCGGGCGTGAGCATACGATCACGATCGTCGCCGTCGACGAGGCCGGCAACCGGGCCTGTCGGTCCGTGACGGACACCGCCGACGGGAGCGATCCTCCCTCGTCGGCGTACGCATCCTGTTAAATCCGGCTGTTTCGACAGTCGACGAAATTTTGATCGACAAAAACATAAGTCACTTCGCCGTCCTCCCGTACGTATCATGACTACAGCCGGCATCGACGCCGTCGAGATCCGCACTGGCAACCTCAAACTCGACCTCGCCGAGACCTTCGCACCCGAGAAGGACGAAGATCCCGCGAAGTATACCAAGGGCCTGGGACTGCACGCCAGTTCGTTTCCCGACGCTTACGAGGACATCGTCACGATGGGGGCGAACGCGGCCAAGCGCCTGATGGACCGCAAGGGCCTCGAACCCGAGGACATCGGTCGGATCGACGTGGCCACCGAGAGCGCGTTCGACCACTCCAAGCCGGTCTCGACGTACATCGCCGGCTGTCTGGAGGACGTCTACGACGATGACTTCCATCACGCAAACAAGGGCGAGCGGAAGTTCGCCTGTGTCGCGGGTACACAGGCGATCGACGACGCGGTCAACTGGATCCAGGCCGGGAAAAACCGCGGGCGGGCAGCACTAGTAATCGCTACCGACACCGCGCTGTATGCTCGCGGTGACTCCGGAGAAGCGACCCAGGGCGCTGGCGCAGTCGCCATGCTGATCGACGAGGATCCCGATCTAGTCTCGGTCGATCCCGTTCAGGGGTTCGGAAGCGCCGACGAGACGGACTTCTTGAAACCCAACCAGCAGTTCCCCAGCGTTGACGGCAAGCGCTCGATGCAGGTCTATCTGGCACGGATGCGCGAGGCGATGATGGACGTCGAATCCCAGCGTGACCTCCATCCTGACGACTTCGCAGTCGTGCCCTTCCACATTCCGTTCCCCGGAATGGTCCGGAAAGGAGCGGCACTGGGCTTTCGGCACATCTCGCGAGGCACGGATGTCGAAGAGGAACTGGCCGAGGAGATCGGGATGCAGCCGCGTCTCGAGGACTTCGAGGACGAGGAGGCATATCGGGACGCTCTCTCGGCGTACACTGACGACTTGACCGAGACCGACCGCTATCGGGAGTGGTACGACAAAACCGTCGAGCCCACGCTGGGTATCTCCCGGTACGTCGGTAACTGGTATACGGGATCGGTCCACCTCGCGCGGGCGTCGGCGCTCCGGGAGGCCCGTAGCAACGGTCGTAATCTCGACGAGCAAAAGCTGCTGGTCTGTTCGTACGGCAGCGGCGCACAGGCCGAGATCCACGTCGAAACCGTCCAGCCGGGCTGGGAGGAGGAGATCGCGGCACTCAACGTCGAGGAGCAACTCCGCGACCGCTACGATCTGACCTTCGAGGAGTACGAGCAGATCCACGACGTCCACAACTACGACGAGAGTACCGACATCGACGCCTTCACCACGCCGGAGGAAGAGTTCGTCTTCGACGGCTGGGGGCGGATGGGCGAACGTAAGTACACCTACGTCGAATAACGACGCCGAGCGTTGGGGCGACCACGGACAGACCTGTGGCTGGCTCGGGTCCCTGTGGCCCGACGGCGGGATCGGGATGTGGTCGCCCTGGCCCATCGTGAGCGCGGCCACATCCCCTCGCCGTTCCTCTCAGAACTGCTCGCCGACAGTGCCCAGTAGTTCCTCGAGATCGACGGTCGTCGTTGCCAATGCGAAGCCATCGACCCGTGCCAGATCAGCTGCGTGCTCCCAGACCTCATCGGTGTCGATCCCGTGGAGCACGACGGCGTTCGGCGTCGGGTTGACCACGCGCATCGCGACCAGCGGCGACTCCCCGCGGGTCACGTTCGTGAACACCAGCACCCGGTTGGAACTCTGGCCGTACAGCCGGTAGAACTCCTCGCTGGAGAGTCGTCTGATCGCAGCGATACTGTCGATCACCGTATGTCCAACGACAGTCGCCCGATCTCCCGCTGTGAGTTCCGTCGCATCGATCGCCTCGAAGTACCGATCGATCGGCACGGCCGCGGCGAACTCCTTGAGATCCAGCACGCTGTCGCTGTCGTAGCCCGCCGAGAGGACGCGTGCGTGCTGGCGGATGTGTCGACCGCCGCGTTCCTGATCGATGGAAAGCAGCCCCCCGACCGTCCGGCGAACGACACCGATCCCCGGATTGTCACGCCGCCCGCTCTCGTAGTCGGAGACGACTGACGGCGAGACGTCCAGTTCGTCGGCCAACTCCGTCTGTGTGATCTCGAAGTCCGTCCGCCACTTCCGGAGCGTCTCGCCGGGCTCGTCACTACAGGCGATCTCGCCGGCGATCCGCTCGGCCAACTGCTCGCGCTCCGTCTGACTCATGCCCGGGTGTCGGGTGGCGGTCGCATAAATACTGTCGAATGTCGATTCGACGAACGACGAATTCCGGACGGAACGGATATACCCCTCGGCGACGCACAACCGGCCATGCCCTCGACCGTCGTTCACCTCGCGCTCGCGGGGTTGATCGCCGCAGCGTTGCTTCGGGACTCGTTCGGTCTCCGCGCGCTGGCTGTCGTCGCAACGCTGGTCATCGTTCCCGATCTGGATGCCTTCGCCGGGTGGGTGATCGAGGGGGGCCATCGGTCGCTGTTACACACACTGTTGTTCCCGCTCGCGCTCGCCGGGGTGATCGCCTACGATACGCGCGTCCGTGATACGTCCTGGCTCCGGCGCCGTTTCGACGGGCATGGACCACGTGTGGCCTGGGTAGGCGTCCTGTCGATCGCGTTCGCGGCCATCGGGCCGGATCTCTTCGGCGTGGGCGCGAACCTCCTCTACCCGGTCCACGACCAGTTCTACGCGTTCGACGGCCGGATCGAACTCTCGAATCAGCGTGGATTCGTCCAGACGTTCGTCGATCTCGCGCCGGAGCCGGTCGAAAGTGGTGGGAACGGAGGCACTGGAAGTGGCGATATCGCCGTCGGTTCGACGGAGGAGGTCCACATCAGTTCGGGCATCGATCCACAGGCCGGCGACGAGCCGGAGAACGTCGAACGACTCTTCCCGATCGTGCGCTCGGGCCAGCAACTCCTGGTTGTGCTCACGAGCGTCGTCGTGGTCGGCACGCGGCTGGCCGAATCCCGGCTGTCGGACTGATCACTCCTCGAAGTCACGCCAGCGCGTCAGCCTGATAGCGAGCCCGACGAACACGAGCGCCATCCCGCCCAGCGTCGCAAACGCCGGCCAGACGCCGTCGGTCGTCCCGACGATCAGCAGTCGGCGCAGCCCGCGGTGGAACTGATAGAGCGGCATGAGTCTCCCGATCGTCTGCAGCGTCTCGGGCATGATATCGATCTCCCAGAAGACGCCCGAGAGAAACATCATCGGGAACGCAACGATCCCACCTAGGCTGGTCGCAGCATCCGGGTTGGGCAGGAGACACCCGAGAGTCATCCCGAGCGCCGAGAACGCGATAGCTCCGAGCAGGACGAGCGCGATCGAAAGCGGGCTGGGAATCGCGCTGACGCCGAACAGGACCGCCGCGACGAGAAGCATCACGCCCGTCAGAACGAGAGCGAGCAGCGACTGCTGGAGGACGTTCGCGAGGATCCAGTCCCGCTTGCGCAGGGGCGTCGCTACGAGGCGTTTGAGCGTGCCGTCCTGGTGGAAGCCAGCGATCACGCCGGGGACCGTCATCACCCCGTTGATCAACACGAGCGTGGCGATGAACGCCGGCAGGTAATAGTCGGTCGCCGTGAGACCGGCCGACCCGATCGTCCCCGATTCCAGACTGACGGGTGGCTCCTCGACGCCGATCGACCGTTGGTTGAACTCGGCGAGGACAGTCGAGAGGATGCCGCGGACGACGGCCGCCGACTGATCGTCCGGCGGCGCGTAGAACTGGAGTGTCGCTCCCGTCGCGTTTCTGGCTATTTCCCGCTCGGCCTGTTCGAGGCCTCGCTGGACGTTGGCCCGTTCGCTATCGTTCATATCGTCCTGAAAACGAGCGACGGTATCCCGGATGATCCCGATACGGACCCGAGCGCTCTGGGCCCGGACGTCCTCGGCGAAGCCGTCGGGCAGGACGAGGACGCGACGGCTGTCCCCGTCACTTCCCCGGCTCCACTCAGTCAGATTTCGATCGGCGTCGATGTGCTTGATTTCCAGCGGATCTATACTCTCTAGACGATCGACGAACGTCGCCGAGAGGTTCGTCGGTTCGCCGCCCGGTCCGATATCCCCGTTCTGGACGACGAGGCCGAACGACGGCGCACTACTTGCGAAGACGGTACTGAAAATCACTAGCAGGATGATCGGGAACAGGACGACGAAAAAGACCGTTTCCCGGGAGCGTGACCAGTCGCGCAACAGCGCCATCAGGAGCGCGGCGATGCGTTTCATTCCAGTTCACCCCGCGCATCGGGCGTGCCACCGGCCAGCCGCAGGAACACGTCCTCCATGCCTGCGCTAACGAGGTCGATCGCCCGCCCGTCGCTGTGCTCGTGGAGTTGGCTGTAGGACTCCTGGGCTCGTTCGCGCTCTTCGAAGAGGCCGACGAGGTCACCGGTCTTGGTCCGGTAGACTTCTGTCGCGGCGTCGTCGAGGATCGCTCGGAGCGCACCCTCGGATGGCGACCCCTCCCCCACAACTTCCCCGCTGCTCCTGACGACCACTTTGATCGAGCCGCCGTAGCGGTCGATCAGGTTCGGGACGGTGTCAATCGCCTCGATCGAGCCATCCAACAGGAGTGCGGCTCGGTGGGCGAGGCGTTCGACCTCCTCCATGTAATGGGTCGTCAGCACGACGCTGGTCCCGCGCTCGGCGAGACGGTCGATCTGCTCCCAGGTCGTTCGCCGGGCGTCGGGATCGAGTCCGGTGGTCGGCTCGTCCAGGAAGAGGACGGCAGGATCGCCCACGAGCGCCATCGCCATCCCCGTCCGCCGCTGGAGACCGCCCGAAAGCGATCGGAACGGCGTCCCGGCCCACTCGGCGAGGTCGAGTTCGTCGAGGACGGCATCGACTTCTAGCCCTTCCTCGTACAGCCGCCGGATCAGCGCGACGTTCTCCCGGACGGTCAGGCGATCGAACGTGTGAAAGGACTGCGGGACGACGCCGATCTCGGCCTTGATCGCCCGCGATTCCCTAGTCACGTCCCGCCCGAGGACGGCCGCGGATCCCCCGCTCGGAGTCCGCAGACACTCGAGTATCTCGACGGTTGTGGTCTTGCCGGCGCCGTTGGGCCCCACCAGCGCGAAGACTTCTTCGTCCCGGATGTCGAAACTCACCTCGTCGACGGCGACAGTTTCGCCGTAGGTCTTTCGGAGGTCCGAGACCTCGATCACCGATTCACCTTCCGCGGTCGTCATGCGCGTGCCCGCCCCCGTACCATCATCGATCGCGTTGCGGTTCCGTCGGTCAACACTTAAAAGATGACCCGTCGCCGACTTTCGATAGGGTGTCTTTGTCGCCTTCTCTGACAGCCGACGCTGAGCCCGGACGGAGATAGAACGGCTATCTTGCTACAGCGACCAGGTCATCAGTAGACGTTCACTGTCTCGGACGTAGTGACAGCCGTCAGAAGTTCATCAGTTCGTGTCACCCATTCCCGAACTCGACAAACAGTGAGTGACAGACACTCAGGCGTCGAGTGTCCGTACCGCGAACAGCGAATCGTCGGCGAGAACGCGCTGAACGCGGCTGTTCCAGGCACCCTCGAACGCCTCGCGTTGCTCGTCGGTCACCATCCCATCGAGGATCCGTCGGAGGTTGCCCGTCGCCGGATCGCCGTCGGGAACGGCCCCGACGTGATAGGTCACTTCGACTGTCTCACCGGTGTCCGTCCGGCGGAATCGGAACGTCGGTTCGGTACCCCCGGGATCGAACGCATCGAACGCAAGCAGCTCACGCCGGTTGCCGACGCCATCGCCGAGTCCACCGAATCCGTCCTCCTGGGTTGCACCCGTGATATACGAGATGATCCGGCTCATCACGCCATACGTGGCGTCGTCACGTGGTCCGGGGACACGCACTTCGACGTCGCTCCGGAGGGGGAGGTCCCCGGGATAGAGCGCGTCGAGACCGAGTTGCGTGATCCGGTAGGCTCCTGATGCGGTCGGACAGGAGTGACCGGCTTCTTTCACGACGTCGCGATAGGTAATCACGAACGGCTCGCCCGGTTTGAGGACGCCGAGCGTTTCGGCGACGGGATCGCGGATCTCGATCGGTTCGACGTCGTAGTCGACGGCCCAGTTCGTCTCGGCGGTCGTGGTCGTGTTGGGAGTCATTGGTGAGAGTGTGGAGTCGCACGTGGTGATTTGGCTGTTCGTCAGTGCCGAAGGAGTCGCATGCCGTTGGCGATCACGGCGAGGACGCTGGCCTCGTGGACGAGCATGCCCAGCGCGAGCGTGACGTAACTCGTCAGCACGCCGGCCAGCAGGACCGTCACGGTCAACACTGCGAGGCCGACGTTCTCGTAGATGTTCCAGCGCGTCGCCTTGCTCAGTTTCACTGCGTAGGGGATACGCTCCAGGTCGTCGGCCATCAGCGCCATGTCGGCGGTCTCGATGGCGGTGTCCGTGCCAGCCGCGCCCATCGCAATGCCGACGTCAGCAGTCGCCAGGGAGGGGGCGTCGTTGATGCCGTCGCCGACCATCGCCGCCGTGTGATCCTCGCGGAGGCCCTCGACGACGTCCTGTTTGTCCTCGGGCAGCAGTTCCGCACGGTAGTCGTCGATGCCGACTTCTTGCGTGGCGGCTTCGCCGCCACGTTCTTGGAGGCCGGTGAAACCGGCCTCCCTGGCCACCGCGGCCGCGACGCGCTCGTTGTCACCGGTCAACATCACCGTCTCGATGCCGGCGTCCTGCAACTGGTCGATAACGCCGGGCGCCGCCTCGCGGAGTTCGTCGCGCATGGCGATGGTACCGATGACGGCTTCGTCACGGACGATATGAACGACAGTCTCGCCCCGGTCTTCGCGTTCACGGACGTATTCGGCGACCTCGTCGGGAATATCGATGCCGCGTTCATCGAGCAGTTTTCGGTTGCCGACGACGATTTCCCAGCCACCGTCGGACCCGTCTGACGAGCCTCCGGCTTCGCCGGAGACCTCGTAGTGGGCGATGACACCCTTGCCGGCCACCACGTCGAAGTCGTCCGGATCGGGGATTGAGTGTGCGTCCGTGGATGCTGGTTCGGTGTCTGCCCGGACAGCCGCCGTTCCGCCATCCGCTGCCGCGGTCGGACGGTCCTGTGCGGCCGCGACGATCGCGTCGGCGAGGTGATGTTCACTTTTCTTCTCGGCGATCGCCGCGAGTTCTAAGACCTCGTCGTCGGCGACGCCGAACCCTTCGACGTCGGCGACGGTCGTCTCACCCTTCGTCAGCGTGCCGGTCTTGTCAAAGGCGACGAGGTCGATCTTGCCGGCCTGTTCGAGATGCTCGCCACCTTTCATCAGCACGCCGTTGCGCGCGGCGTTGCCGATCGCCGAGACGATGCTTACCGGCGGGCCGATCACCAGCGCACCGGGACAACCGATCACCAGCAGCGTCAGCGACAGGATCGCGTTCTGCGTGACGGCGTAGGCACCGATCGACAGCGCGATCACGCCCGGCGTGTAGTATTTGGCGAAGCGATCGATGATGCTCTCGGTCTTCGATTGGGCCTCCTGGGCCGCCTCGACGCGCTGGATGATCCGCTGGAGCGTGGTGTCTGTCCCCGACCCAGTTGTCCGTACTTCCAGCGAACCTTCTTGATTGATCGTCCCGGCGTAGACTTCGTCGCCGTCGGCCTTGTGGACGGGCGCGCTCTCGCCGGTGACCGGGGCCTGGTTGACGGCGCTCTCCCCCTCGACGACGTCGCCGTCCACGGGGATCTTTTCGCCGGGTTTGACGATGACAATTTCGCCCGCTTCGACTTCGCGGGCGGGCACTTCTTTTTGCTCGCCGTCGCGGCGCACGGTGGCCGTGTCGGGCGTCATCTCCAGCAACTCTTCGAGGGCATTGCGCGTCTTGCGCATCGTCCGCCCTTCGAGATAGCTTCCCAGGGCGAACAGGAAGACCACCGCAGCGGCCTCCCAGTACGATCCGATGGCGATCGCACCGACCGCCGCCAGCGTTACTAGTGTCTTGATGCCGAGCGTCCGGCTTGTGACCTCGTGGTAGGCGGTCTTAGCGATGTCGTAGCCGCCGACGATAGCTGCGAGGATCAAGATCGCAGCGCTCGCCGTGTCGAAGGCCGAAACGTAGCCGAGCGTCCAGCCGCTGGCGTACAGCAGGCCGCTCACCGCGACGATGATGGCCTTCCGGTGTTTGCGGTAGTATTGTTTGACCGATTGGGTATCCATGATTGGTCTCCTCAGGCGGGCTGGGGCGTGTAGCCTTGGTTCTCGATGGTCTGTTCGAACGTGGCGAGGTCAGCGACCGAATCGTCGTATTCGATCTCGACCCGGCCGGTCGAGTAGTGCACTTCGACCTCATCGACGCCCTCCCGCTTCGAGAGGGCACGTTCGACGGTACTCGCACAGCTCGGGCAGTCGAAGTCCATTACGCGGAATTGCGTTGTCTCGCTCATTGCATTTCTACGTAGTGCCCACAATGCCATAAGTATTTTTTAGATGATATGTTTGAATGTTGGTATGGGAGGTGCAGACGGTCAAACGGGTCGTCTAGGGCTTCCCGGCCCGGTCGCGGTTCGCTGGGGCCACGCCCACGAGAGACGCGCTCGCCGGACTTTTCACGACACCGCGTGTCTCTTCAGTCATGAGCAGCACAGGCGATCACCGACTCGAGGACATCGCCGTTCGGGACACCCGCGTCTCGGACGCTATCGACGAACCGATGCGAGCGATGATCCTCGACATTCTCGCTGAGGAAGCGCTGACCGCGGGCGACGTGCACGAGCGCCTCGAAGAACGCGGGATCGACCGGACCGAGAACACCGTTCGCCACCACATCAACGAGTTGCGCGACGCCGGCCTCGTGGATGTGGTTCGCTTCGAGGAGGGCCGTGGCGGCACGACGAAGTACTACGAGGCGAATACGATCGTCCTCTCGTACTCCCTGCCGGAGTCAACCGATCCAGCCGTCGAAGAGATGATCGACGCGATCGAACCGAAGATGAGCGAGGCGCTCGCGACACTCACCGAGGAGTTCGACGCCGAGATCGACGAGATCGTCGCGGACATGCAACCGTGTGAGCACTGTCGCGATCAAAAATACGAGACGTACGTCCTCCTGACCGTGCTTCGCCGTGCCTTCGTCCGTGTACGCCGCGAACCGTGACGAAAACTACCGGAACCGGCCGAGGATACGGTAGTCCCGATCGGGCGTGTACCGCCTGAACAGCAGACTGTTGGTCAGCACGGAGACGCTGGAAAAGGCCATCGCCGCCGCGGCCAGCACGGGCTGGAGGAGTCCGAGCGAGGCCAGCGGGATCATTGCAGTGTTGTACCCCAGCGCCCACACGAGGTTTTGCTTGATCTTCTGCAGTGTCGCATCCGAGATCCGAATCGCCTTTAGGACGTCCCGGGGGTCCGAACGCATCAGCGTCACGTCAGCCGCTTCGATCGCGACGTCGGTCCCCGAGCCGATGGCCGTCCCGACGTGGGCCACAGCGAGTGCCGGTGCGTCGTTGACGCCATCACCGACCATCATCGCCTTGCGACCACCGTGGGACCGTCGGTCCCACGAGGATCGCGATCCGTCGGATCGCTCACCCTCGCTCTGGATCGCTTCGACGGCGTCGGACTTGTCCTCCGGGAGTACCTCCGCGCGGACGTTGTCGGGGTCGATCCCGACTTCCTCGGCGACGGCGCGGGCGGTCCGCTCGTTGTCGCCGGTGATCATCATCACGTCGACTCCCCGTTCCTGAAGTGCAGCTACGGCCTCCTTTGCGCCTTGCTTTACTGTATCGGCGTCGGCGACGACCCCCGCGAGTTCGCCGTCGGCTCGCGGCTCGTCGCCGTCTTCTCGCGGGCCTTGCCCGCTCGA
>NZ_SPQG01000003.1:122217-154581 GCF_004944975.1 Halorhabdus amylolytica
ACCAGCATCGCGGTCTTTCCCTCCCGTTCGAGGCGTTCCATCGTCTCGGCGGCGGGCGAGGGATCGATTCCCTCGTCTTGGAGTAACTTGCGGTTGCCAACCAGTACCTCGACTGCTCGCGGATCGCTTCGCTCCCTGCTCGCTCGTTCGGAGCCGCTCCGCGGCTCCCAGCCCTCGACAGTCGCCCGAATTCCATGACCGGGGACGTTCTCGAAGTCCTCGGGTTCGGGAACGTCAAGGCCTCGTTCCTCAGCACCGTCGACGATCGCACGGGCGAGAGGGTGTTCGCTGCCGCTTTCGGCCGCCGCCGCGAGCCTGAGGACGTCGTCTTCGTCCCACCGCTCGCGTTCAGTAACGACCCCACCATCGGCAGCGGCTCCCTCCTCATCGAGGGCAACCACGTCGGTCAGTTCCATCTCGCCCTCGGTGAGCGTCCCCGTCTTGTCGAAGACGACGGTGTCGACGTCCTTCGCGCGTTCCAGTACGTCGCCACCTTTGAACAGGACGCCGTTCTGTGCGCCGATCGTCGTCCCGACCATCGTCGCCGCTGGCGTCGCCAGTCCGAGCGCACAGGGGCAAGCGATCAACACCGCGGAAGCGAAGACGATGACCGCGAACTCGAAGACTGAGACGCCACCGCCGACGACTTCCGGCCCGCCGGCGACCTGGCCCCACAGCGGGAGCCACTCGACGAACCCGGCCAGAAGTTCAGGAAAGGCGAACCAGACGACACCCCAGAAGACGGCGTTCGCGATGACCGCCGGCACGAAGTACGCCGAGATCCGATCGGCGAGGTTCTGGATCTCGGGTTGGCGGGACTGGGCCTCCTTGACCGTCTGGACGATCTGCTGGAGCGCGGTGTCCGCGCCGATCTTCGTCGCCTTGACCGTCAACAACCCGTTCTCGTTGATCGTCGAGCCGACGACCTCGTCGCCTTCGCTCTTCTCGACGGGGACAGACTCGCCTGTCACCATCGATTCGTCGACGGCGGACTGGCCCTCGACGACCACGCCGTCGGTCGGGATCTGTTCACCCGGCCGGACTTTCATCAGGTCGCCAGTCTGAACGTCTTCCAGGGGGACCTCCCGTTCGGTCCCGTCCGGGCCGACGAGCGTCGCCGTCTCGGCTTCCATCTCCAGAAGTTTCCGGAGCGCCTCGCCGGCCTGGCCCTTCGAGCGGGCTTCGAGGTAGTTACCCAGCGTGATGAACACGAGGATCAGCGCCGCGGTGTCGAAGTAGACCTCCCCCGCAACCAGCCCAGCAAGCACCGCGATGGAGTAGAAATACGCCGTCGAGGACCCCAGTGCGATGAGCACGTCCATATTGGCCCGGCGGTTGTTCACCAGGGCATTGTAGGAGTTCTTGTAGAACGGCCAGCCGAGCAGTGCCTGGACGGGCGTCGCAAGCAGGAACTCGACCCAGCCCAACCTGATGCCGACGAGTGTCTCGACGGCAGTGACGATCCCGCCGTCGAGAAGGAGTTTGTCGGCCATGAACACGAGCATCGGAGCCGACAGCAACGCGCCAAACAGCGTCAGCCGGAGTTGCTTTCGGATCTCGGCCTCCCGTGCTGTGTCGCGCGCACTCGTCTCGGAGCCGTCGTTGTCGCCGTCCTCGCGGACGGGTGAGTAGCCTGCGTCCTCGATGGCGTTGTAGAGCTTCTCGTGTGAGGTCTCCGCAGGGTTGTACGTGACCTGGGCTTCGTCGGTCGCGTAGTTCACCTCGGCATCGATGACTCCCGGCGTGTCTTCGAGTGCTGTCGCGTTCGTCTCGGCGCAGTTCGCACACGACATATCACTAATCCCGATCGTGACGGTCTCGGAGACGGCGCCGTAGCCCGCGTCCTCGATCGCGTCGTAGATCTCGCCGAGCGATACTGTCTCTGTATCGTACTCGACTGACCCCTCGTCGGTGGCGTAGTTGGCGCTGACTTCGACCACGCCATCGAGGGATTCGAGGCTGTCCTGGATCGTCGCCGAGCAGTTGGCACAGGACATCCCCGTGAGGTCGAGCTGTGCCGTTCGCGTTCCCATGGCTACTCTAGTCTATGGGTTCCCTCTTTAGACGACTTTCCGCTTCGAAAGGGTGGCTGAAAACGGCTTGCAGTTTCGATTCCAAAGCCCGGACGGATCCGTCAGTGAACGGAGTCTCGAAGCGGAGCGTCAGTTCTCGGTGTCGACCGACCGACGTTTCTTGAGGGCGATAGCCATGATGGCGACGATAGCGACGATGGCGATGAGTTTTGTTCGTTTCATCCCAGTTTACTTTCGTCGGGGAACCGCATAAAACATGCTGTCGGTTCTGGATCGTTCGAGGACGGTATCGTCCGTCGGTATTGGTGACGAGCCACCCGTTGAAGCGGACGCCTGGCCCCGAACTCGACGGTCGACAACCCTTGTTTCGACACCTCAGCCCGATCCGCATACGCCCGATTTTCCGACACGCGAAGGTTTAACAAGCGGTTTTGGCTAGTAGCGGCCGTGTCCTCCCCCTTCGAGATCCTCGGGGTCGATCCCGGTGCGGATGAGGAGACGATCCACCGTGCCTACCGCCGTCGAGTCAAGGACGTTCACCCTGACCAGGGGGGATCGATCCCCGAGTTTCGCACGGTCCAGTCCGCCTACGAGGCACTCCTCGATGGTGGTCGCGAGATGGAATCCGGGTCGACCGACCGCACGGTGGACACGACATTGACAACCGACGTCGAGTTCGTCGATTATGAGGTACTCGCGGACAACGGCTGGGCCTTGAACGACCCCGACCTCTTCGAGAAGTCCCGGGCGGCGGGTCTGATGGGAACCGACTACGGTCGGCTCACCGTCGGCCGGGAGGACCCGCTTCTGGAGACAGTCGAACAGTGCGGGCACTCCTGGCCGTACTCCTGTCGGGGCGGCGCGTGTGCCAACTGTGCGGTCGCCGTTCTGGAAGGGGAACTGTCCCAGCCGGTCAATCACGTCCTCCCCGAGGATGCCATCGATCGCGGCATCAGGCTGTCCTGTGTCGGGCGTCCGCTCACTGATTCGCTCAAACTCGTCTACAACGTCAAACACCTGCCGTCGATCGCCGATCTTCGGCTCCCGCCCCGACCCGCCGACCGTCGATCGAACGATTAATTCGCCAGGCGGGAAATCGATCAAACAGTCGTTTGACCCATCGGTAAGTCCTTTGTAGTGGCCGTTTTAGCCAGGCGCGATGGGTACGCTATTGCCGCGCCGTGGGGAGCGGACCGAAACTGGCGACGAACCGCAGGTGCTCGGACTCGACGAGGAGGCGGCCGACGAGGCCTTCGCCGCGCTGTCCTCCGAGACGGCCCGGCGCGTCCTCGCGATGATCTACGAGGATCCGGCCACGCCCGCGGAGATCCGCGATGAGATCGGGACCTCACTGCAGAACGTCCACTATCATCTCGAAAAGCTGGAGTCCGCGGACCTGATCGAATCCGGTGGCACAGACTACTCAGCGAAGGGCAACGAAATGACCGTCTACGCCCCGACCAACGAGGCGCTGGTGCTCGTCGCCGGTGAGAAGGAAGACCAGTCGCTGCTGAAGCGGGCGGTCGGTCGCGTGCTGGCAGGCGTCGGCGTCCTCGCCGGCGGTGCGCTGGCGTTCGGGTTCGTCGTCCAGCGATTCGTCACCGACACGGGGACGAGGTCGGGGGGCGACATGGGTACGATGGGGATCGAGACTGCGGATACCGCCTCAGAGGCCGCCGAGCCGTCACCGTTGTTTGCCGATCCTGCTGTTGCCTTCTTTCTCGGCGGTGCGTTCGTCCTCGCTGTTGTCGGAGTCTGGTGGTTCGCCCGCAACCGGTAGGAACACCACCGTCGATAATTAGGGTCCTCAGGCCGGATAGCAAGTGGTTTGGGGGAGGCGGGTAAATCACCGCGCGTATGGACGTACAGTCCATCTCCGACCTCGGTGCGGCACAGCGACGCGCACTCTTCGAGCGAGACTCCGGCATCGGCGAGATCCGCGAGAATGTCGCCGACATCGTCGGGCGCGTCCATCGCGAGGGCGACGTTGCGCTCTCGGAGTTCTGCCGGCGCTTCGACGACGTCGAGATCGAGGAGTTCGACGTCACCGACCGGGCCGTCGAAGCCTACGAATCCATCGACGACGACGTCCGCGAGGCGATAGAGACTGCCGCCGAGAACATCCGTGTGTTCCACGAGCGGCAGGTCCCTGAGGACTGGTCCGTCGAGACTGACGACGGTCGGGAACTCGGCCGGAAGTACTACCCTCTGGAGTCGGCGGGCGTCTACGCCCCGGGCGGGACCGCCGCCTACCCTTCGAGTGTCCTCATGGGCGTCGTGCCCGCGAAGGTCGCTGGCGTCGAACACGTCGCTGTCGCGACGCCGCCCGCCGAGGAGATCAACCCCGTCACGATGGCGGCGATGCACGCCGCCGGTGCGGACGTTGTCTATCAGGTCGGCGGTGCCCAGGCCATCGCCGCACTGGCTTACGGGACGGAGTCGATCGATCCCGTCGACGTCATCGTCGGCCCCGGCAACCGGTGGGTCACCGCCGCGAAAGCCGAGGTCCGCGGCGATGTCCGTATCGACATGCTCGCCGGTCCTAGCGAGGTGCTGACGTTGACCGACGAGACGGCCGATCCGGAGATCGTCGCCGCCGAGGTCCTCGCCCAGGCCGAACACGATCCCAACGCCGGCGTGGTCGCGGTGACGCCCGATGGCGACCACGCTACGGCCGTCGCCGAGGAGATCGACCAGCAGGTACCCGAACGCGAGCGTGAAGACATCGTCCGCGAGGCCCTGGCCAACGACGCCAGTGGGGTCTTCCTCGCCGAATCGATGGACGAGGCGGTCGCGTTCAGCGAAGACTACGCCCCCGAGCATATCTTCGTCCACGCCGCGAACGAAGACGACTTGCTTGAACGGATCACCAATTACGGGTCGGCGTTCGTCGGCGAGTTCACGCCCGTCGCCGCCGGGGATTACGCCAGCGGGACCAACCACGTCCTGCCGACCGGTGGATCCGCTCGGATCGCCAGTGGCCTCTCTGTGGACGACTTCGTCCGACCGGCGACCTACCAGCAACTCTCCGAAGACGGACTGAAAACGCTCCGTGAGACGATCACGACGCTGGCTGAAGCCGAAGGGCTCGAAGCACACGCCCACAGCGTCGAAACTCGGTTCGGCGAGTGAGCACAGACTGATACTTCCGGGCACCGTTCTATCCGGGCAAAAGTTTCATGTTGAAAACGGGTGACGGGTCCGGCATGGACGACGCCATACGGTTCCGGATCGACGCGATCCTTTGGCTCTCGGCGTTCACCGCATTGTTGGTCCTCTCGATCGCGTTCCGGATCGCACCGCAGATGACCGTCGGAATCGTCATGCTGGCGCTGCTGGTGGCCTTCGCAGTCGGAACTTCCGATTCCGACCGCTGACCGCGGCCAGTTACCCGTCGTTCTCAGTCCCGTCGTTCGTCGACTCTTGCTCCCAGACCCGGAATCCTTCGCCGGTCGCCTCGCCGAGTTGCCCGGCGTCGACCTTCGCATCTAACACAGCAGGTGGCTCGAACCGCGGGCCGAGTTCGTCGGCCAGTTCTTCCATGGCAGCCAGGCGATCGGCCAGTCCAGCACGGTCGGCACTGGCCAGCGCCCCTTCGACGTGACCGAACCCGGCCTCCATCACGGCGTCGACTTCCGCCGGGGTCGCCACGTCGGCCTCGACCGCACGCATGGCCTCCGCCTCCAGGGCGAGCTGGAGGCGCCGCGAGAGCAGCCCGGGGACGTCGTGGACGGCCACGGGCGTCCAGCCCAGTTCACGGACGAACCCGGCCGCTGTCTCGACAGCCCGATCGTCCGTCTGGTCGGCGCGAACGATCTCGATCACGCCCGGGTCGCCGTCCGCCGCGACCGTCGACAGTCCGACAGCGCGCCCGGGCCGCTCGAGGCCGACCGCGATCGCCGTCATCTCCGCCCGGTCGATGCACGTCGCGAGGACGACGTCGGGACCCACTTCTTCCTCGACCGCGGCCAGTCGATCCCGGATAGTTTCGACGTCGTCTTCCCGGGTTTCGATCACGATTGCCGCGTCCTCGACGGCAGCTTCGAGATCGGTCGTTCCGTCGATACGATCGAGGCGGGCCGTGGGCTGGGGCTCGGCGGCCGCGCCCAGCGCCTCCTCGATCGCGTCGATGGCGTCCATGACGGCAGTTGCCTCGGATCCGAAAAGACTGATCGCGGGTGCACCGTCGGCGGCCTCGCCGGTTCCGTGTCCGGTCACGACCGACCCTGAAACGGCCGCTTTCGCGAACCGCCGGGCAGCCTCGCCGGTGCCGATGATAGCGACGTCCATGGGCGGACAGTCGATACGGTTCCCGATAAGAGTTTGTCTCAATCGTTCACGGCCAGCGGACGGGTCAACGCATCGGCGTCCGTGTCGACCGACTGTAACGTCCGGAGACCGTTCAGGGCGATCAGTCCGAAGCCGACCTTCGCTACCACGTCGATGTACGTGATGACGAGCGAACTCGTCTCGGCGTCCATCAGCCCGTATCCGGTCGGGGCGAGTAGCCAGATGACCGGATAGACCAGCCAGAGTACGATCACGAAATTCCGGAGTTTCCGGTAGAGGCCGGCCTGGACGACTGACAGTTCGTCGGCACTGTCGGCGGCCTGATAGATCAGCAAGTAGACGACGCCGACGAACGCCAGGCTGCCAGCCAGGAAGAACAGTTCCTTCAGCGGCGTAGCGAACACTGCCCCCAGGAATCCGAGGGCGATCGTCGCGGCCTGCAGGCCGACCGCCGCACCAGTCAGCCGCCGGCCGGCGCCGGCGATCACGGCGATGAACAGGACGTGAAGCGGCGTCGTCAACAGCCAGTCGACGTAGCGGGGGACGAACACTGTCGCCCCGCCGCCAGCGCCGATCTCGCCGATTCCCAGCGCCATCAGCCCGTAGGCAACCGTCGCAATGAGCGTGACGATCACCACGTCCGCGTAGGTACGGTACCACTCGCGGGGCAAGACAACGAACCCGTAGGCGAGTCCGACGCTTCCCAGTGCCATCCCGAGCGTGCCCAGCGTGAACCAGAGTGTGATGTCGATTGCGACCATAGATTAGTCCTCCAGTGCGGTTGCTGCCCTCGCGTCGGCATCGCCGGATCGATCGACCTCGAAGCGTGCGAGCAACGACTCCAGCTCGTCGGCCCGCTGGCGCAACTCTCCGGCCGACTCGGAAACCTCCGCGATTGAATCAGTCTGTTCGTCGGCTGCCGACGCCACCGTATCGGCCTCCCGGGTCGTCTGCTGGCTGATCGCTGCGAGGTCGTCGACCATCGCCATGACCTCCTGGGCGGTGTGGGCCTGATCCTCGGTCGCGTCGTCGATCTCCTGGATTCCCCGGTCGGCTTCCTCGGCGTGCTCGACGATCGTCTCCAGGGACTCGACGGCCTCGGTAACGGTCGCGACTCCCTCGCTCATCCGTTCGCTCGTCGACTCCATCGTCTCGACGGTTTCGCCGGCCTGCTCCTGGATGGCCTCGATGCGGGCCTCGATGTCGCCGGCGGCGTCCTTGGTTTCCTCGGCCAGTTCCTTGATCTCGTCGGCGACCACGGCAAACCCTTCGCCGCCGCCCGAGTGGGCGGCCTCGATCGAGGCGTTGATCGCCAGCATGTTCGTCTGGTCGACGATCTGTGTGATCAGGTCGACGATCTCGCCGATTTCGTCCAGGTCGTCGTCGAGTTCGTTGATCGCCCGTCTGGTCCGTTCTGTCTCCCCCTCGATGGCGTTCATCTCCGCGATAGCCTCCTCGGCGGCTTGCTGGCCGGTCTCGCCGACCTCGGCGGCCTCCCGAGAAGTTGTGGCGACCTGCTGGGCCGAACTGGCGACCTGCTGGGCCGACGCCGAGAGGTTCTCCATCTCGCCCGCGATGTCCTGGAGGCGCTCGCTTTGCTCGCTGGCGCCGTCGAAGATCTCCTCGATCGACTGACCGACCTGTCGGCTGGCTTCGCTTACCCGATCGGCGTTGCGCCGGACCGTGTCGCTCGAACGGGCGACCTCGTCGGCGAAGGCTTCGACGTCCGCGACGGTCGCCTCCAGGGCCGCGAGCGCCTCGTTCAGTTCCTCCCCGACCGTCTGCATTGCCGCGTTGTCACTGTCGGGATCGACCCGCCGGGTGAGGTCGCCGTCGGCAACCTCGTCGAGGACGGCCCCGTACTCGGCGGCTTTCGTCTCCAGGTGCGAGGACAGCGCTTGCATCTCTTCTCGTTCCCGTTCGGCCTCTTCCCGAGCCGATTCAGCGTCCTTTCTGGCGGATTCGGCCTCCTCGCGGGCTGTCTCGGCTTCGGTGATCTGCTCGCGCAACGAGTCGCGCATGTCGGCCAGGGCCGCGTACAGCGATCCGATCTCGTCGTCGCGTTCACTCGTGAGATCGACCTCGAGGTCCCCCCGGCCCATCGCCGCCGCTCGGTCGGCTAGCTGTCGGAGCGATAGCGCCGTGTTCGAACCCACAGTGACCCCGATCAGTCCGAGATTGATGATCGCCAGCAACACCAGGCCGAGCAGGTCCGAGTTGATCTGACTCGTGAGTGCGTACGCCCGGTCGGCGGGCATGTGGGTCATGACCGTCCACTGAAGCGTCGATAGCCTGGCCATCCCCATGACTGTCTCGCCCTCGCGACCGAAGGCGACATCGCCGGCCGAGAGGTTCCCGACAGCGTGTCCCGACGTGGTCAGGATCTTGTTCGCATCGGGATGTGCCACGTACTCGCCCGCCTCGTTCACGACGACAGTCGAGGTGTCGTTCCCGCCGCCCAGTGCCTCCGCGCGCGCCTCCAGATCGGCCATGTAGACGAGTGCACGGTCATCAGCCCCCTCGATTGGCGAGATAACGGCGATGATCGGGTGGTCGACGATCGGAACCGAGAACGGCTCGGAGACGTGGACGTCATCCGGATTGTCGAACGTCGGCGGGTCGGTGGCGAAGGCAGCACCCTGTTGGGCCGGATCGACGCCGACCATCCTGTCGCTCGAACTGGTCAGAAATTCCATCCCGTCCGTGTCCAGGTAGTGGACAGCGACCACGTCCTCGGGGACGTTCCCGTTCTCGATCATCCGATCGAGAGCCGGTTTGATCCGATCGACGTCGTCGGAGGCGAACACGGACAGTTTCGACGTCGTCCGGACGTCGCCCGTCACTGCCGACACCCACGTGTCGAGGTGGTCGGCCTGGGCGCCAGCCTGACTCGTGAGGTCGCGTTCTACGTCGTCCCGGAGTTCACCCGAAGCCTGTGCGCTGATCACCGCGCCGAAAGCGAGCATCACGACGATCGCGAACGCGAGGGCCACTCCCAGTCGCGCCGTGTACCGCTCGCGGACGACGGCGGGGAGCAACCCGGAGTTGTCCCGTGGCATTGGGATGATTCTCGTCGCAGTTCACCGTAAAGCCCCGCTCCCAATTTTCACGGGTGATAACCCCGGGGAAGAGCGCGTGTCACACAACCGGGTCATCCTCTGGAAGGTCCTCCACGTGACGTTGTGGGCGTCTCTCCACGTGACGTGCCGACGCGACCCAAACAGTCATTGTGACGCGTCGTGACGTTCCGGACGAGTGATGCCGGACGCCGGCGATCCTCGGAACAGCGACCCGTTCGCCCTGGTCAGGGAGGTGCTTGCGGATCCATCGGACGCGACCAGTTCCGTCCCGGCACTGCTTGGTCTGCTTGACGCCGAGGAGTCGACGGTCCGGCTTGCCGGGGCATTCGGACTCTGTCTGGTGGCCGTCGCCGATCCCGATTCGATCCCGACTGTCGTCACCCGTCTGACGGATCGGCTGGAGGGTGACGGTCGCGCCGAAGCCACGATGGCCTACGACTATCTCGCTTCGCAGTTCCCCCGTCGCGTCGACGAGATTCTCCAGGAACGCGAGACGGGGACAGGATCGTCGATGTCGCCCGGTCGACCGGGCGGACGGACGGACGAACGCGACGGCGTCGGCCGTGTCCGCCCGCCGGGTGTCGGATCCTACGATCCGCGGACGGTCGAACCGAATCGGAGCGTCATCGATCCGGCGGATCCACAGCGTCACCCGGACGGGGACGTCCCCGACCCCCGATCCGAGGGCTCCGAGACGGCGACCGACGATCGATCCGAGTCGACGCCGGGAGGGTTCCGGTCCGGGCCGACGGAGCGACAACAGTGGAACCGGCTGTACGAACGGCTCTCGGCGATCGTCGAACACAGCCGATTCGATGATTTGATGGTCCTCTCCGGACGGACGCGGGATCGGTACGCCGACGTGTCCCGCGTCCTCGCCGTCGAGGAGAACACAGAACGCGCGCTTGCACTCCGTCTGTTTCACCGACCCTCCGAAGACCGGGATGCCTTCGTCGCGGATCTTTCGGATGCCCTGACGGAGTGGCAGGCGGTCGGCGACCACTCGAACGTCGTGACGGTGTTCGACGTCGGCGATCGTCCACAACCTTGGGCGGCGACCGAGCCGATCGTCGAGACGCTGGCCGACCGGGCCGGACGCCTGCATCCATCTACCGCCGTCTCGCTCGCTATTGACCTCGCTGATGGCCTGGCCTACGCCCACCAACACGGCGTGATCCACGGCGGCCTCGATCCCGGGAACGTCGCCCTGCCTGCGGCCGACGGAAAGCCGGAGACCGGCGCGCTGGATAACTTTTCCCTGCTCGGAGTCTATCGGTGGTACGTGACGCCAGCGACCTGCCTTGATCCGCGCTACGCAGCCCCGGAGTACTACGACCGGCGCTTCGGCCGCGTCGACCACGCGACGGACGTCTATCACCTCGGGGCGGTCCTCTATCGGCTCTTGACGGGGCGACCCCCGTTCGAGGGCCCGTTCGACGAGATCCGCGAGGGCGTCATGCACGACGAACCCCCAAAACCGTCAGCGGTGGCCGAGTTACCTGACGGGTTGGATCGGATCGTCACGAAGGCGATGGGCAAACACACCCTGGGGCGATACGAAACAATCAATGACCTTCGGGGTGATCTGGATCGCGTGCACGAGGAGTTGACTGCGGATGGCGATTGACGGCGGCCTGGACACGGCGGCTGACGTCGCGATCGGGGTCACCGAGATCGGCGGCAACCCGAACCTGACGTTCGTCTACTTCATCGCGTTCGTCCTGATCGGTGCGCTCGGCGTCCGCTTTTGCGTTTATGCGTTCTGGAATCGACAGGCGAGTGACCTCCCTTCCCAGGCGTCGATCTGGACCGTGCTTGCACTGGTCGGCGGCGCCGCGGCGATCTACGGGATCGTCGGCGTGCTCGAGATCGTCGTCGATGGGATCCCCTCCGTCCGGACGGGCGTCTTCCTCGGGTTCGTCCTCCTGCTTGCACTGACGATGCGCTCGATCGCCCGCGAGGGATCACTCGACGACGATGACGGGGGATGGAGGTCCAGTCGGGCCGTCCTTAGCGTCTTCGCCCTCGCCGTCGCGGGGGTCTTCGTCGGGGAAGTGCTCGGCCTCGAGCGCCGACCGATCGTGGTACTGGCCGGTGTCGGTGCGATCGTCTTTGCCACTTACGGCTACTGGCACGGCCGGTCACAGCTTTCCCGGTCGATGGTCCAGGGGACGATGCTCGACACGCTGTTGCGTCACCTGCTTCCCGTCCTCGCCTTCGGCGCCGCCGTCCCTGCGGTCGAGCTGGGCGTCCTCGGCGGGATCGACCGCACGATCGTCCTGCACGTCCAGGTCGTCTTCGTGATCATGACGGCGACAGCACTGATGACTGCCAACATCAAACTCCGGCAAAACCTCGCGCGGCTGTGAGTGCCGCGCCCTCACGGACAGGCCGCCGGATCGTCGGCGATGATCCCATCGACGCCCATCTTTGCCATGCTCTCGGCCCGGCCAGTGTCGTTGACGGTCCAGGGATAGACAGCGAGGTCTGACCGGTGAGCCCGCTCAAGCAACGCGAAATCGACGAGTCGCCAGTGGGGGGCCAGCCCGGCACAGGAAAGTCCCGCCGCCCGCTCGATGCCCGCCTCCGCCGAATCGTCGACGATCAACACCGTCGGCAGGTCGGTCTTCTCGCCGGCCGTCGCGATCACGTCCACATCGAAAGACGACAGCCAGACCTCGTTGTCGACGTTCTCGACGAGATCACGCACGTCTCCTATCAGTCCGTCCTCCTTCAGTTCCAGGTCGAGACCGACGTCTGCCGGGACCGCCTCCAGCACCGATGAGAGCGTCGGGACGCCCTCACCTGAGCCGGCGACGTCGAGGTCGGCCAGTTCCGAAACCGATAGTTCGTCGACGCGGCCGGTCGCGTCGGTCAGGCGATCGACGGTCTCGTCGTGGTGGACGACGAGTTCGCCCGAGCCACACCGGCGGATGTCGACTTCGATCATATCCGCCTGCTGAGCAGCCTGACGGACGGCCACGAGCGTGTTCTCGGGATACAGCCCGGCGAAACCGCGGTGGGCGATACAGCGCATATTCCCGGCGAGGCGGGCCGGGCGGTTAGACCTTTGGCCCACGTCGGTCGGATCGTCCATGGACGCGATCGGATAGCTGACTGGACGAACACGGCATTGGCCGCGGGGCAAACTTACAAACCGACGGCGCGTGATCGATCGAGCATGGCCACGGCGAATACCGCCGAGAAGGGGGTCGGGTTATCGATCCTCTTCGTCGTCGTCGCACTGTTGGGTGCACTCGTGATGTTCGTGAGTGCCGAGGAGCAACTGATCGCCGCGACCGGCTTCGCGGTCGCCATCGTCGCCGGGTCGCTCTCGATCGCTGCCTGGCACGTCTTCGCGTGAACCAACGGTTTTTATCGCTCGGCGCCCAATGAACGGGTATGGCGGAGTTCAGTGAGGAGGAACGGGCTATCCTCGAGTACCTTCACGAGCGCGTGAGGGGCGAAGAGGGGTACTTCCGTGCGAAGGGAATCGCCGAGAGCATCGGGCTCTCGGCCAAGCAGGTCGGCGTCCGACTTCCCCGTCTCGCCGAGAAGGCCGACGAGGTCGACATCGAAAAGTGGGGGCGGGCGCGCTCGACGACCTGGCGGGTCACCCGGAGCTAGCGGCGCCTTTTTTGCCGACGCGGTGCTGTTTCACGGTATGGCTATCCGTCTGGAGCGGGTGATCGATCTCCCGGCCCCCCCGGAGGATGTCTGGACGTTCATCTCAGATCCCGAACAGCGGGCGAGACATATCAGCGTCGTCGAGGATTTCTCGGTGAGCGGAGACGGTAGTGCCACGTGGCATCTCTCGCTCCCGATCCCCTTTCTCGACCGAACGATCGCCGTCGAGACCGAGGACGTCGAGGTCCGACCGCCCGAACACGTCAAGTTCGTCGGGCGTTCCCGGGCGATGCGTGTGGTGGGCGAACAAGATCTCGAGGAGAACGAGACCGGTACCCGACTGACCAACCACTTCACCGTCGAGGGCCGCGTCCCCGGGATCGAGCGCTTCTTCAAGAAGAATCTCGAGGACGAGTTCGACAATCTCGAAGCCGGTTTGCGCGAGTACCTCGACGGCGAAGGTTGATGTTCGCACACGGCCCCCTGAGATCGAAGGCCGTCTCCCCAGTGGTCGGTTCGTCGGCGTGACACCTGGCATTTATCATGGCGACGGCCGTAGGAACGTCTGCCGGCACGACGCTTTTCTCGTCGGAGCCGGCCAACGACGCCCGTCCCTCGGCCGCGTCCCGGGGCGGACCGTCCGGGCGGTCCGCCCGGCCTCGCTCCGATCGTCCGCTCCGGTCCTGTCTCCGTTTCGACCCGGTGCCTTGTCTGGCCAACAGCAAAAAACCAATCGCTCAGCCGAGCGACGGCTCGGTCCTCTCGAGTGCCGCCTCGAAGTGTTCGCGAGTGATCGTCACGTCCTCAGCATACTCGTTGGCTGTCCCGGGATCGTGTTCGGTGGCGACCTCACGGATGGCCCGAAGGGAGGCTTCCCGGACTAGCGCATCGAGGTCCGCGCCGGAGAACCCCTCTGTCTCGGCAGCGATGGCGTCGAGATCCACCCCTTCGAGAGGCTTGCCCTCGCTGTGGATCGCGAGGATTGCCTGCCTGGCCGACCGGTCCGGTGGGGGGACCGCAACGTGGGATTCCAGCCGCCCCGGGCGGAGGAGCGCGGGGTCGATCGCGTCACGGCGGTTCGTCGCTGCCAGGACGACCAGGTTCGGGTCCGCTGCGGCGCCGTCGAGTTCGGTCAGCAACTGTGAAACGACCCGTTCGGTCACCTCGTGGCCGTCATCCCGGTGGGCGGCGATGGCGTCGATCTCGTCGAGGAAGACGATCGTCGGAGCCGTCTGGCGGGCCCGCTCGAACAACTCGCGGATGGCCTTTTCGCTCTCGCCGACGTAGCGATCCAGCAGTTCCGGTCCGGCCACCCGGATGAAGTTGACACCACTCTCACCAGCGACGGCCCGGGAGAGCAGCGTCTTGCCGGTCCCCGGCGGGCCATGGAGCAACATGCCGGTCGGCGGGTCCGTCTCTGTCGCCTCGAACAACGGCCCGTACTCGAGTGGCCACTCGATGGCCTCCCGGAGGACATCCTTGGCGTCTTCGAGCCCGCCGACATCCTCGAACGTCACCGCAGGGGACTCCGCGACGTAGGCCCGCATCGCCGAGGGTTCGACGCCTGAAAGCGCCCGCTTGAAGTCCTCCCGGGTGACTGTCGGTCGGTCGCGTTCGCGTCTGAGGGCGATCATCGCGGCCTCCGTGGAGACGGTGGCGACGTCTGCCCCGACGAAGCCGTGCATTTTCCCGGCCAGCCGGTCGAGGTCGACATCCTCGGCCAGGGGCATCCCGCGGGTGTGGACCTCGAGGATCTCCCGACGCCCCTCCCGGTCGGGAACGCCGATTTCGATCTCACGGTCGAAGCGACCGCCCCGACGCAGCGCGGGATCGACGGCGTCGACGCGGTTGGTCGCGCCGATGACGGCGACTTGCCCACGCGCCTCCAAACCGTCCATCAGCGTCAGTAACTGCGCGACGACGCGGGTCTCCATGTCGGCGTCGTCGTCGCGTGCGCCGGCGATCGAGTCGATCTCGTCGATGAAGAGGATCGACGGCGCCGACTCCGCGGCGCGTTCGAACGCCGCCCGAAGTTGTTGCTCGCTCTCGCCTTTGTACTTCGAGACGATCTCCGGCCCCGAGATGGCCTCGAAGTGGGCGTCGACCTCGTTGGCGACCGCCTTCGCGATCAACGTCTTGCCGGTCCCCGGCGGGCCGTACAACAGGACGCCCTTCGGCGGGGTGATCCCGAGCCTGTCGAAGACGTCCGGATCCGAGAGGGGGAGTTCGATCATCTCCCGAACACGGTCGAGTTCCCCGTCGAGACCGCCGATGTCCTCGTAGGTAACCTCGCCCGGCCCGGTCGTTCCGTCTCCTTTCCCGTTCTGGCCTTCCCGCTCGGCCGCGTGGTCTTCCTCGAGGGCCAACCCGAACCGGATCTGGGTATCGTCGTTCACCCGGACAGTCCCCGACGGCTTGGTCTCGCCAACCGTGAACGTGGCTATCTCTGGCACTGTAACCCGGTCGCCTTCGCGGAGAGGGGTTCCGCGAAGGTGACTTTCGACCGTCGACTCAGCGTTCCCCTCCACCTCGTCGTCGATCGGACGCAAGAGAATCCGGTCGGCATCGGCCAGATCCGTGGGTTCGAGCGTTACCGTCGTACCGACCGTCACGTCCGCGTTCGAGCGCGTATCGGCGTCGATGCGGACGTACTCGCCGGTCCCGTCCTCGGGCCAGACCTTCGCGACCGTCTCGCGTTCTCCCTCGATGACGACCGTGTCGCCGCTGAGGATGCCCAGGCGGTCCCGGACGCTCTCGGGTACTCTGGCGATCCCGCGGCCCGCGTCGCGCTTGTGGGCTCCCTCGACTCTGACCTCGACGGCCCGCTCGGCTGCGACCATGTCCGCGCTTTGGACCTACCTCGCCTTGAGAATTCCTCCCGATCGCCGTTCGGATCGCGTGGATCAGGTCGAGTTCCGAACAGCCGCCTGGCAAACGTTCCGGATGAACGTATCCGGGGCAGCTTAAACCTCGAAGTATATCGAGGCAACGTCTATCCGACCGGCCGTATTATCTCGACTATGGACGCCAACGAGAGTCATCAGGCGCGAACTCCCGCCGGAAAAAAGGCAGCAGTCTCCGTCCAAGATCACCTCCGGCATGCGCTGGACGCGACAGACGACGAAAACGTCGAATATCACATCCATACGGCCCTTCAGATGCTCGTCAGTGACGACACCTTACGGCGATAATCGATCGGCCGGGCCTGCCAGGAACGCTCGGCACGGTGGATGAAACGGCACACCGATACTTGCCTCCTTGGCCGCCTCGAAGACGGATCGGGTCGGAAACTCGGCCGGGTGGATGAGACGGCACACCGATACGGCTCAGGAGTTCATACGTTCACTCACGGAGGCCGACGTGAACGTGCATGTCGGGGGGCCCCTGGGAGCCATCCTTTATCGCTTCCCACGCTCTGGGTCCAGTCGGCACTCGCCTCGACGGCGTTGTGTACCGTCAATCGGGCAACTTCCGGTCGAGTGTTGTTCTCGCTCCCGTCGGGGAAAATTCGAACGTCGCCGGGTCGCCACTCTCGCCGAAGCGTGCCGCGAGCGTGACGATGTCTCCCGGGTCGGCTGCAACGAATTCGCGACGGACGTAGGTCTCACCACCGGATACGTCCGTTTCGAGCGTCGCGTCGTATCCGTCTTCGACGACCGTGATCGAAACGGCGAGCGAACGCTTGGCCACGTTCTCGATCACGACGGTTCCACCCGGGTACGCCGGATCGGTACTCTCGGTTGCAAGGATCCCGAGACACCCCGATACTGACGTACATCCAACCGTGCTGGCTACCGTCGCGAGAAACTGTCGTCTATCAGGTATCGATCCGTGCTCCTCCTTTGTACGTACGATGTAGCATCGTCTGTCGACCTCTCACTGGTCGCTGCGTTCCGGGTATTCCAGCTGGAACTCGCCGTCTACGGTGTAATCAGGTCCGAGGATCCCGTTCCCCGTCAGTTCGATCGTCGCGTGGATGATGAGCGTCGTGGCCGTCGCCGATCCGGGTTCGACGTTTAGATCGAGCGTACTGATCGTTTCGTCGGCGAGATCGTCCAGATCGGTGATCGAGACGATCGTTCCACGTTTCCCCTCGGGCGTGTACAGCGATATTTCAGGCGGCGGGGAGCTATCGCCTTCGACCGGCGAGACCACGGCGACCTCGGCAGGGGACTGTCCCGTCCCTGGCATCCAGAGTCTGAGTTCGATCGCGTCTACCGTCGTTCCCTCGCGGTGCCAGATCTCGGTCGAAAGATCGATCACGCCGGCATCGACTCGTCCGTCTACCCCGAGGTGCCCGATCTCGTCGCCGCCCTGTCTGAACACGAGTGCTCGTCTGCCGGCTGAATCTCTCTTCACTTCCGACTCGGGGAGTGTTCGTTCACCCAAACCAGCCACACATCCCGGCGTAGCGATCGCCCCAGTACCACAGAGTCCTGCGAGGAAACGACGACGCTCCATCTGTGTTATGGACCATCCCGAGAAGAAAAAAGTCCGATGGTGGATCAAATCAGTGTTTGTTCGCCCGTCGCGTATCACCGACAGTCGGAGCGAACGGCGGGAATCCCCAAGGTGATACGAGTGGGATCGACGCGAACCTTCGATCTGACGCGGAACCGAAGTTCGATTTCGTTCGGGCCCGTCACCGAAACTCTCCATCCTCCGAATTCCTATCAGTCATTCTAATTATAGTAGTAGGAAGTAATGCCAAATACCCGCTCGGGGCTCCGTGGTCGCTCCACCAACGACAAGTCGATCCACCCGACAGCACCGACGAGACGGTCGATTTTAGGATTGAGAGCTCCCTTATCGAACGACCTGTGATCTAACGTACCTCGACCGAGTCAGTCTTGCAAACGTTGAAGGGTGGGGTCTGAGAATACAACGCGGAACAATGGGGTTCGACACGCGCGAATGGTTGACCGAGCACCGACAGACGAGTACGTTACTCGGGATCTGTCCGATGAACGCGGAGATCGTTCGTGCGGCGTTCGCCGTCGCGGCAGAACGGGGATTCCCGCCCATGTTTATCGCCACTCCCAGGCAAGTCGACGCTGATCGAGGGTATACGGGCTGGTCTCAGAGCGAACTCGTCGAGTTTCTCGACACGACTGCCACAGAAGAAGGCTACACCGGACCGTACGTCGTCGCCCGCGATCACGGTGGTCCGTATCAGAGCTCCCGGGACCGGGGAGACGACAGCGTCCCTCTCGAAGATGCGATGACCTATGCCCGTGAACTGTTCACCGCCGATCTGGAAGCTGGCTTGGACGTGCTACACGTCGACGCGACCGAGGATCCCCGGATCGACGGCATCCTCGCACTCGAAGAAGTTGCCGAACGGACTGCCGATCTCGTTGGCTTCATCGAAGAGACGAGAAAAGAACGAGGGATCGACCCTGTCTACTACGAGGTCGGCACTGAGGAGATCGAAGGTGGCATGACCGAACCGGAGAATTTCGAGCGGTTTATCGAGTTGCTTTCCGAGAAACTCGACGATGTCCCCGGTCCTGTCGAGCAGCGGGTCGTCTTCATCGTCGGGCAAGTCGGAACGACCATGCGAATCGACATGACCAACACGTTCGATCCCGAGCAGGCCCGCGAACTGGTCGACATCGCCCACCGGGAGGAGTACGAACTCAAAGTCCACTACACGGACTGGCTAGAGGACAACACGCTGGCGACCTTCCCCGAGATCGGAATCGGAGCCGCCAATGTCGGTCCGGAATTCGCCGCGGCGATCGTCGAATCGCTGGCCGAACTCGAAGCACGGGAACGCAAACTCGTCGACGATTCACAGGAACGGTCGAACGTTATGGCGACGCTGGAGGACGAAGCGGTCGAAGACGCACCCTGGGAAAAATTCGTCCCCGAAACGGTCTCCGAGGACGACTTTGACGCCTTCGCTCAGGCCAATCAGCGGAACATCGCCGTCTGCGTCGGCCGATATGCGCTGAACAACGAACCCGTCCGTGAGGCCAGGGAGACGCTCTATGAGAATATTCGAGCGAATACTGATATCCAGCCAGATGCTTTCCTCGTCGAATCTGTCGCGTCCGCGATCGAGCGATACGTCGACGCGTTCGATCTGACGGGGAGTCTCGCTCGATGACTGACGTCCTCACCGTCGGTGAATTGCTCGTCGAGATCATGCGGCCTGAAGCAGACATACCGTTCGCGGAGACCGGCGAGTTCGTCGGTCCGTTCGCCAGCGGCGCGCCGGGCATCTTCAGCGACGCCGTCGCCCGACTCGAGGCCGACAGCGGGATTGTCGCCGCGGTCGGTGATGATGGGTTCGGAGATTGCATTCTGGGTCGACTCGAACGTGACGGCGTCGATACGTCCCAGGTCATCGTCAGCGACAACCGTTCGACCGGCGTCGCCTTTGTCGGGTACTTCACGGGTGGTTCCCGGCAGTTCATCTACCACATGGACAACGCAGCCGCCGGCGAGATCTCAAAACGCGACGTCCAGGCCGACTATTTGCAGAACGCCCGTGCACTCCACGTCAACGGGTCGTCTGTCGCGATGGGAGAACGTATGCGCGAGGCCTGCTACGAAGCCGTCACGATCGCTCGCCGGAACGACCTCTTGCTCTCACTCGATCCGAACCTCCGGACCGAATTGCTGAGTGTCGAAGAGAGTCGAGAGATCCTCGACCCAATCGTCGACGTGGCAGACGTCGTGACTCCGACGGAAGACGAACTCGCGACGCTCACCGGCGCGTCCGATCCGACTGTGGGCGCATCGCAATTATTGGATCGCGGCATCGATCTCGTTGCGCTCAAACGTGGTGCGGACGGCTGTCGCCTCTATACCAACGAGCGGAGACTCGATTTCGACGCCTTCGACGCCAGGGAAATCGATCCTACCGGGGCCGGGGACGCGTTCTCGGCGGCGATCATCGTCGGACTGCTCGAAGGGATGCCCGACGCGAGACTCGGCGCGTTCGCCAACGCAACCGGCGCGAAAGCCGTCTCCGAACAGGGCCCCATGGAAGGACTTCCAACTCGTGATGAGGTGATCGCGATGGTCGATGCTACTGACAATTGATGAGAACGAGGAAACGAACCGAGTTCATCGCGTTATTCTGATCGCAGAACCGGACGCCCGACCGCCACCTCTACCGGGTCAATAGGGTTCGACTGGCACGCCTAACGCTTCGAAGCCTTCGACGTTGTCCGTCAGGACCGCGTCGTCGAGGATGTCGGCCATCGGGGCGATATACGCGTCGTTCGGTCCGACGCCGGCGTCCCCGCCCACCTGATCGTCTGCCGTCGCGAGCAACTCGCCAACTGTCCGCGCGATCCTTTCATCGAAGCCCAAAACCCGCGTCTGTGTCAATATCAACACGGAAGAGTGAGAGGTGACGGATTTCGTCGTGACTTACGAATACAAGCTTCATGCATCGTGGGAAACGGTGGCCCGTTTCGATCATGACCCCCAGTCCCCGTATGGTCACGATATCGAGGAAGAGGGGCTTCACATGGACCTGTACAAACAGGGACAGAAATATAGGATAGTACGGTCTAAGTTCCCTTACGTCCCGGTCAACCACGCCCCGCGATACTGTATCGAATACAGCAAACAGAACGCTCTTGGGTAGAGGATTGTTGGTCGGCTCGCAGCAGTAGCTGAAAGTCGTAGCGGGCAAGGGTGGCGCGAACGCACCACCCGACGAAGCACTCAAAACTATCCTCGAAACCGCACTATGACGCCACCAACAATCGCTTACCCATGAGCGTCTCCGAAAAGAAGCGTCCCGAGGGAACCGGTCTGTCTCTACTATTTTTTACAACGCAAACGGTATTAAACCCTTTGGGTTTACTCAACGACAACGGTTAAGGGATAGCCTCGTTTAGCTTGACACATGAGTGAAAACCAGCCCAGGGGCGAAGGCGGGGAATTTAGCGAAAAAGTCACCGAGCAGGACATCCTGAAGGTGTTTGATAGTACAGACGACCCGTTCATGACCGCTGGAGAAGTGGCCGAGGAACTGCCAATTTCACGGCAAGGCGTCCATTACCGGCTTGAACGTATGCGTGAAGAGAATCTTGTCGGCAAGAAGAAGACCGGCGCAAAGTCCGCTGGCTGGTGGGCGAAGGTCGCCCCCCGACTCGATCCCGCCGTCGCGGCCGACCTCGAGGCCGACGAGGGGTCGGCGATTTCGCACGATGACCTCGCTGCCGAGCTGGGCGCGGAGTGACCACACGTGGCAGCGGTCGAGTATTCCGAGCGCGCCGCGGAGTGGCTTCGCGACGCCGAGCCCGATGTCCAAGAGCAAGTACTAACGAAACTCGACCAGGCCGGGGACTTCCCGGACCACTTCTTGAAGCGCCTCTCAGGCTCGAAGTACTACCGTGTCCGCGCCGGCGACTACCGTGCGATCGTGGACTGGCAGCGGCCTGACGATGCGAAAGACACGCTGTTCGTCCGCCGGATCGGCAAGCGTGACAACATCTACGACTGAGTCACAGGGAGGTGCTCTTTAAGTCAGGAACCGCAAGAATGACTTGAACCCTTTTTTATAAGAGCCAGGGGTGGGATTTGAACCCACGAATTCTCGATTACAAGTCGAGTGCTTGCACCGCCCAAGCTCCCCTGGCACAGACGGTAGTTAGTCGTCACCCTTTGAGTGCGTATCGCTTTCGATCGGTTTCTCGACTGTGAGGCGATGGGGTTCGTACCCGGTTTCGGCGTAGAACGCCCGCGCGCTGTCGTTGCCTGCGAGCACATCCAACGCGATCGTTTCGACGCCGGAATCTTCGAGAGCATTCTCGGCACGTTCGAGTAACTTCGTCCCGATCCCTTCCCGGCGGCGATCGGGAACAACGTAGAGATTCTCGATCAGGCCGCGGGAGACGGTTCGTTCGAGGGAGTCGGACTCGACAGTGAACATGACGAACCCGACCAGCCGGCCCTCTTCGCGTGCCACGCGGACCCGACTGCTGACGACGTGTCGGCCGATGGCAGAGCGGATCGACGCCCGATTGCCGTCGGCTACGAGGTGTGAGCCGTGTCGGCGCTGGTCGGCGGCGAGTTCGACCCACATGTCCGCGAGGTCGTCGACGACACCCGTCGACGGCGTTTCGATGCGCACGGCGGATCTACGGGAGCAACGACGTAAGGGTATCGTGTTCGAGGCGATCAAATGTCACGACAGTCGTTGCAGAGCAACTGTCCGTTGAATGAGACGAGGTCGCTGGTCAGGGCACCACAGCGCTCACAGATCCCCTGGTTGGCGTAGCTATCGCCGGCACTGGCAGTTCCCTCGGTCCGGTTCGGTTCGAGGTGTCCGGCGGCCCCTTGTTCGGGTTCGCGGCCCAGAGCCATCGCACGGACGAGGTCCGAGGCCGTCACGACTCCGACAGTGTCCCCGCCCTCGTCGATGACTACCAGCAGGGACTCCTCGACGCCGACGAGTCGGTCGGCCGCGACCTCGATCGGTTCTTCCGCGTCGACCCGCTCGACGGACTCAGCCATCACGTCACTCACCGTCTCGGCTGCCCCGTCCTCGAGGACGTGATCGAGGACTGCGTCGACTTCGAGGGTTCCCACAGGTTCGTTCCCGCGCAGGACGACCGCGCCGTCAACCCCCTCCTCACGGAGGAGCTGGCCGGCCTCCAGAGGGTCGTCGGACTCGCTGACGCCCACGTAATCCCTGGTCATCACCTCCCTGATAGTGTTGCTCATACTCATGTCCCATCGTACGTCGCGTCCACTCTAAAAGATACCTCCGCCACGCTTAAGGTTCAATATGCCCAATTATGTAAGTTACAACGGAACCGGCGGGAACGGAAGCCGAACGGCCGTCCGCCTCTCGTGTGGACTGCTTTATGTCAGTTTCGTGTTGACCCCACGATAGTTTGCGGTCCTCTCAGTGAGCAATTCAGAAGTTCGAATCCGGGGATATCTCAGAAGGCCGTCTCAGGGGAAGTTCGTTTCAGAAGTCCATTCATACGGATTATTGTAGATTATTCCCGGATGACGCCGACCCGGGGGTCGACGGATACCGGTACATCACGACAATAATCCGTATCAGGCGTGTTCGAGTTCGAGCGGCCAGTACCCGGCTTCGCGCATCGCCTCGCCGACGGCCGTATGAAAGGCCGGGAAGTCCTCGAAGGTCTCCTCGTCGACGTGTTCGAAGATGTCCGCCACGCTGAGGACCCGTTCGTGGTCGATACGGACGGGGTGGTCGCCGAACTCGTCGACAAACGCTTCCGCAGAGACGGGAAAATCCTCGTCGTCGACCTTCTTGGCGATGATCGCCTGTCCGTACTTGCGTCGACCCTCGCTCCCTGCCTCGCCGTCCGGGTCGTGAGGCCAGTCCATACCCGGTAGTGTGTGTTCCCGGCCAAAAGGATTGTCCCCCGGCGGTCGTCCTTCGAGTGCTTTCGACCACGAAAGGTATTAATGGGAGATGGGCGAGGCATCTAACAGCGTCTCAGTGCCGACGGATGTTGTCGGCGCGGGGTGATACAATGGTCGAAGACAACGGAACTAGCGGAGTCGACGGGCGTAGCGACGACGGGGGTCCCGGAAGCGAGTCCGGTCCGGGTCACGGAGCCGATCGACTGGCCGACGAAAACGACCCGTCGGGGGGCGGACAGCCCTTCCAGACGGCCGGAAACGCAGAGCCCTCCCCTCGTGGTAACGACGGCGGCGGATCCTGGCTCCCGGGAGGTGCCAGGTGGACGCCGCTGACGATCCTGGCAGTGCTGGTCCTCGTTGGCGGTGTGGCGGCCGCCGGCGCGTTCATTGCCACTGGCGGAGACGTTCCAATGCTTGGCGCCAGCGGTGGGTCAGCGTCTCTCGACGCCGTTCCGGAAGACGTCGATATTGTGATGTACGCCGACGGGGGGATCGTCGACGACGACACGACGAAGACGATGGTGAACGGTGTCCTCGAGATGAGCAGTCAGGATCCCTCGTATTCAGGCCCGAGTAATTACGACGAACTACTTTCGGAAGCCAACAGTGAAACTGCCCTCGACGTCGACGCGTTCGACTCCGCGACGATGTTCGCCACGTATCCCGAGGGGTCGGCGGCGACAGCCGAGTACGCGGGAGCCGTCATCGAGTCCGACTGGACGGAGGACGATCTCGTGAACTCGATCGAGGAGACAGGCGGATCCGTCCAGGAACAGACCTACGCCGGGACGACGGTGTACGTACAGACGTCCGAATTCGGAACGGATACCTGGCTGGCCCCGCTCGGTGACGGGACGTTCGTCGTGGGCACCGAGGTGGCTGTCACGGACGCGATCGACGTCGAGAACGGTGACGCGAACGCCTTGAGTGGCGACCTCCGAAGCTCGTTCACTGATCTCCGTGACGGCTACGTCAAGTTCGCGGCGACGCTGCCCGAGGACGCGAGCGGACAGGCCGGTTCCATCCCTCAGGGTGGACGGTTAGCTCAGAACGTCCGGGCCGCTTCGGGCGTCTACTACACGAGCGGTGAGGATGTCGGGATGGAAGTCCACCTGACCGGGACCGACCAGAGCAGCGCGGAATCCGTCAAGGAGTCCATCGACGGCCTGCTCTCGTTCGCGGCAGTCGGTGCCCAGGACAGCCCGACAGCCGACCTGATCGATGCCATGGAAGTCAGCCAGGACGGCCAACAGGTCACTATCACCTTCGAATACCCGGCCCAGAAACTCGTGACTGTCATGGAACAGCTGTCCGGCGTGGAACCGACCGCCTGAAAGACTTCTCTCGATAGATATTCCCTGCTCTCCATGCGCCTTCGCCCCCTCCTCGTCAAAGAGCTCGTCTGGAGCAAGCGTAACGTCGTTGCGCTCGTCGTATTGCTGGTAGCGGTTCCGGCAGTGTTCGCCGGCGCGAGCGTCGGCTTTCAGACCGTGATCCCCACCGACATGCCGATCGGAGTCGTCGGCACCGACGGGGACGTCACTGACGACGACCTGACGATCGTCGAGGGTGCCGTCACGTTTTTCTCCGATCCCGTCAGATACGACTCGAAGTCAACTGCGATCGACGATCTCCGCCGGGAACGAGTGTACGCAGTCGTCGAAGTCCCGCCGAACGTCGGCACGCGGTCCGACGGACGCCTGGACTTCACGCTATACGTTGACGGTAGCCTGGTCCCGTTTCGGGAGACATCGAAAGTGATCACCAACAACGTCAACGCGCGGCTGTCCTCAGCCCTCCCCATGGACGTTCGGATCTCCAGAACCGTAGTCGAGCCGACACATACCCTGCCGGAATACCTGATCCCACTGCTCCTGTTCGGAGTCGTGGCGCTGTTTGCGTTCACGTTCGTTCCCTATAACCTGGCGGGCGAACGGACCGCCCTCGACCGGATCCGGACGGAATCTTCGCTGGAGGCGCTCGTGATCGCCAAACTTACGTTCTTCACGGCATTGATGGCCGTTCCCCTGATCGTCTTCCGGCTAGCGACCGGGCACTTCGGTTACGACGTCGCCGTTCTGGCTCCGGGTGCCATCGCCGCCCTGCTCCTCTCGTTTCTGTTCATGGCGGCGGTGGCGATGGCGATCATGTTCCTGACCCGCTTCTCGACGAGCGGCCGGTTCGTCAACGTCATCCTGCTGTTCGGACTGTTCGCGTTCGGCGGACTGATCTACCCGGTCGGCTTCTTCTCCTCGATCCGGCGCGCGATCGCCCGGTTGATACCCCTCCACTACGGCATGATCCTCACACGGAGTGCGATGCTCAAAGATGTCCCTCTCGACATCTTCAGCGAGTGGTTCGCCGGTCTCTTCGGGGTGGTCGTCCTCGCCGGGATCGGCCTGGAACTGACGATCGTGGCCTACAGACGGAGGAGCACATGACTGTCGAACGATTCGGCACACGGAGGGGCACATGAACTCGACAAACGGCGATACAGAACCGACGCTCGCAGTCGAGGACCTCCGGCGGGAGTACGGCCCGATCACCGCGCTGGACGACGTCTCACTCGCTGTTCGACCGGGACAGGTCCACTGTCTGGTGGGTCCAAACGGGTCGGGCAAGACGACATTGTTCCGAACGTTGTTGGGGCTCATCACCCCGACTGAAGGACACCTCCGGCGGCCCGAGGCCACCGTCGGTGTGGGCTTCCAGCGCCCGGTGTATTACCCCGATCTAACGGTCGAGGAAAACCTCGACGTGTTCGCTCGACTGATGGACGCACCCCGAGACGGGTGGCGCAAACGCGTCGTCGAGGTACTCGGACTGGAGCGGGTCGGTCATCGTCAGGCCGGTGACCTTTCCGGCGGGTTCCGGAAGAAACTCGACCTCGCGCTGGCGGTGCTCAAGCGACCCCGGTTCCTGTTGCTCGACGAACCGCTTTCGGACTTAGACGACGTCACGCAGAACAGACTCCTGGAGTTCCTCTCGGAATACGCCGAAGGTGGGAACGCTGTGCTCGTCTCGACCCACCGCATCGAGGACTTTGCGACCGTACTCGACCGACTAACTATCCTCGACGGGGGCCGGATCGTCCTCGATCGGTCCCGGGCCGAATTGACAGATCGTGATGAATCGATGACAGGAATCTACACCGAACTCGTCGGACCGGGGTGAAGTGGCCGACGGCGGCACTGATATACCTCCATTTTCGTTTTTGAGAAATACAGTAAGTTTAAGGAACAAGACGATAGTTTTTTGCCCCCCTGTACGAACCGTTGTGGTGTAGCGTCCACCGCGACGGGCGTCGTCAGCGACAACCCTACGAGAGGACACAACAATGGATCCATCGGGAGGTAAATCGGAACCGGATGGCCCGCGCATCGACGCGGAACACACCGGCGATCAATTTTACATCATCTACGACCGGGCGAACTTCGACGCCTGGATCCAGTCCGATTATCACGTCGATCGAACGGCCTGGCGGTGACCCTTCCGTTACGAAGGTCGTCGCCGGTACGTTCCGCATGTCGTCGTTTCCCCGCCGCTGGGATTCGCTTCTCGAAATCCCTGTTGTCGTCTGTTGACAGTCGAAATCGCGTTTTCCGTCGGTGAGGGGCGTCCGGTGCGGTGGTTCTCTCCGCCGAAGTGGCCGCGATCGATCGTCGAGCGTAACGTCCTTGTTTCCGGCCGGAGAGATATAGCCATGCGATCGACGGTCCGTGAACACGTTCCGCTTCTGACCGCGGTGCTTTCGGTCGTCTCGCTTGCGCTGGTGGTCGGCGTGGTAGCCGGAGTGGTCCCCTCGGGCGTCCTCCCGCGGCCCTCGGACAGTCTGTTGGCCACGCTCCCACACGTCAACGCCGTCCTCAGCGCCCTCGCACTGGTCGCGATCGTCGCGGGCCTCGCGGCGATCCGTCGTGGGGACGTTCCTGTCCACCGTCGGCGTATGGGCACCGCGTTCGGACTGTTCGTGCTTTTCCTGGGGAGTTACCTCTACCGGATCGCTCTCCAGGGACCGACGACCTTCGAGGGGCCGGCAGCGATCGAACCGTTCTATTACCTCCTGCTCGCGATCCACGTCTCACTGGCGATCATCTGTCTGCCGCTACTGTATTACGTCCTCCTGCTCGCTTACGGGTACGACCCAGGTGACCTCTCCGAGACCAATCACCCGCGGGTCGGCCGGATCGCCGCGCCGCTGTGGGCGATCTCCTTCGCGCTCGGGATTGTCGTCTACCTCGCGCTTTACGTGATCTTCCCGGCGTAAAACGGGGACATCCCGGCGTTCGTGAAGCTGATCCCGATCAGTCGTCGGCGACTTCGGGAACGCCGATCGCGGGGGAGTCGATCTCCCGGTCGCTGGTTTCGCCGTCGATGTCGTAAGGGTACTCGCCGGTGACACACCCCAGACAGAGGTCGCCACGGTCGGTCTCGAGAGTCTCCGCGATCGAGTCGATCGAGAGATACGACAGACTGTCGGCACCGATCTCCTCGCGGATCTCCTCGACCGAGCGGTCGGCGGCTATCAGTTCCTCGCGGGATGCCATGTCGATCCCCATGTAACAGGGTGCGACGATTGGTGGCGCACCGATCCGCATGTGGATCTCCTCCGCGCCGGCCTCGCGCAGCAAGTCGATCAACTGTGTCGAGGTCGTCCCGCGGACGATCGAGTCGTCGATCAGGGTAACGCTCTTGCCCTCGATCGTGTTCTTGATCGGATTGAGTTTCAGTCGGACGGCCTGCTCACGCTCGTCCTGGGTCGGCATGATGAACGTCCGGCCAACGTAGCGATTCTTCATCAGCCCTTCGGCGAACTCGACGTCCTCGGCGGCGGCGGCGTACCCCGAGGCGAACGCACGCCCCGAGTCGGGGACCGGCAACACGACGTCCGTGTCGATGCCGGACTCCTCGTAGAGCTTCCGTCCGAGGTCGCGGCGGGCGTCGTAGACGAGCTGCCCGTCGACGACCGAGTCCGGGCGGGCGAAGTAGACGTACTCGAAGAAACAGTGAGCCGTCCGGTCCGTCTCGACGAGTTGGTAGGTGTCATAGCCCTCGCCGTCCGGATGGAGGACGACCAGTTCGCCCGGTCGGACGTCCCGGATCAACTCCCCACCGAGCGTGTCGATCGCGACGGATTCCGAAGCGATGACGTAACCGTCCTCGAGCTCGCCGATGCAAAGCGGGCGGTTGCCCTGGGGGTCCCGGACGCCCAGTACGGTGTCGTCGTGGGTGATCGTCAACGCATAGGAGCCGTGGATGCGTTCCATCGTGCGTTTGACCGCCCGGACGAGGTCCGATTCGAGGAGGTTTCGTGCCAGATCGTGAGCGATGACTTCGGTGTCACCGTCCGAAGTGAACGCATGTCCCAGCTCGGCGAGTTCCTCCCGGACGGCGTCGGCGTTTACCAGATTGCCGTTGTGACTCAGGCCCAGCGAGCCACTCTTGAACGAGACGGTAAACGGCTGGGCACAGTCCTTGTCGACGCTGCCGGCAGTCGGATACCGGACGTGGCCGATCCCGACCGAGCCGGCCAGCCCGGCGATGTCCTCGGCGTCGAAGGCGTCCCCGACCAGTCCCATCTCCACGTGGCTGTGTTGCTGGAAGCCGTCGTGGGTGACGATCCCGGCCGATTCCTGGCCGCGGTGCTGGAGGGCGTACAGCGAGTAATAAAGCGGTCGGGCGGCCTCGCGGTCGGCGAGTGAGACGCCGACGACGCCGCACTTCTCTTCCATATGCCTATTCGCCGGCTTTGTCCTGCCACTCGTAATCGCGTCGCTTGGCCGACTTGCCGAAGCCACACGACGAGCAGACGCCCTTCGAGGCGTGATAGGACTTCTCGCCACAGCGCCGACACTTAACGTGTGTCGTCTTGTTCTTCTTCCCCTGACTCGGCGTTCCTTTCCCGGTCATGGACGTATCGAGACGACGTTGTCGCCGCGTATAATCGTTGTGTCTTGGTCGTCTGCAAGCACCAGGTTCATGTGCTGGTCGTAGCCGGAGAGTTCGCCGACGCGCTCGGTCCCATCTTTGAGGGCGACGATCACTTCGGTTCCCAGCGACGCCTCCAGCACGTCGAGTGGTTTCTCGCTCATACGAAAGGAACCGGGCGACGTCGGCATAAACGTACCGTTCTATTGATCATTCTCCGTCGGGCTGACCGCGAACGGTGCGTACGATCGGACGGACGCGACGAAGGTAGCGAGCAGATCGGCGGCCGTCCAGATCCCGACGCGGTTGTCCATCCCTCGAGCTGCCAATCGAGTCCCAGCGAGTAATTCCAGTCCGGAGGCGAATGTAACCGGATCGCCGATCTCGACGAGATCGCGGGCGGCGTCGCCGTCCTCTACGCCGACGTCAACGTACTGTTCGGCCACGTCTTCGACGCTCTCATCCGCTTGATCGCGCAGGTGGATCGCCGTCTGGCCGACGACGCCGGCGACGGGGCCCTCGTCAGTGTGGACGGTGACGTGTTGCCCGCGGGTGACCGTCCGGTCGGAGCCGCCGATCCGGGACAGTCGCAGGTACCCGTCCTCGGTGACGTCCCTGACCATGAATCCGATCTCGTCGCCGTGTCCTGCGATCGCGATTTCCGTCTCGCCGCCCTCGTGGACTGCCACGGCGTTCGTACTCGTCCGTCCGTACCTCGTCGGCGAACTCCGAGACGTATTCGACCCAGACGCGCTGGCTTGGCGTTTCGAACCCTGAGGGGCTCGGGGTGTCCAGAAGCGATTCGAGGAACTCCCGCTGTGGGTCCTACATACGATCACTCCGCGAGGTACCACCAAGAACATCACGCCTGCTACCGGCGGAACTTCTATGTTCTCGCCCTCCGATCCCGCTGGTATGACGGAGTTCACGTTTTTCGAGCTACACTTCGAGGAAGGTTCGATCCCTGCAGTCGGCGGGCTCGAAACGGCTGACGACGATGCAAGTGACGATCAGGATGACGGATCATGTGGTCCGGGCTTCGGAACAATCGTTCTCGGTTTCGTGGTCCTGATGCTCGCTTTCGCCCTCGCCCGCAAATTGCTTTCCGAGACCACTGTAGACAGGACGTGACTGAGACCACTGTAGACAGGACGTGACTGAGACCACTGTAGACAGGACGTGAGGTGTCGTCGTCACGATATCTGATCCGTGACGGAAAGAGTAGGTCGGTCCGATGTCGTCGTGCGATCGGTCGCCGGCGACGAGGGAGGTAAGCGTCCTACTTTCGGGGACGGAACAAGATCCGGGTGCCGGCGTAGGCACCGAGGACGATCCCGATTCCGGCGACGATCCCGTGAACGCTCAGTGACGCGACGCCGGTGTAGAGGTTCGTCACGTTACACCCCGGCGCGAGCTTCGCCCCGACTCCCATCAACACGCCGCCGGAAACGGGAGAGACACCGATCGAGCGCGTCGGCGCCTCGAGAGCGAACTCGCCACTGGTGACTGCCGCGAGAAACGCACCCGCGAGGAACCCGGCGATGACTCCCATACCGGGGGAGACGCCGCCGGGGTACGCGGCCGCGAGGCCGGGAACGGCATCCAGAACGTCGATACTGACCGTGCCGAACGCGAGTGCGACCCACCCCTCCAGTGGGCCGGAGACGGTCCAGACGCCCGAGACGGCGATCCAGACGGTCGCCGTCAATGCGATCCCGATGCCACTGGTGCGTGGATCCCACGGTCGACGGAGCACGCGTTCGAGATCAATCCCGGACGTGCGTGCTTGGACGTACCGTTTCGTTCCCTCACGGAGGCCAGCCAGTCCGACGACGATCGACGCCCGAAATCTGGCAATTTGACTCTCGTCTTCGTCAATTTCGCCTTCGAAGTGTCGACGGATGGATCCAGTGACGGCGGCGTACGCGAGGACGACGGCCCCGACGAACGCGATGGCGACGACGGGTGCCGAGACGGGGAGTGCAAAGGCGGTGGTGCCCGTCCCGAGCCACAGCGGCGTGAAGTACCACTCTCCAAGCCAGGGATGAATCAGTCCTGTGAGGACGAACCCGACGACGCCGCCCGCGAGAACGAGCGCGTACTGGCCGCTGCCGCTGGCGACCCGCCAAAGCGTACTCGTCAGACACGCACCTGCGAGGATCATCCCGACGCCGAAGAGAGCCCCGCCGAACAGGCCGTAGACACCCCACGACGGCAGCCAGAAACTGGCTCCACCGCCGAACAGATAGGCGCCACTCCATGTGAGTGTGGTGAGTACCGTGGCGAGCAGGATACCCCCGCCGACTCGCGACGACCGGAACAGGAAAAAGTCCGACAGTGCACTCGCATAGCAGATCCGTCCCTTCTGGAAGCAGACGCCGAACCCGATCCCGGCCACCAGCGCGAACGCGAGTTCACTCATCGCTGTCGTACCCACAGCCACGGAGGACGTCCGCAGGGACAGACTTGAGTTCGAATGAACCGTCGCCGCCCTCACAGACGACCTCGTAATCGCCGGGTTCATTCGGAACGGTGACCTGTCTGGTGACGGTCTCCCCCGGCGGTACGGTCACGTCCAACGGTTCGAAATCACTTCGAAGGACGTGTTTCCGGTTGTCCCGGTTCTCGAAGACGACCGTCACGTCGTGGCCCGCGGCGATCTCCAGGGATGTCGGTGTGAACGTTCCATCACGGATCGTGACGGTCGTTCGATGCCCCGCGTCTTCGGTGGTCGCCCCAGGACCCGACGCGTCGAGACAGCCACCCGTCCCCCCAACAGCCCCCGTCACCAGTACTCCGAGGAACTGTCGACGTCTCAATGTCATTCTTCGAATAGGATAACGTTGCCGGTACTTCGATAAAACCGTTACGACCGGCGCTCGCACGGTCGAGAGCTGACGGTCTGTCCTGGCCCGGTTGCTTCCGGACAGTCGGGCGGCGTCGATCGGACTCGTGAAGGGGGACCGGTCACCCCTCATACGGATTATGGTAGATTATTCCCGGATGACGCCGACCCGGGGGTCGACGGATAC
>NZ_SPQG01000003.1:154591-287012 GCF_004944975.1 Halorhabdus amylolytica
CTCCGTATCAGTCGATCGCCGATCTTTGGTCCGGTCGGGGGAAGCCCTTTCATCGCCGACCGGATACCGATGGTATGAACTTTTTCGAAAGCGCTCGCGCCGTCGCGGACGCCTCAGGGACGGGCCCCATCGACTGGGATGCGGCAGCCGAGGCGGCGACGGCCGCGACGGATCCCGGAGACCTCTCGCTCACCGAAACCGAGGGGGAAGCCTACGCGGCGGACGTTCGGGCTGCCACCGAGGCGGTCGGCGACGTTACCGACGTCAGTTTCGAAGTCCCCAAATCGATCCAGATTCTCAACCGCCACCACTGGATCGAGGCCAACGTCGAGACCTTCGAGCGCGTCATGGCCCCGGTCGAAGCAGAGGCCCAGACGATCCCGGGGATCGCCCGGACGCTGAACACCGGCACGATGGCCGTGACGCTCTCCTTTCTCGGTCGGAACGTCCTCGGGCAGTACGACCCCGTCTTGCTCGCAGAGGACCCACACGAACTGTACTTCGTCCATCCGAACATCGTCCGTGTCGCCGACGAACTCGACGTGCCGATCGCGCGGTTCCGTCGCTGGATCGCCTTCCACGAAGTTACCCACGCTGCCGAGTTCGGTGCTGCACCCTGGTTGCCGGACTATCTCGAATCCCGACTCGAAGGCACCGTCGAGGATCTCTCGGCGGGGAAACTAAACCGAGAGGCGTTCCGGGAACTCGACGCCGCGATGACTGTCGTCGAGGGATACGCCGAACTCCTGATGGATCGCGCGTTCGACCGTCCGCATGCGGATCTGCGGAATGCCCTCGACCGACGACGACAGAATCGGGGGCCGATCGCCCAGGCGATGGTCCGGCTACTCGGACTCGGTCTGAAACGCCGTCAGTACGAGCGCGGCAAGGCGTTCTTCGAAGCCGTCGAGGCGGATCGGGGGATCGAGGGTGCAAGCGCCGTCTGGGAGGACCCCTCTAATCTTCCAACCGACGAGGAGCTCGATAGGCCTTCACAGTGGCTCGGACGTGTCGAGCTCTAAGCTCACGCCAATCGCTCAGTAAAAACCACGTTCGACGTTGTCGTCGATCAGGTCCTCAAGTTCGGCGTCCAGCAACTCCTCGGCCTCCTCGAAGGTGTCGGTGAGGTCGTCCATCGCGTCTGGACGGCCGTGCGTGTCGAACTCCATCGGACCGTAGGCCGGGCTGTCCAGGGCGTCCATCATGTCCTCGAAAAGCGCGCCCGGCGTCGTCGGTGCCTCGGCGTGGGCTTTGACGACTTCTTCGAGTTCGCTGGCCTTCTGCTCGGCCTCGCTCTCGTCCTCGAGGGGTTGCTGAACACCGAACAGTCCCGACCCGTCCTCGGGGAACAGCGGCTCGATCTCGTCGTCGAGTTTGCGAGCGACCTCCGTGCCGACACCCTGCACCTCGAAGGGGTTTTTCGCGTAAGTCTTGAGCTGATAGACGCCTACCGAGGGGTGGCCCAGATAGAGATCCTCGCCGATCCCGCCGGTGCGATCGCCGCCGACGGCACGCCACCCGTCGGGATCCCTGTCGTTCTCGACCACGTCCGCGAGGATGTCCTGCCAGTCTCGAACGCGCATAGATGTGGCTAGTCGGTTCGTCAGGATGAACGTGACGGTCTGGCGTGAGCGACGGTGTATAACTCTGTAGTATTAGTAGATTATAAGGCGATCGAGTCCCACGTCTCTCCCATGGCTTTCACCGACGATTTGGAACCGATCGCCGACGAGTACTGGGGGGCGATCGTCGACCATCCGATGGTCGCACGGCTGGGCGATGGGACCCTTGACGAGGAGCCATTCGAGTACTGGGTCCGCCAGGATTACGTCTACCTGATCGAGTACGGGCGGGTGTTCGCGCTTGGGGCCGCGAAGGCATCCTCGATCGCACGGATGGGACAGTTCGCCGAGTTGCTCGACGCGACGATCAACACCGAAATGGATCTCCACCGGGAGTACGCCGCCGAGGTCGGGATCAGTGAGGCCGAACTCGAAACGACCGAGCCATCCCCCACGACCCGCGGATATACGGACTTCCTCGTGCGGACGGCCTCCATCGGGACGTTCGGCGACACGGTCGCCGCGCTATTGCCGTGCATGTGGGGCTTCAACGAGACAGCGAAACGGCTAGACGTACGAGGCCGCCCCGACGAGGAGCGGTACGCGGCCTGGATCGATACCTACGCCGGCGAGGAATTCACGGACCTCACGGAGTGGTGTCTCGATCTGATGGACGAAGTGGCTGTTGAGTCGACGACCGAGGAGCGCGAGCGGTATCAGGAACTGTTCGAGACGTCCGCGCGCTACGAGTACCGGTTCTGGGATGCCGCCTGGCGACAGGAGGCGTGGTCGATATGAACGACACCGACTCCGCTGGCGAGGTTCCGGACACCTTCGAGGCATACGTGGCCGGTCGCTCCGACGCGCGGTTCACCGACTGGCTCCGCGCCCGGGCCCAACCCGACTGGTCTTCGGCGGTCGAACACCGGTTCGTCGAGGAACTCGCGGCAGGGACACTCGAGGACGCCATCTTCCGACGCTACCTCCTGGGGGATTACGCCTTCCTCGATTCGCTGACCGGGGCGTTCGGCCACGCGGTCGGCGACGCGCCGGACATGGCGGCCCGCTCGAGGCTCGTCGATTTCCTCGCCGTGCTGACCGACGACGAGGACGATTACTTCGAACGGTCCTTCGAAGCGCTCGATGTGCCCGCGTCGGCGTATACCGACCCCGAGCAGACCGATACCACGCGGGCCTTCGAGGATCTGCTCGGACGCGCGGCTCACGAGGGTAGCTACGCCGAGACGCTGGCCGTCCTCGTCCCGGCTGAGTGGATCTACCTTTCGTGGGCCGACCAGCACGCCGACTCCGAGCCCGGAACGTTCTACCTGCGGGAGTGGATCGATCTCCACGCCAACGACGAGTTCCGGTCGTTCGTCGGGTGGCTACGCGAGGAACTCGATCGTGAGGGGGCGGCCGCCTCGCCACAGCGCCGGGAGCGTCTCGACGAACTGTTCCGGCGGACGGTCGAACTCGAAGTCGAATTCTTCGAGACGGCCTACACGGACGGTTCCGAGCAGTCCTCGGGTGGTGAGGACGCGTGGTGAGCACCGCGCTCGCGCTCGGGCTTACGGTCCTGACGCTGGTCGCCTTCTCAGGACTGGGCATGTGGCACTCCCGGGGTCGAGTTGGGTCCGTTGAGGATCTGATCACGGCCCGCGATTCCGTCGGCCGCGGGCGGATGACGGCCACGCTCGTCGCCTCGGTGATGGGCGTCTGGATCCTGCTGTCGGCCCCCGAGGCAGGCGCAAGTTTCGGGATCGCTGCCGTCGTGGGCTACGCTGTCGGCGAGGCGCTCCCGATGCTGGCTTACGCGAAGATCGGTCCGCGCGTCCGGAAGGTCATCCCCGACGGCCATTCGTTGACGGAGTACGCCCAGGCCCGCTACGGGCCGGCGATGTACGCCTTTGTCCTCGTCGTGAGTGCGCTGTACATGTTCGTCTTTCTCGCGGCCGAGTTGACGGGTATCTCCCGGGCGCTCGCGATGATCGCCGAGGTTCCCCAGTGGCAGACTGCCGTCCTCGTCGGTGGTTTCGTCCTCCTCTATACGGGCTATGGCGGCCTCCGAGCGAGTATCTTTACCGACACAGTGCAGGCGATCGTGGTCCTGCCACTCTTGGTCCTCGCGGCGGCCGGCGCGATATTCGCCCTTGGCGGCCCCGGTGCGGTCTACGACGGGATCGCGTCAACGAATCCCGCGCTGCTCGATCCAGGCTTCTGGCCGGGACTGCAGTTCGGTCTCGCGCTCGCCTTCGCCGTCCTCGGGGCCGAACTCATCAACCAGACGTGGTGGCAACGAATATACGCCGGCGAGGACGGCGAAACCGTCGCCGGTGGCTTCCGAAGGGCCTCGCTTTTGAACGGGTTGATCGTCTTCCTCGCGGCGCTGTTCGGCGTCGTCGCCGCGGGTCACGCGAACGTGGTCACCGACGCCGCGAGTGCGAACTACAACGCCGACGTCGCCTTTTTCCTGCTCCTGGGCGAGGCGTTCCCCGAGTGGCTCGTCCTGGCTGTCGTCCTCCTGGCACTGTTGTTGGTGATGAGTTCCGTCGACACGCTCTTCAACGCCCTCTCGAGTCTCGTGACTGCTGACCTGCCGCGCCTGCTCGACGATCCCGACGATCGGACGCTGGCACTCGGTGCGCGGGCCTTCACTGTTGTGGTCGCCGTGGCGGCGATCTACGTGAGTCTCCGGGCCCGGAGTGTTCTCCGGTTGTTCTTCTTCGCGGACCTGCTCGGGGCAGCCGTGGCGTTCCCGCTCGTCTACGGACTGTACTCCCGGCGACTTACGGGCATCGGGGCTCTGATCAGCAGCCTTCTTGGCCTGACGTTCGGCCTGGCGTACTTTCCCGATCTCCGGGAGTACATCACTGCGGTCCCGATCGTCGGCGACGCCCTCCCGGCGGCCGATCCGCTGTATCTGACGTCCTTCGGCGGCGCGTTCGTCCTCTCGACAGTACTGACACTGGTGGCTGCCGGACTGTCCCGCCCCTCGTTCGATCACGACAACCTCGGGGGCGCCGTCCGCCGGATGGACGGCGAAGACGTGGCCGACTGACTGGCGTCTGCCGCTGTGACGACGATTGATAAGCGTAGTTATACGTCGAGTCCGTCCCACATGGACACGGAAACGACTCGGAGATTCCACTATCGTCGGCTATTGACTCCGATAACTGTACTATATATTAATGTGTCTCGGCGATCGATGTATAATCATGCGTGGGGTTACCAGGCAGGCGGTTCTGGGACTCGGTGGCGCGACGATCGCGACGCTTGCCGGCTGTAGCGGGGGATCAGGGTCGCCAACCGAGACGGCCACGGCAACGGGAACGGAGACGACCACGATGGCCACCCAGCCGTCATCGCTGTCGATCGAGAACGTTCACTTCTGTAGGGAACAGCCGACAGGCTACCGTCAGTACACAGAGCAACCAGGGGCGACGTACGAACCGGGAGATATCGTCTGGGTATACTTCGAACCGTCTACCGTGGGAACTGAACCCGCGGGTGAGGGCGAGCGCCGCTTCTCCTACGAGCTGACATGGACGGTTCGCGGTCCAGAGGGTGAGGAGATCGACACGATCACGCGGACGATAGACCAGACCGCCCTTGAGTCGGCCGATTTTTCGGACGTGTTCTTGACGCTAAGCTTCGACCCACCGATGGACTTCGCTCCGGGTACCCATCGGATGGAGATCGACATTCGGGACGCGATCGCCGGGACCGAAGCGTCGACGGCTGTCGAGTTCGCGGTCGAGCGGGAACTGAGCCGGACGGACGGCTCGTTTGGCATCCCCGAAATCGTCTTCACGACCGACGAAGCGAACGGGTACGACGACTACACGCGCCAGCCGGACGCCGAATACGGACCGACCGAGTCTGGTATTACTACGAGATCGACGGAGTCCACTACGAGAAGACCGACGGCGCACTTCTGACGGATATCTCTGTCACCGAGACACTGACCGGCCCCGACGGGGAGGTCTGGAACGAGGCTGACATTCCGATCAGCAATCAGTATTCGCCAGAGATCAACCTCTCGACGCTGTTCGTGACCGATCACGTGGCCCCGACTGCGGAGTGGCTCCCCGGACCGTATACGATCTCCCTCGAAGTGACTGACGGCTATACTGACGAGACGGCCAAGCAGACAGGAACGTTCACCGTCGTCGAGTGACGTGGTGCCGTCCCGGCGACGCTACGCCCCATCCAGCGCGGCCGCGATCGTCTCGAGTTCACCTTTCCGGAACGCCCGTTCGTGATTGCGCTCGTCGTCGAGACCGTCGATCTGCTGGGTGATCCCCGCCCGCATGTCGGCTTTGGACGGGAGTCGTCCCGTCTCAATCTCGTGGCCGACGCTCCCGCTGATCGCCGCGAGACTCTCCTTGGTGAAACCGGTCGATCCCCGGCGTTCGAACCGATCGACTGCCAGTCGGATCTCGTTGCGGAGTTCGTCGACAGTTTTCGCCATGTCCGGGGAGAAGTTCGGCCCTGTCCTGTAGATTGCGGTCGTCAGTTTGACTCACCACTCGGTTCCGAACCGTCGCCCACCGACAGCGTTTTTCCCGCCGCCGCCCAGTCACCGGTGTGCATCTCCGCGGGCCAGTCCTCGAAGTGAGCGAGACGAAAACCGTCAGCACGCAATACGGCGAGCGCGATCTCACTGAGGTCACGATGGGCCCTGAGGACGGCCACGCGGACTCAGTCACCGTCACGCTGTGGGGCAAGTGGACCGAGACAGCTGACGTGCTGGCAGCCGGGATGGAACTCGCTGTCTACGATGCCGAACAGCGCGACTATCGTGGCGAGACGCAGTACACGACCGGCGAGGACACGATGGTCGTCGTCGAACCCGAGTTCATCGTCGATGTGACCGACGTCCGCTCGTGGGTACAGTGCCCTCGCATGTACTACCTGAACAAACTCTCGGGGACGCCGCTGGCCTATCCGGTCGTCAAAGGGACGATCGTCCACGAGGTCTTCGGCGACCTGTTGCGCGGACGTGACGTCGCGGACGCCGTCGCCGAACGCGTCGAGGAGGTCGGTCTCGAACTCGGCCTGCTTGAACGGGACGCCGAAACAGTTCGCGAGGACGCGCTCGATCACGCAAGCGCGATCGAAGGCTGGCTCCAGCAGGGCCACCTGACCGACGGTGGACAGACGACCTTCGGCCCCACCGAGAGCGAGTGGCGATCAGAACAGACGCTCATCAGCCAGCGCTACGGCCTGAAGGGGCGGGCTGACGCCGTCCGGCGAGGCATGCCCGTCGAACTCAAGACCGGCAAGAACACGAACCGGGAACCCCGATTCCAGGACAAGATCCAGGCCGCCGCCTACGCCCTCATTCTGGGCGAACACGGCGACGAACCCCCCAACACCGGGACGCTCCTCTATACCAAGAACGCTGCCGTCGAACGCACTGAGGAGGGAGGGGATCTCTCGCCGGCCAAGGAGTTCTCGATCGGCTCGGGCCTGCTCGAATTTGTCCTCCGGACGCGCAACGAGATCGCCGCGATGGAACACGGCATGGATGTCCCGACTGGCTACGAGGCTGACGCCAAATGTGAGTACTGCTTCGAGCAGGACACGTGCATGGCCGTTTCCGGTCGACTCGACCAGGAATCGAAGGCCGGCCAGGTCGGGAGTCCGATCCCCACGGACGAACGCGATTATTTCGAGCGCAACTATCGGGCGATCGAGGCCGAACGTCGGGCCGCCCACCGAGAGTACGCCAAACTCTGGCGCCAGGACAAAGAGGAGCGGGCCGACGACGACCGTGCGCTGATCGACCTCGAACCGGTTGGTCAGCGGGAACTGGCGGACGGCGGCTGGGAGTTGCGAGCCAAAGCGACCGGCGCGACCTCGAAAATCCGCGAGGGTGACGTCGTATTGGCGAGTGACGGCGACCCGATCGAGGGTGACGCGGAACTCGCTCGGGTCCAGCGTATTGCCGATGAGATCGTCGTTACAGCCGACGAACCGGTCGAAATTCGGCGCCTCGACATCTATCCGTCGGAACTCTCGACCGACCGGATGCTGACCGCTATCCACGACGCGCTCCTCCGGCAGTCAAGCGAGGAGAAAGCCGTCCTTTTCGGTCGGCAGGAACCCGAATTCCGCGAGATCGAGGAGACGTTCGTCGAGAACAACCCCGCCCAGGACCGGGCCGTCAGGTGGGCCGTCGGCGCGGAGGATTTCGCGCTGATTCACGGCCCGCCAGGGACCGGCAAGACCTACACGCTTGCGATGCTCGTTCGGGAACTGGTCGAACGCGGCGAGCGCGTCCTCCTGTCGGCGTTCACCAATCGCGCCGTGGACAACGCCGTCGAGGCGATCCTCGATCAGGAATTCGAGGGCATCGTCCGGATGGGGACCGAGACTGGCGTCCGTGAGGATCTCGCTCACGTCAGGCTCGACCCGGCGGGCGATCCCGACGAGCGGGCGGCCGAACTGACGGACGCGTCCGTGGTCGCTGCGACGACCGCAACCTGCGGATCCCGAGTCATGCGCGAGCAAGCCTTCGACGTGGCCGTCATCGACGAGGCCGGACAGTTGACCGAACCCGGCGCGCTCGCGGCGGTTGCCAGGGCCGACAGGTTCGTTCTCGTCGGCGACCACCAGCAACTTCCGCCGGTCGTGCGTAGCGAGGACGACATCGCCGACCGGGAGAGGGCCGCCGACCTCTCACAATCGCTGTTCGAGCGTCTGATCGACGCCCATCCCGACGCTGGCGTGTTGCTCGACCGGCAGTACCGGATGGCCCAGCGAATCCAGGCCTACTCCTCGCGGGAGTTCTACGACGGGCAACTCCGTCCCGCCAGCGGCGCGGTCGCGGGCCAGACGCTCGGTGATCTCGACGGCGTCGACCCGGACGTCTTGCCTGATCATCTCAAAGGCCGGGTGACCTTCGTCGATCCGGACGGCCAGGCATCGGGGAATACGAATCCCACGGAGGCCGCGACCGTCGCCGAGACTGTCGAGTCGTATCTGAGCGCGGGCGTCGATCCGGGCGACGTGGGCGTCATCGCTCCGTATCGGGCGCAGGTCGCCGAAATCGGAAAGCGCGTCCCCGACGGCGTGACTGTCGACACCGTCGATCGCTTTCAGGGATCGAGCAAGGAGGTCGTCGTGGTCTCGTTCGTCGCGACGGGGAATCTCGACGGCCCGATCTTCGAGGACTACCGGCGGATCAACGTTGCACTGACGCGGGCGAAGCGTGCCCTGGTGCTGATCGGGGATGCCGATACGCTCTCCACGGACGACCGTTATCGGCGGATGGTCGAGTGGGCGCGCTGAAGAGGATCGATACCGAGAAGGTCCATCCGGCGCAATCGCCCCTCGTGTCACCTGCCACAGACGGACCGACGGTCGCCGGCAAGTGCGAACCCGAACCCGACGCGCTTACAGCCGCGGCCGATCGCGGGTTCGATGTCGTCGAACTCTATCTCGAACGCGAACATCTCGATGATTTCGAGCGGACTGTCGAAACCGTTCGGGACGCGACCGTCTCGGCCGCCTCAGTCCACACGCCACACGTCACGCCCGAAGAGCGCGAGTACTATGAACTGACCGACCGCCTCGCGGTCGCCCTCGACGCCTATCTCGTTTTGCACTCGAAGTACGTCATGCACGCCTTTGCTCCCGATGTGGCGGCGATCGGCTTTGACGCGTCCCACGGCCACGAGAACAACACCGGCGCGAGCATCCTCCACTTAGAGGAGATGATCCTCGCGCGTGACAACGATCTGGTGCTGGATACGGCCCACCTCTATACGGCGGAGCGGGACTATCACGACGCGCTCGAATACCTCCTTTCGACGTACCCGGATCAGATCGGACTGATCCATCTCACTGACAGCACCCGACGGAACGACGGGCTGCCCTTTGGCGACGGCGAGATCGACCTGAGGGCGACGGTCGAGACGATCCGAGAGTCCGCGTTCGACGGACCGATCGTCCTTGAAGTCATGCCCGACGCACAGGCGGACGCACGGCAGGCGTTCGAACGGTACTGGGCGGATTGATGGCGACATCGTGTGTTGACTCCATATTTTTCAGAACTTCATTCGGGTGATCACCCCGAACACTGTTGATCACCGACCGTTTCGCGGTCCCAGAGGGAACCTCTTTGGGGCTTGCCGTCCTTCGTTTCGGAACGAATGACGTTCAACGTTCCACGCGGCGAGGGATACGTAGAAGTAGATCTCCCGGATTGCGACGTGACGATCGCCGAGTTGCCCGGCGGCGAGCCGGTCGACGTCCGCGAGGCGGCACAGGAGGCGGTCGCCGATCCCCACGGTCCACCGCTTTCCGAACGCGCCGGTCCCGACGACGAGGTCGCTATCGTCGTGACCGATGTAACTCGCGACGCCCCGGACGGTGTCATGGTCGACGTGCTCTTCGAGGAACTCGAAGCGGCGGGCGTCGACCGCGAGCAGGTCCGAATCGTCCTCGGGCTGGGCCTCCATCGCCCGATGGACGACGACGAGATCGAAGCTGAACTCGGCGAATACGCCGACCTCGCGGAGAATCACGACCCCGACGAGACAGTGACTGTCGGCAAAGTCAACGACGTGCCGATCGAAATCTATCGACCCGTCGCCGAGGCCGATCTGGTACTCACGACCGGCCAGAGCGAACCCCACCAGTACGCGGGCTTTTCCGGCGGCGCCAAGACGGTCGTTATCGGTGCCGGTGGCGAGTCGTTCATCAAGTACACCCACGGCCCGGAGATGCTCAGCCAGGATGAGGTCAAACTCGGCAAGATCGACGGCAATCCCTTCCGCGAGGCCGTCGAGGAAGCGGGCGAGATGCTCGGCCTCGATTTCTGCCTGAACGTCACACCCGGCCCGAACGGCTTTCTCGACGCTGCAGCGGGTGACTCGGGTGCTGTCGTCCGCGACCTCGCCGAGACCGCCCGCGAGGCGCTGGCCTTCGAGGTCGACGGCGAGTACGACGCCGTGGTGTCCGGTGTCGGCGCACCGAAGGACGCCCAACTGTACCAGACGACGCGGGGGATCACCTACGTCGTCCTCTCTGACGGCGCGCCCGTCAAGGAGGGCGGCCGCGTCGTCGTCCCCGCAGTCCTCGACGAGGGCTACGGTGCGGGACGCGGCGAGGAACGTTTCTACGAGTGGCTCAGTGGCGCAGAGGACGCCGAGTCCTGCTACCAGGCGATGCTGGAAGGCTACGAGCCAGGGGCCCAGCGCGGGTTCGTCACGGTTCGGTCGCTTCGTCATGCCGACGCCTACGTCACGAATAGCGAGGACCCCGAACTCGTCGAGGAGTGTCTGATGCACGCCGCCGAGACCGTCGAGGATGCGATCGAACCCGGCAGCGACGTGCTCGTGGTGCCGAAAGCACCCAAGACGCTATTAGTGTGACTCGGCAACGCTGACTCTGATCACTCCGCCACAAACGCTTCCTCGGCCAGTTCGTCGTCGATCGCCTCCTGGACCCGATCGTGGAATTCCTTGAGAACGGCCGATTCGTCCTCCGCCAGGACGACGTCGCTTGCCATCAGAGTCGCCAGGCCGAAGGCCCGCGGCGTCGGCGAGTCGACGCGGGTGGAAACGACCTCAACCTCGCCGGCCCGGATCGCGCCGAGCACGTCCTCGATCGCATCGACGTTGAGTTTGTCTTCGGTGATCTCCCGGTAGGTCTCTTCGATCACCGCGAAGTCCTCCAGGTCCTGGGCGAAGCCCAGCAACATCTCGCTGTTGACCTGCTGTTCGCTGGCGGATTTCTCGTAGCCCTTGTAGCGTTTGAGGATCATCAGCGAGCGCGTCGCGTTGATCCGGAAATAACGGTCGAGCAAGTCTGTTCCCTCGAGGCTGGCTCGCAAGTCCGCCCGCACGTCGGCCGGATCGATCGATTCGAGAATGCCCAACACGTCGACTTTCCGGTTGAGCGGCATCGAGAGGGTAAAGCCGTGATCCGCGACGGCAACCTGGACGTTCGCGGTGGCTTCCTGGGCGACGCGATAGGCCAGCAGTCGAGAGAGACCGTCGTTGAATCGCCGGCCGTAGTTCGAGTGGACGTAGTATCGCCGTTCGTACTCTTCCCGGTCGCGCTCCTCCTCGATGACGAGGCGCTCGTCGGTGCTGACGCTGTCGGGGCCCGCGTAGCGCAACTGCCGGTCGAACATCCCGACGATTGCACGAACGCTGTTCTCGTCGAGGGGGAACTCCCGCAGCCACAGCCGGGCCGCCGACTGGCCGCCCCGCTCCAGCGTTTCCAGCAACTCTCCCTGGAAGGCCAGGATCTCCCGACCGAGGTCGTAGCTAAGGGGCAACCGTTCGGAGTACCAGGAGGGAACGGTCGGCCTGGCGCTCGTCAGATCGACGTAGACCTTCGACCCTCGTCGATAGCGATACTCGTACCGGTCGCCGCCAAGGACGAACACGTCACCCGATTCCAGGGTATCGAGATACGACTCGTCGAGTTGTCCGACCCATTCACTGTCGCCGCGAGTGAGCACATCACACGTGAAGGAGTCGGGAATCGTCCCGATGTTGGTCATGTAGATGACCCGCGCCAGCCGGCCGCGCTTACCGATCAGCGTCTCGCCGACGGGGTATTCTTCGTAGTGGTACTCGCCGTCGGGCGGATCGTTCGTGTCCCGCCAGATCTTCGCGTAGACGTTCTCCTCTTCCATGCCGGGATAGTCGGCAGTGAGATAGCGGACGAGTCCCTCCCAGTCGTCGTCAGTGTAGTTGCGGTAGGGATACGCTCGACGGAGGATGCCCGTGATCTCGGATTCGGGACGGATATCGTTGATCGCCATGCCGTACACCTGCTGGGCAGCCACGTCCTGTGCGTTCTCGGGGACGAACACCCGGTCGACGAACCCCTCTTCGGCCTTCTTCAGCATGACCGCACACTCGACCAGCTCGTCGCGATCGAGCGCGATGACCCGGCCGGCGACAGTCTCGCCGAGCTGGTGGCCGGCCCGCCCCACACGCTGGAGTAAGGCCGCCACGGACTTGGGCGAGCCCACCTGTACGACCAGATCGATGTGGGGCATGTCGATCCCGAGTTCGAGGCTCGTCGAGGTCGTCACCACGTCGATGTCGCCGGATTTGAGATCCGATTCGATGGCCTCGCGTTTGTCCTTCGAGAGGCTCCCGTGGTGACACCCCGAGTTGGCCTCGTCGTAGTCGTCGAACCGTTCCCGGAGGTTGTGCAGAACGCGCTCGGCACCGGAACGCGTGTTCGTGAACACCAGCGTATTGGTGTGATCCTGAATCAGGTCGTGTAACTGGTCGTAGAAGCGGTCATTGATCGTCGACTGGGGCGTGTGAATGAGGTCGTCAGTCGGCGTCGTGAGTTCGATGTCGAACTCGCGGGCGAAACGGGCGTCGACGAGTTCGTATTCGCGGGGATCGCCACCCGGCTGTTCGCGCCCGACCAAAAACTCCGCCATCGTCGCCAGGGGTTCGACGGTCGCCGAACAGCCGATCCGTATCGGGGAGGTCTCGGCCATCGCTTCCAGGCGCTCTAAGGAGACCGAGAGATGGGTTCCCCGTTTGTTCGCCGCGAGGCTGTGAATCTCGTCGACGATGACGTACTCGACGGTTTCCAGCTTCTTCCGAAATTTCGGGGAGTTCAGCAGGATCGCAAGAGTCTCCGGCGTCGTGTTGAGGATGTGGGGTGTCTCTTCGAGCATCGCCTGGCGATCGCTGTCTGACGTGTCGCCGTGACGGATCGCGTGGCGGATCTCGACGTCCTCGTTGCGCTGTTCCAGTTTCGTGGTGATCTCCGAGAGCGGAACTTCGAGGTTGCGGTGGATGTCGTTGGCGAGGCTCTTCAGCGGCGAGACGTACAGGCAGTAGACGGAGTTCTCCAGTCCCTCCTCGCGATCCCGGCGGAACAGTTCGTTGACGATCGCGGCGAAACTGGCCTGGGTCTTGCCCGAGCCCGTCGGTGCGGCGATCAGCGCGTTCTCGCCCTCGTGGATGTGTGGGATGGCTTCCTTCTGTGGCGGCGTGAAGAAGCCGCCGTTGTCAGGGACGTACGGCCCGAATTCTTCGACCCACCACTCGCGAACGACCGGCTCGAAAAGCTCCAGGATGTTGCCGTCGTCGATCGCCACGGTCTCGGGATCAAATCCGAGATCCACGTCCGCATCCGTGAGCAATTGCCGTCCTCCCATGGGCTACCCGGAGCAACGTGCCGGATCGTCTTGTGTACTCGGGTCGTCGCTGGCGATCAGGCGAGTGTCACCTGAACGACCGCGAACGCGAACAGCGCCAGCGAGATCGCAGCGAGCCCCGTCAACACGAACGTCGTCACGCCGGTGATCGTCCAGGGGCGGTCGCGGTTGACGGCGCCAGCGAGTCCGACGGGAAGGATCGTCGCGACGAACGGGACAGCCCGGTCGACGCTCGCCCCGTCGAGGACGAACGCCATCGGGGCGTAGGCGACGCCGATGACGGCGCCGACGTGGACGTGTCGGCGGGGATCGATCCCAAGAGCCGTGACACCGACCAGCAGTCCGAACCAGATGACCGCCAGTTCCGTCCCGAACGCAAGCAAGAGGTTTGCCGTCGGGTCCGCGAACGGTTCGACGCGGTTCGCGATCGGCATGATGTCCAGCGGGGCAAGGAAGGCGGGGGGCTCGCCGGTCAGCAGGTCCGTGAACGGGTGGACGAGAAGTCCGAGCAGGGCGGCTCCGCCGATCGCGCGCGCCGGGAGTCCGATCTCGTCGGCGACCGTCGCAACGATCACGCCGCCGGTCGCGAACAGTACCATCACGGCGCCGGCAACTACCCCGTCCGTTACCGCGGCCAGCAGAACGATCCCGGAGAGGGCCAGCCAACCTGCCCATCGTCGGCGAACCCACAGCACGAACCCGAGGCTCCCGAGAACGGCCACGACAAGTGAGTGGGTCGTCGTTCGGTGGCGGTCGTCCGTCGCCGCCCAGAAGTGATCGAACGCCGTCGAGTCACCGGGGAGCGAGACGACCTGGAACGCGGCATGGACGACGTCGACGTCCGGCAAAGAGGCAAACAGCGCCGCTGCCAGCCCGACCCCGACGGCGTATCTGAGTGCGATCCTGCCGGAAAGTATCGACGGGCTGTCGGTGGGTCCGAAGCGTCTCGCGAGGAGCGTCGCGAGCCCGAACGCGAGGAATGCGTGTCCGACGAACACGACACAGCTTGGCGACCGGCGTATATGAACGTCACTCTCCCGGCGGGTCGGAACCCGTCTGGACTCCAACTGCATCGAGGATCTGCGTGACGAAGTCGTTGAGATAGACTGTCCCCCACGTCGCGACGATTGCAGCCCCGATCGTGTTGAAGATCAGGTCTTTCATCGTGTCTTCGAGACCGTACTGGGTCAACACCGGCGACCCGCCGATAGCGGTGGCGGCGGCGCTCGTCGTGAACTCGATGATCTCCCAGACCACACCGAAAGCGAGCACGAACATGAGGATGAACACGAAGACGAATCGATCGGGTAGCTGGACGTCGTCCCAGTGTTCGTCAAGCGCGCGGATCGTCGCATAGCCGACTCCGGCGACGACCGACGCCGACAGTGCGTGTGTCAGGTGATCGTATCCGGGGATCGATCGGTAGAACCCTTCCCCACCCGGAACGCCGACGGTGCCAAGCGAGTGGAGGAAGACGGCGGTCGTGATCCACAGAGTCAGGCGCGGATCCATCGAAACGCTGTAGTCCCGTTCGAGCAATGGGGGGATCTGTAACACGATCAGGCCGATCGCTGCATTGATCGAGATGCCGAGCGACCGGCGTTCGAACCCGATAAACAGCAGCCCGATCAGGATGAACTCCATTACCCATGTGAGTTGCTGCTGGCGGTACTCGCTGAGACGGATGCGTTCGCGGAGGCTCACATCTGTTCACCTCCCGCTTCGGGAACACCCGCATACCGACGCACGTACAGTTCGAAGACGCCCCCGGCGAGCAGCCCGGCGACGGCCGAGGCGATGAACTCCCACATGAGGTGTTCCTCGATCACTTCCTCCTCGAGGGCGGGATCGAGCAGCAGCGTCGTTCCGAGATAGATGTCCGACAGCCATCGAGAGACGGCCCACAACCCGGCGAAGGCCAGCGTCGAGACGACGACGAACAGCAGCGCGAACTGGTAGTTCATCTCCACGCTCGTGAACAGTTGGAGTTCCACGGCGACGATCAACGCGAGCGCAGCCACCGAGAGGTACGTTGCGACCTCCCGGAAGGCGACGTTCACCCCGAAGGTATAGCCCAGCAGCGGCAACGCGGCGAGGACGAACACCTCCCAGGGGATCATCACGAGCGGATCGCGGTGGGCGACCGGCGGCAGGATCGCCAGCCCGCCGACAATCGCCGCGAAGCCCGCCCACAGCGGGTTCCCGAGAACGACGTTCCCCACGGCCGTCAGCGCGATCACGCCGGTCAGAAGCCAGCCAATGGCAGCATTGAGCCGGGAGGTCCGCAATAGCGTCACCAGATCCGAAGCGGTCGATGCCATATGTTGTCTCTCGGCTCCGGACGGGGAAAAACTAGTCCCGTTGCTGTCCATGGGGCCCACGAGTAACGGACGACGTCCCGTCGTTCACTCCCGGACGTTGTTCAGTCGGTCAGCCAGATCGAGGTCGGCGTCGGTGATCCCGCCCGCGTCGTGGGTGGTCAGCCGGACCTGGACTTCCCGCCAGCCGATCGTCATCTCCGGGTGGTGAAACGCTTCCTGAGCGAGTCCACCCGCAGCGGCCGCGAAGCCGACCCCGTCGAGGTAAGCGTCGAACTCGAAGGTTTTGACGATCTCGTCACCCTTTCGCTCCCAGCCCGCCGGAAGCCGCTCGTCGATCTCTGTATCACTCAGTAACTCTGTCATGCGTGGACACACGCCATTCCGCCGGAAGAACGTTCTGACCGGGGCGAAAGCGCCCGGATCGTCGGTACGGTCGACAGTCGGCACTCGCAGTCGTCAGTCGTCGTCGGCCATCGCCGAGAGGCGAGCCTGGATCTCCTTCTCGGCGGGGATCGAATCGGGTGTGTCTTCATTGCCGAAGTCGGGATCGAACAGTCGCAAGGCGGTGTCGATGGTCGTCCAGTCGTCTTCTTCGGCGGCGTTCCGGAGGGACTCGGTCGGTGCCGCAAGCAACTGATTGACCAGCGAATCGGCCATCGCCTCGAGGACCTCCTGTTCGTCGGCGTCGAGGTCTAGCTTTCCGAAAGCGTCCTGCAACTCTCGGGCTTTGATCCGCTCGGCACCCTCGTACATACTCGAGATCACGTCGTCAGCCCGGGCACGCTTGTATCGGGTGAGAAGATGTTCGAACTCCGTCTCGATGATGGCCTCGACCTCCTCGGCGGCCACCTTGCGGCTGGCTCGCGTCTCGGCCGTCACGGCCTCGAGGTCGTCGAGGTCGAAAACGTCGACCCCGTTGAAGCCGTCTGCTTCCCGGGGAACGTCCCGCGGCTGGCCGATGTCGACGACGACCGTTTCTCCGGTGTCGTCGAAGACATCGATATCGACGATCGGGTCGGGGCTTGCAGTCGCTGAGACGAGTAGATCGACCCGGTCGACGGCCGACGGGAGGCTGTCCAGCGCGATCGATTCGGCCGGGACTTCCACCATCGAGGCCACGTGCTCGGCGTGTGGGACAGTCCGGTTGGCAACCAGAAGCTGGTCGATATCGGTACGGGCGTCCAATGCTTTGGCGGCCAGCGTGGCGATTTCACCCGCGCCGACGATCAGCGCCCGCCCGCCGTCCAGTCTACACTCCCTGTCAGCGAGTTCGACGGCCGCACTCCCCAGCGAGACGACGCCCTCGTTGATGGCTGTCTCGGTGCGAGCGCGTTCGCCGACGTGGATCGCCTTCGTCACAGCCTCTTCGAGGACTGGCCCGAGCCCGTCGGCGTTACGAGCGTCTTCGTAGGCATCCCGGACCTGACCGAGGATCTGATCTTCGCCCGGCACGAGCGATTCCAGTCCCGCAGCGACACGCAGGAGATGTCGCAGGCTCTCCTCGTGGCCCATCTCGACGATCGACGACGCCGGGGCGTCCGGCGTCGCCCTAGCGAGTGCCGCCCGGCCCGCCTCGGGCTCCTCAGTGACGACGTATCGCTCGGCGCGGTTGCACGTCTGGAGGACGAACGCTTCGGCGACGTTCGACTGCTCGAGTAACTGTTCGACCGCCTCGCCCTGGCTGTCGGCAGACACTGCGTCGATTTCCTCGACGATGGCGTGCTGGTGGGCGACGCTCAGTCCCGAGACGACGGCTGGCTCTCGCGTCACGCTGTATCACCGATCACGTCAGAGATCACGCTCACTGCTCTCTCCCGTGGGTTGGATCCGCTGGTATCTAAAGCCTTCCAAACCCCCTCCGTCTTGACGACGTCCCGGAGTACTTCACGGCGGGTCGCCGGATCGATACCTCGGTCACGCAACTCCGTCCGTAGCTCACTGGACAACTCGGCCATCGCACCGGCGCTGTCGACACGCGGGTCGTCTTCGAGGTGTTCTCTGAGTACGCGACTCAGTGCCGGACTCGTTGCCCCGGTTGCAATCGCGATCGTGACCGGATCGCGCCGGATGGTCGCCGGGACGACGACGCTTCCCGCGTCGCGTTCGCCGCTTTCATCGGCCCGATTGATCAGAATTTCCCGGTCGCGGGCCGCCGATTCGATCGCGTCGTTGAGTCCCTCGTCGTCGGTGGCGGCGACGACCAAGACCGGATCGACTCGATCGAGCCAGTCTTCGACGGCTTCCGGTCCGGGCCGGGCCCGCACCACGTCCGCACCGCCGAATTTGGTGTCTGCAAACTCCGGACTGATGACCGTCACGTCGGCCTCACGGGCGAACCGTCTGGCTTTCCGGGCACCGACGCTGCCGCCGCCGAAAATCACTACGCGTTCGTTCCTGAAGTCGTGAAAGAGTGGAATCATCGATTCGTCGCGTTTCAGTTACTCTCGTCTCTTCGTCGGCGTTCGACCCCTATAAGCGTCGCCCCGAACGTCTCAGGGTGCCTCGACGTCTACAACTTCGTAATCCGAGCCATCGAGGTCCTCGAGGATCGCCCCGGTGTCGGCGCTGTCCTCGTAGTAGAAGACGACGTCGAAGGTCCCCTCGCGGAGCAATTGCTGGCACTCCCAGACGAACTCGTCGCCCTCGATCGTCAGGCCCTGGTGCTGGTTGAGTCCAAACTCGGGATCGTCGGTACCGGAGTAGACGTACGTGTCGGCGTCAGTCTCGGCGTGTTCGGCGATGGTTTCGCCGACCTCGATGGTTACCCGATTGAGTTCCGCCTCCTGATCGTTCTTCAGGTCTGTGTGGACGACTACCCCCCGGAGTTCGATATCGCCGGGCTCCAGCAACTGTCGGGTCTGTTCGTAGATGTCCTCACCGGTCGCGTCCATACGTTCCCGTTTCTCCGGGGAGTAATACGACTCACGGTCGACGTCCGGCCGACGAAGCGTTCGCTTGACGGGTCAGCACCGTCCGAGGGCGGAGCAGTCGCTGATCGACGTCGAGAGCGGAAGAAGACGGGCGGGTCCCGCCGTCAACCGTGATTACTCGTGAGAACCGTCCCGACTGCGTTTACAGTCGCGTGAGGTTCTTCGCACGCGGGCCTTTCTCGGCTTCTTCGATCTCGAACTCGACTTCCTGACCCTCTTCGAGATCAGGGCCACCGACGTCTTCCATGTGGAAGAACACGTCCTCGTCGGCATCGTCGGTCTCGATGAAGCCGTAACCACCCGTGTCGTTGAAGAAGTCCACGGTGCCTGTCGCCATGCTTACAGCCTCGTGAGATTCTTCGCGCGCGGGCCCTTCTCGGCCTGCTCGATCTCGAACTCAACCTCTTGGCCTTCCTCGAGGTCAGGACCGCCGACGTCTTCCATGTGGAAGAACACGTCTTCGTCCGCGTCCTCAGTCTCGATGAAACCGTAACCGCCAGTGTCGTTGAAGAAATCAACCGTACCGGTCGCCATTGCACGTTGGCAGTGTAGGCCTACGTATTAAAACCCTGCGGGTCGGTCACTGTCCGCTCGAACAGAAGACTCATGCGCGCCCGGAGTGTCCGCTCAGGTGATGCGTTCGTGGTTCCGTCGTCACGCGACACGCGCGTACGAGCAACTCCTGAAGCGGGAGCTGGATGGCACGCCGACCCACGTCGCCGTCATCCAGGATGGCAACCGTCGATACGCCCGCAAGCAGGGTGGCGACGCCGCCGACGGCCATCGGGCGGGGGCCGAGACCACGGAGTCGGTCCTGGAGTGGTGTGACGAACTGGGAATCGAGGAATTGACGCTGTATACCTTCTCGACGGAGAACTTCGACCGGCCGGCGGATCAGCGTGCGGTCCTGTTCGACCTCATCGAGGACAAGCTCTATGACTTCGCAGATACCGATCGTGTCCACGAGTCGGAGGTGCGTATCCGGGCGATCGGTGAGACCGCGCGCCTCCCCCAGCGCGTCCGCGACGCTATCGAGTACGCCGAAGGACGTACCGAGGGATACGAGCGTTTTCACCTCAACATCGCGCTCGCGTACGGCGGTCGGGCGGAACTGCTTGGGGCTGCAAGGGAGATCGCGAGCGAGGTCGAACGCGGTGATCTCGATTCAGACGCCATCGACGTCGAAACGGTCGAGAACAGGCTCTACGAGGGTCCGACCCGGGACGTGGACCTGATAATCCGGACAGGGGGAGACGAGCGAACCTCGAACTTCCTCCCCTGGCACGCCAACGGCAACGAAGCGGCGGCGTACTTCTGTGCACCGTACTGGCCCGAGTTCCGCAAGATAGACTTCCTGCGGGCCATCCGCACCTACCAGCACCGCGAGGAATCCTGGCGGCGCAAGCGCGCGCGTCGTGCACTCGCGCTCGTCCGGGCAGTCAGCGGACAGGAACTGAGCGACGCCCGTCGGATCCTGGATCGGTTCCGGGGCTCGCTCAGCGCCCGGGAACTCGAGAACGTCGAGTTGCCCGCCGAGACGGACCACGAACCGGGCGGCGACTGAAACCGTTCCCGTTCAGGCGCTTGCCGACTGTATCCGCTCGTGGGTCTCCTCGAGCAGGGAGATGATCTCTAAGTGCTGTGGACAGGCCGGTTCGCACTCCCCACAGGCAACGCAGGCGTCGGCCCTGGCGGATTCGTCCATATCTTCGTATTCCGCGACGATCGCGTTCGGATCGTCCCCCATCTCGATGCGGTTGTACAGATCGAAGTTACGCGGGATCTCGACGCCAGTCGGACACGGCGTACAGTAATCACAGCCGGTGCAGTCGACGGCCATCAACTCCTCGAATCGCTCGCGGGCACGCTCGACGATCGTGTGATCGTCGGTGGAGAACTGCCCGACGCCCGAATTCGCCGCGATCTCGACGTTCTCTCGGACCTGCTCCAGCGTGGACATGCCCGAAAGTACCGTCGAGACCTCCGGCTGATCCCAGAGCCACTGCAGAGCCCATTCGACGGGGGACCGATCGGCGTCGGCGGCTTCGAAGGCTTCCCGGACGGGATCGGGGAGATCTGTCGCAAGCATGCCGCCACGGAGGGGTTCCATGATCACGACGCCCAGCCCCCGCTCGGCGGCGTACTCCAGGCCGGCGCGACCCGCCTGATACTCCTGGTCGAGGTAGTTATACTGGATCTGGCAGAAGTCCCAGTCGTAAGCGTCGACGATCTCCTCGAACAGATCGCGATCATCGTGAAAGGAGAACCCGATGTGATCGATATCGCCCGCCGCCTGTCGGTCCTCGATCCATTCGAAAATGTCTATTCCCTGGTAGGTTTCCCAGTACTCGTGGTTCAACGCGTGGAGCAGGTAGCACTCGACGTGGTCCGTCCCGAGTCGGTCGAGTTGTTTCTCGAAGTACTCGTCGAGGTCGGCTCGCGTCTCGAGTTCCCAGGATGGCATCTTCGTCGCCAGGTTGACCTGGTCGCGGTAGCCGTCATCGAGCGCCTCACCGACAACACGCTCGCTCTCGCCGTCGTGATACGGCCATGCGGTATCGACGTAGTTGACGCCCCGATCGATCGCCGTCCGGATCATCCGGATAGTCCGCTCCCGGTCGACATCGCCGTCGTCGGTGGGCAAACGCATCGCGCCGAACCCGAGCGCCGAGGGGCCCCAGTCGATCGACGTCCCGAACTCTCGGTATTCCATGTCACCAAATACTGACGCAAGTATCGGTAATTATTGTTTGGTTACGTTCTTCTTCACGAAATTCAAGACGCGATGACGTGACGCCCCGTCAGGTCTGTCGGCTGGTTCGATCGCCTCCGAAACCGACAACGGGAACGCAATAACGGTACCGCGATCAGATGTCCTGGCCGATGCTTCGACGGACGCGATCGTACATTTCGTCGGGCGGATCTACTTCTTCGGTAACGTCTGCGCCGTCGAAGTCCGAGACGCGAAGCAGAGTCGGCCCGCCCGCGCCGATCTGCCAGTAGAACGTATACCGCTTGGTGCGGGTCTTGACGGCCTTATCCGGTGTTTCCTCCGTCGAGATCTCGTGTGTCGTGAACGACGTCGTTGACGGGTTCGAGCATGACGATTTGCAGCTCATATTTCTAAGTGAAACTAAACAGTTCCAGACTTATAAATACCTAGATCCGAACAGTATTTGCTGTCGTGTCACCATTGACCATGGTAGTGATTACACCGGGTATAACGGCGATGATAGCGAGAGATTTACCGTGAAGGATTGTCAAAGATTTCCCAGGCGTCATAAAAACATATGAAAACAATCAAATTCAGAAGACGGTTATAGACATTTTTCTTATGCTAATAACAGAGTAATTTTCTGGAGAAGTCGTGGGCAGGGTTCGAGACGCTCGTGGGTGACGGGATGTAAGCGAGAGTCGGTCGAGACATCGTGGTTAGGCGTCGAACCGACAGTCATTTTAATCCCCCTACGGAACTATGAGGTGCGAGTTAATCGCAGGAAGCGCGTGGGTAGCCAAGCCAGGCCAACGGCGCAGCGTTGAGGGCGCTGTCCCGTAGGGGTCCGCCGGTTCGAATCCGGTCCCACGCATCTTCTGAACGAGTGGACACAAGTGAAGAGATGCATCTCGAGCGGATTCGAACCCTACGAGGAACGCGCAGCGACCACCGGGAGCGAGCATTTCTCGGTCCGGTTCGAATCCGGTCCCACGCATTTTTGTCACGAGCAAACTCGCGAATGACAAAGTCGTGTTAAATATTCGAAATGGGGAGGAGACGCGCACAGCGACCATCGGGAGCGAGCATATCTCGGGCTCGTTCGAGTCCAGCTCCATGCGGCTGACCTTCGGAACGATCAGTCACTCATCGATTATTCGACTGCCGCCGGGTGGAAGGAACTCCTGGATCAGGTCGGGGCTGGCGACCTTCCGGACGAAGGTGTCGTCGGCAAAGCGGGACTTGAATTCGCGGTAGAGTTTCTTGGCGATGTCGTTCTGTGCGAAGCGGCCGGGTTCGACTTCGATCGCCGTCTCCGCACGGTCGACGATAGCGCTCGGTGGGCCGCCGATCACGCGCGTCTCGGGTTCGCAGGTGATCCCGACGGCGACGCCGACTGGCGTGTCCTCGTCGTAGGTGCGATCGCCACGGATGGCAAAACTCCCTTTCTGTAAGTACTCGCCGCTCTCGGGGGTTTTCGTCACCTGGTCGGATTCGACGTAATAGACGTCCCCGGCGTACTTACCTTCCTTCCAGAGCGTCGAGTAGGAAATCGCGAACTGGGCGGCCTCTTCGCGGCTCGTTTCGGGGATCGTCAGGTCGTCGGGCGTGGCCTCGCTGGGATCGCTGGCCTTCAGAATCGTCGCCGGAGCACCGTGGGCCTGCGTGTGGAAGAACAGGTCGCCGCGATCGAGGTACTTCTTGACGAGTTCCTCGTTCTGGTCGGCGTTCCGGCCGCCGATCACGAGGAAGTCATCGCTCGTGTGGAACCACCGAAAGCGATCGTACCACTTCTCGCCCGATCGAACCGGGATCGACTCCCGTTTGAGCCAGTCGACGTCCTCCTGTTCGTCATCCTCGTCTTGTGCCTCACTGTCGTCGGCCTCCCACTGTTCGCGGCGTTGCTTGACGGCTTCGAGTTGTTCGCGCGTGTCCGCGATGGCTTCCTCGGCGCCCGCCTTCTTCTCTTCGATGCGCTTTGCTTCCTGGTAGAGTCGATCAGCATTCTTCTCGACGCCCGTGTCGGCTTCGAGTTCGATCCGGTGATCATCGATTTCGACCGTGACCGTCCCCTCGCTTCCGTCGACGTCCCGGACTGCGTCGGCGGCCGGGATCCCTTGGTCTTTGCCGGCCGCAAGCGTCGATTCGATCTCCTCCCAGGGGGTGTCGGCCGCCCGGGCGTCCTGAATTGTCGAGAGGACCTCGTCGACGAGGTCGTAGTTTGCATACAGGAGTTCGGCCTTCTCGCGTTCCCGTTCGGCGTCGGCCTCGAAGTCCTCGATAGCCTGTTCTTGCTGGGCGATGATCCGTTTCTGTTTTTCTATCTCCGCCTCGAAGTCCGGTCGATTGGAACCGGTCTCTTCCTCGTCAGGTTCCTGTTCTAAGCTGTGGAAGTACTCAGCCAGCGCATCGTTGAAGCTGTCGAAGGACTCGCTCGGCCGGTCCTCGTACTCGACCAGCGGGACTGGCGTCACATCGAGGACTGTCTCGCGGTCCTCGGTCTCGTAATAGAGTCGCGGATCGAGGTCGCCGTCGCGAAGCCGCGTCGAGAGATCGTTGACCGCGTCGTACAGTGCCTCGAACTCCGCGTCGGTGGTCTCCTCGATGGCCTGGTTGTAGGGCACATCGGCTCGCGAGCAGAGTTCCTCGCCGTAGAGCCCGCCGAAGTTGAGTTGCGTTGCCAGCGTCCGCACTACGTCGGCGTCCGATTGGGCCATTCGTTCGACGAACGTCTCGTACTCGACGGTTAGCGGGTTGAACCGTGCGGAGGGGAATTCGTAGCGCGACCCCGGCGTGACAGTGCGGGATTGCAGGCGAACAGTCGAAAGCGAGTCGATGACGGTCTCGGTCTCGTCGAGCACGGCGAGATTGCCGTCACCGAACAACTCGGCGACAATCGTCGTGTGGTCGTCGCTCCGCTCGAAGCGGAACTGGAGGATGCGGTCGAACTCGAACTGCTCGACGCTCGCCAGTTGTGCGCCCTCCAGGCGGTTGCGCAGCATCATCGCGAAGTTCGGCGGCCGTTCTGGCGCATCAGGGACGCGTTCGGGGGCGACCGTGTGTACGCGCTTGGGATTATCGACCTCGATCAGCAGTTCGAGCCGACCGAAGTTCGGGCCGCTCAACTTCAGGCGAAGCAAATCGTCGTCGTAGAGATAGGATTTCTCGTGGTACGCGCCGACGTACTCGCCCAGTTCCCCGGCGAGTGCAGCACAGTCGACGCTCGTCAGTTCCCGCTTGCGATCCATGTCGGGACTGGTCGGGGCCGCGTGGTAAGCGTGTCGCTCGCGTACTAGCCGGTTGCGCCGAGGCTCGACGCCTCGCCGCAGGTCGTGTCCGTCTCCTGTCCGTCGACGAAGATCCCGGTCTGTAGATTGCAGGTGTAGCCAGCTGGCTTCTCTTCGGGCACATCGACGGTGAAATCGCCGACGCTGAACACCAGCTGCAGTTCCGTTCGAACCTCGGTCCGCTCGTCTTGTCTGACGTGACTCCGGAACCACTCGTCGATGCGGTCGTTGTCCATCTCGACGGCGTAGACTGCCTCTGTGGTCTCCCCGGGCATGAGGACCCGTCGATCGATGGACTCGCGGAGCGTGAAGTCTCCGGGATTCGCGAGTGACGTATCAGCTCCCCGAGCGGAGAACATCTCGACGTCGTTCATCGCGATGTCCACGCCCAGGTTCTCCGGCTCGGCGGGAACCGGGACAGTCTCGCTCGGGTTGTGCAACTGGAAGTGAAGGCGCAGCGTGGTCGTGTTCTCCGCGACGTCACCCCAGGTCGCCCAGCCGCGCCTGATCTCGTACCCGACAGTCGTGGACCCGTCCGAACCGGGGAGTACTCCATTGGCGTCCAGCAGTCCCGACCCAACCAGCGAATCCCGTTGGCTACTCGTGAGATCACTCAGCGTGTACTGCCCTTCGAGACCACTGGCGACCTTCGAGAATGACGTGACGATCGGCGTCGAATCCGACAGTCCCGTCGTCTCGTAGCTCGGGAGGTCGGCCGCGGTCGAGACCAGCCCGTCGATCCGTACCGTCGGCTCGGCACGGATATCGATCGTCTCGTTGTTCTCTACGAACGCCACCCACCACGCCGACAGTTGCTCGTTGTGGATGGACGTCGACGCCTCGATAGTGTTGTTGCCCGGTCGGACGTTGATTCCCTGTGTCGTTCCTTCGGCCAGTTCGACATCGTTCATTTGCAGGCGATAGTCAACTGCCACCGAATCGCCCAGCGACAATCCGATCGGGTTCGGGTTCTCTACCCACAGCGTCGTGATCACTTCCGTCCGTTCCTCGGTGACCGTTCCCCAGTCGCCGACGTCCTCGATCCCCGCCGATGGGGCGCCGAGCAGTCCCGTCACGAGTGCCAGCGCGATCGCAGCGACGAACACGACGAGCACGGCGACCGCTTTCAGGACGGCCCGGCGGCGTGACATACACCGGACAATCGGAGCGGTAGGCAAAACTGTTCTGGCCACGGTAGCCGGTCGGAATTGCTTGGGCGCATGGAGACGACCCGCCAGCTGTAGTCGTCACCGGCCCGATCGCTACCGGCTGGATCGAGCGACCGCACCCGACGGTCAGGCGGCGTCGATCACTCGGAGAGGCGCGCCATGGCATCCCAGGCGGGATCGCTCCTCGGCGGCTCGACCTGCTCGCCGTCGAGGTGGACGGCTCCCTCGCCGTCGGTCGCTTCGACCGTCCCGATGATCCCAGCCGGCGTCCCGCTCGCTTCCATCGCCTCAACGATTGCCGTCGCTTCCTCCGGAGGTGCCGTCAGCAGGAGACTCCCCGCGCTGGAGACGGTCCAGGGATCGACCCCGACGGCCCCACAGACAGCCCAGACGCCCGGCTGGATCGGCGCGGGGTCGCGCTCGACGACGAACCGGACGCCCGCCCCCGTCGCCATCTCGGCAAGTCCACCCACCACCCCGCCCTCGGTCGCGTCGTGCATCGCGTGTAAGGTTCCGGCCTCGTTGGCTCGTTTGGCGTCGGCGACGCCGAGAATATCCTCGACCCGTTCTTGTGCCGTCGCGACGGTCGTCGCCGACAGATCGAGCGCGTCCGGGAACAGCGTCGCGAACAGCCCGGTCGTCTCCGCGCCGGGGCCGGTCGTGAGGACGATAGCGTCGCCCGGCTGTGCGCCGTCCGGCCGGACGATATCCGCCGGGTCGCCGACGCCAAGAGCGGTCCCGCCACCGACCCACGAGTAATCAATCCCCTCGTATCGTGCCGTGTGACCGGCGACGACGCTCACGCCCAGCGACTCGGCATGCGTGGCCATGCCGTTCCAGGCCAGGGCGAGTTCGTCGTCGGTCATCTCCGTCGGCAACGAGAGACTGACAGTCACGTGCGTCGGGGCGATCCCCGAGACGGCCACGTCCGTCAGAACGATATCGAGCGCCATGCGCCCGGCCCGCTCGAAGCCCAGCGCCGGGAGGATCGAGATCGGATCGGTCGCCGTTACGATTGCGTGTTCGTCGACGGATAGCACACCGAAGTCGACGCCGTGTTGTGGCCCGAGCGCCACGTCCTCGCGTTCGGCGCCAAGCCTGGGTGCGATGACCTCCTCGAAAGTCGCGTCGTCGATCTTTCCGCGATCGGGCATTAGCTCCAGTAAGTCCGTCGCCGTCATATCGTCGGCGCTTTCGACGGACTGCTGTGGGTCTCCACTTCCGACGTGTTCGGAAGTGTCACTCGGACCTAACGACAGTCACGTCCGTGGCGTCGAACCCGAGTGTGACGTTTTCGCCCTCGGGCGCACGCTGGGTCCTGGCCCGGATCGAACGGCCGTTCCACGCACAGTGGACGCGGTAGGCGTCCCCGAGAAACTCGACGTGTTCGACGGTCGCCGAAAGGGCGGTCTCGCCGGGCCCAAAGTGGACGTCCTCGGGACGAACACAGACAGTCAACTCGCCGCGCTCGGGCAGCGATTGTGGGAGTTCGATCGTTTCGTCATCGATCGAGACAATCGTGTCGTCGCCGATCGTCAGGGTTCGGCCGTCGCCGTCGACCCGCGCGTCGAAGACGTTGTTCTCGCCGACGAACTCCGCAACGAAACGCGTCGCGGGGTCACGATAGACGTCCTCTGGCGTTCCGATCTGTTCGATCCGGCCATCGTTCATGACGGCGATCCGGTCGCTGATCGCCAGCGCCTCTGCCTGGTCGTGGGTGACGTAGATCGTCGTGATCCCCAGTTCGCGCTGGATCTCCCGGACCTCGACCCGCAGCTGTTCGCGCAGTCGCGCATCCAGCGCCGAGAGCGGTTCGTCGAGCAAGAGGACGTCCGGGCCGGGCGCGAGTGCGCGGGCGAGCGCAGCGCGTTGTTGTTGTCCGCCGGACAGCGACTCCGGCCGTCGATCCGTCAGGTCGGCCATGTCGACGAGTTCGAGGAGGTCGGCGACGCGCTCGTCGGGGCCGACGTCGCCCGGCGGCGACCGGTACCGGAGGCCGTAGGCGACGTTCTCTTCGACGGTCATGTGCGGGAACAGCGCGTAGTTCTGGAAGACGATCCCCACGTCGCGTTGCTCGGGCGGAAGGCCGGCGACGTCGCGGCCGCCGATCCGGACCGACCCACTCGTGGGCGTCTCGAACCCGGCGACGGTCCGGAGCGTCGTCGTCTTGCCACACCCGGAGGGGCCGACGAGCGTGAAGAACTCACCTTCGGCGACCGACAGCGTCACGTCCGACAACGCGGGGACGTCACCGAAGGTCACGGAGACGTCTTCGAGTCCCACGCCCCCCTCAGTCGACTCACCTCTTGTATCGCCCCCGATGCTCGACTCACCCATCGTATCGTCCCCCGCTGCTCGACTCACCCATCGTATCGTCCCCCGACGCGATCGATGACCACGAAACTGGCGGCTGTCACCGCGAGCACAACGGACCCCATCGCTGTGGCGGGGCCAAGACTCGGCCCGATCGAGCGGTTACCGACGTAGCGTTCGAGCGCGACCGGCATCGTGTGACTCGCCCCGCCCTCCGCGAGCAGGACAGTCGAATCGAACTCGCCGATACTGATCGCGAAAGCGAAGGCCGCCCCGGCCACCAGCGGGGCGGCGATCAGCGGAACCGTTACCGTCAGCAGGGCTCGCAGCCGCGAGGCCCCCAGCGACCGCGCCGCGTCGACGACCCGGTCGTCGATGCCAGCCAGGGCGGGAGTTACGTTGCGCGTCACGAACGGGTAGGCTGCGACGGCGTGGGCGGCCACGACTGCGAGCCAGCCGGTCACGGTGAGCCGGTAGCCGAACACTTCGACGCCGAAGACGAGCGTCTCTAACAGTCCCAGGCCGACGACGATGCCACTGACGGCGAGCGGCGCGGACAGGAGTGCCTCCGCGAGGCGACTGCCCCGGCCCCCGCGGGTCGCGACCAGCGAGACGATCACGCCCATCGGGACGGCGACGGCCAGCGTTCCCAGGGCGAACAAAAGCGAGTTGCGGATCGCCGTGAGGGGTGCGATCGTCCCGACCGCGGTGGACGCCTGCCTGGCGAGCAGGAACTCGTAATACGCCATCGTCAAGGCCCCATCCGGCCCCGTGATGCTTTCGATCAGTAGACTGAGGACCGGCCCGAGGAAGACGACACCCGCGACCACCCCGTAGGCGAGCACTGCCAGGCGACGGGGATCGCTCACCGTCCGCCACCCGGCAAGTAGCGATCGTCGCGCCCGGGATAGTCTGCCGGAACGTGAGGCGATCTGCCCCGACTCGTACCGGAGATAGAGGTACATGAGGCCGAGCGAGAGTATCGATTCCAGCACGGCAAGCCCAGCGGCCGCTTCCAGTTCCAGTGACTGCACCTTCGCGTAGAGCCACACCTCGACTGTCTGTAATTCCAGGCCGCCCAGCGCCAGCACGATCGGGAAGGACATGAACGAGAACACGAACGCCAATAGCGTCGCCGAGAGCAACGATGGCAGCAACTTGGGAACGACGACGTCACGGAACGCACGAACCGGCGTCGCACCCATTGCCCGGGCGGACTCGATTTCGCGGGCGTCGACCCCCTCCCAGGCACCCGTCACGAAGCGGGTGACCAGCGGCGCGTTGTAGAACGCGTGGGCGATCACGATCGCCGGCAGCGTGTAGAGTACTTCGATCGGTCCCAGGCCGACGACCGCAAGGAGATCGTTCAACAGTCCGGTTCGTCCGAACATCGCCTGAAAGCCGACCGCCACGAGAATCGACGGGAGCACGAACGGGACGATCGTCAGCGACGTGAGCGTTCGTCGTCCCCAAAAATCGTAGCGAGCGAGGACGTATGCGCCGGGAAGGCCAAGCGCGACACTTGCAAGTGCTGACAGCGCCGCCTGGTAGGCCGTAAAGCCGAACAACCCGAACTCGAAAGCGCCGAGCGGTGCCCCGTCGGCCAGCCACGCGAGAACTCCCGCGGGTACACTCGCAGGATTGGTGAAGACGTGGTGAGCGACGCCGACGTAGAACGGATCTGCGAGTACGTCCCCGATCGGTGCCAGCGGGGACCCGGCGGGATCGATCGCGGCCAGGAGCACGCGACCGACGGGGTAGTAAAAGACGACGACCAGTACCAGCAGTGTGGCCAGGAGCCCGACCGGGAAGACGATCCGATCCGACGACGGCCATCTCATCCTCACGCGCTGACTTCGCGGGCCCAGTCCTCTATCCATCCATCGACGTTGCCTGCCAGTTCGTCGTAGGTGAACGTGACGGGTTCGTCGGGCTCGTAGGCGTACTTCGAGAAGGCTTCGCCGGGATCGACGCCCGCGACCGCGGGGAACTGGACGTTCCGGACCGCGATCTCGGCCTGGGCCTCCGGCGAGAGCACGAAGTCCATGAACTCCCGGCCCAGTTCCGGCGCGTCGGCGTCGGCGAACAGCCCCATCATCTCAGGGTTGGCGTAGCCCTGATCGTTGATGAAGCCGACCTGATGGCGCGACATGTCGACACCCTCGCCGTGGTAGTAGACCTGATCGGTCGAGTAGGAGACGACCATCGGAGCCTCCTCGTTCTGGTAGGCCTGGTAGGCCGGTTCCCAGTCCGAGAGTATCTTCACGTCGTTGTCGAGCAGATCACGCCAGTACTCCAGGTAGCCGTCCGGCCCCTTCGCGGCGATTGTCCAGAGGAGAAACGCCCGGCCGGGATCGGACTGCTGGGCGTTCTGGGCGATCAGATCGCCACGGTACGGGTCGGTCGTGAGCGCGTCGAACGTCGCCGGGTTCTCGACCTCGTTCTCGTCATAGACCAGGGCGATGTACCCGGTGTCGTAGGGAATCGTTCGTCCCTCCGGGTCCGTCTGAAGCCCGTCTTTGACGTTTCCGGCACGCTCCAGGTCGGGCACCGCAAACAGCGACTCCTCAAGTTCCTGGTCAGCCCGCACGAGTTCGCTCGTGTTCAGCCCCACGTAAGCGTCGACGTCCAGCGGCGCTCCCTGCTGGCGACGGAGGATATACTGGTTGAGTCCACTCTCCGGTGTGACGAACTCGACGGTTACACCGTCGTGGGCCGACTCGAAGGCGGACTTCAGCCAGTTCCCGGCGGTGTCTTCCCCGGTGAACGAGGAATACGTCGCCACCCGGAGCGTCCGCTCGGACGTACTCGTCCCGGTTGTCGTTCCCGTCCGGGTATCGGTGTTCGTCTCGGTTGTCGTGTCTGTTTCAGCCCCGGTCGGCGAGGACCCATCGTCTGTCTGTTCTGCGTCCGTACAGCCCGCAAGCGCCGTCGCACCGACGACGCTGACGCCGGCCGTGCGAAGGAACGTGCGTCGTTTCACCACCTGGTTGTTTGACTGGGTGGTGATGTTCCTTGTGGTTTCGGCCGCGGGTGCCGCTGTTCGACTGTCGAGACACCAGTGTTCGACCGAACAACTCGGGTTCGCCAGGCCGTGGAGAAGGTGCGTCTCCGATCACGACTGCTCGTCGCTTGTAGTCAGAGTCGTTTGCTCACGTACGGTCCGTCTTGACGATAGCCCAGTTGCTCGCGGTAATACTCTCGCGCGCCGATTCCGCTGAGGACGGCGATCTTCCCGTAGCCGGCGTCAGCGGCGAGTTCCTCGGCGCGTTCGATCAGTCGGCGACCGTAGCCCTGGTGTTGCCAGTCGTCGCCGTCCTCCCCGATCGGGATCTCGCTGCCGTAGACGTGCAATTCCCGCACGACTGCGGCGTCTTCGAGTTCGGAGCGGACAACTTCACCCGGGAAGCGCAGTCGCGAGAATCCGACCAGCAGGTCCCGATCGCGGTCCTCGAAGCTGATGAAGTGCTCAGTCCCGCCCGCGACCTCGTAGGTCTCGATGTCGAGAGTGACGTTCTCGGGTTCCTCGTCGCGATGGCCGACTTCCCGGCATCGGATACAGGCACACGACTCACCGCGGGATTCCATGCGCTGTCGGGCGAGCTGGCGGAGATTGGATTTCTGGACGCCGGCCTCGATCAACGGGGCGGGGATGTCACGTTGGACGCGCTGGAGACGCGTGTAGCGCGGGATCTCGGGCTTGACGTCGGCGACGAGATCGGCGGCTTCCTCGCTCGTGAGTGGTTCGAACTCTCCGCGGCGGTGCATGTCGTAGGTGACGGTCCCGCCGACGACGAGAGTGGGGTAGATCTTGAGGTAGTCCGGCCGCCACTCGGGGCGCTCGAACAGCCGACGGAAATCCTCCCGGACCATTTCCTCGGACATGCCTGGCTGGCCGGGCATCATGTGGAAGCCGACCTTGAAGCCCGCATCGCGCAGGCGACGGTTGGCCTCGATGCTGGCGTCGACGCCGTGCCCACGGTGCATCTCGCGGTTGATCGCCTCGAAGGTGGTCTGGACGCCGACCTCGACCTTCGTCCCGCCGAGCCGGAGCATCCGGTCGACCTGTTCCGGTCCGCACCAGTCGGGTTTGGTCTCGAAGGTGGTCGCGACGTTCCGGATCGATCCACTCTCGTTCTCGGCGATGACGTCCTCCAGGTAGCGAAAGTCGTACTCTTCTGGATCCTGTGCGAAACTCTCGGTCTCGGAAGGCTGGGGATCACAGTCCGGATCGTACTCGTTCATCGCCTGCAGTGCACGCTTGACGAACCACTCCTGGTAGTCGTGGCTGCGGGCGGTCATTGTCCCGCCCATCAGGATCAGTTCGACCTTCCCGATCGGGTGGCCGATCTGTCTGAGCTGATGAAGTCGGAGTGTTACCTGTCCGTAGGGGTCGTAGTCGTTCTGGACGCCCCTGGCGGCTGCGGGTTCCTGGCCGGTGTAGCTCTGTGAACTCTCGAACTCCGAGTCGGGGCCGCCGGGACAGTACAGACACTTCCCGTGGGGACAGTTCTCAGGCGAGGTCATGATCGCGACCGGTGAGACGCCCGAGGCCGTCCGCATCGGTTTCCGGCGGACGACGGCAGCCAACTCCTCACGGCGACCGTCGGGCGCACGGTCGAGCAGATCCGAATTCTTGGGCACCTTTCGTGCGCCGTACTCCGAACAGACATCCCGCTTTGCGGCCTCCAGACCGTCCCGGTCGAGGTTCCCCTCGAGGATACGCTCGATCAACTCAACGCATGCATCCTCGAAGGCGTCGGTCGCGTCCGTGGCGTCAGCACTCATCAGGTTGTCTCAAATCGCCGTCTCGGGCGAATAAGCGTGTCGTTCGTGGCAGCGTGTGTGAATGCAACGACGGCTTCGCGGCAGGGGACTTATAACGACGCGGCGAGCGCTTCGAGGACGGCCTCGCGGACCCCCTCGCGCTGGCCAGCGAGGAACTCGACGCGGTGGCTACGCGTGCTCAGCGCCTCGAGGTCCGCATTCTCGACGGCCTCGTTGGCCGAATCCGCGAGATCCCGAACGTCCACACGGTGCTTGCTCCGGACGTGGAGTTCGTCGGAGTCGAGTCCGACGATCGCGTCCAGTTCCTCTCCCAGTTGACGATAGAGTTCGTCGAGCAACAGCGTCGCGGGTGGGAAGTCGTAGCCGTGGGTAAACTGTTCGAGGTCCAGCACGCCGATGGTCGTCCCGTCGACGGGACGACGCTCGAGGTTCGCCTCGGCAGTCTCGACGGCCACGTCGACGTTCTCGCGGAACTGCTCGCTGACGTGACTCGCGAGCCCGCGGATGTCCTCGTCGGTCACGTCCCGCTCGCCGAACAGCAGGTCCGCGACGAGTTCGCGCTTGTCCTCGTAAGACTGGTAGTACGCACCCAGCGCGATCGCTTCGCGGATCTCCCCGATCGTCGTGGCGTCGTATCCCGCGTCGGCGGCCGCTTCCGCGTAGGATTCCGGAACCTCGCCCCAATAGCTCACTGCGGGGAGGTGGACGAGGTCCTCGCGGACGTCCGAGACGTGGGCGGCGACTGTCGCGGCCATGACCGTCGCTGTCGGTCCGCGTGTCGTCCCGTCTGCGATGTCGATGGCCGTCGCGTCCGCGGTCGGTGCAAGTGCCGTCTCGACGACGTCGGCGACGGCTGGCTCGACGACCGTGTCGATCACTATTCGCGGGGCGTCATAGACGTCAAGCAGTTCGAACCCGTCGGCGGATTCGGCAGTGCCACCGGCGGCAACGAACACGAGCAATGGAAGCTTCTCGTCGTGGCGCTCGCGGTCGGATAGCATCCGCGTGACGTCGGTGGTCGCGTCATCGAGACCGTAGACATCGCCCTCGATCGGCCGGCGGTCAATGTAGTGATACTCGGCGTCGTCGCGGTCGTGGCGCTCGCGAACCAGTGGGAGGACGGCACGCTCGATCGCCGCACCGCCGACGTAGCCGTCGGCCGTGGCGCTATGGCGGACGATTACCGGTCGATCTTCGAGGATGGCCCGGCGGATCTCCTCGACGGCATCCGCAATCGTTTCGCCCTCGGCCGTGACTGCCTCGTCGTCGACCAGCGGTTCGATCTCCTCGGGGCGAGCCCGTTCCCGGATCGCCGTTTCGATCTCTTCGAGAACGCTTTCACGCTCGTCGTCTTCCAGTAACGTCAGCGCCTCGGTCTCGACCTGAAGGTCGCCGCGTCGTTCCCGGACCTCACCGTCAATCTCGACGACTGCGCCCTCGTCGACGCTCGGATAAGCGCGGACGCCAGCCTCGACGAACGCGGCGCAGTCGACCGATCCGGTCCCGTCACGGAGTTCGAAGACAGTCGGGCCGCTGGTCTGGCGCGCGACGACGATCTCGCCAGTCACGCGAACGTTCTCGCCGATCCAGTCGTTGAGATCGCCGACGTCGACGGCAGGTGGTTCGGGCTCCCGTTCGGCTTCGGCCGAGTCAGTCGTAGCGACGTCAGTTTCGTCGGTCTCCTCGGGCGCGATCTCGTCGGTATCCCCGACGGTACCGACAGTCGCGTCCGATTCCGATCGCGTGCGGACCGACCCGGTTGTCGGTCGATCGGACGTCTCGGCAGTCGCTTCCTCGGCTTCGGCAGCCCCGGACGCTTCGGCAGGTTGGTCGTCGGACGACGGCCGGTCGTCCGCAGTTTCGTCACCCTCGTCGGTCTCCTCGGGGAGCAACTCGTGGTCGGCGTCGGGATCGTCGATCAACACGCCGCGGAACTCCTCGTCGGCCTGGCGGATCGACCAGCTGAGATCGACGTTGCCGTTGTCCCGGACGTTCGTGACGCGCACGTATACTGTATCGCCCGGTTGCCAGTCGAGGCTCTCGAGGCGGCTGTCCAGTTCGCTCTGGTGGAGCAATCCCGTCACCTCTTTGCCGATGTCGACGAACACGCCGAACTCCGCGAACCCGTCTACCGAACCGCGATAGTACCGCCCCGGCGTGAGTTGCTCGGGGGAGTCACCGCGGAACTCGAAGACGGCGTCCTCTTCGTGGACGTCACAGATGTGCCCGTCGACAGACGTACCGCAAATGATACACGAACCCATTGGGTGAAGCAAGCGGGTCCCGCCTAAAACGGTTGTCGAATCATTGCTGTGGAGCGACCCCCCGCCGATCGCTCACAGGAATGCACCGGCGGCCTCGAACCCGCGGAACGCGACGCCGAAAAGCAACACTCCCGGGATCACCCCGGCGATCGCCCCCTCGTGGTATTCGAGGTCGTGGACCGTCGAGAGACCGATCGTCAGCAAGATGGAGCCATAGACTGCACAGGCGACTTTCACACCTGCCACTGGGACGCCGGCGAAGACACACGGCGCGGTCGCGTACGCGAGCACCTGAACAGTCTCGCTCACGCCGGCCCGGTCCTCGGTGATCGGCCATAGGAGGATCGTCTGGATGGCTGCAAGCAGGTGCAGGCCGATCGGAGCTACCAGGACAACGGTCAAAAGCAGGACGAACGCGACTGTCGCTATGGGTCGGCCGTCGAAGACGGGCGCCGCTCCATCGACGAGAGCGTACCGACTGACTTCCTCGATTCCGACGACGACAGCCAGAAAGACCAGTCCAGGGGCCTGATCGCCGGGTGCCACGGCCGAACGGAAGAACTGTCGCGGTGCGAACAGGACGGCCAGCCACGCTCTGACGAGACCGACTAGGCCGCGCGCGCGTCCCTTCCCGGCCGGCTCAACCCATTGCGTCACGATCGTCAGTTCGCGTGCCGGCGGCTTGTCGGTTTGGAAAGCAGTTATCCGCGCGAAAGCGGTGGAACTCGCTGACGCCGGCCCGACCTCGATGTCCGGCCACAGGAGGATCGGGGGATGATCAGTCGTCGGCACCGACGTTCTCGGCGCTCTCGAAGGACGCGGGATCCGGTTCGATGTGGGCGTACTGGACGGCTTCCCTGCCGAGGACCTCGATCATCTCCCGGAGTTCCTCGTCGACCAACTCCCCGCCCTCGTAGGCGCTCGACGCCCGCGGGATCGCCACCTGGTGGGGGATGACCCAGGCGTCGAGCGAGCGCCCGACGGTCCGGAGCTGTTCGAGGGCAGTGATCGGGAAACGTCCGCCAGCGACCGCGAGCAACCCGATCGTCGTCTGTTCGAATTCGTCGAAACCACAGTAGTCCAGGGCGTTCTTCAGCGGCGCGCTGAACGAGCCGTGATAGACCGGTGTCCCCAGAAGAACGGAATCCGCCGCCCGGACGCGCTCGCGGAACAACTCGGCGTCGCCCGCACTGTCGTCGTCGGCGTCGTAGACAGGTAGTTCCCACTCACGGAGATCGAGTAGTTCGGTACTCGCGCCGGCGTCCGCGGCGGCGTCGAGGGCGATTCTGAGGGATCTCCGGGTGTAACTACCGTCTCTCAGGCTCCCACAGATTGCGATGACGTGCGTCTCGGTCATGGGGAGGTACACTGACGCGCGGATGAAAGGTTTCGCGGTTATCGCACACGGTCGTCGAACTGGGTCGCCGGAGTCGTTATCGGACGAGAACAGAGATCATGATCACCTCACGGGCGTGAACCATTCTTCGTGTTCGTCGATCGGCCGGACGTAACACGACGCGAGGTCCTGGCGTCGAATCAGGTCCAGTGTCGCCGCCGTCAACTCCTCGCGATCGTCTTCGATCCCCAGGTCGTAGACGGCTGCCGAGTCGTAGAGACGATCCAGGTGGGCGCCCCACCGGAACAGCGCCGGGCCGTCGTTCGTCTCGTAACAGCGGACGCCCTCGAAGACACTCGTCCCGTAGTGTAGCGCGTGGGAGAGAACGTGAATCGTCGCCTCCTCCCAGGGCCGGAACTCCCCATCCATCCAGACAGTGTCCAGTCCGTCGAACGCCTCACGCTTCGCCTCGAACCCTGCCGAAACTGTTTTCTCGGCCATACTCGGCCCGAACCCTGAAGGGGTGAAAATAATTCCGGCTATTTACACATATTGGGTAGATATGAATAGAATGTACCGGGAATAACCGATCAATATCCCGAAATCGACGAGACTATCTGTTCGAATTGAAAAGATAGACGTATGCCGGCAGCGATCGACGACGAGACGCGCAGCGAGATCGTCTTTCGGGCAGCGCAGGGATATACTCGTTCGGAGATCGCAAAGACGGTCGGCATCTCCCGGACGACCGTCCGAAAGTATCTCGAAAAGACAATTGAGGTCACGGAGGACAGCGATCGTCCACGCGAGACACTCTGTGCGATCATCCAGAATGACTACGACTGGGATCGTACGGAGGGAAAGACCGACCTCGACATCGACGGCGTCGACTTCATGTCCATGTAGGCACACTCGATACCGGCCGTCAGTCAGCTGCTCGCTCGTGATCCATGGGTGAGGCGTCGCGAAAGCGTTAACGGGGATCTGCTCCGAATCCGGTGCGTATCTCCGTCCCAGAATGAGCACAGACGACCACGTCGACATCGAGTACATCGAACGGTATCGTGACACGGTCGAGCGACCGCTGTGGCAGCTGTTCCAGCGCTACGGCCACGGCAGTCGCCGGTGGTTTCTCCTCGGCATTCTGGCATCGATCGGCTCCCGGTTCGCATCGCTCGTGCCGCCCGTCCTGCTCGGCGTGGCGATCGATGCCATCTTCGGGGACCAACCCTTCGAACTCCCGCTGGTCCCGGACGCGTAGCTGCCGAGTGACGGGGCCGAGCAGTTCTGGTTCGTGATCGGCCTGATGGCCGTGTTCATGATCGGCCAGTCCGTTCTCAACTTCGTCCGGCAGTCCTCGCTGAACCTCTTCTCCCATCGCGTCAAACACGAGGTTCGGACGGCCACCTACCAACGGATGCAGCGTCTGGACATGGACTTCTTCAACGAAGTCCAGACCGGCGAGTTGATGTCGATTCTTTCGAACGACACCAACCGCTTAGAGCGGTTCCTCGACAACATGTTCGGGGAGTCGATCCAGCTTGGCGTCCTCATCGTCGGCATCTCAGTGATCCTCTTCTGGTTCAACCCGCAACTCGCCGTGATCACACTCGGGGTCATCCCGGTGGCGGCCGTGTTCACTTACTGGTTCATGCGACTGGCCGAGGAACGCTACACTGACGTCCGCCAGTCGGTAGGCGACCTCAACAGTCGCTTGGAGAACAACCTCAACGGCATCGAGGTCATCAAGTCCGCCAACACCGACGATTACGAGGACGAGCGCGTCCGCGAACACTCCTATACGTACTTCCGGCTCGACTGGCTCGCGTTGCGGTTGAACTTCATCTACCGGCCCGGGCTCCAGGCGCTGACCTCCATCTCGTTCATCGCGACGTTCGTCATCGCTCACCGCCTCTCGACGGTCTGGGACGCCGATACGATCCTCGTCGTCGAGGACGGCCGGATCGTCGAGCGCGGTACCCACGACGACCTGATCGACGCGAACGGCCTCTATGCCAACCTCTGGCGGGTGCAGGCCGGCGAGATCGGCGCGCTCCCCGAGGAGTTCCTCGAGGAAGCCAGTCAGCGCGTCGCCCAGCAGGGGCTGGACGGGGAGTGATCGGAGCCGATCGTTTCAGTCGTCAGGCGTCGTCCGACAGATCACTGAGCCGGCTATCGGAGTCGAGCGATCGGTTGATCGTTCCCTTCCTTGATCTCGACGAGTCCGTCGTCCGTCAGGTCCTCGAGGAGGTCCCGGAGCCACTCCCGATCAGCCTCGCCGTCGCCCTCCGGCGCGTAGTCTACCCGCACTTTCGGGCCGAGGTCGTCGATCGCCAGGTGATCGTGTTCCCTCAGCGCGCCGATCACGCGCCCGCGCATCTGGCGGCGACTGCCCTCGAAGGTCGTCTGTTCGGGCACGTCGGGCGCCGAGAAGTCGCCGCTCGCGTAGGCGTCACACCACTCCCGCCAGGGACAGCCCGCCACGTCACACCGGGGCGTCTTCTCGCAGGCCACGCCGCCGAGTTCCATGATCGCGTTGTTCCAGACCCGGGACTCCCCGTCGGGCATGAGTACCTTCGCGGTGTCTTCGAAGGCCGCGTCCTCGTCGGGGATGGAGAAGGCCCGATACAGCACGCGCTTGACGTTGGTGTCCACGACGGCCTCGCCGTTGTTGAATGCGAAACTCGCGACCGCGTTGGCAGTGTAGGGACCGACGCCCATGAGTTCGGATAATTCGTCGGGCGACTCCGGGAACTCACCGTCGTATTCGGAGACGACCTGGGTCGCTGCCTCGTGGAGGTACTTCGCGCGGTTGTTGTACCCGAGGCTGTGGGCCGACCAGAAGGAGACGACGTCGGCCCGGTCGGCTCCCGCGAGGTCCTCGACCGTCGGCCATCGATCGAGGAAGTCCGCCCAGGCGTCGACGACGCGTTCGAGTTGGGTCTGCTGGCTCATCACCTCCGAGACGAGGATCGCATAGGGATCGTCGGTCTCGCGCCAGGGATACTCGCGGTGATCGACCTCGTACCACTCTATCAGGGCCGACCTGATCGCGTCGAGATCGTCGGGGAGATCGACGACGGCCTCGTTCATCGTCGCGCCGTAGGCTCGTCGAGAGTTTATCTTTGGCGTCCCCGACAGCGACCGACGTAGTTCTGCCTCGGTCATCGCTCGTCGATATCTGCCTGTCGCTGGTGCCGAGTCGAAAGGAGTTTGCGCTCCGATCGTCAGTTTTCGATATGGGACTCGATGCACTATCCGAAGACGTAACCGAGTCGTACGGTGCGCTCGGAGAGGAACTGACAGTGGCTCTCGATCGGGAGACGCGAAACGAACTCGCGATGCTCGAAGCGACACTGGACCCGGAGACGACTGACGAACTCCTTCGACGCGGGATCCACCTGCTCTTTCAACGGACGGTCGAAACGGGATCGCTCGACTTTCACCTCAGAAACGAGTACGACGTTACCTACGACGAATATCTTTCGGGGATGACCTTCGACGAGATGACCGGCGGCGGACAGTATCAGAGTAGCGGCGATCCGGACGACCGACGCTACCAGTTTTGATCGATAGAAGGGGCCAACCTAGAGGTCGACGTACTGTTCTTCCCAGTCGCGACGCGCCTCGATCTCCCGACGCCCCCGTCGAGTCAGACTGTAATAGTTCGTCCGGCGATCCCGCTGGCCCTTCTCGACGAGACCCTTGTCGACGAGTGTATCCAGGTTCGGATACAGACGGCCGTGATGGATCTCCTTCTCGTAGTAATCTTCGAGCTCTTCTTTGATTGCCAGACCGTGCGGTTCCTCCTCGCCAGCGATGACATATAGGAGGTCTCGCTGAAATCCTGTCAGGTCGTACATCGGTAATGTCCATGTAAGGGTTATTATCCAAATATCTTAAACATGTCGACTCGGGACCGCGAGGATTCCGCGAACAACGCGCTGTGGCCTGTGAGCGAGGTCCACGAAAGATATCCCCTAGTGAGGGGTGTGGCGTGGATGTCCGGGAGGTGGTACGTCGGATCGTCGATTCTCAATCGAGAGTGGTAATTTTCGTTTGCATAGAGTGTCGCTCGGCGTATCACGTCGTTTGAACGGGGTTGAACTGGAACAGCACGGTCGTCGATCGGATCGAACTAAACGGATCAGACGCCCCTCAGAGTGCGTGTGTGGACGAAGCCATTGCTCCGAACACTGAACGTGTCACGACAGACCTACCGGTGAGGGATTCGTTATCGAAAGAGTGGAAAGCGGTTCACGCGGGAAACCCGCGTGAACGCTTGCCGCCCTGAATTGGTCCCCGCTGACGCTTCGGCCCTCCAAGCGAAGCGTCATCAGAATATCGATGGTGGTTTCACTTAAACTTACCGGCCTCTTTCCTTCACACTGCTCGACCGGTCAATCGCCCGAAAGAGGAACGGCGCGAGGATGGGCCGTCCGGAATGGGGCATATGGGTTAAAAGCGTTCGCCCGCTCACCCTGGATATGAAGATACGCGGCGAGCGCGAGTGCAAGGACTGTGGCGCCAGGTGGTCGTATTACGAGACGGAGTCGGTCGTGTGTCCGGATTGCGGGAGCCTCCACAGCGTCGGCGTCGCCGACCGTCAGTTGCACACTGCAAGCCCGGTCGAGCTGGATCTGACGGCCGCCAGAGCCGATCTGGGCTCGGAGCCCCTCGGCATCGTCGCGCGACGTGCGAGCGAGACGGCGGCGGCGTTCGTCCGCGAACACGGCTTCGTCCACGCCGGCGAGTTGCAACCGCTCGACGCGCCGTTCGTCGCGGCGACGGAGCTGTGGCACGCGGGAGCGGAACTCGCCCGCTCGCTCCGGATCGACGACGTGGAGGAGGCCTACCTGCTGGCGCTGCTCGACGGCGCCGAGTCCGGGCAGCGACCGTCACCCGATGACATCCCGGAGTCGATGGCCGCAGTACGGGGACTGGCCGCGGCCTCGTCTGTCGCGGACTACCATCGTGATGTTCGGCGATATCTCGCAGATAATCCCGACGCGGACGCCCGGAGAATCCTTGGACGGATCGAGGACCATCGCACCCGCGTCGAGGCGCTCGACGGGGCGGTCCCGCCCGAGATGGCCGACGCGCTCGTCGAGGGGGTCCAGGCCGTCGGGACCTATCTGATCGAGGATAGCGCGACCCTCGAAGCCGCTCGCGAGCGACTGGACGAGTTGGATCTGGACGGTCCCTGAGGGACAAAAACGGACGTCGCGGGAGTCAAGGGAGGGAGACGTCCACGTCGTGTTTGCTGGCGGCGGCCTTGACAGTGTTGTACAGGAGCATGGCGCGAGTCATCGGGCCGACGCCACCCGGGACAGGCGTGATGGCGCCTGCCTTCTCTCTGGCGCTCTCGAAGTCGACGTCACCGACCAGTTCGTATCCCTTCTCGGTGTCGGCATCGACGCGGTTGATCCCCACGTCGATCACGACTACGCCTTCGCTCAACATCTCGCCGTCGATCATTTCCGGGACGCCCGCGGCCGCGACGACGATGTCCGCCTCGCGGGTCTGCCCTGCGAGGTCCTCAGTTCGGGAGTGACAGACGGTCACGGTCGCGTTGCCGCCCTCGGCTTTTTGCATGAGAAGGTTCGCCATCGGCTTGCCGACGATGTCCGACCGCCCGACGATCACGGCGTCTTTCCCCTCGGGGTCGACGCCCGCATCTTCGAGTAACTTCTGGATACCGTGGGGCGTACAGGGCTTGTAGCGCGGGTCGCCCGCGACGAGTCGGCCGACGTTCTCGGGGTGGAACCCGTCGACATCCTTCTCGGGGTCGATCCGCCGTAGAACCGACTGTTTCTCGACGTGCTCGGGGACCGGCATCTGGACGAGGATTCCGTCGACGTTCGAGTCGGCGTTCAGGCGATCGATCTCGTCGAACAGTTCCCGGGCAGGCGCGTCGGGTTCGATCTCGACGTCGAGTGCCTCGATACCCACCTCCGCACAGTCGTCCTGTTTCATCGAGACGTACGTCTCGCTGGCCGGATCCGTACTCATCAGCACGGTCGCCAGGGTCGGGGTAACACCTTTGGCTTCGAGCGCCGAGATGGCGTCGCCGAGGTCGTCCCGTATGGCCGCCGCGACCGCGTTGCCGTCGATGATCTCGGTCATAAGTGAATCGACGGGACCACGTCCCTTCAACGTCCCGGAACGGGCGTCCTACCCGGCGCTCCTACGGCCCGGTCGCGACGAGTCCCGCCGTCGCCTCCAGGTGAGGAAACACCAGAATGGTCATCTGGAAGAGCGCGATCGTCACTACCGGAATCCAGACTGATCGTGTCCGCTCGTGTCCCCACGCGGCAATCGCGAAGACGACGAACCAGGTGCCGGCAGTCAGTAGTTCTCCCGCCGTCGTCGCCCCCGAAAGCACGTCGACCGCGACTGTGAACGAGAGAAAGATGGCGAAGACGAGCGCGACCGCACTCGTCGGTGAGACGGCGTCGCGTATCGATACGGCGTCGCGCATCCGGGACAGTTCGACGACGGCGAGTGTCGTCCCGACGACGAAGACGAGTGCGATCACCAGAAGGGCGTTCGAGCGGGCGAGGCGCCAGATCGGGTCGACGAACCAGTGATACAGTCCCGCGAGTGCAGTGATGGCGAGCCACACCTCCCGGGACTCAAACGTCTCCCGGAGCCCGCCCCAGATTGCCCCGTAGAACAGAACTCCGTATCCGAGACCGACCAGTGTACCGGGCACGACGGCGTTCCACCAGAGGAAGCCGAGCGAGAGGTCCGGGATCGCAGCCCACGACCCGGCGTCGGCAACCGAGGTCCCGATGGCCTGAACCACGAGGAAGTATCCGGCGGCCACGAGCAGGGGGCCGACGACAGCGACGCTGGCGGTACCGACGTCGTCGCGGCCCGGTAGCGTGATCCGGATGGGAAGATCGTCCACCGCGGCGTATCCGGCACCGACGACGACCATTCCGACCGCAAGCCAGAACCACGACCGACCCACGACGGTCCCCTGGGAAGGGCCGGGCAGCCAGGACGGTACCAGATTCTGCGCGTGAAAGGCGATCTCCGGGGCAATCAGGTCCAACAGCGGCATCGTCGCGAGGACGACGAACGTCACGCCGAATTCGATCACCTCGCGATGACGGTCGAACGTCCTGTTCAGGGCAGACCGACGGAGGGACATATCCGTCCTATTCCACCGACGGGCAAAATAATAGTTCGGAACAATCCCGAGGAACAATCCCGTCCTCAGAGGACCCCGTGTGACTCCTGCACGTCGCGGTAGAGGTCGAGATACGCCTCCAGGATCTGACGGTGGTCGAAGCGAGCGAAGTCCTCGTCGATCGTGCGCCGCTCCAGATCGCCCGACTCGACGATCGCATCGGCCAATTCCTGGGGATCGGTGACGCGAAAACTCCGGCGGTGGTTCTCGATGAGTTCGTGGGCGCTGGACTCGGCCTGATACTCGACGATACCGACACAGCCCGCGGCGAGCGCTCGAAGCAACTCGCGGGCGAAGTACTCCCGATAGGCCGTCTGGACGAAGGTGTGGGCACCGCGATAGATGGCGATGCGCTCTTGCTGGCTGCATTCCCCGGCGAATGTGATGCGGTCGTCGATCCGGAGATCGGCGGCCTGTCGTTCGTAGTCGGGCCGGAGCGGCCCGTCACCGACGACTGTCACCGACCAGTCCCGGCCGCGCAACTCCGCCAGCGCCAGCAGGAGGCTGTCGAGGTTGGCCGCCTCGTCGAGCGGATGGGCGAAGGCGACTTCGATCTCCTCGCCGGGTTCGGTATCCTCGATCAGCGAGAAGTCGATCCCGTCGGGGATCTCGTGGGACCGTTCGTCCGCGACGTCTCGCTCGCGGACCTGCGTCCTGACCATCTCCGAGGGCGTGACCACGGCGGTCGCTTCCCGGAGGAGGAGTCTCACAGTCCGTGAGTCGGCCAACTCCTCGTCGCCGTACCATTCGAGGACGAGCGGCGCGCGCGCGAGCGTCCCTCCGGAACTGGCTGCGAAGACGGCTCGCGGCGGACGGGGTCGGACGTGGATCACGTCCGGCCGGTAGCGAGCCAGCAGGACGGGGAGTCGTGCCGCGAAGGAAGTCGGTGCTGGCGAGACGGTCACGCCGTGATAGGTGACACCCTCGATCGTCCGTTTGTCGCGGTAGTCGTCCCACCAGGCCGCACAGAAGACGGTGACATCGTGGCCCCGGTCGGCGAGCTGGTGGGCGAGGCGTTCCAGTCGTCGGTTTCCCTCGGTGTCCCGATGACGGGTCGTGGTCATCGACACGAAGGCGACCCGCATACGTCCGCCGAGTAGGGCCGGTGGCAAAAAGCCCCCGTCTTCGGTGGCTTCATCTACACAGCGTTTCGAAACCGTACTCGATTCAGCTGAACGACCGCCGTACGAAGTCGTCGGCCGCCGAAGACGGCTCGGTACCGGCCCCGGGTTCAGATCACGCCGGTGACCGCGGCTGCCTCGCGGGCGGCCGGTTCGTTCATTCCGTTGCCAAGTATCGTGTAGCGATCACGGATCTCGTGAGCGGTCGTCAACGCCTCGATCACCGTCGTTTCGTCGATCCCGAGTTCCGCGGCCGTCGTCGGCGCGCCGATGGCCCCAAGGGCGTCCCGGATGTCGCGCCACTCGCCGTTCTCCCCGCTGTGAAGGTATTCGACCATGATGGCCCCGACGCCGACCTGATGGCCGTGTAACGCCTGGCCGGGCACCAACCGGTCGAGCTGGTGAGAGAAGAGGTGTTCGGCGCCGGAGGCCGGTCGGGAGCTCCCGGCGATCGACATGGCAACCCCGGAGGAGACCAGGGCCTTCACGACCATCCATGCCGACTCTTCCAGCCCCTGTTTGATCGAACTCGCGTGCTCGACGAGGAGTTCGGCCGTCATCCGCGAGAGTGCGCCGCCGTATTCGGAGTAGGTGACGTCCTGTAGGCGGCGTGCGAGTTCCCAGTCCTTGACTGCCGTGTAATTCGAGATGATGTCGGCACAGCCGGCCGTGGTGAGACGCCAGGGGGCGTCGGCGATGATCCCCGTGTCGGCGACGACCGCCACCGGCGGGTTGGCGGCGACGCTGTGACGCGTGTCCTCTTCCGGGACCGATGCCCGGCCGCTGACGATCCCGTCGTGGCTGGCGGCCGTCGGGACCGAGACGAACCCGACGCCGAGTTCGTCGGCGGCCATCTTCGTGATGTCGATCGGCTTGCCGCCGCCGACGCCGATCAGATAATCCGCGTCTGCGTCCTCGGCCGCGTCGATCACCCGCTGGACCGCCTCGAAACTCGCCTCGTCGACGAGCGTCTCGGCCGGATCGTGACCCCAGTTCTCGAACTGTTCGCGAACGGCGTTGCCCGCCACCTCTCTGGGGATCTCGCCGGTCACGATCAGCGGCCGGCCGGTGAGGTGGAGTTCTTCGACGGCGGCGACGGTCTCGTCGAGGACGTTGTGGCCCACCAGCACGTTCCGGGGCAACCGGATCCACGTCGACTTCTCGAACATGTCCCGACACTCGCCGCCGCCGTTCATAATCCTTTCCGGCAGCCAAACCCGGACCCCTCTGTCAAAGCGTTCTGTCTTTCCGACCCACATTTCCGGAGCCGAACCGGTTCGCCGACACGCTTTCCGGTGGGAGCGCCCGATCATCGGTATGATCGACGCGGAAAGCGCTGACGCCGAGTCCCGGCCGGTTGCGGATACCGTTCACGAGAACTCGTGGTCGGCGAACCTCGAACTGGAGGCACACGCCGACGATCGCGACCGGATCGTCGAGGACGCGCTCTCGGCGATCGAACACACTGCATCCGGGTATCACGTCAACCTCGTCACCCACGCCACCCACGGTCATCCGGAAACCTATCTCTATGACGTCCTCGAACGAGAGTACGACGACCTGACGTGGGAGTACGTTTCTCAGTGTGGCTGTGGAGGACACGTTCTCCGGGTTCACATCCCCTGACTGACGCGTCACGCGCGACGTCTCGATCCGACCAGACGACGGCCAGCCCGAACCGATCTGGAGGCGAACGAGTTCGGGACAGGATGAATACAGGGCACAGACCAAACGAGGCCATGGAGAAACAGGCCGAGGCGTACGAATCGACGCTCGACGCACGGGAGATCGACGGCGAACCGTTCGGCGACATCATGTCCGCACTCGAAGAACTTTCCGCCGACGGATCGTTACTGCTGATCAATAGTTTCGAACCCGAACCGCTGTACGACGTCCTCGAGACGCGTGGATTCACCCACGAGACCGAACAAATCAGTCCCGAGGAGTACCACGTCGAGATCCGGCGGACCTGACCGAACCGTCGAAGGGTTTCTGAGGGGACGGGACCGACTGCACCTATGGCCACGATCGAACGACTCTGCGTGTATCCGCTGAAGGGTCTCGACGGCATTGACGTTGTGAGTGTCCGCGTTCTCGACGGCGGCACATTCGAACACGACCGTGAGTTCGCCCTCTTCGACGCCGACGGTGACGTGCTCAACGGCAAGCGGACCGATCGGGTCCACGAGTTGGATACCGACTTCGATCCGGAAGATGGCGTGTTGACAGTCGAGCCACCGGACGGCGACAGGACAGTGTTCGACCTCGACGCGGAGTCGGACCGTCGGCGGGCGGAGACGTGGTTCGGCGAGTTCTTCGGGAAGAATCTGCGATTACGTCGGGACGAGTCCCTCGGGTTCGTCGACCGCCGGGAGATGGGGCCGTCGGTCGTCAGCACGGCGACGCTTTCGGAAGTCGCGTCGTGGTTCGACGAACTGACTGTCGACGGCGTCCGTCGACGCATCCGGGCGAACGTCGAGGTCTCGGGTGTGCCTGCGTTCTGGGAGGATCGTTTCGTCGGCGAAGGTGCCCCAGCCTTCGAGGTTGACGGCGTCCGCTTCGAGGGCGTGACCCCTTGCGGGCGGTGTGTCGTTCCGGAGCGCGATCCTGACACCGGTGAACCGACGCCGGAGTTCCGCGAGCGGTTCGTCGAGATGCGCGAGAAGACGTTCCCTGAATGGGCCGAGGAGGGGGCGTTCGATCACTACTACACGGTGATGCTCATCGCGTCGATCCCGGAGTCCGACAGAGGACGGGAGGTCGTAGATGGCGATCCCGTCGAGGTCGTCGAGTGACCCCGAGCAATTGATTGGGAGAACATATTCGGGAGAACCTCTTCACAGGCATATCCCTGACCGACAGATATGCCAGCAACGACACTGGATCTCAGGGACGTCCCGCCACCGGAACGCCATCCGAAGATTCACGACGCCTTCGAGGACCTGGAAAGCGGCGAAGCGCTCGAAATTGTCAACGACCACGAACCCAAACCGCTGTTCTACGAGTTCCAGGCGGAAGTCGAGTCCTTCGACGCTGACAACTATGACGTCGAACGCCGCGGCGACGGCGAATTCGTCGCGACGCTACCCAAAACGTAGCGGCCCCGTTTTTGATACGGCAGACCCTGAGCCGAGGCATGTGAATGGAGGCGCGCCCGCGCCATCGTGATAGTCAATCATACCGAACGTATCGGCAATGTGTGACGTGCGTCCGGATCGTCAGGTTGACGCCGGCGACCCTCCCCCTTGCCCGGCGCTCCGTCGGCCGTCCTAACGTAGGTTTCACGACTCCGGCACGGGCCCGCAAGGTCACGGAGGGATGTGGCGACGAAGCGTATATTCGGCCGAAGGTTTAGAGGGATCGCGATCCTGTAACTATCCGGTATGGTATCTTCAGGCGACACCGCACCGACGTTCGAAGCGACGTACAGGGGCAGCGATCACGAGACGTTCGATCTGGCGGAGCATCTCGGGGACGGCCCTGTCGTCCTGGCGTTCTTCCCGGGCGCGTTCACCCCGCCGTGTTCGAACGAGATGGTCGCACTCCAGGATCACTACGACCGTTTCGAGGAGGCAGGGGCGACACTGTTCGGCATCAGCGCGGACTCCGCGTTCTCTCAGGGCGCGTTCGCCGAGGAATACGACCTCGAATTCGACCTCGTCAGCGACATGGCCGGTGACGCAATCGAGGCCTACGGTCTCTCGATCGACATCCCCGAGCTCGGACTCCACGGGATCGCGAACCGTGCCGTCTTCGTCCTCGACGACGAGGGCGTCGTCACCTACGCGTGGGTGGCTGACGATCCGACGAACGAACCCGACTACGACGAACTTCTCGACGCCGTCGAAGCTGCGGCGTAAGGTTGCCGGCAACGGATCGTCGAGTAATCCCAGTGGCCGAATGAACCGGTCCGGGATGCCCTCGTAGCGAGTACTGCTCTCGGTGTTTTTCAGTCGTCGCTCAGGACCCCTTCCGCGACGGCCATGTCCTCGACGTCGGGATCATCGGATGACTTCCGGAGGACGAACCGTTTGCGGAGAAGGTCGGCCGCGTAGATCACTGTTCCGAGGATGATGAGCGTGTCACCGGGCAGGCGCGCCCAGAACAGGTTCTGGATCAGTGGCTGGTTGTAGAACGCAAGACTTCGTCCGGCGGCGTACGTTCCAGTGAAGATTTCCTCAAGCTGAATAAATCCGACTGGCAGGACCGAGACGAACACCATCAGCGCCAGTCCAATGTTCCAGCACCAGAAGGCCGCTCGTAACCACGAGCCGTCCCAGCGCTCCGGTTCGATCGACAGCTGGAGCATGTACGTGACCATCCCCAGCGCGAGGAGCCCGAACGCGCCGAACATTGCGGCGTGAGCGTGGCCGACCGTGAGGTACGTACCGTGTTCGTAGTAATTGATCAGCGGGAGGTTGATGAAGAAGCCCAGCACGCCGGCCCCGACGAAGTTCCAGACGCCGCTGGCGACAATGAACGTGAACGGGAGTTTGTACGGGAATGCGGCGGTGTCCATCGCCCGGTACTGGCCCAGGGCTTCATAGAGGATGAACACCAGCGGGATGAGTTCCAGCGTCGAGAAGACGCTCCCGATGGGTACCCACAGGTCGGGCATGCCGATCCACCAGTAGTGATGGGAGACCCCGATGACGCCGGTGCCCATCACCAGCAGCGCCTGCAGCATGACGGCCTTCTCCGCGCTGCGTCGATCGAGGAGATTCATCGACACCAGCGTCAGGCCGATGATGGCGACGATGAAGAACTCGAAGGCACCCTCGACCCACATATGGACGACCCACCAGCGCCAGAACTCCGTGACGGCGATGTTGGTCGTGGGTGTGAACATGAACCCGGCGGTGAACAGCAGCGCGATCGACCCGCCGGCATAGAGGATCATATGGCCCAACCCGTAGATCGGTTCCCGGTCGAGCAGCGGCTTCAGCCCACGGACCGAGAGCGCGGCCCACAGCAGGAAGCCCGCGAGCAGGCCGACCTGCCAGAGCTTGCCGACTTCCAGATATTCCAGGCCCTCGTTGCCGATGAGCCACCACAGCGCGCCGTCGAGGTAGCCGTTCGCGCCGAGCCAGATGCCGCCCATCCCGCCGACAACGACCACCACGAGCGCCCCGAGCAACGCGTTGACGTAGGTGGACTGTCGCTTGGGTTCGTGGCCGGTCAGTAGCGGCGGGAGGAACAGTCCCGCTCCGAGCCAGGTCGTGGCGATCCAGAGGATCCCGAGGTCGATGTGCCAGGTCTTGGCGATAGCGAAGGGCAAGATCTGCAGAATGGACACCCCGGCTATCTGCTCGATACCGAAGAAACCGGCCCGCTCGATGTAAAAGTGCGCCAACAGGCCGCCGAGTAACACCTGTGCCAGGAAGAGACCGGCCGCGATCGGGACGAACCGCAACGCGGCCCGCTGACTCGGGAAGATCTCGATGTCACTCGGTTTCGGGACGGAGATCCCCTCGGCGGACGGTTCGGGGAGGCTGACGGATTTGTACAGCCAGATCGCAAAGCCGGCCCCGGCGACCAGCAGGATCATGGCGATGACACTCCAGGTCATCGCCGATCCCGTCGCGTCGTTGCCGGCACCGGGCTGGTAGGGCCACTCGTTGGTGTAGGAGTGGTCACCGCCGGGCCGATCCGTGTGAGAGAACCACGCCGTCCACATGGCGAAGTCCGCGAAGTCCCGTGCGTCCTCTGGGGACTCGATCATGCCTTCAGGCACGCCGCGCTCGTGACTGCCCTCGTGGTAGCGCTCGACGTACTCCTCACGCACCTGCTCGTGCGCGTAGAGTTCCGCCGCGGAGTACTCGATGTCGCCCCCGCCGTAGCCCTCGCTCATGTCCTGCTCGACGACGTCATTGATCGCCGCCTGGCGCTCGGAGGGCAACGACTCGTAGGCCATCCCGTAGCGCTCCTCGGCGTAGTAACCCCGCATATACTGGGTCTTTAAGTTGAGGGAATCAGCCGTGTAATCGGGGCCGTAATAGGCGCCGTTGCCGAGGATCGATCCGTGGTTCATCAGGCCGTTCTGCTGGAATTGTGCCTTGCCGTCCTGGATCTGTTGATCGGTAACGACGGTCTCGCCGTCGGGGCCGACGATCTGTTCGGGAATCGGCGGGGCTTCCTGGTACGCCAGCCAGGCACCTGCCCCCATCACGACGAGGTTGAAGACGAACGCGACCGCGATGACTTTCGCGATCGTTTTGCGTGTGAGTTGCATGCGAACTGGTGTTCTGAAACGCCAGTATTCGACTATCCGGACGATTCTCAGACGGTGGGTATGGGTGGGAAGATATTCCCGCGGTAGTTTTTAAGCCAGCCAAAAAAGTATCCTTCTGAGAACCATTTCGAGCCGACTGGATAGTTCTCGACCGCCCAACCCACTTTGGGTGAAACCGATCGCTCTGACCTGGCCGCGAAACGGATCTATTCGGGAATGGGAATCCATTTTGGCCGCTCGTCTGTGTTGGGTTGGCGTCGAGTCGAGAGTGCACCGCCGGTCTTACTGCTCAAAGGAGAGCACTCGGCCACCAATGTCAGTTTGAGCCAGCGCATAGACGAGCAGCGAGAGAACCACCGTAGCCCCCACGGCGATCACGACCCGGGCGATGACGATCTCGATCCCGAAGAACGCGAGTCCAAAGGGCACACGACCGAGCCCAATCAGACTATACCCGATCAACATCATCAGCATCGCGGGATAGCTTGCGCCACGATCGGCAACGCCCCGGATGATCGGGTACGTGGCGTAGGGACCACCCGGGAGAAGGCCGCCGATCAACCCGGACAGGATCACGCCACGCGCTCCTGCGCCGTCACCGATCAACCCGGCGAGTGCATCCCTGGGAAGGAGCGTCTCTATCGCACTGGCGATAAGCAGCGACGCGAGGATGAGCGTAAACATCTGCACGAAAGTCCCGACCCCCGAGACGGCGCTTGCCTGTGCAGTGGCAGGGTCGCTGAGTGCGAGCCAGGCGTAGACGACGATCGCACCGATCACGACGATACGCTGGCCCCACTGTCGGCCGAAGACGAGATCGATCACGCCAAAGAGATCCGTGCCGTCGATCCATTCTCGAAGACTCATACGGCGAGATACACCCCCGCAGCGATCATCACAGTGGCCGGCACGGCGATTCCGAGCCTGAGCGCGACCGTCTTCGTGTCGAAGAACACGAGGCCGTACGGGACCCGTCCAATGCCGATCATCCCGTAGCCGATCAACAGTGCGAGAACGGCGGCGATCCCGGCACCCGCCGCCTGGACGCCGCTCACGATCGGGTAGACTGCGTAGGGACCGCCCGGGAGACCACCGCCGACCACGCCAGCGACGATCGCCCCACCGACGCCCGCTGTGTCACCGAGGATCTGCTGGACCGTCTCGGCCGGGATCAACGCTCCGATCGCCGACGCTAGCAACAGGGCGGCGAGGATGAGTGTGAACATCCGAGCGAACAGTTTCAGTCCGTTCTTGATCGCTTCGATCGCATCGGTCGGGCGTTTCACAAACAGGTAGAGGTACATGGTTACTGCACCGAGGACGACCGCACGCTGTCCGGGACCGCTACCGAGCAGCAGATCCAGTGTTGACGCCATTGTCATGCCGTACGACGAGTGCCGGATAAAACGACACGATATGCTGGTCGCTCCGCTCTCGAAAGCAGGAGACACCATAGCGAACGTCCGGACCTGCCAGTTGAGTCCGGCGTTCGAGGATATCTGCCGACTGGAGCGCCGAGTTTTTCAGAGGTATACAAAAGGGGAAAGATATTTTGGTCGGACACCCACCAAATCGTCCCGATGTCGGACGAAACGCCAGAATTTCTCGACCAGTTGATCGAAGCGGATCCGGAATTCGGTGAACCAGTTGGAGAGGCATTCGAACAGGCGCTCACTGACGGTGAGCTCCCTCCCAAAATGAAGCTCTTGGTCATGATGGCCCTCGACGCGGCGGCGGGTCACGAGGAAGGCGTCGAGAACCTCGCGGAGCAAGCGCGGTCGGCAGGGGCCTCCGAAGCGGAGATTCTGGAAACGATCGAGGTCGTGACGATGACGAGCGGGTTTCAGGGTCTCGCGACCGGCAGTGCGGCCTTGAAGTAATCGACACCGTGGGGGTATCATAGCAAACGTCGCATAGTTTGTCCATCCAAGTTTTGTTAGGCTCGTCTGCGAGAGCCAACGTATCACCTCACCGAAGACAGTCTCCCAGTTTTAACGAGCAAGCGGGTCTCTGTCTCCGAAGGAAGCCAGATAGGGTCTTACGGATCGCGTTTCTCGACACCAGTAATCTCGGATCTCGCATCGCCAATCGCGCTGTCACAAGCGTCTGCTCGAAGCAGTCGCGGTTCTGTTGACAGCATTCGCGGTGACGGTGCTTAGTGAGGGATTCGAACTCCTTCGATCGCAATTCCAGCGATCGCCGTGTTTGTCGTATTCGTGTGCATCCTCACGGTCGAATGTCTCGACGGAAGCGATACACGTCACCTGTTGGTCGGCGACGTTCCCCCACGGCCTGGAGGCAGTCATCTTCACCGGCTCACCCAGGTGTCGCGCCCGTCGGTTGGCCGGTCGTTGTCGGCCACAACGTGGCGGCAGTCATCATCATCGGTCCACCTCTCCCATGATGGCGTCGAGGCTCCCGATGGTGGCAACGAGGTCGGCGACGTACTCGCCCTTTGCCATCTCCGGGAGCGCCTGGAGATTCGAGAACGACGGGCCGCGAATCTTGAACCGTGCGGGTTTCTCGGTGCCGTCGGCACGGATGTAGATTCCGAGTTCGCCCTTGGCACCCTCGACGGCCCGGTAGCATTCGCCGGACGGTTTCAGCGTGCGGGGCACATTGGCCTGGATCGTCCGATCGTCCTCGGGCCAGTCTTCCAGCAGGTCGACGCACTGGTTCACGATAGCTGCCGACTCCTCGATCTCCTGTAGTCGGACGAGTACGCGAGAGAAGTTGTCACAGCCGTCGTCGGTGACGACATCCCACTCGAGGCGGTCGTAGTACCCGTACGGATCGTCCTGCCGAAGATCGTAGTCGATACCGGAGCCGCGAGCGACTGGGCCGGTCGCTCCGTACTGCTTTGCGACCGTTGGTGGCAGTTCACCGGTGTTGAGACAGCGGGACTGGAAGACCTCATTACTTGTCAACAGTTTGTGGTATTCATCGAGTTTCTGCGGTATATCGTCAGTGAGCGCGCGCACCTCCTCGAAAAACGTCTCGCGCGGTTCGGGGACATCCCAGGCGACGCCTCCGATCCGGAAATAGTTGAACATGAGCCGCTGACCGGTCAGATCCTCCAGAATATCCTGAACAATTTCTCGATCCCGGAACCCATACATGAAGGTGGCGGTGAACTCGCCGCTGACGTCCAGCGCGTACATCGCGGTCGCCAGGAAGTGCGAGAGGATCCGCGACAACTCGGCGCTCATCGTCCGGAGGAGTTGGGCGTACTCGGGCACGTCGACATCTGCAAGGTCCTCTATGACGCGAGCGTAGGCCCACTCATTGAGCAGGCCCGCGCCGCCCCAGTCCCAGCGGTCAGGATAGGGCATGATCTGGTGGCGGTAGGTGCCCTGCTGACACATCTGCTCTTCGCATCGATGGATGTAGCCGATATCGGGCTCGACATCGGCCACTTCCTCACCGTCAAGCGTCGTCTCCAGGTGAAGGACGCCGTGCGTTGAGGGATGGTGAGGTCCGATGTTGATGAACATCGTATCCGATTTCTCGTCCCGAGCGTCCTCCTGCAACGGGTTGGCGTGTTCGCGTACCGGCACGATCTGAGAAGTAGTCCGGTCGTAGTCCTCCCGAAGTGGATGACCTTGCCAGGTGTCCGGCAAGAGAAGCCGGCGCAGGTCTGGATGGCCCTCATATTCGATACCGAGTAAATCGTAGGCTTCTCGTTCATGCCAATCGGCTGTCCGGTAAACCGGCGCGGCTGACTCGCTAACGGGATCGTCCTTCGTCGTCGGGACGACGACCGATAGTTCACGCGTTCGGTCGTGGTAGCTCGTGAGGTGATACACCGTTTCGAAGCGGTCGTGGTACTCCTGGGCAGTCACACACGAACAGTGGTCGAAACCCATCTTCGAGCGAAGTGTCGAGAGAACTGTCTGGACGCGATCGGCTCGAATGACGAACGCAGGGGCGTTCTTGTGGGATTCAAGCCCGACGATGGCGTCGTCAGGGAGGGCTGTGACCGCCTCGTCCACGAACTGTTGGGCGGTCGAACGTCGTTGCTGTTGCATCGTCTGCTGGGTGGCAATTCTCGGCGTCGGACAGTAGGCGACCTGCCTCACCAGTGTTGCAATTTATATATCGAGTATCCGTGGCGATTTACTTCGACGCGCTCCAAGTCATGGCATGCGATATCTCTCACTGCTGGTCAAGCCAGAGGGAGACGGGGCCTTCCACCCGCTCGGTGGGCAGCTTACGGCCGAGCCGTCCATCAAGCGGCGAGCTATTCATCACGTCGAACTGCTTGGTGACGATACCGTATTGCTGTTTGCCGAGGCAAGTGGCAGTCAAGACCGGTATCGGGAAATCATGGAGGAGTCGCCACAGGTCCTTGAGTATCTAACCGCGGGCGAAGAGCGCTGGATGGCTGTCAGTCAATTCGAACCGACCGAGGAGATCCACTGGGCGTTGGAACTTCAGCGAGAGTCGTTGCTGGTGGTCGACACACCGATCCTCTTCACGTCCGAGGACAACCTCAAGGTCACGTATCTCGGGACCGACGAGATATTCAGCGAACTGTACGAATACGCCGAGACGGTCGACTACATGACGATCGAAGTTCTCGAAACTGGAGAGTACGAGACCGATGGTTCGTCATTCAGCAGGGTGATTACATCTCGACAAGAAGAAGTCATCGAGACGGCAGTCGATCTGGGATATTATCGCGAACCGCGACAGGCGTCACTCGAAGACATCAGTGATGTCGTCGGAATCGCACCCGGAACGGTCGGCGAACATCTCCGGAAAGCCGAGGAACGGGTGTTTCGCGAGATCGTCTCCTAACTCTCTCGCCCGACACGATCCGGATCGCCACGTTACTTAAAAGAACCCTCACCAGTGTGGCAGTCGGCAGACACTGTGCCACCATGTATTTTGCCTCACTGCTCCAGTTCGGCGTCTGGGAACCGACACGTTACCGATTCGATCCACTACCAATGTCTGTCACGAAATCACGCATCAAAACGGATGCATCGCTCCTCGCCCACCACGATGTCGAATCCACCTATCGGGATATCAACGATGTCCAGTTACACGTCGTAGCCGCTGGCAACGCCGACGCACCATTAGTCATCCTGCTGCACGGCCATCCCGATTTCTGGTACGGCTGGCGGGATCAGATACCCGCGCTCGTCGACGCCGGATTCCGTGTAGTCGTCCCGGATCAGCGAGGCTGCAATCTGAGCGATGCACCCGCCGGCATCGATGCGTATCGGCAGTCAACACTCTCTGTGGACGTTTGCGAATTGATCGAGAGTGAAGGTCGGGAGTCGGCCCACATCGTCGGGCACGACTTTGGCGGCTTTGTCGCCTGGAACGTCGCTCTCCGGCACCCCTCGATGGTTGATCGGCTCGGAATCTGCAACGTCCCACATCCGACGGTGTATCGCGAGACTCTCCGTTCGAGTCCCCAACAAATCGCCCGGAGCTGGTACGTTTGGTTCTATCAAGTGCCGAAACTCCCCGAATGGCTCCTGGGTCGAAACGACATGGACAATATGGTCGACTCACTCGAAATCACGTCGAATCCTGGGACGTTCGACGACGAAACGATTGCCCGCTACAAGGCCGCTTGGCAGCACACCGGCATCGAACCGAGGATCAACTGGTATCGTGGATTCCGGGGGTCAAAACGCCCCTCCCGCAGCACTGTTCCACAGCCGACGCTGATTTGTTGGGGCGAAGATGACATCGCTCTCGTCCCCTCGATGGCCGAAAAGAGCGTCAATTACTGTGGCAACGGACAGTTACAGATGTTTCCCGACACGTCTCACTGGGTCCATCACGAGCGTGAGGAAGTGACAGAAGCGCTGCGTAATCATCTGTCCGAGACACCTCTCTGACTCGAATATCCGATACCACGCGCTTCAAATCGGAACTAATAGCACAATTCTATATGACTGTACAAATGATGTTTCGGATAGTCGTGCCCAAGCGTTACGCATTTTCGAGTATCTCGACTGTCTGTCGAGAGACAGCCGACGCTTCCCGCGCGATTGCCGTCGCGATAACGTAATCAACGACGCTTGGATCGAGATGCGAAACAGCCACCTCGCCCTCGTGTTGGGCGAGTTCCCAGTCAGCATTGGCAACTCGCCAGGCCGCACTCGTAACGACCGTTCGCGTCAGCTCCGGTGCCGGACCCTCCGCAAGTGCAGCCGTAATCGCGTCGTAGGCAGTCGATCGAATCTCCCGGACCGCCTCGGCGCTCTCCGGCCGGGACAGTTCACCATCGTCGATACGCTGCTGTAAGCGGTCCAATGCCCGGAACTGGGTGAGTCGTCGATTCGCGTCGATCACGGCACTGGCCGGCCCGTTCGCGTCATCGATCCGCGAGATCCCATAATCAGCGTCCTGGCGGAGGTCACCGATCACCCGGTCAGGCAGATCCCACTCTTCGGCGGTCGGCTCGGGTGGCAGTTCCGAGCTTCGCGACCGGACATCGGCAAGCAACGTTTCGGCTGCTTCAGTGAGCCTCTCCTCGATCGTACCGACCTCGGCGGACAGCGATGCAGTGAATTGCTCGTCGAGATGACGTGCGTCGTCGAGATGGGCCCGTGCTGATTCAGCTGTCTCGCCCCACTCTGCAACGTGCAAAAGGAAATTCTCCTCCGCTCTGGGCGTTTGGCCGTCGATCACTCGCGCCAATAGGTCCTCGATACGACTGTGAACGAGGGCTGCCCGGACAGGATCGCTCCCGACGTACTCATAGTCATCCCGAACTGAACGGGCGTCCGAGACCGCCTGCCTGTGCTCTCGCTGAAAAGGTTCGACGGAGAGGCCCCGATTTGCGACAGCCCAGCCAGCGGCCGCGTACCGAGCTTCGGAACGGGCCCGCTGGATCGAGGAAAGGGCCGTTAGCTCCGTCGGAGCGTCGCGTGCATCATTGAGTTCGGTCGTGGCATTGCTGGCAGCGTCGGAGAGGCGCTCGCGGATATGGCCGTTCGGGATATCTTCAGGCCCTAGCGGCGTCGGAAGTTCCGCGAGTAGCGTCGCGACCCTGTTTCGGGCGGCGTCGAAGTGGTCAGGAGCGATCTCGACGGGGACTGATTCGGACACAACTGGCTGCCGATCCTCGTCGGGATCGATGTCCGGCAAGTCATAGGCACGTATCGTCGGTTCCGCTCCATTTCCTAACTCCGCGAGGCCGTTACAGCCGGCGAGGAGAGTCGTACCGGCCAGGGCCAGCACCCCACGGCGTGTCATTCGGCCCCACGCTGTCGTGGACGCACTATCTTGCTGCATCACTCCTCACCTTCGGCGTCGATCGTTGTCGCTTCTGTTCGGGTATCACTCTCGGTGACAGACGCGGGACCAGCCCCTCCGTCTCCTTTGGCAGCCCCTTGGCGTCGATCACAGGCGCCGGCCCCGATCGAGGACGAATAGCTGTGTACGTCGTCAGCTTTGATCGAATCGGGAATACGAATGAGACGGGCCTCGATGACCGACTTGTCGGCTTCACAGCGATCCGTATATGGTCGACTCCGACGAGTGTAATCCGTCGAAATCTCGGTTGCTGACCAGCTGACATGGCAGAGTTCGAGACGGAAACACTCCTCGATCTCGCCCATTTCGACGTACACCGTCTCGGTCGCAAAGTCAGTCGCCCCGAAGAACGACCCGACCCGTTCACGGTCGATGTTTTCAGCAACTTTGAGACGATCAGCGCGGGTCGAATCGTCGACGATGATGGAATCACGCCAGCGATCACGCTCGTTTGCGGTCGGACGACCGCCGGGTTCACCGTCCGACTCGGCAAGCCACACCGGCGGGCGATCGGTATCGACGCGAAGGAGGAGAGACTCCGGATCCGTCGTCGATCCGTGCGCAGGATCGTTTTCAGTGGCGACGCGTGTTGGCGTGGCCGTCGATTCAGCGGAATCACCGCCAAGCCCACTACATCCAGCAAGGACGGCAGTGAGCCCTGTGGCTCCGTGGAGGAAGCTTCGACGTGTCAGGGGGACCATGTCTAGGGGCGTGTCGGACAGACCGAGTGAAAAAGGCATTCATCTGTCTATCTGCACAACACTAGCCAGTCCCCTCCGTTTCCATTTGCTCGTTTGAGCATTCGACTGGAGTGGCGCTCGTTCGACGACCAGACGAATCCGGAACGCACTGGGGGACACTCACGCCGACGAGACACGATCGAGGGGTTTCGACGGAGACCGGCTGGAAGACCGATGGCAAGGCCACCCAGCTCACGGGATCCAAGCGGAGACAACTCGGTCGGTTCCGACGTAAGTACAGTCGCGGGCGGTTTCGATCGAAGAGAAAACCTCGCTCACGGCCGTCTCTGCATTCCTCGCGGCAGTCTCCGTCCTTGCCGAGCTTGCTGGTTGTCTGGGATCGGTTTGCGGGATACGAGGAACTCGACCGACTCAGGCAAGCGTGCTTTCGAGAGGGGTAGCCAAACGACTCGACGGGATTCAATCGGCCGGATTTTCTGCCATGCTCTCGGGTAGCGGTCCGTCGTAGCCGTCGGGAACGTATCCACACAGTGGGTCGCTCGCCATGGGGTCGCCCGTGGTCGCAAACGCCCGTGAGCGACTGCCGCCACAGACAAACCGGAACTCACAGGTTCCGCACTTTCCCGAGAGTTCGTCGGGATCGCGGAGTCGTTCGAACAACTCGGCGTTCCGGTAGATGTCGACAACGGTCCGGTCACGAACGCTGCCGGCTGATTCGGGGAGAAAGCCCGACGGGAACACCTCACCAGTGTGGCTAACGAACGCGAAGCCGTTGCCGGCGGTGATCCCGGTCGAACGATCGCCACTTGAGGAGTCGGGTTTCCCACCCGCGGGCGGCTCGCCACCCGAACCCACCTGTCGCTTTTGGAGTGCGACCCGTCGATAGTGAGGTGCTTCGGTCGTTTTGATCCCGAACTCGGCCTCGCGCTGGACGCCTGTCAGCCACTCCATGGCTTCCTCAGCACGATCGGGCGTGATCGGATCGAGCACCGTCCCGCGACCGATCGGGACGAGGAAGAACACCGACCACAACACCGCGCCGAGATCGGCCACCAGATCGGCGATTGCCGGCAGGTCGTCGACCGTCTCCCCGCAGACAGTCGTGTTGACCTGCAGGGGCAGGCCACGATCGCGCGCGGCACGAGCGGCCGCGATCGTCTGCTCGAAACTCCCGTCCTCCTGTCGGAACTCGTCGTGAGACTCGGCGTCAGGGCCGTCCAGACTCACCGCCATCCGCCGAAGGCCGGCACTGGCGAGGTCGTCGATCCGCTCTGGGGTCAGCGATGCCGTGCCGCTCGGGGTGAGCGTCATCCGGAGTCCCTGGTCGGTGCCGTATTCGACGAGTTCGGCCACGTCATCCCGATAGAGCGGGTCGCCGCCCGAGAGAACAACCAGTTGGTCGTCACCGAACTCGGTTGCGTCCGCCAGTAGTTGCTTGCCCTCCTCCGTCGTGAGTTCGTCGGGATGGCGGAGATCCTCGGCTTCGGCCCGGCAGTGTTTGCAAGCCAGGTCGCAAGCCTGGGTAAGTTCCCAGATGAGTACCACCGGCCGCTCGCTCGGGTCCACGTCGGTCGGTCGCACGTCAGTCACCTCCCGGTCGCAGTACCGACACCCGTCGAGATCCATCCCCGTACGTCCCGTCGTAGCGATCCATATACGGGACTTTCACTCGCCGGTCAAATCCATCTCCCCGAACACGTTCGTCTGCCGGTCAGTGAACGTGGGCTCGGTCTGCCTTCGTGATGTCGGCTCGTGCGACGTAGAGGGTTTTTACCTCCGGAATAGAATCCAGAGCGTGGAACACGTCGATAATGGCGTCTTCGCTTTCGATCCGGTCGGGATCGACGATCAGCCAGACCGCGTTCGGGCCGACGAACAACAGTTCGACGGGATCGTCGGCTCTGTCTTCGATGAGCGTGTCGAGCGTCCGCCTGACTTCCGTCGAGATGGTCTCGGTGGTCATGATTGGAAGTCGGGGCACGTGCGATCGCGGGAGGCCGTCGTCGGAAGTGTCATGATCAGAGTTGTGGGGGTCGGTCACGCGATCCCGTCGGGTCGGCTCCATCGGGAGCCATTCCGCCGGGCGGTCCCGACATCGAGTCGCTTCCATCCAGTGCGTGCGCTGCGGTCTTGGCGACGACAGACTCATCGTCGTCCCGGAGGTCATCCAGAGCGCCTTCGGTGTCCGGGTGCTCGATCCGCCCGAGTAGTTCGGCGACCCACTCCCGAACCCGGTCGGACTCGTCGTCCGTCAGTGCGAGCAGTGCCTCCAGGGCGTCATCGCCCCGACCTTTCCACAGCGAGATGACGGCGTTTCGCCGGACTGCATGGTGGTCGTCTTCTAGTGCAGCCGCGATCCGTTCGGCGTGTCTCTCTCGATCGAGGTGATCGAGAGCGACGATCGTCTCTGCGCGAACCCACGGGTCGGGGTCGTCGGCGGCAGCTACGACTGCGTCCGGCGTCGACTCCGCCAGATCACCGAGCGCCTCGACGGCGAACTGCCGGACGAGCGGTTCGGGATCGTCAGCCGCGAGGTCGGCCAATACTGCGAGCGCGTCCTCTCCCGGATCGCGCTCGGCCAGTGCCAGGACGGCCCGCTGGCGCTCGGTCGCATCGTCTCCGTTCAGTCGTTCGAGCAGATCCGTCTCGCTCTCGTCGGCGACGGGATCGGTGTCCGCCGCCGCGAAGTCGGCCTCGCTCGCCTCGCCCATCTTCACGTCGTCACGGCTGACAGTAACGTCCGGATGGTACCCCTCTGGGTCTGGGCTGCGTTCCGATATCGGGTCGTCGTCGCGCTCAGGCATCTATCACACCTCCGGGGAGTGCTCCGACCAGCAGAGCCAGAGCGAGCACAAGCGCGAGGGCACGGGGGACCGTCGCGGGGATCCCCGCGAACAGCAACAATCCCGTGCCGAGCGCGGCAGCGTGGTGGCGCCTCCGCAGTGCGGCGCTCGCGGTCGTCGTCAGTCCGCCGACGGCAAGCGCCATAACGGGGACCGACGCGCCGACGATCGCGCCCGCGACCAGCCCAGTCGCGCCGAGCAGGAACGGGGCGATCACACCAAGTGCGACCAGCAGACCGGCTCCCAGCGCACCGAACAGCCAATCCGCGCGACCGCGCGCGAGAAACACCGGCGTCCCGGCGATCCCCAGCAACGTCAACTGCGAGCCGACCGAGCGGGTCGTGGCAGGCTCGATACCGAAGGTTCCGATCAGGGAGGCGGTCAGTCCACAGACGAGGAGTGACGCGACCAACGTCGGGCCGAGCCGACGATCCCTGACCGCGAGGAGTCGATCTCCCGTCGCGAGGGCCGTGCCGGCGACGATCGCCACGACGGCAGGGACGTATGCCGGTCGGGCGATCGTTCCGGCCATGCCGAAGACGCCGACGAAGGCCAGCCCGACCGTCTCGTGGCCTTCGCCATCCAGAACAGCGATCGCGAGTAGTGAACCTGCACAGACGAGCGCTGTTAGGGGAACGAGCCACTCCTGGAGCGCGACCAGATCGATCGGGATCGCCCCACGGGCGTTGATAGCGATCCGGACGCCGAACAACGTCGCTGTCGCCAGGACGGCCGGTGTGGCGAGGACTTCCCGGTCCATTCCGTTGCTCTCCGTCTCGCGAAGGGTCGTCGGCACGCCGAGAGAGTCCAGGGCTGCGACTCGCCCGCTCATCACCAGGTCACCTCGCGTTCGTCAGTCGTCGACGCCGAATCGAGTCCGTCAGCCAGGTCCGCGTGATCCGCTGCGAGCACTCGATCGAGGAGGAGCGCCAGATCGGCGTAGACGCCAGCGGCATCCATCTCGGCGAGTTCCTCGCGCAACGACGCCGCGAAGACTGTCAAATGTCGATCCAGTAAATCCCGGCGTGCGGCCGCGGCGTCGTCCTCGCCGAGTGCTTCCCGGCGGGCGAGATAGCCTGCGAACTCGAGTTGCAGGCCGAGATTGTCGTGGTGGTCGCGCTCGTCTTCGTCGACCGAGAGGCCGTAGTACTCGTAGGCACGCGCCAGATCGACGTTGACCGTCTCCCAGGTCGCGTCGTCGCGATGGCCGGACTCGTACAGCGAGACGACCGGCCCCTCCGTCTCGACTGACCCGTCTGTTCGGTCGGTCACAGCCGCCATCCCGAGAGCGAACAGCCGGTTGTACCGGGCGCTGAGATTCTCGTAGTCTTCCCCCGGAGCGAGATCCGGTACGGAGACGTCGAGGGACGTCTTCGTGACGGTCTCGCGGAGTCCGTCCGCTATCTGGCCGTCGGCGAGACTGGTGTGGAGTTCCTCGGTTGGGTGCTCGAACGCCCGGGTGAGAGTCTGATAGAGGACGCCCCGTGCGGCCGGATCGGCCCGCACGTCGTGGGGATCGAGTCGATCGTCCCCGCGCGGGTCCACAGCGGTGTTCGTATCGCTCATCACGATTCACCCTCCTCTCGGGTCCGCCGGACGCTGATCGCAGTGACGGCGATCACCAGCGCGATCGCGACGCCGGCGACGGCCCAGAGAATCGTCTGGAAGGGCGCACCGCCGTCGTCGGGTCCGAACGGGAAGTAGTACCACTCGCTGACGGCCTTCTGGCCGGCACGCTCGCTGTTCTCGCCGTTCCAGATTCCGACGGCGACGCTTACGTCTGCGTCAGCGGCGAGTTGTGTCCGATTGTCGACCGAGGTGTCCAGATCCCGCGTGAAGACGACACTCCAGCCGTCCCCTTCGCCGACTGTACTCCGTGCGGCCTGCGTACTCACTTCTGGCTGCTGGAAGACAGTCGTCGTTCCGGGACCACCGGCGAGCAGTTCCTGGGTGTTGTTGGTCGCCGACCATTGCCAGACGTTCACGAGGTTGTTCGCGCTGCCCATCGCGATCGCCGGCTGGGTCGTCGCGTTGACCGGGAACTGCAGCGCCGCCATGTCGGCGAATGCACGCGGCGAACTCGCCGAGCGATCGTCACTCGGATCGGCCCAGCGCAGGCGGACGAACAGCCGTTGGTCGGTCTGTGCTGCCTCGACCTCTACCTCGCGGACGGTCGTGTCGTCGGCGTTCGGAACGCCGCTGGGCGCACTCGCCAGCGGCACGGTTGCCGCTGGGACGTCGCTCCAGCCCTCGGCACCTGGGTCAGCCAGCGACTCCTCGACGTCCTCAACGGGGATCTCCCTGGCCGGGCGGGCGTCGGCGATCAGCGGCGCGAGCGCGGCGCTTGCGACAAGCAGCCCCGCGAGCAAGCCGGCGACGAGTAGCGGTCGCCTCCCGCGAACGATTTCACTCATCGTTGAACACCCCCAGACTCGCTTCGCTCGTCTGGTGAGATTGCGGATAACTTCCTGTCGTCAGTCATCTGCAAACACCTCCAAACGGTACTGTTGTGCCGGATTCTTGTCCTGGAGAATCTCCATGAGTTCGCTGTGGCCGCCGCGTTCGACCTTGGCGCGCTCGCGCTCGATGGTGTCCAGGGCATCGTTGACCTGCTCGCCGAACAGCTCTTCGAGGTACGACCGCGGGATACGCTCGACGTCGACCGTCTCGCCGTCCTCAGAGTGCTGTGGCGGGGCGACAGGCGGAATGTAGTAGACGTTCGGCGAGGTCTGATATTCGGGGTGCAACGGGAGTGCGACCTCGTATTGCTCGACGAGCTTGTAGATCGGCCCGTCCTGATCGTCGAGGTACCCGACCAACCGAAGTTGCGTCGTACACTGGTCCGCGCAGGCCGGCGGATGGACCTCGTCGTCGGGTCCCTCGCCTTCGATGCGCGGATAGCAGAAGACGCACTTCTCGGAGCGCTTCGTGACAGCGTTGTAGTAGACCTTCTTGTAGGGGCAGCCCTCGACGCAGTAGCGGTAGCCTCGACAGCGCTCCTGATCGACCAGAACGACGCCGTCCTCCTCACGCTTGTAGATGGCCTTCCGGGGGCACGCTTCCACGCAGGAGGGGTGCGTACAGTGGTTGCAGATCCGGGGGAAGTAAAAGTAGTAGTTGTTGGGATGCTCGCCGGCACCCTGGTCCTCGTCCCAGTTGGGACCCCATTCGGGATCCGTGTTCTCGGGTTCGAGGGCCTTGTCCTCGCCCTCCTTGAGGATGCCCTCGTGGTCGAACTCCCAGTTTTCGCCGTAATCCTGCTGGGACGGAATCTCGCCGACGGAGCGGTTGATGTGTTTCTCGGACTCCCAGCCGCCGCCTTTTTCTTCCCAGTCTCGCGGATACCCCTTCCCGGGGCGGGTCTCGACGTTGTTCCAGTACATGTACTCGGTGCCCTCCCGCTCGGTCCAGAGCGTCTTGCAGGCGACCGTGCAGGTCTGACACCCGATGCATTTGTTGAGGTCCATCACCATCGCGACCTGGTGGTCGACCCCCTCTGCGATGTCGACATCGTCGTGGGCCATCAGTCGTCACCCCCCTCTTTGGGCCTGATGTCACAGCGAACGTCGTTGTTGACCCCAGTTGGGCCCCAGAAGTTGGGGAAGAAGTGGAGGTGTTCGCCCGAATCCTCGGGGTACTGGACGAGCTGGGTGGGTTTCATGTACATCGGGATCAGCGAGTTGAAGTTGTTCCGGCTCGGGTACTGGTAGCGCTCCCAGGCGAAGTAGTGCCGGACGGTCCCGGGTTCACTGGCCGGATAGATCTTGGCGTTGGCCTCGATCGTCGCCAGGTCGTTGTAGATCTCGACGGTGTCGCCGTCCTCGATCCCACGATGCTGGGCGTCTTCAGGGTGGATGAACACCACTGGCTCGCCCCGGTTCAACTGGAGCATCTTCTCGCTGTCGCGCCACGTCGAGTGGATCGACCACCGGCCGTGGGGCGTGTTGTACCGTAGCGGATACTCGCTCCGATCGTTTGTCTCGACCGGCCGTTTGTGGGTGGGCAACTGCTCGTCGACGTCGAGGAACCAGTCGTGGTCGATGTAGTATTGCTGGCGCCCCGTGAGGGTTGGCCAGGGTTCTTTGTCCTGAACGAAGTCCTTCCAGGGCGCGTAGGCCGTGCCGTCCTCGATGTCCGAGGTCCAGTGGTCGCCAGCGGCCTCGAAGCGCTGGGGTTGTTCGACGGTGTCGGCGAAGGTAATGTGGCCGCCATCCTCGGGGTTGGTCTCGGTAGAGTGTTCGAGGACCGCCTCGCAGGCTGCCCGGTCCTCCTCCAGAGCACCGTCCTCGCCGGTCACCCAGTCCCGGACGTAGTCGTCGTAGAGGGACTGAAGATCGATCTGGCGGTCGAATTTACGGTCGTCGATCGGGTCGATGTCACGCTGTCTGGCGATCTCCTGGATCTTCTGAGCGAGTGCCTTGAAGATCTGCCAGTCGGATTTGGCCTCGCCGAGGGGCTCGACGGCGGGTGTGAACGGATGCACGTAGGTGTGCATGTCCGTCATGTTGAGGTCGTGTTTCTCGTAGTGGCTGGCCGCCGGGAGGACGATGTCGGCGTACAGCGCCGTCGAGTCCAGCCGGAAGTTGATGTCCACGACGAGGTCGAGCTTGTCCCAGAGGACCTCCTCGACGGCGACGTTGCCCTTCGCCTGGTTGAAGAAGTTGCCACGCCAGACGAACATCGTCGTCGGATCGGGCCGGGTGCCGTCCTCGCGTTCCTCGGGATAGACCGGCATCCAGCCTTTGTCGACGGCTTCCTCGATTTTCCGTCGGGTCTCAGCGTCAGTGTTATCCAGGATTCCGGCGTGGTAGTAGGTCCACAGCGTCGTCGGGACGCCTCGCACGCTTCCAGTCGGGAACGAGAGTGATTTCCAGCCCTTGAACGTCCAGATTTTCTCCTGACCGACGTAGTGATCGACGCCGGTGCCATTCCGGCCGATGTGGCCCGTCAGCGTGACGAGCAACTGGATCGCGCGGTTGCCGAGGTCGTTGTGATACCAGTCGTTGACGCCCTTGCCGTGGATGATCTTCCCGCGATCGACGTCGGCGAATTCCCGGGCGATCTTCTGGTGGGTTTCGGTGCCGACGCCGGTCTCTTCGGCGACGTACTCTGGCGTGTAGTTCGCCAGTTCCTCCCGGAGGTTGTTCCAGACCGAGGTGACTGAGACCTGCCCGTCGGTCGTCTGGACGGTATCGTCGACGGCCAGTTGCGGATCGAAGTCGAGTTCGATCGACAGCGAGTCGTCGTACTTGGCTTCCCGTTCACCGAGCGATCCTGGCGCAGCACGGAGGTCCCCGTCCCTGTCCTGCATGACCATGACTTTCTCCGGCTCGTCGGCGTCGACGTCGAGGTCCGGCACTTCATCCGCTCGGAGGAACTTGCCCGTGTCATCCCGAACGAGCAGGGGCATGTCTGATTGCTCTTTCAAATGTTCTTCGTCGTAGAGTTCCTCTTCGACGATGGTACGGGCCATCCCCAGCGCCAGTGCGGTGTCTGTCCCAGGATCGGGGGCGATCCACTCGTCGGTGTGGATCGCCGTCTGGGAGTAATCGGAGAAGACCCCGACCCGCTTTGCGCCCTCGTAGCCGGCGTCGAGGAAGTACTTCGCGTCGGGGATGCGCGTGACGTTGATATTGGACCCCCAGGCGATGATGTACTCGGCGTTGTGCCAGTCGGCGCTCTCGGCGTTGTCGGTCTGGTGGCCCCACGTGATCGGTTGGCCCGGCGGGAGGTCCGAATACCAGTCGTAAAACGAGTGGGAGACGCCGCCGAGCAAGTTGACCAGCCGGGTCCCCGAGGCGAAGGAGACCGGACTCATCGCCGGGATCGGCGTGAATCCGGAGATGGCGTCGTAGCGCCCTTCCTGGACTTCTTCGATGACGTGTTCGGCGATTTCGGTCAGGGCCTCGTCCCAGGAGATGCGTTCCCACTCGCCGGCCCCGCGCTCGCCGGTCCGGCGCATCGGGTACTGGACACGCTGTTCGGCGTCGACGTAGTCGTTGTAACAGGCTCCCTTCTGGCACCCTCGCGGGTTCGGATCAGGCAAACTTTCGTCGAAGCGGGGGTAGTCGTTGGCCTGTTGCTCACGCCAGACCTGGCCGTTCTTGACGTAGACGTCCCACGAACAGGAGCCGGTACAGTTGACCGAGTGGGTCGAGCGGGCGATCGAATCCCAGTCCCACTCCTCGCGGTAGAAGTCCTCCCAGTCGCGGTACGGGTAGTTCCCGATCGGGTCCTCGACGGTTTCGAGGCCGTCGAGCGCCTGGTCGGCGACGGTCAGGCCGGTCGCACCGACCACGCCCGCCGCGCCGGCACCCAGCAGGAAGTCGCGGCGAGAGAGGCCGTCTGTACTGTCGTTCGTGTGTTCGGAGTCGCTCATTGGTTATCGATGAAGACGGTTGCGGTCGCGAGTGTTGCACCTATCACGACGAGCGTGACTCCGGCGGCGGTCGTCGGCCCCACTTCTAGGGCCGCGGTCACCAGTGCCATGCCGCCGAGTTTACTCGCCGTATCCACGCGTCGATACGTCCGTCCGGACAGCGCGGGGAGATGCTCACTCATCCTCCGGCACCTCCACCGGATCTGTCATGTTGTCAGATTCGGGTGGTGATTCCGCTGTGTCATCGTCCGGTTGTGAGGACGACGCCTGATCGGCCTCGTCGTCCGGTTGTTCCGGCGTGTCAGCAGCCGCCCGTTCACGAGTGATCGTCCAGTGGACGATCCCGAATGCGGCGATCGGTCCAAGTATCATCGCGAGCAGGAGCGGCAGATTGACGACGCCGGTCGACGTGCCGATCGCTTCTGCGAGCAGGTTGTTCATGCCCGCAATCGAGGCGATCATGATAAAGACGACACCGGCGACGCCGACGCCAGTCTGGACCGGCCGCTCGAAGGGATCGGCCGTGAAGTGGACGCTCTCGCGCCGCCGGTCGATAAAGGGCCAGGCGAAGACGGCGAGAAACACCAGCGACGGCAGGGCGACGCCGCCGAGGAACTCCGCGCTGATCTCGATCGGCCCGAGGTGGAATCCCAGCGAGGAGGGGAGGACTTTCAGGAAGCCATAGAGCCACATGAAAAACCAGTCGGGCATGATCAGCGCGGGCGTGCCCGCCGGGTTGTTCGGCCCGTATTCAGCAATGTTGTGGACGGGCAGGAATCCCGCGAGCAGCGACAACGTCGCCAGCGTGAGGAAGAACACGACGGCACTGACCGCGGCCTGATTGGGGAACGCGGGCAACCCGACGACGACGCTGTCGTCCTCGGCATCGACCGTTTCACGGCCCTCACTGACCTGTGTGGAAGAGCCTGTGACTGGCTCGACGCCGCTCTCGCGCTGGGACTCGGTGTGTTTCTGTCGGACGAGCAGGCCCATGTGGACCGCCAGCCCGACGGCGATCAGGACAGGAATGATGAAGACGTGCAGGAAGTACAGTCGCGGAATCGTCGCGCTGGAGGGGAAGTCCCCGCCGAAGACGATCGCAGCGATCGGGTCGCCCAGAATCGGGATCGAGCCCGCGATGTTGTACCCGATCCCGGTCGCCGTCGAAGCGAATTCGTCGAACGGCAGCGCGTAGCCAGTGTAGGCCGCCCCCATCGCCAGGATCGCCAGCGTGGTGCCGACGACCCAGTTGATCTCCCGTGGCTTGCGGTAGGCACCGTGGAAGAACACCCGCAGCATGTGCAGGCCGATCGAGGCGACAAAGAGGTGGGCCGCCCAGTGGTGGAATCGGCGGATGAACATGCCGAAAGGCACGTCGTAGGTCAACTGGAGGACGCTGCCAAAGGCCGCCGGCAGCGAGTCGCCCTGGAACTGTGCGACGCTGCCCTCGTAGGTCATCTCCGTCGTCGAGGGCTCGTAGAAGAACCCGAGGAAGATACCCGTCAGCACGAGCATCCCGAAGGAGAAAAGCGCGACCTCCCCGAGCAGGAACGAGTCCTCGGCGGGGAAGGCCTTCCCGAGGAACGCCTCGGCCTCGTCGAGGTCAAGGCGGTCGTCGAACCAGTCGTAGACGCGCTGGCTCCGGGACATCACTCACCCCCCGCGCCGACGGATCCCTCGAAGTCCCCCGTCGCGATCAGATGGCCCTCGCTGGCGAGCGTGATGGGGAGTTGCGGGAGTGGGCGAGGTGGCGGCCCGCCCGTGACTGTCGCGCCGTTCGTCGGGTCGAATTTCCCGTAGTGGCACGGACAAACGAGCGTGTCGTCCTCCCGGTCGGAGACCGTACAGCCTGCGTGCGTACAGACCTTCGAATAGGCGGCGTAGCCCTCGACAGTGTAGGCGAGTTCGGTCGCATCCCCGTACTTGGTCTCGGGGAAGCGGACAAGCAACGTCGGCGCATCCCCGATGCCCGGTCGGGGCTCGGGGAAGACCGTCAGCTGTTCGCCCTCGGCGAGACGGTCGGGCGTAATTCGGTTGCCCTCGCCGTCCACGAGCGGGATCCCGTCGCCGTAGATCGGGCCGGTGTACGTGCGCTGGAAGACCTGCTGGAGGCCCGCAAGCGGCGCGGCGAGGCTAGCCAGGGCCGAGAGCCCGCCCACGGTCGCGAGTAGTTTGGCGATGTCGCGCCGTTCGACCTCGGCTCGGTCGTCGGTATAGATACTCGGCCGAGCGGGGCCGTCCGCCTCCCGTTCGCAGGGGCATTCATCACTCACCGTGACCCCTCCGTTCGGCGACGGCGACGTGAGGCATGAACCAGGCGTAGTACGCGACCGTGAGCAAGGCCAATGAGGTGAACAATCCGGTCGCGTACAGCCCGAAGTACTGGGTCCGGGCCAGCGTGAGATACTCGCCGGTGAACAGCGCGGCGAAGGCGATCGCGAGCACCGTTAGCCCGGCCATCGCGACCAGACCCTCGATCGAATCGGGGGCGTCTTCGTAGGCAACGAGCCAGCGATCCTCGGTCTCGAACCAGGGGAGTACCCCATCTGGGAGCGAGGGGGAATCACCCGGATTCGAGCGTCTCACCGCCCGGTTCATGAACTGATGAGCTCCGGCCAGAACGCCGACGAGGGCGAGCAGGACGACCCAGACAATCACCCCGACCTGGCTAGGTGATAGTTTGTTCGGCGTATCGATCAGCCCCTCCAGTGGCTGCATGTCGGAGACGCTGTGATCGATCGCGATCTCTTCGGCGGGTGGCTCGCCGTGCAACGCCACGAACCACATCGGCAGGAGAACGGCGAGTACCACGACCGCGATGACGAGTGTGGACCGTTTCATGATGATCACTGTGTGCTGAGGCGTCCCACCACCAGCGACTGAGGAAACTGGTAGGGTGGAGACGCCGGTCCTCTAGACGATGGTGGTTGTCCTCCATAGCGTGGGACCCTCAACGCTGAGGGGTTTTATGTTGGATAATTGTGAAATATGTTCGGGGAGAGCTTTATATGTAGTCACAGGGGATATCCCGAACCAGTTCGGGCCAAACGAAATATAGGCAGTCCGGTTGTATATGACATAATGGAGGGGATTCGGGCGGAACTCGTCGTCGAGGACCCACACCGCTGTGACGTGGCCGCGGCCTCCCGCGACTGCGGGCCGGTCTCGTCGGTTTCCCGGAGTGTCGTCCCGGACGCTGAGGGGCGCGTCCACGACGAGTTCACGGTTCGGGAAGGCGATCGTCCGGCCACACTCGGCGATGCGACAGCGATCTTCCGGGACGACAGACGGACCATCTATCGACTCCCCCGACCGCAAGGAAAGGGTTGTGTCTGTGAGTGTATCGAACGCGAAGGCTGTACTGTTCGTGACGTACAGGTTGTGGACGGAACGCTGTTTGTGACTGTGCTCGCCCGTGATCTCGACGGGATCAGGGCGATCGTCTCGACGTTGCGGGAGGCCCAGGACGGGGTCAAAGTGGGGAAACTTCTCAGAGCGCCGCCGGAGGACGACGAGGGGCGGCTGTGGGTCACCGATCCGGAAGATCTGACTACCCGCCAGCGCGAGGTGCTTGAGACCGCCTACGAGATGGGCTACTTTGAGTATCCACGGAATGCAAGTGCTGAGGTGATCGCGGACGAACTCGGGGTCGCCACACCCACATTCACCGAGCACCTCGCGGCCGCCCAACGCAAACTCCTCGAAAGGCTACTGGAGAACTCGAACTGTCGATCGGACGCAACTTCGAGGCAGGGCTCCCCCAAAGAGCGGCAGTGAACCGGCGCTGATCACTGCTCGGTCGGGACGGCCGGTTCTCGCGGTTATTTCTCCGCTGCGTCCGTGGAACATCCGTTGCCCTCGACGGCGAAAAGGGTCGACGCCGTGGGAGAGAGTGCCGAGTCGTCTCGCTCGGCACGCTCGCACAACCGGCGCGCGACTGCGTCCGGATCGACGTTCTCATCGCCGCTCGCTCGGGACGTGGTCGGAGTGACTAACTCTCCCACGAAAAGCCCTGTAGCGAACAGGTTGGCTCCGAGGGGGCCTCCGTCCGATAGTCGTGGCACTTTGGTCAATCCTCGAACAGCGTTCGCGCCGCTGCCAGGTCCGCTCGCGTGTTGACATTTTTCACCGAGCGCTCGAGATCGACGTCTTCCGGTGATCCCTCGGCCGATACGACCACGACGGAGAGTCGGTCGACCAGCGCGTGCAGGCTCCGTTCAGATCGGTCAGCTTCGAGCACGTTCGCGACTGCTTCCCGCTGATACCAGGCATGGAGTGGGTGGAGTCCGTCCGCAGTCCGCGGGACGACCACGTCGGTTTCTCCGGTCCGCTTCTCGGCGAGCCACTCGATCGTCGCTTCGTCGACCAGGGGCATGTCACAGCCGAGGACGAGCGACCACCGGGCATCGGACGCCCCCACGGCGCTCGACAATCCGGCGAGCGGTCCCTCCCGTTCGGGAACGTCAATCACGAACCGGACCGGTGCGTCCAGTACGTCGGCGTAGGTCTCCCGTTGTTCGGTCGTCGCGACGGCAACGATCGGCGTCCTGTCGGTGACCGCTCCGGCGACGTCCACGACGCGCGCGAGGAGTGTCCGGTTCCCGACCGTCGCCAGCGCCTTCTCACTACCCTCGAACCGACGACTCCGGCCGCCGGCCAAGACGATCGCCCCCGCGTTCTCAATCGACGGCATACCCAGTCAGTCCCTCGAACAGCCTCTCATCGTCGAGACGTTCGGCGAGACGAGTCACGGTCGGTTTGTCGACTCGATCGGACGCGGCGACGATACTCACGGACTGAGCGCCGAGTCGCCGGAATCCGAGATCACGTCGGTCGGCGGTCGTCGCTAATCCGAGTCCTGCATCTGCGCTTGCCCGTTCGATCCGCCTGGCAGGACTCTCGATACCCTGGGTCTCGACGCCATAGCCGGTGATCCCGTCCCGAACCGCTGGGGGATCCTCACAACGGTCGATGGCGGCTTCGAACGCATCCCGCAAGCCCGAGTCGCGACTGCGATTGACGAACCGATAGTCCCCGTCTGCAAGGGCAACGACGCTCTCGACGTCGACCTCATCGGCGAGCAACAGTCCCCACTCTCGGGTCCAGCGGCCGAGCGTCTCGACGGCCGGCCCCGTGGGCGGGTCGCCGGTGAGGACGGCCACGTCGGCGATTCCGTCGGCTAGCCACCGATCCCCGCCCACCGATCCAGGGGTCCGATAGCGCGTCCGCTCGATCCCTTCGATAGCCGTCAGAAATCCGGGATCACGTTCGCCGACTGCGAGCAGTTCGGGCGGGCGATCGGCCGTCGAAAACAACTCGACGGTGACGGTCTCGCCGCCGTCGAGCCGTCGCGTGTCGGCGGCCATCTCGACGACGCCGTCGGCGTAGGCCAGGCTCGTCGTCGCACCGCTGCCCCGATCGACCGGGTAGATCAGCAGGTCACCCGCCCCATCCCGGACGAGGCCGACCGGTACGGCACGGTGGCGACCCTCGTCATAGCGTTCGGAAACGGCCAAGCGGCCCGTCAGGGTCGTCGTCTCGCGTTCGGTCCCGGCCCACTCTCGGAGTGTCGGCGCGACGAACAGCCGGAAGATCGACAGCGCGGAGACGGGATACCCGGGTAGTCCCACCAGCGCCGTCTCCTCGTAGCGGCCGACGATCGTCGGCTTTCCGGGTTTGATCGTCACGCCGTGGATGGGCAACTCGCCGTCGGCCTCGACGAGGCGGTAGAGCACGTCGCCCCTGCCCGCGCTGGTCGAGCCGGCAGTCAACAACAGATCACACTCCGCTGCCGCACGCGACAGGGTGTCCCGCATTTCACCTTCGTCGTCAGGCAGGATGCCGTACCGAACGGGATCGCCGCCGGCCTCTCGGACCGCGTTCGCGATTGTCGTCCCGTTCACGTCGTAGATCTCCCCTGCCTCGGGAGCGAGTTCGTCGCCGGGCGCGACGAGTTCGTCGCCGGTCGGCAGGACGCCGACGGTCGGCTCGGATCGGACGGAGACCGTCTCACGACCGATCGCCGCCAGTAGCCCGATGGTCCGTGGGGCGAGGTGCGTCCCGACGTCCAGCGCGCGATCGCCGGCAGCCACGTCACTGCCCGCGACCATCACGTTCGTACCCGGGGCCAGTGCTCTCTCGACCGCGACGGTCTCCCCTCGTTGCTCACACCGTTCGACCATCACGACGGCGTCGGCGCCGTCGGGAAGCACCGCGCCGGTCGCGATCTCGATCGCCGTCCCCGGGTCGACGCGATCGTCCGGTTCCTCGCCAGCGTCGATCCGTCCGGCGATCCGTAGTTCGACTGGATCGACCTCGCTCGCTGCGGTCGTATCGCTCGCCCGGACGGCATAACCGTCCTTGCTCGCCCGATCGAACCCCGGCACGTCGATGGCCGCATCGACTGACTCAGCGAGTACGCGACCGTTCGCCCGATCGACCGGAATCGATTCCGTCCCGGCGGGCGACTCGAAGCCCGCGATCGCCTCACGTGCACGTTCCGGTGACGCCAGCTCACGCATCTCGCGTCGATCAGTCATTGGCTGGCATACGGTGGAGCCACGAAAAAGTCCCTCGACAGCCACGCCCTTCGACCGGACACTCCGAACCCGGATAACGGTCCGCTCTCGTCTGGAACGTGGGCGAGTACTGTCGAGGCCCGCCTCCGGCCGCAAACGGCGAGATCGAAAACGTTCACCGACAGATTCGAACGGGACTGACCCTCATCGACAGTTCTGACAGGTCCTTCGATCTTCCGGGGACGAGCACTACAGAACCGATATCACGCGGTCGTGAAGACCCTCCTCTATCGACTCGTGGTGATCCTGATCACGATCGGCGTGGCATTGGCCGTGACCGGGGAGGTCGATCAGGCATTGAGCATCGGTCTCGTGACAAATGTCGTCAAGACCGGGACATCCTACGGCTACGAGCGCCGCTGGGATCGGATCGCCTGGGGAGTCGAGGAATAGGCCACTCCCGACGTTCAGTTCGGGGAGGCTCAATCGGTCCAGCGCCACGCTTCGATGGTGACCGTCTCGCCCGCCGAGTATCCCTCGACGGATTCGGGAACGACGACCCAGCCGTCGGCGTCGGTGATGCTCGAGAGGACGCTGGCGCCCGCGACTCGGAGCGGCTCGACCCGTCCCTCCCCGGCGTCGACGACGCGCACGAACGTCCGGACGCCTGGCTCGCTGGCGATCTTCCCTGTGAGTTCCGCTTCCCGGGTGTGGATCGGCGCCGGCTCGAACTCACCGGCACGGGCGATCGCTGGACGGAGCAACTGCGTCGCGCCGACGATGCAGGAGACGGGATAACCCGGTAACGCCAGGATCGGCGTTCCCCCGACCACGCCGAAGCCGAGAGGGTGGCCCGGTTTGATCGCCACTCCGTGGACGTACAACTCGCCGACCGACTCCAGCACATCGGGCAAGAGATCGCGATCACCCACAGATGAGCCGCCCGTCGTGACGACCAGGTCGTCAGTCTCGGCGGCCGTCCGGATCGCGTCGGCCAATCGATCGAAGTCGTCGGTGACGATCCCCCCCTTGCTCGCCTGGCCACCCCACTGTTCGAGCAGGCCCGCGACCATCGTCCCGTTGGTCTCGACTATCTCGCCACGGTCCGGGTCGCCTTCGACGAGTTCCTCGCCGGTCGGGATCACGCCGACGGTCGGTGGGTCGCGAACCACGACGGAGCCGACACCCGTGGCCCGGAGGAGTGCGATGTCGGCCGGATCGAGTCGCCGACCCGGATCGAACAGTCTCCGCCCTTCCGGGACATCCTCGCCGACCGGCGAGACGTTCTCGCCCGGCGCGAGCGCGCTCGTGACGTCGATCACTCCGTCGCGCTCGGTGATATCCTCGATCATGACGACGGCGTCCGCACCTTCGGGCAGCGGTTGCCCCGTGTTGATCCGGACTGCCTCGCCACTCGCGATGTCGTCGGTCGTCGGATCGAGGCGTCGCGGGGAGCGCTCGGATGCGCCGTGGGTGTCCGCTGCCCGGACGGCGTAGCCGTCCATCGCCGCCCGTTCGAAGTGCGGGACGGGTCGCTCGGCGTCGACTGTCCCGGAGAGTACACGACCGAGGGCGTCGGCGGCTTCGACTCGCCCGGTGGGTCCGTGTGGTTCGACGACCGATAGTAACTTTTCGCGTGCGTCCGCCAGGCGCGTCACCGATCCGAACCCCGTGGCGTGATCGTGGGTCATACCCACAGTGGGGCCCGACGGATCAAAAACCGGCCGGAACGACGACCGCCGTCGCAGGATTACGATTCAGCAGTCGATTTGACAGTCTTCTCGACGACCCGGATGTCCCGGATCGTCGTCTCGGGGTACGAGCCGTCGTCGTCCTTCTCGCTAGCCTTGACCATGTCCCAGACGACGTTCAGACCAGTCGTCACACCCTCCAGTGCCTCCATCTCACAGCCTGTCTGTCCCGTCGTCTCGACCGCGACGCGAAAATGTACTACAGCGTCTTCGATTGTAAACGTCGTGTCGACGTTCGTGATCGGAATCTGATGACACAGCGGGATCGTCTCCCAGGTGTGCTTGACAGCCTGGATCGCGCCGACCCGGGCCGTCGCGAGAACGTTGCCCTTGCCGATCTCGTCTCCCCGGATTGCCGCGATCGTCGACGGCGTGAGGACGATCTCCCCCTCGGCGACTGCTCTGCGCTTCGATGCGGGTTTCTCACCGACATCGACCATGTCGGCCGCACCGTCCTCGACGTGTGTGAACTCCTCGGTCATGACTGGCTGGTCGGCCCTCGGGATGTTGTAAGTTCCGCCCAATGATCAGTAGAAAGCGCGCGGACGTTATCGCGTCGCCATCGCGACGAGGTGGGCGATCTCGGGGAGGATCAGCTCCTCGATACCCAGCCGGGCGGCGTTCTCGCTGCCGGGGAGACAGAACACCGGGACGCCAGCCAGCACACCTGCAGTCGCTCGCGTCGCCATCGCCCGCGTGCCGACCTCCTCGAAGGAACGGCGTCGGAACTCCTCGCCGAAGCCCGGGAGATCGATTTCCAGAACACGGTTGGCAACGTCGATCGTCACGTCGTCGGGTGTGATTCCCGTCCCGCCGGTGGTCACGACGGCGTCGACTTCGGGCGCGTCGACCAGTCCCAACAGGGCGGCCTCGATCGCGTCGGCGTCGTCTTCGATCAGTCGACGCTCGACGACGGTGGCACCTGCGTCCTCGACTGCCGCGGCGATCGCGTCGCCGGCCGAATCGTTCTCGAGCGTACGGGACGTGGAGATCGTTATGAGTGCAATCCCGACCTCACTGATGTCGTGATCGTGATGGTGGCTCATGCGAGCACGATCGGGTGCCTACGTTATATGGTCGCCGCTCAGATCGGATCGAGAAGTATCTCTTCGCTCTCCCGATCCGGTCCCTCGTCCTCGCCGGTCCGACCGCTTTTGCGATGTTCCGTGACTGTCTTTGCGAGCGCCTTCTCGTGTGGCGTCGACTCCCACCCGAGCGCGTGAAGTTTTTCCGTCGATAATAGGTGAGGACTGTCACGATACAGGGGGAACTCCTCGGGCGCGAGCATGGCCGTGGCGAGTTCGTTGGCGCTGGCGCCGACGGGGGTAACGGGGCGATCCATCGCGTCCGCGATCAGCTCGATCCACTGGCCGAGTGTCGGTACGTGGCGGTCGCCGACGTTGTAAGCCTCGCCGGCTTCGCCCCGCTCGGCGACGATCCGGAGGGCGCTCGCGACGTCCTCGACGTAGGCGAACTGCCAGAGACTGAGGCCGTCGCCCGGGACCACGACGCGGTCGTACTCCGCGACCCGATGCAACCAGTAGTCCAAGCGCTCGGTGTAGTCGTGGGGACCGTACACGACCGTCGGCCTGACGGCCATCGCGTTGACGCCGTTCCCGGCGGCCGAAAAGACCGCACGATCGCCCGCTGCCTTCCTGTTGGGGTAGGTTCGCGGTGAGTCGTCGACTGCCTGCTCGTCGTCGCAGGGTTCCAGGGGCGTCTCGTCTTCGCGCTTGGGGACGCGCTCGGCACCGTAGGACGCACCGCTGGAGACGTAAACGTAGGCCGAGACGTCGGCGAAGATGTCGGTCGCGACGCGGACGTCCCGCGGGTGATAGGCCACACAGTCGATCACGATGTCCGGGGCGACCGTCTCACGGGCCCGTTCGAGCGCCGCGTCGTCGGTCCGGTCGCCCCGGACGTGATCGACGCGGTCGTTTCCGGCGAAGGGATTGTCGTGGTTCCCGCGGTTGAACACCGTCACGTCGTAATCGTGATCGAGAAATTCCTCGACAGTGTGGCGACCGATGAACCGCGTGCCGCCGATGACGAGTGCGCTGTCCATGGCAGAGAACAGGGGCGGACGAGACAAACCCATGTCGCTCCGACACCCGCTGGTCACTGCACCGCCGTCACATCGAGACGAGCGGCTCGTTCGGCGTCTCCAGGCTCGGCGGAAGGTCACTCTCTCCGGTGAGATACAGATCGACGTGCCGGGCGACGTCGCGGCCGCTGCCGATCGCCCAGACGATCAGCGATGGCCCCATCTTCGCGTCGCCGGCCGCGAAGACGCCCTCGACGTTCGTCATCAGGTCCTCGTCGGTGGCGAGTGTGCCGTCGTCGTTGATGTCGACGCCCAGCGGCTCGAACGGACTGGACTCCGGGGCCTCGAACCCGATAGCCAGGATAACCAGGTCCGCGGGGATCTCCAGGTTCGATTCGCTGACCTTCTTCTCGGGCGGCCCCTCACCGCCCTCCTCCCAGATGACGCGGTCCGCCTCCAGAGTGTCCACGCGGCCGTTGTCATCGGTATCGACGAAGGCGTTGGTATCGACGCAGTACTCCTCGATCGCACCCTCCTCCTGGGCGTAGGTCTTCTTGTATGTCTGTGGCTGGTCGGGCCACGGGTTGCCCGGCGGCCGCTCGACCGGCGGTTTCGGCAGCAGTTCGATCTGGACGACCTGCTCTGCGCCCTGTCGATGGGCCGTCGAGACACAGTCCGCACCGGTGTCTCCCCCGCCCAGCACGACGACGTTCTTGCCCTCGGCGTCGATGTCCGGGCCTGGAACGTCTTTGCCGGATTGGCGACGGTTCTCCTGGGTTAGATAATCCATCGCGAAATGGATTCCCTCAAGGTCGCGACCAGGCAGGTCGAGGTCGATCGGTTTCTGAGACCCGACTGCGATGATGGAGGCGTCGAAGTCCTCCTTTAAGCGTTCGACGGGGACGTTCCCGCCGACCTCGGCGTTGGTCTCGAAGGTGATGCCTTCCTCGCGCAACTGATCGACGCGGCGCTGTACGCGGTGTTTGGCGAACTTCGCGTCCGGGATGCCGTAGCGCATCAGCCCGCCGATTTCGTCGGCCCGCTCGAACACCGTCACGTGATGGCCTGCCCGGTTGAGTTGCTGGGCCGCGGCCAGACCGGACGGACCGCTTCCGACGATCGCGACCTCGTATTCGGTACGCATTTCGGGCGGTTCAGGCTCGATCCAGCCCTCCTCCCAGCCCTTGTCGGCGATGGCGCGCTCGATGGACTTGATCGTCACCGGATCGTCGTTGTACGCTAACACACAGGAGTTCTCGCAAGGCGCCGGACAGTTGTAACCCGTGAACTCCGGGAAGTTGTTGGTCGCATGGAGACGTTCGAGTGCTTCCTTCCAGTCGTCGCGGTGGACGAGATCGTTCCAGTCGGGGATGATGTTCCCGATCGGACACCCGCCCATGCAGGTCGGCGTCCCGCAATCCATGCACCGTTCACCCTGCTCGGCCAGGTGTTCCTCGTTCCACTCGGGTTCCCACACTTCCTCGAAGTCCCCCTTTCGTTCTTCCGGGTCGCGCTTGCCGATCGACCGGCGACGGTGGCGGCGGTAGCCCCCAGGGTGGCGTTCGGCCATCAGTCGTCACCCTCCGTTGGGAACGTCGGTGTACTCGGCTTCGGCGGCGGCGAAGCCCTGACGTCTTCCCCCTCCGCGAGGCGTTCCTCGACGACCTCGGCGAAGGCATCGGGCATCACCTTCACGAACTGGGGGACGTACTCCTCCCAGTTGTCGAGGATCTCCGTTGCTCTGTCGCTGTCAGTGTAGCGGGCATGGTTCTGGACCATCCGTCTGACCATCTCGCGGTCGCGTTCGTCCAACTCCTCCAGATGAACCATGTCCGTGTTGACCCGATCCTCGAAATCACCGGCCTCGTCGAGTACGTAGGCTTCGCCGCCGGACATCCCGGCACCGAAGTTCTTGCCCGTCTCGCCGAGGATCACGGCGACGCCGCCGGTCATGTACTCACAGCCGTGGTCGCCGACGCCCTCGACGACCGTCTTGACACCGGAGTTGCGGACGGCGAAGCGTTCGCCGGCCTGGCCGTTGAAGTAGGCCTCGCCCTCGGTCGCGCCGTACAGCGCGACGTTGCCGGTGACGATATTCTCTCCCGCCTCGTAACCCGCTTCTTCGGGCGTCTTGACGATCAGTTTCCCGCCCGAGAGGCCTTTGCCGGCGTAGTCATTGACGTCACCCGTCATCTCGATGGTAATCCCGGGCGCGAGGAACGCGCCGAAGGACTGGCCGCCGGTCCCCTCGAAATCGAGCGTGACCGTGTCGTCGGGCAGTCCGGCCTCGCCGTACGCTTTCGAGATCTCCGAACTCAACATCGCCCCGACCGTGCGGTCCTCGTTGGTGACCCGTCCACTGATCTCGACGGATTCGCCCCGCTCGATAGCTGGTTGGGCTTCTGATAAGAGCTCTTGGTCGAGTTTCTCCGCCAGTCCGTGGTCCTGTTCCATCGTCTTCCGCGGGTCGTCGTCGTAATCCGGCCGCCAGAGTACCTCTGAGAGGTCGACGTGTTTCGCCCGCGGGTGATCGACGTTCTTCTGTTCGAGCAAGTCGACCTGCCCGATCATTTCGTCCATCGTCTCGACACCGAGTTCGGCCATGATCTCTCGCACCTCGCGGGCGATAAAGCGCATGTAGTTGGCGACGAACTCGGGATCACCGGGGAACTTCTCGCGTAACTCCTCGTCCTGGGTGGCCACGCCGACCGAGCAGGTGTTACAGTGGCACTTCCGCAGCATGACACACCCACACGTGATCAGCGGCGCCGTCCCGAATCCGTACTCCTCCGCGCCGAGCAGCGCGGCGATAGCCACGTCCCGGCCAGTCTTCATCCCGCCGTCGACCCGGACGCGGATCCGCGACCGGAGGTCGTTGTTCAGCAGGATCTGGTTGGCCTCGGCGATGCCCAGTTCCCACGGCAGGCCAGCATTCTTGATCGAGGTCTTTGGCGAGGCGCCGGTCCCGCCGGACTGTCCCGAGATCAAGACTGCATCGGCCTTCCCCTTCGCGACACCGGCCGCGATTATGCCCACGCCGGCCTCGCTGACCAGTTTGACGTGGACGTCTGCGTCGGGGTTCGAGCACTTCAGGTCGTGGATCAACTGGGCGAGATCCTCGATCGAGTAGATGTCGTGGTGTGGCGGGGGTGAGATGAGGGGCACACCGGGCGTCGTCGATCGCGTCTCGGCAATCAACTCGCTGACCTTCTCGCCGGGCAGGTGACCCCCCTCACCGGGCTTTGAGCCCTGGGCCATCTTGATCTCTAAGTGCTCGGCGTTGGCGAGGTAGTTCGACGTGACGCCGAAGCGGCCGGAGGCGACCTGTTTGTCCGCACATTCTCGCTCGGTACCGAACCGTTCGGTCGGTTCACCACCCTCGCCTGTGGAGGCAAAGCCGCCGACGCGGTTCATCCCCGCGGCGAGAGTCTCGTGGGCTTCGGGCGAGATCGACCCGAAGGACATCGAGGCGCTGAAGAAGCGTTTCGTGATCTCCTCGACGGGTTCGACCTCTTCAAGCGGGATCGATTCCCGTCTCTCGGTGTCGAAGTCGAGGAGGCCCCGGAGGGTTTGTAAGCGCTCGTTCTGCTCGTTGATCATCGCCGCGAACTCACGGTAGGCCTCGTAGTCGCCGTGGTTGGTGGCGTACTGGAGCTTGCCGATCGTGTTCGGATTCCACTGGTGAAACTCCCCGTCACGACGCCAGTAGAGTTCCCCGCCCTGATCGAGTTCGAGGTTGCCAGCGACCGACCTCTCGAAGCCCTGTTCGTGTCGTTCGAGTACGTCGGCTTCCAGTTGCTCGATCCCGATCCCTTCGGTACGGTTCTCCGTCCCTTCGAAGTACTCTGCGATGAAATCCGAGTCCAGCCCGACGGCCTCGAAGATCTGGGCCCCCTTGTAGCTCTCTAAAGTGGAGATGCCCATCTTCGCCATGACCTTCTGGATGCCGTCCTCGATGGCGTGGCGATACTGATCGAGGGCAGTCTCGCGATCCACCTCGAGGACGCCGTCGAAGGCCAGTTCCTCGATGGACTCGTAGGCCAGATACGGCGTCACGGCGTCGGCCCCGTAGCCCACGAGCGTCGCGAAGTGGTGGACTGCGTTGGGTTGACCGCTCTCGACGACGAGTGCGGTGTGGGTTCGTAGCCCCTCCCTGACGAGGTGATGGTGGACGCCACCGACCGCAAGCAAGCTCGGGATCGGAACGCGATAAGGGTCGGTTTCGGTGTCCGAGAGGATCAGCATCTCGGTATCGTCTTCGAGTGCGTCGACTGCCTGCTCGCGGATGTCCTCGACTGCTGCTTCCATGTCGATCTCTGCCGGATTGTAGGTGATGTCGATGGTCGCCGACGTGATCCCGTTCTCGTCGATGTCGGCGATCTTGGCGTGCTGATTCCGGGTGAGGATCGGCGAGTCAAGTGCCAGTTGCCGGCAGTGTTCGGATGTCTCGCCGAGCAGGTTGTTCTGACGGCCGACGTGTTGTTTCAACGAGGTGACCGTCTCCTCGCGGATGTAGTCGATCGGCGGGTTCGACACCTGAGCGAACAGTTGCTTGAAGTACGTAAACAGCGTCTTGTTCCGGCTTGAGAGCACCGACAGCGGCGTGTCGTTGCCCATCGCGCCGATTGGATCTTTGCCGTCCTCGGCCATCGGCTCGATCAGGCGCTCGACGTGATCGAGGGTGTACCCGAACGAGCGCTGGTACTTCGTGATATCGCCGTCGACGTACGTCGGCGTCTTGGCTGTACCCTCTTCGACGTCCGCTAGGGTCAGACGGTTCTTTTCGAGCCACTCGCCGTACTTCTTGTCGGTTAGCCGGTCGAAGATTTCGTCGTCGGGAACGATGCCGTCCTCGGCGTCGGCATAGAACATCTGGCCTGGTTCGAGGCGGTCCTTCCGTTTGACTCGGGAAGGATCGACCTCTATCGCGCCGGTTTCGCTGGACATGACCAGCCGATCGTCCTCCGTGACGAGGTACCGACAGGGGCGCAGGCCGTTCCGGTCGAGGATCGCGCCGACGCTGAACCCGTCGGTGAACGCGACGAGAGCCGGGCCGTCCCACGGCTCGTTGATCGTCGAGTGGTACTGATAGAACTCCCTGCGGTCCTGATCTAAGTACTCCGACTCCTCCCAGGCTTCGGGGACGAGCATCCGGAGGGCGTGGGGAAGCGACCGTCCGCCCTCGACGAGCAGTTCGAGGACGTTGTCGACGACGGCCGTGTCGCTTTGGCCCTCCTCGGTGATGGGCTTGAGCTTCTCGATGTCCTCACCGAAGACCGGGCTGGCGAGGTCGGCCTCGCGGGCGTGCATCCAGTTGAGATTCCCGCGGAGGGTGTTGATCTCGCCGTTGTGGATGATGTTCCGGTAGGGGTGGGCGAGATCCCAGGCGCCCAGCGTGTTCGTCGAGAACCGCGAGTGGACGAAAACCAGACTCGTCTCGACACGCTCGTCGGCGAGGTCCTCGTAATACGTCCGGACCTGGGCGTTGGTCAGCAGGCCCTTGTAAACGAGTTTGCGGCGGTCGAGCGAACAGATATAGAACCGCTCGTGGCCCGTCGGCTGTTGTTCGTCGATACGGGACTCGATGACGTTCCGGAGGACATACAGCGCCGTATCGAGTTCCTCCGGCCCGAGGTCCTCGCGAGGTTCGACGAAGAACTGCCTCACGTCGGGTTCACTCTCCAGGGCAGTCGCCCCGAGCCCGTCGTTGTCGGTTGGGACGTCCCGCCAGGTGATCACGTCGAAGCCTTCCTCGTCGGCTACTGCTTCGATGCGGTCTCGAAGCTTCGTGGCGGGTTCGTCCTTCGGCAAGAAGACTTGGCCGACACCGTAGTCGTCGAAGTCGTGGTCTGCGAGACTATCGACCTCGTCGCTGAAGAAGGCATGTGGCTTCTGGATGAGGATCCCTGCCCCGTCGCCCGTGTTCTCTTCTGCACCCCGGGCGCCGCGATGGTCGAGGTTCTCGAGCAGCGAGAGCCCCTCGGAGACGATACCGTGTTCTTTTTGCCCCGAGAGGTTGAGCAGGACGCCGACGCCACAGTTTGCCTTTTGCTGTGACTCGTCGGCCAGGCCCCGCTCACCGTCGGGTGCCGTTGGCGTATTCATCATGTGACTAGTTCGCACAGACAAGCATAAGGGGCGGGGTGCGTGCAGGAATTGCGCACCCCCCACTGTCTCTCGGACGACCGGCCGGTATTTTGGCCACCCCTCGCGTGATCGTCCCGATTTCGCGTCCGATCCCGGACGTTCGGTCACTGTGTCGACGCACGACCGAAAACTATCATGATCGAGGTTGTACGACTGTCGACAGATGGTGTTTTGCCCTTTCGTAACTCTGCCGTCGGACGACATCACGACGTGCCTGTCGACTCGTCATCGACTGTTCGCGAACTCGATCAGTTCGACATCCCCTCTGGTGGCCTGACTCGTCAGTTCTCGGGCGACTGCTCGATGGATTTCACCAGCCTCCTGGCCGGTAAGCCGTGCCAGTCTGTCTCTCCCTCTTGTTCGAAGCCCTGTGTCTCGAAGAACCCGGCGGCGACAGTCGGTGCACTGACACACAGTTCTGTGAGTCCGATCTCACCTGCGCGCTCCTCGAGGCGGTCGACGAGCACACTCCCGAACCCTTCCCCCTGATAGTCAGTGTTCGTGGCGATCGATGGTACTTCCCCGGTGTCCTCGGCGAGAACGGCGTAGGCGACGGGCGTGATCTCGGTCTCGGCGACGAGGACGGTCGTCGGGTCGTCGTCGATCCAGGTTCCGAGGTCCCCTCTCGGATCGGCGACGAGGTCCGCGTACTGCTTGCGATCGTAGACGTCGCTACAGGCCGCCTCGATCGCCTGACCCCGGAGAATTCCCAGACTCGGAACGTCCGTGCTCGTGGCCGTTCGGATCGTGACCTTCATCGCTGGTCTGACCTTTCGGTTCCCGACATATAGCCCCTCGCCGATCCGTCGCATCGTCATTCGATCCCGTACGGTCGCCCCGTTCATGTTGACTGCTGGGAACGTCACCGGGCCGCAGTCTGCCGATCGTCCGACCCGAGTCTGACGGTGATTTATGTATCTCCCTGCGCCAGAATCGCCCGGGGGCACCAGGAACGTCACACGCTCCCCCCTTCCCTTCTGACGACGGAACGTCTTCGAGACGGCCGTCACTCGCACGTGTGCGGCATCTTTACGCGTCAGAACCCTTTTTTATTGCTGTCCCCGAAAGGACGATAGATACGAAGCCAGCACGTCGATGTATCGCCATCGACTCAGCCACCTATGACCGCTGTCCCGACGTCCGAGCCCCGGTTCGAGACCCTGCAGGCACCGCCCGGTGTACACCTCGTCGATCCGATCGATGGTGGCCAGTTCACGCTTCTGACGCCCGAGCCCGTCGAGTGCACACCCTCCTCGACCGACGCGCTGCCAATCCCCGTCGACGGGGCCGTGAGCCTCGACACGGACATCGTTCGAACGCCGTATCTGGTCGGCGTCTGGATCAGGGACGCGGCGTTCGACCTCGTTGCACAGTGTACGGGCGGCGACGAAGCGACGTTTGATCCGGACAGCTACGTCGTCGAGTTCTCCTCCGTTCAGCTCAAACTCTACCTGGGCATCGAGGGTTCCTTTTCGGTCGATGCGACGGGAGATTACGTCGAGTTATCGTTCCCCGAGGCGACCGAGGTGATCGTCGGCATCCGTTCGTATCACGAACAGCCGGCCCGTACCATCACGACGACCGACGACATCGACGACGTGATGACCGCGCTCTCCCAGTTCAGAGCGGCGTTGAAAACGACTTCACCCGAGCGGTCGTTCCCGACGTTGCGCGGACATCCGCCCCTCCTGGAACGGGGCGATGAACTGTCGATCCCGGGCAGTCTCCTCGACCGGGAACCGTCCGTCTCGATCGAGGTACCAGCCCGGTGGAACCGCGTCCTTCCCGTCGCGCCGTTGGCGTACTATCTCGACGCGGACATCCGAGAAGGTACCCGACCGCGATTGGTCGCCGACGGTCGATCGATCCCGCTGGACGGACCGGACGGATTCGAGCGCCGCGTCGCGCGCATCCTGCGACACGTCTTCACGCTGGATTGTGTCACGCGGACGGAGGGGCTGTACAACGTCGATCTGCACGAACGGTCGGTGATCGAGGAGCGGACGACCCTGGACTTCGAGGCATTGTACGACCAGTCTCTCGGGGAGCGTACCGGCACATACCTCGACGTCCCTTTCGAGGTGGTCGAACCTGCCTCGCCAGAGTGGAAGTTGACCGCGGACGTCCAGCCCGAGGTGGAAAACGTCCCGGTTCTCCCGTTCCTCGCGGCCGATCTGGCGGAGATCCGCTGTCCACGCCACGGTGACATCACGCCGCGAGTCCTCGAAGACACGTCACCCGATGTTGAGTCGTTCTTCCGTGAGGAGCCGGTCCTCGTCAGAGGCCCGTCCAGTGCCGTTCGATCTGAAAGCGCCACGAGTCGACCGTCAGTCGAGGATCGCGTGTTCCGTCCCCAACCGACCGATAGTCTGATGCAGACGTTCGTCGGCGACGGGATCCCGATGGGCGCGACGAAGATGACGCTCGACGCCTTCGAGCGCCGTCTCGACTACGAACCCACTGAGTCGGGGCGGATTCGCGTCGATGTCGTGAACAACGAGGAAGCGATGAGTGACGAGTCCGTCGTCTCGGACGTCTACGGCGCCCGGGAGTGGATCGACTTCGACGTCACGATCCACGACGAGTTGACGCAGAACGAACTCGCCGCCGTACTGCAGGAGGAAACAGACTTCTTCCACTACATCGGTCACGTTGAAGATGAAGGGTTCCGCTGTACTGACGGCCATCTCGACGCACGCTCGCTGTCCGATGTCGGCGTGGGGGCGTTTTTGCTCAACGCGTGCAACTCCTACGAACAGGGTCACACTCTGGTCGACGCCGGTGCGTTGGGCGGGATCGTCACGCTCGCCAATATACCCAATCCAACCGCGACAAGTATCGGAATGACGTTAGTTCGGCTACTGAACATCGGATTTTCGCTCTCGACCGCACGAGCCTTGCTGGAGAAAGACGAGCAACTCGCAAGCCGATACATGGTCGTCGGCGATGGACACGCGAACATCGTCGAGAGTCAACTGGGGTCGCCGGTCCATATGGAACTGCAATCCGTCGAGTCCGACGTGATAAAGCTATCAATCCAGGGGTACCCGATATCTGATATTCCGAACGGAAGTCTCCGCGATTGGCACTTCGAGCCGTTCGAAGAGAATTGTCTGATGACTGCGTGCCTCGAACGTATCGAGATGACTAGCGAGGAGTTTGAGCGTCTCTGTGAGAACGGCGACTTTCCAGTACTATACGAGGAACAACTCGTCTGGAGCGAAGAAATTCTCTCCAGGCTTTAGGGGCCGGGATTACCGCTACTGATTGCCGCTGCCGTCCCTCCGAACTGCGTCAGCAACACGAGCAGCATGAACAGGACGCCCATCATTCGCGGGTGCTGTGCGAGGAAGTTTTCTCCCTCCGATTCTGATTGGCTCATAGCCACCTCCAAGTTTATTGCAGGTGTGAAAATAGATTTCTAAAGATATCTAACGATTATATATTTAATATAAAATTAAGTAATATCAAATATATGAATTCGAAATACGGCGTGGAAGCACGCGCTACGCTCTCATTCGCCGGGTCGCACGTATGGATGGCCTCTCCCGTAAGTTACTTAATTGTTAGTATTGTAATCGTTGGTAGGTAACACAGATGAGAGAAGTACTTGCGGTGCCCCCAGGGAGGGTCTGTCTGTGAGCGACGAGCTCTCGCCGGGCGTCGACGCTACTGAAACGCCCTCGAACGTTCTCTGTGTCTGTCCGGCGATCGGTAACGCGAAGAACGAACACTGTCGTGATTTACTGACGCGCGAGGGGCCGCCAGGGACGGTCCTCGGCGTGACGGTCGCGTCCTCGCCAGGCGAACGCATGTCCGAGTGGAGCAATGTGATCGATCCCGTCAGAACCACGCTTTCGTTCGTCGATGTCTCTCATGGCGGGCGCTCGGCCGCGATGTCAGCCGATGGGTTCGGCGGCCAGAACGGCGCGATCGTCAACGTCGTCGAGGTCGAGGACGTCGATCTCCAGCGTATCGGTGCCGAGCTCACCACACAGCTCGAGAACGCCGAAAAGGGTCCCGTCGTCGTCTGTCTCGATTCGTTGACTGATCTTCTGCAGTTCGAAACCGAACGAACGCTCCATCGCTTCCTCAACGTGCTCACTGCACGCGTCGAGCAAGCCGATGCGATCGCACACTACCACATCGACGCTGACGGTCATCCTGACCGGACGTTCGACACGCTCACACCGCTGTTCGACGCGACGATCCGTCCCAACTGCCGTTCAGAGTGAGGCGCCTCAACGGCATCCATTCGTGGGTTCGGTCTACCGACCGCACCCCGATCATTTTTGTCGTTGCCCGTGATACCTCTCTGCACGATGGCCTCGACGCAGGACGCGGTGTTGGTCGCCTCCCCCGAGGAGGAACAACGGCTGTCTATCACGTCGGTTCTCAGAGACCACTGGCCTGTACGGATCGCGACGACGCTCGACGGCGCGCTGGACAGTCTCGACGACTCGATCGCTGTTACCGTCATCGACGAATCTATCGAGGGGGCGCCGTCGGATCTCTTCGCGGCGCGTCTAGAAAACGAGCTTTCTTTTCAGATCCTGTGGCTCGGTGCGTCGGAGGGACCCTTCGCCGATCGTGCTGAGGCAGTCCTCGACCCCGCTCGCGTCGAGGACCAGTCTCTGACGATCGTCGACCGCTTGCAACGGCGGGCACGATACGATCGACTGCTCACCCGGTTTTACGAACTCGCCCGTAGACGCGGACGTGACGACGAGGAATCGACGGCCGAAGGGAAACCAGCAGCCACCGACGCGGAACTCGACTCGCTGAAACGGGAACTCGACGAAATTGTGGCGGAACTCGACGACGAAGACGCCTTCGAGGTCGCACTCGGGGACCGACAAACTGTGGACCGATGAGCGGGATCGACGGCGTTCAGGCTTCTTCGACGTACGGAAGCAAACCCGCAGTCCGCTCTATCTCGCCGCTGTTGGCGCTCATCAGTGCTGTGGTGTCCCAGATGCCCTCGACCAGGGCCTGTCGCTGGGCGTCGTCGACGGTGACGTCGACTGTCTGATCGCCATAGGTGACGGTTTCGCCCTCGACGTCGATGTCGATCTCACCTTCCGGATTCGCTTCGATCCAGTCTTGCAGGTCGGCAATCGTCTCGTGATCGGCCGTTACCGTGGGCATCCCCAACGCGAGGCAGTTGCCCGCGAAGATCTCGGCGAAGGACTCGCCGATGAACGCGTCGATCCCCCAGCGCATCAACGCCTGGGGAGCGTGCTCTCGAGAGGAGCCACAGCCGAAGTTGTCGTTGACCACCATCACGTTGGCATCGCGGAACCGCTCCTCGTTCATCGGGTGCTCTTTCTGGTTGTCCTCGTCGTCGAAGCGCTGATCGAAGAACGCGAACTGACCGAGGCCGTCGAAGGTGACGACCTTCATGAAGCGCGCGGGGATGATCTGGTCGGTGTCGATGTCGTTCCCGCGGATGGGCACGCCAGTACCCGTCACCTCGCGCACTTCGGGGATGTCGGCGTCGAAGTCGCTCATGCGGGCGTCACCTCCGGCAGTTCGCGCACGTCAGTCACTTCCCCGGTGATCGCCGCGGCGGCAACCATCTGGGGGTTCATCAGCACCGTCCGGCCGTCTTTCGAGCCCTGGCGGCCGACGAAGTTCCGGTTCGACGACGACGCGGAGGCCTCATCACCCTCCAGTTGATCCTCGTTCATGCCCAGACACATCGAACAACCCGCGTTGCGCCACTCGAAGCCGGCCTCCCGGAAGACGTCCGCGAGTCCTTCCTCCTCGGCAGCTCTCTGGACGCGCTGACTCCCGGGGACGACCATCGCCCGGACGCTGTCGTCGACTTGCCGACCCTCGACGATCGATGCCGCCCGTCGCAAGTCGGGCAGGCGGGCGTTCGTACACGAGCCCAGGAAGACGATGTCGATGTCGTAGCCCGCCATGGTTTCGCCGGGCTCGACGCGCATGTGTTCTTGAGCGCGTCGGGCGGTCTCCTGTTTGTCCTCGGGCAGGTCCTCGGGGGCGGGGATCGGCTCGCTGATGCCGATGCCCTGGCCCGGCGTCGTACCCCACGTGACGACCGGTTCCAGTTCGCTCGCGTCGATGTGGACCACGTCGTCGTACTCGGCGTCCGCGTCGCTCCGGATGGACTCCCAGTAGGGTTTCAGCTCGTCGAACTTCTCGGGGTTCTCCTGGAAGTAGTCCGTCTCCTTCATCCACTCGTAGGTGGTCTCGTCGGGGTTGACGTAGCCCGCGCGAGCGCCACCCTCGATGGACATGTTACAGATCGACATTCGGCCTTCCATGTCGAGGTTCTCGATGGCCTCGCCGGCGTACTCATAGACGTATCCGACGCCGCCGTCGGTGCCCAGCCGGCGGATGATTTCCAAGATGATGTCCTTGGCCTCGACGCCCGGCCCCAGTTCGCCGTCAACCTGGATCTTCCGGACTTTCTGTTTCTCCATGGCGATGCACTGGGTGGCAAGCACGTCCCGAATCTGGGAGGTGCCGATGCCGAAGGCCAGTGCGCCGAACGCGCCGTGCGTGGAAGTGTGGCTGTCGCCACAGACGATCGTCTTGCCGGGCTGTGTGATGCCCTGCTCCGGGCCAATGACGTGGACGATGCCCTGATCGCCCGTCGTCGGGTCCGAGAACTCGATGCCCGCCTCCCGGACGTTCTCCTCCAGTTCGCTCATCATCTCCTCGGCCGCGTCGTCGCTGTAGGGCCGGGACTGATCGCTCGTCGGGACGATGTGATCGACGGTCGCGTGAGTGAGATCCGGACGGGCGACTTCGATATCGCGCTCCCGAAGCATGCCGAACGCCTGCGGGCTGGTGACCTCGTGGATGAGGTGCAGCCCGACGAACAGCTGATCCTGCCCGTTGGGCAGCGTCGTTACCTTGTGGCGATCCCACACCTTGTCGTACAGCGTTCCTTGACTCATACTCGATCTACCGTTCCGTTCGTTACTGTGCCGCTCGTGTATCCTCGATACCGTGCTTTCATATACTCACTCTGCCTGCTCGTCCCAGGAGAACAGCTCCCGCAGGGACTCGCCGACTTCTTCGATCTCGTGGTTCCCCTCGGCTTCCCGCAGCTGTTTGTAGCTCGGTCGGTTGGTCTGGTTCTCGGTGATCCACTCGCGGGCGAACTCACCGTTCTGGACCTCCTCTAAGATCTGTTCCATCCCTTCTCGGGCCGAGTCGTCGATGACGTACTCGCCCCGGGTCAACCCGCCGTACTCGGCGGTATCGGAGACGGAGTTCCACATTTCCATCAGCCCGCCTTCGTAGATCAGATCGACGATGAGTTTCATCTCGTTTAAGACCTCGAAGTAGGCCATCTCCGGGCTGTAACCTGCATCCACGAGCGTCTCGTAGCCGACCTTCATCATCTCGGTGACGCCGCCACACAGGACGGCCTGCTCGCCGAAGAGGTCGGTCTCGGTCTCCTCGCGGAAGGTCGTCTCGATGACGCCCGCCCGCGTACAGCCGATCGCCTTCGCGTACGCCAGCGCCTCTTCCTTTGCCTCGCTGCTTTCGTCCTGATAGACGGCGACCAGACCGGGGGTGCCCTCGCCGCGCTGGTAGGTCCGCCGAACGAGGTGGCCCGGGGATTTCGGAGCGACCATCGTCACGTCGACGCCCTCGGGGGGTTCGATCTGGCCATAGTGGATGTTGAAGCCGTGGGCGAACTGGAGCGTGTCACCCGGTTCCAGACCGTCCTCGATGTCGTCGTAGACGACCGGCTGGACGTTGTCGGGGACGAGCATGACGACGATGTCTCCCTCGGCGGCCGCCTCTTTGGGCGTCTCGACCGGCAGGCCTGCGTCCTCGGCGACCGGGCGATCCTCGTTGCCCTCGGGCAGGCCAACGACCACGTCGACGCCGCTGTCGTCGAGATTCTGGGCGTGGGCATGGCCCTGGCTGCCGAAGCCAAGGACCGCTACCGTCGCGTCTTCGAGATACGATTCGTCTGCGTCCTCGTCGTAATATACCGTTGCGTCGAATTCCTCTGTCATGGTTTCGTCGTCTTGTGTCTGCATTGGACTGGTGTTCAATCTATCGTGTCTGGGCGATCTCGCGTCCGACGAGTCACTCTTCGCTTGCGTATCCGTTCGCGTCCATCGTCTCCGCGCCGCGTTCGAGCGCCGCTGCGCCGGTGCGGACGACCTCTTCGACATCGAACTGTTCGAAGGCCTCGACCGCGGCGTCGATCTTCTGCTTGCTGCCCGTGATCTCGACGGTCACGGCGTTGGGCGAGGCGTCAACCGCCTGGCCGTTGTACATCTCCGCGACCGACTGGACGTCGTCGGGTTTCTCGGCTCGCACCTTCACCAGAGCGAGTTCCCGCCGCATCGCCTCGGGCTTTAACTCCTCGACAGCGATCGTCGGGATCAGTTTCCGGAGCTGCTTCTTGGCCTGTTCGACGCCGGGCTCGGGCTCTTCGATGACGATCGTCATCCGGGCGACGTTCTTGTCGGTCGTCGGCCCGACAGTGAGACTCTCGATGTTGAACTGCCGGCGACTGAACAGGCCCGACACCTCGGCGAGGACGCCCGGCTCGTGTTTGACCAGCGCCGACAGCACCGCGTGACGGGGCTGGTGGGTCGCTTCCGCTTCTGGATCGATGCGAATACCTTGTGTGTTGCGCCGCCCCTCGGGTCGCATCCGCTCGTCGGGGGCCGGCCCAGGGAGTTCTCCACTGCTCATTGTTAGAGGTTGTCCAGTTGTTCTTCGGAAAGTGCGAACAGTCCGTTGTCGCCGCCGCTCGGAACCATCGGGTAGACGTTCTCGCCGGGGTCGATGATCGCGTCGATGACCGCAGGCCCGTCGTACTCGCGGGCCTTCTTGATCACGTCGTCGACCTCGTCGTGCTCTTCGAGTCGGAAGCCACGTGCGCCGAAGGACTCTGCCAGCAGGTCGAACTCGGGGATCCACGGATACTCGCTTGCCATCCGGCGACCCTCGTAGAACCCGTCCTGCCACTGGCGGACCATCCCGATCGCCTCGTTGTTGAGGATGACGTACGTGATGTCCAGATCTTCCCGGACCGCCACGGACAACTCCTGCATCGTCATCAGGAACGAACCGTCGCCGTCGAACGTGACGACTTCGCGGTCTGGCGCACCCAGCTTCGCGCCGATGGCCGAGGGGACGCCGTACCCCATCGTCCCCAGGCCGTTGGAGGAGACCCAGGTCCGGGGCTCGGTGTACGTCCAGAACTGGCAGGCCCACATCTGGTGTTGGCCGACACCCGTCGTAACGATCGCGTCGTCGTCAGCCAGTTCGGCGAAGCGCTCGACGACGTACTGCGGTTTGAGCGGTTCGTCCTCGGGGGTCTCGTAGTCCAGCGGGTATTCGTCTTTCCAGGTCTGGCATTGCTCGCGCCACGTCTCGGCGTCCGGGGCGTCCGTCAGTTCGTCATCCAGCTGTTCGAGGACGCGCTCGGCGTCGCCCAGCAGCGGGTAATCGGCGTAGATGTTCTTGTTGATCTCGGCGGGGTCGATCTCGATATGGATGACCTCGGCGTCCGGTGCGAAGCTGTCGACGCCGCCGGTCAGGCGGTCGTCGAAGCGCGTCCCGACGCCCAGCAACACGTCGCAGTTGGTGATCGCCAGGTTGGCCGCGCCCGTCCCGTGCATGCCGGCCATGCCCAGCGAGAGATCGTCGGTCTCGGGGAATGTCCCCAGGCCGGGCATCGTCGTGATGACCGGAATCTCGTACTTGCGGGCGAACGCGCGCAACTCGTCACTGGCCTCGCCCTTGACGACCCCGCCACCCGAGAGGATCGCCGGCTGATCGGCGTCCTGCAGGGCTTCGGCGGCAGCCTCGATGACTGCCTCGTCGGCTTTCTCTGGCGGATGGTAGGTGTCCGGCGTTGCGGGGGAGATCGGTTGAACATCGGTCTCGGCCTTACTGGCGTCTTTCGGCAGGTCGACCAGGGTCGGCCCCTGTCGGCCGGCGTCAGCCAGCGCGAAGGCCTCACTCACGTCCGCGCCGAGTGTGTCCGGATCGCCGGCGAAGTAGTTCTGCTTGGTGATCGGCTGGGTGATCCCGACGGTGTCGACCTCCTGGAAGGCGTCGTTGCCGACGAAGTCCGTCGCGACCTGGCCGGTCAGGGCGATCATCGGATCCGAGTCCATCGAGGCGTCGGCGATACCGGTCACGAGGTTGGTCGCGCCCGGTCCGGAGGTAGCCATCGCGACGCCCGGATCGCCCGAGACGATCCCGTAGGCGTCGGCCGCGTGGGCCGCTCCTTGTTCGTGAGCCATCGTGATGTGCTCGATATCCGAGTCGTAGAGCGCATCGTAGACGGGCATGATCGCCCCGCCCTGAACGCCGAAAGCCATGTCGACGCCGGCCTCCTCCAAGGCGATGATCGCCGCCTCGGCGCCCGTCGTCACCTCTCTGGCGTCGTCGGTGGCTTCCTCGTCCTCTTCGGCCGGCGGTTCCGGCTCGGGATCTTGATGGAACGCGCGTTCACTCATGGTCGATACCTCCGTGCTGTGGGTGCCGGCCGCGAACGCTGTGTCTGCGAACGCGGCGTCGTCGAATCAGTGTGTGTCATGGCTGGAGTCTGCTCGCTGGTGGTCACAAAGTCGTACGATCGTCGTCGAGGGTGTGGTACTGTCGGGGCTATAGGGCCCCTACAATACCGACGAGAAGCAGGTCGGACGCGCCGCTGGTGCCGGATCGAGCCCCGGACGGAACCAGCGCGCGCATCGGTACCGGAACGTCGTCGTCGTTCATTATAAACGTTCCGTGAGATGGATCCACGAACGCCGGAGGGAGCGTGGTACAGCAATCGCTGACCGGTCGGCGCGAACGACGTGGACGACATGTCAGGCACTGACCTCCTCGCGTGCCCGCTCGACGCCCACGTCACGTGCGAACCGTTCGAGGACATCCATCGTGACACGGTTGTCCTCGGCCCCGAACTCCTTGACACGGCGCGTGACTTCCCGTACCTCCGTATCGGACGGCGCGAACCCGGCCTCGACCAACCGCTCCCGGACCGAGTGTTGACCGGTGTGCTTGCCGAGGACGAGTTCGCGTTCGGCACCGACCATCTCGGGGGTCATCACGCCCGGTTCGAACGTGTCTGCGTTCTCGATGACGCCCGCGGCGTGGATGCCCGACTCGTGGGAGAAGGCGTTCTCGCCCACGACGGGCTTGTTGCCCGGCGTGTCGACGCCGCTCTTCTCCTCGATCAGCCGAGAGAGCTCTGTGATCCGGGTCGTATCGATACCCGTATCCACGTCGTAAAGGCTCTCTAAGGCCATGACGACCTCTTCGTAGGCAGCGTTACCGGCCCGCTCGCCGATCCCGTTGACGCTGACCTGGGACTGTGCGCCGCCGGCCTCGTAACCCGCCAGCGCATTGGCCGTCGCCAGCCCGAAGTCGTCGTGAGTGTGAACGTCGACGCGTGCGTCCGTGTGGGCGACGACGTTACCGACCATCTCCTGGAAGCGACCGGGCGTGGCGACGCCCGTCGTATCCGGGATGTTGATCCAGTCGGTGCCCGCCTCGGTGACGGCCTTGACGACCTCCAGCAGGAAGTCCTCGTCCGTGCGGGTCGCGTCCATCGGCGAGAACATGCACTCGACGCCCGCCTCCTTGACACGTTCGACGGACTCGACGGCCCGCCGTTTGGCGTCCTCGCGGGTCGCGTGCATCGAGTCCTCGAGCTGGACGTCGCTGGTCGAGACAAACACGTGAACCAGTTCGACGCCCGAGTCGATGGCCGCTTCGACATCTTCCTCGACGACGCGGGCGAGCCCGCAGGTAGTCGTCGTGGTACTTTCGGCGATGTCCCGAACCGCCTCGAACTCCGCGTCGGAGTTGACGGGGAACCCCGCCTCGATGACGTGAGTTCCCATCTCGTCGAGTAGCGCCGCTATCTCCCGTTTGTCTTCGTAAGAAAACGAGGTGCGCGGCGTCTGTTCCCCGTCGCGAAGCGTCGTATCGAAAATCCGTGCGTCCGTGATTTCGGACGTACTATCGAGTGTGCCCTGGAAGAACTCGATCCGCCGGGGATCCCGACGCAACCTCGGATGTGTTGGACATTTGCGTTCGTCTGAATGGCGTCATCGTATTTAAACCTTCTCGAACGCCACGTGTGTATCTGACACACGTGAAGTCGAGAGCCCACTTCCGGCCGGAAATCGAGCGACTGTTTAGCAATTGCTAAATCGTCGATGACGATCCAAAACTGCATTGGCAGTTCGTTCGAACGTGTTCGACGGTATCGGGGCCGGGATTTCGGACACGTCTCGCCAGCCTCGCTATCAAGACCTCACTCCCGCTCTGGTGGCCGATCGAGAGGTGTATTCGGGGCCACCCCTGTGGAGAGGCTGACGCCGCCGATCGACGCAACGACGGCGCCGAACCCCCCACCGCCCTGTCGCACCCCACCCTCGCGATCAGGGTCGGTCCGGATCGCCCCGATGGCGACGGGAGTTTCCCCTGATCGCAATCCGGCTTGGAGATGTCCGGATGTGTATTGGTGGGCTAGATACGTAGACTGTCGGTCGGGCCAGGGGAAAACGCGTTGACGAACGATCGGGCGATCTCTCGTGGGTCCCGAACGTACGTGTCGTGTTCGGTTACGAGAGGCGCTCAGTGTCGCCAGACTCCTCTCGGGACTCGAACAGTCGGCCCAGGAGCGACTTTTCTGCCTTCCGAAGGTGTGAATGGAGCGTCGCCGACGATATGCCGAGGCTTTCGGCGACCTCCTCTGCGTTTGAGTCTCGCGGCCAGTTGAAATAGCCCGCCCGATAGGCCGCCTCCAGTACCTCGCGTTGTCGCTCGGTGAGGTCGTCGAGAGAGGTTTCCGGCAACGCGGTGACGGCCTCGAACGGCCCGCACCGTGGCCGTTTGCCGAGCACCTCTACGTCCTGGAACCTGTCCTGGAGGTGTTCGACTATCGTCCTGGCGTCCGCGTCGGACGTGACGGCGAGTTCGTACTTCGTCCGGCCGCCGTCCGCTGTGACACGATGGACGGTCGCTCCGTGGTCCTCGAGGGCACCCATCGGGGCCACACCGGTGATCTCCCACTCGAGGAGTCCCTCTTTGCCGTCGTCGGACGCACTGATCGTCCGGACGCCGCCGCTGGCCGCGGCCGCCAGCGCCTCTCTGACGCGTTCGACGTCCGTATCCTCGACCGTCAGGTACGCGAGCGGGCCGTTCTCTCCACCGGGGACGACCCCCTCCAGTTCGATCGTGCGGTCCGTCCCCCGTGTGACAGCGACGAGGGGGTCGGATCCGTCCTCGCAGGCGAGATCCAGTTCCACGACCGACTCCGCCGAGAGCATTCGTCGCGTCTCGACAGCGTTGATCGCATGGCCGATCGTCTCACCCAACTCGCCGAGAATCTCGCGCTCGCGTTCCCCGACGACCTCGCGGTCGGTTCGGAACCCAATCGCCCCGTAAACTGTCCGCCCGTACACGATCGGAATGACGGTCCAGTCGGTATCGTCGTCCGCCCGTGTGACTGTCGTGGCCGGACACCCGTTCTCGACAGCGTCACCCGGACCGGCGTCGTCGAACGTCGGCGGTGTCGCCCCGTCGTCTCCCGCGAGTGTCCAGCGGTCCGCATCGCCCGTCCACGTCGGAATGTCCGCGACACAGACCGTCCGGTACCGGTCGGCGTCGGCGAAACGTTCGCAGACGGACTGTTCGATTGCCTCACGACTTCGCGCGGTGACCAGCGCCTGATTGACGCCCCGGATGACGGCGTTCAACTGATTCAACGTGGCAAGTTCGTCGCGCTGGCTCGCCAGTTCGCGTTCCCGTTCGGTACGCGCGGTCACGTCGTGAACGACCAGCGTGTGCCCGATGAGGCGCCCATGTCGGTCGGTAATCGGTGACGTCCGGATCTCGTGGATGCGCCCGCCGGCTTTCAGTTCCGCGAGTGCATCATCAGTCTCGAAGTCGAGAGCGTCGGTCCCGACCATGGAATCGACCGGCTTGCCCAGTGCCGCTGCCGGGTCACACCCGACTACGTTCGCGGCGGCGTCGTTACAGTAGACGATCCGTCGGTCGACATCGACGATGACGATCCCGGTGTCAAGCTGTGCGATGGCGGCGTCCCGGCCGATCTTCCGCGTCGCCGGTACCAGGTCGAACAACTGCCGACGGAACAGCGCGTACCCGAACGTGACCCCAGTGATGGTGAACGCCACAGGCGTGTAGTCGACCTTCGGGCCGCTCGCTCCGACGAACACGTCGACGATGTTGACGACGAACGGTGCGGCGATACCGACAAGCACCAGCGCCGATTGTTCTGTGAAGAGATACTCCGAATGGTAGACGAGACGGATGATCAACGCCATCGAGACGGCGACGAGCGTGTAGCTGTAGATGGTGTACACCCAGAACAGCGAGCCGAACGTCGGGTCCATCAGTGCCATCCCGTCGACGACCAGAACGTCCTGGCGTATCCAGAAGATATGGTGCCACGGGTTCGTCCAGACCGCGATCACCGTGAGCACCGGAATCGTCACGATCGCAGCTATCGTCCGCCGACTGAGAACCTCGTCAAGGCCCGTGTACGTTGCTGCGAACAGGAACAGCGTCACGGTGATGAACGGAATCGCGGTCCACTGGATCCGGAGCAGAACCGCTCGCAACCCGCTATCGCCCACGTGTAACCCGACGCTGTAGGTCAACGACCAGATCGAGAGACAAGCCATCAACGCGGCGAACCACGCCGCTCCCGGCGTCTCCCGCCGACGGTAGGTGACCGCAGCGAGGACTGCTGTCGTTCCGGCTGCGACGCTGAGAACGGCAGTGTGGAGTATCAGTGTGCTCAGTGCCACGGACGGAACCCTCCCGGTGTGAACGTCGTTCGAGCCGGCGTCACGCCCCCCGAAGCGAGAAGGCTGGCGACACTGGCAAAGCTGACACGCTGCAGCATCTGTTTCGAGGCCTATGCCAACAATTGCCACCCCTCGGTTTACTTCTTTTCGTCGTGACAATACTGGTACCCGACTGGGTCCCGTCCCGACGGCCGAAGCTCCCGAGTGATTCTCCCACCTGAGCGACTGACACGGACAGCGTCGTATCACCCTTCTCGAGGTTCGAGTTCATCGAGTAGTGACATTCGTTCCGGAACGTCGCGAAGCGGATTTTGAGACCATTACACGTCAGTATACGTCGGAAGCTATGGACGTACTCTCGCCCTTATTTATCGAACTCCTGTCTCTCAATGTCTCAGCGAGCGAAGTGGAGCATGACTCGGATGAACACTTCCTTTCCGCCGAATTTGAACCGTACGCTACGTTCGTCCCGCTACGTTGTGCAGGCTGTGACTCTTCTGGGGAAAACTCCAGTACGATCTGTCCTTGACGTCCGTTCGTCGCAGGATGGGTTGGGGCGTCCTCGTGAGCGAAGCGAACGAGGGCTCGGGAGAGCGAAGCTCTTCCGGCGGATTTGAACCGCAGTCACTCTCGTTCGCTCGCTCCGCTCGCTCACCTCCCGTTCCCTGCTTCAAATCCGCCAAACGCTTCATATACACGGCGCTCGTAAGTGAGCGCCGCAAAAATCAGTGGGTTGGGGCGGATTTGAACCGCGAGGACTCGCTTCGCTCGTCCTCTGGGCTCAAACCGCCGAAACCATCCGCTCCTCACGTCCGTTCGTCGCAGGATGGGTTGGGGCGGATTTGAACCGCCGACTTCCTCCGTGTGAAGGAGGTATCATAACCGGACTAGATCACCAACCCGGACATTCCAGCTTTATCCAGCACCCAACTTAACAGTTGTTTTCCGATCCCGAAGAGCCTCACAGTTTCGAAAGGCCAGCGATACGATGGCCCCAACCGGTACGAGGGGATACCCGGATACTCCCCACACCGAGTGCTCAGATCTGCTTTGGGAGTTCGACCGTGAACACACAACCTGTGGACTCCTCGGCCACAGTCGCGGCCAGCCCAGCAGGTCGGTCCGAAGCATTCTCGACGGTGACGGTCCCGCCAAAGCGGTCGACGATAGTGTGGACCAGGTAGAGACCGATCCCGGTTCCGGGGCTCTCGGGCCCCATCTCACCTTTGCCGAAGATTCCATCGATGTTCGCGTCAGGAATACCGGGGCCGTTGTCGGCAACGTGAACCTGGACGTCCGTCTCACTCTCTTCGACGTGGATGTTCACCCGGGGTTCGCCCCCGGTGTTGTGACGGACGGCGTTGCTCAGGAGATTGCCGAATACCGACGACAGGAGTTCGTTACCCCTTACTGATACGCTCGGGATCTCCTCGTCGACCGAGACGACGAGATGCTCGTGTCGCCGTTCGGCTTTCTTGACTTCGGATTCCAGGATGGAGCGCAGATTTACGCTCGCGTACTCCAGATCCGTGTCACTGCCGATCGACTCGACGAAGTCACGCGCGATCGTCGTCAACTCCGAGATGTGGTCGCAGGTGTCCTGAATGCGCTCCAGGTAGGCCTGTCCCTCGTCGTCGACGTGACCACTGACGCCATCGGCCCACCCGATGAGCAACTGGATATCGTTGTTGATGTCGTGGCGGACGAGACGATTGATGACTGCCAACTTCTCGGTTCGCTCTTCGAGTTGCTGCTCGCGCCGTTTCTGTTGGGTGATGTCTCGTGTGATCAACTGAAACGAGTCCGCTTCGCTGTCGACACTCACCGGCACGACGATGTTGTGGAAGTGCCGATATCCGACGCTGTCCTGGAACGTGACCGCCGAGTTGATCGTGAGAGCTTTCCGACCCTCTTCTAAGCGCCGGGCCGCCGTCTCTTTTGGTAGAATGTCCGAGAGATGTTGTCCGACCAGCGCCGATTGTGACGTGTCGAACGACCGTGCCATGGCCTCGTTGGTTGCCTTGATCGTCCCGTCGTTGCCGACCTGTGATATCTCGTCTGGTGTGTTGTTTACCAGCAGTTCGTACTTTTCGCGCGCCCGTCGCTGTGCGACGACGTTCTGGATCCGGTTGGCGAGAAGGTCCAGTTGTCCGCGCTCTGCGATCTCTTCTTTACGCAGGTAGTCGTCGACACCAGTACTGATCGCCCGACTGGCGGTTTCCTCGTCGCCCTGGCCGGTCAGTAATACGAAAGGCAAGCCGTACTCCGCTTCGACGCGTTCGTACAGTTCGAGGCCGGTCATCTCCGGCATTTCGAAGTCACTTACGACGCAGTCGATGGCCTCACGTTCGAGCACTTCAAGGGCCTCCGGCCCGGAACTCGCCTTTCGTACCGACAGTGCCCTCGAATCGGCGAGTTTATCCGAGACGACAGTCCGAAAGAATCCACTGTCGTCGACGAGTAACACGTCGATCGACGACGGCTCTATCATATACGATCTCAGCCTGAGATAGTGATATATCTACCTCCGAGGTTTTCGAATCCGATAATCATCCTTTTACTCGGGAGACAGTATACGTCCCAGAGGCCGTTCGAAGTCCGGCTATCGCTTCCCCAAGAGGGGGCTCCAACCGATCACTATCGATCGGTGGGATACTGAACTGTCACCTGGGTCCCGAGTTCGGAGCCTTCAGTTGTCCGATCGATAGTCCTCGATCTTCTCACGGGCGTCCGCGATGGCCTCTTTGGCCTCACCCTCGGCGTTGTTCTGTAGCTCGGTCAGGTCGGCTTTGATCGAATCTAGACGGCTCGGTTCGGGTTCGTCCTCGTTGCCGGTCACCTCGTCGAACCGCTCTTTGATCGGTTCGAGTTCCTCCTCGACACCCTTCTTGGCCGTCTCGCCCGCTCGCTTGAGGTAGTACCGTGCGTCTTCGAAGTGCTTGTTCATACTATCTAATATGCCAACCAGGAACAAAACGGTTGTGGCGACCTGTTCGGTAGCGACCCGTCCATGAACGGCCTTGCTGTCAGCACTCAGTACGTGGGAGACTCCTCGGGGACGCCCTCACGGTGGTTCCGAAGTCGTGCCAGCGCGAACAACAGATCCGACAGTCGGTTCAGATACGTCAGTGGTTGTTCCCGGATCGTTCCTGTCTCCTCGGCCAGCGCGACCGCACGTCGTTCGGCTCGCCGACAGACTGTTCGGGCGTGATGGAGTGCACTCCCCGTCTCAGACCCGCTCGGGAGGACGAACGACTCCAGCGGCGGGAGTTCCGCGTCGAACTCGTCGATCCAGGCTTCGAGTCCCTCGACGTGAGTGACTTCGATAGTCGGGTCGTCCCCGGGACTCGGGTTCGCGAACTCCGCCTGGAGGACGTGCAGGTGGTTCTGGACGCTCCCGAGGACGTCGTCCACGTCATTGTCTCCCGTGGGTCGGATCGTACCAAGCAGGGCGTTGAGTTCGTCGACTGTGCCGTAGGCTTCGATGCGCGATCCCGCCTTCGATACCCGTGAGGCGTCTCGAAGATCGGTATTGCCGTCGTCACCGCGACCGGTATACAGTGACATGGTCTCTCCAAGTGGCTCGAGACTCTTAATCCCGGACGAAAATGGCCGGCGCCCAAACGTTGAGGGTGATCGCCGACCGAGTACAGGTATGGCCGAGACATCGAAACGACACTGCCCGCGGTGTGAGACGACCCGTGCGTTCGTCCGAACCGCTCGCACGACGATGGAACTCGGGACGAAAGTCAAGTGGCGCTGTCCAGAGTGTGGATTCAGCGTCGTCAACATCGAACCGGGTCACTCGATCGAAGCGCCGGCCTGAACTCCGTTCGTTTCCCGACTCGAACTCACGGGGATCCGTCGGCTTTATCTCAAAATACAAGAAGCAGGGGGTCTTACGGTAAATAGTGTCAATGCCCGAGTCGATCACCGTCCTGCTCGTCGACGAAGACCGGGACATTCTCGACATCACCGCCACCTTCCTGGAGCGTGAATCCGAGCGTCTCGATGTCGAGACGGTGACCCGGACGGCACAAGCACTGGACGTCCTCGAGACTGATCCGGATGCCGTCGACTGCGTGGTCAGTGACTATACGATGCCCGGGATGACTGGTGTGGAGTTCCTCGAGACCGTCCGCGACCATGATCCGGAACTCCCTTTCTTTTTCTTTACCGGTCGCGACCGGTCAGAGATCGAGGCACAGCTCGACGCGGACGCCATCGACGGCTATGTACAGAAAGGGACCGGCACTGAACGCTATGCAGAACTCGCTACCGACATCGTCGACACTGTCGACGACTGAGCGACTGGAGACCGTCAACGCACGCTGACGCCGACGACGGAACCCGTCGAACGTATCGAGCCGTCACTCGCCGGTGAACTCGGGATCGCGGTCCTCCTGGAATGCGTCGATCCCCTCGAGTAGGTCGTCGGTGTCCCGCAGGAGGCCGAACGCCCGCGCCTCGATTTCGAGTCCCGCCTCGACGTCGTCCTGACCCCTGTGCATCGCCCGCTTGGTCAGCTCCTGGGCGATCGGCGGGCCCGCCGCGAGTTTGGACGCGAGTTCGTCGACGCGTTCGTCGAAATCGCTCTCAGGAAGCACCTCGTTGAGGAACCCGTAGTCGGCCATCGTCCCGGCGTCGAAGTGATCAGCGGTGAAGACGATCTCCTTGGCGCGTCCTTCGCCGACGAGCCGCTGGAGGCGCTGGGTACCGCCCCAGCCGGGCATCAGTCCCAGATTGTGTTCTGTCTGGCCGAAGACGGCGTCTTCAGTCGCGATCCGCAGGTCGGCGTGGGTTGCCAGCTCCATCCCGCCACCGAGACAGAAGCCGTCGATCGCGGCCACGACCGGCATCGAACACTCCTTGACGGCGCCGAAGGCCTCCTGACCCTTGCGGGAAAGGTCGGCCACGTCGACGGCACTCCCCTCCGTGATCGCCGAGAGATCTGCACCGGCGGAGAACGCCCGGTCACCCGATCCAGCGAGGACGACGGCCCGCACGTCGCCGTCCGTGTCGAGCGCCTCGATCACGTCGGTTAACTCCTCGAGCAGCGTCGGGCTGATGGCGTTCATCCGTTCGGAACGGTCGATCGTGATGCGTCCGATCCCGCCCTCGATGTCGACCAACAGCGTCTCGTAATCGGCGTCGACACTCATGCGTCGAACCCCCCGCTGTCGGCTGCCGTCCGCAGGTACTCGGCGGCGACGTAGCGCTCGGCACCGGTCTCTTCGTGAGCGGCGTCGAGCGTCTCGACCAGGGCCTCCAGTCCGACGTCCTCGGAGAGCGCGACCGGGCCATCGGGGAAGCCCGCACCGAGTCCCATCGCCTGGTCGATAGCGTCGGGCGTCGCCACGTCGTTGTCGAGCAGGGTGGCCGTCTCGTTGGCCATCACGGCCAACAGCCGGTGTTCGACCTCCGCGCGAGTGTCAGCGTCCTCGTAGTCGGCACCGCCGTCGTCGTAGTCGTAGAATCCCTCGTCGGTCTTGCGGCCGAGGCGCTCCTCGTTGACCGCCGCCTCCAGGAGCGGCGCAGGGTCGTAGGCGTCGCCCACGATAGATTGGAGATACTCGAGGATGTGTAGCGTGACGTCGTTGCCGATCTGATCGCTCAGTTCGAATGCACCCATCGGCAGCCCCAGGTTCTCGGTCGCGGTCGCGTCGACTTCCTCGATCGTCCCAACGTCGTTTTCGACCAGCCAGGCGGCCTCGTTAAGCATCGGGATGAGGATCCGGTTGACGATGAACCCGGGGCTGTCCTTGCGGACGCGGACCGGTGTCTTCCCGAGGGCCTCGGCGAGCGCCTCGATGGTTTCGAGGGTCTCGTCGTCGGTGTGTGCCCCCCGGATGACTTCGACCAGATCCATCCTGACCGGTGGGTTGAAGAAGTGCATCCCACAGAATTGCCCCGGCCGCTCGGTCAGTTCCGAGAGGTCCGTGATCGAGAGGCTGGAGGTGTTGGTCGCATAAATCGCGTGTTCCGGTGCGTACTCGTCGACCTCTCGGTAGACGTCTTCCTTGATGTCGATGTCCTCGGGGACAGCTTCGATCACGACGTCCGCACCGGTGACGGCGTCCTCGACCGGAACGACTGGCTCGATCCGGCCCCGGGCGGCATCGGCCTCCGCCTCGGTGATGTACTCCCGGTCGGCCATCTTCTCTAAGCTCCAGTCGATCTGGTCGTATCCGTCCTGGACGAGTTCTTCGTTGATGTCCCGCAACCTGACGTCGTAGCCCGAGAGGGCGGCGACCTCCGCGATCCCGTGGCCCATGGTCCCCGCACCCAGCACCGCGAGCGTGTCGATGTCGTCTACAGTCATGCGTTCGTGAGAACAGTCGACTGGCGAACAGTTGAAAGTTCCCCCAACATAATCGACCATGTAAATATGCCCGCGGGCACGCCGATCGTGTGATCCGGATCGGACGGGTTTAAGTGAGCGTCGCCGCTAGTCCGGACACCCATCCCCGGTCGGCCGGCTAACCCATCACCCGGAAGTGGCCGCTGACCGGGACGCGCTCTCGAAATACATGCTTCAGGAAATACGCGAGGACGTACGCACGGCGAAGGCAAAGGACCCTGCCGCCCAGGGAACCGCGGAGGTCATCCTCACCTATCCTGGCCTCCAGGCCGTCTGGATCTACCGGGTCGCCCACGCACTCTGGAACGGCGGATACAAGCTCACCGCCCGCTTGCTCGCTCATTTCGCCCGCCTGCTGACGGGTGTCGAGATCCACCCCGCCGCCGAAATCGGCGATCGACTGTTCATCGATCACGGCATGGGTGTCGTGATCGGCGAGACAGCCGAAATCGGCGATGACGTCCTCATGTATCACGGCGTCACTCTCGGTGGTAATTCGATGCGCCGCGAGAAGCGCCATCCGACGATCGAAGACGGTGCCACGCTCGGTGTCGGCGCCTCGTTGATCGGGAACATTACGGTCGGCGAGAACGCCACCGTCGGCGCCGGCGCGACGGTCATCGAGGACGTCCCCGCTGAAACGACCGTCGCCGGCGTTCCCGCGGAACCGATCGACGACGGCGCGGCGACAATCGAGGCGCCCGTCGCCGGCGAGGACGACGACTGACCCCGGTCGAGAACGCAACCGATCGGAATCCGTTTTGCTGTCCCGTGCCAATTTTCTCGTGTGACTGACCCGTACGATCACCTCCGTGAGGATCAAGCTTTGGCTCCCCTCGTGGCCGACTACGGCGAGCTCGCTCTCGAACCAGCCGAAGACCCCTTCGAGCGGCTAGTCGTTTCGATCGTCCGCCAACAGCTTTCGATGGCTTCGGCCGACGCCATCGAGGAGCGACTCTTCGAACAGTTCGACGTGACGCCGACGGCGTTACGCGACGTGCAGGTCGAGAAGTTCCGGGATGTTGGCCTCTCGAAACGAAAGGGACAGACGGTTCGCAACGTGGCTGTCGCGTTCGACGAACACGGGTACGACCGGGAGTACTTCGCGGCATATTCAGACGATCAGGTACTCGACGAACTGACGGAAATCACCGGAATCGGTCCCTGGACAGGGAAGATGTTCTGCATGTTCGCACTGGGCCGCGAGGACGTCTTCCCGGTCGAAGATCTCGGGATCAGGAAGGGAATTCAGGAGATCGACGATGATGACCTCGATCGGGACGCAATGATCGACCGGGCCGAACGCTGGCGGCCCTACCGGTCGATCGCGTCGCTATATCTCTGGCGTGCCCTAGACTGAGGAGACGGGCAACAGCGGCCTACAGCGAACTCTTGATCTTCTCGAAAAAGCCCTGCTCGACCTCGATCTCTTCGCCGCTGGCCTCGGCGAACTGTTCGAGGGCATCGCGCTGCTCGTCGTTGAGCGATTCGGGCGTATAGACCTGCACAGTGACGTAGAGATCACCGTTGCCACGGCGACGCAGCCGTGGCATCCCCTTGCCCTGCAGGCGGAACGTCTCGCCACTCTGGGTTCCCGAAGGAACCTCCACCTCGACGGGACCCTCGAAGGTCGGCACCTCGATCGTGTCGCCGAAGGCGGCCTGCGGGAACGTGATCGGTGCGGTGTAGTGCAGATCGTCGCCGTCACGTTCGAATTCATCGTGATCGTCGATCTCGATCTCGATGAGCAGGTCACCGTTCGGGCCGCCGTTCTCACCCGGCGCGCCCTCCCGTTCCATTCGGAGGCTCTGCCCGCTCTCGATCCCGGCGGGAACCTCGACGGACAGCGTCGCCTCGGTGCGGACCTGTCCGTCACCCCGGCAGGTCGAACACGTGTCCTCATAGAGCGTCCCTTCACCCTCACAGCGCGAACAGGTCGTCGTTTGCTGGACGCGGCCCATCGGCGTTCGCTGGACGCGTGTCACCTGCCCACGGCCCCCACACTCCGGACAGGTCCGGCTGTCCGCTCCCGGCGGATGACCGCTGCCGCCACAGTCCGAGCAAGTCTCCGGCCGCGTCACGCTGAACTGTTTCTCGATTCCTTCGTAGGCCTCCTCTAAGTCGATCGTCAACCTGGTCTTCAGATCCTGACCCTGCTGGGGCCGATCCCGTCGACGGCTCCCACCACCGCCGAAGAACTGGTCGAAGATATCGCCCATGTCGCCGAACGGACCACCACCGCCGAAGGGGTCGCCTCCGGCACGGCCGCCGGCACCGGCGCGTCCGGCGCCCCCGCTTCGGTCGTCGAACCCGCCGCGTTTTTCGGCTTGCTCGAAGCGCTCGTGACCCATGCGGTCGTAGGCCTGGCGCTTCTCCTCGTCGGTGAGGACCTCCTTTGCCTTCTTGACCTGCTTGAACTTCTCCTCTGCGTCGGGGTCGTCGCTGACGTCCGGGTGGTACTCGCGGGCCTTCTCGCGATAGGCCTCCTGGATCTCCTCTTCGCCTGCGTCCCGGGAGACACCCAGAACCTCGTAGAAGTCCTCGCTCATTCGTTATCGCGGGGTATGCGATTGAGACACTTCAAAAGCCCGGGTCACCGACGCCGGTCGCTGTCCCACCGCTGCGGGAACACCGAACGCGGACTGTCGTGGAACGATCTTTTATGTCGCACCGGATGCAACGAGGGCGTATGTTCGTCCCACTGGCGTCCGGCGTGGACGCGACGCTGATCAACGTGGCCGGCGGTATCGTCGGGGCTGGAAGCATCCTTCTCGCGTTGGCATGGTGGCGTCATCTCGTCCGGTGACGGGCCTGCTCTACCGTCGACAGTCGATTCAATCACCTGTCTCATCAGGTGATTCGACGCGCTCGCGGAGCCATCCGGCTGCTGCGGATACTGTTCCGATATCGTTGCCCGATAATTTGAGTCGGACGTTTTCCCCCGGATAGCTACCGACCGTCACGTCGAAACGCTCGCCGACCGCTTCGATCCGATCGAGCAGTGCGCTCTCGGGTTCGGCCGCGTAGACCGTCTCGACGTGGATCGACTCCCCCGAGAAGTCAGTCGCTACCTCCCCGAACATCGCTTTCATCTCCTCGGGCACACCCGGCAGAACGTAGACGTTCGCGAGGACACAGCCGGGTGCGACGCCCTCTTGATTTGGAATCATCCGCGCGCCCCGCGGAATGTCCGCCGTCTCCTCGGTGAGGTCTTCCCGAGTGTAGCCGTGATGTGATTCGATCCATTCGAGGGCTGCCTGGTTCCGTTCGAGACTGACGTCGAAGGCCTCTGCGACAGCCCGCATCGTGACGTCGTCGTGGGTCGGACCGATCCCGCCGGTCGTGATGACAGCATCGTAGCGCTGCCGGTAGTCGTCGACCACCTCGGCGATGTCCTCTATCCGGTCCGGGACGACCACGATCCGCTCGACGCGAACGCTTCGCTCGGCCAGTTGCTCAGCCAGCCAGGCCCCGTTGGTGTTGACTGTCTCCCCGGCCAGCAATTCGTCGCCGATCGTGACCAACCCGACGCGCATGTCACGGCGTCGGGACCCGACAGACAAAGGGGTGACGCACGGTCGACGGCCAGGTCTGTGGGCGTCGCGGCGGCTTCCCGATCAAATCGACGGCCGGGGCATCGACTCGATCTCCGCGATCTCACCGGTTTTCTGGACGCGATCGTACTGCCGACGCCAGGCATCCTTCGGGAAGAGGTCGTTCCGGTCGAACAGCGCTCGCGCGTCGTCGGTCAGCCTGTAGAACTTGTAGGGGAAGCCCCGTACGCGATCGCCGGGTTCTACGACGAGTTCCTCGAGCACGCCGGCCTCCTGGAGAATCGAGAGGTGCCGACGGATAGCATCTACTCCCAGACTGGGGTTCATGTACTCGAGTTCTGGGACGCTTGGCGCTCCCTTCGGGTGACCGACGACATCCGCGAGCAGGTTCGCCCGCGTCTCGTCGGTCGCCCGTTGGAGGGCTACCCACGCATCGAATACCTCCCCGCTTCCATCCTCGTGCGTCCCCCCGTTCGATTCCATGTGGAACGACACGTGTTCCTCAAAAATAAAATCACAGTTAGATAGATAGCCGGTGGTGTGCCCGGACGGGGAAACCACACCGTATTAGCCCATCCCGGGCGGCGGTCCGCGATCGCGTGGATCGTCGTCTTCCTGATCGATGTCTAGCCCGAGTTCTTTCCGCCGCTCCTCGAGTTTCAAAATCTGCCGGCGATAGTACACGAGACCGACCGCGCCGACTGTCAGGACGATCCCGGCCAGGCCGCCGAACAGCCACACGTCACGGCCCCGGTAGAACGACACGAGGATCGAATCCCGATCGACTGACTCCCATCTGATCACGACACGATCCCCCACGGTCCGTGTCGTGTAGTCTCCGGGGACGGCACGCGAGACGAACGGGATAGCGATCTCCCGACCGGGTGGCAGGAGAACCTCGTGTGACCCGTCGACGACGACGGGCGTCCGGAAGTCCGGGCCGGATCGCTCGACGGCGAACGCCATCGTTCCGTTCCGGGCCGGCGGCTCGATGGTTATTTTCGATCGCCCGGCATCCACGTCGAAAGCCGAGTTGTTGACCACGGTCCCGTTCTCGTAGCGGAACTGCAGCGCCGAGATCGGCAACGCCTGGTTCGAGCCGAGCGCGTCTTCGAGGTAGAGCTCTACCGACGTCCGGTTCTGCAGGTCGAGTACCGCGGTGTAGTTGTTTGTGTAAATGTGATAGGTTGCCGAGGCGTTGGCTTCCCAGTCGTAGGTCGCGTTCTCTTTCAAATCGGCGTCGCTGACTGGCGAGAGACAGCCAGCGATGGCGAGCAGTACGAGCAATCCGACCGCCGCGAGGGCGAGGCGCGTCCGTCCGGTCATGGCACAACGGCGAGCAGTTCGGCGGGCAGGTACGAGCCGATACTTGCGAGCAGTCCCGGCGGATCCGTCCCTTCGGTGCAGACGATACTCTGTTCGAGCAGGCCGAGGCGTTCGACGGTGACGATGTCCTCGGCGTGTCCGGCCCGGTTGACCGTCGCCCGGACCTCCGCCCGGGTCGCGCTGTTGACGTTGACCCGGCCGTCCCCGCGCGTCCAGTCGAAGAGACGATCGCGCTGGTCGTCAGCCAGTCGTCCCGTCGCGGGCACGTCTCCGTCGGGACCCGATTCGTAAACGAACGTCAGGGGAACGTGCTGGACGAGGCCCAAGCGCGTCCGGATCTGTTCGGGCGAGCCTGCTCCGAGGCCGATCCCTTCAGTCGGGATCCGGATCGGTTCGCCCGCGTCGAGGACGAACCCCTCGTCGTCCCAGGACTCGAGGGTGCCGACGTATCGTTCGCCCGTCTCGAAGTGGGACGTGATCGTTCCCCAGTGCTCCGCCAGCAGGTTCCGGGCGACGGGGGCGTCCTCGCCCGAAAGCGTCACCGAGGGGAAGTCGTCCTCGCGGACGCCGACGTCGTACTCGACCGCGAGGTCCGCGAGGTCGTTGTCCAGTAGCGAGCGAAGCGAGTCCAGCGTCCGGTCGCGAGCGTCACCGCTGACGTAACACTTGGTAGCGAGGACGACCATCAGGCGTTGACGTCGATGTTGAGTTCGTCCGCAAGCGTATCGATGCGTTCGTCCATGGCATCGACTAACGCCGTGTTTTCCATCGATTCCAGGGCGGACCCACAGTCGGGACACTCGAACCCGAAGTCCATCGCCTCCTCGAACTCGAATCGGATCCCACAGTTTTCACAGAGGTAGAACTGGTGGTCGAGTTCGTATTCCCGGCGCTCGACGAGTCCCTCGTGAAGGTCGTGCATCTCCGATTCGAGTTGTTCGGGGATGTTGTCGTACTCGAAGGTCCACAGATACGTCAACCATCCCGAGTCCTCGTCTCGGAGGCGACGGTAACTCGCCAGGTCGTTCTCGTAGAGGATGAACAGCGCCCGGCGGACGTCGTTCAACTCGAGACCGAGTTCCTCGGCGAGTTCCTCGTCGGTCACTTCTCCCTCGGGCGGCGCCGCGGCGACGGGCATGCCCTTCGGTCCCACCAACTCGTGGAGGTACTTCTGTATGACGGGATCTTCCAGGTATTCCTCAAAAGCCATTAGGTGTTCATGAGTCCGTGAGTCGTTTAAATTCACCGAACCGACAGTGGCTGGCTTACCCTTCGGGGGCGTCCTCGGCGTCGACCACGCGCTTGCCGGTCTCCTTCGGGACGACCCGTTGATCGGCGTCCTCGAACTCCTGGTCGAGTTCGGCCCCATCGAAAAGTCGATCGAGGAAGACCGCGAGCGCGGCGATCTCGGAGTGGGGCTGGTTCGTCACGCCGACGTTGTAATCGGCGCGTTCGTATACCTCGAAGGGGACCTTCTCTGCGCCGACGACGATCAGCAGCGGCTCCTCGCGATGGGCCGCCCGGAGATCGTCCTCGACGTCCTGGATCGGTTCGCCGTACATCGTCAGGTGGACAATCTGACCGTCCCAGGAGCGAATCCGCCCCAGCGGTTGATCGGTCACTTCGACATCGAAGGGACCGCCAAAACGGTCGGTGATGTCCGCGATCGTCTCGCGGCGACCCTCGGCGACGTCTTCGAGAACGAGTCGATCGGCCCCCAGTGCCCGGGCTGTCAGTCCGACGTGGGTCGTCGTGCGCTCGTCACGGCCTGGACGGTGACCGAGTCTGAGGACGACGACCGGCGGATTCTCACGCATTGATTCAGGCGTTCGCGAGGGCGTCGTCCAGTGTGCTTCTCACGGCCGACTCGTCGAGCGCGCTGACGATCTGCCCGTCGATGATGAGCGTCGGCGTCGACGTGACGCCCGCCTGGGAGACCGCAGTCGCCGTTGCGCGCACCGCGTCGTCGTAGGTCCCGTCCTCGATAGCGGTCCGGACGGCCTCGATGTCGCTGACGCCGACGTCCTCGGCGAACCCGACGAGTCGGTCGGTCGTCGCCCACGTCTCGCTCGGATCGCCCTGGTTCGCCATCACGTGCTCGTGATACGCCCAGTAGTTGTCCGGATCGGTGTGCCAGACGGCCAGTCCGGCCTCCGCCGCACGCGGGGCGTCCTGTCCCATCCAGGGCCCCTGGTTCGTGTAGGCGAGCGCACGGTGCTGAATAGAGAGATCTCCAGGTTCGACGTACTCCCCGACGATCGTCCCCAGGAACCCCGAGGAAAAATCCGCACAATGAGGACACTTCCAGTTTGCGACGTACGTCGCTGTCACGGGCGCGTCCCCGTCGCCCATCGTCTCGTATTCGTATTCTCCCGGGTTTGCCGGGATCGGAGCACTCGCTACGGCGCCGTCTGGCGGATCTGCGCTCGTTTCCTCGTTGGCACCCAGACAGCCGGCGAGAAGTGCCGTGCCCGCGGCGAGCGCCCCACGACGCGTCATCTTTCGAGTCATTGACCAGCGATTGTAGCTTGCCCCTCTTATGTCGTTCGTCGTCGTCGGCAAGAGCACTCGTCACTCGATAGCGTCCCGGCAGTTCTATACGCCCCACTCCGCTAGGCCAGACCGTGCAGATCGTCGGGTATCGGAGCGCCGTTGACGGACCGGCTGAACTGGTCTTCGCCGAGGACGGAAACGTTCGTCGGGAGCCACTAGATCCGGGAACGGACGTCGCCTATACCCTGGAGCAGCGTCACTGTGCCGGCACGATCACCGACGATCGTCACGTCGTCTGTGACCGCAACGCTGCACCGTATTGTCCCCAGCACACGGACCGCTGGCCCTGTGCCCGCTGTCAGGGGGACTGTGATCTTCCCCTGGAGAGTTGCCGTGAGGAACACGCAATCTATCTGGCCGCCTTCGCCCCCGCTCATTTCAAAGTCGGCGTCACCCGGTCGTGGCGACTGGAGACGCGCCTCCGCGAACAGGGTGCCGACCGGGCAGCCCACGTCCGGACGGTCGAGAACGGCCGGATCGCCCGTCAGATCGAGATGGACATCGCCGAATCAGTGGGAGACAGCGTCTGGGTCGACCACAAGCTGGCGGGGCTCCACCGCTCGGTCGACGACGCGGCCTGGGAACGCCTGCTCGCTGACTTCGACGTGCTCGATCGGTTCGATTTCGAGTACGGCCTGGAGCTGGTCGACCGACCAGTCGCCGAGACACTGTTGACAGGCACTATCCAGGGGACCAAAGGGCGAGTCCTCGTCCTTGAAGGAAACGGAACGGCGTATGGGGTCGACATGCGGAACCTCGTCGGCCATGTGATTGCCGAGAGCGAGACGGACCGAGATCTCCAGACCAGTCTGGGATCGTTCAACTGACGGGATCGTTCAACTGACAGGATCGCTCGATCCAACGGAGAATTATTTCAAAATAGAACGTCCATATCAGAAAATACTTATCGCAAGCATGTGGGGCAGTAGGTATGCGACGCGAGGTGTATCTCGGCGTGGGGGTCGGAATCGCGTGTCTGCTCGCGGTACTCGCGCTACTGGTCGTTCCCGGAACGATCGCCAGCCAGGAGAGCGATGCGCCGGGCAGACTCCACGTCGAGGAGGTAACCATCGCGCCCGGGGACGTCACGGGGAACGCGGCCACCCTGGAGTTCGGCGTCGCGATCAGACACCGCGGCGGTCCGTCCCGGAACGTCTCGCTCTCGATCAGGGCGATCGATAGCGAGTCCGGGCTCCTCGCCGCGGAGACGACGACCAGTCCCGGCCGGGTCACCGGCGACCGCGAACACTGGGTCAGAACGAACCTGACAGTCGAACGCGAAGGGGGCTACGACCTCGTCGCCATCCTCTACGAGGACGGTCGCCGGATCGACGCGGAACGCGGATCTGTCCAGGGCGTCGAGGGGCTCTCCCCGACTCCGATCACGTTCAAACGCTTCGAGACGGGGATTCCGACGATCGCTTACACGATCGAAGAGACGGACGCAGATCGAACCACGCTGTCGGTCCGCACCCATCTCTGGAACAGTGGTGTCGAGTCCGCCGAGGGCGCGACTCTCGAAGTAGTCGCCCGCCAGTCGGAGTCGAACGTCGTCGCCGACCGGGCAAGCGTCGACATTGGGCGGATCGAATCCGGGCAGACAGTCACGCCGACGACGGAGTTAGCGGTCCCCAGTGGCTACGGGTATCACCTCGATGCGGTCCTGAAACACGACGGAGTGATCGTGAGTTCGGCCTCGTCGATCGCGGATCTCGATCCGGACAGAGAAATCGAAGCGGACACGACTTTCGAGAGCGTCCCGTTCGAAGCCGCGGACTTCACGGAGGAATCGGACGTGAGCGGACCGGGTGAGGAGAGACGCACCACCGAGACGTCCGGTCCGGGGTTGGGGCCGCTGGCGGCGTTACTGGCGATCGCTTCGTTTGGGATCGTCCTGCGGATCCGCGGGGGCAGTCATGACTGAGGAACCATCCACCGACGTAGACGAAGGCGGACAGACCGAGCCAGCAAAGGGCGACGAGTCACCGGAGAACTCGGGTACAGGATCAGCCGTCAGCCCGCGGGGGACAGAACCGGCGGTCAACCGACGAAAGCGGATCGTCGGGTACGTCGAACTCGGTGCACTGGCGCTCCTTTCGTTGCTCGGTGCCGTCGCTGTTTTCGGGGCCTACACCGGTGGGCTTTCGGCCATCGATGTCTGGATCGCCGACGAATACCGGCCGATCTTCAGGACGGTATTCAATCTCGTCGTTCTCGGGCTGGTCGGCATCGGGCTGTCGGTACTGCTTCGGCGTCGCTTCGAGTACTGATCGCGTGAGGCCACGGTCCTTGACACATCGACTGTACGGCCAGGACTGTCGAGTCAGTTCCTCGTGCCATGCGCTACTGTCGACGGACGGCAATCCTTTTCCGGGGGCATGCCGAATCCCGGTGTATGACGGACGAAGAACCCAACGAGGCGAACGACGCCGAGGAAGCGGACGGAGACGAAGAGAAGTCCTTCCGGGAGCGTGTCGAGGAGATCCGACAGGAGCGCGCCGAGGAGGGGGAGGACATGGACATGGAGGACCGCCGCGAGCGCATGGAGGAGGCCATGGGCGGGGGCGGTCCCGGTGGTCCCGGCATGGGCGGAGGGAACCCGTTCGCCCAGATGATGAGCGGCATGATGGGTGGCGGCCCGGGTGGACCCGGCGGTCGAGGGCCGGGACAGATGGGACCGGACGAGGGCGAGAGCGACGGCGGCAACGAAGAGCTCACCCGTGAGATGCGGAAACTCCGGGACGAGGTCCACGACGTCCGCCGGGAACTCGAGCGGATTGCCGACGCACTCGAGGGATAGACGGTTAAACGATCGAAACGACTTTCACGACGTCAGTTTTTTCCGGAGATAATCGATGGCGTCCGATCCGTTCCGATCACGCTGGGCCTGGATTCTCGCCATCGTCGTCCTGTTGGTCGGCACTACTGCCACTGTCGGCGTATGGGAGGCCGTCGACGCACCGGGGACATCGCCGACTTTCGAAACAAATATTTCCGACGCGCAAGCCTCGCTGGGGGCGATGACTGGCGTCAGAGAGACGGTCATCGAACGCGACGACGAAACGATCACGACGATCGAACGGGTTTGGCGTCGCCCCGGGACCGGCCAATATCGGATCGAGGTCGTCGGCGGGACATCCACCGCATCCGATCTGAAGGTCTCTGACGGGTGGACGCTATGGTTGTACGACGATGACGACGAACGCGCGGTCAGGATCGAACTAAACAACACTGTTCCGTCGGGGAGTCCTAATCGGATCGAACAGCTACTCGCGATCGTCAACCGCACCGACGCGGACGAGACGGCCCAGAGCAGCGATATCAGTCCGTTGCCTGTGGTTCCCACTGACGGTGAGCAGGCCGGCTCTGCAATGGGTGTCGCTGGATCGCTAACCGTGAGTTACGAGGGGACGGCGACCGTAGCCGATCGCTCGACATACGTGATCGAACTCCGGTCGAATGCGAACACCTCAGCGTTCGTCTCTGATTTCACCCAGACAGTCTGGCTCGATCAAGAGTGGTACGTGCCGCTCAAACGAGTCACTGATTATCGTCGGAGCGACGAGAACGTCTCGATCACAGTCGGGTACGAGAACGTGACGTTCGATCCCGACCTCCCGGACGATCGGTTCCGGTTCGATCCACCAGCGAACGTGACCGTGGTGGACGCGGACCGACCACGACAGATGCATTTCGTCGACCGCGCCGGCTTGCGGGCGGCGAGTTCCTTCACGTTGCCAAAGCCGTCGTTACCCGACTCGTTCAGCCTCGTCGATGCGACCAGGACGGTCGGTCAACGCGTCCGGAGTATCGGCCTCCAGTACGCCAGCCCGACTGCGAGAGTGACGATATCGAAGAGCAACCTGACGTGGTACGAGCCCGGAACCGAGGGCCAGTCAGTAACAGTCGGCAACCGGACGGCGACGCTCCGTAATCTGGGAACGGAACTCCGGATCTCCTGGACGTGTGACGACGCCCGATACTCGGTCGCCGGGACGGGCGTTTCGGCCGAGGAATTGGTCACGGTCGCCCGGTCGGTCAGCTGTGAGTAACCGTCGGGTAGGGAGTGTCGTCGACCCGTGTCACTCCTCGTAGGCGAGGTTCATCAGCCACTGGGTGAACTGGTCGCTCCGGGGATCAACCTCCTCGTCGCCGACGAACGGCGAGAGCATGTCTCCGGCCATCAACAGCGAGAAGTCGAGATCCTTGGCCGTCGGTTTCAGATAGTACGTGTTGTGTCCATCGTAGACGGCCTCCTCCCGTTCGATCATCTCTTGGTCGGCCAGCGAGTCGACGATCCGGCTCCCCTTGCGGGAACTGACGTCCAACTCCTTCCAGAAGTCACTCTGGTGGATCCCGCCGGTCTCCCTGATGAGTTGTAGTCCCCGCCGTTCGTCCTCCGAGAGGTCCGTCTCGGGATCGGCGCTGCTCATGTGCACTTGTGGGGCAGGTCGCCGCTTAAACCTGACCTTCGACGCGTTCGTATTCGGTCACGCAGGGTGGTCCGTCGGCGTACCAGTACTCACGTTCCTCGTCGCCAAGCGCCAGCAGCGACGAGGAACGTGTACCGAATCCATCCTCGTGCACGCAGACACCGTACTCGTGGTCGGCAATCGTCTCCGCTGCCCGGTCGAGCCACGCGTCGCCGGACTCGCCGGGTTCGGGCTGAAGTGCGGTCCGAAGTGCGTCGGCGTTCTCCGCCTGTTCGTGGCCCGCCTCGGCCCTGCGCTCGGGGATCCGATAGCGACCGTCGGACCCGACGTTGACGACGACGTGGACGCCGGGCTCGAGCGTCCGTACCCGCAGCGAACCGTCCCACTCCAGATAGATCGCCGCGTTCTCGTCGGCGACGACGAGGTTGAACCCATCGTAGTCCGCCGCCTGGAGTTCCTGTTCGACCAGCCGCACCCCGTCTTCTGCCGTGACGGTGCCGAGAACGTCCCTGACGAGTAGCCCGCGCGAGCGATCGCCAGAGGGCGAATCGTCGAGCCAGCGGTTGGTGATCGCGGCCAGGACTCCGTGCTCGTTGTAACCGATCCAGGTGCCACCGGCCGATCCGTCCAGCGGAGCGAGGATCGCCGGCTCGGTGTCCCAGACGGTCGGCGGGTCAGACGGTCGGTCGATCGCCTCGTCGCGGTTGGCGGCCACGGCAAGGGGGATCTCGCCGAAAACCTGCCAGGCAAAGACGAGTGTACACACGGTTACAGATACGGGCTTAATACGGATTATTGTAGTGATGTATCGGTATCCGTCGACCCCGGGGTTGGCGTCATCCGGAAAGAATCTACAATAATCCGTCTGAGTGGATTAACGGGAATTAGGCACTAAGTCCCCTTCCTCAAGGAGTCGTTCGAGAGAGCAAAGCTCTCTCGTGATCACGAAAATCGGAGATTTTCGGACGACCTGTGGAGACTGCGCTCCCTACGGACACCAATTCGGTGTCTGCAAAGCGCGTCATCGAAACAGGAAGTCCCACCCTCAAGGAGCGAACCGCGTCAGCGGTGAGCGAGTAGGGTGGGGTAGTTCACAGCCGGCGACAGTGGTCTTTGCGTTCAGCCGTGCCGGATCTGTTCGACGACCGCAGTCCGATCGATCGTCCCAGAGACGGTCCGTGGGATCGCGTCGGCGATGACGATCGACTTTGGCACCTTGTAGGGAGCCAGTTCGTCGCGACAGGACTCCTCGATGTCACCGGGCGTCGGCGCGCCGTCCCCATCCGGGACGACCAGTGCGGTAACCCGTTCGCCCCACTCGTCGTCCGGGATGCCGACGACGGCCGCCTCCGCGACGTCGGGTCGGGATTCGATCGTCGCGGCGACTTCGTCGGGATCGACGTTCTCGCCGCCGGTGACGATGAGATCGTCCTGACGACCGACGACGTACAGTCGACCGTCCTCGTCGCGATAGCCCAGGTCGCCCGTGTGTAGCCCGTGTTCGTCGAAGACGGATGCTGTCTCCTCGTCGTCGAGGTAGCCGGGCGTGACCGTCGGACCTTCGATGACTATCTCGCCTGTCTCGCCCGGGGCAACCGACTGGCCGTCGTCGATGACGGCAACCTGTGTGAACATGAGTGGCTGGCCCACAGTGCCGGGATTGTCAAAGACCTGTGCCGGCGTTGCAGTGGCGACTTGCGAGGCCGTCTCGGTCATGCCGTACGTGGGGTAGACCGGTACGCCCTCGCCGTGACAACGGTCGATGAGGTCTCGGGAGGCGGAGGCACCGCCCAGGAGGACAAACCGGAGTGATGCCGGAGGCTTCCAGCCCGATTCGAGCAGCCGCGAGAGCATCGTCGGGACGAAAGAGACACCCGTCACGTCGTAGTCGTCCATGACGGCGGCGCTCCTCTCGGCATCGAACTCGGACTGGAGGACCATCGCCGTCCCGTACAGCGCCGATCGGACGATCGGGGCGAACCCGCCCATGTGGGCCATCGGAATGGAAACGAACCAGCGGTCCTCGCGGTCGACGCCGAGCCGGAACGCCGAGGCGATCGCGCTGGCAAAAAGGTTCGACAGCGTCAGTCGAACTCCCGCCGGCTCGCCGGTCGTCCCCGAGGTGAACATGACGACGTGGGTGTCCGAGGGATATCGCGCGCGCGGATCTGTCCCGTCACAGGTTCCCGGAACGGCGTCCACCCCGGGCACCGTCGACCCGTCGACCGAGAGGATTGCAGGTCCCTCGACGATCGGGACCGAGCCGGCGGTCTCGTCGGTACAGACGATCGCGTCCGGGTTCGCCTTCTCGATTAGTGTCTCCAGTTGTTCGGTCGGCTCCCGGACGTCAAGCGGGACGACGGCAGCACCGAGCCGCCAGGCAGCGTGTGTCGCCCGCACGAAGTCGATCCCCGTCCGCATCGCGATCCCAAGGCGGTCCGGCCGGCCGTCGTAGGCCTTCCGAAGACAGCCGGCCAGTCGATCGGCCTCGTCGAACAGTTCCTCGTATGTCCAGGTCGCTCCCGTCGCTGCCTCGATCACGGCCGTCCGATCGGGGGTCGCGCTCGCCCTGGCGGTCAACGGGTCGATCTGTGGCCAGGTATCGAGAGTACGCATTATCAGTGGATCCGTCCGGCCCACACTTGAGTGACTCCCCAATTCTCATCGCCCTGTAGGCCTACCGTATCCCGATGTCGACGCCGATCCCCGGCGCGTCCGGAAGGGACATGCGACCGTCTTTGACGGGGGCCGGATCGACGGCGAGGTCCGCCGCCAGACGATCAGCGGTTGCCAATCCACAGGCCCGCTCGATCCCGAGACTGGCCGCCAGGTGGAGCGCCGCCGTCCGGGCCACGGCGCCGTCGATCGTCGTCGTGACCACCGGGTCGACGCCCCGATCCCGTGCCCGGAGTGCGATCTCTCGTGCCCGATGGACGCCCCCGAGTGCCATGGGCTTCAAAACGAGTCCATCCGCCGCGTCAGTCTCCAGTATCGAATCCACCCCCCGCTCGGGAAGCGATTCGTCGAGCGCGATCCCGACGCCACGGTCACGTAGGGCAGCGTGACCCGTGAGATCGTCCGCGGCCAGAGGCTGTTCGACGTACGAAACCGACAGGTCCGTCAGTCCCTCGATCGCCCGCGTCGCCTCCGGACGCGACCAGGCCCCGTTGGCGTCGACGCGAAGATCGATGTCGCCAACTGCTTCGCGGACTGCCCGAACGCGTTCGAGGTCCGCTTCGACGGACCGAACCCCGACCTTGACTTTCACCGTCTCGAACCCGTCCTCGACAGCGTTCCGGGCCGCCTCAGCCGCCGCTTCTACCTCTGCATCGCCGATCGTCGCGTTGACCGGGACCGACGTTCGGTATCCCTCGGCGAGCCACTCCGCGAGCGGGACCGCACGTTCGCGGGCCGCCAGGTCGGCGTGGGCTAATTCCACAGCGTGAGCGGCGGCGGGCGTTTCCGTCGGATCTAGCTCCGCGCGATCACGATCACCGTTGGCTACCGCCCGGAGTGCCCGCTCACACTCCTCGAAGGACTCGGTCCAGCCAGCCAGCGGCGTGGCCTCACCGACGCCCCGCACCTCATCGTCCTGGAGTGTCACCAGAAACCCCTCACGGGAGCCGATATCGCCTGCAGCCGTCGCGAGTGGCTCTGAGAGCGACAGCGAGAAGGGCTCGACCTTCATCAGATCACCGTCGGGACGGAGAGGCCGACCGCAAACAGCAGGGCGTGGACAGCCATGAGTTTCCCCGTCCGTTCGAGCGCTGGATTCAACGCCTCGCCGCTCCGTTCGGTCGTGACCGTTCGCGTGACCGAGATCGCCAGCGGCAGCGACAGAAGCGGCAGCAGGACGAACGGACTGAACGCCGCCAGGAGCCACAACGCGACGGGGACGACGTACGCCAGCGCGACCAGCACGACGTATTCGACCCGACTCCACCGATATCCCAGAATGACTGCCAGCGTTCGCTTGCCTGCTTCCCGGTCGCTCTCGATGTCCCGGATGTTGTTGACTACGAGAATCGCCGTCGAGAGCCCTGCCGCGGCCAGGCTGGCCAGCACGGCGTCTGTCGGGACCGTGCCTGGCGGGATCCAGATGGGGAACAGCCCCACGTCAAGCGTCGCGACGGCCTGGACGTAGTACGTCCCAGTCACCGCGATCATGCCGAAGTAGACAAACACGAACAGATCTCCCAGTCCGTAGTACCCGTACGGGTAGGGTCCGCCGGTGTAGAGCAGTCCGGCGAGGATGCTCGATAGGCCGACCACGAGTATCGGCACACCTCCGACGGCAACAAGGTACAGACCTACCACGAGCGCCAGTGTATAGGTCCCGACCATGGCGGCCTTGACCTGCTGGGGCGCGATCAATCCGCCGGCCGTGACGCGGGTGAACCCCTCGCGGTCGGGTTCGTCGGTCCCCTTCATCGCATCGAAGTAATCGTTGGCGAAATTCGTCGCGATCTGGATGAGGAGCGCGCCGATCAACGCAGCCGCTGCCGGAAGCAGTGTGAAGACGCCGTCGTGGACCGCCAGGCCGACGCCGACGATCACCGGCGCCGTTCCCGCCGGGAGCGTCTGTGGCCGCGCGGCCATCAGCCACGCCCTCGTCTTCGAGATGTCCGCCGCTGCCGTACTCATTGTCGTCGACTCGGGTCCGGATCGGCGTCAATGTTTGGAGTTACGCGATCAGATGACCAACAGTAGGATCGCGAGCGAGAGGGTCCCACCACCGATCAGCACTCCGGCAAGAGAGGTCTTCGCCATCCGGACGAGCGTGTCGGTCGGCGAACGATCCGAAACGACGATCGGGTCGAGACCATCCTCGGCGACCCGCCCGACGGCGGTCACTCGATCGCTTTCGATCGCTCGTTGTTCGAGATAGCGGCGCCGACCGAGCGATAACGTCCGGGCGAGCCGACGGAACGGCTGGGGCGGGTCACGCCAGATCGTCCAGCCCGGCGCCCCGGATACCGATCGCTGGAAATCTGCGATGCGCTCGGGTGGCTCTTCGTCCGCTCCGACCGTCGCGACGACCTTCTTTTCGAGCGTGACGGTACGGACTGCTTCGACGACGGCGACCGTTCCGGTGGCAGTACGGAGCGTGAACGGGTGGGCTGCCGTTCGTTCGTGGATCGTCACGAACCAGGGGAGGAGGTAGGGGCTCAGCCGGCGTTCCTCGATACCGTACCGGAGGACCGCACAGTCGGTACCCGAGAACGGTGTTGTGATCGGATCCTCGATGGACTCGATCGTCCCGGAGACCCGGACGAGCGTTCCCGAATCGAGGCTGTCGATCGAATCGACGTCTTGTGCACGGAGGACGGCCGTGGCTCGCCAGACGTATCTGACGGAGACCGTGAGGACCAGCAATCCAGCTACACCGAGTCCCAGGCCGAACAGTTGTATACCGGAGAGTCCTAACAGGAGGGCCATGTACGACTGGTGCGTCCGGCCCGTTGAAGTATTTCACGTGAAATCTCCGAATAGTGGGCAGAATCGCTCGTCCCTGGGTTGGAGGCGGAAGGCCGGTCGGCAAAAGCAATCAAAAACACCAAGCCGCCGATGGTATAGCCGTTGAGAAAGTCCAACATCACGCTATCGATCATCGGTTGATCGGGCCCGTCAGGCCGGGAACTCGCTGCGATGGAGAGCGCCGTCAGAATGATACTGATAACGACGAGATTGATTCTGAGTATCCGCGAAGCCTTGTTATCGATATCGTTGAGGGTCTAGATCTGGTTGGCAATAGTCCGGTGTGCCTCTTCACGGGTGATTTGCAGGTCGTCGATATCGCCATCGTCGGATCCCGAACCCCCGCCACTCATATTTCGATTGGTAATGATAGCAAAACATAACGATATAAGAATGCCGTTCCTCTGCCGATCTCACTCCCGCCGCCCACGCACGACCGACTGAACGTGCTCGGGAAAGATTTCGTCGATCACACCGTCCCCATATTCATCCGCCAGCACAGACCTGAGTTCGTGCTCGTAGTCGCCTTTCGCCAGTTGCTCGCTCGGCTCCGTCTCGATCCGGAGCAACTCGTTAGCCAGATCGTCGATCGTCGCCCGGCCGTAGCCCGCGAGCGGCGCGATGTACTGGACGCCGTGGCGATCTTCGAGGCTCTGTGCGAACGACCGCGGCACCGTCGGCGCGCGGTCGTCTCGCCGGGTCCCGTCACTGACGGTGTCGAACCCAGCCCCGGCCGTGGCTTCGAGGGCGGACTCGTGGACTTGCTGTATCCCGTTGCGGGGATAGCCATCGTCGATCATCTGCTCGATCGCTTCCACGGCGATCGCGTGGTCGAGTTCGATCGTCTCGTGGGCCAAACCGAGCCCAGCAGCGGCTTTGCGGGCATTCTCGGCGGCGTCGGTCACGCCGAACGTGACCGTCACGAGTGTCACGTCGAAGAAGGGATCGGCGAGTAGCGCTGCGAGCGCGGAGTCTTTCCCCCCGCTGAAACACAACCCGAGACCCATTTACCGGCGCTTGATGTCGAAGCTCTTGGAGTCGGGGGTCAACTCGCGGAGGAGTTCGGCCATCTTCTCGTCGTCGATCTTGCCCTGGATGCGCCCGCTCTGGGCGATGGCGACGAGCTGACTCTCGACCTGCTCGGCGACCTCGGGTTTGGACATCTTGAGGGTGTTCAGGCGCTTGCGGGCGTCGTCGGTCAAGTGCTTGCGCAGGACGGCCTTCTTTTGGGCCTCCGCACGTTGCTGTGCGGCTTCCCTGGCTTCCCCTTCGCCCTCTCCCTGTCCCGCCTGCTCGCGTAGCTGCTCCATGCGCTCCTCACGGAGCCGCTCCATTTCCTCGTCGGATGGTTCTCCACTCATGGTAGCCACTACTTGTCGGGTCCCGGGCAAAACGATTTCGCTACGGACTGTCGGGATCGCGGGTCGTGACAGGTGACGTGAGTCTCAGGCGTAGCGTTCGAGTTCCGGATCGTCGAGGTCTTCTAAGACATCCGTCGCGATTTCGTCGAGGAGAGCCCGTCCGTCCGGGGTGATCCGTCGCCCCTCGCCCTCGGCCGTCTGGACGTACCCGACCGACTCCAACTGCTGGAGGGCGGTCCGGATAATGTTACGACTCCCGTCCGCCTGCTTCGGAGGACTGACCCGGTACCGGTTCGAGCCGTCTGTGGTGTCGCCGTAGGCCGTCGCGAGGCTACCGACGCCGATCGGCCCGTCGACGGCGACCTTTCGGAGGAGACTCGCGGCCCGCGTCTCCCAGAAGTCCTCCTGTTCGGGTGCCAGTTCCTTCCCGACACCCGTCTTGGCGAAGGTGAGCCACTCGGGCGCTTCGATCGCGTCTTCGTCTGCGAGTTCGTCGGCCAGAGCGTCGACGAGATCCTCGGGCGGAACGTCGTAGAGTGTTGCCATTGACGGTTTCTTCCCCGCGGCGTCATTTAAGCGCATCGTCTTCCAGCAGTGTCGCCCACTCTGTGGCCGATCGCGTCACGGTTCACGGACGTTGTCTTCGTGCACCGAGCGTTGCGGCGACCGCCCCGCCGAGGACGATCGGCAACCAGTACGTTGCGACCCGGTAGATCACGATCGCCGCCCCGGCGACGGACGCGGCCACGCCCGTTGTCGAGACGAGCAAGGCGATGAATGCCGTCTCGATCCCCCCGAGTCCACCCGGCAGCGGCGTGATTGCCGCGATACTCGCCACCGGAACCACGACGAGCGTGGCGACGAACGGAACCACGTATCCGATCGCAGCCAGCGAAAGCCAGAGTGCCATCGACAGGGATAGCCATCCCAGCGTCGAGTACAGTGACGCACGCAGGATCGTCCGTCGACTCGACGCGACGCGGTCGATCGAGCAGAAGAACCCTTCGATGCCTTCCTCGATGTCCTCTCGTGTCGGCGGGTCGAGACGAGGGAGTACGTCCCACAATCGCCGGATAGCCGGCGTAAACAACCGAACGACAAATCGTTCGATCTCGTATCGATACCGCCAGCCTGCCAGTACGCCGGCCAGAAAAACCCCTGCCAACGCTCCGACGGCGATCGAAGCGAACAGGAGGTTGCGACCGAGCGAGACGGTCCGAATCGCGAACGTTCCCAAGCCGACGGTCGCCAGGCCGATCGACGGGACGAAGTGCAGCGTGTCGACGCTGGCGATCGCGGCGAGTCCGGTCTCGTAATCGCTGTCCGTGACCTCTGAGATGAGCAACGCCGAGACAGGTTCACCGCCGGCCTGGCCGAACGGCGTCACGTTGTTCGAGAAGACCGCGGCACTGAACACCAGGATCGCCGATCGTGCTTTGATCGAATGACCCAACGCTCCCAGGACCGTATGTAGGGACATCCCCCAGCTCACCAGCCAGAGTCCCGAGAACCCGACGACGGCGATCAGAACCGGAGGTTCGGCCCGTCGGAGCGTTCGAACGATCTCTCCCATCCCGACGAACCAGAACAGGACCGCAAGGACGAGAACCGCCCCTGCAAAGCCCGCAATAGTGGCTCGGCGGTCGCCATTCATATTCTTCTTTCACGACGGGCGTCGGTTTGAACCCACCGAAACCCGGACACAATCGACCGTCGAGTGTTTCACGCTCCCGGTCGAAGCCGACCCATGGACGAGCGGACAGCACTGGGACTGCTCGCAGATCGACTGGCTCCCACCGGGGACGACGCGGCGGTTGTCGAGGATCTGGTATTCACGATCGACATGCTTCATGCCTCGACTGATTTTCCCGACGGAACGACGCGATATACGGCCGGCTGGCGGGCCGTCGGCGCCTCGCTGTCGGACGTCGCCGCGATGGGCGCCGAACCGATCGCCGCGGTCGCCGTCTACGCCGCTCGCGAATTCGAGAGTGAGGAACTGCTGGCGTTCGTCGAGGGGGCCATAGACGTCTGTGACGCGGTCGGTGGTCAGTACGTCGGCGGCGATCTCGACGAGCACCCCGAGTTCTCGGCGTCGACGGCGGCGATCGGTCGGACCGACGCGCCGGTCCTCCGATCGGGCGCCGAACCCGGCGACGTCGTCTGCGTGACCGGCACGCTCGGCCGTAGCGCCGGCGCGATCGCACTGTTCGCCGAGGGCGAGATCGATCGTGCTAACGATCTCTTCCGGTTCGAACCGCGGGTCGCCACCGGCCGGGCACTTGCCCCGCACGCGAACGCGATGATGGACTCCAGCGACGGCCTCGCCAGGTCGCTCTACCAACTCGCCGAAGCCAGCGGCGTGGGTATCGCTGTCGAGTCTCCGTTGCCGATCGACGATGTGGTCACAGAAGTGGCGGCCGACGATGTCGAACGGCGAGAACTCGGGGTGTTCTTCGGCGAGGACTTCGAACTCGTCAGTGCGATCGATCCGGACAAACTCTCGACGGCCCGCAAGGCATCACCGGTTGCCGTGACGCCGATCGGCCATGTCGAAGCGGACGGCGGCGTCACTCTCGACGGCGAAGTGCTGGCCGATCGGGGATACACGCACGGAGAGTGACCGCGGCCTCCATGGGCACGAGAGCAGTGCGACTCACGGCTACTCAGTACCTCCTCAGTATCACGTCACGCCAGTACGATCTCGACGGGGACGGGCATGAAGCAAAGCGCCCCCAGGACGAACGTGACAGCGGCGACGCCCCACCGCAACGGGCCGATCGAACCCTCTCGCAGCGGCGTCGCCGATCCGGCTCGGACCATGACGAGGGCGATCACACCCCAGATCGCCCACAGGACCACTGACTGCGTGTAATCCGTCAGGAAGTACAGTCCGGCCGACAGCGAGAACAGCACGCCAGGGACGGCTGCGGCGACCGTCTCCTGGCGTCGTCCCAGTGTCGCCCGCAGAATGTGCCCGCCGTCGAGCTGGCCGACGGGGATCAGGTTCAGGAACGTTACGAACATACCGACCCAGCCGCCGAAGACGACAGGACTGACAGCCAATCCCCCGCCGTAGCTGGTTGGCTGCCCGGACAGGTCGGCCAACAGCGTGAGCAACAGTGGATCGTTGAATCGGATGTACCCACCCTCTTGGGCTGCGGTCTCGGTCGCCTGTTGGGATACGGCGATCGGATCCAGATGGAGACCGATCACCGTGACGACGACCGTCGCGGCCAGGCCGGCGAGCGGGCCGGCGACGCCGATATCGAAAAGCGCTTTTCGGCTGGGGATCCGACCGCGCATGCGAATAATGGCACCCATCGTTCCGATCGGCGGCGGGACGGGGATGAAGTACGGCAGGCTGGCGTCGACATTGTAGTACCGACTGGCCACGTAGTGGCCTAGTTCGTGAGTCGCGAGGACGCCCAGCACGGCAGCGGTGAAGGGCCACGCCCGGAGCAGGTTCAGCGGGTTCTGGGCCAGGTCGATCTGATACCACCACGTCCCCGCATAGAGGGTTGTCGCGACGGTGAGAACGAACATGACGACGTTTCCCCACGGGATCCCGTCGATGCCGGTTGATCGGGGTTCGGCGACGACCGCGTACGGCGCTGGGGCGCCACGTCGGTCGCGATCGTGGCGTTTGGTCACCGATACATCGTACCCGCGTTCGGCGAAGGCGGGGGCGACCTCGTCGGCGACGTTTCCGGGGGCGATCAACGGTTCTCCGACGTAGCGGACCGCTTCGCCGTCGCGTTCGACGCGATAGACGTGAAAGACCGACGACAGCGTCGCGGGTCCAGGGGGCGAGTTCGACGACTCCTCGGCAGGCATTCCTGTGCCTGTTCAGGGGTTTGGGACGTAAAACACCGACGCCCTGGGAGCACGGACACGGGCGCGGGCGCGGCCGAGAGGACCAACCGGGCGAAGCCGGAGACCTGGAACGTAGTGGTGGACTCTCAGGCAGGCTCGACGCGCCAGGTAGTCGCGCTCGTGTACGACCACTTCTCGACGTTCAGATCGCTAGCCGAATCACGCAACTTCACCATGATCGCTCCGATCTCTTTGGGAGAGAGGTCGACCTCGTCCGCGATGAACTTGCTCTTGAAGTACATCTCCCCGTCCGCAGCTTTCTGTTTGAGGAACGATCGCAACCGCTCTTCCTTGCTGGCGGTCGACTCGTCGAACTGTTCCCCGGAGGGCTGGGTTCTTGTACTCATCTGTGTCACCTCACTCCCTTCTTTCGACCGGATGGGTATATATAGGGGTGAAGCTTCGTTCGACTTCGTGACGTTTTAGCGATCTGGAAAGGTCAATGCGACATTTCATAATGGCCTAGATTGCACTCAAACGTTTTATTTCCCTATCTAATCGATTATTTCACCTCTTTTAGTATAGTATTTATCGAGCCACGATTCTCCGGTCATCGGTCGTTATTCGGAGGCGGACCGGCGTGATCCGGAGGTCATTGTCTGACAGGGGTCCGACGGCGCGCCACGTCGCTTGACAACCCTTAAGACCGAATCGGGGTTACGGCGGGGCAATGAGAGTCGTCGTTTCCATCGGTGGTAGCGTGCTCGCTCCGGATCTCGACGCTGATCGCGTTGCCGCCCACGCCGACGCCCTGGTAGACTTGCTTGCCGCCGATCACGAGGTCGGCGTCGTCACCGGCGGCGGAACCGTCGCCCGGGAGTACATCGACGCGGCCCGAGAACTCGGCGCAAACGAGATGGAACTCGACCACGTCGGGATCGCCGCGACGCGGCTGAACGCCCGGCTGCTGATCGCGGCGCTCGGGCAGCGGGCGGCCCCCGAGCCGGTCGAAACCTACGAGGAAGGTCGCAACGCGCTCCGGCGGGGCGATCTGCCGGTACTCGGCGGAGTCGTCGCCGGGCAAACGACTGACGCGGTGAGCGCGGCCTTCGCCGAGTACGTCGATGCGGACCTGCTGGTCTACGCGACGAGCGTCCCAGGCGTGTTCAGTGCAGACCCCGACACCGACCCCGACGCCTCGAAATTCACGGAAATCGGTGTCTCGGACCTTGTGAACGTCATTGCGGGCATCGAGATGAACGCCGGTAGCAACGCTCCGGTCGATCTTCTCGCCGCAAAACTCATCGAACGATCGGGCATCCGGGCGATCGTCCTCGACGGCAGTGACCCGCGTCGGATCGTCCGCGCGGTCGAGAACGACGACCACGACGGGACGGAGATCGTCCCGAACGAGAGCTGACGATCGGGTGGCCCGACCCGGTGTTTACTATGAAATACAACGTAATCACGCGGTTCCCGGTGTATCGATCGCGGGTGTTCGGCTATGAGTGACCATGATCCCTACGTGACGATAGACGATAGCGATCGTGCGTTCTGGGGAGACGCCGTTGCCGACACTATCGAAACGCGCGACCCCGACGAACCGATCGTTATCAAGGGAGGCGTCTCGCCCTCGGGCGTGCCACACATCGGTCACCTCAACGAGATCGTCCGCGGGTACGTCGTCGCCGAAGTGCTGCGCGATCGTGGCCACGAGGTCCGGCAGGTCTTCACCGCCGACGACAGGGACCGCCTCCGGAAGGTTCCGCGGCAACTCGCCGATCTCGAGTGGAACGTCGTCGGTCTCGGCGAGGTCGATGCGGGTGCGCTCGGACGCAACCTCGGCAAGCCCTACACCTCGATCCCGGATCCCTTCGGCTGCTGTGGATCCTACGGTGCGCACTTCACGAACCTACTGGCAAGGAGTGCGGAGTTACTTGGGATCCCGATCGAGGTTGTCTCGAACACCGAACTGTACGCCGGAGGCGAATTCGAAGACGTCACGCGACACGTTCTGTCGAATCGGGGGCGGGCGCGGGAGATTCTCGCCGACTATCAGGCAAGCGTCGACGAGGGATACGTTCCCTTCCAGGCCGAGTGCCGGTCCTGTGGGGTCCTGACCGACGGGATCGTCGACGTTGACCCCGAGGCCGGCACGGTCGCCTACGAGTGTCGGGACGTGACGGTCGGCGACGAGACGATCGAGGGGTGCGGCCACGAGGGCGAGGTAACCCTTCGAGAGGGGAAACTCCCCTGGCGCTTCGAGTGGCCGGCTCAGTGGTCTGTCCTGGACGTGGATTTCGAGCCGTTCGGGAAGGACCACGCCGAAGGATCCTGGCCCTCGGGCGTCGCCATCGCCGAGGGGATCTTCGATGTCGAGCCGCCGGTTCCGATGGTTTACGAGTGGTTCACGCTCAACGGCGACGCTCTGTCCTCGTCGTCGGGCAACGTCATCACTGCCGCCGAGGTGCTTTCGATGCTCGAACCCGCAGTCCTCAGGTACTTCTTCGTGAAGGACCCCCGGAAGCAGCGGGACTTCGACGTGGCCCATCTCGACCAGTTGGTCGACGAATTCGATCGCTTCGAGGCCGTCTACTTCGACGAGATCGAGGCCAGCGATGAGGAACGCGAACGCGCCGAGTCCGCCTACCCGACCGTCGTCGACGACCTGCGGGCGGAACGCGTCCGCATCCCCTACACGTTCGCGGCGGTTCTCGGGATGACCGACGATCCCGATCTCCGTGAGGAGATCGCCCGCCGCGAGGGGCATATTCCTGACGATGCTCCGGAGTGGGCTATCGAGGAGGCCCTCGCTCGCGTCGAGAGTGCACGCGAGTGGGCACGACGCACGGACAACGAGTTCAATTACGACCTCAAACGAGAGGAGATCCCGGCCGTGGACTTCGACGCCGACACCGAAGCTGCTCTCGACGAACTCGCGGACTTTGTCGCCGAGGGACAGGATGGCGAGGCGATTCAGGGTCGGATCTACGAACTGGCCGAGTCCCACGACCTGGACGTCGGCGACTTCTTCGCCGCCGGCTACCGGCTCCTGTTCGACTTAGAAGAGGGGCCAAAACTCGGGCCGTTCCTCGCGAAACTCGACCGGGAGTTCGTGGTCGATCGGCTCCGCCGCGAGCGGTGAATTTCGGCCGTCACGCCGTGGCGTAGAACAACGTGTCGAACGGAATTTTCATAGGGGCCTGAGCCATCGGGCCCGATAGATGGTCGACACGTTGACGCTGGTCCTGATCGGGGTCCTCGCTTACTCCGTCGTCGCAATGGCGGCCCAGCGATGGGGATACCTGCCGTCCTCGCTGCACGTTTCCGGGCCGATCACCACCCTCCACACGCAGCGCGGCAAGGCGCTGCTCGATCGACTGGCGCGCCACCGGCGGTTCTTTCGGGCCTGGGCGAACGTGGGGCTGGGATTCGCCCTGCTCGTGATGGTCGGGATGTTCCTGACGATCGTTTTCTCCGGCATCTCCGGATTTCGACGCCCGGAGGCGAACCCGATCCGGACGCCGACGGACGCACTGGTGTTGCCGGGAGTCAACGAATTCTTGCCGCTGTCGGCAGCCCCGGAAATAATCTTCGGGCTAGCAGTGGCGATGATCATCCACGAAGGTGGCCACGGGCTGCTCTGTCGGGTCGAGGACATCGAGATCGACTCGATGGGC
>NZ_SPQG01000003.1:287022-345611 GCF_004944975.1 Halorhabdus amylolytica
CTGTTCACCGTCCTCCCGATCGGTGCCTTCGTCGAGCCAGACGAACAGAGCCAGCAGGCGGCCGATCGCGGATCGAAGACGCGGATGTTCGCCGCGGGCGTGACCAACAACTTCGTGCTGACGGTCCTGGCACTGTTGTTGCTGTTCGGCCCGGTGGCGGGATCGATAGCAGCCGTCGACGGGGTGGCTGTCGGCGGCGTACTCGCGGGCTCACCCGCCGATCGGGCCGGGCTGGAACAGGGTGACGTCATCACGTCGATCAACGAGTCCGCGGTGACGTTGCAGGGGGGCGAGACGGTCCCGATCGATCGGTCGGTGACGGTCACGGCGGCCGTGGTGGACGGGCCGTTCGACCTCGCTGCGAACGACACGATCACGGCGGTCGACGGGACGGCTGTCGAGACGATCGGGGACTTCGAGCGGGCACTCCGGAACCGCACTGTCGTGACAATGACGACGAGCGGGGAGACCGAAACGACGGCCCCGGTCGGTGCCTATGTGAGTCGTATCCTAGCGGATGCCCCGCTGTCGAACGCGAGTGCGCCGGCCGGCGAACCGACCGTCGTCACCCGGATCGGTGATCGTCGGATCCTCGACAGCGACGCTCTCGTCGAGACGCTGGATGGGATGGAGCCGGGCGATCGGGTAACTGTCGAGGCGTACGTCGATGGAACGCGGGCGACCTACAACGTCACGCTCGGTCGAGATGAATCGGACAACGCGTTCCTCGGAGTGGCAAGGGTGCAACGGGGGTATTCAGGCGCCACCGTCGAGGACTTCGGGTTCGGAATCCGCGGCTATCCGGCCGAACGGACGCTCGCGGTGCTTGGCGGTGACGGGAGCGGGAACGTCGACTTCGGATTGGGTGAACAGCTCCTGTGGTTCCTGACGTTGCCGTTCCTGACGCTCCTGGACCCCAGTGCGTTCGGCTTTGCGGGCTTTAGCGGTTACGTCACGAACTTCTATACGATCGGCGGCCCGCTCGGGTTCCTCGGCGGTGGGGTGTTCGCGCTGGCAAACCTGTTGTTCTGGACCGCCTGGATCAACTTCAACGTCGGGCTGTTCAACCTGATCCCGCTGTTCCCTCTGGATGGGGGACACATTCTCCGGACGAGCGCGGAGGCGATCGTGGCTCGGACGCCTGTCGACAGACGCTGGGCGGTGAAGGTGGTAACCGTCTCGGTGGGACTGGTCATGTTCGCCAGCCTGCTCGTGATGCTGTTCGGTCCGATGGTGCTCGCCTGATACGGATTCTTGTAGTGATGTACCGGTATCCGTCGACCCCCCGGGTCAGCGTCATCCGGAAATAATCTACAAGAATCCGTATGAGTGGAGGGATATCGTCGGCCTCGGGCGCCGTCTCGGAGCGATCAGCCCCCAGACGACGCCGGCCGGAGGACGCAATTCTCTTCCCGCACCGGACCGTCCGATCGGATAGATGGTCGACACGCTGACGCTGGTCCTCGCCGGCGTTCTCGCTTACATGGTCGCCACGACGGTGCTCCGTCGCCGGGGGTATCTCCCGTCGTTCGTGCGCGTCTCGGGTCCGATCACGACGATCCGTACTGCTCGCGGGCGTGCCTTGCTCGAACGACTGGCGCGCCACCGGCGGTTCTGGCGAGCCTGGGCGAACGTGGGGCTGGGATTCGCCCTGCTCGTGATGGTCGGGATGTTCCTGACGATCGTCCTCTCGGGGATCGCGAGCCTCCAGCAGCCAGGGGCAAACCCGATTCAGGAACCCAAAAACGCCCTGGTGATCCCGGGGCTCAACGACTTTCTTCCCCTCGCCGCAGCCCCGGAGATCGTCTTCGGGCTGGCGGTGGCGATGATCGTCCACGAGGGTGGCCACGGGCTGCTCTGTCGGGTCGAGGACATCGAGATCGACTCGATGGGCCTGGCGTTGTTCACCGTCCTCCCGATCGGTGCCTTCGTCGAACCGGACGAGCAGAGCCAGCGGGCGGCCGACCGCGGATCGAAGACGCGGATGTTCGCCGCGGGCGTCACTAACAACTTTGCGTTGACGATACTGGCGCTGTTGTTGCTGTTCGGCCCGGTGGCGGGCTCGATCGCGGCGGTCGATGGGGTGGCTGTCGGCGGTTCGCTGCCGGGATCACCCGCCGATGAGGTGGAGATCCAACAGGGAGACGTTATCACTGGGGTCAACGGTACCAAGGTCACGAATCAGTCGACGCTCACCGATGCGCTTGAGGGTGCTGCGGGCCGGACCGTCGACGTGTCCCTGCGCGGGGGTGAGACCAGGCGGATCGAGCGCTCGGTGTTCGTCACGACGGCGATCGAGGACGGACCACTCGCCGTGACCAGCGGCGACACGATAGCTCGCGTCAACGAGACTGACGTCCACACGGCAAAAGCGTTCCGCGCCGCACTCGAAAACCGGACGATCGCAACCCTAACGACGGCTAACGGTACCGAGACGACCGGTCCGATCGGTGCCTACGTCAGCGACGTCGCGATTGACGAACCGCTGGCCGACGCCGGCGCACCCATCGGCGAGTCGATCGTCGTGACCCGCTTTGACGGGGAGCGCATCGTGACGGGCGGGGATCTCTCCGAGGCGCTGGACCGGACGACTCCCGGTCAGGAGGTCCAGGTCGAAGCGATCGTCGACGGCCGGTCACGCCCCTACAACGTCACGCTGGGGAAACATCCACGCGCGGACGTGGGCTTTCTCGGCGTTTCGGGCGTCCAGTCTGGCGTCAGCGGCGTGGCGGTCAACGACTTCGGCATCCGTGCCTACCCCGCAGACGCGTATCTGAGCCTCCTGGGCGGGGACGGACAGGACCTGGGCCTCACGATGGCCGAACGGCTCTTTTCGATCATCACTCTCCCGTTCGCCACGATCGCCAGCCCGCTGGTCCCGTTCAACTTCGCGGGATTCATCGGCCCGATCACAGAGTTCTACACAGTCGGTGGGTCGCTGGGGTTCCTCGGTGGCGGGGTGTTCGTGCTGGCGAACCTGTTGTTCTGGACCGCCTGGATCAATCTCAACCTCGCCGTCTTCAACCTGATCCCGCTGTTCCCCTTAGACGGCGGGCATATGCTCCGGGCGAGTACGGAAGCCATCGTCGCCAGGACGCCGCTGAACAGGCGCTGGACGGTGAAGATTGTGACCGTCTCGGTGGGGCTGGTGATGTTCGCCAGCCTGCTCGTGATGCTGTTCGGCCCGATGATCCTCCCCTGAACAATATTTAAGTCTTTCTCCGCCCTGCCGGGTCCGAAGGCCTGCGTCGGTTCATAAGTGATCCCGTGACGTAGGAGTTCTTGCATGGTCCCCTGACGACTTCGGCCCTCCACCCTTGCGGACCTGCTGACTGCGATGGCCCCTCCGGCCGGACGCTCGACGGATCTCGATCGCCCTGAATTCCGTCACGCCCGTTCGCATCGATCCGATATCGTTGCGGACCATGCGAACTAACAGTCGCTCGACGGTGCGGAACCACCTGAGAGAATTCCGAATCGTCAGTCCTCACCCCCTGCTCGCCAAGGCATACCCCACGAACTGCGAGACCTCCGAACCGGTCGTGTCTTGTCAGATTCGATTTCCCATGCGCTCGGTTCTATTTCCCATGCATTCACTCCTCGAACACTTGGATGTGTGATGGCCAACACGGTACGCCGGCCGGCGGAACGTTTTTGACGGCACCCGTGACAAGCCATAACCCGTATGCAGGTCCCCGAACCGACGTGGCGGCTGCTGGGTATCCTCTCGGTCGCCGTACTCGCTGTCTCTCTCGCCGGCTGTGGAGTGCTCTCCGGAGGATCCGGCTCGCTCCCGGACGGCGAGACGGTCAGTAGCCAACTGGACTCCCTGGAGACGATCGAAACCACGATCGCCACGGAGATCTCGAACGGAACGGCCACCGAGCCATCGCGCATCAGGGCGCTCCGGAACCTCCGGACGGGTGCGTCACGTGCGACGATCGTCTCCGGTCCACAGGAAGGCGTGACCATCGGATCGAACGGCACGGCGATATGGATGTACAACCGTTCGGACAACCGGGTCGAAGTTCTCCGGACGAACCTCTCGTTGTCGAATCGCAGTCGGCCCTTCGGGACCGTCGAAACGATCTTCGATCGACTTCACGAGGCTGAGCGGGGAGAACCGACCGAAGCCTCGATCTCACAACTCCCCGTCGTTCCCCGGGCCAGTGGCCCGGTGACCGCCGGAGCGAGTGCCGTCTCGATCTACGGGAACGTGACGCTTACCTACGGTGGCACGGAATCGGTCGCCGGTCGGAAATCCTACGTCGTCCACATACGGCCGATCGACGACGAACAACTCGTCGGGAACACGACGATGTGGTTCGATAGGGAGTGGTACTATCCAGTCAAGACGACCACGACGGTCTCGATCGGCAACGAGTCGACGACATCGACTGTTACCTATCGGAACGTGACGTTCAATCCGGACGTGCCCGAAGGAACGTTCGCGTTCGATCCGCCCGAGAACGCCACGATCGTTACGCAATCGGCACCCGAGACCGAGACGTATGACTCGCGGGAAGCACTCTCGACAGCGGTTGAGACCCCGCTACCGGATCCCGAGGTGCCCGCCGGATTCGAATTCGCCGAGGGACGCCGGTCGATATTTGAGGGTAACGCGACGGTCACGCTCGAATATACGAACGGGACGGCGAACGTCTCGGTCCTGACGAGTCCCGGGACGGCGAGCGAGTCGGACGTTGGCGAGTCGGTCGATATCTCCGGGCGCGAGGGTCGCTTGCTGGACCTCGGCGAGAGCGACTACGTGACCTGGGCGTGTGACGGGCGGTCCTATACCGTGAGCGGGCCGGTCGGGGAGGAGACGTTGCTCTCGATCGCCCGGTCGATCGACTGCGGGTGACGGCGACCGTCCGATCGCGAGTGATTGGTATCGATGGCGGAACCTCGATGGCGAACCGTCTCCAGGGGACCTCCGCGACGAACTGTCGACAACGGAACTTCGACGATGAAAACGAGTTTCGAGTGCCCGCGATCCCGTCAGGGGCGGCGATACAGCGAGTACGTGATGAAGACCAGCCCGGCGAACTGGGTAATCCGCGCCAGGAGTAGTATCGGCGTCTCGAAGGATAGTGGGATGACTCCCCAGCGTAACAATAGTGTTCCGAAGGCTGCAAGCGAGAACGAAACCGCCGTGAGCAGGATTAGCCCCAACGAGAGATATCGCATGGAGGTGCTGTCGTGGCGGCGAAAGCCCCGATAGGCCTGGTAGCCGATGACCAGGCCAAGCATCGCGGAGGCCAGCGGGATCGAGACTGTCGCCACCTCGACGGGGTCGACGCTCCCGATCATAGGTCCTGCCACATCCTGGTGAAGCGATCGGCCGGGTCTTCCTCGGCCGGCGGACGTCGTTGCAGTTCGATTTGGCACTCGTCGTCCTCGAAGGTCACGTTGACAGACTCGAGTCGAGAGACGTAGACGCTATAGTGGTGACCGTCCGGATCGAACTGTGTCTGTTCCTCGATCAGATCATGTTCTTTCAGGCGATCGACGCGGCGGTAGATCGTCGAGTCCGACGCGTCACACCGTTCGGTGAGCTGGTCTGCTGACATGGGTTGGGCACTCGTGGCTGTGAGGATCTCGCGGGCGTATTCGTCGTCGAGAAGGGCGAGTATTTCCGCCTCGTCGCGATCCTCGCTCACGGTCAAATTTCGACGCGGCGGGGGTTAAAAACCATCTCTCGACTGCTGGGTCGGCAGTCGTCGAAAAGGGGATGAAGTTGGGGGGAAGGGTAAGGTTCCTTACCGCGAGGACCGAACTGATTCGTATCATGGTCAGACGCGAGGCCCCGCTCACGACCGAAGGGTGGTATGCGCTGCACGACTTCCGGACGATCGACTGGGACGCCTGGCGCGAGGCCTCCCGGCGGAGCAAGGACACCGCCGTCGAGGAAGGGCGCGATTTCCTCGAAGCGGCCACGACGGTGGGTGACGCCGAAGAGGGCGACTCAGCCGTCTACGCGATGCTCGGACACGAGGCGGACCTCTTGGTCGTCCACCTTCGACCGACGACGGTGGACCTCGACGCGCTCGAACGGCGCTTCGAGCGGACGGCACTTGCTCGCTTTACCGAACGGACCGAGTCGTTCGTTTCCGTGACGGAGGCCTCGGGGTACTCCGAACGCGCTCGCGAATTTCTGGAAGGGAAACTCGACGAGAACTCCGGGTTGGCGAAGTACATGCGCTCGCGTATCGAACCGGAGATTCCCGACGCCGAACACGTCAGCTTCTATCCGATGAACAAACGTCGCGATCCCGAATACAACTGGTACGACCTGCCCTTCGAAGAACGGGCCGAACACATGGACGCTCACGGCGATATCGGCCGGGAGTACGCCGGCAAGGTCACCCAGATGATCACCGGTGCGATCGGGATCGACGACTGGGAGTGGGGCGTGACGCTGTGGGCCGACGATCTGACGGATATCAAGGAACTCCTCTACGAGATGCGGTTCGACCCCTCCAGCTCGAAGTACGCCGAGTTCGGTCCCTTCTGGGTCGGCCGCCGGATGGCACCTGAGGACCTGGAGGCGTATCTCGCTGGCGAGCCGCTTGCCGCGGCGGCCGGTGGCGACAGTAGCGGGACGGATCGCGCGCCGACGCCGGACGCGGCGGCCGAGCGTGACGCAGACGGCACGGACGCGACGACACACCCACACGAGATGACGACGGAGCAAAGCGACGACACCCCTGTGGATCATCCGCCTGCAGAATCGGGCCACGGCAAGACGACGGATGGGGACGACACTGGTGGACATCCCGAGAGCGTCGGCGGTCGGCCCGACACGGGCGACGCGACGTTCTCCAGGGTCGAGAACCTCGACGAACGGCTATTCCAGGTCGGGCTCCGGGAGGGAGAAGATTACGACGGTGGTGAGTTCGGCCTGCTGTTCTATTCGGACGCCAACGCCGAGGAGTTGGCCGAGGACGTGGCGGGTCTCCGGGAAAACTTCGATCACTACGACCGCCACGTCACGACCGTCACCCGGGCATCGGGCGGTCGATCGGCGGTCGCGTCCGTGTGGACTGCCGAGGACGCCGCCGAGACCGCTGCCGGCTTTCTCGGTGATCTTCCAGGCATCAACGAGCGCTACGGGGGCGTTCTCGGCGACGAGCAGGACAGCGACGGATCGGCCGGTGATGAGACAGCAGACACGAGCGACAACGGATCCACGGCCGAAGCGGGGACGGACGAGGGGACGGCCGCGTCTGTCAGGGCCGAACTCGCCGAAGCGGGCGTCTACGCCGGCCAACCCCACGGTGAGGATGTCTACGCCATGGTGGTGTACTCAGCGGCCGACGCTGATGAACTCGCTGGGCCTGTCGAAGAACTCAAGGACCGCTTCGCGCACGCCGACGGCCATGTCAGGACAGCCATTTACGAACCCGAAGTGGGCGAGGTAACTGCAGTCGGCGACAGAGAAGCGACCGCGGTCGTCAGTCTCTGGGAAGGGGTCGAGGATGCCGAGTCGGCCGCCGATGTCCTGACAGAATTGCCGGGCGTCCTCGGCCGAGCGGGCGAAGGCGACGGGTTCGCCACGATGGGGATGTTCTATCGGGTCAAGCCCGATTACCGCGAAGAGTTCGTCGACACGTTCGGGACTGTCGGCGAGAAACTGGCAGGGATGGACGGCCACCGGGGGACGGCGCTGCTGGTCAACGACGACGAGGAGACCGACATGTTCATCGCCTCGAACTGGGACGCCCGCGAGGACGCGATGGCCTTCTTCCGTTCGGACGATTTCCGCGAGACTGTCGAATGGGGACGTGAAGTGTTGGCCGATCAGCCCCGGCACGTCTTCCTGGCCTGATACGGATTATTCTCGTGATGTACCGGTATCCGTCGACCCCCGGGTCGGCGTCATCCTGAAATAATCGACAATAATCCGTATGAGATTTTTCCCACGTTTTGCGCGAGCGCGAGCGGAAAAGGTGGTCTCAAGTGTATCCCCGCCTATGGACTGCCATGTCGAACGATAGCGACGGGGATCCGACTGTCCCGCCCGGTCCTGCCGACGTCGAAGACCTCCCGACGGTCAGTTGTGAGCGCTGTGGTCGGGAGTGGGACCTCGCGTACGAACTCGAAGAGGTCGCCGTGGGGAACCAGGCGTTCGAGCAGTTCGCCCTGGACCATCAGCGCCACACCGGTCACTTTCCGGACGGGATCTCGACGTGGCGGGCGGATTGTCGGCAGTGTCCCGAGGCGATCCAGCGCCTGGACGAACGGGCGGCGCGACGGTGGGCCGAGACCCACGCAAGACACACCGGTCACGCAGTCGAAGTTGACCATGCCGATCAGGAGTCCACGACGATCGAGCGGTCCGAGTGAACGTGATCGGGTGACAGTACCGGGACAGGAAGGTAAATCGCGCTGCAGGTTACTCCTCGTGGACGTCGTCGTCTTCGGTACTGGTCGCATCGAGATCTTTCTCGCCGAAGTAGATCTCCGCGCCGTCCTGGGCGACCTTCTCGGCCAGGACTGCACACTTTACGCGCATGGGTGAGATGTCCACACCGAGCATGTCGATGACGTCGTCGCGGTTGAGTTCTTCCAGCTTTTCGACCGTCATGCCTTCGAGACGTTCCGACAGCATCGACGCCGAGGCCTGCGAGATGGCACAGCCGTCCCCACGGAACGCGACGGATTCGATGACCTCTTCATCGTCGTCCAGGACGACATCCATCTCGATAGTGTCGCCACACATCGGATTCTCGCCGACGTGCGTGAACGTCGCTCCCTCGATCTCGCCGTAGTTGCGTGGGTTCTTGTAGTGATCGAGGATCTGCTGTCGGTACATGTCACTCCCGCCGATTCCCATTGGTACGACCAGATTGGCGATACCGGCGGAAAAACGTTCCGCGGCAAAACCTATCATGAGAAATAGTAGCTACAGCGTGATAGAATGGATTGCATCAGTAATATTATAATCTCTCGGTCATTTTATCGAGTCATTGTTCACAAAGAGGGATACCGAAATGTTGGATGACATACAGGAATTGCCGGATACAGAGCTAGGGAACATTGCTACGACTGGGTCGGTAAGTGGTCCGATTGAAGGATTACTGCGAGAACACGAACAGCCCAGAGACGTTGTGGTGGGCGAGAGTGTCGAATACGCGACTGGAGAACGAACGACCACAGTTGAACCCGACGGTGAGTCTCACACATATTTGATCGCAACCGATGATCGCGTGTTGGTCGTTCTTGGGGAACAACCGTCCGACTGCGAGATCGAATTCGAGTTGCGGTCAGTATCACGAGCAGCAGTCAATAGCGGATTGCTGAACACGACCCTGGTAGTCGAGCAAGGAGAGAAGTCGCTCCGGTTATCGCCCACACATGGCGATGCGGAAGGGATCGCGGAGTACATTACGGTGATGTCTGAGGCGTACTCTGACGTCGAAGACGCTATCGCGTCGGCCGAAGAGATGACCGAAGAACTCGAATCGAAGGTCCGTGAGAGCGGAACGATCGGATATCTTCGTCTCCAGATCCAATCAGAACTTTCGGACGCGCGCCAGTCAGTTACACGAGAGAAGGTTCACACTGACCGACTACTTGAGCGGGTTGAAGCCGCCGATAAGGAACTCAACCGACGGTACACCGACGCCTGGATCAACCGCATCAACGACACGATGGGGCGGGCCGAAACGGCGCTCGAACAGAACGAGTATACGGCATTCTGCGAAGCGTACGTCGAGGCCGTGGACGCGCTGGCTTCGCTGCGGGATGTGCTTGCTGACCTCAATGCACCGCCCCGAGAAGTGGCTGACGAGGTTACCGAGAAGGCCAACGAGGTTGACCAACTCGCTGAAACGTATGTCGAGTCGATCCGTAACGCACACGAGCACGCAACAGAAAGTGACGACCCCGAGGAGACTGCCAATGCCTGGCTCGAAACCTTCCGGCGTGTGACGGCCGCCCGCAAAGCCGACTGGGGGACGGAAGTTGATTCGATTGACTTTCCATTCTCGAAGATCGAACCGATCGCCGAGGCGACAGTCAACGCGTTAGAGCGCCACGCTGAGACCCTCCAGACAGCAGGTGAGCGAGCACTCGATACCGATACCGCTGAAGCCCGGAGTTACTTCGAGCAGGCGGTAGCGCGTATTCGGCGGGCCCAAGAGATCACCGAAACACATCCAGTCGGGGATAGTTCAACCTTCGACAGGCGCCTCGAAGAACTCCAGGAAAAAGTCGAAGTGACTGAGTGGGAGTGGGGAATGGACTGACTACTCTCACAATGGCGTGATCTGTTCTACTGGTCACAGGCCACGGCCGGCACTGGGCAGTACCGAGAGCCCTTCCGGTCGGACGCCAGGGGTCGGGCCGAACCAGTCCACTCCCTGATTGAGACGACACAGATAGGTGGTTCATGGTCCGTATTGCTGAGATCCAGTACCGTCAATTCATGTGTGAGTCATTCCGACACCGTCGAGGCTGTCCCTACGAGGTAGTACAGCTACCGTCTCCGACCTTCGACACCGATATGACGATAAGTAATTCAGTATGAATGATAAATAGGGGAATATCTAGAGCCTGTATAGTTAATACCCTACGATATTATTGGAGGTATAGAGTGCGCGTCCATCCCGGGAGTAACCAGCAATGTTCGACAGAGTAAATGAGCTATCGGATTCGTTGATCGGCGGTTCGGGTGGGGATAGAGATGTCAACGAGGATACGTTCGTCGAGTTGTTACGCGACGATGAGCGTCCTTCGCATGTACTGATAGGGAGCAGTGTCGAGCGCGAAACGGGTGGACGGACCACGACTGTCGAGCCCGATGGGGATCACGAGGTTTATCTGATCGTAACGGACGAGCGGGTGATGATCGTTCTCGGGGACGAACCAGATACGGTCGAAATCGAGTTTGAACTGGGTTCAGTCAGCCGGTGTACTGTCCAATCCGGCCTTCTGAACAAGACGCTGGTCGTGGACGGCGGTGACGAGTCCATTCGTTTTTCGCCTACGGAGGGGGATCCAGAAGCCGTCGAGGATTACGTCGAACAGGCGTCCGAGATCTATCAGGACGTCGGCGACGCTCTCAAGACAGCCACGGATCGATTCGACACGCTTGAATCGAAGATCCAGAACGAGGGTGAGGGCTCGGATCTATGGTTACGTGTTCAGTCGAAGCTCTCGGAAGCCCGGAGTCATGCGACTCACGATGGTGGACAGCATCCCCTCGGACCGGTCGAGAACGAAATCACGCTGGATCGGCTACTCGACCGGGTAGTGGACCTAGAACGTGAGTTTCAGCAACGCTACGTCGAGGCCTGGCTCGAACGCGGTCGAGCGCAACTCGACGAGGCACGGGACGCCAAGGAGACCAAAGATTATGCCACGTTCTGTGCCTCGTATACGAGTGCAGTCGAAGCCGCTGTTGTACTACGAAACGCGACCGACCGATTGGATCAGGTACCCCAGCAAGCGGCTGACGAGATCGAATCGTTCAGGGGGGAACTGGACGGGCTCGACCGTGCGTACGTTGAAGCGACACGGGACGCGCTCGACAGAGCGACTGAAGGGGGCGACCCGGAAACCACAGCAATGCGCTGGTACGAAGTGTACCGACGATACGATGCCGCCCGCGCGGCGGACTGGGATCGAACTGACGACCTCCCGGAACTCGAGGCGGAGGACGAACTCGATTCGATCGTTCCGGCGACGGTCGATGCTTTCATCGAACACGCCGGTGCGCTCGAAGCCGCAGGTGAGGACTGTGAGGACGACGACGCCGAGGACGCCCGCGAGTACTACGAACAGGCGACCGAACGATTACACACTGCGGAGGCGATCGTCGACGAGGAAGACGCCAATCTCGACGACCGGTCGTTCGAGGAGCGAATCGAGAGCCTCGAAGAGAAGATCGATCGCACCAAGTGGGAGTGGGGATCCCCCGGATCGACATCCTAATTCGTTCTCACGGTCTGGATCGGTGTCGTGACCGGTTTTCGGCTCACGCAAACAGTTCGCGAGCGTCGTTCATCGCCACGCCACCTTTTTCCCGCTCGGGTCGCCCTCGGCGACCGCTCGCGGCAAAAACGTGGGCGAAAAAACCGGTCCCTCAGCGATGCTTCGGGACCGGCCAAACGCGGCCATAGGCCGCGTCTGCTCACGCAAACAGTTCGCGAGCGTCGTCCATCGCCTCGATCAGGACGTCGATCTCCTCGCGAGTATTATAAACGTAGAACGAGGCCCGCGCAGTCGCGGCCACGCCCAGCTTGTCGTGTAGCGGCTGCGTACAGTGATCACCGGCACGGATCGCGACCGCGTAGTCGTTGAGGATCGACGCGAGATCGTGGGCGTGGACGGACTCCAGGTTGAACGAAACCAGACCGCCGCGTTCCTCGCCCGCGGGCGGCCCGTAGGTTTCGACATCGTCGAACTCTGCCAGACGGTCTATCGCGTACTGGGCGAGTTCGTTCTCGTGACGAGCGATCCGGTCCATGCCGATGTCGTCGAGATACTCGACTGCTTCTGCCAGTGCGATCCCCTGGGCAATCTTCGGCGTTCCGGCCTCGAACTTCCAGGGGAGGTCGTTCCAGGTAGCGTCCTCGAAGGTGACTTTCGTGATCATGTCGCCGCCGTAGTTGAACGGCTCCATGTCCTCTAAGATCGCTTTCTTGCCGTACAGCGCGCCGATACCGGTCGGTCCGGCCATCTTGTGCCCCGAGAAGGCATAGAAGTCCGCGTCGATCGCCTCGACGTCGACCGGCCGGTTGGGAACGGCCTGGGCGCCGTCAACGAAGATCAGCGCGTCGTTCTCGTGAGCGAGATCCGCGAGATCCGCGACGGGATTGATCGCCCCGAGCGTGTTCGAGACGTGCAGTACTGAGACCATCGCCGTGTCCGGGCCAATGACCTCCTTGGCGTGATCCATGTCGAGGTGGCCGTCGTCGGTGACCCGGATGTACCGGACCGTCGCCCCGGTTTTCTTCGCGATCTGTTGCCAGGTCACTAGCGAGGCGTGGTGTTCCATCTCCGTCAGGACTACCTCGTCGCCGGGGCCGAGTTCGTTCAGTCCCCAGGCGTAGGCCACCAGATTCTCTGACTCGGTCGTGTTCGAGGTGAAGACCAACTCCTCGCGGCCACCGGTTGCGCCGACGAACTCGGCGACCCGGTCGTGGGCCTCTTCGTAAGCGATACTGGCCTCCTGGCTGAGCTGGTGGAGTCCCCGGTGGACGTTTGCGTTGTAGGTCTCGTAGTACTCGACGATGGCGTCGATGACTCGTTCGGGCGTCTGGGTCGTCGCCGCGTTGTCAAGGTACACTAGCGGCGTGCCGTCGAACTCCCGTTCCAGCACGGGGAAATCCTCGCGGATCGACTCGATGTCGAGGGCCCCGGACTCACGTACCGTCATTACGCAGTAATGGGGGACCGAGACGGAACTTTCCTTCGGTCCGCCTAGAAGAGGTGGGCGACTGCGAAAACGGGGTACGACTGGTCTACTCGCCGAGGTGCTGCTGGATCGCGAACGCGTACATCGCGTACAGCAGCAATACAATGACGCCGACGAGAATAAGTCCCGCCCGGATGGTCGGATCGATCAGGACAGTGTCGGGGACGGCGCCGTCTCCGTTCACTGGACCGGCCGATCTGCCGGCGATCGATTCGAGCAGTCCTAGCACGACGACTCCCAGGATGATCAGTCCGCCGCCGAGCGCCATCGCGACCTTGTCCGCCATCGTCTCCGTAGTAGTGTTGGTTGCCATGTTTGTCACCTCCTTAGCCGAGTATGTATCGCAGCCACTGGTTGTTCCGGACGAGGGCAGTCCGCTCGATGTACGCATCGAGCCCCCAGACACGACCGGCGCCGAGAACGATCAGCGCGATGAACAACACCAGTCCCATCAGGTCGCCGTTGACCATGCCGTGGGCCCAGTCCTGATTGGCCGTCGTGAAGAAGACCATCAGGAAGGCCCCGAAGAACGCGGCCAGCCTGAGCAGGCAGCCGACGATCAGGCCGAGCCCGATCAGCGTCTGCCCGACCGGAACCATGAAATTCACGATTTCGAGCCCGATTCCGCTACTGAACGGCGCCATGATCGGTGAGACGACTGTCCCTTCCGAACCCACGAACCAACTCGCGTCGAAGGGCCAGTTCAGGATCTTGTCTAACCCGGCGTGGAGGAACCACCAACCGACGATCAATCGCAGCAACAGCGTCCAGTAGGCCAGCCACCTACCGTCTATCTCGTACGATACATTCGTCCCGAACAGGGTCGTGTTCACCTCGGTGTTTGCCATTGGTACCTACCTCACACTCTGACTTCTCCGGAGAGGTATATTAAAGGGGGTGCTATTTTCACTTCCTGATAACCTTTGTAGGGGATCTTAGCTCGCCCAAATACCGCTGGAGCTTCTGCCTGGAGCCCACAACGTCGTGATCTCGAATTCCATCTCATCCAATCGTTTTAGGTACCCAACACTATTCTATAATGGATCTTATACGGGCGAGCAGGGTCAGGACCCGGGCAGTTTTCCGAGCTGAGGACGACCCCCTCGATATGTCCGAAGACACGCTCGCCTGGGAGACCATCGATTCGGGGACGGCCTACACCTGCGAAGGGTTCGACGTGATCACCGAGGCCGTCGAACTGCCCGACGGTACCGAGACGACTTTCGACTACCTCGCCGAGGGCGAGAGTGTCGTCGTCCTCCCGTTCACCCGGGACGGCGATGTGGTGGTCATCGAGGAGTGGCGACAGGCCATCAGGCGGGTAAACTACGGCCTCCCGGCAGGGAGTCTGGAATCCGATGACGACGATCCCGCGACGGCCGTCGAACGGGAACTCGGGGAAGAAACGGGCTACGAGCCGGGAACCGTCGAACACTTGACGACTGTCGAACCGGCCAACGGCTTCTCCGACGCCGTGTTTCACTACTTTCTCGCGACCGACTGTACGCCGACGGCCGATCGGAACCTCGATTACAACGAGTCCATCGCCGTCGAGACCACCACGTTCGATGCGCTCGTCGAGGCGGCCCGGGAGGACGAATTACGGGACGGTCGAACGATGCTCGGCGTGCTCTATTACGCGCTCTTCGAAGGCGTCGCGGAACGGAATCCTTAGGCCCGCGGATCGTCCAGGGAGGGGCATGCGCGATCACTTCGAAATCCGCGGCTACGACGCCGCGGGGCGACTCGGCGAGTTAACCGTCCCCCGGGCGGACGTCACCGTCGAGACGCCTGCCCTCCTGCCGGTGATCAATCCCCATCACGAGACGATCGATCCCGGCCGACTCGAGACGGAGTTCGGAGCCGAGATGCTCATCACCAACAGCTACGTCATCTACGGCAGCGAGGAAGTGCGGGAGCCCGCACTCGAGGACGGCCTGCACGAACTGCTCGGATTCGACGGTGCGATCATGACCGACTCGGGCTCCTTCCAGCTGGCCGAGTACGGCGAGATCGACGTTACCAGCCGGGAGATCCTGGAGTTCCAGGACGATATCGGCACGGATATCGCCACGCCCGTGGACATCCCGACACCCCCCGACGTGGGCCGGGAGCGTGCCGTCGACGAACTGGCGACCACCCAGAAGCGCCTGGAAGCCGCCGCCAGCCTCGACCTCGGCGAGATGCTCATCAATGCGCCCGTCCAGGGCTCGACGTATCCCGACCTTCGCGAGCGGGCTGCCGAAGACGCCTATGGCACGGGACTGGACGTGTTCCCGGTCGGCGCGATGGTGCCGTTGATGAACGACTACCGCTACGGCGACATGATCGAGGCGGTCATGGGGGCAAAGCGTGGACTCGGCGAGGACGCCCCGGTGCACCTCTTCGGCGCGGGCCATCCCATGATGTTCGCCCTCGCCGTGGCGGCCGGCTGTGACCTCTTCGATTCGGCCGCCTACGCGCTGTACGCCCGGGACGATCGCTATCTCACCGTGCGGGGCACCCGTCATCTCGAGGACCTTGAATACTTCCCCTGTGAGTGTCCCGTCTGTACGGAACACGATCCAGCAGCTGTGCGGGACCTCCCGGACGACGCACGGACCGAACGCCTCGCCGAACACAATCTCTATGTCTCCTTCGGTGAGATGCGTCGCATCAAGCAGGCTATCCGGCGGGGGAATCTACTCGAACTCGTCGAGGCGCGTGCGCGGGCACACCCGGCCGTTCTCGACGGATATCGAGCGCTGCTCGAACACGCCGACCAGCTCGAGACGACCGATCCCGCCTCCAAGGACGCCTTCTTCTATCTCTCGGGGGAGAGCGCCGGTCGACCGGAAGTCCGCCGTCATCACGACCGCCTCGCCGAACTGTCACCCCCCGATGACCTCCTATTGACAGTCGATCCGGCGGCCAGCGACGAGGAGTTCGAGGAGATCTGGGAAGTCTACCCGCCGTTCGGTCCAGTTCCACGGGGGCTCGACCAGACGTACCCACTCACCGCCGAAGTGCCCGATCACCTCGACGAGCGGGCCTACCTGGAAGCCGCGCGAGGCGTCTCCCGCCTTGCGACTGCCGACGCCTCGATAACCCTCCTCGGCGATGGCTGGCCGGCCAGCGCGCTCGACGTACTTCCTGACAGCGTCGAGGTGAGCCACACGTCAAAAGAGTGATTTCCCGCCTCCGTCTGGCGATCGCAGCCAGAAGCGATCCCGGTAAGGACTGACAGCACCCGCACGTTTTCCCGTCCGCTCGTCGTGCGCCCGATATGAGTCAATTCGATCGGACCGGCGGTTCCATCGGCTCGTCCACTCCGGAGACCGAGGGGACTCTCGGCCGGACCGAGTCACGGATCGCACCGTCGGAGGTCTTCTCTATTCTGGGCAACGACACACGGGTGGCTATTCTCCGGGCCATGCTGGAACTCGGCGCGGACGAGCAGCCGGTCAGCTTCACGGCTATCTTCGAGCGGATCGACGTCGACGACAGCGCGAACTTCAGTTATCACCTCGAAAAGTTGACGGGACATTTCATCGCTCACCGCGAGGACGGCTACGAGTTCCGGTATCCCGGCCGGAAGGTCGTGAGTTCGATCTTCACCGGCACGTTGACCGAGCGTGCCCAGCTGGGCTTTTTCCCCGTCGCTGGGTCGTGTTACGCCTGTGACGGGCCGCTGCACGGCTGGTACGTCGACGACGAACTCTCGATCGGCTGTACCGACTGCGGGACGATTCAGGTCAGCTACCCGTTTCCCGCCGGTGGACTCGACGACCGCACGACCGAGGACGTCCTGGAAGCCTTCCAGCACTACGTCCGCCACCATTACTGTCTGGCCGCCGACGGCGTCTGCCCCGAGTGTACCGGCTCGGTCGAGACCGACCTCGTTGCTGATCCCGACGAGGACGACCTGGACGTCGCCGTCGAACACGTCTGTGAGCGCTGTGGCTATCGTCTCGAGTCGACCGTCGGGATCACGCTGCTGGACGCCGCCGATGTCCTGGTGTTCTTCTCGAAGCGTGGCGTCGATCTGAACGCCGAACAGTTCTGGCGTTTCGACTGGTGCGTGAGCGACGAACACACGGAAATCGTCGACGAGAACCCGCTTCGCGTCCGGGTAACTCTCCCCTGTGAGGGCGACGAACTCCGCGTCCTTCTCGACGAAACGGTTTCCGTGATCGAGACTGCTGTCGTCGAGCGTCTCCCGGAGTGACGTCGACGCGATCGACATCTCAGATCCGTTACTGGATTCGGCTACAGCAAGCACTCAAGCCGATCGAGCCCTTCGAAACGCCGTATGACGCTGCTATCATCGACTGGATGGATCGCATCGACTGGATGGATCGCATTGACGACGCGGGCGGTCGGACGGAGTGATCGGTAACGATGGTCGACGCAGAACAGTTTCGGGCCGTTCTCGGCCAGTTCGCGACCGGCGTGACCGTCGTGACGCTGCCGGCGGACCCATCGCACGGGATCACCGTTAGCGCCTTCGCCAGTCTGTCGATCGACCCGCCGCTCGTACTCGTCTCGCTGGATCACGACACCGATGCCCACCGGCGGCTCGCTGACGGGGACGACGATGGATTCGCGGTCAACATCCTCTCTCGGCAACAGCGCGAGAGTGGCGAATTCTTCGCTGGCATGACCGACGAGGGCGATCCGCTCGCCGAGGCGACCGACGCGCCGGCTACGGGTGCCCCCATCTTCGACGACGACCTCGCGTACGTCGACTGTTCGCTGTACGATAGCTTCGAGGCCGGGGATCACACGGTCTACGTCGGCCGGGTCGAAGCTGCCGAACTCCTGAACCCGGACGGTGAACCGCTCACGTATCACCGCGGGGAGTGGGGAACGATTGCGTCGTCGTCCGACGATTCCTGATCACCGACGACATTACTTTGCGAAACGATGTCTTGAGACACGGCTATTTCGACCATCGCCGTGATCGGGTGACCGACGGTTCAGCGGCCGGAAAATGGGTTCGCAAAATGCCCACTATCGGGTGTTTGGGACGGCGTCGCTCAGCTATTCGAAGAGACCGACAGCCTGCTCGTAGCGGGCGGCGGGCTCTTCCCAGTCGACGACTTCGAAGAAGTTCTCGACGAACTCGCCGCGGGCGGGGCCGTAGTCGTGATAGTAGGAGTGTTCCCAGACGTCCAGGGCGAGGACGGGGTGACTCCCCCAGAGCGCGCCCTGATCGTGCTTGTCGACGACGACGTTGCGAAGTTGGTTGCTGTGGGTGTCATAGACCAACAGTGCCCAGCCGCCGGCCGCGCTCGCGGCCGCCTCGAACTCGCCCTTCCAGGCCGAATAGGAGCCGAAGTCCTCCTCGATTCGCTCGCGGAGGTCGCCCTCGGGTTCGTCGCCGCCCTCGGGACTCATCGACTGCCAGAAGAGGTCGTGCAGGACGTGGCCCGACCCGTTGTGCGTGACGTTGCGGATCGCACCCGCCGAAGAGTCGAACTCCTCTGCTTCGCGGTTCTCGGCGAGGGTCTCCTCGGCGGCGTTCCACCCGTTGACGTAGCCCTGGTGGTGGGTGTCGTGATGCCAGCGCAGTACCTGTTCGGAGATGTGCGGTTCCAGTGCGTCGTAGTCGTACGGCAGCGGCGGTAGCTCGTAGTCGCTCATGTTATGCATTTTCGACTGATGGGCGAGAAGGATATGAACGTTCCCTGTAGCGTATTTTAGAAGTGAGTCTGATATTTAAGATATCCGTAAAATTGGCTATAAAAGGGCATTTATCGGCACAAACAAAATAAAAACATATAGATGCCATCATTTATTGGTTGCCGCGAACAGATCCCGCATATATCCGAATAAAATCAGATGACGTATGGATCAAATGCCGGCAGAGTCGAGTTGTGAGGAGCTTCGACTGGAAAGATAGTTGTGAGCGGGTCTCCGAATGGGTTCCATGACCGAGTACTTCGAGGTGATCGACCGCGACGGGGCCGCCAGGATCGGTGACCTCCGGCTCGCCGAGTCGATCACCACGCCGGCGCTGATCGACGACGTTCTCACCGACGCCGGCAGCCTCTGGACGGCGGACAGGTCGGTTCCCGACGGCGATGAGGAGACGCTGACTGTCCTTCCCCATCGCGGTTTCCCGGCCGGAACACCTGATGAGGTCCAGACGGCCTTCGACCCTGCCGTCCCAGACATCGAATATCCGACCGCCGCCGTCGTCACCCCGGAAACGGCCGCCGATCACGGCACCGACGCCTACGTTCTCTCCGGCGGATCGGGGCTCGTCGGCCACAGCGAGGCGTTCGTCGACGCCATCGTTGCCACACGCGAGTCGATCCCGCCGGACGCCGGCCTCTACCTGCCCGGCGTCGCCACGCCCGGCAACGTTGCAACCCTGGCGTACGCGGGCGTCGATCTCTTCGACACAGACCGGGCGGTCGTCCGCGGGACGCAGGGGTGGTATCTCACCCCCGACGGCGAGTTCAGACTGGATGCCCTCGATGAACTTCCGTGTGCCTGTGAGGTCTGCCGGCAGGGGATCGACGAGTTCGACCGCGAGGACTGCCTTGAGCACAACGTCGCCACCCTCGAGGCCGAACTGGCGGCCGTGCGCAACCGCATCCGCGAGGGGCGTCTCCGTGACTATCTCGAAGGCCAGGCCCGCCACGAGCAGTGGCTGACGGCGACGTTCCGACGGCTCGACGACCAGTACGCCTACCTCGAACAGCGAACGCCGCTTGTCCGGAAGGCCGAGATCACGGCGGCGAGCGCCGAGACACTCGACCGTGTCGAGATCCAGCGCTTCGCCGAGCGGGTCACCGAACGCTATCGCTGTCGGTTCGACGCGCCGCTGGTGCTTGTCCCGTGTTCCGCGACCAAACCCTACAGCGATTCCCAGAGCCACGGGCAGTTCCAGGACGCGATCCACTTCCGGGGCCACGTCGCCTCGATGACTTCGCCGATCGGCGTCGTCCCCCAGGAACTCGAACTCACCTATCCCGCCCAGCACTACGACAGTGTCGTGACCGGCCGGTGGTCCGAAACGGAGATCGAGTTCGTCGTCGACGTGCTGGAAGCCTACCTCGAATCGAACGAGTATCCCCGTGTGATCGCCCACGTGCCCGAGGACTACCGGGCGATCACCGAGCGCGTCGAGGAGCGCCTCGATCGCGAGTTCGAGTACACCGTCGAGGCCCATCCCACGACCGACGAATCGCTCGCGAATCTCTCGGAGGCGCTCGCGGGCAAGCCCAAATACCGCAAGCGCGAGCGCCAGCACAACGTCATTCGGGCGATCGCCGACTACCAGTTCGGCGCGGGAGCCGGCGAGGCGATCTTCGGGGATCTACAGGTCGAGAGTCACTACCCCAAGCTCCGCGCGAACGACGCCGACGGCGAGCAACTCGCGGCGATGGTCCCCGAGTACGGCGTCCTCTCGCTGACGCTTGCGGGCGCTCGCCGGTGGATCGAATCAGACGTGCCCACCAAACGCGTCGAGATCGGCGGGTTCGTCCCCCACGGGAGCGTCCTCGCGCCCGGGATTCTCGACGCCGATGAGTCGATCCGGGTCGGCGACGAGGTCGTCTTCGAGGGGCCAGACGCGTTTGCCGTTGGCCGGGCGAACATGAGTGGCCCCGAGATGGCCCGGAGTTCTCGGGGCATCGCCAGCGAAGTCCGCCACGTCACGGAGAAATGAGCTCCCGGTGGGGCGGCCGACCGCTACGGTGGCTGGTCGTGCTCGTCGTCGCGGCCATCCTCTTCCTCGCGGCGGTCGTCGAGCCCTCGACGGGGATCGCCCGATATGGGCCGTTTGGCCTCCTTACGCGGGCGACCTGGCTGCACGTCTTCGGGTACGCCGCCCTCAGTCTGACGCTGGTGTACGCACTGCTGGACGTTCCCGGTGGCTCGACGCTCCATCCGGCCGTCGTGCCCGTCATCGTCGTCGCTTACGGGACGCTGCTCGAACTCGTTCAGCTACTGATTCCCTACCGATCGTTTGCCGTCGGGGACATCCTCGCGGACGCCGTCGGGGCCGTCGTGGTAGTCGCCGTGTGGGCCTATGGCCGGGCCGCGCTGGCGGCACTCGGGTTTCGGCGATTCTGAGAGGGCATTCGAGAAAAGTTCAATGTACCTGAACTATAACGATGGGTAGACGCCCTCGACGTCGAAGACGAATATGACCGACTCGAGCGATCCACTGGCGGAGAAACACGAGCGCAATCGCGAGCAGCGCCGCGCGGAGGTCGAGCGGTGGGTCACCTACATTCAAGAGAACCCACCGGACGTCTGGGGCCCGCAACTCAATACGCTCATCGAGTCCCAACTGGAGGCGGCACGCGAGTCGGGAGTCTCCGCGGAGCAGCGTGAGCGGGTTGAACAAGCAGGTCGGGAGTGGGCGGAAGAAGAGCGCGAAACGTAGCGTCCGGTCGTCCCGCAGGGGCTTTAGGCACTGACCGGCTATCGCTCTCCAATGAGCCAGCCGAGTCCGGAGGTCTACGAGCGCGGGAAGGGTATGGACGCCCATAATCAGGTGATGCGGGAGATCCGCTCCCGCAACGACGCTTCTTACGAACCCGACGAACCCACCCGGGTCTGGATCGACCGGGACAACACCCCGGACGGCGTCCTCGATTCGCTGACGATCGTCCTCAACACCGGCGGGTGTCGGTGGGCACGAGCCGGCGGCTGCACGATGTGTGGCTACGTCGCCGAGAGCGTCGACGGCGGCACGGTCGCCCACGAGGACCTCCTCGCCCAGATCGACACCGCACTCGATCAGGAGCGCGAAACTCACGACGGCACCTGCCGGCAGGTCAAAATCTACACGTCTGGAAGTTTCCTCGACGAACGCGAGGTCCCCGCCGAGAGCAGGCAGGCGATCGCCGAACGGTTCGGCGACCGCGATCGCATCGTCGTCGAGTCACTCCCCGACTTCGTCGACCGCGAGAAGATCGCTGACTTCCGTGAGCAAGGACTTGAAACGGACGTGGCGATCGGCTTGGAGACGGCGACTGACCAGGTTCGCCACGACTGCGTCAACAAGTACTTCGACTTCGCAGACTTCGAGGACGCCTGCGCGGAGGCCGTCGCCGCAGAGGCGGGCGTGAAGGCCTATCTCCTCATGAAGCCTCCCTTCCTCAGCGAAAGCGAGACGATCGAGGACATGATTTCCTCGGTTGAGCGATGTGGGGCCGTCGAAGGATGTCACACTGTCTCGATGAACCCGACGAACGTCCAGCGCTACACGATGGTCGAGCAACTGTACTTCGACGGCGGCTACCGTCCGCCGTGGCTCTGGAGCGTCGTCGAAGTCCTTCGAGAGACGGCCGAGGAAGACGTCACCGTCGTCTCCGATCCCGTCGGTCACGGCAGCGACCGCGGGCCGCACAACTGCGGGGAGTGTGACGACCGTGTCCAGACGGCCATCAAGGATTTCAACCTCCGGCAGGATTCGAGTGTGTTCACGCAAGTCGAGTGCGAGTGCGAGCGGACGTGGGACACAGTGTGCGACCGAGAGAAGAGTTACTCGTTGCCCCTAGCCCAGTAGCGATCGAATATCGGTATCAGACGAACGCTTCTAACACGCCACGGCCGTCAGTGCCGCCGATGTCGGGCAGGGACATTCGTTCGGGGTGGGGCATCATCACGGCGATGTGATCGCGATCGCCGGTGACGCCGGCGACGGCGTGTTTCGAACCGTTCGGATTGGCCTCCGGCGTGACGTTCCCCTCGGCGTCACAGTACCGAAAGAGGATCCGATCGTCGGCCTCGAGCGCTTCGAGGCGTTCGTCGCCGATCTCGAAGCGACCCTCGCCGTGGGCGATGGGCAACTCGATCACCTCGCCCTCGTCGTACTGTCGGGTCCAGGGCGTCTCGGCGTTCTCGACGCGAAGGTAGACGTGTTCACACTGGAAGCGCGCGCTCTCGTTCGTCGTGAACGCGCCGGGAGTCAGTGACGCCTCACAGCCGATCTGGGCACCGTTACAGATCCCAAGCACCGGGATCCCCTCGCGAGCACGCTCGCGGACCTCGTCCATGATCGGGGACTGTGCGGCCATCGCGCCCGCCCGGAGGAAGTCGCCGTAGGAGAACCCGCCGGGCAGGACGACGCCGTCGACGTCCGCCGGGAGGCCGTCCTCGTGCCAGACGAGTTCGGCCGAGACACCGATCGACGCGAGCGCCTGGACCGTGTCCCGGTCGCAGTTGCTCCCGCCGAACTGGATGACTGCGACGCTCATCGTTGGTCGACGTCGATGTCGTAATCGTGGATCGTCGGGTTCGCCAGCAGGCGCTCGGTCATCTCCTCGGCGCGCTGCTGGGCGGCCGTCTCGTCCTGGGCCTCCAGATCGATCTCGAAGCGCTCGGCAGAACGGAATCCCTCGAGTTCGAACCCGAGACGCTCCAGAGCCCGCCGGGTCGTCTCGGCCTCCGGATCGAGGACGCCCTCCTTGAGCCGGACCGTCACGGTCGCTGTGTAGCCAGTCATCGCCTCAACGGCCGTCGCCCCCGGCGAAAACTCTTGTGAATCCTGAGTGGAGGGTGTTCCTGACGGGCGAGTGAAATCATTGGGTCTAATAGAATACCACTTTCCCGACTAGAAGCGGCAGAAAATGCCTATTTTCCTTCGTGAGAAACTAAAAGTCTACAAACGAAGCAAGCTTTATCTGGATCGTTGGGCTATTTATAGGTGTAATGGTGACCGAACTGCTTCTTGCGCCGCCGATCGCGTTCGGTATCTTTTTGCTGATAATTTTAATTATCGACCGTGTTGGAGACAGCATCTCGGCCGACCGTGTGACACCAGAGGGATCGTTCCGGACGGCCTGGGCAAGCGGTGAGGATCCGCCCGAGCAGTCCGGTCGGCCGAGCTACCGGCTCTATCACGTTGGAATCGGCTTCACAATCGTTCACGTCGCCGTCCTGCTCGTGGCGACGATGCCCACGGACACCGGCGGAGCCGTTCTCGGCTTGCCGTTGCTGGCGGTCGTGGGTCTCTCGCTGTTCGCGCTACTGGATTCCGGACGACCATCACCAGGGAGGTAACACAAATGGGACGCATCATCGACTGGGCGCGGAACCGCTCGCCGTGGATACTCCACCTCAACTGCGGGAGTTGCAACGGCTGTGACATCGAGACGATCGACGCGCTGATGCCCCGCTACGACATCGAGCGTTTCGGCATCCAGCAAAAGGACACCCCCCGCCACGCGGACATCCTCGTCGCGACGGGGCCAGTGACCGAGCAGATGGCCCCCCGGCTGAAGCGGGTCTACGAGCAGATGCCCGAGCCGAAGCTGGTTATCGCCGCGGGGTCGTGCGCCTCGACTGGCGGCGTCTTCTACGACTGTTACAACTGTCGGGAGGGGATCGACGACGTGATCCCGGTCGACATGTACATCCCGGGCTGTCCGACGTCACCGGAGGCGTTGATAGACGGGATCGTCAAACTCTTGGCGGAATCAGGCAAGGAGGCCCAGGCCGAGCGCTTGGCCGAGAAGAAGCCGGAAATCGTCGAGGAGGGGACGCCGATCGACGAGGCGGTGCCAAAGGAACCGGACGCCGACCGCACCGAAACCGACGACGCACCACAGGAGGGGGCCGATGAACCCGAACCAGTTGAAGTCTGACCTCGACGAGCGACTCGAGGACGTGATCGCAGCGTCGGGCGAGCGCGAGGACGGTCGCCTGGAGTTCGTCCTCGCGGATCGGGCAGATCTTCCCGACGCCGTCTCCCGGATCCGGGACGCCGGGGTAACCCATTTGATCACTATCACGGGCGTCGACGGCGGCGAGGAGATCGAGGTCCTCTATCACTTCCTCAAGTACGGCGAGTACGACGGCGGCGATCTGAGCGAGGGGATCGAACTCACGCTCCGGGCTATCGTGCCGAAGGGGGATCCGACGATCGGGACGATCACTGACCAGATCCCCGCCGCTGGACTCTACGAGCGCGAACTAATGGATATGCTCGGCGTCGAGGTGCCGGACCATCCCAATCCCGAGAAGTTGCTCCTGCCCGACGACTACGACGGCGGGCCGCCCCTCAGGGCGGAGAACCTGGAGGTGACCGACTGATGTCCGAGAAGGCCTCGGGCACGGAGATCCCGGTCGGGCCACAGCACCCCTCACTGAAGGAGCCCGCGAACTTCACGCTGACCGTTGACGGCGAGGTCATTACCGGTGCCCAGATGAAACTGTCGTACAACCACCGGGGCATCGAGCAGGCGGTCCTCTCGAAGTCCTATATCGAGGCGATCTACCTCTTAGAACGGATCTGTGGCATCTGTTCACACGCTCACACGTCGGCGTTCACTCAGGGTGTCGAAGAACTGCTCGATCTCGAAGTGCCGCCCCGGGCCCGGTACATCCGGACGCTGATCGGCGAACTCGAACGCATCCACAGCCACATGCTCTGGTTGGGCGTGGCGGGCCACGAGATCGGCTTCGACACGCTCTGGCAGTACGCCTGGCGCGACCGTGAGATCGTCATGGACCTCCTCGAGGAGATCACGGGCAACCGCGTCCACTACTCGATCAACACGATCGGCGGCGTCCGGGAGGACCTGACCGACGAGCACTGCGAGACGATCCTCGAAGGCATGGACGACCTCGCCGAACGCATCGACTTCTATCAAGAGACAGTGCCCAACGAGGAGACCGTCCGGATGCGCTGTGAGGACGTCGGGGTCGTCCCGGAGGACCTCGCACGCGAGTACTGTGCGGTCGGGGCAGTCGGTCGCGCCTCGGGTGTCCCCACGGACGTCCGGAAGGACGCACCCTACGCCGCCTACGACGACGTCGACTTCGACGTGATCACCGACGACCGGGGTGACCTGCTGGCCCGGACGGTCGTCCGGATCGGCGAGATCGCCCAGGCGATCAGGATCATCCGGCAGGTCGCCAAACGGATCCCGGAGGGAGACCTGAAAGCCAGCGCGAAGCCGCCACAGGCGTTGCTCGCACAGGTCCCGGAGGACGACGTCGTCAGTCGCTACGAGGCTCCCCGTGGGGAGTTGATCCACTACGTCCGTGCGGACGGAACGGACACGCCTGCCCGCGTGCACATCCGGGTGCCGACGCTCGCCAACTGGCCGACTGTCGTCGAGTCCTTGAAGGGGAGTTACATCGCCGACACGCCGATCGTCGTCGCCGGGATCGACCCCTGTATCAGCTGTACGTCCCGGATCGGCGTCGAGACCGACGGCAACCACGGCGGCGAGAACGCCTTCGATCTGGACGAACTCCGTGAGTACGGGATCGAGTGGTACGACGACCGTAGCGACGTCGAACGACCCTCCCTCGATGGCGACGAGCGGACGGTCTCCGGCGGTACGCGGGGTGATCGAGCGTGAGCCTGGAACTCGATCTGGCAACCGGGTTGCTATACCTGCTCGTGTTTCCGGGGTTTGCGTTCCTGTTCGTCTACGGGCTGACCGCCGAGTACCTCGACCGGAAACTGTACGCCCGGCTGCAGAACCGCGTCGGGCCGCCGGTCGTCCAGCCGCTGGCAGACTTCCTGAAGCTACTGGCCAAGGAGTCGGCCGTCCCCGAGGACGCCACGGCCCGGATCTACAACGCCGCGCCGTGGACCGGTCTGGCGGGCGTATTCACCGCGATGCTCTACGTCCCGGTGTGGAGCGAGCAGGCGGCCTTCGCCTTCGAGGGCGACCTGGTAGTCGTCCTCTTCTTGCTCTCGTTGCCGTCGTTCTCGCTGTTCTTCGGCGGCTGGTACTCGGGGAACGTCTTCAGCCGAATCGGGACCACCCGAACGATCACCCAACTGTTCGGCTATGAGATCCCGTTCTTCCTCGCCTGCTTCGCGCCAGCGGTGGCGGCCGGGACGCTCTCGACTTCCGGTATCGTCGCGTTCGTCGAGGCGAACCCGTTGTACGTCTTCGTTCTCCTGCCGGCGTTCGCGATCGCGTTGCTCTCGCTGCAGGCGAAACTCGAACGTATCCCCTTTGACATCCCCGAGGCCGAGACCGAACTGGCGACGGGGGCCCTCGTCGAGTACTCCGGGCGGAAGCTGGCTCTGTTCCGGCTCACGAAGGACGTCGAGCTGGTCGTCGGCGCGGCGCTGCTCTCGGCGCTGTTCCTGGGCGGGCCCGCCCCCGCCGGGGCGATCGAAGGTTCGGTTGGACTCGTCGCGGGCGTGGTCGTCTTCTTCGTGAAGACTCTCACCGTGATCGCACTGCTGACGGTCTTGAAGGCCGTCGTCGCTCGCCTGCGAATCGAGCAGATGGTCGACGTGTTCTACCGGGTGCTGGTCCCGGTGGCGCTCGTCCAGATTGCACTCGTGCTGGCTGTCGGACTGTACACGAACGGAGTGATTCCATGAGCATCCCAGGCAAAATCGTCCCCGAGGCGCTGAAGACTCTCGGCAAGGACAACGCAACCGTATCGTACCCCAAAGACAAGCGCACGATGCCCGACCGGTTCCGCGGAGCCGTCGAGTTCGAACCCGAGCCCTGTACCGGCTGTGGGATGTGCGAACGCCACTGTGCGGCCGACGCCATCGTCGTCGAGGCCGACGCAGACGGCAACGTCACCTGGAGCTATGACGTCGCTAAGTGTATGTTCTGTGGCCAGTGTGAGGAGTCCTGTCCGACCGACGCGATCGTCATGGGCAAAGAGTTCGAACTCGCGGCCAGCGACAAGCCGGCCTTCGAGGACAGCTACACGTTCAAGCGGTAAGCGTCAGGCCGTCTCGTTTCTCTCGTCGATTCGCAACGTCTCGACTAGACGCGCCGCCAGTCCGCCGAGTCGCTCCTCGACGGTCTTCGACAGGCTTTCCCCTCGATCGATGTCGGCCGGCTGAACGCCGAACAGCACGACGTCGGCCCCAGTCTCACGGGCGAGAAAGGTCCGTAACATTGCGGGCGTCGACTTGTGCGAGGAGAAGGATTCGCCCCCGAGGTCGTCGGGATCGATCCACTCGCCGGAACCCGGATCGCCGCCGAAATCCACGGCATCGACGAGGACGATCCAGTCGGGGTCGAACCGTCTGACGACGCCGGTGTGGTTTTCGGGTGCGACCCCGCCCTCGACGACTAGCAATCGATCGGCGTCGGACCCGAGGCTCCGTGTCTCGATCCGTCGGGCGAGTTCGAGACCCACAGCGTCGTCGCCGCGCAGTTCCGATCCGATCCCGACGACTGCGATGCGGTCGGTCGGATCGATCGTCGGCTGACCGGTACTCACATGCCTTACGACGGGATCGGGACGCTAAAACGGTCCGAAAGTTATCCGTCACGCTCTGGCGACTCTGGCAAGGTCTCGGTGTTGGACCCGAAAGTTATCCGTCACGTTCTGAGGAGCTGTCCGGAAGAACTGTCGGACAATCGCGCTCCTGGCGAACGGATGCCGCGTACGGAGAGTGGAGGGCGAACTGGGCGCACTGTACCGTCCCATTGTTGATGAATATTCGGGAAGTCCAGCTCCCGGAAGTCGAATGATTCAAGAAGTATTCGCCGCAAACTTGACGGTATGAATACTTTCGGGAGGGTACTCGTGTGAGTGGCACTTATCTCGCCATCGTACCGCTGGTTGCGCTGTTCGGCGGCGTTTTCGGGACCTATCTGGCCGGTCGATACACACGCGAACGGTCGACGGCGTGGGCCGGTGGGATCGCAGTCGTGTCGTTGCTGGTCGCGCTGGCGGCGACCGCGCTGTTGTGGATACGTTCGCTCCCGATCGAGTACGCCCTGCTCGGGGAGGGCGTCGGCGTCAGGGTCACTGCGCTGGCCGTCTTCCTCTCGTCGATATCCTGTCTGGTCGGTCTCGCAGCCACGGTCCACGCGACTGGAAGTGGTGACGCCGAAGACGCCCCGGAGGTGTACTTCCCGCTGGTGCTCGCGGCCGCCGCGGGCGTCGTCGGGATCGGCTTCGCGGCGGACCTGTTCTCGTTGTACGTCTTCTTCGAGGTGATGGCCGTCGCGACCTACGCACTGGTTCCCTTCGCGGTCGATCGCGCGACTGCTGTCGAGGCGGGCATCAAGTACGTCGTGATGAACGCTGCGGGATCACTCCTTGCAATCTTCGGTATCTCGATTGTTTATGCACACTCCGGCGGCGTGCTCGACTTCGCGACGCTCTCTGGAGAACTTGCCACGACGACCGGTCCCGGACCTCTCGAAGCGGCTGTCCTCTTTCTGGTGGTCGGGTTCGGCGTGAAGGCGGCAGTCGTCCCGCTTCACACCTGGTTGCCGGATGCCTACGCGGAGTCGCCGGCCAGCGCGAGCGCGTTGCTCGCCGGACTGGCAACGCCGGCGGCGATCGTCGCGATGATCAAGGCACTGGCGGTCGTTCCCGACGGCGTCTCGGTGGGACTCCTTCTGCTCGTCCTCGGCGGGCTGACCATGACCGTCGGCAACTTCCTCGCGCTCGGTCAGCGTGACCTCAAGCGACTGCTGGCGTACTCCTCGATCCCGCACGTCGGCTACATCGTCTTCGGGTTCGGCGTCGGTTTCTACGGCGGCTTCTCCGTTGCCTTCGACGGTGCGCTCTTTCACGTCCTCGCGAACGCGTTCATGAAGGGCGGGGCCTTCCTCGCGGTCGGCGCGATCACCTACCGGCTGGCCGAGATCGAAGGCGAGACCCGGACTCTCGACGCACTCTCTGGCGTCGGCTATCGGATGCCGGTCGCTGCGGGCGCGATCGCCGTCGCCGTGCTGGCACTTTCGGGGGTGCCACCGCTCGCGGGCTTCTGGGGCAAGCTGTTCATCGTCCTCGGGAGCGCCGAAATCTCCGGCACGGTCGGGGTCGGCCTCGCCCTGCTCGTGATCGGGAACTCCTTCCTCTCGCTTGGCTATTATCTCCCGGTGCTGGGGGCGCTGTTCGGCACACCGACCGACGCCACGCGGGTGGTCGACCGGACGCCGGTAGCACTGGCGGTCCCGATCCTGGCACTGACCGCCGGAACGATCCTGCTCGGGCTCGCACCGGCGTTCGGGCTCGACCTCGTCGGGTCGGCGGCTGACGTACTCCAGGGCGGATTGGAGGTGGCACCATGATCGACCAGCTGACAACGGCAGCGCTGGTCGTCACGGTCCTGGCGGGGCTGGTCGCGGTCGCAGCCAGGGACTTCCTGGTCTCGATCCTCTCGCTGTCGAGCGCGAGCGTCGCGCTGGCAGTGTACTTCTATCTAGCGGGCGCGCCGATCGCGGCGGTGTTCGAGGCTGTCGTCGCCGCCGGACTGGTGACCGTCCTGTTCCTGTTCGTGATCAGCCTGACCGAGACCGACGCCGCCGAACGGATCTCGGGCGCGAAACTCCCCCTCGTCGGCCTGGCGCTGGGCCTCCTGCTCGGTGTCGGGATCGTTGTCTGGGTACTGGTCGATCCGACTGTCGGGGGCAGGGCCAGCGATGTGGCCTTCGCCGAGACACTCTGGAGTGCCCGGTCGATCGACTTGCTTGCCGTCACAGTCCTGGTGTTCGTCGGCGTGCTTGCCGTCGTGCGGTTGACCGCCGAACAGCTCGAACCCGAGAGCGACGGCGAAACCGGACCCACCGCCGGCTCCCGGGAGGTGGAGCCATGACGGCGCTTGCCTACGGCGCGGCACTGGCGTTGCTGGTGATCGGTCTGGCGAGTATCGTCGCCGGTCGCAACGTCGTGAAGACGCTGATCGGCGTCGAACTCGCCTCGAAGGGCGTGCTGGTGAACTTCGTGGCGACTGATCCCGCCGGCAGCCAGGGCATTGTCGTCCTGTTAATCCTGATCGACGCGATCGTGGTCGCGGTGTTGCTGGGCGTGGCCGTCGCAGCGTATCGACAGTACGGAACACTCGATCTCGAGGCACTCGGGAGGTTGACATGGTAACGAACCGACGGACGCTACTCGCATCGACCCCCGGCCTGCTGGTCGCCGGTGCACTGCTGGCCGCCGTCGCGGTCATGGCTCCCGGACAGCCGACCCCGGCCGTTCTGGCACTCAGCGCGATCGTTCTGCCGCTGGTCGGCGCGGCCCTGCTGCCCTTCGTGGCCATCGCCGGTGATCGCGTCCGGAATGGAACGGCCGTGCTGATCGGCCTCGCGACCGCTGGACTGACGCTGTCGCTCGTCCCACGAGCGCTGTCGGGCGATCCCGTCATCGTCCAGTACGATGTCGCCTGGGTTCCAGCTGCTGACGTTTCCTTCGGCCTCTACCTCGACGTGCTGGGGATTCTAATGGCGACGATCGCCGGGATCGTCGGTGCGCTCGCACTCGTCTTCTCGACGCGCTTCATGGAACGCGAGGGTGGGCTGACGCGATACTACGCGCTCACGCTGCTGTTCGTCGGCGGCATGATCGGCTTCGTACTGACCGACAGCCTCGTCGCGCTGTACGCATTCTGGGAAGTGCTGGGACTGTGTTCCTTTGGCCTGATCGCTTTCTGGTTAGAGGACGAGACCTCCTTTGGGGCTGGCGTGAAGGCCTTCGTGACGACCCGCTTTGGCGACATCGGCTTGCTGGCCGGGATCGCGGTGTTGTGGGTCGGCGGCGGGACGTTCTCGATCCGTGAACTGATCGATCAGGCCGCGAGCGGGGCACTGCCGACCTGGACGCTCGCGGCGGCGGGCGCGCTGTTCATCCTTGCGGCGGTCGGCAAGTCCGCACAGTTCCCCTTACACGTCTGGCTGCCCGACGCGATGGAAGCCCCGACGACCAGCACGGCGCTGATCCACGCCGCCTGTATGGTCAACGCCGGGCTCTATCTCCTGCTCCGAACGCGCCCCATCTTCGACGGACTCGAATGGTGGACGACCGCCGTGCTTGCGATCGGCACGATCACTGCGTTCCTCGCGGCCGTCCTCGCGACCGTCGAGAACGACTTCAAGCGGGCGCTGGCCTATTGTACGATCAGCCAGCTCGGGTACGTCACCGCGGCGATCGGGCTGGCCGGCGGCGTCCTGCCCGCGAGCTACCACCTCTTGAGTCACTCGATCTTCAAGGCCCTGCTCTTCCTCGCGGCCGGATCAGTCATCTACGGCATCGGCGGGACGGTCCACAAGCACGTCGACATGTTCGAGTACCGCGGCGTGGGCAACCGCGAGCAGATGCCCCTCACCAACGTCGCGTTCCTCGTGGGCATCCTCGGGCTGATCGGCGTGCCCGGGTTCAACGGCTTCTGGAGCAAGGAACTGATCCTCTCGACAGCGCTGGAAGGGAGCGCGATCGAGCAGGTCGCTTTCGCCGTCTTGGCGGTGACGGCCGTGCTGACCGCAGTGTACTCGATCCGGATCTACTATCTCGTGTTCGTCGCCGAGCCGACGGCGAACGCGCAGGAGTCGCCCCTCGCGATGACTGGTCCCCTCGCCGTGTTGGCGGGCCTGACGGTCACTTCTTGGCTGGCGATCGGCCCGCTCTCCTCCGGGCTGGCGACGTACTTCCCGGAGAGTCACCTCCACGCCTACACGCTCCTGGAGTTCCTCGAACACACGCTGACGCCTCGGACGGCGGTCCTGACGACCGGCATCCTCGGGCTCGGCTATCTCGGCTTTCATTTCCGGGCGTCGATCAACGACGCTGCGCCGGCCGGACTATTGGCCGTCCTCGATGCGGGCTATGGCTTCGACCAGCTCTACGAGGGGCTCGTCGCGGCCTACCGCTGGTGGTGTACCCGCACGCGGCTTATCCAGACTGGTGACGTCAACTACAACACCGTCGGGATCGTGCTGGCGCTGGTGATCGGCGCCGTGGTGCTCGTCATCTGACTGGGGAAAAACGCACCCTTTTTGCTCGCGTGGCCGCCATAGCTTGACAATGAGCCGTAGTAAGCGACCCGCGAGGTGGTGGCCGTGACCCGCGAATTCACCGAGATAACCGTCGTCGGCGACGACGACACGGGATTGATAGCCGAAGTCACCTCGCTGCTGTTCGAGCGTGGGATCAATATAGAGGACCTCGATCAAGCCGTCCGGGAGGGCGTCTTCCGGATGACGACGCTCGTCGACACGAGCGAGATGGTCTGTACCGAGGCGAAGCTGCGTGAGGACATGGCAGACCTCGCAGACGATCTCGGAGTCGACATCACTGTCCGGTTCCCCAAGGATCGTGAGACACAGACCATCGCCGTCCTCGTCACGAAAGAGAGTCACTGCCTGGAGGCGATCTTCGAGGCCTGGGCCAGCGGCGACATCGACGCCGACATCGAGGTCGTCATCGGCAACCACCCCGACCTCCAGCCCCTGGCAGAGAAGTACGACGTCCCCTTCCACGACATCGGCGACGAGAAGGGCACGCCCGACGAGGACCAACTGCTGGATCTCCTTGCGGAGTACGACACCGATCTGATCGTTCTCGCGCGGTATATGCGCATTCTCAGCCCGGATGTCGTCTTCCGCTACGAGAGCCGGATCATCAACGTCCACCCGTCGCTGCTCCCCTCCTTCCCGGGTGCGTCGGCGTACATGCAGGCCATCGAGGAGGGCGTCCGGATCGCCGGCGTCACGGCCCACTACGTGACGACCGACCTCGATCAGGGGCCGATCATCACCCAGCGGGTGTTCAACGTCCCGCCGGAGGCCACCGAGGCGGAGCTCCAGGAGATCGGCCAGCCCCTGGAGGCCGAGGCGCTGCTGGAAGCGATCGATCTCCACCTCAACGACGAGATCTACGTCCACCGCGGACGCACTCGCCTGCGCGACCCCGAGGAGACTGACGCTCAGCTGGGCGCGCCGGAGAAGGTCGACGAACTCAATCCGGACCGACCGATCGACGGACTGGGAGAAATAGTCGCCGAAGGCGGCGAAGCCGACGACTGAACCACCCGGCTACATTGTGCCTTGGACCCGGACAGCCCGAGCCGCGACTCGCGTGAGGGGCCCTGTGAACGATCCCGAACAGCGCAAAGCCGCTGGCTAGTTGTCTCCAGCGAAAGTACGACCGGTGGAACCCCCGGTCAAAAGACCAGTTATTCGAGGCCGAGATCCGCCAGCGAGTGCGTGTGCTGCCACGCACCGGCGATCGCATCAATATCGAAGGTGAGGACGCCGTCGGTGAGTTCGAGTCGAACCGTATCGTCGTCGATTTCCGTGTCGTGGAGGTGTAGTTCCAGTGGCTGGCCGAAGTCCGCGACTGCGATCATCAACTCACCGTTCGTTTCAAGCATCTCCTGGAGTTCGTCTGCTTCCATAGCACTCGTCAGTACGCTCGAACAGCCCAAAAAGATTGCTACGTCATGGATATTTCAACGGGAGCGCCAGGAACTGCCGACTCTTCTGTTTTTGGCCGGCCTAAAAGAGGCAGAACCCGCCCCTTCTAGAAGGGCTAAACACGTCGGTCTCTGCGTTCGTGATATGCAGGTCGCCCATTACGACACGTGCCAGGACTGTGGCGCCGAACTCGCCGAGACGACAACCTACCGCAAACACGCTTACTGTGGCGATTGCGGCGGCACCCTCGCCTGAGTCGCGCCGAAAACAGTCAGCTCAGAGTTCCTCGATGCCCCCAATCGCATCCTCGATCGCGGGCGCGTCGAAGACTTCTCGGCCGACGTAGGCGTTGGTTCCCGCACGGTAGAGATCGCTTGCGGCATCGATGACGCGTTCGTCGAGCGGGTCCGGTTGCCGGTCACAGAGTGATTTCCACTCGGCGATTCCGCGGTCGTTCGCCCGTCGTTTCGCCTCGCTGACGGCTTCGACCCACTCGGGCTGAGTGCGCTTGTGATACTGGCGGATGACCTCCTTGCTTATCTCCTGGCCGTCGTAGGAGAAGCGGTTCTCGTCGAAGGTACCGACGACGTCGGCCACCTGGATCTCCCCGTCGTGGGAGAGACACTCGATCTTGCCGTCTTCGTGGACGAATCCCGCCTCGGAAGCCCGACGGTTGAGCAGGCCGTTCACCTCCCGCGCGAGGGATTCGAGATCAGCGATGTCGACACGGCCGGCGATCCGATCGGCCTCCTCACGGGAGAGATACCGGTCCTGTTCCTCGTACTTCGTCGAGAACTCCACGACCGGCTCGGGGAGATCGACGGGCACCTCGGGCCACTGGTCGTAGTCCAGACCGTGATCGGCGGGCTCGGATCGCTTCCGGAGACTCGAGCCGACCGGGACGGTGTTGCGGAAGACGATCTCCATCGGGACGAGGTAGTTCTCGCCCGCCGCGTCGTGGTAGGCGTCGTAATCGTAGCCGCCGGTATCGTGGGGTAGATCGGGCACCTGCGTCAGCGCGATGGACATCTCCCGTGGCGGCCGGCCCCGTTCGAGAGCCGCGTCGAGAGTGACCGTCTCACCGTCGAGGACAACGCCCTCGTAGTGGGTCGGGATCCCTTCCTCGGCGAGCAGTTCGAAGTTGTAGGCACCCATCGTACACAGCGCCGCGCCCTTCCCGGGGATCTCGTCGGGCATCTTCCCCCAGTCGAACACCGAGTAGTCGTCGGTGAAGACGAACGCACCCCGGCCCAGGCCGGTCGGGGTCGGCTTCTCGTCGATCCGGAACTCCTTGACGCTGGTCATCGGGTACCCCTTCCAAGTGGGCACCCTTAGAGGTTGTACATCGACCCAGCTTGCCCGATCGTCCGTCTTCGAGTGGCTTATGTCGATCCCGCTACAATGCGCGGGGGATGAGTGATCCGGAACGCGCCGTCGTCGAGTTCGTTCTGACGGCGGCAGTGTACTCCGATCGGGACGACCTAGAGCCCGACGACCTGCCGCCCGCCTACCGTGCGGTGTTCTGGGAGGACGGGACGATCGAACGTCCGCTCGTGGCGACCTCGGAGGCCATCACGGACGCCACCGGCGTCGAACGACCCTGGAGCGCCGTCTCGGGACTGATGTTTACCGACCGCGACGAGTTCTCGAACGCGATCGAGTTCACTGACCGGAACATGGCCAAAGAGTGGCTCGAAAAGCGGATCGAGCCCGAGGAACTGCTGGAGAACCCGACGCTTGCGGCCGAATTCGAGGACGAAATCGAGGGGGTCAGCCACGAGCAGGCCCGCGAGCAGGTTCGTCCGGCCCGTGCAGATCGGGCCTGGATCGACAGTCTCCTCGAAGAGTACTTCGAAGAGGAGGAGGAAGAGGAGATGCTCGATCTCGTCGAGATCCGCGCGCCCGAGGAGGTCGAGATGACGCTCGACGAGCTGGTCCTCACCGAGGACCAGGAGGCCGAGATCGGCAAGCTCGTCAAAGCTATCGAACATCGGGAGTACCTCGCGAAGATCGGCCTCAGGGAGATCGGGAAACTCCTGTTCGTCGGCCCGCCGGGGACGGGCAAGACCAGCGTCGCGCGGGCGTTGGCTCACGATCTTGACCTCCCGTTCGTCGAGGTCAAACTCTCGATGATCACCTCCCAGTACCTCGGCGAGACCGCAAAGAACGTCGAGAAGACCTTCGAGGTGGCAAAACGACTCTCGCCGTGTATCCTCTTCATGGACGAGTTCGACTTCGTCGCCAAGACCCGGGCCAGCGACGAGCACGCTGCGATCAAGCGTGCCGTCAACACCCTGCTGAAGTCCATCGACGAGGTCAGCCTGATCCAGGACGACGTACTCCTCATCGGTGCGACCAACCACCCTGACCAACTCGACGCTGCCGCCTGGCGGCGTTTCGACGAGATCGTCAACTTCCCCAAACCCGACGACAAGATGCGGGCGGACATCCTACGCGTGGTCACCCGGGAGATGGAGATCGCTGATTTCGACCCAGAGGGTCTCGCCGAGATGACCGAAGGCCTGACCGGAAGCGACCTCCGGCTGGTTCTCCGAGAGGCCGTCCTCGACGCGTTGACCGAGGAGCGGACGACGTTGACCCAACAAGACCTCGAAGACGCCGTCGCCAACTTCGAGGAACGAGACAACCTCAAGAACCTCGATATGATCGAGGGCGATCACGACGCCCTCGTTGCCGGCGGAACGCCGGACACCGGCGAGGATGGGGGCGGACACGACCACGATCACGCCCACGACCATGCGGCCGATCACGCCCAGGACTGATGGAGGTCACGCTGCTCGGGACCGGCGACACGACGGGCACCCCGACGGTCGGCTGTGACTGTGAGACGTGCCAGCGCGCCCGCGATCCGGACGACGAACTCCGTGAGCAGTTGCACGACCGGGGCGTCAACGTGGGATCCCGAGGCGTCGAGCGGACGCGCTTCTCCGTGCACGTCCGTAACGAGCGGACCGGCGAGACGCTACTGATCGATGCCAGTCCGGATTTCCGGACGCAGTTCCTCCGTGAGGATCTGAACGCGCCCGACGCCGTACTGATCACCCACGTTCATTTCGATCATCTCGACGGGCTGGGCAACGTCTATCGGCTGACACGCGATCTGCCGATCTACGCTTCGGGAAAGACAGACCCCACGACCGGAAAGAGCGTCGCCGAGAGCATCCGTGAGCGGTACGACTACCTGGATGTCATCGACGTACGTCCCCGTGACCCGTTCGAATCCTTCCGGGTCTGTGGGCTCGACCTCACGCTCGTCGCTGTCGACCATCCGCCCCTCGATTGCTACGGCGTCGTGATCGAGGATCCCGAAACGGGTGGGAAACTCGCGCTCACCGGCGACACCAGCTATCGGGTGCCGCCGGAGTCGAAGGACGCGCTGGCCGACGCCGACCTGTTGCTGGCGGACGGCATCCTGCCAGCCGATCGCTGTGATTCCCACCCTGCGGGCGGCGCCCACCACGACGACGCCGGCGTCCCCATGACCTACGGGAGCAAACACATGACGATCGAGGGGGCGCGTTCGCTCGCCGACGAACTCGACGCCGGGGAGTTGCGGATCGTTCACCTCTCGCATTACCTGTCGGCGGAGACGGCTTTCGACGCACCCCGGGCGGTCGACGGCGAGCGCTTCTCGCTGTGAAGACGATCTATTTTCTCCCGGCGAGATCCCGTTCGCGGCGGGCAAAACCTTTGTCCCGGGGCTCGAAGGCGACGGCATGGACCCTGATCTCGACACTGACCCGGCGACGCTGGAGGGCGTTCCTGCCGATCGGCCGTTCGTGGCGGTCGCCATCGCGGCGGTCGTCGCCACAGTCGTCTACCTGGCGATCCAACTGGCGATGGACGGACGGATTGACTTCGTCGAGACGGCAGCCTTTGTGATCGTCTTCACGGGCGTCTACGTCGCCTTCCTGTATCTGCGTCGGCAGTTGTCCGGCGACAAAGGCGAATGATTACCCGAAGTGATCCAGGCCGGCCTGGCGGCGACGCTGCCCCTCAGGATCGCGTCGCCAGGCGCTTCGTTCGGCTCGCCGAGCCACGTGGTCGATCTCCGGTGGGTCGGCCGGTTCGTGACCGGCACAATCCGTCCCGCACTCGCTGGCCGGGTCGACGATCCGGCCGGCCCACTGACAGTACGGCACCGCCACGTCCGGCCCGCCCTCTGGGGCACACTGTCCGCAGGCCGGAAGCTCGAACGTCCGCCAGCCCTTCCCGTAGGCCCGTTCGGCGATCCGCCGTCGCACACGCCGCTTCTGGTCGGCTGTGACGATCGCGATGTCCGACCGGCCGGGCTGGCGATCGAGAATTTCGACCCCCGCTGTCGCCGGATCGAGCGGTTCCGGCTCCCGGAGGACCTCCCGATCACCCGTCCTGGAATCGAACTGCCAGATCCCGACCTCCTCGGGGATGCGGTTGCGATGGGCGCCAGTAACGTGGGAGGCCGTCGCCAGGACGACTTCGTCAAAGATACCCAGCGAGACGTCAGTCCGGAGCTGTGCCTGGAGATCGCCCGGCCGGTCGAGGTCGGGTTTGTTCTCGATGCCCACGAGACGGTCGAACCACGCGTCGGGATACCGACAGACCTGCCGGACGGCCGGATCGCCGTCACAGCGCTCGCGTTCGAAGAAGTCCGCTTTGACGGCCCGCTCGACGATCCGTTGGCGCTCTTCGGGTCGCCGATTCGGGAAGACTTCCTTGATACGCCGGGCGCTGCCCGGACCGACGGGCGCTTCGATCGCTACCGGCGGGATCGTCCCGTCGGTGATGGACGCTCGCCGCTCGAACGCGGGCCCAGGTTCGACCGTCACGACGTCGACGATCCGGCGGCCCTGGACGTGTGCGCCGAGCTGGCGGGCCAGGAGTCGCTCCTCGCTTTCGAGTTCACCACACAGCGCCAGCTCGAACGCGTATTCGCGCACACTTCGAGGTCGGGTGGCGATCCGCAAAAACGTCTCGCCCGGGGCGGTCGTCGACGATCCGACGCAGGACTGCCGGTGGACACGTGGTCGTCGCCGAATCCGTCGGTAGGGTTTTGACTGCGTTGGCACAAACGACCGTCATGTTACTGCTCCTCGCCGACCTGATCGACTCGACGCTGGGATCGTTCCGGGCGGACGTGGTTGCCACACTGCCCCGACTGCTCTCGGGGCTGGTGTTCGTGTCCCTCGCATACGTCGCCATCACGGTCGTCACGAGCCTGCTCCGGTCGGTACTCGAACGCGTCTATCCCGCAGAGGAACAGCTCATCGTCGAGTTTTTTGTCCTCGTCGTGGCCGTGTTCATGTGGTTCGGCGCCGGACTGGTTCTGTTGAACATCGTCGGGCTGGGCGAGGTTGCGGCCAGTCTCGGCACCGCCGCGGGATTCATCGGCCTCGGAATCTCCTATGCACTTTCGACGATGATCGAGGACACCGTCGCCGGGGTGTACCTGCTCCGTGATCCGGATTTCAACGAGGGCGACAGCGTCCGGACTGCCTCCATGACCGGGATCGTCACGGACATCGGCCTCCGGAAGAGTCGGTTTCGAACCGACGAAGGCATCGAGGTCGTCGCCAATCGCAACGTCGAATCGCGCTGGACGTATCTGACCGAGGACGGCGATCCCTGAGGGCCATCGGGCTGTCTTCGCGCGATCAGGACGGTTTCTCGGCCGGCATCTCGTGGCGAGAACAGTAGGTTTATCACTTCAAGGAGGGTAATCCAGCTACGATTACTGTGGAGATGACGGGAACACACGGACAACCGGAGGTGAACATCGGACTGGTCGGGCACGTCGACCACGGCAAGACCACGCTGGTCGAGGCCCTGAGCGGGGAGTGGACGGACCAACACTCCGAGGAGATGAAACGCGGGATCTCGATCCGCCTGGGCTACGCAGACGCGACGTTCCGGCGCTGTCCGGAGTGTGGTGAGCCGGCCTGTTATACGGTCGCAGAGACCTGCCAGGAACACGATGAGGAGACCGATCCGCTGCGGACGGTTTCCTTCGTCGATGCGCCGGGCCACGAAACGTTGATGGCGACGATGCTGGCCGGCGCCGCGATCATGGACGGAGCGGTGCTGGTCATTTCTGCCACCGAGGATGTCCCCCAGGCCCAGACCGAGGAACACCTGATGGCCTTAGACATCATTGGGATCGACAACATCGTCGTCGCCCAGAACAAGATCGACCTGGTCGACGAAGAGCGCGCCCGACAGAACTACCAGCAGATCCAGGAGTTCGTCGAGGGGACCGTCGCCGAAGACGCGCCAATCGTCCCGATCAGCGCGGGCCAGGGCGTCAACACGGACATCCTGATCGAGGCCGTCGAGGAAGAGATCCCGACGCCGGATCGCGATCCCGACGCCGACGCCGAGATGCTGGTCGCCCGGAGTTTCGACATCAACCGACCGGGCTCGACCTGGGACTCACTTGTCGGCGGTGTCCTGGGCGGCAGCCTCGCGCAGGGTCGCTTCGAGACCGACGACGAGATCGAACTCCGGCCGGGCCGGGAGGTCGAGGAGGGCGGCCAGACCGAGTGGCGGCCCGTGACGACGAGCGCCCGGTCGCTGCAGGCTGGCGGCGAGACCGTCGAGGAAGTGACACCCGGCGGATTGCTGGGCGTCGGGACGGGTCTCGATCCGTCGCTTACCAAGGGCGACGCGCTGGCTGGCCAGATCGCCGGGCCGCCCGGCACGTTGCCGCCGGTCCACGACGAGTTCACGATGGACGTCCAGTTGCTGGATCGGATCGTCGGCGAGGAGACTGGCGACGTCGAGGAGGTCTCGACGGGCGAGCCGCTCATGCTGACGATCGGTACTGCAACGACGGTTGGCTCCGTCACCAGCGCCCGCGAAGGCGAGGCTGAGGTCGCCCTCAAGCGACCTGTTTGTGCCCGACCGGGCGATACCATCGCAATCAATCGTCGGATCGGCGCACGCTGGCGGCTGATCGGCATCGGCACGCTCCGTGAATGACCGCCGTTCTGGACACCAACGCACTGATGATGCCCGTCGAGTGTGACGTCCGCGTCTTCGAGGAACTCCAGCGTTTGCTCGGCGCGGGCGAGTGGTTGGTTCCCGAAGCCGTCGTCGCAGAGCTCGAGGACTTATCGGCGGGCGCGGGCGAGGAGGCCACAGCCGCCAGCGTCGGGCTGGATCTCGTCGATCGGTGTACGGTCCGCGATCACGCGGCCGAGTATGCCGACGACGCCGTCCTCGAATTGGCCAGCGATCTCGACGCCTACGCCGTTACTAACGACGGCCCACTCAAGCAGCGCCTGCTGGACGCGGACGTTCCAGTAATTGGTTTAAGGGGCCGGAACAAACTCGCGATCACTCAGTCATAACATGTACAAACGGGTTCGTCTCCGCGATACGGTCGAGGTACCGCCCGAGCATCTGGCCGACGTCCGGCCGGAGCTTGTCAAGAAACTGCTACAGGACAAACTGGAGGGACGCATGGACGAGGACGTCGGTAGCGTCGTGAGCGTCACGGAAGTCCACGACGTCGGTGAAGGGGCCGTGCTCCCCAACGAGCCCGGCGTCTACTACGAGGCCGAGTTCGACGCCTTGACCTTCGACCCCCAGATGCAGGAAGTCGTCGACGGCGAGGTCGTCGAGGTCGTCAACTTCGGCGCGTTCGTCGGTATCGGTCCCGTCGACGGCCTGTTGCACGTCTCTCAGATCTCCGACGAGTACCTGGCTTACGACGGCGAGAACCAGCAACTCGCTTCCCGGGACTCGAATCGGACGCTGACCGTCGGCGACGCCGTCCGGGCTCGCATCGTCACCAAGTCCATCGACGAACGCAACCCCCGGGACAGCAAGATCGGCCTCACGGCCAAGCAGGTCGGCCTGGGCAAGCACGGCTGGCTCGAGGAGGAACGCAAAGAGCGAGCGAAAGCCGCGGGTGAGAGCTGATGGCCGATCGGTACGTCTGCCGGGAGTGCCACCGCGTTCAAGATTCGGCAGAGGCCGAGATCTGCCAGGCCTGCGGGTCGAGTTCGCTGACCGAGGACTGGGCCGGATACGTCATCATCGCTCACCCTGCCGAGAGCGAGATCGCCGCGGAGATGGAGGTCACAGAGCCCGGAAAGTACGCGCTGAAGGTCCGATAGACCGTGTCGGAAGACTCATCGACAGCAGTCGGCAGCGACAGAGCCGATCCAGAGAGCGAGATCGTCCTCGAACTCCCGGACGCGCTCCGACCCGCCCTCAAGGAGCCGTTCGGGCCCGTCCATACGGACCCGGAGGCAGTGCTCGCGGTTGCCGGCGAACCGCTGATCGCCGTCGGCGACATTGTCACCTATCACCTTCTGGAGGCGGGGCGACGACCGGACGTCGCCTTCGTCGACGAACGGACCGAGCGTAGCGCGGTCGAGGACGGTATCAGACAAACCGTCGTCGGTGATGGGGGGCCGTGGTTCGATCAGCGCATCGACGTGGCCAATCCTTCGGCGACGCTGACTACGTCGTTGCTAGAGGCCCTCGTCGAAGCCCTCGCGGCCGAGGATGCGACGACAGTGGTGATCGTCTACGGCGAGGAGGATCTGGCGACTCTCCCCGCGATCCTGGCCGCGCCCGAGGGCGCGAGCGTCGTCTACGGACAACCCGGCGAGGGGATGGTCCACGTCGACGTGGGGGACGGGGTCCGCGGGCGTACAGCCGAACTGTTCGACCGGATGGACGGCGATCCGGGACGGGCGCGTGAACTGCTCGGGATCCCGGACTGAATCGTGCAGGCGCCCGTCTCCGTCTCACAGCGATCGTGACGTCATTTTCTCCGGGCGATCGTGACGTCATCTCTTCAGGGTCGACGTTGTCCCGGCTCACCGGCGTTTTCCGTCCGAGATCGGTCACGGAGTGCCCATGGAGAGTCGCTGACTCCCTACGCCGTAGAGCGATGATTTAATACGCGAACCGGGAGAACGATCGGGGGATGTTGGAGCTGGAGCACGGGTTCCGGGTCGTCGACGTGCACACGCGATTGACTCCTGATGCCGACCGACAGTCGGGAGACGTCCCGGGGACTCCGGAGCGGCTCGAGCGGGAGATGCACCAGGCCGGGATCGTCCGATCGCTCGTCTATCCGGCCGGTCGAGAAGAGAGTTATCTGAAGGCCAACAACGCCATCGCCCGCATGAGCGTCGGCCGACCGTTGGTGGCGCTGGCACGTATCAACGGGCCGCTGGATCCGGGTGACGACGCCGGGACGCGGTTGCGCAATCTCACCGCGAGCCGCGCGGACGAACACACTGGCCCCGAGGAAGTCAAACAGTACGCCTACGACGATCGTTTCGAGGGGTTCAAACTTCACCCCGGACGGGATGGTCTCCCTGATGAGGCGGTGTTCGAGGCCCTCGAATCGGTCGGATTGCCAGTGCTCGTCCACGGTGGTGACGCGTTCCCCCCGGAGGCCATCGAGGAGACGATCCTCGAGTACGACTTCCCCACGATCGTTGCCCACTTCGGCGGCTACCCGCTTGCCCGCGACCGGATGGAGACAGCTATCAATCTGCTGGAGACCCACGACCAGTGTTACCTCGACACGAGCTTCGTCAGGTTCCGCCAGCCCCTAGAGCAGGCGCTCCGCGAACACCCGGATCGCGTACTCTTCGGGAGCGGTGCCCCTACCACGCACCCGAACGTGGCGATCATGGAGATCCTGACCCTGGACGTACCGGAAGACGCGATGCGACGGGTGTTCACCAAGAATCCTGCACGGGTGATCGACGCGCTAGCGCCGTGAGGCCTCCCCTCGCCGCGTTCAGTTCTCGAACACCGAGACTGCACGGTCCCGACGGCTCGATCGGCCGCGCGGGTTCCGTCGCTGGCTCCGGTCGCGTGCCCGGGCCGTGAGACCATCCTTGAGTCCCCGCACGACCCCGCCGATCACCTGCCGGCCGGTGTCCAGCCAGACTGATGCCTGTCGCTCGCCGTTGAACACCTCACCGAGTGCGTCGGTCCCATCGCTGACGGCGTTCCGGTAGACGCGACCGATCACCGCCGGCCGGAGGCCGTAGTTCTTCGCGAGGCGGTAAGCGAGCGACCGGTACTTCCAGCCCCAGTCTCGTTCGGTGCTCCCACCGTCGGCACCGACTACGCGTTCGACCGCCATCTCCGGTTGCCAGCTGACGCTGCGCTCTATGCCGGCAACACGGTGAGAGAAGTCCCGCGCCCCGCCGATATCGAGGTACTCGTCGAACCCGTCGAGGTCGTCGATCACCTTCCGCGTCACCCCCAGATTTCCGGGGTTGACGTACGTCACTGTTCGCCCGGCGATCGTCCCGCGTTCGACTGGCTCGGTCGTCTTTCCGGCACGGACGGGTCGATGCGTCGGCCCGGTCACGACCGGGGCCTCCCGGAACCCGGCCCGGAGGGCGTCTATCCACTCCGCCGTCAGTGAGAGTCCCTGATTGACGAGCGCAACGGCGTCGCCGCTTGCGTGCTCGATCCCGGCGTTGCGTGCGGCGTTGATCGATCGGTCGGCGATCTCGACGAGAACGTCGACGTCCGTCCGATCGCGGACCATCCCGGTCGTCCCGTCGGTCGAGGGACCGTTGACGACGATCACCTCGACCTCGGGGGCGTTGGCCGCGACGGAATCGAGTGTCCCGGCCAGTTGTTCGCGCCCGTCGAGGGTCGGGACGACCACGGACAACTCCATATCACTACATAGCGCCACGAACGGGTATAAGCGTCGCGGGATTCCGTGATACGTATTTTTAAAATTATAGGTTCGGAATCAAACCTCACACGTCCAGTAGGAGACGGACGCGAATCGGTCCCCCCCTGGAACCCGACCGATGGCCCGGTCGACGCTCCTGAACGCGGCCGCGAGGCCGTCGGGGATAGCCCGGTAGAACCCGTAGGGGACGACGAAGTCTTGGGCGACCTCGACCAGCGTCAGGTCGGCCGCCGACACCAACCGGTCGACCTCCCAGCGGGAGTACAGCCGCGACCCCATCGGGAGCGCCCAGTTGTAGATCGAGCGGGCGCTGAACCGGTTGAACGTATCGAAGAAGACCACGTCTTTTGCGACTCGGTGCATCTCGGCGAGGTAGGACTCCGGCGTGTCTGCCAGGTGGAAAAAGCGCATCGCCAGGACGGCGTCGAAGTGGTCGTCGGGAAACGGCAGTCGACCGGCGTCGCCCCTGAGAAACTGGAGATGATCGTCGACGCCCGCGGCACGGGCCTTCTTGTGACCCTGCTGCAACATTGGCGTCGAGATGTCTAGACCGACGATGTCGGCCCCGCGCTCGGCCAGCATGACTGTGAACCGTCCCGTCCCGCAGGCAATTTCCAAGACGCGCTTGTCTTCGACCGGCCCCAGGGCCTGCAGAACTGCTTCTTTCTCCCGACGATCGATCAGTCGCCCACCCCCGGAGAAGCGCTTGTCCTCGTAGGCCTCGGCTATCTCGTCGGCCTGGTACCACTCCTGTCCCTTCACGTCCCGATGTCACCACGGGGCCACTAAAACGGTATTGGATCGTCGGCTCCAGCGATGTATAAGGACATGCATACGGACCAAGGTATCATATCTACCATATAGCCAAGCTTTACCAATACCGACCGGGTTTTCTCCACGTATGAGCACGACCGTCGAAGACGGATCCAGAACGGAAGTGGTCCTCACGGACGCGGAGTTCCGTGAGCGTCTCCGTGAGCTGCCGCCGAGCGCGAAACTGATCGCCAAGGTCCTAGAGACGGACCAGCCGCTCTCCCAAGGGGAACTCGCCGAGGAGTCCCTGCTACCCGACCGGACTGTCCGGTACGCACTGAACCGCCTGGAGGAGGCCGACCTCGTCTCGTCGCGGTACAGTTTCCGGGACGCTCGCAAGCAGGTCTACTACCGAACCAGCGAGTGAGTACTGCGAGCGGCGTTCAGGAACGGCCCGACGCGTTTTTCCACCCTCGACGGATAGTCGATCCATGGAACTCGAAGCCGAACTAGCCGCTGCGCGCGATCTCGACATGGCGGGCATCGCAGACGCCATCGAGCGGATCGGTTTCGAGTGTACGCGCTGTGGCCACTGTTGTAAGGGGATGGACGAAGAACACACGGCAACTGTCTTTCCCGACGAGATCCGGGCGATCCAGGCTGGGGAAAGGGGCGAGTGGCGTGACGTCGCCCGGCCGATGCCCTATGGGTTGGACGCGGACGGTGAGGGCGAGACGTTCGAGTGGGCGTTGCAAACTGACGACTGTGGCGATTGTTCTTTCTACGACGCCGACGGCGGGGCGTGTTCGATCTACGCGGACCGGCCGCTCATCTGTGAAACGTATCCGTTCAGCATCGCGCTCGGGGACGGCGGGGCCACGAGCGAGCCGATGGGGAGCGTCGTCGACTGCGAGGGGCCTGTTCGCGCTCACGAGTGTGAGGGACTCGGGCGTGCTATCTCACGGGACGAGGCCGAGGAACTGGCGGTCACTCTCAAAGAACGGGCGATCCGTGACCTGAAGGAGGCGATCGCCGTCCGTGAGAACTACGAGCCGGTCGATGTCGAGGGCGTCGTCGTCCACGATTCCGAAGGCCAGAAACGCCCGGACGGGGCGACGCTGGACGCCCACGACTGACGCTCCGTGCGATTCACTCCGGAAATATCTCGTCTTCCCGTTCGATCCCGTCGATTACGTCGTGATCCTCGGGGTCGAGTTCGAGATCGGCGGCTTCGAGATTCGCTCGGAGGTGGACCTCACTGCTGGCTTTCGGGATCGCCACGACGTTGTCCTTGGCCGTGAGCCAGGCGAGACAGATCGCCTCGGGCGTCGCGTCGTGTTTCTCGGCGATCTCGACTATTTCCGGGATGTCGCTGGCACGGCCGTTTGCCAGCGGAGAGTACGCTACGAGGTAGTACTCGTGTTCGCGGGCGTCTTCCAGCGCGGCTTCAGGCTGGTACAGCGGGTGATACTCGACCTGATTGGCGAAGATAGGGGCCTCCAGGTGGTCTCTGGCTCGATCCAGCTGTCGAACGGTGAAGTTCGAGACGCCGACGTGTTCGATGTGTCCGCTGTCTCTGAGTTCGTCGAAAGCCGGCAACGTCTCGGCAGGTTCGTAGTCGCCCCGCGGTCGGTGGACGTACAGCAGATCCACGGATTCCATTCCGAGACGCTTCAGACTCGCCTGCGTCGAGTTGACGACCGCTTCCGGGGCGAGTTTGTCGATCCAGACCTTCGTCGCGACGAACAGATCCTTCCGATCGAGTGAGGAACGCTCGACACCCTGGCCCACGACTCTTTCATTACCGTAGATCTGTGCCGTATCGAGGTGGTCGTATCCGAACTCGATCGCAGTCGTGATTGTCTCGGGATCGTCGATCCCCATGGTGCCCAGACCGATCGGCTGGAGCGTGTCCATACCTCTCATTCCGGCGGATCGGGGCAAAAGTCTACGGGGTCGATCGGAGGGTCCGCGGCGCTTTGGACGTCCGTGATTCGAATTGTCGTCAAGTTCTTTAGGGAGGGCGCCGACGCGGCGAACGGAGGACTGACTGTGGAAATCTCAGAGAAGCTCTTGTGTCTGTTCAGCGCGGAAGTGACGGCCGAGGACGACCGCTACGTCGTCGAGGTGCCCCGCCGCGAGGTCGAGACCGGCTCGATCGAGCCCGGCGACACCTATCGGGTCGCACTCATCTCGGGTGACGCCGGGGAGGTCGAAGAACAACCCTCAACCGAAGGGGCCCCTTCGGAGCCCCAGCCCCCGGTCGAGAACGGCGAGATCCGCTACGTCGAGATCGAGGACATCGGCAAGCAGGGCGACGGTATCGCCCGCGTCGAGCGCGGGTACGTCATCATCGTCCCCGGTGCCGACGTCGGCGACCGCGTCAAGGTCGAGATCACCGAGGTGAAGTCCAATTTCGCCGTCGGCGAGATAATCGAAGAGGACATCTGACCCGGTAGCCGAGTTACCCCGCCGTACCAGGCGCCCCTCCAGGGGAACGGTGAGATCGCGATCGGACCCCTTTCATCCGGAAGAATCGCACTACAGGAGTCGATTAACCGACCGTACCAAACTCCCTTTACCGTTGTCCGAGCAACGGTGAGACATGAGTGTTCGTACGGCCACGGGAGCGGAGACCGAACCACTCTCCGAGAAACAGCGGCGGATCCTCGAGTACCTGCGGGAGAACGCCGACGACCGGACGTACTTCAAGTCCCGACTCATCGGCGACGAACTCGGCCTCTCGGCCAAGGAAGTCGGAACGAACATGACGGCCATCGCCGACGGCGAGTTCGACGTGACTGTCGAAAAGTGGGGGTACTCCTCCTCGACGACATGGATGGTCGATTCCTGATCGAACACTGTCTATCCCGCTTTCGTCCTGCGGTCTTCGTTCAGTGGCCCGTTCCGTTCTCTGTGGCGATCGAGCCCTGGTGAGGCTGCTCGGCCATATCGATCAACTGTAGCGGCCGGTCTCAGCCGTCGTAGCTGACTCGTTCGTCGGCGTCGGCGGCGAATGCGATCGCGTCGGCACCGAAGGAGTCGGCGTAACGGACGACCAGCAGGAGCAGGGTCTCGGGTTCGAGGAGTTCGTATCCGTCCTCGCGCCGGAGCAAATCCGCATCTTCCAGTCGGGCGGCGTGCTTGCTGATCGTCGGTGTCGAGACATCGAGCCTCGTGGCGAGTTCACCGGCCGATGCCGAGGGATCATCCAGCAGACCGATGATCATCCCGCGCGGCGTCTCCCGGCGGAGATAGCCCAGCGCCGTCCGCTCGAACGCGTCGAAGCGGCCGGCCGGGAAGAACCGACGATATTCCCCGTCACGTTCACTTTCGACAGCGTCCTCGGTGAGTAACGTCCGGAGATGATGCTGGGTCTCGCCCGTCCCCAGTTCGAGGTCGTCGCGGATCTTCGAGAAGTGTGCACCCGGCGTCTGGGAGAGGTACCCGGCGATGGCGTCCGGGGCACGGCTGTCGCTGCCGGTGTCTGCGAGGCCGACCAGCGGACTGGCGGCACCGAGCGCGGCGAATCGACGGAGGGTTGCTCGCTTGTTCTCGTCGACGCCCTCGCCATCAGGCATTGATAGATACACGTCAGGCAGTCACAAAACGGCTTCGCTTGATCGGGTCAGGACGACTCGCCGCCGTCGAACTCGTCGTCCATCTCTTCGATCACTTCGTCGGGATCCTTGATGTCGGCCGTTTCCGCGCCGGACTTGACTGCCTCGGCCTGCTCTTCCATCTCTTCGACGTCGACTTCGGCTTCCTGGTCAATCTGTCCCAGAATCTCCTCGATGTCGTCCAGTCCAAGCATCTCACGGGTCTCCGCGTCGAACTCCAGACCCTCGAGCAATTCGCCGTCGGTCCTGGTGTCCGAGCCGGTGAGGTGCTTGCCGTAGCGGCCGACCAGCGACGTCAGTTCCTGGGGCAGGACGAACTTCGTCGACTCGCCCTCGCCGATCGCTTCTAAGGTCTCCATCCCGCGCTCGATGACCGCACGTTCGCCCATCGCCTCGGCAGACTTCGCCCGGAGAACGGTCGAGATGGCATCACCCTGCGCTTCGAGGATCTGGCTCTGCTTCTCACCCTGGGCGCGGATGATATTGGACTGTTTCTCACCCTGGGCCTCCTCGACGGCGGAGCGACGCTCGCCCTGTGCTTCCAGAATCATGGCACGGCGGCGGCGCTCGGCGGAGGTCTGTTGCTCCATTGCCTGCTGGACGTCCTTGCTCGGGTTGACCTCGCGGACCTCGACGCTCTCGACGCGGATGCCCCACTCGTCGGTCGGCTCGTCGAGTTCCTTGCGGATCTTGGCGTTGATCTCCTGGCGCTTGTTCAGCGTGTCGTCCAGTTCCATGTCGCCCAGCACGGCACGGAGAGTCGTCTGGGCAAGGTTCGAGACGGCGCGCTTGTAGTCGTCGACCTCCAGGAACGCCTTCTTGGCGTCCATCACCTTGATGTAGACGACGGCGTCGGCGGTGACCGGCGAGTTGTCACGCGTGATCGCTTCCTGGCGGGGAACGTCCAGGGTCTGTGTCCGCATGTCGAACGTGTACGTCCGGGAGACAAAGGGCGGGACGAAGTTTATCCCCGGCTCGAGGAGTTTGCGGTACTCCCCAAGGACCGTGAGGGCCTTCTTCTCGTATGCGTCCGTGATGACGACCATCTGCCAGACCGTCACCACGGCAATGGCGAGCAGTACGAACGCGACGATGGGGAAAATGTCCCCACCCAGTTGCAGCGGGGTTATCGGAAGCATACGAACCAACTTGGCAGGAACGGAACAAAAGTGTTGGCCCCGGATCCCAGACCGTGAGCGTACGATCGCTCTGGTACCGGCCGTTTCCGGACGAGAAACGGTTCAGGCTGGATCGGTCTCTGTGTCGCGTTCGGACGGTTCGGTCTCGTGGGTCGGTTCCGCGTCCTCCCGGCGCCGGCCACGTTCGAGTTCCTCGTCTATCTCGTCTGACCCCAGAACCGCCATCGACTCGACAGTGAGGACGTTACCGCCGCCGGGATCGACGACGATGATTTCCTCGCCCTCGGGGATCTCGTCGTCGAATGCGCGGGCCTGGTAGTGGGGGTTGAAACCGCCGCTATCGAGTTTGACTTCCCCGTCGGTGTCGGTGACGCGATCGGTGACGCGCCCCGTCTTGCCCTTCAACGAGTCGGAGTCACTGGTTCGCGCCTCGCCTTTCCCACCGTAGAAGTCGAACTGACGGTAGCCATACAGCGTGACCGAGCCCACTGCGAGCACCACTCCGGCCATGATTACGACCGAGAGGACGCCGAGCGACGCCGGGAGTACAAGTCCGACCAGTCCGGCGACAAGCAGCGCGATCCCCAGGACGATGAAGTACGCCCCTGGTGCCAACGCTTCGGCGATGAGTAACAACGCTCCTGCCAGCAACAACAGCAACGACAGTTCCGTGCCGAACACCGACGCCATACACCTGCCTTTGGCCCGAGGTAGGTTAACAGTTCGGGGACCCGGTTGCCATCGATTCCTTTCCCAGGACCTGTCGAGATTTCTCTGTACGTTTGCCGTACCCATCGAGGGTATTGTCTCTCTCACAGATGACGGGTCCTTACTCCGTCTCCTCAGGGAGCGGCGGGTTGACGAACAGCCCGTCTAGGACCAGATACCCACAGACAAGCGATGCTGCGACGACCGCGCCAATCCGCGATCCCACGATCCACCGACCGAGGGCGAAGGTCACGAGGAACGCGACCGGCAATCCGGCCAGGAGCAGGTCCGGACGGGCGACGGAATCAGCCGATCGCCACCGTTCCAAGATATCCATCACGGACGGCTCGAGGAACTCTTCACGGAAAAAAGTAATTAGATATAATTACACCGGGGGTCCTCGACTGGTATTCGCCCTGTCGGTGTGAACTGGCCGTGTCGGCTTTCCTCGATGTCCGGCAAGGGCGTTTCGACGTGGTGTCGGTCGATCGCCGCAGTACCTGCCTGCATGGCGTCCCTTTTGGTGTTGCCCGCTCGATTGGGTGTATGACCAAACGAGTTTGTGTCGTCGGCGCCGGCATCGCCGGGGCGGGAGCGGCGCACGCGCTTGCCGACGCCGACGTGACGGTCTTCGAGATGGACACCGTCGGCGGCCGCATGGCGAGCCACCGTCGGAACGGATGCGTGTTCGACTTCGGCGCGAACTACCTCGAACTCGGGGACGCCGACCTCGAGTCCGTCATCGAGGACGCCGCCGGGGACGTCGCCGTCGAGATCGAACCGCCGATCTGGCAGTTCGACGCGAGCGGCGAGATCACCGAGGGGAAGACGCCACAGAACACCCGCTGGACGACCAGCGACGGCCTCGACGGCATCGTCCGGGCGATGATCGAGAACAGTGGAGCCGACCTGAAGGTCGGTGTCGGCGTCACCCATCTCGAACGCCTCGACGACGGCTGGCTGGTAACTACCGAGGACGGCGAACGCGAGTTCGACGCTGTCGTCCTCGCCGCGCCCGGTGCTTCGGCGTCGGTGCTGTTCGAAACAGCCGAGTGGGACAGTCCCGTCCGGGATGACCTGGCTCGGGCGGCCGACGGGATCCCCTACCGAACGATGGACTCCGTGGCGTTACACTATCCCTTCGAAGTTGACACACCGTTTTTCGGGCTCGTCAGCGAGCAAGGGGTCTACGACGTCGCCTGGATTTCGAACGAGGGGCACAAGCCCGGCCACGTCCCGGATGGCGAGGCGGTCGTGATCGTCCAGTTCGGCCCGAGCTGGGCCGTGACTCACCCCCAGACGTCACCTGCTGCGGCCGCCGAGGCGGCGACGAAACGGGCGGTGGAGCTGCTCGGCGACGACCGGCTGTCCGAGTCGACCTGGTGGGAGTACCAGCGCTGGGGCGACGCTGTCCCCACCCGAGGGATCGACGACTCGCTACTCGATCGGGCCCTCGATGACGACCTCGCGATCGCCGGCGACTGGGTCGAGGGGATCGGCCGAACGCGGGCGGCACTCCGGAGCGGACTCCGGGCCGGTCGCGAACTCCGGTGACCGCGTCCGTAACTATCTTTGTCGCTCCGGGTCCACAGTTCGATCGCCATGTCGGACTTCGAGACCGACACTTGCGAAACGTGTGGCAAGGACTTCAAGGCACATCCGAGTTCGAACGCCGCCGAGACGGGCTACTGTAGCCCAACGTGTGAAAACACCGCCTGAGGTGGTTTCCCCTCCAAGCCGGTCCGGTCGTGTCTCACTCCTCGGGGCGATAGTTCGGTGCCTCGTCGGTGATGACGACGTCGTGGGGATGATTTTCCTGCTGGCCAGCACCGGAGACCCGGACGAACTCCGCGCGCTCCTTGAAGTCAGGGATCGCGTCGGCACCGACGTATCCCATTCCCGATTTCATGCCGCCGACGAGTTGATGGAGTTCGTCCTCGACGGGGCCCTTATAGGGCGTCGCGGCCTCGACACCCTCGGGGACGTATTCCTCGTCGTCCTGCCCTTCTTCGACGTCCTTCAGGTAGCGGTCACCACCGCCGGACTTCATCGCACCGACCGAGCCCATCCCGCGGTATTGCTTGTATTTCTTGCCGTTCATCGTGACGATCCTGCCTGGGGCCTCGTCGGTTCCCGCGAAGTAGGATCCGAGCATGACGGCGTCCGCACCGGCACCGATCGCCTTGATCGCGTCCCCGGAATAGCGGATCCCTCCATCGGCGATGACGGGTACGTCGTGCTCGCCCGCGACGTCCGCGACTTCCGCAGTCGCAGACAACTGTGGCATCCCGGCCCCAGAAACGATCCGGGTCGTACAGATGCTGCCCGGGCCGATGCCGACCTTCAGGCCGTCGGCAAAGTCCACCAGGTCCTCGGCAGCCTCGCGTGTCCCGATGTTGCCCACGACGACATCGGCCTCGACCTGTGACTTGATGTCACGAGCACTCTCGACGACATCGAGGTTGTGGGCGTGTGCACAGTCGATGAACAGCACGTCCGCGCCGGCCTCGTCGGCCGCGACGGCCCGCTCCTCCCCGAAGGGGCCGACAGCGACGCCACACCGAAGGCGGCCGTCCGCGTCGCGGACCGCCTCGTCGTACTCGCGGCGCTGGAGAATCCCCTGCATCGTCACGAGGCCGACGAGGCGATCCCCGTCGTCGACGATCGGAACGCGCTCGATCTTGTGATCGTACATGAGTTCGAGCGCTTCTCGGGGAGTGACGTCCTCACTCGCTGTGATGACCTCGTCGGTCATCGCCTCGCTGACGGCGTCGCTCTCGCCGACTTCGAGGTACGGCCTGATGTCGGTCGCCGAGATGATCCCCAGGACTTCGTCATCCTCGCCGACGACGGGCGCGCCGCTGACTCCACGGCGGTCCATCATCGCGTCGACCTCACGCACAGTCTGATCAGGGGCGGCTGTGACGACGTCACGGATGATCAACTCGTCGGCGCGTTTGACGCGCTCTATCTCGGCGACCATCCGGTCGACGTCCATGTTCCGGTGGATGACACCCAGGCCGCCGTGGCGGGCCATCGCGATCGCCATCTCGCCCCCGGTGACGGTATCCATCGCCGCCGAGAGGACGGGTACGTTTAGCGTGACGTTCTTCGAAACGCGTGTCTCGGTTGTCGCGTCGTCGGGTTCGACACGGCTCTCCTTGGGTCGTAAGAGGACATCGTCGAACGTCAGCGACTCCGGTACTTCCAGTTTTGTCGAGAACGGTCGGTCGGACTTCGCCATGTAAACCGTCCGCCACCTCGGCCCAAAAGCGTTGCGAGTCGTGGCCGATGTCGACCGAGAGTGATCCACCGACCTGGGAGCGACCTCGACTGAGTTTACCCAAAATCACCCATATGACCGCCATCACTGCCGAGTCGTCTACATATCTGTCGTCCCGGTACGAAAATCTATGGGAATGTATCACTTGGGGTCTCCTCTCACGCAATGTTTTTATCCGAATCCATCATTGTTTCACACATGGCTTCCGCCATCCCCATTCGATCGCGGACCGCCCGAAAGCGCTGCGGCGATGTTGCAGGGGCGAATACATTTTCGAAATCGATGGGGACAGCGTTCAATTTCGGGACAGAAAGCAATACAGGCGGCTGGCTTTCCTCCCGAAGCGGACGCGAGGCGGAGCATGCCCACCCCGACAGGCGAGGGCTTCGGGGCGGGTCCCAGCACCCACGGGCCACGGGAGACGGCCGCCCCTAGGTGATGAGTAGCTCAAGACACCCGATCGCGCTGGCCATCGAGCGACGCGTCGGCGGCGACGGTCGGCTACTCGCGACTGTCATGTGCCTGCCGCTGGTCGACGGCGTCTTCCCGGCGCTGATCCTCGCTGGCGCCGTGGGAAGTATCTCGGGCATCTTCGAGGTCGGCCTGCTGGTGTTCGGCGGGAGTGCCACCGTGGCGGTCATTCTCGCCGACATGGACGGCACCCCGCGCGAACAGATCCCGACCGTCCTTGGCGTCGGCGCGATCCTGTTGCCCGTCGCAGCACTCGAGGCCGCCCTCGCGCCGACGATCGCAAGCGTGCTCGATCTCGCGATCTTCGAGCGCTTCGCGGGCCTGGTCATCCTGGCGATCGCTGCCCGGACGGCGAGCGCTCGAATCGGCGATCTCATCCCGCGGCCGGCTATCGTCGTTGGGTTCGGGTTGATCGCCAGTCTCGATCCCTCCGGTGCAGAACTCGCAATCGCGGCCGATCCCGGCCTGATCGTCAACGGGACCGCCGCGGCAGGGGCCGGTGTCGGCTTCGCTCTGCTGATCGCGATTGCTGGGCCGTGGCTCCGGGCCAGTGTCGATATCGATCGCTTCCGGTTCGGCAGTGCCGTCGCACTCGGCGTGTTGGCACTGTCGATCTACGGGTTCGTTCCCTCGGACGCCCCGCTCTCGCTGGCCGTGCTCGCCATGGCTGGCCTGCTGGCGTTCGATCCTGACGGATCGCCCGTTCCCCAATCCGACGAATCCGCTCCGGGCGGGGAAACGGAAGAGTCACTGCCGGATGGCGGCGATCCGTCCAACCCTGGAAACGAAGCCGAGACGGTCGATTCCGGCGTCAGCGACGAGCGTTCCCCGTGGCTGTGAGAGATCGGGACACAGGTCGATAGATTCGCCCGGACGGGAAAGTTTAGAAGTCGCGATACCCAGAGTCGGGTATGGCCGACAATCGCGTCGTGCAAGGGCGGATGGTGACTGCCGTCGCTCTCGCTGAACTCATCGAGAACGGGGACGTGATGGACGCCGAGTCGATCACGGACGCCGATCGGGACTGTCCAGATTGCGGTGGCGACGTTCTGGAAGTGGGGTATATGCCGTCGGTGACCGAATTCGTGACGGGGCTGAAGTGCCAGGACTGTGACTGGCAGGCGACCGACAGGGACTGAATCGAAATCCATTTACCGGGAATCGCCTTACGACGGGTCGCGGGGTCGTGGCCAAGTCCGGCATGGCGACTGACTCCAGAGGCACCGCGCCCGGGACGAAACTCCAGACTGATATACTGAGCGACCGGCTGATCACCGGCCGCCTTGATGACCCTCTGGAGTTCCGAGGCGCACACCGGAGATATCAGTCGATCGGGGGTTCAAATCCCTCCGACCCCATTGGGATTATCACTCTATCTTATCAATGCTGGTACAGCGTGTCATAGAAACATTCATGACAATTTATTGCGATGAAATGTTGGAATTGATATGATCATCGAGGACAGTGCAAGATATAGAGAGTAAGGTCAGCACGTCGCCCATCGTCGATTTCACACCGATCCCGATGAATTAGCTGCTCAGTGTAGTTGCATATGTACTACTGCGCATCTGCAGACCGTTCAAGAGTTTTGACACCGAAATAGATGACTGTCCCTACGAACAGACCTTCTACAGCTACATTGACGATAGGCGGCTCGATGAAAGTCAATTGTACTAATTGAGTGATTGCTGTCCCGATCATCGCAAAAGCCCCAGCAGCGAGCCCGATTCTGAGTTTTTCCATCTCCATTGACACCTGTCTCTGATATATTCTGTTGTGGAGAGAGGAAAATACCTGCCGATGTATTTCCGCTGCTAAGTACATTCTCTGTACTGAGCAATCTGCTCACTCGAAAACTGGTGGTGTCCGGTGCAAGATACGCGCCCTGTACTTGCACACGAGTCTTGACAAGACTTGGATAGGCAGAGTGTGAGATGGTTTCTATGGCACGCTGATACTGGTAAGTAACTACTTAATTCAAATCCGTGGTAATCTGACGTGAGTCAGGTCCTCTAGGCCACGGAGATCCGCAGCACCGAGAAGGTGTTGTCGCCCGCTCGCCGTACGGTAAGAGCGTCCATCGGCCCGATCCCGATAGCGAGGGCCACGGCCGGCCTGCCAGGAGGGTGAGATCGGCCACGCCAAAGAGTACCGCGAGGTCGCGATCGCCGTGGTCGTACCCCACCGCGAACCCTGCTCGAACTCCGCCTGTTTCGGCACTTCCAATCGGGGGGACGCCACATTTCGCGTGGGTCACTGGCCAACCGTCCCCTCCGGATACAGGCCTACCACGTGAGTGCGGTGGTCGCGACGCACGGTGAGACGCCGCTGACGCTGTCGGACGTCCAGGGGTTGCTGCCCAGCGAGTCGACCGAGTGGAGTCTCCAGCGTGGCCTACGGGACGCGAGTGACGCCGGCTCGCTGGAGTGGGACGCCGAAACCCGGGAGTACCGCCAAAGGCCGTAGCGGCCGCGTTGGTCGGCGCTGACTCCCACCCGCACGCGGGGTGGGCAGGTGAGTGACGATCCCTAGCAAGCCCGGCGAGCCGGTCCCGTGGCCGGCCCGCCTGACCGTTCGCGAGCGCTACGCGCTCCCCGCGCCAGCGGCGCTCGAGCTCGCAGCCGGGTTGTGGCTCGGGCTGTGGATGGTCCCTAACGAGGTCCTGGCCGTCCCAACCGAGACGCCGCCCCATGGCGGCGTCAGTACGATCTACCAGCCCGTCCCGGAGATGTGCCGTTCGCGACGGTCGTGCTCCTGGCCGTGGCGACGTGGGCGATTGCGATGGTGAGGTTGCCCGTCGCCAGCCCGTCGCTTGCGTTTACTCGCGGGTGATCGTCGCAATGTCGTCGGGGTGTACGCGAGCGCGAGGCTGTATCACGGTGTGCCAAAACGTGTTGACACGGATCCAGGGGGATGGACTTGCGCCACACGCGAGAGGGCAGTGGTCTCCCGTGCCTCCGAAACCGCCCCGCGAGGGGCGGTGAGTTCCTCCTCGCAGAGAACCGCGGTGCAATGTTTGGGCCAGCATGGGGCATCTGGCCCACGACAGTCGATGGGTCGGAGAGATGTAAATGATGAGGTGTGTTTACAGAATCGGAAGACGGCGTGGCGTTTTCAGTCTGTGATAATTTCGTCTGACGGGCTCTTAACGAATCTGAAAACACCGTTCGGCGGTGAACGATCCGGTTGGATTTTTATAATAACCCGTTGATCGGTCGTTTGGAATGTTCGAGAAAGCGAAGGAGTTCCTCTTCGCGGAGGACCGCGGTGTATCGCCTGTGATCGGTGTCATCCTCATGGTCGCTATTACGGTGATTCTGGCGGCCGTGATCGCGACGTTCGTCATGAATATGGGGCCGTCCGAGCAGACCCAGCCCAGCGTGCAGTGGGAATGGAACAACGAG
>NZ_SPQG01000003.1:345621-383651 GCF_004944975.1 Halorhabdus amylolytica
CTACTTCACGCTGGAACACACGGGCGGGGATGCGGCCAATCCGGACAACTTGGTCATAAGTGTCGATGGTACGGAACAGAGTTTCTCTCCGTCTGATTCGGACGTGTATGGCATGTCCGATGAATTGACGGCCGGGACGACTATCGGCATGAATAGTTCTGCTGGCACTGGTTCTGGACTTCCCAGTCCAAACGTAACGATCGCCAACGACCCAGAAGGTGTCGACCAGCTACAACTCATCTGGGAGAACCCGGAAAGCGACCAGACTCAAGTCATCAGCGACTTCGACGGATAACGGCGTAGCAGTCTTCTCGCGGTTTTTATCGCACGCCCGCGACCACTTGGTACTTGGTAGCCCGTGTCGCGCGGCCGGGACTCGCGGACGTGCCGGCGCTCCTCGGCGAGTGCGCGCAGTACTCCGGGGGGCCGTCTGGGAGGGTCCCTCTGCTCTCAGTCGGTCACGGACTCGTCCTCGACGGGTGCCGTGGCGGCGGCGACCGCACTCTCGATGCCCCGAAACAGACCGTGGACCGCGACGAACAGCCCCAGCACGAAGATCGCACCGATGACGATGAGTTCGTCGAGGTAGTTGACCGTCGTCGCAACGCCGTACGTCAGCAGGGCAACGACGGTCCCGATGACGACTTGCAGGGCAGGGAGGGCGTGGGACATGGACGTCCGTTCCATCACGGGGACAAAGATGGTTGTGTTTGAGCGGCGTGTCGTGTGATCCGTCGTCTTGACCCGTCTGCTCGCTGAGCGTCCCGATACGTCAATATCGGTAGTTCCCACCGGGTCAGCGGATAGTCACAACTGATGAGGTTACGTTCTCAGGAAGCGTCGGGATGGGTGTTGTGAAATGTCTATACCATCCAGACACTATTCTTACGGCCGCGAACCTTGAAACCTTAGCGCTTGATCTGCTCGCAGAGATACCGATCCCCGGAGTCGAAGGCTGCGGCTTCGACTCCGGAATCATCCGGCAGACACTCCTCCAAGCCGCTGTCGATACGAAGTCCATCAAGGCCGTCACCGATACCACTCGTGGAACGTACTCCGACGACTACACACTCGCACAGCTTCTCACCGTTCCACCCCACGAACGCGAAGCCGTCGTCAACAGACTGTTCGCAAAGCAGGCTGCGATGACCCTCGGCCCCGGCCCGAGGATCATCTACCTGGACTTCGTCGATATCCACTATCACGGCTGTCCACACGCTGATGACGGCGAACTCTGCAACACGAAACTCCGGGATGGCACCTGCCAGTGCCATCGTTACCTCGCTGGATTCGTCCTCTGTCGGGCGAGACCGCTTGTCGTCGCAGCCACGTCCGTCCGTGGTGACGAACCCAAAAGCGACGCGGTCGAGCGCCTGCTCGACCACGTCACAGTCCTCCCATTCGATGTCGCTGGTCTTCTCGCAGACCGTGGCTTCGACGACGGCACGTCGATCGAACATCTGGATACGGTTTCACCAGTCGTTCTTCCGGTCATCCGCCGTGGCAAACAGATAGCCGAGATTCTGTGACGCGCTCAATACCCATCAAACCTGGAAACAGCGGCGAACTCACAACGTGCTCTCCATCTTCGATTAAACTCCCTCTTCGCACGCCAATTGGCCGCTTCCACTGGGATTCGAGAGTTCTCCGTCACGGGGGAGAAATACAACAAGAGATGAACAATTTCAGCAGTTACTAGTATCGTGCCGACATAGTGACGAACAGAGCCGAGCGACGGGCAGAAACTGGCCCAGCGGTCCAGAAGTCGCCCGCCCCGGTACCATCCATGACAGATCCAGAGACACCAATGGACGCGGCCGTACCGACGAGCGAGCGAATCGAGTCGTTGATCGACCGGCTCACGCTCGAAGAGAAGATCGACTTGATCCACGGCGGGATCGATCCGGACGGACTGGCGACCGGGTACGTTCCGCCAGTCGAGCGTCTCGGGATCCCGGCGCTGTCGATGGTCGACGGCCCGATGGGTGTTCGGGACGTGACGGCGACCGCCTTCCCGGCCTCGATCGCGTTGGCCTCGGCGTGGGATACCGACCTCGCCTACGAACAGGGCGAGGCACTCGGACGTGAGGTGCTGGGCGCTGGCCACGACGTGTTGCTGGCCCCGGGATTCAACATCGTTCGCGTTCCCCAGTGCGGGCGGACGTTCGAGTACTACAGCGAGGATCCCCATTTGTCGAGTCGGCTGGCGACCGAGACCGTCGAGGGCGTCCAGGATGCGGGCGCGATCGCCACCGCAAAACACTACGTCGCAAATAATCAAGAGCAGGATCGTCACGCCGTCAGCGCGGAGGTGAGCGAACGTGCCCTGCGCGAGATCTACTTGCCGGCCTTCGAGGCCGCCGTCGAGGAGGCCGACGTGGGCTCGGTCATGGCTGCCTACAACCAGATTAACGGAACCTATGCGACCGAGCACGAGTGGTTGCTGTCAGACGTGCTCAAAGACGAGTGGGATTTCGACGGGTACGTCGTCAGCGACTGGTGGGCGACGACCGACGGGGTCGCGGCCGCCAACGCCGGCCTGGACGTGGACATGCCGGGAGTCCCTCTCCACGAGTGGCACGTCGAGGGCAGTCCCGTGCACGACCTGATCGGTACGCTTCCCGACAGCTTCCCCAAGGGAACGCTCGCGAAACTCGCCGCCAGTCCGTGGCTCCCCGAGGGTGCCAATCCGAACCTCTTCGAAGAGAGTGTCTTCGGCGAGAGTCTCCGTGAGGCGGTCGAACGCGGGAAAGTCCCGGAGACGACGATCGACGGGAAGGTCCGTCGTGTCTTCGGACAGATGGAACGGTTCGGTATCTTCGACGACGACCAACCAGACGGGGCTCTCGACGCGCCGGAACATCACGACCTCGCGCGCCGCGTCGCCGAGCGCGGAGCGGTCCTCCTGCGGAACGAGGAGGCGACGCTGCCGCTATCTGAAGATCTCGACTCGATCGCCGTGATCGGACCGAACGCCGAGACAGCCAAGATCGGCGGCGGCGGGAGTTCCGAAGTAACCCCAGCAGCGTCGATCGGCCCCCTTTCCGGTATCCGGGAACGCGTCGACGGTGGGACGACGGTCGAGTTCGCCCGCGGTGTCGAGCGCATTGAAGATCCTCACGACGCCGAAGGGGGCATTCTGGACCTCGGTGTGTCGGCGTCCGACGGGCCGGGCCTGAACGACGACGGTGAGGTTCCCGAGATCGGGGACGCCGTGGCTGCGGCTCGACGGGTCGACGTGACGGTTGTGGTCGTCCAGGATGACGCGACCGAGAGCGAGGATCGCTCGCTGTGGCTCCCCGGCGATCAGGACGAACTCGTCGCTCGCGTCGCCGACGTCGCAGACCGGACCGTGGTCGTCTGTAACACCGGGGGGCCGATCCGGATGCCCTGGGCCGGTGACGTCGAAGCGATCGTCGAGACGTGGTACCCCGGCCAGGAGGACGGCCACGTCACCGCATCAGTGCTGTTCGGCGACGTCGATCCGGGCGGTCGTCTGCCAGTCACGTTCGGTCGTCGGATCGACGACTACCCGGCCGCGACCGAGGAACGATACCCCGGTGTGGGTCTCCAAGCCGAGTACGGCGAGGGTGTCTTCGTCGGGTATCGACACTTCGACGCCGAGAACGTCAAACCGGAGTACCCCTTCGGCCACGGCCTCAGTTACACCGACTTCGAGTACACCGACGTGTCCGTCAAGTCCGGAGACAGCCCCGAAGCGACCGTGGAAGTGACCGTCGAGAACGTCGGCGAGCGCGAGGGACGGGATGTCGTGCAGGTCTACGTCGGCCCGGAAGACCCAGCTACTCCGCGACCGCCGAAAGAACTGGCTGCTTTCGAATCCGTCGCCCTGGAGGCAGGTGGGCAGACGACCGTCGAGTTGGAGATCGAATCACGGGCGTTCGCCTACTACGACGAGGACGACGGTGCCTGGACGGTGCCCGATGGCGAGTACACGATTTTCGTCGGGCGGTCGGCCCGGAACGTTCTCGCCGAAGCGTCCGTCACAGTGTCGGAAACGACGCCCCTCGAGTGAGGACAGGAACAGGAGTCCGGTCGAAACCGCCCGCAGAACCGGCGAAGCGGTACCCCGGGGACAACAACTATGCCGGTCGGGTCCGTCGCTTGCGGGTATGGCGCAAACGTACGATCGCGGGGCCGTCGAGGACATCGGCCGCTGGCGGGAGTTTTCCGCAGGCATGTGGGCCTGGGTGCTCCACAAGTTCACCGGCTGGGTCCTCGTCGGCTACCTCTTTACGCACATCGCCGTGCTCAGTACCGCGACCGGCGGGGCCGACCTCTATACAGGTACTTTACAGGGGCTGGAAGCACTGGTGGTCGTGCGCCTGCTCGAGGTCGGCCTGCTCGCGGTCGCCGTCTTCCACATCCTCAACGGGATCCGATTGCTGTTCGTCGACCTCGGACTCGGACTCGAACGACAGGATCAGACCTTCTACGCGTCGCTGGTCGTCACGGGGGCGATCGCCGTCGCCAGCGTCCCGACGTTCCTCGCGGGGGTGTGATCCATGGCTGAATACTACTCTTCGTTCAGCAAGGGCGGTCGAATGTGGTTCCTTCAGCGGATCACTGCAGTGATCCTGATCGGAACACTCGCCTTTCACTTCTTCCTGTTGCACTTCGTCAACCACGCAGCCGAGATCACCTTCGCCGGCACGCAGGCCCGGATGAGCCAGGTGGGCTATTTCCTCACGATGATCGTCTTCCTGATCGCGGCGACGTTCCACGGCGTCAACGGCGTCTACAACGCCCTGGTCAATCAGGGCATCTCCGGGACGCCCAAACGCGTCGCCAGGTATGGCCTGGCGCTGGCGAGCTTGCTGTTGATCGCGCAGGGAATCCGCGTCGCCTTCGCAATGGCGGGGTTCAGCCTATGAGTGCCGAAACCGACGCCGAGACGGAACCAGAGGCAAAAGCGGAAGTCGAGACAGAGCCAGAGGCGGAGGTCGACGCCGACGCCGGGACGGCAGCTGATCCCGAACCGGCCGACACCGAACCGGAACCGTCCGTTCCCGACGCCGGCTCGGAGTCCCACCAGGAGCGACGGATGCGTGAAAAGGACGAACGGGCGCTTGCCCGAGAGGAGGCGGCCGCGGACGCGGCAGCCCAGGACATCGAGACCGTCGAGATCCGAGTCTATCGCTACGATCCGGAAGTCGAAGGCAAGACGACGCCCCGCTTCGACGCGTTCCACGTCCCCGTCGAAGAGGGGATGACGGTGCTCGATGCGTTGATCTACGCCCGCGACGAGTTCGACTCGAGTTTGACCTTCCGACACTCCTGTCGGCAGGGCGTCTGTGGCTCGGACGCGCTGTTCGTCAACGGCTCCCAGAGACTCGGTTGTCAGACCCAGATCGCGGATCTCGACACGCCGGTCCAGATCGAACCGCTTCCCCACCGAGAGGTCGTCAAGGACCTCGTGGTGGACATGCAGCACTTCTACGAGCAGATGGACGCCGTCGAGCCCTTCTTCGATCCGGACGAAGAACCCGACGACAGTTTCGAAGAACAACGCCAGACGCGGGAGAACCGCGAGAAGATCAAACTCTCGACGCGGTGTATTCAGTGTGGGGCCTGCACATCGTCGTGTAACGTTGCCGCAGGAGACAACCAGTACCTCGGCCCGGCGGCGATCAACAAGGCCTATCGCTTTATCATGGACGAACGGGAGGGCGAACAACGTCGGAAGGAACGCTTAGAGATCGTCGAACAGGAACACGGCGTCTGGCGGTGTCAGACCCAGTTCTCCTGTACGGAGGTCTGTCCGAAGGACATCCCGCTGACCGAGCACATCCAGGAACTGAAACGCGAAGCGATCAAGGAAGACATTAAATTCTGGTGATTACAATGTACGAACACGACGTTATCGTCGTCGGCGCGGGCGGCGCGGGTCTCCGGGCGGCGATCGCGGCCGCCGAGGAAGGCGCGGACGTGGCCATCGTCACGAAGCTCCATCCCGTCAGGAGTCACACGGGCGCGGCAGAAGGTGGGATCAACGCCGCGCTTCAGGAGGACGATTCCTGGCAGGATCACGCTTACGACACCATGAAGGGCTCGGACTTCCTGGGTGACGCCCCGGCGATCGAGACCCTCACGAAGGACGCCCGGGAGGACGTCATCCAGCTGGAACACTGGGGGATGCCATTCTCCCGCGAGGAGGACGGCACGGTCTCCCAGCGGCCCTTCGGCGGTCTCTCGTACCCCCGGACGACCTACGCGGGCGCGGAGACCGGCCACCACCTGCTGCACACGATGTACGAGCAGGTGGTCAAGCGGGGTATCGAGGTCTACGAGGAGTGGTACGTCACCGACCTCGCGGTGACTGACGAGGACGATCCCGAGGAACGGACCTGCCACGGCGTCGCCGCATACGACATCAAGAATGGCGATATCGAGGGATTTCACGCCCGCGACGGCGTGATCCTGGCGACTGGCGGACTCGGCCAGGTGTTCGATCACACGACGAACGCGGTCGCCAACACCGGCGACGGCCAGGCCATGGCCTACCGCGCCGGAGTCCCCCTAGAGGACATGGAGTTTGTCCAATTCCATCCCACGTCGTTGCCCTCGACAGGCGTGCTCATCTCCGAGGCCGTCCGGGGGGAGGGCGGCATCCTTTACAATTCGGAGGGCGAGCGGTTCATGTTCGAGTACGGCTACGCCAACAACGAGGGCGAACTTGCTTCCCGTGACGTGGTCTCCCGGGCGGAACTCACCGAAGTCAACGAGGGCCGCGGGATCGAAGACGAGTACGTCCATCTTGACATGCGTCACCTCGGCGAGGAGCGTATCATGGATCGCTTAGAGAACATCCTCCACCTCGCGGCGGACTTCGAGGGCGTCGACGGCTTAGAGGAGCCGATGCCGGTCAAACCCGGCCAGCACTACCAGATGGGCGGCATCGAGACCGACGAGAACGGCGAGACCTGCATCGAGGGGCTGTACGCCGCCGGGGAGTGTGCCTGCGTCTCCGTTCACGGGGCGAACCGACTCGGTGGCAATGCCCTCCCCGAACTGTTCGTCTTCGGCAAGCGCGCGGGCTATCACGCGGCAGGTCGGGACATGAAGACGGCCGAGATCCCGACCGGTCCCTCCGCCCGGAGTGAAACGAGCGATGTAAGTCCGGCAGTCGAGCCCGGCGCGATCGAACCCGGTACTAACGGGACAAACGAGGACGCCGTGGCCGACGGCGGTGCCCTCGCCGATCCGGAAACGGTCGTCGAGCGGGAAGTCGAGGGCGAACGCGATCACATCGAAGGTCTCCTCGAACGGGACGGGACCAACCACGCCGACATCCGGGCGGACGTCCAGGAGACGATGACGGAGTACGTCAACGTCTTCCGGACCGAGGAAGGGATCGAGACGGCGCTCGAAGACCTTCAGGAGGCCCGTCGCGACTATCAAGACGTCGCCGTCGAGGACCCTTCCCGGACGTTCAACACCGACCTCATCCACACCTTAGAGACGCGCAACATCATCGACCTCGCGGAGACGATCGCGCTGGGTGCGCTGGCACGCACGGAGTTCCGCGGCGCTCACTGGCGGGCCGAACACCAGACCCGCAAGGACGACGAGTGGCTCAAACACACGATGATCGCCTGGAACGACGGCGACCTGGATCTCTATTACGTCCCTGTGATCCTCGAGGGCGAGGACAAGACCTACGAGCCGGTCGATCGGAGTTACTGAGAGGGCACGGAGCACCTGTTTGTCGAACGTGCCTACCGAAGCGGAAAATGGCAGTGATGGCTAGGAGCATACGGAACTATTGTGAGAAGTCGAAGGGTGTCGGACACACACCACGACTCCACTGAGCGATCGGTGACACCACGAAGCACCTGAGGGACAATACCAGCAAAGGTCGGAGCTTCAAACAAAATCGCCAAGCCCGGTCTGTTCATCGTCGTCAGCTGCCTGGTCGTCGGCAGTCGAGCTATCGTCAGTCTCGCTTTTCCCACCTGGCTCCTCGTCCGCGCTCTCGGAAGCACTCGCAGCCGACTCGGTCTCGGTCGAGCCCCCGTCGTCGTTCATCCCCTCACCCGGTTCGAAGGCCCCTTCGGAAGCGTCGACGGCCGCTTGTTCCCGCAGTTGTTGGGCGTCCTCGACGATCGATTGGACCTTGTTGGTGTCCTCGCCGCTGCCCGTGACGAAGGCAACGTGTTCGGGTTCGAGATCGTAGCGGGCGGCCATCGCCACCGTCAGCTCGCGGTTCTTACAGTGGTGGGTCATCGTCTCCAGATAGGGGACGACCTCACGACGGGCCGTACTCATGCTGACACCGTTGGTCCGGGCGATCGCCCGTGCCACGTCGTCTCGCGTCGATCGTGCCCCTTTTGTCCGCCCGAGTTTCGACCAGTAACTCGGCGGGCCGTAACGCGTCCAGCCACCTTTCTCGCCGTCCCGCGCGGCGGCGACGCCGGCGGTCATGTTATCGGCGGCGTACCGCCAGAAGGAGTAGTTCTGGGTGGCCCGGACGCGGCCGAGCCATCGATCCGCCGTCGAGAGCGATCGGTACGCGTTCGCGAGCTCGGTCCCCTCGTAGTCCTTGGGCATGTTGTCCTCGATCCAGGAGATGAGATCGTCGGGCGTCTCGTCGACGTCGTAAGATTCCTCTAAGGCCTCCTGGGCGTCGGCTTCCTTGAGAACGGAGTCAAGATAGTCGAAGATACCAGTCGTCCGGTCGCGCTGGCCGGTGACGACGTCCTCGCTGGTCAGTGTCTCCTCGCCCTCGGCGATCGCCTGGAGGTCCTTGATCGCCCCGCGGAGATCGCCGCCGTTCATCTCGGCGATCTCTGTGAGGGCGTTATCCTCGAAATCGATCCCCTCCTGGCGACAGATGTCCCGCAGGACGGGTACGATCGACCGCGTGGAGATGTCCCGGAACTCGATGTCACGGCAGGCGTTCCGGAGCCCTCTGCTCATCTCGTAGAACTCGTTGGCGATCAGGACCATCGGCTGGTCGGCCTCCTTGACGAGGGCGGTGATCGCCCGCGTCCCGCCCCGATCGACGTTGCCGTGGAGATTGTCGGCCTCGTCTAAGATAACGAGTCTTCGGCCTGCTCCGCCCTCCGTAAGCGTCCCGCTTTTGGCGGCCTCACCGGCCACCCGCTCGATAACGTCTTTCGTCCGGGTGTCACTCGCGTTGAGTTCGATTGTCGGCCACTCCAGGTCCGCCGCCAGCGCGTGGGCCGCGGAGGTCTTCCCGACGCCCGGCGAACCATGAAGGATGACCGCCTCACGGTGGTCGGGCCAGGACTCGGCCCATTCCTGGAATGCGTCGCGGGCCTTGTCGTTGCCACGCACCTCCGTCAGAGTCGAGGGGCGATGTTTCTCCGTCCAATCTGCCATCGAACGCGACTACGAGTGAGCCCTGTTTAGTGGTTGCGCCCTACCGACGCCACTGATCAAGCCAGACGAGTTCGTGCGTCAGTTCTTCTGGGATAGACTGCGATCCTGGATGGGGGAAACGGATCAGCGACGAATGCGGCTCAGAGGTACGACTGGCGTTTGAAGTACAGTACCATCAGTGCCGCGACGCCGGCCATGCCGAGCATGACGGCGGGGTAGCCGAACTCCCAGGCGAGTTCAGGCATGTTGTAGGGACTGTCAGCGAAGTTCATGCCATAGACGCCGACGACGAAGGTCAGCGGGATGAAGATCGTCGCGACGACAGTCAGGACCTTCATCACCTCGTTGGTCGACTGTGAGAGGGCATTGAGGTAGATGTCCCGTGTCCCGACCACCAGATCGCGATACGTTTCGAGGAGATCGACCAGTTGCACCAGGTGGTCGTAGACATCCCGGTAGTACTTTTGGGTGTCCGCCTGGATCGCGCGAACGTCGCCGCGGGCGAGTACCGCCAGCGTCTCCCGGACCGGCCAGACGACTTTCCGGAAGGACAGTAACTCGCGACGAACGCTATTGATCTCCCCGAGGAGGTCGGCGTCCGGGGACTCGACGACCTCGTCCTCGATCGCCTCGATCTGTGCTTCCAGGTGTTCGAGGACATCGAAGTAACTGTCGACGAGGACATCGAGGACACGATAGGCAGTGAAGTCCGGACCGCGTTCGAGCAGGCGCTCGTCCCCGCGACGGACGGCCTCTTGAACCCGGGTGATCGACTCGGCGCTGCCGGTGGCGACGGTCACGAGCCAGTCCTCGCCGATGAAGACGCCGACCGGCTCGTCGTCGATCTCCTCCTCGAACGTCGTCTCGCCGCGTGTGAGTCGGGCGGTCTTGACCAGGGCAAAGGTGTACGTGCTGAACTCCTCGGCCTTCGCGCGGACGTCGTTGCGGACGTCCTCGATCGCCAGCGGGTGGAGATCGAACGCGTCGGCGACGGCGTCGATCTCCTCGGTTGTCGCCTCGTGGACGTGTACCCAGGTCGTTCCCGTCGCAGCCCGTGCCGCCGCGAGGTCATCGTAGGATTCGACGCCCGCCCCGTCGTAGACGAGTGCGTCGATCACGTCGGTCCACCCCACGACCCGCGTCCGATCACGACGAGCGTCAGCCCGACCATCATCGCCGTCAGCGAGAACGCCCGACCGGGATAGGCCAGAAGCGTACCGACGGCGTATCCACAGAGGCCGAAACCGGTAGTTACGACCCCGAGGAACAGTACCCGCATATCCGCCCGCTCGTGGGCCGACGAAAAAAGCCTTCGCGTGGCACCGATCGTATCAGGTTCGATCGACGGAAACGTCGATCACGTTTCGGAGAACGCGGTCCGCGGGACTGTCGCTGTCTCCAGATTCGATCTGATCGGGCTCGGGGAGGGGTGTTCCTGTTTCCCTTCCGGATAGATCGGGAACATTAAGCGGAGGGGGGTTGAACCAGGTTGGTATGAGTTCACTCGTCACCGTCGGCGAAACGCCGTTACGTGTCTCACCGCCCGACAATCGGCAGTTCGTCGACGCCCGAGAAGTCGGGCTGGCGGCGGCCGGAACCGAGAGCAATGTCGCAATCACCGCGGCCTGTCTGGGTGCGGACAGCGTCTGGGCGTCGCGGTTGCCGGCGACCCAGCTCGGGCGGCGAGTCGTCGCCGAGATCCGCGAATACGGCGTCGACCCCGACGTCACCTGGGCCCAAGAGGGTCGGGTCGGGTTAGAGTTCACTCAGCGCGGAGTTCCGCCCCGGGAGCCAATTGTCATCCAGGATCGCATCGAAGCGACGGCCGCCTCGATGACGCCAAGTGACCTTCCGATGGAGCGCGTCCAGGCAGCCGACGGCACCTTCGTCTCCGGGAGTACCGCTGCGCTCTCTTCGATCACGATCGACACACTGGTAGCAGTCCTCGGGGCAGGGAGAGCCGATGGTGGATTAACAGTCTTTGATCTGGATTACCGACCCCGGCTCTGGGACGCCGAAGAGGCCCGTGAATCACTCACCGACGTCTTCGAGGCTACAGACGTGTTGATCGCGAACGAGGACCAGTTGCGTACTGTCTTCGGCCGAACGGGTGATCCTCACCAGGTCGCCCACGGCGTCGCCTCACAGTGGGACTTCGAGATGTTAGCGATGACCCGTGGCGAACACGGCGCGCTGGTCATCCACGACAGTGTCCTGCACGAATGTGAGAGTATCGACACCGAAACCGTCGACGCAGCTGGTCAACACGCCGCGTTCGTGGGGGCGTTCGTCCGGACGCTCCTCGAGGACGAGGGACCCGACAGCGCGCTGTACGACGGTGTCGCCGCCGCGACCGTCGCACGGACGCTCCCCGGGCCGATCCCCGCCGTAGACCCTGATGACGTCCAGGACGTCCGGGCGAAGCTCTGACGGACGGTGAGTCCTGCGGTATGCGGTTGCCTCTCGAAAGCCCCGTTTTGGGTCCAATCTGATCCATCCAGTCGACCCGCTGGATTTATCTCACCGTCCCCGCGAACTCGAAGGCAAGATCATGACCGCCATTCCCGAGATTCACGAACGCTACGGGGGGCTTCTGACTATCAAAGGCGACCGTCGAGTCGTCGCCCACTACGGGCGTCCCGAGCGCACCTACGACGCGGTCCGTAACGTCGCCGGCGTCATCGAACACGGCGTCGGCGTCCTGAGTGTCGAGGGACCCAATCATCGCGACGGGCTCGCCGGATCGCTGACGAACGAACTGCCAGCGGAAGACAATGGGAACTACGGCTTCGTGCTTCGGGACGGACGGATCGTCGCCGACGTGTACGTCTTCGACGTCGGCGACCGGATCCTCGGGTTCGTCCCGTCGGGCCGCATCGACGCGATCGTAGAGCGCTGGAGCGGGGACGGGCGAACGGTCACGGAGACGACCAGAGAAATGACTGTTTTCGGGGTCTACGGTCCGCAGGCGACCGAGAAGATCGCCAGCGTCTGCTCGGCGACGACACCGGAGACGCCGCTGTCGATCGCCCGCGGTGCGATCCGTGAGGCTGGCGTCACCGTTATCCGGAACGACGGCCTGGCCGGCGAGGAGGGATATCTCCTGGCCGTCGAAAGCGAGGAGGCTGAAGACGTCTTCGATGCGCTCGTCAATCGGGGGCTCAACGCCGCCCCATTCGGCTACGAGACCTGGGAGACGCTCACGCTGGAAGCGGGAACGCCGCTTTTCAGGACGGAACTCCGCGATCGCGAACCGACAACGGTCGGAGTGACGAACGCGTTTCCGGACGACTCGGGTCCCGAACCGGCCGCTCAGCAGTTGTGTGGATTCACGGCCGAGCAAATCCCAGATCCGAACGCTACGGTCTACGCGAACGGCGAGAAAGTCGGCTCAGTCACGCGGAGCAAGGAGAGCCCAACAGTGGAAACAGCCATCGGCTTCGCCGTCGTGGACCGCGATGTCGGCGACAAGTGGACGATCGGCGACGGAAACATCGACGCGAAGGCGGCGACGCTGCCGTTCGTCGAGGGATCCGAACGATCAGCACGGATCCCGTCGTTGCTGTGATCATCGGGAGAACAGCGCCCGCAACTGCTCCCGGGAGAACAACGACGACGGCTCGTCCATGTGGACCCCGATCTTTCCCGAGAACAACCGGAGACCGACCCGCTGGATCGCCTCCGGTAGCGAATATCCCCGTCTGACCCACGCGCCGAGGCGGATCTCCCGTCCAAGTTCCGAACGCCAGGCGTCCTCGTAGTCGGCGAGCGTCACCGGGCGGTCGGGATCGATCGTGCGCGCCGCGTGATCGGCCGCCGTCATGCCGTAGCGGATGCCACCACCAGTGAAGGGCTTGGTCTGGGCGGCAGCATCGCCGAGCAGGAACACCCGTTCGCTCGTGACGGAATTTGGCGGGCCGATCGGGATGAGTCCCGAACAGCGTCGCTCGGTTTCGACGCCGTAGGCGTCGGTGAGCGTGTCGAACCGTTCGCCGACGGACTCACCCGGCGGCGTTGCGAGCCCGTACTCGACGCCGGCCGGCCCGCGCGGGATGCGCCAGGCGAAAAACCGCGGGACGTTCAGGTGGACGTCAACGAAGTCCCCGTCGTCGGGATCCGGATCGAACCCGAGCACGCCATGCAGGAGTTCGTCCGGGTCCGGAAGTCCGACTGCGTCCCGGACGCGCGACTGTGGGCCGTCACAGCCCGCTACCAGCTTCGCCTGATGGGTCTCGGTGCCGCTATCTCCCTTGACTGTCACCGCAACATGGTCGTCACGCTCGTTGACGGCGGTAACCGTGTGGCCATCCCGGACTGTCGCCCCGTCGTCGCTCGCAGCGCCGGCGAGGACGCGATCGAGTTCGACGCGGTCGATGACCTGGGAGACGACGCCGTCCTTGTAGAATGGATAGGCACGACTGTTCGGACCGCCGAGGTGGAAGCGGGCGCCACGGATCTCGTTCTGGAGGAGGGTAGCGCGGTCTTCCTCGGGCACGTATTCGAGCACGTCGGTACTGACGTGGCCCGAACACGCCAGTGGTTCGCCGATCGTCCCCTGCTCGAATACGAGGACATCGAGGCCCTCCTGGGCCGCTCGGCGAGCGTAGCGACTGCCGGCAGGGCCCGCGCCGACGACGATCACATCGCGCATGTGTCTCCGGCAACGGCTCGCGGACTATAGGTCTTCACGATCGAAAGTGCCGGGTCGCCGATCGCTGACCATGCGTTCTGGGAATTATGGGTCGGTCTCGAACTCGAAGCGGGCACCGCCCGCAGTACCCTCCGTCACCGACACGTCCCAGCCGTGGGCCAGCGCGATGTCCTCGACGATCGAGAGACCGAATCCGGTCCCGCCCTCGTTGGTCGTGACACCGTGGTCGAAGACCGTTTCGCGGCGCTCCGGCGGGATCCCGTCGCCGTCGTCTTCCACGTAGAAGCCCGAACGCTCGGGGAGTGGCCCGACAGTGATCCGGACGTCGGTGCCGCCGTGTTCGATCGCATTGCGAAACAGATTTTCGAGCAGTTGGGTCAGCCGTCCTGGGTCGCCGGCCACGATCGGTACGTCCTCGGCGACGGTGAGCGTCGCCGCATCTGTGTCGACATAGCCCCACGCTTCAGTCGAGAGGGGTTCCAGGGCGATCCGTTCGGCGTCTTCGACGGTGCTCTCGCCACGCGCCAGCGTGAGCAGATCGTCGATGAGCCGTTCGATGCGGTCGTGGGCCGACTCGATCTTCTCGAAGTGCTCGGGATCGCCCGTCTCCGCGGCGACGTCCAGAAAGCCGATGGCGACCGTGAGGGGGTTTCGAAGGTCGTGAGCGACGACGCTGGCGAACTGGTCTAAGCGTTCGTTCTGTCGCCGCAATTCTTCCTCTCGGGAGGCCCGTGCCAGGGCCGCCTCGACCGTCGCACCAAGGATTCGGAACAGGTCGACGTCAGTCTTCGAGAAGACGTACGAGGACGTCGATCCTGTCGAGATGAGGCCGTACTCCCCCAGCGGAATCAGGATCTCGCTTCTAATCTCCGTATCCACATTGTACGGCTCGTCGGCTTTCTGGATGTCGTCGTACCAGTGCAATTCGCCGGAGTCGAACGCCTCCCAGGCGAGGCCTTCGCCAGCCTCGAACTGCGGGGACTCGCCGAACAGATCGCGCGCTGCGGGGGTTTCGACGATCGGATCGAGCGTGTTTTCGCGCTCGTTGTACTCCCAGATGCCCGTGACTTCGAGATCCAGTATACGGGCGGCCGCGTCGACTGCGATGTCGCCGATCTCCTCGGTCGATTGTGCCCCACTGAGTCGCTGAGCGGTGTCTTGTAGGTCCCGAAGTCGTCGCTCGAGCCGTTTCTGGTCACTGATGTCTTCGAGGACGGCGAGAATGCTCGTCGGTTCCCCCTCGGAATCGACGATAGCCGTCACCGATAGCAGGAGGTCCAGCCGATCCCCGCATTTCGTTTCCCGCCTGATCTCTCTGCCCCGGATCTGTTCGCCGTCGAGGACTCGCTGGCGCAAGTCGGCGAATTCGTCCTGCTTATCGGCCGGAACGATCGGATTGAACTCGCCGAGGACTTCCTCGCGCGACCAGCCGAACATGTCCTCGGCACCCTGGTTCCAGCGGCGAACGGTCCCGTCAGGATCGACTTCCATGATCGTCAGCGGGGCGGCATCGATGAGCGATTCGAGTCGCTGTTTCGTCCGTTCGAGTTCCCGTTCTCGCTTTACTTGCCCAGTCACGTTCCGGGCGATCCCGAGAATCCGGACGATCTCGCCCTCGACGGCGACCGGAGCCAGACTCGTCTCCCAGAAGCGCGCGTCCTCGGCCACCGAGAGTTCCTCCCGGTAGGAGATCGGTTCGCCCGCTTCCAGACAGCGTCGATAGTTCGCGGCGAGTTCCGCGCCGCGCTCCTCGCCGAAGACCTCACTCGGCGTCTTCCCCTTGACTTCTGCCGTCGTGAGGCCGGTCTGGGTCTCGTAGCCGGGTGAGAGCCGGGTGAACCGGAATTCCGGGTCCGAATCCGCATTGTCCACGTCAAGCAGGAAGATCGCGTCACCGGACGTACTCAACAGAGCGTTGTACTCCTCGGCGAGTCGCTGTCGCTCTCGCTCGCGGTCCGTTCGCTCTGTAATGTCCCGTGCTACGACGAGAACCTGCGAGTCCTCCTCGCCGCGAAACGGCGTCAGTCGAACGTCGAAGGTACCCGTCCCAGACGCGGCCTCGAGTTCTATCTGGAGTTCGATGTCGTCGCCCTCGGCATCGCTATCGTCGTCGAAGGTTCGAAACGTGTCTTCGACGGTCCGGGTGAACCGTGCCGCATCCGCCTCCTGGAGGAGTTCGTCGACAAGCGTCTCGAGGGACGTTCCCTCGAGCGTGCCCGCGATCGAATCACTCATCGACGCGGTCGCGGCGGCGTTCGCGAACGCCACGGTCCGGTCCGCGTCGAGAACGATGACGGAATCCTGCACGTGCCGAAAGATAGTCTCGTCGCGTTGCAGTTCCCGCTGGCGTTCCCGTTGCTCGGTGATCTCCTGGGAGAAGACGGTCAGTCCATCCTCGTCTGGGAAGGCCCGCACCTCGACCCAGTACTCGAAGGGGGGACCGAGGCGCTGTTCGAACGAGACCTGCTGGCCGGTTTCCATCGCCGTGCGATACTTCGATTCGAGTTCCGTCCCGACGATCGAGGGGAACTCCTCCCAGAGGTTCGTCCCGATGACCGCCTCGCGATCGCGATCGACCCGGGTAGCCATCTTCTCGTTCATGTACTCGATGCGCCACTCGGTGTCGACGGCGTAGATCGCGTCGGTCGCCCGCTCGAGCGTCCGCTCGAAGCGATCGGTTACTCGCTGGGCCATCTCCCGTTCCCGTTTGGCCTCGACCAGCGTGTCGATACGGCGGGCGAGCAACTCGAAGCTCTCCGCGTTCGAACGGATCGGGATGTAATCGGAGACATCCGCCTGGATCGCCCGACTGGCGATCCGTTCGCTCCCCCGTCCGGTGAACAGGATCGTCGGAACGTCCGATCGACGTGCCTGGATTGCCTCGAGGAGATCGATCCCGGTCCCCTCCGGGAGCGTGTAGGACGTGACCACGCAATCGATCGGGGTCGTAGAGACTGTCTCGATCGCCGCCTCGGCATCACGGACTGTCGTGATCTCGATCGCGGGGTCGATTCGCGGGAGCTTCGTCCGAACGAGATCACCAAAGGCATCGTCGTCGTTCACGTAGAGGACTCGTTTTGCGCCCGAATCCTTCTCGACGTGCGCCATTACTCCACAAAGACGCTGGTCCCATTTGAGTGATCGGTTGCAGTTTTCTTTTATGATAGGCCGACTGAACGCCGAATCCGATCCCCGAAAGACCACCGACCGGTACCGTCGCCGCTGAGTCGATGTCAATTCATACGTCGAGAATCGCGATCCCGCGAGCGAGTGACTGAGTCCACTCCTCTGGCCAGTCGACCAATTGATCCCAGTGAGCTTTCCCGATTCTACGTCGATAGAGTCCCCGATCGTTGGCCGCATAGAAGTGCCCGCCGTTCGACGCCAGTACGGCGCGGGTCCTGTCCTCGGAGAGGCCCATCATATCCAATCGCCACTCACCATCGCCATCCCCATCACGCCGGTAGATGAACGACTCCCCGATCCGGTGGGCCTGCCGTGCACCGGCGGCCGCCGAAACGACAATTCGGTTGGGGTCAGCGGGATCGACTGCGACGCTCCAGACGTACCGGTGATCCAGACCCACCTGTGGATATCGCCAGGTGTCTCCCCCATCCGCAGACTCGGCGAAGCCGTCGCCGGCCGCGACGGAGACCCGCCCCGGTGCGTCGGAATGGGTCGCGATCATGTGGTTGTCCAGCCGCGCTCCGTCGGGACGGTCCTGCCAGGTTCTTCCGCCATCGTCGGTCCGGACGAGCGCGCCGGCCTCGATCGCGACGTAGAGTCTCTCGGGTTCGTGCGGATCGGGTTCGATCCAGCGGACGTGATGCGTGTCCGGTCGAGGTGGGAACGACCACTCGGCGGCCGAAGGAAGGTCTGTGAGACCGGGACGGTGTGCCCAGGAGTCGCCGCCGTCCGTCGAGCGATAGACGCGGCTCGGTTCGGTCCCGGCCCAGATGGTGTCCGGATTGTGCGGGGAGACGGTGACGGCTGTCACGCGGTCGTCGATCGTGTCCGTCGCGACGCGCTGGAAATACTCGCCGCCGTCGGGACTCCGCTGGAGTCCGCGTTCGACCGTCCCGACGAACACTCGATCCGTTCGATCCGGCGACGCGGCCAGACATTCGATCCGGTCAGCTTGCAACGTGACCGACGGCTCCCAGCCCTCGTCATCGCGTGCCTGGAGAACGCGCTCGTCGAGCGCGACGAATGCGGTGACCATGCCGGGGACTCGGTCGGAACGACAATGAAGGTCCCGACGGTATTCGTCAGGTGTCTCCAGGATTCGGTCCCGTTGAGCAGGTCTGACAGAACAACTCAGGACAGAACGTGTTCGGACGGCACGGCACAGTCGAACGTGCCCGAGAGGACGACCTCGCCGGACTCGACCACTTCGGCGGTCACGTCGACACTCGGCCGCGGATCGCGGTCGGCGACGGTCGCGGTCGCGCGGACTGTCTCGTCGACCTGCGTCGGGTTCGGGTACGCGACGTCCGAGCCAGTCAGGACGACGGTCGGTTCGTTGACAGCGAGCATCGCGGCGTAGTCGGCCGCGCCGTAGACGAACCCACCGTGGACGAGTCCGGTCTCGTCGACGGCCATCTCCGCGGTCGTTTCCAGTTCCACGACGGCAGTCTCCTCCCCGATCTCGACCGGCCGTCCGACAAACGCCTCCGACGTCTGCTCGTGCGTTCGCTGATCGACCATCGTCGCCGGCTGATGGCCTGAAAGAGTTTCCGCCTGTCGATCCTCGCGTCAGTCGTCGGCCGCGGGCGGGGCGGCGAGTTCGCGATCGGCTCGCGGACCCTCCATGTCGATCGCCGGCAGGAGGTCACGCAGGTACTGGCCGGTGTAGGATTCGTCCGTCCGGGCCACGTCTTCGGGGGTTCCCGCCACGACGACCTGTCCGCCGCGTTCGCCGCCCTCGGGACCGAGATCGATGATGCGGTCGGCGTTCTTCACGAGGTCAAGTTCGTGCTCGATGACGACGACCGTGTTGCCGTCCTCGGTGAGTCGGTGAAGCACGTCGATCAACTTGCGTTCGTCCTCGGGATGGAGCCCCGTCGTCGGTTCGTCGAGGAGATAGAGCGTATCGCCGCTGTCCTTTTTGCCGAGTTCCTCGGCGAGTTTCACGCGCTGGGCCTCGCCACCCGAGAGTGTCGTCGAGGGCTGGCCGAGTTTCATGTACCCAAGCCCGACGTCCTCCAGTAGTTCCAGCCGGCGGCGGATGCCGGAATGGCCCTCGAAGAACTCGTGAGCCTCGGCGACAGTCATTTCCAGAACGTCCGCGATGGTCGCCTCCTTGTACGTCACGTCCAGGGTCTCGGAATTATATCGATCTCCCCGACACTCCTCGCAGGGCACCTCCACGTCTGAGAGGAAGTTCATGTCGATCGTGACGGTCCCCTGCCCGCCGCAGGCCTCACACCGGCCGCCCTTGACGTTAAACGAGAATCGACCCTTGTCATAGCCGCGCTGTTTGGCGAGTTTCGTCTCGGCGAACAGTTCCCGGATGTGATCGAAAACGTCGGTGTAGGTCGCGGGGTTCGAGCGCGGCGTCCGGCCGATCGGCGACTGGTCGATCAGGCGGACGGTCTCGACGTTCTCGATCCCCTCGATGTCGTCGTGTTCGCCGGGGTTGACGTCGGTGTCGTTCATCCGCCGCACCAAGCCTTTATACAGCACCTCGTGCATCAGCGTGGACTTGCCCGATCCGGAGACGCCCGTGATCGCAGTGAACGTCCCCAGGGGGAGCTCGACATCTAAGTCCGTCAGGTTGTGCTGGCGAGCCCCTTTGATCGTCAGCGTCCCCTCGGGATCCCGGCGCTGCTCGGGGACCGGGATCGAGCGCTCGCCGGCCAGGTACTCGCCGGTGATCGACTCCTCGCTGTCCAGGACGTCCTCCAGTGGCCCATTGACGACGATCTCGCCGCCGCGATTGCCCGGCCCTGGTCCCATGTCGACGATGTTGTCAGCCCGTCGCATCGTCTCGGTGTCGTGCTCGACGACCAGCAGGGTATTCCCGAGATCTCGAAGCTCCGCCAAGGTGTTCAGCAGGCGGTCGTTGTCCCGCTGGTGGAGGCCGATCGAGGGTTCGTCGAGGACGTACAACACGCCGACGAGCCCGGATCCGATCTGAGTCGCAAGTCGGATGCGCTGACTCTCGCCGCCCGACAGTGTCGACGCCTCCCGGTCGAGCGTCAGGTACTCCAGGCCGACTTCCTCCATGAACCCGAGTCTGGAGCGGATCTCCTTCAATATCTCCGTGGCGATGGTGGCGTCACGCTCGCTCATCCCCGCCTCCATGTCCTCGAAGTGTTCGAGGGCGTCGCCGATCGACAGTTCGTTGACCTCGGTGATGGCGGTTCCCTCGACGAGGACGGCCCGCGATTCGGCCTTCAGTCGCGTCCCCTCACACGACGGACACGTCGTCGTGGCCATGAACTCCTCGATGTGCTCGCGGGCACGATCGGAGTCAGTCTCGACGTGGCGGCGTTCGAGATTCGGAATGACGCCCTCGAAGCGCTCGGTCTTCTCGCGGGTCCCGTTCTTGGTCCGCCACTGGAAGTGAACCCGATCGTCGGTACCATAGAGGAACTGGCGCTGGATCTCCTCGTCCAGCTCTTCGAAGGGCGTCGCCAGATCCACGTCGAAGTGCTCGGCGACGTTGTCCAGTTGCCGGGAGTAGTACGTCCGGTCGTAACTCCAGGGTTCGAAGACGTGCTTGAGCGGTTTCGAGGGATCAGTGATTACCAGATCCTCGCTGACCTCCTTGGTCTCGCCGAGGCCCTCACACTCCGGACAGGCGCCGTGCGGTGAATTAAACGAGAACGAGCGGGTCTCGATCTCGCTGATGTCGATACCACAGTGTGTACAGGCCAAATCCTCAGAGAACTCGACGACGAGTCGGTCGTTGCTGTCTCCCTCGCGACCGTCGCTGTCTGTCTCGTCAGCGAGATCACCCGTCGAGCGTGCCGTCGCGCCGCCTAACTCCACACCCTCCGGCGGGTCGGGGACGATCACTTTGAGGGTCCCGTGGGCCTCCTCGAGGGCGGTCTCGACGGAGTCGGTGATGCGCGAACGGGCGTCGGGTGCGACCTGCACGCGGTCGACGATGACGTCGATCGTGTGGTCGTAGTTCTCGTCCAGTGCCGGGCGATCCAGCGTGAGATCGTATTCCTCGCCGTCGACCTCGACGCGGCTGTAGCCCTCGCCGACGAGTTCGTCGAAGCGATCCTCGAAGGCACCCTTCTGGTCGCGGACGATCGGCGCAGCGATCTTCGATCTCGTTCCTTCGGGGAGTTCGAGGATGCGATCGACCATGTTCCCGGCGCTTTGCTCACCGACCTCGCGGCCACACTCCGGACAGTGTGGCGTCCCGACGCGGGCATAAAGGAGGCGGAGGTAGTCATGGAGTTCCGTGACCGTCCCGACCGTCGATCGGGGGTTGTTGGCGGCGTTCTTCTGGTCGATCGAGATCGCAGGTGAGAGCCCTTCGACCGACTCGACCTGTGGCTTGTCCATCTGTCCGAGGAAGTTCCGTGCGTAGGCCGACAGCGATTCGATGTAGCGACGCTGGCCTTCGGCGTAGATCGTCTCGAAAGCCAGCGAGGATTTCCCCGACCCCGAGAGACCGGTAACCACCGTCAGTTCCTCGCGTGGGATCTCACAGTCGACGTCCTTGAGGTTGTGCTGTTCGGCCCCGCGGACCTCGATGACGTCCTTGCTCATTCGAGATAGTCCATGGTCTGAACCAGTGAAACCCTGTCGGTACGCGCTCCCTCGATGTCTAGCGGCAGTTCTTACCGAATAGATTGGGTACGACCGTTACCCGAGTTCCGAGCGAAGTCTTGACTCGTAGCATGGCAAACCTAACCACGATATCGCTGTGGGCAGGCACGGCAGGAATGTTCCTGGGAATGCTGTACTTCATCGCGACAGGATGGAACGTACGGGATTCCCGGCGAAAGAAGTTCTACGTCGTCACGACGTTCATCGCGGCGATCGCCTTCGTCAACTACCTGGCGATGGCGACGGGCTTCGGTCGGTTGCCGATCGAAGTCATCGAGAACATCCTCGGCACGGAACTCAGCGGCGTTCCCGAGGAAATCTACTGGCCGCGATACACTGACTGGGTTCTGACGACGCCGCTATTGTTGTACGACATCGCGCTGCTCGCGGGCGCTGACCGCAACACAACCGGGACGTTGATCGGCCTCGACGTATTGATGATCCTCACCGGCGCGGTCGCGACCCTGACGTTCAGCGGGGCAGCCGGGATGGGCGTCGGGGGCGTCCGCATCCTCTGGTGGGGCGTCTCTACCGGCTTCCTGCTGGTGTTGCTTTACTTCCTGTTCTCGTCGCTGACGGCGAGGGCAGCGGAGTTGTCGCCCGACACCAGAAGTACGTTCAAACTCCTCCGGAACATGATCGCCGTCCTCTGGCTGGTCTACCCGGTCTGGTGGATCGTCGGGACCGAGGGGCTGGGCGTCATCGGGATCGGCCCGGAGACCGCCGGCTTCGCCGTACTGGACGTGACCGCGAAGGTGATCTTCGGGATCATCCTGCTGCGCAGTCACAACGTGCTCGACGACGCTTCGGCCTCGCCGAGCTAACGACTGCAACGAATCCACGAACAATTTGTCTCCCTCATTTTGGCGAACACTGGGTGAAAGATAGGAGAGTGTCGTCGGTTAGCGGACTGTGCATCATTGACCGGGTAGCAGCGCTGATTTCCTGAGAGAAAGCAGTGGGGCCCATACTGACTCGTCTCGAATCAAGTAACTCAGTGCCGTCTCTCGGTCAATTGTCCGTCGAATCAGTGCAAGATGGAAAGCGTATGTCTCAGACGGAGCCCCAGTTTGCGAGTGAGAAGATCCCCCAATACAGCTCTGTTATCGAATCAATCAAATATAATTGGATTACACGCGACTTAGTTGGTTATTTATACGGGGAATGATACTGAAATCACACGATGAGGTTGCCCCGCTCGATGACCGGCCACCGATATCACCCGCACGTTTTTGCTCTGGTCGGCGGAATCACTCTAACTCTCTTGATTTTGAGCTTCCTCGTTGAGGTGCGGATTATTGTCGAGAGTCCGGACTATGGTGATGTCACATCCATTAGTTCGACACTGTGGCAAACGATTCTCGGCCTCACAACGATTGGATCGTTCGTCCTTGCCGTCTACAACTATCGGGCCGAGATAGATAACTCAGACGGCCCTGCGACAGAATTCACCATTCGCGGACGGAACCACGACATCGATTTTCATCTTCACGTCGCGGACGATGAACGCAAATCCGACAGAGAATCCCAAGACGTGGAATCAACAGAGCAACAAGAGGCTAAGGGGGAGAGCGAAGATAGCGACAGTCAGAAATCGAGTTGACGAGTGATCCACTCGCGGGCGGCGGCGGTGAGCATTGCTTCCCACGAGCTAAAGCCAGTGTGTGCGTCGATATAATCGTCAAACTCCGATTCAGGGATTTGTTTGAAGTCCTCCTTGGTATCGAACTCCCATGGACTGCTATCGAAGAGTTCGTCAACCGAATCGAAGTCGGTATGCGTTCGCATGAAACTGTCCGGGAAGAGTTCGTCCATCGGAATCTCATTCTCGCCACTTACACCTTCGAGATGTTGTTGGAGGTCATCCAAAGAATCGGCCAATTCTTCGAACCCCTCGATCTGGACGCTCATATTGATTACTCTGTGGCACAACGATATAAACCTATCCAGCCTTCCGTAAGTAGTGATGCGAGTAATTCATCCAGTACAAGTAGCTGAAAAAACGAAGTCATCTTGCCGACTCCACGCTATCCACCCACCACGCCGACCGATCACAATATTACTGGGATCTCAGTTGTTTCGAGCAGTCCAATAAGATCCTCTACGCCAATTGTTGGGGTTACTGGCTCGACTCGAGCAGTGATTCATTTGGCTCGATCGACAGCCAGCCCATATACGTCAGCCACTGTTGGGATTGCATCACGCTCGACGACCCACCCGAGCAGAACCAGTCCCTGGACGAGAAAGACGTTCGTTACGAAGAAGAACAGCGCCTCCTCGATCGGGAGCCCCAGCAGCGCGATCCCGGTCGTCCGCTCCGACGAGAACGTCCACAACTCCAGCCCGATTGCCAGCCGGTCGATGGCCCAGAGGTACGCCGTCGGGACCGCAAGCGCAAGGGCGACCGACCGGCGCGCCCGGACGAGTACCGGCCAGCCAAAGCCCCACTGGAGGGCGAGAACGGGAGCTGCCCACGCGAGGATCGCCCCCAGGTACAGCGACGAGGAAGACGACAGGAAGGCGAGCCCGACGACGCCCACCAGCAGGCCCCCGGCGACGCCGACGAGGTGCTGTCGGCGGGTGACCGATGGGCCGCTCCCGTCCGGGCGAACGACGAGCGTGGTCCACAGCCCCGTCAGGACCGTCTGGGCGGCGACGAACAGCAACTCCTCGTAGGGGACGACACCCACGCGACCGACGAGCGTCGAGCCGTACGCCCAGACGCCGCTGCGGATCAGATAGCCGTCCCACGGCAGCGTGTACACTACCGCGACGACAACTAGCAGTCCCGTTCCGAACAGCCCCGCCCGGTTCCATCGTCCGGTCACGAGAAGTGCCCCAGCCACCACGAGGACCGGAGCGACCACGAACGCAAGTACGAAGGCGAGGTAGCTGATCGGCCCCATCACTCACCTCCACGACGGGAGGGACCGCCGTGGCTGATCGCTCTCCTCCGACGGTTGTGCGGTCTCCTCTTTCGATCCTTGGGGGGCCCGTCGATCATTCTCTGAAATTACGAGGGCGAGACGACTCAAAGCCGTACCTATTCTGTTGGGTTCCCCGGGCCGACAGCCGTAATGTCGCTCAGGATTCGAAGAACGCCCTGACCAGCTTCTTCTCGGCCGTTCGCAGGTGCTGGTAGTACGTCGAGGGGACCACATCCATCGCCTCAGCGAGGTCGTCGCCGTCGCTCTCGCGGGGCCACTCGAAGAAGCCACTCGCGTAGGCTGTCCGGAGGGCGGTCAGTTGTCTGTCGGTCAGTTCGGACTCGACAGCGGCTTTGAAGGCCTGTGGGGACGTCGCTTCGCTCTCTGTCTCGTGGTAAGCAAGCAGTTCGACGCCATCGTAGATCGATTCGAGTTCCTCGACGATCGATCGTCCATTCTGCTCGGTGGCGACCTGGAACCGGACCCGGATGCCGGTCGGCTCGACCGACATCGATTCGATCTCCGCGCCGTACGTCGTGAGTGCGTCGACAAAGGGCGCGCCCCGTGCGACCAACGCAAGGACGCGTTCGCCGTCAGTGCTCGACAGGACCGAGACGTCGGTGACGCCGTCGTAGCGGTCCGGTGCTGCCAGCAGGGTCTCCTCGTCGGCCGCGTCGACGGCCAGCAGGAACCGGACGGCCCCGTTGTCGCCGACGTGAATCCCGCGATACTCGATCGCTCCCGCGGTTCGACCGGCCAGATCGATCAGGAACAGCGACGGGTCCGACAGTTCGGCCTCGACGGTGATCGTGACGTCGGCCGTGACTGTCCGCTTGCTGAGCACGTCGTTGATCGCCGATCCGACGACCCGGCCCAGCGCCCCGAGGATCGTCCGCTCGGTCTCGTCGAACGCCTCGGCGTCGGCGTCGAAGACGGCGAGGACGCCGTAGGTCGTCCGTCGATACGTCAGCGGGATCGCAATGCCCGCGCCATCGCACTCGTCTCCGTCGGTCGACTGGTCCAGGGCCAGTCCCGCCGAGAGGGGCTGTATCTCGGTCGTCTCGATGGCTCGGTCGAGGGCGGACGTTGCGGGCCGATCGTCGTCAAGATCGATCGTCGTCGGCTCGCCGTCGCGGTCGCTGTACGCCACGACCGTCAGCGCGTGGGCAGTCGGATCGTACTCGCCGATCCAGGCCCGATCGAACTCCGTCCCCGAGTCGAAGCGCTCAGCTGTCAGTCGATGGATCTCCGGCCGATCGTCGGCCCGGACGAGGATCTCCGTGAGGTCGCTGACGAGGCCCTCGACGCGATCGAGCACACGCTGGAGGCGCTTGCGTTCCTCTCTGATCGCCGCCTCGGCCTCCTTGCGCTCGGTGATGTCCTGCTGGAAAGCGACATAGTTAGTCACCTCTCCCTTGTCGTCGCGGATCGGCGATATCGCCAGATTGTTCCAGAAAGTCGATCCGTCAGGTCGGTAGTTCAGTAACTCGACGGCCACCGACTCCTCGTTCTCGACGGCTTCCCGGACCTCGGCGACCGTTTCGGCGTCAGTGTCCTCACCTTGCAGGAAGCGACAGTTGACACCGATCGCTTCCTCCTTGTCGTAGCCGGTGACGTCTTCGAAGGAGTCGTTGACGTAGATCAGCGGCTCGTCCGGCCGGGTCGCGTCGCCGATCGTGATCCCGACCGGCGCTTCGTCGAGTGCCCGTTCCTTGAGGCGCTGTTCCTCAGTCGCCGTCCGATCGTGGATCGGCATCCGCACCTGATCACCCCGACGCGTCGGGACCACGTCAACTAGCTCCTCGCGGACGGCGTCCGAGAGGTTCTCGACCGTCTGAGGGACGAAGGCGGTCACGTCGGCCCGGACGGCCCGGCGACTCACGTCGCCATCGACCGTCTCGGGGAGTAGAATGACCGGAAACGAGGGCCGGGTTCGGCGGACGCTCTCGAGCAAGGAGAGTCCATCGAACCCGGGTCCGTGTTCGACGATCGCGCAGTCGACATCGCCGGACTCGATCCGATCCAGCGCCGCCGCGAAGTCCCGTTCGGTCTCGACGACGACGTTCTCGGCGATCTCCCGCAACGCTTCCCCGGGGAACGGGTCGTCCGTCGGGTTCTCCCCGACCCGGAGGACGACCCGCGACTCCGCTCGCTCGCTCATGGCGTCGAGCTACGGGCAGGACTGTCCTAAAGGTCAGGGGTCGTCCCTGCACTCGAGACGGCCACGTCCGGCCGTTCGCTCGGCAGGACTGTCCGAAAGGTCAGGGGTCGTCTCGGGGTCAGGCTCCGAGAACGGGCGCCAGCGGACTCTTCCCCTGGGCGTCTTCGACGACTGCGTTCGCCGCGTGCTCGCCACTGATGAACGCCATCGGGACGCCGATCCCCGGCGACGTGAATCCGCCGACGTAGTACAGCCCGTCCATCTTCCTCGCGCGATGGGATGGGCGCATCGGTCCGGTCTGAAAGAGCGTGTGTGCCAGCCCCAGCGCCGTTCCCTTGGGGTAATTCAGCCGTTCCGCGAAGTCCTCGACACACATCGACTCCTCGAGGACGATCCGATCGCGCAGGTCGACGCCGACGTTCTCGGCCAGGTCATCGAGGATCAGGTCACGGTATTCTCGACGCAGGTCCGGCGTGTCCGGCAAATCCGGCGCGATCGGCAGCAGGACGACGACGGCGTGGTGGTCGTCGGGGGCGACGGAATCGTCCGTCAGGGACGGGACGGCCAGATAGTAGGCCGGATCGTCCGGCCAGGCCGGTTCGTCGAAGATGGCCTCGAAGTGTGGGCCCCAGTCCTCGGGGAACACCAGCGAGTGATGTTCCAGAGGTCCGACATCGCCCTCGATCCCGAGATACAGCAGTAGTGCCGAGGGCGCATACGTCTGTTTCCTCCAGTGGTCGAGGCGATGGTCGCGCTTCGCGGGCGAGAGCAACTCGCGTTCGACGTGGGCCGGCGGCGCGTTCGCCACGACGCGGTCGGCTCTGCGTCGACCACGATCAGTCTGTATCGCCAGCCCCGTCGTCGTCGCCTGGATGTCGGTCACCTCGGTGTCCGTCCGGTAGGTGACGCCGAGTTCCTCGCCGAGGTCGACCAGTCCCTCGACGACGCTGTACATCCCGCCTTCGGGATAGTAGACGCCGAGGTCGAAGTCGACGTGGGCCATCAGGTTGTACAGTGCGGGCGTGTTCTTCGGCGCGCCCCCCAGGAACACGAGCGTGTACTGCAGCAGTTGCTGGAGCTTCGGGTTCTCGACGTACGTCGAGACGTGGTCCTGCATCGAGCCGAGCATTGTCAACCCCGGTCCCAGTCGGATCACGTCGAGATCGAGCAGGTCACGGAAGCGCGAACGGTCCGCGTAGACGAAGTGTTCCATCCCGACCTCGTAGGTGTGTTCGGCCTCCGCGAGGTACCGGTCGAATGCCTTCCCGCCGCCACGCTCGTAAGCGGCGAAGGTCCGCCTGGTCCGATTCCGATCCGGCGTGACCGTCACCCAGTCACAGGGCGCGAGGTCGCTCCCGTACGGTTTGCCCGCTCCCGGAATGGGATCGCTGTCACGGTAAAAGACCCGATACTGGGGATCGAGCTGCTTGAGCGTGTAGTACTCATCGGGAGTCCGCTCGAAGTGATCGAAAAAACGCTCGAAGACGTCGGGCATCAGGTACCACGACGGCCCCGTGTCGAACCGGAACCCCTCGGCTTCGATGAGATTGGCCGCCCCGCCCAGCTGTGACTGCTGCTCTATGACAGTCACCTCAGCACCCGCGTCGGCCAGATACGCCGCGGTCGTCAGCCCGCCGAACCCGCCACCGATCACGTCGATCGACTCGCCCGCGAGTGGAGACCCGTCGAATCGAGTCATGGAACGTACCAGATGCCGCGCTCGCGGTCCAAAAACGATCCGACGACGACATGTGGCAGCGCGATGATACTGATCGCGACGCTCCAGAACGCCACACCGCCCGAGAGCAGTGGGGCGCCACCGAGCGGTCGCGTGGCCGCCAGATAGATCGCACCGACGACCGTTGCCGTCGCGATTGCGCCGACGATCAACACGCCCCAGGCTGTCATGGCCACGACGCGGAGATCGTCACTATCGAGCACCCCGGAGAGGATCCCGCCTTCCTCGGGCACGTCGTCCTCGACATCTGTCTGACGACCGACCTGGCGCGTCGAGTACCAAAGCGGGAAGTAAAGCCCCACGGCGACGACGACCGGGACCACCGCGAAGTACACGAGCAACAGTAGCGTCTCGACGCTGTCGACGAGCCATGAACCGCTCCCGTCCCGTCTGGCGTACCCGATTCCGAGGTGAGCGATCGCCAGCGTCGCGAACCCGACGCCAATCAGCGGACGTGTAACAGTGAAATACGACGTGATACGCCCCAGTCTACCGGGCTGGAAGATGGCGACCATGTAGGTACTGAACGTCTCGAAGGTGCCCGGCCAGCAGACGATCGGGACCGCCATTACCGAACCGCCCCGCACCAGTGCCGCGAGGTGACGCTGGACGTCCGACCGGAGATGACTGCTCCCTGTCACGGCATCCATGACGTGTAGGCCACCGTAGCCTCCCTTCAGGACGGCTATCGTGATCGCGAGCGCGAGACCGGCGATCGGGGCGGCGAGGAACAACGCGAGAAAGCCGGCGATCAGTGCGAGGTAGGCGACCACGTAACGCCCCTGGAAATCCAGTCCCCGCTGGCGGATGTTGTTGAAGTGTTCGTACCCACCGTGTGGGAGATTCAACGCGACCATCCCGAAGAGGTAGATCGCAGCCTGCATCTCCAGCCCGAGCCGAACGCCGAACGAAGCCGCGAGAACGAACGCTCCGGTCACAACGAGCAACGCGACCCGGGAAACGGTCACAGGAAGATTTTCGCCCCGGAAGTCGAACCCCGTTCCAGGCCGTTCGTGTGCAATCTGTCCCATACGATTGCGTACCGGCGAAGCCCGCCTCAATCGGCTACCAAATATATGGGGTAGTGGAGATCGGTCTCCGGGCAGGAGTTTTAACCGATGGCGATCGAAACAGACGACGATGGGAATCGAAACGCTTGCCTGCCCCGAGTGTGGTGCTGAGGCGAAGATGGGGCTGCCACGGAGCGCTACGGTCAGATCGGTCGCCGTCAATCGGCACGAGGAACCCGCCGACGAGCGCATCAAGGTCCGGGAGAACGTCTGTCCCAACGACCACCGTTTTTTCGTTACCTTCGCGTTCTGACGAGATCCGCTCGGGCCGAGATCCATTCCGTCCGACGAATTCGAACGATGACCCGGAGAACCTAGTTTCAACTTGGAGGGGGTCGACACCCGATCCATGGAGCACGAGATCGAACATCGACCCTCCTACGCACTGTTGACAGTCGAACTCGGCCAGAGTGAGGAAATCCAGGCCGAAGCGGGAGCAATGGTCAGTCACACCGACGGTATCACAATCGAAACGGGCGCACAGGGCGGAATAGTCGACTCGCTGAAGCGCAAGGCCTTCGGCGGGGAGTCGTTCTTCATGAACACGTTCAGCGCCGAGCGACCGGGACACGTCACGCTCGCCCCGCCGCTCCCGGGCGATGTCGTGGACAAGGACCTCGAAGACGAACGATTGCTCGTCCAATCCGGGTCGTTTCTGGCCGCCGACCCGGGGATCGACATCGACACGAAGTTCGGCGGCGGGCGTACGTTCTTCGGCGGTGAAGGGCTATTCTTGCTCGAACTGTCGGGGACCGGCCGGACCTTCCTCTCTAGTTACGGTGCGATCGAACGCGTCGATCTCGACCCCGGCGAGACTTACACCGTCGACACCGGCCACATCGTCGCCTTTGAGGGATCGACGACCTTCGACGTCAGCAAGGTCGGCGGATTGAAGTCCACGCTTTTCAGTGGCGAGGGGTTGGTCTGTGAGTTCCAGGGCGAGGGCAGGGTCTGGTTGCAGACCCGCAGTACTGACGCCTTCCTGTCGTGGCTCATCCCCAACCTCCCGAGCAACGGGGGCGGTGATCAAGATAGCGGATTCAGCGTGGACTTCTGACGGAACTGGGCGGGGTACTTCCCCTCACGTCGGCCGACTCAAAGCGCGTTCTCGACCGCGCTCGCCACCTCGCGGGCCTTCTCGGCGAGAGGTTTGGGGACATGTCCCGCTTGGACGGCCACGTCGAGTTCGTCGTCGTCTACGCGTTTGACGGTTCCGTCAGCGTGTTTGACCACGTCGACGTGGAGGTCGACGTAGCGGATCTCACCCGGGAACACCTCGACGGGCGTACAGACGTTGACGTAGGTTCCGCGTGTGTTCCCATCTGCACTCCGGTAGACGGTAGGATACCACCACTTTCCCTCGGTGAACTTCGTGGCGGCCACGTCGCCGGCCTGTCGCTCGACTCCCAGCGCGTCGTAGGTTCCGCCGGGGGACATCTCGCGTTCGACCCGGACGGTGCCCTCGGGGTCGCGTTCGACCACCTCGCCGCGGCCCAGGCTGATCGTTCGACCGTCGGGTTTCCCGTGAGCGATCGCGATCTGATCCCCCTCTGTCGGGCCGAACTGGCGAGTCACCACGTCGAAGGGAAATTCGCTATCGAGATCGGGTGTAAGCTCCTCGACGAAGTCGACCGCGGCACTCGCCCGTTCGTCGCCGGCCTTGATGCGGTGGTGGCCGGGCATCGTCACTGTCACGTCCCGGCGGTGCTCGTCAAGTGCGAAGCGGGACTCCCGACCGAACAGCACCCACACGGTTCCTTCCCCCGCATAGACCAGCCCAGTATCGACCTGTTCGTCGGCCTCCGCCAGCGCGGCATCGAGTTCCTCGGCACGCTCGACTTTGTGATCCAGCGCCGCCTCGAGGACGTCAAACCCAACGTCCTCGGCGTCGCGGCCCCAGGAGACGCGCCAGCCATCAGGAATCTCCACCGAGAGGACATCGAGCAGGTCCGGACCGCCGGTCCCGGCACGCGATCGTTCGCGGACCAGTGTCGCCAGTTCTCCGTCGACGGTCAGCGTCGTTCCCAGCTCGGCCCGATCGTCGCTCCAGGGTGCGGCGGGAGTCGTCACCTGTACGCGCAGGCGGTCGTCCGTCTCGATGTGAGCATCAGTCGCGCCGTAGGGGAGAAACCCTTCGCTGTCGCCGAGGTCGACGACCGCACCGCTGCCCAACGTTTCGGTGACGACACCCTCGAAGACCGCTCCGCGTGGTGTCGGATCACTCCAGAAGAGCGTGTCTCTGGCCACCTCGAACCGATCGCGAACCGCGTCGACGCTGTCAGGGTCGCCGACGAGTCCGACGCCAAGCCGGTCATCATCGGGAACGACCGAGACGTCGGCAGGCCCCGACGAGAACCCGCCGTCGAACCGGCGTTCGATCGGTGGTGACGCCTGAACGATCTCGGAATCGTCCGCACTGTCAAGTAGCCGCGTCAATGCGGTGGCATAGATACCCCGACAGCGGACAGCGATCGGAGCGTCGGTTTCCGAGTCGGTCATAGGGCGTCCCGATCGTGGGTGAAGCGTACCCGATCGTCGATCGTCGGGCCCAGCGACAGTTCGACGAGCGTTCCGTCTTCGAGGATCCGCCCGCCTTCGACGGGAACACCCCACCCTTCGAAGCGGATGTATCCCCGTATATCGGCGGCGTGCGTATAGAGATCGACATACTCGAGCGTATGCTCGGGATACCTCTCGTCGGAGTGGGCTCGGTCCATGTCCGAGATGACAGTGTCCACACTCTCGAAGAACGCTTCGAGGGCCGTTGCCTCCTCGCGAGTCGCTTCGACGACTAGCTCCGAGGCCGTCCGGAGCTCGGTCGTCGAGAGACCGACCTCGCGAAGCGCAGCTTGCGTTCGCGGATCGAAGTGCATGGAGTACGTTGTTGGGTGGCGCTTGAAAACCTCGTGGTCAGGCCCCGATCAGACGACGATGTTCAACACGAGGACGAGCACGCCAAAGAGCGCTCCGAAGGCGACGATCGTCTTGGGATCGATGCGGATCGCGTTGCTGTCCTCGGCGTCGAAGTACCGGACGAGACCGGCACTCGACATCAGGCCTCCACTGTCGTCGCTGCTCATATTCGGCACTGGTCGGCGGATCCGCCTAAGCCTTTCGACACGTTCCTCGGAGCGGGAAGAACAGTCCCGCTCGGATCGTCTCTCATACGGATTGCTCTCAGTCATTCCACATCGACCGCCCCCAGTCAGGCGGTCGTAGTGGTAAACAGTGAGAGCAATCCGTATCAGTCAGGGGGAACGACCCACGCACCCGATTCGTTATCGATACGACCCACGCACCCGATTCGTTATCGATTCAAGAGTGCACGCGCGTACAACCAGCGTCGCGACCAGAGTTGGTAGGCCGTCGAGACAGCCAGGACGAACAACAACACGGTCGCGAACACGAGAGTCTCACCGAGCGCGAACGGGGGCAGACCCGTCTCCGCCCCGACGATCGCGAAGAGACCGAAAACCCCCACCGTCCGGTAGTAGGTGCTCCAGGAGATGCCCAACCCCGTCACGACGTTCATGTAGGGTTCGATCTCTCTAGCTCGCTCGCGGAGTCGAACACGCTTTCGGTCCCTGTCGTACTGGACGATGCCGAGCGAGTCCAACTTGGGTAGGTGTGTCTGGTGAAGCGAGTTGTAGACGCTCTGTCTGATGTTCGTCGGCGGCGGCGAGGAACCGGTCTCCCGGGACGCGATCCGCTCGGCCAGCCTCCGCAACGGTACCGGATCGATGTGCTGCTTGAGATACTCAAGCACCCGGCGGCGACGGTCGTTTCGGAGGACGTCGTGGACCTCCTCCGGATCGATACGTGTCTGTCTAACTGCGAGGGCTCCCATGGTGTCCCACTCCCAATGTTTTACCTCACCCCAACTCGAGTGAGGCCCGAAGCAATGGTGAACCGTACCATATATAAAATCCCCTTATAGTTTGGCTAACAATTAATTAATGGGAGATGTCCCCGGACGAGGCCGGACAGCGGGGTTGTTCAATCGCTGATTCAGGCGGGCCGTGGAGTGAGTCGGAGAGATAAACGGGTCGTTTGAATGTCCGAACGTTCGATTCTGTGGAGATGATCCGGCGATTAGCTATGGGGGATGGGAACATGCGGTGTGATACGTTCGGCCCGCCTGGGGTGGGCGGGACGAACAGGAGAGACCATGTCAGAACGATACGAACTGTCCCGGCGAAAAGTGCTTGCGGGGTTGGGGACGATCGGCCTCGCAGGTGCCGGAGCCGGATTCGGTACGACGGCGTACTTCAGTGACGAAGAGACATACGAGAACAACACGCTGACCGCGGGTGCGCTCGACCTGACGGTCGACTGGGAGGAACATTACTACAACGGCGTGGATACCGTTGACGTCGACGTCATGTACGACGAACCCGAAGATCCGGAGGGATACGTCGGCCTCCCTAACCCGAACAGTCCCTCCGTGTGGGTCGCGGCCGAGGACCTCGCTACGTTCATGGACGGGACGTCGATCGAGGCCTACCCGGACGACAACGACGACGGTGTCCAGGATCCTGTCCTCTACGGCGACACGACCGGGGAAGAAGAGCTCGAGTACATGCCGTGTGAGGACTTCGCACAGACGCCCGAGGATCTCGATCCGGACGGCGGTCGTGCGTTGCGGTCGCTCAACATGGATACGGTGGCGAACTGGCCCCTCGAAGAGGGCGAGGACGCCGAACCCAAGCCACTCGTGAGTTTAGAGGACGTCAAACCGGGCGACTTCGGGGAACTCACGCTCAGCTTCCACCTGTGTGACAACCCGGGATACGTCTGGCTCACCGGCGAGCTGATCGAGGCGGCCGAGAACGGCCACACGGAACCAGAGGCCGAGGATCCCCAGGAAATGGGCGGGCCGAACACGTCGAACTCGACCGGTAACGACGTCGAACTCATCGACGAGATCCAGACGATGCTGTGGTACGACGAAGACGGCGACAACGTCTACGAGCCAAGTGGCGAAGCCGGCGAGGCCGACATCGTGCTCGTCCTGGATCGCTCGGGTTCGATGAGCGGTGGTGGACTCTCGGCCGCACAAAGTGCGGCGATCAACCTGATCGATGCAGTCGGATCCAACGCCCAGATCTCCGTGGTTTCGTTCGCCGACCAGGCGACAATGGACCAGTCGCTGACCGGTACCAAACAGGACGCGCGCGACGCCGTGAACGCGCTGTCTCCGGGCGGCGGGACCAACATCGAGGAGGCCATCGACATCGCTCACGAGGAACTCGACGGCCACGACGTTGCCACGACGTATTCCGCCAGCGGGAACAATCGTAGCGGTGCCCAGCCGATCATCGTGCTCCTCACGGACGGCTCGCCGAACGAGAGCTACGAGAGTCAGGGACTCTCCGATCCGAGTCACGACGACGACACCGACAGCGCGTCGACTGATTTCAGCGGGTTCGGGGATGCCAACCCGGCGGACAACGCCGAACACCTGAAAGAGAGCGTCCACGACGTGTCGATGTACACTGTCGGGTTCGGGGGTATCTCCTCCGGGTCAACCAACGCCGCGCTGCTCAATTACATGGCGACCGACGACGCGCAGTCCTTCATCGGCGCCCAGAGCGAACTGTTCGACATCTTCAGCCAGATCGCGCAGTCGATCGCGGGTGAAAAGGCGCTCTTCCAGGGATCGCTGCGCGAACTGCTGGACGAACTCGGGATGGGAAGTAACGGCATCCCGCTGGACGGCAACCGAACGTCGAACTTCGACGAGGTTCCCGGTGACGGACTGAACGACGAAGATCCGAGCGAGCAGGACGCGGATGCGAGGGACTGTTTCGTCCCCAGCACGACGAACGCCCTCGGACTCGCGTGGTGGCTACCGGTCGATCACGCCAACGAGATCCAGACCGACAGCGTGAGCTTCGATCTCGGGTTCTACACCGAACAGTGCCGGCACAACACCGGCAGTGGGATGGAGGCCGAGACGACGGCCATGGAGACTGAGACCGAGACAGCGACCGAAACAGCGACCGTGACTGAGACCGAGACAGCGACCGAAACAGCGACCGCGACTGACACCACGACCACGCAGAGTTGATCAGTCACTCGGTTCCGGCTTGACTCGCACGGGAGTGGGGTGATCGTCTCGGGGACGATCGTTGCTCGGCGGTTCGACTCCGCCGGCGAGTTCTCCCCAGGGAGGGGGTCAGGTATGTCAGAACGATACGAACTATCCCGGCGGAAAGTGCTCGCAGGGTTGGGGACGATCGGCCTTGCAAGTGCTGGCACCGGACTCGGCACGACGGCGTACTTCAGTGACGAGGAGACTTACGAGAACAACACGCTCACGGCTGGATCGCTCGATCTCAAGGTCGACTGGGAAGAACACTACTACGACGGATCAGTCGAAGGGGTAACTCTAGCAGACGACCCCACGAACGCGGATTACGTCCTGCCGGCACTCGAACCCCTCCAAGCGCCGAACGTCCTACAGAACGGGGAGTATCGGAAGGATGCTCCTGTCGGAACACTACAGGTCAGTTCCCCGGACGATGCACTCCCCATCGCGCTGAACTTCGACGACAAAGACGCCTTTTGGGACACAACAGCGATCGAGGCCTTCCCGGACGTCGACGACGACGGTGTCCAGGAGGATTTCCATGAAACCTACGAGGTGGGCGAAGGCGAGATCACCGTCGGTCCAGCCTGTGAAGCGGGTGCCGATACGCCGGCGGATCTCGATCCGACCGCCGATGGTGCGCTCCGAACGCAGAACGACGATACCGTCGGTGAAGAAAGTTGGAAGCCGCTCGTCGCGCTTGACGACGTCAAGCCGGGTGATTTCGGCGAACTCACCCTGAGTTTCCACCTGTGTGACAACCCGGGGTACGTCTGGTTGACGGGCGAACTGCTGGAAAATGATGAGAACTCGGTGACCGAACCCGAGGGTGCCGATCCTGACGAGGACCAGACTGCGGACGATCCTGGGGACGACTTCGACGGCGAGCTGACCGACCACATCATGACGAGGATCTGGTACGACGAGGACTGCGACAATCAGGTCGACGAAGAGACAAAGGAGCTGGATATGATGCTCGCGATCGACACGTCCGGGTCGATCACCGACACCGAGCAGACCCAAATGATCGACGGCATCAACGCGTTCATCGACGATCTCCCTGACGACGGCAGCACCCAGGTCGGAGTTCTGAGTTTCGGCGGTGGTGCGATCAACGATCTGCAAGCACTTGATACTCCAGGCAACATCTCTGTGCCGGGATTTTCCTTCGGAGGGAACACGCCGCTCCCGGCGGCCCTCGACACCGCCGATCAGATCCTCCGTAACGATCCCAACGCGCGATCCGACGCACAGAAGACGATCGTGGTGTTCACCGACGGCGGTCCTAACTACCAGAACCAAGACTACGCCGTCAACGGGTACACCGCTCCCCGGGACGATACGACTGATTGGTCAGCTGCAAGCGGGAACTCCGCCTACGACAACGCCGACGCGGCGTCCGGGACGGTCAGCGAAGCCGAAATGGACGAAACAGCACTGGTCGCCGAGTCCGTCCGGAACATGACCACGCGGATCGCAACCGTGTTCGTCGGCGATGATGATTCGACGGAAGCGATGACCCAGGACGCCGAAGACGAGTACGACACACTGCCAGCGTTCCTGGGGAACGAGATCGCCTCGGTTGGATTCAGCTTTACCGTCGACTTCTCCGACCTGGAAAATCTGGCTACACAACTAGAGCAGTCGATCGTCGTCGGCGAGGAAGTGTTTTTCCTCGGCACACTCGGACAGGCCTTGAGTCGTCTCGAAGAAGGAAACGGCGTCCCGCTCGATGGGGATCTCTCCACAGCCTTCGACGAGCTTACAGATCCCGACGACGATGCGGATCGGGAGTGTTTCGAGGCGAGTTCGACCCACTGTGTCGGCTTCGAGTGGTGGTTGCCGCTGAACCACTCGAATCAGATCCAGACGGACTCAGTGGGCTTTGATATCGGGTTCTACACCGAGCAGTGCCGGCACAACACCGGCAGTGGGATGGAGGCCGAGACGACGGCCATGGAGACTGAGACCGAGACAGCGACCGAAACAGCAACCGCGACTGACACCACGACCACGCAGAGTTGATCAGTCACTCGGTTCCGGCTTGACTCGCACGGGAGTGGGGTGATCGTCTTGCGTACGATCGCTCCTCGGCGGTTCGACTCCGCCGGCGAGTTCTCCCCAGGGTGGGGGCACACAATGACGGAACGATACGAACTGTCCCGGCGGAAAGTGCTTGCGGGGTTGGGGACGATCGGCCTTGCAAGTGCTGGCACCGGACTCGGCACGACGGCG